>CAVULV010000001.1:0-46776 GCA_963742445.1 uncultured Acidimicrobiaceae bacterium
GTACAAGAACCTCGTCGCCCACCCGGATTTCGAGATCACGGTCGGCGACCGCACCACGAAGATGCGGGCGCGCACCGCCTCCGCGGAGGAGAAGGCATCGCTCTGGCCGGAGCTGGTCAAGGTCTACAAGGGGTACGAGGGGTATCAGCGCAACACGACCCGGGACATCCCCGTGGTCATCTGCGAGCCGGTCCCCGCCGCCTCGACGGGCTGAACGGCCCGAGCCGACCTCCCGCTCCCGGCCGCGCCGCTGCGCCAGGACTGCTCCCCGGCGGGCGCCGCTGCGCCAGGCCTGGCCCCGGCCGGTCTGGCGTCTGGCCAGGGCCGTCCGTATTCTTGGGCTCTCATGAAACGTCCCTACAGGGTGGTCGTGGCCAAGCCCGGCCTCGATGGTCACGACCGGGGGGCCAAGGTCATCGCCAGGGCACTCCGCGACAGCGGTTTCGAGGTCGTCTACACCGGGCTGCACCAGACGCCCGAGCAGGTGATTCAGGCCGTGGTGCAGGAGGACGCCGACGCCGTCGGCCTGTCCCTCCTCTCGGGGGCCCACCTCACGCTGGTGCCCAAGGTGGTCAAGCTGCTGGCCGACGTGGGCCGGGGCGACGTGCTCGTCATCGTGGGCGGGATCATCCCCGAGGCCGACATCCCCGTGCTCAGGGACGAGGGCGTGGCCCAGGTGTTCACGCCGGGGGCGCCGCTCGACTCCATCGGCTCCTGGCTGGCCGACGCCCTCGATGCTCGGGAGGATGCCCTCGAGGCCTGACCCGATACGGGCGGCACGCCGTCCCCGACGCCCTCGGTGGGGCCGGGGACCGCCGCAAGGGCCGGCCGGGAGCCCCGCGGCGACACCCGTACACATCGCAGACACGCACACTTCTCACACCGACAAAGGAGACAGCACCCAAGTGGACCTCTACGAGTATCAGGGCAAGCAGTACTTCGCCCGCTTCGGCATCCCCACCTCCCCGGGCGGGGTGGCCGACACGGTGGACGAGGCCGTCGCCGTGGCCGAGGCGGCGGGATACCCCGTCGTCGTCAAGGCGCAGGTGAAGGTCGGAGGTCGCGGCAAGGCGGGCGGCGTGAAGCTGGCGGACGACGCCGACGCAGTGCGGCTCCACGCCGGCAACATCCTCGGGCTCGACATCAAGGGCCACGTCGTCAAGCGGCTGTGGGTCGAGCACACGTCGGACATCGCCAAGGAGTACTACGCCAGCTTCACCCTCGACCGCCCGGCCAAGCTCCATCTCGGGATGCTCTCGGCTGAGGGCGGCGTCGAGATCGAGGAGGTGGCGCAGACCAACCCCGACGCCATCGCCAAGATCCATATCGACCCCGTCACCGGGCTGAGCGAAGAGGCGGCCCACGAATGGGTGGACCGGGCCGATCTCGACCCCGAGGCGCGGGAGCAGGCGGCCACGCTGCTCGTCCGGCTCTACCACTGCTACGTCGAGGGCGACTGCGACCTGGCCGAGATCAACCCGCTCATCCTCACCCCGGAGGGGAAGGTGCACACGCTCGACGCCAAGGTCACGTTGGACGAGAACGCCGCCTTCCGCCACCCCGAGTGGGAGGAGTACGCCGACGACTCCGACGTCGACCCCGCGAGCGGATGGCCAAAGAGAAGGGCCTCAACTACATCGGCCTGTCGGGCAGCGTGGGCATCATCGCCAACGGCGCCGGGCTCGCCATGTCGACGCTCGACGTGGTGACCCAGGTCGGCGGCCAGGCGGCCAACTTCCTCGACATCGGCGGCGGGGCCAACGCCGACGTGATGGCCGCCGCACTCGAGGTGATCAACGCCGACCCGGCGGTCAAGTCAATCCTCGTCAACATCTTCGGCGGCATCACGCGCGTCGACGAGGTGGCAAAGGGGATCGTCGAGGCCATCGGCCGCGTGCAGCTCAGCTCGCCCGTGGTCATGCGCCTCGACGGCACCAACGCCGTCGAGGGCCGCGCCCTGCTCGCCGCGCACCTGTCGGACTCGCTCATCGCCGAGCCGACGATGCTCGATGCCGCCCGCCACGCCGTGGCCCTGGCCAACGCCTAGGCCGACCGGATCGATACCACAGCACCCGAGAGGACAGACAGAACGTGAGCATCTTCGTCGACGAGACGACCAAGGTCGTGATCCAGGGCATCAGCCCGACGAGCCAGGGGCTCTTCCACGGCCTACGCAACAAGGCGTACGGCACCAAGATCGTGGGGGGCACCAACCCCAAGCGCGGCGGTGAGGAGATCGAGGGGATCCCGGTCTACGCCTCGGTTGCCGAGGCGGTGAAGGAGACGGGTGCGACGGCGTCGTTCATCTCGGTGCCGCCGCGGGGTGCCGCTGACGCCATCGTCGAGGCGGCCGAGGCCGGCATCGCATTCATCGTCTGCATCACCGAGGGCATCCCGGCGCAGGACGAGGCGGTGGTCTACAACCGGTTGATCGAGGAGTTCCCCGGCACACGGCTGCTCGGTCCGAACTGCCCCGGGATCATCAGCCCCGGGAAGTGCAACATCGGCATCACGTCGGGCGACATCGCCCTCGCAGGTGGGCCGGTGGGCATCGTCTCGCGCTCGGGCACGCTGACCTACCAAGCCCTGCACGAGCTCTCCCAGCAGGGCATCGGGCAGACGACCTGCGTCGGCATCGGCGGCGATCCCGTCCCGGGCACCAATTTCATCGACTGCCTGGCCGCGTTCGAGGCGGACCCCGAGACCAAGGCCGTGATGATGATCGGCGAGATCGGCGGCTCCGAGGAGGAGCGGGCGGCAGGGTTCATCGCCGCGAGCATGACCAAGCCCGTCGCGGCCTACATCGCCGGCGTCACCGCGCCCCCCGGTCGCAAGATGGGCCACGCCGGCGCCATCATCTCGGGCTCCCAGGGCACGGCCCAGGCCAAGATGGAGGCCCTGTCGGCCTCCGGCGTCGCCGTGGCGCAGAACCCGACCGAATGTGGGGAGAAGATGGTGGCCATCGTGCGGGGGCTCGCCTGAACCACCCGCACGATGGCGTGCCGACCCGAATTGGGCGGCGGCCGCCGGCGGCGCCAGCGAACCACAAACCAGCATTTCACGCTCGGATCTTTCATTGCCGTTCCCTCCCATGTCCGTTCCGGACACAGGGAACGTGACCGAGCAGCGGCGCCCCTCGCTCGCACGCTCCCGCCTCAATTGTGCGCCTCCGGTGCCGAAGCGGAAAAGGGAGGTAGCACCGACACCGCGGTGTGGGGCTCGCACCCCATGCCTGCCGAAATACCCCACATTTGCCCCCCGCCTCGTTAGCGTCTGATCAATGGAGCCCGGGGATGGGAAGGAGGCGCAGCGCCCGGCCGGCCGGCGGCTCGGCCGCCGCAGTCGCCCGCCGTCCACGCCGGTCCGGCTGGCCGACCTCCCCAAAGCGGAGCGGAGGCGGGCCATGCTGCGCTCGGTCGCCATCATCGTCCTCGCCTGGGCCCTGATTCTCGGTGCCTTCTTCGTGCTGCCCATCGGGCACGAGTCGGGCCTGCGGGCGGTCGTGCGCCTCGGCGCCGACGTCGCATTGATCGGCGCGCTGATCGCCTGGCAGATCCGGCGCATCTCTGCGGCCGAGCTGCCCGAGCTGCGCGCCGCAGAGGCACTCGGCGTCATCGTGGCCGTGTTCCTGGTCGCCTTCTCCGCCATCTACCTCGCACTGTCGCACGAGACCCCGTTGACGTTCACCCAGAACCTCTCCCACGCCAAGGCGCTGTACTTCACGATCACCATCTTCTCGACGGTGGGCTTCGGCGACATCACGCCGCGGACCGACGCCGCCCGCCTCGTAGTGTCGGCGCAGATGCTCCTCGACCTCGCCCTCATCGGCACGGGGGTCCGGCTGATCCTCAACGTCGCCAAGAGCAGCTTCGACTCGGCCGAGACGCCGGAGGCCGGCGAGACATAGGGCTCCGCCGCGCCGGTGCCGCCGGGACGGTTTCGGCGGCCGGACCGCAGCCGCTGTCACACCCTCGTGCTTCCATGGATACGTGGAGTTGGACGACTTCGCCGAGGCGCTCGACGCCCTGGTGTCGAGCGGCGCCGAGAACTACGGCGACGGCGCGTCGATGGAGGTACTCCATCGCGAGCTCGCTCGCTTCGAGGCGTTCGTCACCGAGGCGACCGCCGCTTTCGAGGCGGGCGGGGAGTGGGCGGCCGAGGGGACCGAGACCGCGTCGGCGTGGATCGCCACCCGGTGCCGGGTCCCGCGCCGCGCCGCCCGCCGCCGGACAAGGCTCGGGAGGACGCTGCGCCACCTGCCCCGCTGTGCCGAAGCCTGGCGCGAGGGCCGGATCGGGCCCGACCAGGCCCGGGCGATCGCCTCGGCCCGGCGCCACCGGACCGAGGCCTCCATGGCCCACGACGAGGAGATGCTCGTCTCCCAGGCGGCGACGATGGGCTTCGAGGACTTCCAGCGGGCGCTGGACTACTGGAAGCAGCTGGCCGACCCCGAGGGCGCCGACGCCGCCGACGAGGAAAAGAGGGCGGCGCGCAACGTGTATCTCGAGTCGAGCTTCACGGGGATGTGGCTCGGCCAGATGACGCTCGACCCCGTCTCGGGCTCCATCGTGGCGGGCGAGCTGAACCGCTTGGAGCACGAGCTGTTCGAGGCCGACTGCGCCCTGGCCCGGGAGCGCCTGGGCCGGACGCCACGGATCGACGAGCTGGCCCGTGACGGCGGGCAGCGCCGGGCCGACACGCTGGTCGAGATGGCGACCCGGAGCCGCACCGCCCCGGCCGACGGCACCCGGCCCGCACCGCTCTTCAGCGTGCTCGTCGGCTACGAGACCGTGCACGGGCGGATCTGCGAGCTCGAGAACGGGACCGTCCTGGCGCCGTCGTCGCTGGAGCCCTGGATGCAGTCCGCCTACTTCGAGCGGGCGATCTTCTCGCTCGGGACCAGGGTCGACGTCAGCGTGCGGGCCCGCCTCTTCACCGGGGGGACGAGGCGGGCCATCGAGCTGCGGGACCGGATCTGCACCCACCCCTACTGCTACGAACCGGCGGAGACGTGCGAGGCCGACCACATCGAGCCCTACGCCGAGGGGGGACCGACCACCCAGGAGAACGGCCGGCTGCTCTGCGGCTTCCACAACCGGCTGCGCAACCAGCGGGAGCGGAGGGAGCGTCCACCGCCCGTCGCCGCGTGAGGCGGGAGGCCTGAAGGGGCGCCACCTACCCTGCGTCTCCCGACTACGGCCCCGACAGAGACAGGTCCTGCTGCCTGCGCCTGCCGCTCGCGGACGACCGCGCCAGCGAGAAGGGCTGTCACGCGGGCGGGCTGTTGTTGGTCTTGTTCTGGGTCAGGCTGACGAGTGTGTCTGGAGAGCCGACGGCTCACCTGACTACAATTTCATCTTCCGTTCCCGTTTGGTTCGCCAAGCCGTCATCCAAGATCCGAAGACGGGTGTCCCAGTCGCCACCGCTGGCGACGGCTCCGGTTACGTAGGGAACGAAGACGAACTGGGCAATCCGAGGTCCAGGCGGATCTCGTTGTCGGCCGTCTGCGCGGTGCCGGTCCGGGTGTGCATCTGGGACAGCCAGGCACTCATACCCGTCGGGCTGACAAAGGAAATCGACTGCAGGAAGCTCACGAGGGCGCTGAGCTGCGCAAGCTCATCCGTGATCGCGGGCTGCATGGAGGCGGGCCACTGAATGAAGTGAAGCTGGAAGTAGTAGAGATTCAGCGCCGAACGGTAGGCCGCGACCGCTGGCGCCAGCTGGGGGGTGGTGGGCGTGCTACCGGCGCCGACGAACACGCCGGTCGCCGCTGCATTCGCGGTCTGGAGACCCCGGGCAAATTGCTGGTACTTGGCCAACTGCGCGGTGGAGATCGGCGCCACGAAGGCCTTGTGATGGGTGGTGTGGACCGCGGCGTGCTGCGGCGGGGTCGTCGGGGGCGGGGCACTCGCTCCGGGGCTCTTGCCGGTGAGCCGAAGGCCCCAGATGATGAGGAAGACGACCACGGCCGCCGCCAGGAACAGAACCGCCACCTTGGTCCAGCGGTGTGACCACAAGCGATCGATCGGGCCGTGCCCTGTGTCGGCCCTGCGCGTTGGACCGGGCTCGGACGGCGAGCTCACGAGTGGGGGCATCGGCTCGAGCACGACCGTCTGGGTGTCATCGGTCGAGTCCACTGGGACCGGCGGATCCGTGTCGTGTGGGGGCGTCGGCTCGAGCACGACCGTCCGGGTGTCTGCGGCGCTGTGCAGCGGGTACGGGCCGGAGGTCAGTGGTCTCGAGTCCTCACGGCCCTCGGCGGTTGCGGTCATCGCGAGGTCGGACACCGGCAGCGTCGCCTGGTCGGCCCTGGGTGGACCCGCCTCCAAAGAACCTGCTCGCCAATCCCACGTCCGAACGGTCTCCATGAGCGCTTCCAAGCGCTCGTCGACGGACGGTGTTCTGCGGGGCGGTGCAGCGAGCGAGGGTGGACCGAAGGACGTCAGCCCCTCCTGCGTGGGCTTCAGTGGTTCGGCGTCGGTCACGTGGCCGGTCCCATTCGTGGGGACCCCGACGTACGCCGAGTGATCGTTCATCGGGCACTCCTGCCGAACTCGATATAGGTGATCACGTACCGTCCTCCGCCACTCCATGGGGATACGCGTACGCGTCCTCGGTTTCGCAATGTGCCAGCCACTTTCGTCAATGTAGCGGCAGTGGAACTCGGCCTTTTCCGGTGTCACCTGAAGTTTGGGTAGCGGTTACTTGGGTGTCATATGTGGTCAAGCCGCCGGAGGGAGCGGCACACCTGCCTTGTTAGAGTTCCGGGCGATGCAGCCGGTCCCCATGCGTGAGGGTGAGGTCGAGTTGCGACTCGATGCGAGTATTTCCGGCTTTGCCAACCGGGTACCTCTGATGTCCGCCCGGAACCTGGTTTCCCGAGGCCAGCGCAACTTCTTGATCGGACTGCTGATCGTCATCGCCATCGGGCTGGTGCTGAACATCCGCTTGACGATCACTGCGTTGATCGCCGGTTTCACGCTGCTCTACCTGATCGCCGTGATCTACCGCGCCTACCTCTTCACGCGGTCCTCGAAGAGCGATGCCCTCGAGATCGTGACCGACGAGGAAGCCCTGGTCGTCCCCGACTCCGAGCTGCCCTTCTACACGATCCTGCTCCCCGTCTACAAGGAAGCCTCGGTCATCATCAAGCTGGTTGAGAACCTCGCCCGAATGGACTACCCCGCCGGTCGTCTCGAGGTGCTCCTTCTGGTCGAGGAGGACGACCAGGACACGTTGGATGCGCTGCACGCTGCTCATCCCCCGTCGCAGTTCAAGCTGGTCGTGATCCCCCCCGCCGAACCTCGCACCAAACCCAAAGCGTTGAACTTCGGTCTGACCCTGGCCCGGGGGGACATCGTGGCCGTCTACGACGCCGAGGACATGCCCGACGTCCTCCAGCTGCGCCGAGCCGCCGTTGCGCTCGGTCGGTGCGGTCCCGAAGTGGCGTGCCTGCAGGCAAAGCTGTCGTACCGAAACGCGACCCAGAACATCATCACCAGGTGGTTCACCGTCGAGTACGCCATGTGGTTCTCCTTCTTCCTGCCCGGCCTGGTGACGTTGGACGCACCGATTCCGCTCGGCGGGACGTCGAACCACTTCCGGCGCGCCGCCCTGCGGGCCCTGGGGGGATGGGACCCCTACAACGTCACAGAGGACTGCGACCTCGGAATACGGATGTTCCGTGAGCATTATCAGATCAAAGTGCTCGAATCGACCACGCTGGAGGAAGCCAACAGCGATTTCGTCAACTGGGTCAAGCAGCGCTCTCGGTGGTACAAGGGCTACCTGCAGACGTTCCTCATCAATTTCCGCTCTCCTCGTGAGCTCAAGAGCGAGATCGGTCTCAAGGGCGTCGGTCACCTGTGCGCCTTTGTGGGCGGAACTCCGATCCTCGCCATGGTCAACCCGTTCTTCTGGGTCATGACCCTCGTCTGGTTCATCGCCCAACCCGCGTTCGTGCCGGAGATCTTCCCGGCTCCCGTGTACTACGTCGGTCTGGTCCTGTGGGCGTTCGGGAATTTTCTGCTGTGGTACCTGACCGTGCTCACGGCACGCCACACCAGACCAGTGGGTCTGGTGCTGGCCGCCCTGCTCGTGCCCATCTACTGGGTGATGATGTCCGTCGCCGCCGTCAAGGCGATGTGGCAACTTGTGGTGACCCCATCTTTCTGGGAAAAGACAGCCCATGGACTCGACGCCGACTCCAAGGCCGACTCCGACTCCGAGAAACCGCTTCGACTCGTCTCATGAGCCATCTCGGCCACTCGCCCGATGGCCGTCCGAGTCGATCCCGTTACCGAGCGGATGCTTGCTTGGACAGCGCGGCGGATAGCCGGTGTGTTCGAGAATTTGAAAGACCGACTCCGGTGGAGTGGGGAACGAAACGACCCAGATCTCACCGGCTCTGCATGGCGGCCGAGCTGGATTTCCAACGGGCGAACGTGGCGCGATCAACAGGTAACTTCTCGGTGTCAGAAGGGGTTTTTCGCTTGTTGACTCCAGGCCGAGTCGTGAAAATGGCCAGTGATGACAGCGACCCTCCCCAGCATCCAGCTGAGCGACCGATCGGACGTGCTGCGCAGGGCAGCCGGACGCGTGGAGTCGATCGATTCGACTGAAGGATCCGTGGTCGACCGGCCATTCGCCTCGGTCGTCATGCCCTATTACAACCCCGGCGACCGCCTTCGCGCAACCGTCGAGCATCTGGTCCGCGCGCTCGACGCCTCAGGGATGACCTTCGAGGTCATCACGGTCTCGGACGGATCGACCGACGGCAGCCCGTTGACCCTGGACGACTTCCCCGAAAACATCGTAAGGCGCGTCTCGTATGCCACCAACGTCGGCAAGGGGCACGCGCTGCGGACGGGCCTCGCCATGGCCCGCGGTCGATACGTTGGTTTCATCGACGCCGACGGCGACATCTCCCCGGAGTTCATGGCGTCTTTCGTTTCCGTCATGCATGCCGAGGAGCCGGACATCATCATCGGGAGCAAGCGGCATCCGGGCTCCTCAGTGCATTGGACGCCGTTGCGTCGGCTCTATTCGAGGGGGCACCAGTGGCTCATCTACGCGCTCTTCCGGCTTGATGTCAAGGACACGCAAGTCGGGATCAAGCTGATGCACCGGCGGGTGGTGACCGAAGTGCTGCCGCTGCTGCGGGAGTGCCGGTTCGCCTTCGACCTCGAGTTCCTCGTTCTGGCCAGGCACCTCGGCTACACGCGCATTCTCGAGGCTCCGGTTCGCATAGAGGAACGCATCGGCAGCACGATCTCGTTGAAGCGCGCCTGGCGCCTGTTTGTCGACACCCTTGGGCTCTACGTCCGCTTGTCGGTCCGGCACGAGTGCGACGCCCCCATCGCGTTCGGGTCCTCCGGGAGCGCCTCGGCGGCAGCGGAGAGCCAGGCCGGGACCACCAGGGCGGCGGTCGCGCCCAGCCCAGTGCCCGCTTGAACGAGGGGGCGGCCCGGACGTCGTGATGGGCGTCTTGCGTGCCCTCGAGCGGGAACCGGTCGCACAGCCGTTCTCGGCGATGTTGGATGTCCGCATGTGATTTCATGAGCGCTCCGGCGTCGGCGACGGTAATCAAGCCATTACGAACAAATGACCAGGGTGAACGGAAGGGAAAACCTTCGTATACCGACTTGTCCAGCCCGCTTGACGGAGATAGGAAAGGTCCGTGAGCATCCGGCCACTGGATTCGGTGTCCGACGCTCCGGGTTCCACAGCGGGCCTCGTACTCGACCGACCAACCGCGCTGTTCTCGGATCCATCCCCCGATGTGAGGGTCTCGGCCGCGCCTCGGCCGCCCATGCGGTCGCGTGTCTTCCGGCGAATGACGTCCGAAGGCGGAGTCGTCGCTCTGATTGCATTCGCGATCTATCTGACCGTCGCGATCTTGCTTGACTTCAAGTACCGGATCTTGCCGCTCGACGCCGTGTCGCGGATGGCCAACGGCTACTACGTGCTGTGGTCCCGAGATCCTCATTTGGCAGCTATCGGTTTCGTCTGGAGCCCCCTACAGTCGGCCGCCGATATCCCCTCGTTGTTGCTCAGGCCGCTCTTCCCCGTCCTGGCGACGCACGACCTCGCCGGGAGCATCGTCACCGTGCTGGCCGGCGTGGGTGCCGTGCACCAGGTCCACGCTGCGCTGCACGAATGGGGCGTGAGGCGGGGACCGCGACTGGCGTTGACGCTGGTCTTCGGGATCAACCCGATGATCCTGTACTACGCCGGCAACGGCATGAGCGACATGCTCTATGTGTTCCTGTTGGTGATGACCACCCGATACCTCCTGCGGTGGCTTCACGTCGGCGATCTGCGGTCGCTCGTCTATGCGGGATCCGCCCTGGGGTTGGCCTACCTCGATCGCTACGAAGCGCTCGGAGCGGCAGGCGTGGCCGGGGTGGTTGTGCTCGGCGTGAGCTACTGGCGGAGCCAGGGGCGGGTCCGTTACCGGATCATGGCGGCGTCGGCGGACGCCACGATCTTCCTGTTGCCGCTTCTGGCGACCTTTGTGGCGTGGGCCGTGATGAGCTACGTCATCACCGGTCAGGCATTTCCCGGTATCACGTCGCAGTACGGGACGGGCGCTCAGACATCTGAATCGGTGCGGATGACGCTTGCCATGCGGGCTGCCCACGGCGTGCACAATGTCGAATACCTCGCCCCCTTGCTCCCTGTCGTGCTCGTCCTGGCGATCTTCTTCGCGGCACGACGTCGCGACCTCCGCATCCTGGCACCCTTGGCCATTCTGGGTGGCAGTGTCACCTTCGACGCCCTTGGCCTTCTCGGCGGGTTCCTCGAGCCCTGGTACCGCTATTTCATCGTGAGCGTTCCGCTGGACGTCATGCTCGTCGGCTGCATACTGGCGCAAGGGGGCATGGTCTCGCCCTCGGCCTCCGAGTCGGCCTCCGAGTCGGCCTCCGAGTCGGCCTCCGAGTCGGCCTCGGCGTGGGAGTCGGAGTCGGATTTGGCGCGGGGCCCGGCAGCCACGTCCTCGGGCACATGGCGACGAACGAACCGGTACACGGGCAGTGTCATAGGGGTCGCCGTGGTGGTGGCCCTCCTCGGTCTGTCCGTGCCGTCGGCTGGCAGGGGAATCTTCGCGAACACGGTGCAGAGCTCGGAATCGGTCGAGCTCGGCGCACTGTTCCTTTCTCATCCGACGAAGACCGAGGTGCAGTGGACGCATCACTACGCGCATATCCGGTCGATCGACGCGTATATCGGCAACATGCACCTGCCCGATGGATCGATTGTGGCCGATACGTATGGAAACTGCACCCCACAGATCGTCACGTCCGTGCCGAATTCGAAGGTCTTCGTCATCATCAATGATCGCGATTTCCAACGGGTGCTCGCCGACCCGCTGACCTTTGGAGCGCGCTACCTGTTCGTTCCCCAACCGGTCGGCGTCGGGCTGGTCGATGCCTTGAACGAGCAGTATCCGACCCTGTATGCCAACGGCGCTGGGTTCGCCAAGTTCGTCCACCAGTTCAACGCGGATGGCATCTGCGCCCCGTACCGTCTGTACCGGATCACCGGCCACAACGGCCGGACCGCGTAAACCGACGGCACAATCGGGCGCTCGAGATCTGGGGTCGTCGGTCGTAACCCACCGGACGGGTCTCTGAGGTCGTCAGGCCGACGGAGGGCCGGCGGTCACGACAGCCATGAGGGAGTCACCGGGGAACGTGTCAGTGGTACACGGGCCGCTCGGCGCGGGAAGCCAGTCCCAGACAAGGACGCCGCTGGTGCCCGCCCCCATCTGAGCTCGGATCTTGGCCTGGATCTCAGTGCTGCGGGTTCCCAGTGTCATGCACCCCGGCACAGCTCCCGCGGCGAGACCCATCTCGCCGGCGATGATCGGCTTACCCACCGCCGCAGCCTGACTGATGCGCACGGCGATGCCGTTCCACTGGTCGCCACCCATCGGCGTTCCCGAGTAGTAGTCGTGATACGAGAGCACATCGATGCCGGGACTGGCCGACACGGATGCATAGTCCCCACTTTCCGTGCCGCACTGGCCACCACCCAGGAGGCCGTTCTCCACGAGGTGGTTCGGGTCGAGAGCGTGGATCTCGGCTCCGACCACGTCGAAGAAGTGCCGAAGCGCGGCGGCGGCCACAGCCTCAGCGGGGCAGGTGGTATGGCCCCAGCATGTCCCGGGGTAGTAGTTCCCCGCACAGGACGACGCCTCGGCCTCCGAGATCGGCTCCCACATCCCGAGGGCGGGTGAATTCTTGTACCGGTTCACCGCGTCTTGTAGGTAATTCCAATATGACAGCGGCGTATGGCCGCTGCCGTCACTGTTCGAAGGGCTGTTGAAGACGTCCTGAAACCCTCCCTCATACCACGACGGGTCCTGCCAATGGTTGCCGTCGCACACCCCACCTTGATCTGTGAGCGTCACAATGAGTCGCTGACCGTGCGCCGCGGCAGCGGCGAACACTCGGTCGAGGGGCCCCCAGTCGAGCTGGTCCGTCTGGACGTTGGTGGCGATGGCATCCTGGAAGGCCCAGAAACGCACCAACGAGTTCGGGGGTAGCGAGGAGAAGAGCTCGTTCAGCTGGGCGTCGGACTCTTGACCGCCACAGCCGGGGTTGACCCCGAACTCGGTGCCGATCTCATAGGCGTTCACTCCGACGAACGTGTAGGGCCTTCCGTCGAGTTCCAGATGGCTGCCGGACACGCCGATCACGCCGGCCGGGGCCGGCGGAACAGTCGTGGTGGTCGTCGTCGGGGCAACAGGCGGCGTGCTCGGGAGGGTGGTGGTGGGAACGTTGGCCCCCTGTCGACCCGGGCCCTTCGGCGCCGCTGGCGGGGTGGTCGTGGTCGTCGGGCTGATGGTCGTCGTGGTGCCCTTCGGAGCGGTCGATCCGGGGACTTTGGCCCCCGGCTTGGCTGAGGTCGTCACCGCGGACGACTGCACCCGCGGCGTCGGAGTGCCGGACGCCGTGACCGCAACGGCCGCGACCAGCAGCAGCGGCAACAGACCGAGTCCAGCGCGGCCCAGGAACTTCGACACCCTCGTCCGCCCGCCGCCTCGCACACGCGCGTGTTTCGACGCTGCCGCACGTCATCCTGAGGCAGGGCGCTCATGTTGTGCCGCAGTGGTCCACCGGTTGTTCTGGAGTTGTCAATCGGTTGTCCCGATGTGGCTGTTCGGCCTGCGAGGGCAATTCTTGCCAGACTCACGCCGGCATTCGACGCCGCCGCACGACGAGGACCGCTGCGGAACAACGCGCTTGCGTCAATCAGTTCTGGGCGGTGGCGGCAAAGCCGCCGACGTCCTTGGCCACCTGAGCGAGCGAGGTCGCCAGTCGGTGCCCCTGGTCAACGGCGACGGCGCTCGAATTGGTGCCTCACCCGTCTTCGAGCTGGCCCGCCAACGGGCTCTTCGAGCCGGCGACGGTCAGAGGTACAACCGTCCGCCCGGTCCCCAAGAGTTTGGCCATCTTCCTCGCCAGCCTCGTCCGGTAACGGCTCTCGTCGCCGAAATCAGGGACGACATCGGCCATGCTGAACGCAAAGAAGGGTTCTTCGGCCTTGAGTGACGACGGTGATTGGCCGGGGTGGGTGTCATCGAAGACACCTCGGGACATCTGATCAGCAATGACGACAGCGCGTCCGATGGCTTGTTCAAGTGTGCGGGAGCAAGCGACCGACGCTTCCATCGCATCCCAGTCGATGCGGTATCGGGCGGATCCGCCGTTCCCGAGCGCCCCCGATGCGTTCTCGGCCACCAGGTGTTCCACAAATCCGCATACGAGCTCGACTGATCCGATATCAAAGGTAGCGATGGCGGAAGTCGAGCTGTGGGGGAGTGGCTCATCGACACGGAGCGAGGGGCCAGGCTCGGTCGTCCAGGGACGGTTCTCTGGCGGCCATGGCTTCGTCGAGCATGTCGTTCGGGTGTGCAAGGCGCTACTCACCATCTTTGGTGCTTGCCGAGCAACGTGCACTGCAAGCATTTCGGGAGGTCTCGTTCAGTCGCTCTCGGGCAGGCTTGTCGAAGGATCGATTTCGGTCGTCCCTCGTTCGCTCGCCGGAGTCAGCATGGAATTCAACGCGCCGAGTTCCCTGACCAGCTCATTGTTCACAGTCGTGAAGCCGGCGATCGCCGACTGCAGCTCCCGGGCGGTTCTCGTCGACATGAACGCGGCTTCCTGCGCCTGTTGGCGGATTTCGAGCGCCTCCTCGGTTGCTTCGGTCAGGATCTGATTGGCCTTCTCCTCGGCCGCAGAGAGGACCTCGTGAATCTGACGGTCGAGCTTGGTCAGCGATTCTTCGGAGAAGCGCTGGGCCTCGACAAAGAGACGCCCGATTTCCAATTCGGTCGTTTCCACCTTGGCAGCGCTGCTGAGCCGAGTGTTCGCGACTTCGAGCCTGCGCTGCAACTCCTCGATGGTGCTCGCAATCGAGTGCAACTCGGCGTTGGTCCACTCAACATCTGTTTTCGGTGCGTGCGTGAATTCTGCACCGTGCTCGTCGTCCTGGTGATTTGAGTGATGGGGAGTGCCCGACATTGAGAGTCCCGGATAAGGGTCAACTGGAGCGGCCGGGTGGTGATCGCTGGCACGCTCATGAACGCCGAACACCCAATCCATTGGTCTGGTGCTCATTCCCGCCCTTCCTACCCGCGTCCGTGTGTCACCGACAAGTCCGAATTCGAAGGTTTTGCCTACCGTTCATCCTGGCGTAACGCGGGATACACCCACTTCACCCTGGCGATCTGCTCGGCCGGTGCCCGCAGCCCGTCATTGCGTTCGCGCCGCTGATTGACCATCGAGGTCGGATCTTCCCCGGGTAGAGTCAGCAACTCACCCGCTGGCGACCCAACCGATCCTTCGGGGTGACCTGAGAACGTGGACCACACCGACAACTGGAAGCCCGATTCCTTCGGCACTCACGAACTCCGCTATTTCTCGGCCGACGGAAGGCCGACGCTTCTCGTGATGGACGGCGGTAAGAGGTCCTACGACAATCCTCCGGAGGACCAGAGCGAGCATCCGTCAACGACGGATCAATCCGACACGGATCCATCGGTGCCAGAGCCGCCAGTCAGTCCCGCTCCGCACCCACCAGTTCCGCCAGTCGCTCCTCCTGATCGCGCCGTCGCTCTGACTCCTGATCGCGCCACAGAAGCAGCAGCACACGAGGTTGGTCAGGCTCGGGTGTCGATTCCAGCCGTCGGGCTGACGAGTGACGCTACCGAGGATCACGGTCACGCAGCGGAACCAATGGCACCGCCGGCGGAGTCATCGACGAACCCAGCAGTCGACCGAACTGAGTCAGAAGGTGGAAACAAGGAGCCGGAGGTCATGAGCCGTCCTCTGAAGATCGCCTACGCCATTGTGCTTGGTGTATTGGCTTTGAGCCTTCTCGGGTTGGCGTATGTGCATCTTCTCAATCACTCGGGCGATGCGCATTCGACGCGAGCGGCGCCCACCACGACAACGACGGTCCACGTGACAACAACCACACGAGTAGTACCCGCGACGCTCAGCCCCAGCGCCGAGGCGGCAGCCACGGCCTTGGTCTCGAGTTGGTCGACGAACAACCGATCGGCGGCACTCGCCGGGGCGACACCTACGGCGGTCGCAACTCTCTTTGCTGCGCGCTATGCCAGCGGGCTGGCCGTGGACCGCGGGTGTAGCACGTCGTTCACACCAATTGTGTGTACGTTTGGACCGTCCGGAGGTGCGTCGCCGACAGACCCGATTTACGAGATCATGGTCTCCCAGGTCGAGGGTGGCTGGTTCGTGAGCTCGGTGAAGATTGAGAATTGAGAAGTTGGCGAGAGCTTTGCGGTACCTTCACGCACGACCGCGTGTGAAGATCACGAGTCTCCGAATCGGTCTGGTGGATCTTGTAGATCAGCCAGTCGTGCATCGAGCTCGTCGAAGAAGTTGTAGTCGCGGTTCGATGGCGACATGGACGTCTCACCACCAGGCACCCGGGAGTTGAGCCGGTCGGTCCCAGTAGATGTTTCGGAAAGATCGGGCGTCGTAGCACGGGTCGCCACGCCCGCTGCCGGACTGGACGGTGACGTCGCCTGTGGAGCCGCGGCACTTACAGGCGCGGCCGAACCGTCAAGGTTCGTTTTGGGTAGAGGAGCATCGCCAAAGGCACCGACCGACGTCCGTCCTGCATCGACAGCGACATCGTCCGTTGGGGGCTCTCGGCGTGTCCGCCCAGAGGCATTGAGGCTCACACCCAAATAGGAACCGGGAACGGCAGGGTCAGAAGGCTCAGTTTGGGCCCATCTCCCGTCGACGGCGGCCGGCCGACGGGTGCCTTCGAGCGCCGCGTCCCGAACCTTGCGCGACAACATCTCCTGCCCCTCGGTGAGTGCGTGCAGCAGGTCGATCAACTGTGGGAGCAAGCCCTTGTCGGACATGTCGGTTGAATCTTCGATTCGTACCGTGAGTGGATCGCTGCGTGTGGCGCGATCTCTCGTCGCTAAGGAGCCCATGGGCACGGAGGTCGAGTCTGTGAGGGAGGAGCACATGGGGCGTCACCGATGGGAGAAGAAATTTGAGTGAACGGTTCGTGACGGTCAGGAAACGATCGGGCAAACTTCCAGGTGTCGTGTTGGTGTCACCGGGCACCTTACCCCTGAGCCAGACCCCGAACCTGCAAGCGTGCCCCCGAGTAGGCAGAGATCTTCAGGCGTGCACGCCACACATTGCCGGCGTCGTCGACGGTCGACATGCAGATCCGTGTTGCCTCGGAGACCGAGAAGATGTCCGAGGCCCTCGGTTATGCGATGGGCATGTAAACGGGTCGCGTTCTGGAATCGGACAACTTCCAGCGGGAACGTGTGCAGCAAATCGACGCTTGCTGGTGGCCTACGCTCAGGACATGTTCCGTGACCAGGCGACCAGGAGTGCAGCGCGGCTCGCCGACCAGACTTCCGCCTGAGCCCCCAACTACCGTGAAGGTACTACGGCTGTGACGACCTCTTCGCTCGAATCCGAAGACGCCTCCGAGCGCTTGAGCGACGTGCGCATCGACGCTTGGATCCTGTGTGGGGAATTCATCCAGCGAATCGTGTCCGAGGCGCGCGCCGGAGCGGCGGACGACCTACCCGGAGACACTCCCGAGGTCGATTGGGATCGGATCTGGCGCGCCGGAGATGGTGCGCCCTCCGACGAGATCGCGATCGGCAGAATCGTCCGAGCGGCCTCGGAGGCGGCACGGGGAATCTCCGCACGTCCACCTGAAGCGCATTCTTCGTCCCATCCGACCCATCGCTCAAATGGCGCAGCAGTGCTGGGGGTGGTTCCACTTGCGAGCCCACCAGAGGTCGCCGCCGACACCGTCGTCCCAGCCGAGCCGCTCGCGTCCCCGGTCAGATCAGGTGTCGTCCCTGTTGAGCCCTCCCCGGCATCCGCCGACCAACCTCCTCCGGTCCCGGCCGTACCCACTGCGTCGCTCGCGGAGCCGTCGTCGTCGCTTGTTTCGGCGGCGATGGTCGTGGCCGATCCTGAGACAGTGGCGCCGCTGGCGCCGCTGGCGCCGCACGCCCCGCCCGAGCCGCCGACCCCAGAGCTGCCGGCCCCGCCAGAGCCGCCGCCTACGGCGAGGATCGATGTTGTCCCGGTTGAAGTGACGCCGATCGTCCGTCCGGCGTCAGGAGAGGAACCCGAGACAGATGCCGAAGTCGCGCCTGAGACTGCCGTCACCGGTCCCACGGCACACGTAGATTTCCCGTGGTTCCAGGTCTTTACCTGGACGCGCAACGTGGGCGCCATCATCCTGCTGTTCGTCGTGTGGCAGCTGTGGGGCACGTCCATCTCCCAGCACCACGCCCAGAGCCAGCTCAAGTCGGAGTTCCACGCGCTGCTGGCCCAACACGCGGCCGGGTCACACGCTTCCAAGTCGACGTTGATCTCCGCCGCCACCCGAGTTCCTTCCCCGGGCGAAGGGTCGCTGGTTGCGGAGATCCAGATTCCGGCGATCGGCGTGGATCAATACGTCGTCGAAGGGACGACGGAGTCAGATCTGTCCAAAGGTCCGGGGCACTACACCGGAACCGCGATGCCTGGACAGGCGGGCAACGTCGCCATCGCCGGCCATCGAACCACGCACGGGGCTCCGTTCAACGGCCTGGGCCGGGTAGTGCCGGGCGAGAGGATCGTCCTGACAACGACGTCCGGACAGAACCTGACGTATGTCGTCTCGCGGACACCCCAGATCGTCTCACCCGGCGACGTCGGAGTCCTCAACTACTTCGGGGACAACAGGATCACGCTGACCACATGCAACCCGGAATTCTCCGCGTCACAACGACTTGTGGTCGTGGGGATGCTCAAGCGGCCGTTTGCTGGTCCGGCTGTCGACGTCAAGCACCTCTCGTACCACGTGGCCAATCCAGCCACCGCCAGCTGGAATTGGTCCTTGCTCCCGGCCGTCGGGGTCGAGGTATGCCTGCTGCTTCTCATTGCGCTGTCGTATCGCCGGTTTGGCATCTGGTTCGAAGCAGTCGGCAAGTGGCTCATTCTCGTGCCGTTGTGGGCGGCCGGCCTCTACTTGCTCTTCAACTCGCTGACCGACTTCCTCCCTTCTTCTCTCTGAGGGACGTCGGTCGTCCAACTCGGTCAGCCAGTCGGTGGAGAGGCGACGGCTTCGAGGAGGGAGCTATCGGTCGGCCCGGTGTTGTAGCTGCACGGTCCAAGGTCGTGGGCGGTCCAGCATGAGTCGGATCCGCGGATGTTGCGGGGGGGCGATCACGCAGACCGGAGACTTGAGCGATGCCGTTGCAGGCGTTCCAGGTGTTTTCCGGGATCCGGCCGTTGGGACTGACCGCCAGATCGACGTTCACGTGAACGGGAGCCAACTAAGAGGGGAACACCAGGTGAACACAGTGTGATTCCCAAGAGTGGATCTTGCTACCGCTGCAACCCATCTTTAGGGTGGGGCCGGAAGTGGGGATACCGGCATGAGGTGTGCGGACCGAGTTGGCGGAGACAGATCCGTCCGCACATCTTGGCCCTCACGTGTTGCTCTGCTGTGCGGGTCGTCGGTCGCAGCGTGCCTTCTGGCGAGTGCACTGTTCGCCAGCACCGTCGGCATCGCGCTCACCCTGGTCACGTCGGCACCCGCCGGTGCCGTCTCGTCCTGCGGTACCGGCTGCCACGCCATGGCGGATAATCGACATCCAGATGAAGGCACCGGACCGACCACGGGAAGAGGTGGCGACGCCTGCGACGGGCATGACCGGGTTCCGTTTGTGCCCTCCGACGGTCATCGGCCTGTCGTGAAGACGGTGACGGTGACCGAACCCGATGGCTCCGCTCAGCACTACTCAAGCACGCAGAGACACAAATATGGCGCCGACTTCTTGGTCAGCCAGGGCGCAACACTGGCCGTGAGTATCACATGGGACCCGTCCACCTTCAAGGGGAACAACGTGGACCGGGTGCGGGATTGCGTCTATTCGAGGAGCACCTCATGGTGGTCGCCTTATGGCTTGGGGAGGGTGTCGGGTACGCCGCGCGATGCGTCGCTGGAGCGGCCGCCCAACAACGGAACGTTCGATACTTCCTACACGATCACCCAGAGACCGGGCACGACAGTGTGCGATCGCGGACAGGTCTCGGGTGAGCCGGCCGGCGACACCTTGTTCCCCGTGCTCCCCATTACCGAGCAATCGGCTCAGCTCTGCTTCACCGTCGAGATGCCCGCCGTCACTCCCGAGGTTCCATCGGTTCTGCTCCTCCCGGCCTCCGCCGTGTTGGTCGGGTTGGGGGCGTTCTGGCTGGACCGTCGACGACGAGCCAAGGTGAGCATGGTCTGACCGTCTCGCGTCGCGCAGCACTTGCTTCGGTGGAGAACCGTACCCTCGCAGGCATCCAGCGTCATATGGACTCCTACAAACGACGGCAGAGTGGTTTTGTCCCGTTACCGAGGATGCTGGCCTAGCGCGATGTCTCGAACTGGCTCAGCGCGTAGCGCGCGATCGAGCCGATCTGGTCGAGAGTCGCGGGTCCCGTGACCAAGAGCTGCAGTGATCCCTTCACGGTTGCCACCGTTGTCACGTTGGTCTTTTTGGCCGTGTCTGTGAAGTAGTACGCCTGGTCTCCGAGGCCCGTGATCGGGCCCAACTGCAGGCCCCGCCGTTCGAATTTGTCTCTGCTCTTGGCAAACGTCGCTCCGCTCGAGTTGGTCTCGTAGAGAATGAGGATGGCAGTGCCGGTCCCGGCCTTCGCTCGGTACACGCACTCCGTCGTGGAACCGCGGACAAGCGTTTCTGGAAACGTCATGCTCTCGGTGAGGACGGTGGCAACCACTGACGGGTTGACGAGCTTGCACAGGCCAGTGTTCGTCGTAGGAATGATCCCCGTGGTCTTGGTGGTTGCCGGAGACGAGCACCCTGTCGCAAAAAGCGCCAGGCCCGACGCCACTACGACCGCGACGAAATGGCGGTGGAAGATACGGGGTCGCACGCGCGGACACTACACACGCGGGTGCTGGACTTCGGATCGGGTGTCAGACTCCTCCCGACCCGATCTGTCCGACAGACCTCTTCTTTCCTTGACGCACATCGTCGCCGGGGCTCTGCCGTGTTAGTCCCAGTTGGCCAAGGAGGGGCCGGCCGACCCATTCAAAAATCCGCCCGAGCTCGACAGATCGGGATCCCAGATCCTGACCCGTTGGGCCGGAGCCTCACCCAGGTTGCGGCCCGGTGCGTGATGAGAATGTGGCGGGCGCCGACGCTTGGGTTATCCGGAGGTTATTTCTGTGTGTCACCAGGGCGTTTGCGGTGCCTTCACGTTGACCGGGTGCCACGTCCCATGAGAGAACGGAGCCAGTCGTGGGAGGTGCCGATGGCCGGTGTCTCGTTTCGTTGATCGCAAAGGAGCAACCTGTATGTCCATACGGCATGTCCTCAAGACTGTCGCCGCTACCAGCGCCGCAACTGTCTGCTGCGCGGTGTTCGCGCTCGGTGTCGGGTCGGGTGTGGCCGGGGCCAACACACTGACGAGTTCTGACGGCAACACCAACCTGATGACCATCGGCACGGTCACCCCTGGGACTCCGTACTCGAGTGGTCAGACGATCACCGTTGCCACCATCGCCAACTCGGTGATCAACAACGCCAACGAACCCCCGGCCTTCCAGGGTGGCAACTTCTACCTTGAGGAGTGCGTCGACCCCGGTGGCACCCCTGCCGGCCTGCCCACCAACGCGGGCGGCTGCGAGGCGGCCACGCTCACCACAGTGACGAAGACGCCCAGTGGTGCTATTTCGAAAGCATTCATCGTCTACGACCTCCCCGACCCTGGGACGCTCGGCACGCCTACGGCGACCGGTACCTGCGACGTTTCCCCGAACCAGTGTGTCGTCGGCATCTTCTCCGGCAACCCCCAGCTCGGCACGAACTTCAACGCTCCGCACCTCTTCTCGGCGCCGTTCCAGATGGACCAGCAGCAGGACTTTGGTACTGGGGCCGAGGCGGGCCTGAATCCGGGTGACGGTACGCCCGAGCTGTCCTTGGCCATCGGTTTGCCGCTGGCTGCGTTGGCAGTCTTCGGCGGCTTCACGCTCCGCAATCGTCGGCGTCGCCAACACCAACAGGCCGCCTAGGTATCCAAGGAGAGGCACAGTCGAACCCGATAAGGCCTGTGCTGGGGAAAGGCGCCCAGCGCAGGCCGAGTGAAGCAAACGAACCCCGATTCTATTTATGAAGAGCGAACCCAACCAACAAGGAGAATCCAACTCATCATGAAACCTCGCAAGCTTCGACGCCGCTTTGCGGCCGCATCCTCGCTCGGCGCAGCCGTCACCGCGGCTGCCCTGATGCTTGGCGTGGGATTGGCCGCACCGGCTTCGGCCGCCATCACCGTCCCGGCCTTCCCCACCTTCGGTGCCTATCCGAACTGGCTTCCGGCCAACGACCAGGTCAGCAACGTGAACCATGCCGAGGGCTCGGACACCACGCTGTTCGTCATGCAGTCCATCAGCGACCTCTACTCGCAGGCCGGGATCTTCCCGTTCTCGTGCCAGCTGGTGACGACTGGTGCGGCACAAAACCAGCAGTGCCTGACACCCGCCAACAACGGCGGGAACAACCCGAACAACTCGCAGTCCGACACGGTCGACAACTTCGCGGGCACCGAAGAGTTGCAGGGCGTCAACAACGTCGGCTCGGGCAACGGCCAGAATGAGTTGTGCGGGGTCATCCAATCACCGGTCGCAACGACGGTCGACTATTCCCGGTCGTCGAAGCCTCCGGGTGTGACGGGCTGCGCCCTTCAGGGTTTCGGGTACGCCAAGGACGGCGTCACGGCCGTCGACTTCCAGTCGATCGACCCGCAGCTCTACGGCACCCCGACCGGCTACAACACGAACGGTCCGTACATCAGCTACGACTACACCTCCGGCTCGACGATCAACACCCCGTTCCCCTCGACCGGGATCGGTAACGTGGCCGACGGCTGGCTGCCCGGTGACCCCTTCACCTGCGGCTTCAACGGGAACGCAGCCTGCACGGGCACCCCGGTTACGGACGTCACCAGCAACGCCACGGCCGGCTCGGGCCTGAGCCGGGCCAGTAGCACCGTCTACCGGCTCTGGTGCCAGCACGGATCGTCGACGACCGGCCTTAGCCAGATCATGGACTGGGGCAGTCTGTCCAACCTGGGCCCGAACCTCGAGGTCCTCGGCGTATCGCTGAACGGCACGACGACGGCCTCCCTCGGCACGAACAACGAGAACTTCCCCTCGACGGTCGCTTCGGGCGACGCCATCACCGGCCCTGACATCCCCGCGGGCACAACGATCACAGGCGTCACGGCCGGGACAGTCTCGACGCCTGGGACATTGACGTTGTCCCAGGCTGCCGGCACCGGAACCGACACCGTGCACATCACGACGACCGCTGCGCTTCCTCAGGGCGAGGGCATGCCGATCGGCGTCCCGGTCCGGATGATCGGTGTGAACGGCGGCTCGGGTACGGCGTCGACGTGGAACAACTTCGCCAAGTCGGCCATCGGCTCGGGGAACTGCACTTCGGCGCCCACCAACGGCGTCGGCGGCAACTTCAACGAGAACGCCGCCTCAGGAGGAAACCCCCAGACGAGCCAGGGCCCGACGGGCAACCTGGAGGTCGCGCTGGAGAACGACGCCAACCAGGTCGGCGACTTCGCCAGTGCGGACTGGGGTCCGACCGACCCCGCCGACCAGGCCGTAGACATCGCCACCTCGCTGTACTACATGGGCAACGGAGCGTATCTCTCGAACCCGAACGCGTCGGTGTCCAGCCTCGAGGTGAACGCGGGCTTGGTGCCGGCAGGTGACCCGAGCAGCTTCACCGAGTCGCAGCTGACCGCCAACGGTGTGACCTCCACGATTGTCACCGAGCGCAACAACTCCTTCCCGGCGGCTCGGACGCTGTTTAACGTCGTCCGCACGGACACGGTGCGGGCCTCGGTGGGCGGCTTCATGGACTGGATGTGCGACGGCGGCTCGACCGGCGTGAGCATCAACGGTTCCACGATCAATCCCATGGTCACCAAGGGAACCGACCACATCGACGGTGGGAACTTCGATACTGACCTCACCAACATCATCAACGGTCAGTTCGACTACTCCCGTCTCACCGACACGTCCGGTGAGCTCCCGGCCACCTCGCAGGTGACGGGCAACGGGGTGACCAACCCCAACGGGTTGTGCGAGGCGACGCAGGCGATTGCCTCGGGCGGGATCACCACGAGCAGCGCAACGGTGACCCTCGGGGCGACGGTACCCTCGACGATTCAGGTCGGGTGGCCCGTGTACGTCCCGGCGGGTTACTCGATCAAGATCCCGAACGGCACGACGGTGTCTTCGATCAGCGGCAGCACCATCACGCTGAGCGCGACACCCGTGTCCTCGACGGGAAGCTCGGCCCCGCCCACCCTCTACTTTCCTGGCCACCCGCCGGTGCTAGCTGTGCACGACCCGAACAGCTAGGAGGGATCGAAGACCCAGCGTGAGCTGGCAAAAGTAGGCAGTTAACAGAACCTCGCCCGAGGGGTGTCCTGCGAGTACTCGCGGGACACCCCTCGGTGCGGTGAGAGCGAGAAATGGGGAGTCCGATTTCAGTGCACGGGTTGGCAAGGAGTCTCGGCGGTGAAGAAGAATGAATGAGGCACAAAGAACCGCGATCTTGGAGCGACGAAACATGACTCGGTCTGCGCCAGTAGGACGCAACGACGCTAGAGGGGACCAGTCATGGCACCGGAGTCGGGCTGCCCTGACGTTGCAGCTTCTCGGTGCGGTGCTGGTGTTCTCATCTGTCATCGTCGGGGTGTTTGCGTCGCATGCGGGCGCAGTCGCGCTGTCCAATGGCTCGGTGACCATCAAGATCGCCTCCAATGGTTCGGTGGCCACGAGTCCCCTTCCCGATGGTCAGGTTGTCGACGTGTCGGTGGCTCCGAATTCGACGCTCAGTCGTAGCGCGCTTGAGGCCGCCGGATTCCAGAGCGGAGCCGTGCCCATCAAGGTCCTCGAGTGCACCGACCTCAACGGGCAGGCGGCCAACCTCCCCACGAAGCCGACGGATTGCGAGCCGACGACGATCCGCGCCGTGGGCGGCGCAGAGGCCAACGGGAGTGTGCTCGTCAAGGGATACACGATTTATGCGCTGCCCGATGAGGCCGATCTCGGGTCCTCGAGCGGAACAGTGTGTGACAACACGCAACACCAGTGCGTACTCGGCCTCTTCTCGAATCAGCACGACTTCACCAAGCCCCATGTCTTCTCGGCTCCGTTCCAAGTCACGCCATCGGGTTTGCCCAATGGAGCCATCGCCACCAGCGCGTCGGGTTCGTCGAGTTCGTCGAGTTCCAGCTCAGCTGGCTCCGGCTCCGCGAGCAGTGGAGCGTCGCCCGGTGTTTCGGTGCCCCCGGCCACGCTGGCGAACACCGGTGGCCCCACCCTGTGGCCGTGGTTGCTCGGTGCTGGCTGTGTCCTGCTCATCGCCGGATCCGCCCTGCGCTACCTCCGCCGACCCGCGCACGAAGGCAGACGTTGATACGGGCGCGACACGGGAAGCATGGAGCGAAATCGGCCGGAAGATCGACGGTGCGGCGTCCGGCGGTCGTCATTGCGTCATTTGCAGCGTCGCTCGTCACAGCCGTCGTGCTCATCGCCACCGTCGGAAGCCCAAGCCAGGCTGCCCCACTCGTCAGCGGCGACGGGATCACGACGCTGACCACCACGGCGTGCTGCGGCACGATCACTGCGGGGACTCCCTACAGCAGCGGTCAGACGATCACCGTCAGCACCATCGCCAACTCGGTGATCAACAACGCCAACGAACCCCCGGCCTTCCAGGGTGGCAACTTCTACCTCGAGGAGTGCACCGATCCCGGAGGCACCACGGGCGGCCTGCCCGCCAACGCGAACGGTTGTGAGGCGGCCACGCTCACCCCGGTGACCAAGACGCCCAATGGTGCGATCTCGAAGGCATTCATCGTCTACGACCTCCCCGACCCGGGGACGCTCGGCACGCCCACGATGACCGGCGCGTGTGACGTCGCCCCGAACCAGTGCGTCGTCGGCATCTTCTCCGGCAACCCGCAGCAAGGCACGAACTTCAACGCTCCCCACCTCTTCGCGGCGCCTTTCAACGTGGACCAGCAGGCCGACTTCGGTTCGGGCACCGAGACGGGCCTGAACCCAGGTGACGGTTCGGTACCGTCCGTCGCGCCGACATCGGCAGCGAACTCGACCGTGGTGGCCGGCACCACCCCGGTGACGGCCGATGGGGCGAACACGTCGACGATCACGGTCGCGCTGAAGGACACCAACGGACACCCGGTGACGACGACGAAATCGGTCACACTGTCCCAAGGGTCTGGTCACTCGACCATCGACTTCAACGGCTCCCCCGGGTCGACGGCGCCGACGGACGGCCAGGGACAGGCGGTCTTCACCGTAACTGACACCACAGCGGAATCGGTGACGTACACGGCAACCGACACCACCGACAGCAGTCTGGTGGTGACCCAAACCGCAGCGGTCACCTTTGCCGCACCGGTGGCGACACCATCCCGTTCGTCGATCACCGCCGGGAGCACGTCGGTTGCCTCCGGTGCCCACACGACGATCACGGTCACGCTCGAGGACCAGGGGCCGGTCGCCCGGCCCATCGCCGGGAAGCACATCGCACTGTCTCAGGGCAGCGGGCACTCGTCGATCGCGCCGGTCTCAACCGGTTCGGACACCACCAATGCCCAGGGTCAGGCCACGTTCACGGTGTCGGACACGACGGCGGAGACCGTGACCTACACGGCGACGGACACGAGTGACAGCATCGCCCTCACCGGCCAGAGCGTCAGTGTCACCTTCGGAGTGCTCACGGTCTCGCCCACCGACTCGACCGTGACGACGACGACGCCGATCGTGTCCAGCGTGGCCAACGGTGGTCCGCAACCGAACGGAACCGTGACGGTCACACTGCTCGACGGCACCAGTCCGGTGGGCGGCAAGACCGTGACGCTGGGCGCCTCGTCCCTGAACGCCGTCATCACGCCCAGCTCGGAGGTGACTGGATCCAACGGCCAGGCGTCCTTCAGCGTCAGTGACACGACTGCAGAACCGGTCACGTTCCATGCCGTCGACACCTCGGACAGCGGCCTCGCCATCACCCCCACGACCCAGGTGACTTTCGAGTTACCCGCGGCGTCCCCGTCCACATCGACGATCACCGTTGCGCCGTCGACGGTCCCTGCCGACGGAACCACGGCCGCGTCGCTCACGGTGACGATCAAGGACCAGTTCGGGAACCCGTTGGCCGGAAAGACGGTCAGCGTGGCAGGCGACGTCACCGGCACGTCGAACGCGTCGAGCACGGTCAAAGTGATTCCTTCGGGGCAAGGGGGTTCACAGACCACGACAAATGGAAGCGGCGAGGTCTCGTTCGATGCCTACGACACGACTGCAGAGTCGGTCACGTTTACGGCGACGGACACCTCCGACAGCGTCACCGCCTCCCAGACGGTCGCCGCCACCTACACCCCGGGGCTCCCGCAGGTCAGTCAGTCGAGCGTGCAGACCAGCCCGACCGCCGTGCCCGCCAACGGGGCGACCGCGTCGACGGTCACCGTAACGATGAAGGACCACAACGCCAACCCTGTCCCCGGGGTCACGATCACACTGACCGCGCTGAACGGCTCGTCCGCCATCACCCCGTCCTCCGGGGTGGTTACCAGTGCAGCTGGCCAGGCGACGTTCAAGGTCACCGACGGCACAGCGGAGACCGTTCGGTACCGGGCCACCGACACTACCGACAGCCTGCCGCTGGTGGGTGAAGAGGTCCAAGTGACCTTCGGGACGCCCCCGCCGACTTTGCCGGTCGTCGCCGATTCGGACATTGTCGCCAGCAGGACGACGGTGCCGGCCGACGGCCACTCCAGCGCGACGATCGAGGTCATCCTCAATGACGGCAACGGGTTGCCGTTGACCGGCAAGGCAGTGGCCCTCGTCCCGTCGACGGTCCAGACGGTCGTGTCACCGCCCACTACCAACACCGACTCAAATGGCGTCGCGACGTTCACCGTGACGGATCACGCCGCCGAAAGCGTCACTCTCACGGCGACCGACACCACGGACAACGCCCCGCTCACAGGCTTGAGCGTCACGATCTCGTTCACGCCAGCCGCTGGGTCCGCGACGACGTCAAGTGGCAGTCCACTGAACAAGCCGATCGTGGGCATGGCGGCCACCCCCGACGGCAAGGGCTACTGGCTGGTGGCCTCCGACGGGGGCATCTTCAACTACGGCGACGCCGCCTTCTACGGCTCGACCGGGGCCATCGCGCTCAACAAGCCGATCGTGGGCATGGCGGCCACCCCCGACGGCAAGGGCTACTGGCTGGTGGCCTCCGACGGGGGCATCTTCAACTACGGCGACGCCGCCTTCTACGGCTCGACCGGGGCCATCGCGCTCAACAAGCCCGTCGTGGGCATGGCGGCCACCCCCGACGGCAAGGGCTACTGGCTGGTGGCCTCCGACGGGGGCATCTTCAACTACGGCGACGCCGCCTTCTACGGCTCGACCGGGGCCATCGCGCTCAACAAGCCCGATCGTGGGCATGGCGGCCACCCCCGACGGCAAGGGCTACTGGCTGGTGGCCTCCGACGGGGGCATCTTCAACTACGGCGACGCCGCCTTCTACGGCTCGACCGGGGCCATCGCGCTCAACAAGCCCATCGTGGGCATGGCGGCCACCCCCGACGGCAAGGGCTACTGGCTGGTGGCCTCCGACGGGGGCATCTTCAACTACGGCGACGCCGCCTTCTACGGCTCGACCGGGGCCATCGCGCTCAACAAGCCCATCGTCGGCATGGCCGCCACCCCCGGCGGCAAGGGCTACTGGCTGGTGGCCTCCGACGGGGGCATCTTCAACTACGGCGACGCCCTCTTCTACGGGTCGATTGCGGGATGATGTCATGAACCTGACTCCCGATCGCTTCGTTTCGTCGGTCGGCGTCGTTCTTTACGGGCCGGAGCCAGGGCGCCGCGTGAGGAATACCTCATGGTGACGCTTGCCCCACCACCTCCTGCGTTGGGCGACGCGGATGTGGTCGACGACACACCCATCCCGCTCAGCCACGGCCGAGACTTCGGGGACCAAGTCTTCCGAGTCCTCTTGGCGAGCAGCGGTGCGATCGTCCTTGTCATGCTCGTCTCAATACTCGCCTTTCTGTTCAGCCAGAGCTGGTGGGCGCTCAAGACCTTCAGGCTCCACTTCTTCACCGGTACGGTTTGGTCGACGCCGATCCATCCGGGTGTGCTCGGTATCCTCGTCGGCTCGGTGCTGATCGCAGTGATTGCCATCACTCTGGCGACACCCATCGCCTTGGCGATAGCACTGATGATCAACGAGTACGCCCCGATCAGGCTCCGGGCATGGCTGACCGGGCTGGTCGATCTGCTGGCCATTGTGCCGAGCATCGTCTTCGGGTTCTGGGGGCTCGAGGCGTTGAACCGCTATGTACACGGGCCCGTGTCGTGGATCGCCGACCATCTCGGCTTCATCCCCATCTTCCGGACCACCCAGCCAGGGACCTACACCGATTCGGTCTTCGTCTGCGGCCTCATCGTGGGCATCATGATCGTTCCGATCGTGGCCTCGGTCAGCCGGGAGGTCATGGCTCAAGCCCCTCGGGATGCCTGTGAAGCTGCCCTCGGATTGGGCGGGACGCGCTGGGGAACCATTACGGACGTCATCCTGCCCTTTTCCCGCAGCGGCGTCGTCGGGGGTGTGCTGCTCGGCATCAGTCGCGCGTTGGGCGAGACCATGGCGGTGCTCCTCGTGCTCTCGCCCAACAATGTCGCCGGCAAGGCAATCCTTGGCCCTGGAAATGGGGATGTCGCGAGGCAGATCGCCGAGTACTTTCCGGTTTCCGACATCCACAGCCAGAGCGAGCTGACTCTCGCCGGGCTCACCCTGTTCGCCACCACGCTGCTCTTCAGCTTGGGCGGCAGGTTGATAGCCCGCCGCGTCGGGAGAGCAAATCTGATGACGAACCTCGTCGCTGACCAGGTGAACGCCGCGCCTGAGCTGAACGGCTCGCCTGGGCTGAACGGCTCGCCTGGGCTGAATTCCACGCCAGTCGATCGTGATCGTCCAAGCCGGACTCGACGTGTCTCCCGAGACGGCGTGGTTGATTCGATCGGCAGTGTCGCCGCGGCTTTGGCTTTGGTCTGGCTCGTCTTCAACGTGGCCGGTGTCTCGGTTGCTGAATTCGGATTCTTCTTCTGCTGGTCCGTTGTCAGCTATGCCACCTACGGCATCCTCGTGTGGCGGCGCAACGGGGTCCTCATCATGAAGGACCGTCTCGCCACCGTCTCTATCTGGACTGGCGCCATCATTGCCCTGGCCGCGTTGGCAGCCGTGATCTTCTACGTGGTGGTCAAGGGTGGGCCCGTGGTGTTCGCCCACTTTCCCCGCTTCCTCGTTCTCGACACATCGGGAGGCAAGTCGGGAACCGAATTCGGGGTTGGACAGTCCATCGTGGGAACCGTGGAGCAAGTGTTGATCGCAACCGTGATCTCAGTGCCGATAGCGTTCCTGACCGCCACCTACCTGGTGCAGTCCCGCAGCCTCCTCGCCCGTCTCGTCCGTAACGTCGTCGATGCCATGACCGGCACCCCGTCCATCATCGCCGGCCTCTTCATGTTCATCATCTGGGTTCGCCCCCACGGGGTGAACGGAAAGTCCGGGTTCATCGCTGCCCTCACATTGTCGATCATGATGCTTCCTGTCACCTGCCGAGCTGCTCTCGAGGTCATCAGGATCGTCCCCGGTGGACTCCGTGAGGCCGCCCATGCCCTCGGGGCACCAGAGCGCCGGGTCGTCCTTCGCGTCGTCCTGCCCACGGCGCGCGTCGGTCTCATCACGGCGGCACTTCTCGGCATTGCCCGCACAGCAGGAGAGACAGCCGAAGTGTTGTTCACCGCCGGTGGAAATGCTCATTACAACTGGAACCCGTTCCATGGCTGGCAGGACGATCTGCCCCTTCGGGTATTCGAGCAGGTGTTCCAGCCGTCAAAGGAGGCGATCTCCATCGGCTGGGGCGCGGCGTTCGTCCTGATGGCCCTGGTGCTGTTCTTGTTCACCCTGGCCCGGCTGCTCGGATCGAGCCGCTCAGGCCGCCGCCGTCGACGCCTCTGGTTTCGGCGGCGGACCCGATCCGCAAGCGAGCTCGTCGTGAGCTCTTCCGATTGACCATCGATCATGCCGTACGTGCGAACAACTTCCAAGGAGTCGACCCAGTGAAATCCCAGATCACGCACAATCGCCAGAGCCGCGCTAAGCAGGGACTACGGCACCACGGACGAGACTCGGCGGTGCTCGTCGGTCTCACGTCGCTGTTTGCGCTCGGCGTGATCGGAATTCCCGCGCAAGCCGGCGCAGCCACGGGAACAGCTATCTCCGACGGCACGGGGGCTTCGACCACCACCACAAGCACGACCATCACCACGACCACCACCACCACCACCACGTGGCCGACCTCATCCGCTACGCCACCCTCAACCGGCCGGCGACCGTTCATTTCGGCAGCGGGAATCGCCGGGACGGGCTCGTCATTCGCGTCCCCAGCGGTCACGAATTGGGCGAATCAGGCCGGGCAATCGCCCTACAACCTCAGCGTGAATTACACGCCGAGCAATTCGGGCCAGGGGCGTTACGAGTTCACCCAAGGGACGGTCGACTACGCGGTCAGCGACACCGGATATGTGAATTCAAGCGTCGGTACCACCCCGCCTTCGTTTCCCTACGAGTTCCTTCCGATCACCGCGGCCGGCGTGGCTTTCATGTACAACGTTCCCGGACTCACGCAGACGCTCCAGTTGACCAGTTACACCGCATGCCTCCTCCTGACCGGACAGATCACCAACTGGAACGACCCGGCGCTGAAGCAGAATGGCGCAAATGCCAGCGTGACCTTGCCCAATCTCCCCGTGAAGCCGGTCACCGAGAGCGATCCCGCCGGTACCAACTTCGTGCTCGAGGAGTACTGCATCAACGAGCAGCCCGCCGTCTGGGCCCAGTACGCCAAGAACATGACGGGGTTCCCGCCGCCGAGCGGCGTGCCCATCAACGCCACGACCCCGGGGTCGAACTGGGAGGCACCGCAGAATGGTCTCGACGAGGCGTCGACGTCGGCGGTTGCCTCCAACGTGGTCAACACCCCGGGTGCCATCGGACCAGTACAAGAGAACTATGCCACTGACTCGGGGTTCACGGGGTCCGACCCGGCGAAGGCGGTTGCCGCAGTACAGAACGCGAGCAACAAGTTCACGACGCCGACACCCGTGAACGTGGCGTCGGCCCTGGCCTATGCCACGCAGCTCGCAAACGGAACACACCAACTCAATTTCAACGGACTGGGTCCCAACGTCTACAACCCGTCGACCTACAGCTACCTGCTGACGCCGACGACGGGATGGGCTCCTGCCAAGGGGGCCACGATGAGCCAGTTCGTGAACTACGTGCTCACCCTCGGCCAGCAGGCGGCACCGAAGTTTGGATACGCCAGTCTGGGCCTTTCGCTCGAGCGCTACGGCATTGATGAGGTCATCGCCCATGTTCCTGGCGCAGTCGACCCGACCACGGCTGAGAGCGCTGCCTACGCATGCGGTGACCTGACACCCACAGAGGTCCAGGCTGGCCAGACGACGCCCACCTGTGGCGTGACAAACGGGGCCCCGCCGCCGCCGCCGCCGGGGGCAGCCGCCATAGCCACCGTCAACGGCAATACCGCGGCGGGCAAGGCAGCAGCCGTCGGAACGCATGCCAGCGGATCGGGGGCGGGTGGATCTGGTGCCGGCAGCAGCGGTGTTGACCCCTCGGTCGCGCTCACCGGAACTTCACCCCTGGCCGGTACCGGAAGCAATCCCGCTCCGCTCGTCGCCATCGGTGTCGTGCTGGTAGCAGCGGGATGGATCGGGCGCCGCCGGCTGCAGGGGCACCGCCGAGATGGGAGACCCTCGTGATTGGCCGGATCTCCGGTGGTCGCGTCGGCGGGTTGCTCAGCGTGGGCCTGGTCTCGCTCGCCGCTTTGGCAACCGTGCTCCGCCGCTGCCGGCTGGGGCCGACACAGACCCCACGGCCCTCGTCGGCGAAGGTGGCTCGTTCCTCACGCCCGTGACGGACGTGTTGCTCAGGGCCGATTCCGGACTTGCGCCACTCAACCCGCAGTACAACGACGCCAACATCGACAACGCCATCGGCGACTTCGTCGGCACCGCACCGGGTAGCTTCGGGGCGGATTTTGCGGTGTCGGAGCGCCCGCTGACCTCGACCGAGGCCGCCACCGCGAGTGCCAACGGTCGGACCTTCGCCTATGTGCCGTTTGCCGCCACGCCGGTCGCCGTGCGCGACCCTGGCTGTCTGCGACTCCGGCGGCCTCAGCGGGAATTCGACCGGGGCGCTGTGCCAGGACATCCCACTGACGGTACCGCTGGTGGCGAGCCTCTTCACCTCCGGCCTCACCAATCCGACGGTGTCCCCCAATCAGGGGCTCCCGGCCAATCTGTCGGGCTGGGCCGATCCACGTCTGCACCAGGCCGGAGGCCAGCCGATACCGGACTACGGGATCGACCAGGCTTCCACCCTCGAGCCATCGGCCGAGAACAGCGCGCTGATGGCCCTGCTCGACAGTGACCCGACTGCCAAAGAACTCTTGGACAACGCGCTCGAACAACCCGGGGAGCAACGCTCTCGACGCACAGTGACACGCCATCGGAGACCTGGCCCTTCCACGGCATTCATGCCTACGTCGGCGGAGATGCCGGCCTCATCGGAAAGGAGCTCAACATCAACGCGGAGACCAATGCCCCGTCGCAGCTCGATCACGTGGGGCGGTTTGGGTGCTGGCACCGGAGTGGACGACGTGTTCCCCCTGTCTTCGGTGTGGGCGGGCGCCCCCGAAGGCACGCCATGGAACATCCCCACCGCGGCGATCCAGAACGCCGCCGGCAAGTACGTGGCTGCGAGCGAGACTGCCGCGGCGGCGAGCGAGGCGGACGCCACGATGGACCCGACCACGAACCTGGTCACGTTCGCCGCCAATGCAAGCGATGCGGCCGCCTACAACAGCTACCTGATGGTGGAGAGCTACCTGGTCGTGCCGACGTCGGGTCTCACGCCGGCCAAGGCTCAGAAGTTGGCCCAGTACATCCGCTTCGTCGTGGGGTCGGTTGCCGCGTCGGACGAAGAGACTCTGGGATCGGCTCCTCCGACTCCGAGCATGGTGGCCGCCGACCTGAAGGTGGCGACCGAGTTGGACGGTGAGCACGTGGCCTCCGCGGCGGCGACCTCCACGACCTCCACGACCTCCCCGTCCTCCACGACCTCCACGACCTCGACCACGACGACCACGGCACCATCGAATGCTGCATCGGGATCCACAGCGGCCGCGACCGGCAACTCTGGGAGCGGCACCGGTCTTGCTTCCACCGGCGCCTCGAATGTTGTTCCGGTGCTCGCCGTGGGCGGTGCCCTGGTTGCGGTCGGCGCCTTCGGGCGAAGGCGATCGAGGCGACTGCGGCGTAGCGAGGTGCGGCCGTGACCACCACCGAGCAACAGTATGGTGTGCCAGTCACGGCACAGACCCCTTCACCGTCGGCCGCTGGGCCCTCGCCGTCAGGTTTGGAGGCCACCAACGTCAGCGCGTGGTTCGGCTCCAACAAGGTGCTCGAGCGGGTTTCGCTGTCCATGGAAGCCGGCAAGGTCACTGCCCTCATCGGCCCCTCGGGCTGTGGGAAGTCGACATTCCTGCGGATACTGAACCGGCTGCACGAGCTCGTGCCCACGGCGGCCCTTTCCGGATCGGTGAAGCTGGACGGGGTGGACATCTACTCCCCAGCGTTGCGGGTGACCGAGACCAGGCTGAAGATCGGCATGGTCTTCCAGCGACCCAACCCGTTCCCATCGATGACCATCGCGCAGAACGTGCTCGCAGGTCTCAGGCTTTCGGGTACCAAGGTGGCCAATCCCGATGCACTGGTCAAGGAGTGCCTCGAGCGGGCCGGCCTGTGGCGGGAGACGAAAGATCGCCTCAACGAGGCCGGTGGCGGCCATTTCGGGTGGTCAACAGCAGCGTCTGTGTATCGCCCGGGCTCTGGCCGTACGGCCCAAGGTGCTCCTCATGGACGAGCCATGTTCGGCGCTCGACCCGATCTCGACGGGTGTCATTGAGGACACGATCAGGGAGCTCAGCCAGCGAGTTGACCATCGTCATCGTGACCCACAACATGCAGCAGGCGCAGCGGGTCTCCGACACGTGCGCGCTGTTCCTGGTGGACAGCGAGGGGGCTCCAGGGCACATCGTCGAGACCGGCCCGACGATGGAAATGTTCTCCGATCCTCGTGATCCGAGGACTTCGGACTACGTGCACGGGCGCTTCGGATGAGCATCCGCCGAACTCTTCCCGAGGTCAACCTGGGGCCAGGGCGACGAGAGGCATGTCGATGACCGAGGCACTCTACGTCCCGCCGCCGCCCGCTCGACGCTCCGCCATCAAGGAATGGCAGAGACACCTGGCGGCGGCGCTGGACCGAGGCATCTCAGACCACGAGGACACAGATCCAAGTGGGTGTGCTGCTCGGCGCCGTCTTGATCGCTTACAACTACTCGTTGAGCACGCTGCTGCAGACGGTCGACCAGCAGACGCCGCTCGCCTATATCAGCCTGGTGCCAGTGATCGCACTCGCATTGGCGGCCGTTCGTTCCCGGCCCCTCAAGCCTGAGCCACCGATCTACGACCGACAGGTGGACTACACCGTCGGGATCCCGCTGATCCTCACGGCCGTGGCCATCAACGAGTTGCTCCCGGCCCGCATGTCGGCCATGTTCTGGGTTCTATCGAGTCGACCTCCTCTCACTGCCCATCTTCGTTGCAGGTGCGGTGGCCATCATCTTCGGATGCCGCGTCCTCTGGCGTCAGAAGCTGGCGATTGCGTTCCTGTTCCTGGCGTGGCCCTACCCGTACGAGAAGTATCTGCTGGGAGTACTGAATGCCTTCACCAATCTCACCCTGTTGGCCATGGAGAAGATCGCCGGTTGGACCCACATCGCCACGCCGGCCGTCTCATCGGACAACGGAGTGTTCACCGTCCATCACCATGGCACGGCCTTTGCCCTGAGCATCGTGTCTGCGTGCTCCGGGGTCAATGGGGTGGTCGGCTTCCTGCTGGTCGGCTCGGCTTTTGCCGCAATCGTTCGTGGTCCGATTGTGCGCAAGGTTCTCTGGCTCACCGGTGGCATGATTCTGCTCTGGACCCTCAACCTCGGTCGCATCACCTTCATCTTCTTTGCCGGTTCGCAGTGGGGAGAGTCCATCGCCATCAATGTCTTCCATCCATTGATCGGCCTCGTCTTGTTCTGCGTGGGCGTAGTCGTCATGCTCTTGTTGATCCGCCCCCTGGGAATGCATATTCAAATCGGCGCGACGAGCCCCGAGGCGTCGCCTGTGGGCGACGGCTCCCGTCCCTTCCCTCGGCTCTCTCGCAGAAGCGAAGAGGAGCAAGGTGACACTCGCAGTGCCGAAGGTGTACCTGGCCGTGGTGGCCGTTGTGGTGGCAGCCCTGGTCATCGGAGTCAGCAATGTCGGGCTCGGTACCTATAATCTGGTGGCGGGAGTCACGGGCGAGGCGAAGCTGACAGCGTTCATCCAAGGCCCGGTGGCGCCGCACGGTTGGTCGGCACAGTACGAGACCACCTACGGGTGGGCGAAGCCGCTCTTCGGTGACACGTCGATATGGAATCGGTACCTCCTGCGGTCCGATGGAAGCACCCCCCTTCGCACCAACGCCTCCGTGGTCGCCGACGTCATCAATACCCCCGATCTCTCCAGCTTCTCTGCTTTCGGCGTAGAGAACTGCTATGCGTTCCACGGTTACGCCCTGGCAGATGTGACGCAAGTGTCCCTCGCCGGTGGAATCACCGGACAGGCAATGTCCTATACATCTCAGCAATTCGGTAGCTGGTCGATCGTCTACTGGATCGTCCCGGTGAGGATGGACACCGGAACCACCAGCTACGAGCGGGTCGTGCTCTACGTCCAGAACTCGGGTCAGGGCGTGGTGGTGAGGGGACTCACGACCGGCGACTCCCTTCATAACATCGGCGGCACGTTGAACCCTTCAAACCAAGCGGACCGCGCGCTTATCAACAATCGAACCTTCCTCGTCGCCGTTGCCAATCAGTTGATCTACGCCCAGTCATCCCGCGCATCAATCGTCAATGCCGGGCCAAACGCGATCTCGACGTGACGGATGGGTTCGTCCGTTCCGTGAGGTGTGTAATGGAAGGACTTTGCGCCCGGATGGCCATGGCCCCAAGTTCGAGGACAAATCGGTGACGTCGCCTTCGAGTACTGCCAACGTGCCGTTGGCGTCGTCCGACGGTGAGCCCGAGCCAGGCGAGCTCAAAATCAAGGAGCGGCGATCCTGGAAGACCTGGCAGCTTCTGACGGCAGTCCTGATCGCGGCCATCTTCGGCATGTGGATCAACGGGGATACTGGCGGCGGCGCTTCGAGCACCACTGGGACGAGCTCGGGGAGCGGAAAGCTGCCTCCTCCGAGCGCTTCGTCCTCCGGTTCGGCTGCCCCAGGTGGCACGGCCACCACGACAACAGCCGCGGCCGCAGCCGGCGGATCCACCACCACCACCACTGCCGCGGGCGGATCAACGACGACCACCGCGGCGGGCGGATCAACGACGACGTCGACCCCATCGTCGACGGCCGCACCAGGACCAGCGCGAGTCCTCCTCACCTCGCCACAGCTCCAGGGCAACTGGACCAGCACGTCGTTCACGACGACAGCGGCACCATGGAACATCGGCTGGGCATTCAGATGCGCCCCTGCCCCAGCCACGGGACCTTCGTTCCAGGTGTTCGTGACGCCGGCCGGGTCGTCTCCCAGTGGAACGCCCGCCGTCAGCGAGACCGGGCCGTCGGGGCAGTCGGTCACTGCGCAGTCCAGCCTCGGGGCACAGACGCTCGTGGTGCAAGCCCCGGCGGGTTGTACCTGGATCGTCAAAGTGACTGGCTCATAACTTCACCCGAAGGGCAACGGGGCACCGCAGGAGGGGCCGACCGAGAAGGAGTGGGTCACCCACGATCGTGCTGGCCGCCGCTCATCCGGCCCTCCCGGTGCGACATGGGGTTGCCACTAGATTGACTCCGTGCGCCTCGCGGTCCTTGTCTCGGGTTCCGGGACGATCCTGCGGGCGATGTTCGAGGCGGGCCTCCCCGTCACCACGGTCCTCTCGGATCGCCCCTGCGCCGCCCTCGAACTGGCCGAGGAGCACGGGTGCGGTGCCGAGCTGGTCGACCGGGCGCTCTACGGCGGCTTCCGGCCCGACTTCGATCGGGAGGGGTTCACGGCGACCGTGGCCGCCACGCTGGTCGCCCACCAGGTGGACCTGGTGGCCATGGCTGGCTTCGGCACCGTCCTGACCGAGGCCGTGCACCGGGCCTTCCCCGACCGGATCCTGAACACGCACCCGGCCCTGCTGCCCGCGTTCCCCGGCTGGCACAGCGTGCGCGACGCCCTGGCCGCCGGGGTGCCGGAGACCGGCTGCACGGTGCACCTGGCGACGCTCGAGATGGACGCCGGGCCGATCCTGGCCCAGGAGGTTGTCCCGGTGCTGCCGGGTGACACCGAGGAGACGCTGCACGAGCGGATCAAGGTGGTCGAGCGTGCGCTCTACCCGGCCACCGTGGCCTGGGCGCTGGGCGAGCTCGAGGCGGGCCGGGAGATCCGGCCACCCGCCCGGGTGCCGGTCCGGGCCGGCATGGCGAACGGAAAAGGAGCTGAGGAGATGACGTCGTGAGGGCCCTGCTGTCGGTGTACGACAAGGAAGGCCTGGTCGAGCTGGCCCAGGGCCTCTCGGACCTGGGGTGGGAGCTGGTGGCCAGCGGCAACACGTCCGCCAAGCTGACCGAGGCGGGGATCGCCCACAGGGAGGTGGCCGACGTCACCGGCTCGCCCGAGATGCTGGGCGGCCGGGTCAAGACGCTCCACCCCAAGATCCACGGCGGGATCCTGGCCGACCGCTCCAAGCCGGAGCACCTGGCCGACCTGGAGGCCAACGGCATCGACGCCATCGACCTGGTGGTGTCGAACCTGTACCCGTTCTCCTCGGACCCCTCCATCGAGCTCATCGACGTCGGCGGCCCGACCATGGTGCGCGCCGCGGCCAAGAACCATGCGCACGTCGGGATCGTGACCGCGCCGGAGGACTACCCGGCCGTGCTCGCCGAGCTGCGTGCGGCGGGCGTCCTCTCCGCCGCCACCCGCCGCCGCCTGGCCCGGGAGGCCTTCGCGCACACGGCGGCCTACGACGCCGCCATCGTCGCCTGGCTCGACGCCGGCGGACCCTCGCCGGTCGCAGACCTCGAGGGCGCCACCGAGGCCGACGCCGAGGAGGCCGCGCTGTCCGCCGTCCTGCCACCCACCCTGCACCTGACGCTCGAGCGAACCGAGGTGCTGCGCTACGGCGAGAACCCGCACCAGCGCGGCTCGCGCTACCGCGTCGCCGGCACCGCGAGCTGGTGGGACGCCATGGTCCAGCACGCCGGCACCCCGCTGTCGTACCTCAACCTCTTCGACGGCGACGCCGCTTGGCGGCTGGTCCACGAGCTGGCGGCCGACGCCGCCGGCCAGCGGCCGCCGTCGCCATCATCAAACACGCCAACCCCTGTGGCGCGGCCGTGGCCGGCGACCTGGTCACGGCGTACGAGCGTGCGCTCGAATGCGACGTGCAGAGCGCCTTCGGCGGCGTGGTGGCCATCGGGGGCGACGTCACCGCCGAGGTGGCCGACGCAGTGTCCGCCGGCCCGCAGGCCGACGTCATCATCGCGTCGTCGTTCACGTCCGAGGCGCTAGGAACACTGACGAGCCGGCGCAAGGCCACGCGGCTCCTCTCCGGGCCTCCGCCCGAGCGGGCGGTGCGCCAGCTCCGCAGCCTCGGCGCCAGCGTGCTCGTGCAGGACGTCGACGACTTCGTCTCGCCCCGCCGCGAGTGGCGCGCGGTCACCAGGCGCCGCCCGACCGAGGACGAGTGGCGCGACCTCGTGCTGGCCTGGCGGGTCTGCGGCCGCACGACGTCGAACGCCATCGCCGTCGTCACGAACGGCCAGGCCGTCGGCGTCGGCGCCGGGCAGCAGTCCCGTGTCGTCGCCGCCGAGATCGCGGTGCAGAAGGCCGGCGAGCGGGCTAAGGGCGGAGCGGGGGCCAGCGATGCCTTCTTCCCCTTCCCCGACGGGCTGCTCGTGCTGGCCGAGGCCGGGGTGACGGCTGTGGTCCAGCCCGGCGGGTCGGTGCGCGACGACGAGGTCGTCGCCGCGGCGGACGGTGCTGGCCTGGCCATGGTCATGACGGGCGAGCGGCACTTCCGGCACTGATGGGCGCCATCCTGCTCGACGGCGAGGCGGTGGCGGCCCGCATCCGCGCCGAGGTGGCCGACCGCGTCGCGCAGCTCCACGTCGAGGGCGTCGACGTCGGGCTCGGCACGGTGCTCGTCGGTGACGACGTGCCGAGCGAGCGCTACGTCGCGCTGAAGCACGAGGACTGCGCCGCAGTCGGCATGTACTCGGTCGGGGAGCACCTGCCCGCCAGCGCGACCCAGGAGCAGGTAATGGACGTCATCGCCCGCTTCAACGACGACCCACGCGTGAGCGCGTTCCTCGTGCAGCTGCCACTGCCGGCCGGCCTCGACGAGGAGCGCGCCCTACTCGCCGTCGACCCCGAGAAGGACGTCGACGGGCTCCACCCGGTGAACCTCGGCCGCCTCGTGCTCGGCACGCCGGGCCCGCTGCCGTGCACCCCGTCGGGGATCGTCGAGCTCCTGCATGCGTACGACGTGCCGGTCGAGGGCCGCCACGTGGTCATCATCGGCCGCGGCGTGACGATCGGCCGGCCGCTCTCCATGTTGCTGTCGCTGAAGCGCCCCGGTTGCAACGCGGCGGTCACGGTGCTGCACACGGGCGTCGAGGAGCGCGACGTGGCGGCCATCGTGCGGACGGCCGACATCGTCGTGGCCGCCGCCGGGCGCCCTGCCCTGGTCACGCCGGACATGGTCAGGCCGGGCGCGGCCGTCGTGTCGGCCGGGACGAGCTGGGAAGGGAAGAAGCTGATCCCCGACGTGCGTGAGGACGTGGCCGAGGTGGCCGGGTGGATCACACCCCGCCTGGGAGGGGTGGGTCCCATGACGCGTGCCATGCTGTTACGCAACGCGCTGCGGGCTGCGGAGAGGGCAGTCCGCTAGGAGGCGATGAGCTGGTGAGTGAGCGGGAATACTCGGAGCGCCCGTGGGGCAATTACACGGTCCTCGATGACGATGCGCCCAACCACAAGGTCAAGCGCCTCGTCGTGCACCCCGGCAAGCGGCTCAGCTACCAGCGCCACTCCAAGCGGGCCGAGCACTGGTTCATCGTGTCGGGCACGGCGACGGTCACGCTCGACGGCACGGTGACCCAGGTCGGGGCCGGGCAGTCCATCGACATCCCGCTGGAGGGCGCGCACCGCGTCGCCAACGAGGGCGACACGGACGTCGTGCTCATCGAGGTCCAGCACGGCACGTACTTCGGCGAGGACGACATCGTGCGACTCGAAGACGACTACGGACGGATCCCGTCGTGACCCGCATCGCGGAACTGCTGGCTGCCGGACCGACGTACTCCTTCGAGTTCTTCCCGCCGAAGAACGACAAGGAGCTCAGCACGCTGGCCCGCACTATCGCCGAGCTGCAGCCGCTTGAGCCCTCGTTCGTCTCGGTGACCTACCGCGGCGGCGCCGAGTCGCGCCAGCGCACCTTCGACCTCGTCTCGGGCATGCTGCACACGACCAAGCTCAACCCGATGGCCCACCTCATCTGCGTGGCGCACACCCGGCTCGAGTTGGCCGACATCCTCGTCGCCCTGCGCAAGGCGGGCGTCGAGAACCTCATGGCCCTCGGCGGCGACCCGCCCGAGGACCCCACCGGCGGCCCCGGCGAGCTGGCCTACGCGGCGGAGCTGGTGCAGCTCGCGCGCGCCGTCGGCGGCTTCTCCATCGGCGTGGCGGCGCACCCGGCCGGCCACCCGCGCTCGCGCGAGATGGCCATCGACCGCGACTACTTGGCCGCCAAGCTCGAGCTGGCCGACTTCGGGGTGACGCAGTTCTTCTTCGAGGCGGCCGAGTACGAGGGCCTGATGGCCGACCTGCGCGAACGCGGCGTCGACACTCCGGTCCTGCCCGGCATCCTGCCCGTCACGTCGCTGTCGACCATGGGCCGCCTAGGCGGCATGGGCGCCGCCGCCCCCGCCTGGATGCAGGAGCGGCTCCGTACCGCCCACGAGCGCGGCGGCCCCGAGGCGGTGCGCAAGGAGGGCGTCGAGCTGGCCACCGACCTCTGCTCCCGACTGCTCGAGATCGGCGTGCCAGGGTTGCACTTCTACACGTTCAATACCTCGAGCGCCACGCGCGAGATCTACGCCGCTCTCGGCCTGGGGCCGAGCACGGCGCCGTAGTCCACCGAGGCCGGCAACTGCAGCCGCCGTTGCGGCGATGCCGCCTCTGCCGCCGGCGGATCGCGACATCCCCGATGCACAATTCTCGAGCGCTGGGCGCCCTCACCTGTTACGAATTGAATCGGGAAGAGTAGCAAGGAGGGTTGTCATGACGATCGACACTGTGGGACGTGCCGTGAGCGCGGCCGAGCCAGGGGTTCCGACCGGGATGGTGCCGTACGCGTTCGCCTCGGCCAATCCGGGGGCTCCGCCCTATCCGCCCTATTCGGGCGCCGCACCGTACCCGCCGTACCCGGCCGCCGCGCCGTACCCGCGCCGGCTTCCTACCCGCCGTTCCCGCCGTACCCGCCGTATCCGGCGACGGTGATCTATCCGCCCAGCGGATCAGATCGATGCTGCTGCCCCTGCGGGGGCGCATCGCAGGCGCCGCCAGCGCCGCCCGCGACGGGCAGCGTGCCAACCGTGCCGACGGGTGGCGGGACCACCACGACCGGCACCGGTCCCGGGACGACACCCGGATCGGGGTCGTCCGGCGGCTCAGGTCTGGGCGGCCTCCTCAACCAGATCCTCGGTGGAGCGACCGGCGGGGCCGGGAGCCTCATCGGTGACATCGGTTCCTTCCTCGGTCTGTGATCGGAGGAGCACGATGACCACGACGAGTACGACGCCGACCTCCACGTCGGCCACGCCCAAGGCGAACGAACGCGAGGTCGCGTTCGAGCACCTGGTCTCCGGCCGCCTTGCGTTACAGGTGCTCCGAAACCAGCTCGACACGCAGATCGCAGGCTTGCGCGCCCAAATCGCGGTCGCGGAGTCCCAGAAGAGGCACGCCGAGGACATGTTGCGCCGGGCGGAGGAGAAGCTCGAGCGTCAACACCCCCATGAGTGGGTCTATCTGGTCGAGGAGGCGCCGCCTGAGCCGAAGCGATCACGCCGTTGAGACGTCCGGTCTGAGCGATCGGGCGCCCGAGCGCCCCGTTCCAGAGGTGGTGGCCGGCGTTCTGGAGGGCACCACCAAGCGAGGGTGCACGGTTGACCGTCGTAACCAAAGATCACTCTTGACGTCATGGGAGGATCCGGGCGATCCACACGGAGCTCAGTCGAGTGGCCGCAGGAGGTCTCCCGGCTTCGATCGAGCCGCCACCAACGCCGGCGCGATCGCGATGACGTTGGCGCCCACGATCACCCCGACCGTGATGGCCGCGGTCAGTAGCCACGGCACGACGGCGATCGGGACGACGCCGAGGTTGTCGGCGAAGGCATTCCAGACCGCCCGGCCGATGACCAACCCCAGCGGCACGCCCACCACGACACCGACGAAGGCCAAGGTCGTGGCCTGCCAGGAGACCGACGAGACCACCTGGCGGTTGACGAAGCCCAGGACCTTCAGCAGCCCGACCTCCCGCGGCGGCGCGACACGCTCACGACGAGCAGGTGCGCCAGCGTCGCCGCACCGAACACGGCCAGCATCACCCCGAAGATGAGCGGGAAGTTGACCGCTTCGCCGAAGTTGACCAGGGAGGTCGGGGCGACGGGCTGATGCGAGATCGATGGGTACTCGGCCATATAGCGGTCCATGGCCGCCTTGCCGCGGCCCCGGGACGAAGGTCAGACGTCCGATCCCACGCCGCTGATGTTGCCTGGCCACCTTCTGCCGGCACAGGGCGAGCTGGGACCCGGAGGGCAGGCGGCGTGGCGAGGCCGGGCCGTCGATAGCAGGATCCCGGTGCCCAGGCTCACGACCCGCCTTCCTGCGGGGAAGGAGATCTGGGAGTCGACCCGGTACGCCTCGCTGCGGAGGGCACCCGAACGTGTGGTGAACGTGATCTCCACGACCGACCCGATGTGCGCGCCCACCTGGTGCATCGTCGAGCACCGAGCCCGACCTGGTCGTCACCGACCGGAGGAGTCCCGGCCACCGTCGAGAGAGGACGGGCCCTTTGACCGAGTTCCCGACGATGGCGCCGACGATCTTCCCGTTGAGCATCAGCTCCCCGGCGCCGAGACCCAGCGTGACCGCGGTGACGTACCGGGTCGCGCCGCAGGCTGGTGAGCAGTGCCGTGTTCGGCGGCTGGAAGCTGAGCTGCTCGGGGTCACCGTAGAGCCGGGGCGTCGCCGTCAGATGGGTCAGGCTGGCACCGAAGACACCGGTGGCGCACAACGCGATGACCGCCAGCACCATGCCCAGGAGCGCAGAGCCCAGAGGAACACCGGACCCACCCGATCGGCGCTCCAGGGCGTTGCGGACGCCGATCACCCCGTCGGTGGCGCCCCCGAGGGTGACCAGGTTCCGCCCACCGCAACGACGACGCCCCGGGCCGCCGCTCACCGGGCCCCGCAGAGCCGGCCAGATGCCGAGCGCCAGGATGACCACCACGGTGGCCAGCGCTCCGAGAAGGAGGACGAACGAGTCGGAACGTGACTCCGGTGGAGTCCTCGGCCAGGCGGGCCTCGCCGAGAGGTGCAATCGGGGACAACGCAAAAGCGATCAGGACGGCGCCCACGGCGCCGGCCAGGCCCACCACCAGGTTCCGCGCCATGTCGAGCGCGAAGAGCTCCCGGCCGGACATGCCGACGGCGACCAGCGTCGGGTGGTCCTCACTCTCTACGGCGCTCTGGCGGGCCAGGGCCTGGCCGACGACCGCCAGCCCGACGAGCGCCGCGAGCGCGGCCAGGATCCACCACCCGACGGCCTGGGGGTGGATGGATCCCTGGATCGTGCCGGCCGTTCCGTCCGCTCGAGGCGCCGACCGTGCCACTGCCCAGGTTCAGTGTCTTGAGCTGATTGTCGAACTGCGGGATGCCGGCCGCACCCTGGCGCAGGCGAACGAAGTACGCGATATTCCACCGCCGTGCGTAGTGGGTAACATAGTGGGTATGGCGTACGTGGTGGCCCGTCCCAAGGGGAGGTACGAGATCCGGGAGTCGGTGCACACCCCCAAGGGCCCCCGCGCCCGGTCCCTCGCCAACTTCACGCAGCTCGACGACGAGGTGCTGGCCCGCGCCCGTGAGCGGGCGACGCCGCCCCTTCGACCCGGACGCCGTGCGGGCCGCCGCCGAAGGGGGAGCCGTCAAGGGGGACCGTCCGCCACGAGCGTCCGGGGACGCGGCACTTCGTCGAGGCCTCCCGCCGCATGGCCCGTTCGCTGGAGCGGGTTCCCCCCGCCCGCCGCGCGCCGGGATCCAGGCGACGCCCTGATCGGCCTTCTCGGTTTCGCGGCGAGGGTCAAGCCGTTCGGTCCCGCTCGGACCCCGGCGCCACTGCGGTTCCCGCCGCTGGCCCGTCTTCGAGAGGAGCGGATCGCCAGGGCGGGTCTTCGGTGAGCAGCACCGAGGAGCTGAGTGACCTGGCCCCGATGATCGTCTCACTCCACGAGATGCTCGATTCCGCCGGCGTGCCGCACCAGTTCGGGGGGGCTATCGCCTCGGCCTGGTACCGGAATCCCCGGGCGACGACCGACATCGACGTCAACCTGACCCTGCCCCCGGCGGCCGCCGAGCCCGTCCTCGGGTTGCTGGGCCGGCTCGGCGTCACGGTGACACCAGAAGACCGGGCGGCGATTGCGGAGGATGGCCAGGCCCGACTGGACTGGGGCGGCTCCTATCTCGACGTGTTCTTCGCCACCATGGACCTGCACCTCGAGATGTCCGAGCGCGCCCGCGTCGTTCGCTTCGGCCCGGTGGACATCCCGATCCTCGCCCCCGAGCACCTCATCGTCTGCAAGGCCATCTTCGACCGCCCCAAGGACTGGCTCGACATAGAGGAGATCCTGCGCTGGGGCACCGACGTCGACGCCAAGCGGACGCTCCACTGGGTGGGTGAGATCCTCGGCCCGGAGGCCGAGCAGTACGCCCGCCTCGCCGAGTTGCTGTCCACCGGGGCGGCGGCCTCTCCGGAGCAGGCCCCCTAGGCGATCTGCGGGCCCGGTAGGCGAGGGGGCACTCCCCACCCGGCCGATTGGGAACCCGTTGGCCAGGCCCCTAGCATCGCCGCCATGGCAGATCGCATCCGCATGGGCGACGACGGCACCCTGATCGTCCCCGACGAGCCCATCATCCCCTTCATCGAGGGCGACGGCACCGGCGTCGACATCTGGCCGGCCGCCAAGCTGGTCCTCGATGCGGCCGCCGCCAAGCACGGGCACACCATCGCCTGGAAGGAGGTGCTGGCCGGGCAGAAGGCGTTCGACCAGACCGGCAGCTGGCTGCCCGACGAGACGGTCGAGACGTTCCGGTCGCACCTGATCGGGATCAAGGGGCCGCTCACCACCCCGATCGGGGGCGGCATCCGCTCGCTCAACGTCGCGCTGCGCCAGATCCTCGACCTCTACGTGTGCCTGCGCCCGGTGCGCTGGTTCACCGGTGTCCCCTCGCCGGTGCTGCACCCCGAGCTGGTCGACATGGTCATCTTCCGCGAGAACACCGAGGACGTCTACGCCGGCTACGAGGTCGAGGCGGGCTCGCCCGAGACGCTCAAGCTCACGGCCTACCTGCGCGAGGAGATGGGCTGGCCCATCCGTGACGGTTCGGGCATCGGGATCAAGCCCATCTCCGAAATGGGGTCCAAGCGGCTCATCCGCGCCGCCATCAACTATGCGATCGACCGCAACCGCCGCTCGGTCACGCTGGTGCACAAGGGCAACATCATGAAGTTCACCGAGGGCGCGTTCCTCGACTGGGGCTACGAGCTCGTCCGCGAGGAGTTCTCCGACACCGCCGTGGGCTGGGAGGACTGCGGTGGTGAG
>CAVULV010000002.1:0-7270 GCA_963742445.1 uncultured Acidimicrobiaceae bacterium
CAGCGAGATGAGCACGATCGACTGGTTGATGAAGACCATCAGCGTGCCCAGCGTCACCGTCGCCAGGGCGATCCACCGGTAGCCCGACGGCTCCGCCGCGGGCAGGGTCGGCCCGCGGCCGTTCCCGTTCGGCAGCGTGGCGGTGCGCATGCCCAGAAGTTTAACGTTAACGTCAGGGTCATGAATCGGCCCGGGGCGGTCCGGTCCCGACCTCGGGCGACGGGTCCGGCGGGCCGGCGAGGCGGGTCAGCCGGAGGCTGACGCCCCGGGGGTGCCGGCGGGAGCGGTCAGCGCGGCCTCGAAGACGGCGGCCACGTCCTGGGCGTAGGCCACGGCCGCCTCGCTCCCGAGCTGGGTCACCGACATGAGCACGGACAGCATGAGGGCGACGATGCCGTTGGCGACGGCGGCGGGGTCGATGTCGGGGCGCACCGTCCCCGCCGCCTGACCCGTGCGCAGCAGCTCGGTGCACGCCTTGCGCAGCTCGGTGAGGGCGGGGATCTCGAGCACCCGGACGGTGACCTCGGGCTCGAGGCCGGCCAGGAGCCGGCGGGCCAGCGGGTGGCGGTCGACCGCGCCGACCAGGGTGAAGATGAGCGAGTCGTGCCAGCGCCGGATGTCGGGCACGTCGAGCACCGTGGCCAGGCCCTCCTGGATCACCCCGGCGGCGTCCTCGTCCACGGCGGCGAGGAACAGCGCCTCCTTGTTGGGGAAGTAGGCGTAGGCGACCGTGCCGCCGACCGACGGCGTCCCGGGCGATGTCGGCCACCGAGGTGGCGCGGAACCCGTCCCGGCCGAACCGGGCGATGGCGGCCTCGAGGATGGCCCGGCGGGTCTGCGCCCCCTTGGTCTCCGCGCCTGCTCGGCTTCCGGCCCCACGCTCCACCACCCACGGAATAGAGGATTTGAGTATATCTCTCAAATAGTCTACCATGAGCCCCGTCAGCCGAGCGGGAGGCGAACAGACATGACCCAGGCGTCCACGGTCACCCAGACCAGCAACCCCGAACGGAAGGTGCCGACCCGGCGGATGTCCTTCGAGGAGTCGATGCGCGACCTGCCGCGGCACTTCGCCGCGGACGGCGACCTCATCGCGGGCCACATCATCGCCGCGCTGTCCTCGGTGTTCCCCGACGGTGAGGACTACTTCGTGCGCTCGGTCCGCCACTTCCGGGACCGGATCACCGACCCGGCGCTCAAGCGCCAGGTCGCCGGGTTCATCGGGCAGGAGGCGGTGCACGGCCGCGAGCACCGGGTCTTCAACGACCGGCTGGCGCGAGCTGGGCTACCCCACCAAGCGCTACGAGACGCTGACCCGCGTCGGGCTGCGGGTCCGCGAGCGGATCGCGCCGGCGAAGGCCAACCTGGCCGCCACCGCCGCGCTCGAGCACTTCACCGCCACGCTCGCCGAGCTGGTCCTGACCAACGAGGAGATCCGCGACCCTCATGGGCGCCGACGCGGTCCGCGACCTCTTCGTCTGGCACGCGCTCGAGGAGTCCGAGCACAAGGCGGTGGCCTTCGACGTCTACAGGGCGGTCGGCGGCGGCGAGCGCCTGCGGGTGTGGACGATGAACTTCTTCCGCTTCGGGTTCGTCGTCGGCATGGGGCTGGCGGTCGCTCGTCTCGCTGCTCGGCGACCGGGCCACCTACCGCCGGGGCAACCTGCGCCGCAGCTGGCGGCGGGTCAAGCGCTCGCCCATCGCGGACCCCGCCGTCTGGGCACAGCTCAGGGACTACAACCGGCCCGACTTCCACCCCGACGACAGCGACACGACCGAATTGGTGGAAACCTGGAGGGACGAGCTGTTCGGGGAGCACGGCACCCTGAACGACAAGCTGATCGGAGCTGCAGCCTGATGGCACGCACAGCCGCACCCACCACCGCGACGCACCTCGACGTCCTCGTCGTCGGCGCCGGCCTCTCGGGCATCGGGGCCGGCCACTACCTCCAGACCGAGTGCCCGTGGGCCAGCTACGCCATCTTCGAGGCCCGCGACGCCATCGGCGGCACCTGGGACCTCTTCCGGTACCCGGGCATCCGCTCCGACTCGGACATGCACACGCTCGGGCTACTCGTTCCGGCCCTGGGACGGCGAGAAGTCGATCGCCGACGGCGACTCCATCCTGCAGTACATCAAGGACACCGCCGCCGAGTCCGGGGTCGACGCGCACATCCGCTTCGACCACCGCATCACCGCGGCCGACTGGTCGACGCCCGAGTCGCTGCTGGCACGTCACGGCGGAGCGGACCGACACCGGCGAGACGGTCCAGCTCACCGCCGGCTTCCTCTTCTCCTGCAGCGGCTACTACCGCTACGACCACGGCTACCTGCCCGACTTCGCGGGCATGGACGACTTCGCCGGCACCATCGTGCACCCGCAGGCCTGGCCCGACGACCTCGACGTACGCCGGCAAGCGGATCGTGGTCATCGGCAGCGGGGCCACCGCCGTCACCCTCGTGCCCGTCGCTGGCCCGCTCGGCCGCCCACGTCACCATGCTGCAGCGGTCGCCGACCTACATCGCCTCGCTGCCCGAGAAGAGCCCCGTGGTCGCCCTGCTGCGCAAGCTCCTGCCGGCGAAGCAGGCCGGCGTGGCCGCCAAGTGGTTCCACGCCCTCGTGACGCAGGCCTTCTACCAGGTCAGCCGCCGCTACCCGCAGCTCGTCAAGCGCCTGCTGCTGAAGGGCCTGGAGCGCCAGCTCCCGCCCGGCTACGACATCGACACCCACTTCACGCCGCAGCTACAACCCGTGGGACCAGCGCTTCTGCGCGGTGCCCGAACGGCGACCTCTTCAAGGCCATCTGCGACGGGGACGTCCTCGGTCGTCACCGACCACATCGAGCGCTTCACCGAGACGGGGCTCCTGCTCGACCTCGGGCGACCGAGCTCGAGGCCGACATCATCGTCACGGCCACCGGCCTCGAGCTGCTGTTCCTCGGCGGCATCGCGCTCAGCGTGGACGGCGAGACCGTCGACCCGGCCGATCCCGCCTCACCTACAAGGGGATGATGCTCGAGGGCGTGCCGAACCTGGCGGTGGCGCTCGGCTACACCAACGCCTCGTGGACGCTCAAGTGCGACCTCACCTGCGACTACGTGTGCCGCCTGCTCAACCACATGCACGCGCGGGGCCAGACCGCCTGCGTGGCGCGCAACCACGACGCGTCCGTCGCCTCCGGGCCGATCCTCGGGCTGACGTCGGGCTACATCCAGCGCTCGGCCCATCTCCTGCCGAAGCAGGGCACGCGGCCGCCGTGGAAGGTCCACCAGAGCTACCTGCGCGACTACCGGGCGCTGAAGATGAGCGACATCGAGGACGCGTGCATGGAGTTCTCCGGGCCCGTCGCCGAGCCCGTCGCCGCACTGGCGTCCTGAGGCGGACGCGACATGCGGGACTTCGACGACCGCGTGGCCGCCATCACCGGAGCCGGCTCGGGCATCGGGCGGGCCCTCGCCAGTCGAGCTGGCGCGGCGCGGCGCGCACCTCGCCCTGTCCGACATCGACGACGCCGGGCTGGCCGAGACGGTGGCGCAGTGCGAGGGCTACGGGGTCAAGGTCACCTCCCAGCACCTCGACGTGGCCGACCGGGACGCCGTCTACGCCTGGGCCGAGCAGGTGGTCGCCGACCACGGCACGGTCAACCTCATCGTCAACAACGCCGGCGTCGCGCTGGGCGCGACGGTCGAGTCCATGTCCTACGAGGACTTCGAGTGGCTCATGAACATCAACTTCTGGGGCGTCGTGTACGGGACCAAGGCGTTCCTGCCCCACCTCAAGGCGTCCGGCGAGGGGCACATCGTCAACCTCTCGAGCGTGTTCGGCCTGATCAGCGTCCCGTCGCAGTCGGCCTACAACGCGGCCAAGTTCGCCGTCCGCGGCTTCACCGACACGCTGCGGATGGAGCTCGAGATCGAGGGGGCCCCGGTGTCGGTGACGACCATCCACCCGGGCGGGATCAAGACCAACATCGCGCGCAACGCCCGGATGGACCCCAGCGTGGCCGCGATCACCGGCGACGCCGAGAAGGCCGTGGCGGACTTCGAACGCGCCTTCATCACGAGCCCCGAGAAGGCGGCACGCCAGATCCTCACCGCCGTCCAGCGCGACCGGCGGCGGGCCCTGATCGGCCCCGACGCCAAGGTCATCGACCTCGTGTCCCGGCTGCCGGCCGGCCTCTACCAGACGGTGCTCACCCGGGGTGCCTCCAGGCTCGGCGCTACGGACTGGCGGCCGCCGGCGCGGCCCTAGCGCGCGCTGGGCCCCGAAACCGTTGAGCAGGGTGCCGACGGCGAGGCGCCAGCGCCGCTCCACCGACTCGGTCGAGGTCCCGAGCCGGCCGGCCGCCTCGGCGAACGCCATCCCCTGGACCAGCGCGACGAACACGTGCGCGACGTCCGTCTCGTCGCCGCGCAGGCGCCCCGCCTCGATGCAGCGACGCACCCGGCCGACGATGAGGATCCGCACCGAGCCGGTCGCCTCGAGCTCCTCCTCCCCGGGCGAGAAGTCGGTGAACGGTCGGGAGAACATGACCTCGGCCAGCTCCCGGTTGGCCCGGAGGAACCGCCGGTACGCGGTCGGCCAGCGCCCACAGGTCGGCCACCGGGTCCTCCGTCTCGGCCAGCGCCGACAGCTCGGAGAACAGCCGCCGGAAGCCCTCGAAGTACAGCTCCCGCACGACGCCGGACTTGTCGCCGAAGAGCTCGTAGAGGGCCGGCGCCGACGTCTCGGCCCGGGCGGCCAGCGAGCGCGCCGTCAGGCCGGCCGCTCCCTCCTCGGCCAGCAGGTCCACGGCGGCGGCCAGCACCTTGTCGCGGAGCTCGGGGGTGCGCTGCTTGGTGCGGGGCATCAGCCGGCCCGCACACGGGACGCCGGACTTGACGGGGGAGCCGGTGTTTGAAACAGTGTTTCGAAACATTGTTCAATCATAACGCGCCGGAACCGACCGGAGGAACGCCATGACCGAGCTCGTCACCTACGACCGCACCGACCTGGTCAGCACCCTCACCATGGACGACGGCAAGGTCAACGTCTTCTCCATCCCGATGCTGCGGGCGCTCCACGAGGCCTTCGACCAGGCCGAGCGTGACGAGACGGTGGTCCTGCTCAGAGGCCGGCCCGGCTACTTCTCGGCCGGGTTCGACCTCGGGGTCTTCAAGGGCGCCCAGGAGGACGCCCTCCTCATGCTGACGCTCGGCGCCACCCTGGCCGAGCGCATCCTCTCGTTCCCGGCTCCGGTCGTGGTCGCCTGCACCGGGCACGCCTTCCCCGCCGGCGCCTTCCTCCTCATGGCCGCCGACACGCGGATCGGTGCCGACGGGCCCTTCAAGCTGGGGCTGAACGAGGTCCGGATCGGGCTGACGCTGCCCTGGTTCGCCATCGTCCTCGCCCGGCACCGCCTCACGCCGGCGCACTTCGACCACGCGACGGTGACCGGCTCCATGTTCGATCCACCGGGAGCGCGGGAGGCCGGTCTCCTCGACGCCGTGGTGGCTCCCGACGAGCTCGACGCGGTCGCGCTGTCCGCCGCCGAGGATCTCGCGGCGGTGGACCGCGCACGCGCATGCCGCCACCAAGCTCAGGGTGCGCCAGCGCGTCCTCGAGGAGCTGCGATCGGCCATCGAGGGCGAGCTCAGGCCCACGTGACGGCGTGAGGGCAGGACCTGCGCGTACTGGACACTCGACGCCATTCGGCCCATGATCGGACGTGGACACTCCGTCGCTGCTCGAGACCGTGATCGACCTCCCCGAGACGCTGCTCCGCCTGCCGGCCTCGACGTTGCGGGCGCTCGATGCCGTCAGCGACCTGTCGGAGAAGTTGGACCGCCTCATGCCGCTGCTCGAACGGATCGACGGCGGCGTCAACCGGGCGGGCAGCGGCATCGACCTCGCCGCGCTCGGGATCTCCACTGCCGTCTCGGGACTCGAGACCACGGTGGCCACCTTGGACGCGTCGCTGCCCTCGCTGTCGGAGTCCGCGTCGGTGCTCCGCAGCCTGGCCGAAGGTCTGAGCATGGTGGCCATCGAGCTGGCGAACGAGCTCCCCAAGGCCACCCGCTCGCTGCAGGAGCTGACTCCCGAGCTCGGTGCGATCGTGGGCCTGCTCGACGATCGCTTCGCGCACCTCGACGGTGTCGTGACCGACATGGCCCGCCTGATGGAGGCCGTCGTCGGCACGATCCCGGGCATGCGGCGCGTGCTGCGGGTGACCACGACGAGCAGCACCCCCATCTGATCCGGCCCACCACGAGGAGGCCCCATGGGCACCACTGACAACGAGGCCGCGCTCGCCGTCGTCAAGACGACCTCCGACCCGATTCACGACATCGGCACCGCCATCTACCTGAGCCCCGACGTCATGGGGTGGGCGGCCGAGTGGGGGTGGTCCAACCCCTTCGCCTTCTACTTCGCCGGACGAGGCGGCATGCTCGGTGACGTCGGCGCCGACGTGGTGACGTCCGCCTTCGGCTGGTTCGAGCCGAACGCGGTCACGGCCATGTACACCGAGGGCATCGGCGTGGCGCCGCCCAAGGAGGCGGCGGCCCGGATGGCCGAGGCCCACTCGAAGTGGGGTCGCAAGCACTACGCCGACGTCGATGGTCTCGACGACATCGTCGCGGTCACCGAGGAGATGGTCGACGGGCTCGAAGGCTCGGCCATCCCGCTCTTCGTCGGGTGGCGGGACGCGGCCCGTTGCGAGTCCGCGGCCGGACGGGCGGCGCAGCTCATGCAGATCCTGCGCGAATGGCGCGGGGGGCTCCATCTCGTCGCCACCACCGCCGTCGGACTCTCCCCGCTCGAGGCGATCCTGACGAACGAGGGTCCGGGCCAGGCCAAGTTCTTCGGCTGGTCCGAGCCCTTCCCCGACTGCGCCGCCATCAAGGCGAAGCACGACGAGGCCGAGGAGATGACCGACCGACTGTGCGCGTCGGGCTGGCCGAGGCGCTCGATCCGTCCAAGCTGGCGACCTTCGAGGCGGGGGTCCAGACCCTGCGCGCCGCCACTCCGTAGCCCGCCGGGCCTCTGTTCCCGGGGTGGGGCGAAACCCGGGACCGGCTACAGTGAAGGGCTGCTCAACGGGAGGCTACGCCCGACCGGGGAGCACGCGGAATCGCCACCACGGACCTGTGGTGCAGCTCGGAGTGCACGCCGCCCTGTCAAGGCGGAGGTCGCGGGTTCAAATCCCGTCAGGTCCGCCACCAAGCACCGGCCCGCCTGTGCCGGTCAAGCTTGGTTACCCGGTCGGGTAGCTCAGTTGGTAGAGCGCGCG
>CAVULV010000003.1:0-187594 GCA_963742445.1 uncultured Acidimicrobiaceae bacterium
TGAAAACTGGGGGGATGACCTGTGGCAAGGGGTGAAAGGCCAATCAAACTCGGTGATAGCTGGTTCTCCCCGAAATGCATTTAGGTGCAGCGTCGGGTGTTCAGCATCGGAGGTAGAGCACTGGATGGGCTAGGGGGCCTACAAGCTTACTGACCCCAACTAAACTCCGAATGCCGATGCTCTAGAACCCGGCAGTGAGACCACGAGGGATGAGCTTCGTTGGTCGAAAGGGAAACAGCCCAGACCGCCGGCTAAGGCCCCAAATTCTTGACTAAGTGGAAAACGATGTGGGAACGCAAAGACAGCCAGGAGGTTGGCTCAGAAGCAGCCATCCTTAAAAGAGTGCGTAATAGCTCACTGGTCGAGTGGTCCTGCGCGGATAATGTAACGGGGCTCAAGTCAAGAGCCGAAGCCGCGGATTTCCGTCATTAGACGGGAGTGGTAGGGGAGCGTCGATCTCGCAGAGAAGCGGTGGTGTGAACCGTCGTGGAGCGTGGTCGAGTGCGAATGCTGGTATGAGTAGCGAGAGAGGAGTGAGAAACTCCTCCGCCGTAAGCCCAAGGGTTCCTGGGGAAGGCTAATCCTCCCAGGGTAAGTCGGGAGCTAAGGCGAGGCCGAGAGGCGTAGTCGATGCACAACTGGTTGATATTCCAGTACTACCGTGTCCGCGCCCATTCCAAGCCAGGGGTACTAAGGGGATGACCTTCGGGTCGAACCGACAAACCCTGGGGAGGACAGCAAAGGAGCGACGCAGGAAGATAGGTGAGCCCAGGCGTTGGTTGTCCTGGGGTAAGCGTGTAGGGAGGGATCTAGGTAAATCCGGGTCCTGTGAATCCCGAGACGCGATGCCGAGCCATTCCAGGCGAAGTCACTGATTCTATGCTGCCTAGAAAAACTTCTAGCGAGCTGGCACGGTACCCGTACCCCAAACCAACACAGGTGGGCGGGTAGAGAATACCAAGGCGATCGGGAGAACTGTGGTTAAGGAACTCGGCAAAATTCCTCCGTAACTTCGGGAGAAGGAGGGCCTCGATAGGGTGATGGACTTCGCGTCCTGATGCCCAAGGGGGCCGCAGAGAATTGGGGAAAGCGACTGTTTACTAAAAACACAGGAGCGTGCGAAGTCGTAAGACGATGTATACGCTCTGACGCCTGCCCGGTGCCGGAAGGTTACGGGGAAGGGTTAGTCTTCGGACGAAGCTCTGAACCTAAGCCCCGGTAAACGGCGGCCGTAACTATAACGGTCCTAAGGTAGCGAAATTCCTTGTCGGGTAAGTTCCGACCTGCACGAATGGCGTAACGACTTTCCTACTGTCTCAACCACAGACCCGGCGAAATTGAAGTACGAGTAAAGATGCTCGTTAGCTGCATCAGGACGGAAAGACCCCGTGGACCTTTACTACAGCTTGATGTTGAGTTTTGGTACTATTTGTGTAGGATAGGTGGGAGACTTTGAAGCATTGGCGCCAGCCAGTGTGGAGTCAACCTTGAAATACCACCCTTTTAGTGCCGGGACTCTAACCTCGGTCCGTGATCCGGATCAGGAACAGCGTCAGGTGGGTAGTTTGACTGGGGCGGTCGCCTCCTAAAATGTAACGGAGGCGCCCAAAGGTTCCCTCAGGCTGGTTGGCAATCAGCTGTCGAGTGCAATGGCAAAAGGGAGCTTGACTGCGAGACCTACAAGTCGAGCAGGTGCGAAAGCAGGGCATAGTGATCCAGCGGTTGCTTGTGGAAGCGCCGTTGCTCAACGGATAAAAGGTACCCCGGGGATAACAGGCTCATCTTCCCCAAGAGTCCATATCGACGGGAAGGTTTGGCACCTCGATGTCGGCTCGTCGCATCCTGGGGCTGAAGCCGGTCCCAAGGGTTGGGCTGTTCGCCCATTAAAGCGGTACGCGAGCTGGGTTTAGAACGTAGAACACACTGCGTCCCCAGGAAGTAATTCCTGGGTGCTCACTGGCTCATATCGGTGAAACCCTGAATGAAACAACCGAACGTTATGTTCAGGGCAATACCGAGGGAAGGCCAACACAATGGATGTGTCTACGGCGTCCTACATTGCAGGATTCCTGGACGGGGATGGAAGCATTCACTTCCAACTCGTCAAGCAGAAGGAGTACCGGTTCGGGTTCTACATCCGGGCCACCCTCTCGCTCTCGCAGTCGACCTCAGCACGGCAGGGTCTGGAACAGATCCAGACGCTGCTCGGAGGGGGCGGCTACTTGCGAGACCGAGGAACCGGCATGAGTGATCTGGTGATCACCAGCCGGCCACTGCTCCTCCGCATCCTCCAGGAAGTCGAGCCGTACGTGATCTTCAAGCGAGTTCACGTGAGGCGAGCGCTTGCGATCCTTCCTCAGCTTGAACGAGTGAGGGACCCGGAAGTGTTCCTGCATCTGGCACGCCAAGTAGATGCATTTGCAACCCTAAACTATTCGAAGACGAAGCGGATTTCCGCCGTAGATGTCGAGCAACATCTGCGTAGCAAGGGCGTGTTGTGCCCCTGTAACGACTTCTTCGCCAGCAACAGCGAAGAGATGGCTTCTCTAGATCGAGATCTCGATCCGCAGACCCCTGTGGAAGCCATAACACGCCAGCCCCTAGAAATAGGGTGAAGGTATAGTCTGTGCCCGCAGTAATGCGGGATCAACATGCGTGAGACAGTTCGGTCCCTATCCGATGCAGCCGTAGGAGATTTGAGAAAGGCTGTCCCTAGTACGAGAGGACCGGGACGGACGTAGCTCTCGTGTGCCAGTTGTCCTGCCAAGGGCACGGCTGGTTTGCGACCTACGGGTGGGATAAGCGCTGAAAGCATCTAAGTGCGAAGCCCGTTTCGAGATGAAATCTCCCACAGGGTTAACCTGGTAAGGCCCGTGGCTAGACGACCACGTTGATAGGCCGGAGGTGTACGTGCAGCAATGCATTCAGCCGACCGGTACTAATCGGCCGAGGGCTTGGAGACATATCCGTGCTCGTGTTCGCTTTGGAACGCTCAGGGCTGCGTCACTGCAGCCACAGGCGTGTTCACATCCCGGAGAGGGGTGGTGAGCCGCCGAGCGCACGGTTTCCGGTGGCCATAGCGGCGGGGAAACACCCGTTCCCATTCCGAACACGGCAGTTAAGCCCGCCCGCGCCGATGGTACTTGGGGGGAGGCCCCCTGGGAGAGTAGGTCGCCGCCGGGATTTCTGATGACGAGATCCCCTCGGAGCTTCGGCTCGAGGGGATCTCGTTGTTTCGGGCCCCCGTCGGCTCTGACACGGGCATGCCCCATCTCCACACTCCACCCTCGAGCATCAGGTTCGGAGGTCGACGAACCCCTCTGCCGCCTCCACCATCGTCCCGATCGTCGGCGCGACCCGCTCTCGCTGTCGTCGACCCAGCGCAGCGGCGGGACCGTGGCCGCCGCACCAGACCGATGGGCGACGCCGGGGCCCGAAGTGTGGGCCACGTAGAATCGACCGATGCCCTCGAACTCCCCCCGGCCGAATCGTCGCGCCCAGTCGGCGCGCGGCCGGCCCGTCCGGCACGGCCGGCGCGTCCGGGGCAGACGGGGCGCGTGCAGGCGGGTCCGGAGGCGCCGGACGGGGGAGCGCCGGGCAAGGACGCGGCGGGGCCGGCGGCGCGCAAGGGACGGCCTTCGACCCGCTCGAGCGGCGGCGCAGACCGGCGCCCGTCGGGTGCGGCGGACCGGACGAGAGCCGAGCCGGAGGCGGCAGGGCGCATCCCGGGCCGGGTCCGGGAGGCCGGGACGAGCCCGACCCGGCGACGCACGCCGAAGCGGCGCATCGCCGCGTCCGAGCGAAGGGACCGCTGCCCGACCGGCACGCGGCACCGGCAGAGGCTCGCCCCCGGCGTCGTTCTCCGCCGAGAGGCCCGGGAGCGACCCACGACGCCGCCCGCCACAGCGGAGAACGACCCGCCCGCCTTCTGGCGAGGGCCCCGTGCACGGACCTCGAGTGGCACCCGTGACGACGACAAGCCGTTGCCGAGCCGGGCGAAGCAGTGGGGCAACGTCGCCCGCCGGGGCGCACGTGAGGTCACGCGTCGCGACGGTGACTTCGACCCGTCGGCATCGGGGTCTCTGTCGGCGTCGCCCCGTGGTGCCCGCTTCCCCGACGAGCGGGAGCGCCGCCGCGGCACGGCACCCCCGAGCCGTCCCTCCGCGTGGGTCCGGGCCGACGGCGCACGGGATGAGTGGGAGGACGAGGCGTCTCGCCGGGACCAGCCGGGGCGCCCGGCGCAAGGGCAAGGACCAGGCCAGGACCACGACAGAGCGCCGCGGAGGCCCTCGCCGCCCTCTCGACCCGCCGCACGCTGCCGCCCGAGATCGCGGCCGACATCCGCAACGCCGCGGACGTGGCCACGCGTCGCAGCACCGGGAGCGGCTGGTCGAACGGGCCGAGTCGGCCTACAGGGCCTACGAGCGGGGCCGCTTCCAAGATGCGCTCCGGGCCATCAAGCCGGTCGCCGACGAGGCGCCGGACGTGGCCGCCGTGCGCGAGCTGGCCGGCCTGGCGGCGTACCGGAGCGGCCGCTGGCGTGAGGCCACCCGCCACCTGAACGCGTACGGCGCGCGCAGCGACTCCACCGAGCACCTGCCCGTCCTGATGGACTGCCAGCGAGCGCTGCTCAAGCCGAAGAAGGTGGCCGAGCTGTGGGGCGAGCTCCGGCACAGCTCACCGGACCCCGACGTCCTGGCCGAGGGTCGGATCGTGGCCGCGGCCTCGCTGGCCGACAACGGTGACCTCAACGGGGCGATCGCCATGCTGGCGACCGCCGGGGCGTCGAAGGCGCTGCGGAACCCCTCGGACCGCCACCTGCGGCAGTGGTACCTGCTGGCCGACCTCTACGAGCGCGCCGGCGACGTGCCCCGGGCGCGCGAGTACTTCGAGCGGATCCTGCGGGCCGATCCCGAGGCCTACGACGTGGCCGACCGCCTCCGCGGCCTCGGTCCCGAGCGCCGGGCGCGGCGGAGCCAAGGCGAAGCCCAGACCCAGAGCCAAGTCCGAGACCAGGTACATCCCCAAGTCCAAGCAGCCCTAGTTCACGAGGGTGGCGCAGCGCAGCGCCCCGGATCATGGGGCGGCCGTCGTCGGCGTCGTGGTGGGTGCAGCGGGAGCCGGGGCCACCGTGGTCGTCGTCGGAGCGGGCACCGTGGTGCTGGTCGTGGTCGTGGTCGGCGGCGCGGTGCCGAAATCCGGGCCGATCACGGTCACGAGCGTGCCGATGGGCGTCAGGGGCCACACCTGCGCCGCGTTGGCGTAGGTCATCTCGACGCAGCCGTTGCTCTGCGGGGATCCGTAGGAAGCCCTGACGAAGCCGTGCAACGCGTCGCCGCCGTTGAAGTAGCTGGCATAGGGGACGTTGGGGTCGTCGTAGGTGCTGCCGTCGGGGTTGGTGCCCTTCATCTCCGAGAAGCGCACGTGCTCGAAGACGGCGTAGGTGCCGTCGACCGTGTCGGCACCCGGCGCACCGGTGTTGACGGGGATGCCCACCAACTGCGCCACGCCGTTGTTCCACAGGGTCAGGTTCTGGGGCACTGTCCTTGTTGACCAGCACGTAGACGTAGGGGGTGGCGTCGGGCTTGTTGTTGATGGTGTCGTTGATCAGGGAGGTCCAGACGGCCGGGCCGGCGATCCCGTCGACCCCAAGGCCGTTCTGGGTCTCGAAGGCCTCGATGGCGGCCTTGGTGATCATGCTCGCGCGTGCCCTGAGCCCACTGCGAGGTGAGCTCGGCGGGCAGGCCCGGCCAGCGCCAGGAGAAGGACCCGGCCTGGTCCTGGGCCAGGTTCGGCCCGGCTCGGCGCGGGCCCGGTCGCGGTGAAGCCGACCGGGAGGAAGTTGAGCCCGGCGAGCAGTTGCTGCAGGCGGAGGGTGTCGCCGGCGGCGACGTCGAACGTCACCGAGTGCGACGTCCGCCAGGATGGCGCCGTCGGTGGCGTGCACGCCCGCCGACCCACCCGGGATCGTCAGCACCTCACGGGTGGAGGGGATCAGCGGCGAGTCGAGGTCGTAGGAGAGGGTCGAGGCGCCCGTCTGGACCCACTTGCCGCCGATGGCGGGCGACAGGCGCGGCGTCGCCTTGCGCAGGGAGACCGGCGCCGAGAACGTCACCGAGATCGTGGTGTTCGGTGCGACGTTCTGCGCGCCGGGCGCCGGATTGGTCGGCCTTCAGGAAGAAGTTTCGTTCGCCGCGTGACCGGCTCGGGCCGGAATGGGACGCAGCTCTGGGACCCGGTCGCCGAGCCGCGATGCGTGGACGAGGAGGAGCCCGTGGCGAGATACAGCGCAGCGGCGACGATGACGGCGGCACCCAGCACCAGCACCCATGGCCGCAGGCGCAGCGGCCTGCCCGGCCTGGACTCGAGAACGTTCATGGCCTCCGCTCGCTCAAGACGTCGCCAACTCGACGACTCCAGCGTACGGGTCCGGTGGCGGCGTCAGGCGTCAGCCGCGACGGAACGTCCGAACCCGCCATGCGACGGAAACAACCTCTGTTTCAACTCCGGGCGCGTCCTGAAACGGGTCGGGCGCGTGACCGCAACGTGACCACACCGCTCGCGCCGGCCCAGGAGGGCCCGGGCCCCATCGAGGCTCCGCTTACCCTCCGGTAGGCTGGGCCCATGAGCACGAGCCTCGATCTCCACTCGCTCCTCGGCGACGACGCGGACGCCCTCCTCGGCTACACCGCCAAGGCGTTCCCGGCGGAGAACCTCATCCTCCCGGGCCCCGACTACCTCAGCCGCGTCTTCACCGACAGCGACCGGAGCCCGACCGTGCTGCGCAATCTCGGCACGCTGTTCGACCACGGGCGGCTCGGCGGCACCGGATACATCTCCATCCTCCCGGTCGACCAGGGCATCGAGCACTCCGCCGCGGCGAGCTTCGCCAAGAACCCCGCCTACTTCGACCCGCTGAACCTGCTCGAGCTGGCGCTGGCCGGCGAGTGCAACGCCGTGGCCACCACGCTGGGCACGCTGGGCCTCGCCTCACGGAAGTACGTGCACCGCATCCCCTTCATCGTCAAGCTCAACCACAACGCGTTCCTGCACGTCCCCGACACCTACGACCAGATCATGTTCGGTTCCGTCCGCCAGGCGGCCGATCTGGGGGCCATGGGCGTGGGTGCCACCATCTACTTCGGCTCGGACGACATGGACCGCGAGATCCAAGAGGTCGCCGCGGCCTTCGCGGAGGCCCACCGGCTCGGGATGTTCACCGTGCTGTGGTGCTACCTGCGCAACCCGGCCTTCAAGAAGGACGGCGTCAACTACGAGGTCTCGGCCGACCTGACCGGCCAGGCCAACCACATCGGCGTGACGATCGAGGCCGACATCATCAAGCAGAAGCAGCCGGAGAACAACGGCGGCTACACGGCGATCGGGTTCGGCAAGACGGACCCGCTCGTCTACGACGAGCTCACGACCGACAACCCGATCGACCTCACCCGCTGGCAGGTCGTCAACTGCTACGGCGGCCGCATCGGGCTGATCAACTCCGGCGGCGAGTCCAAGGGCGACAGCGACCTGGCCCAGGCCATCCGCACGGCCGTCATCAACAAGCGCGCCGGCGGCATGGGCCTCATCGTCGGCCGCAAGGCCTTCCAGCGCCCGATGGCGGAGGGCGCGGCGCTGATCCACGCCATCCAGGACGTCTACCTGAGCGCCGAGGTCACCATCGCCTAGCGAGCCCCTGGCGGGGCCGCCTCGCCGGTTCCGCCGGGACCGTTCCCGAGGTCGGCCCGGTGGCGGCGCACCACCCGGCTGCACAGCACACGATCCGGCTGAACAGGGGACGGGGGACCACGCGCCCCCGGGAGTAGGATTGTCCCGAACGAGCAATTCGGACGGAGAGTGCCGCGCGCCGTGCTGGCGGGGGTGCAAGAGGCCCGCAGCAGTGAGCCAGGACTTCTCCTGCGTCCATGAGATGAGACGAGGCAGCCCGTGGCATCGGGAACGCATCACGCAACGGAGCAGTTGGACCAGGTCATCGTGCGCTTCGCCGGGGACTCCGGCGACGGCATGCAGCTGACGGGCGACCGCTTCACGACGAGCAGCGCGCTGCTCGGCAACGACCTGTCCACCTTCCCCGACTTCCCGGCCGAGATCCGGGCACCGGCCGGCACCGTCAACGGCGTGTCCGCCTTCCAGGTGCACATCTCGGACCACGACATCCTCACCCCGGGCGACTCGCCCAACGTGCTGGTGGCCATGAACCCGGCCGCGCTGAAGGCGAACATCGAGCTCATGGCGAAGGGAACGGTGCTCATCGTCAACAGCGACTCGTTCGAGGAGCGCGACCTGGCCAAGGCCGGCTACGACGCGAACCCCCTGACCGACGGCTCGCTGCGCCGCCTACACCGTCTACGAGGTGCCGATGACCTCCATCACCCAGGAGGTCTGCAAGGAGGCCGGCGTCAAGCCCCGCGACGCCGAGCGCTCGAAGAACTTCTTCGCCCTCGGGCCTGATCAGCTGGCTGTACACACGACCGGTCGAGCCCACGATCGAGTGGATCTCGCAGCGCTTCGGCGCGAAGCCGCAGGTCGTGGACGCCAACACCCGGGCCTTCCGGGCCGGCTACGACTTCGGCGAGACGGCCGAGCTGTTCGAGTCCAACTACGAGGTCAAGCCGGCGACCTTCGAGAAGGGCGAGTACGTCCAGGTCACCGGGAACCAGGCGCTGGCCTGGGGCCTGATCACCGCCGCCCGCCTGGCCGGGTTGCCGTTGTTCCTGGGGAGCTACCCGATCACCCCGGCGTCGGACATCCTGCACGAGCTGAGCCGGCGCAAGGAGTTCGGCGTCCGCACCTTCCAGGCCGAGGACGAGATCGCCGGCGATCGGCGCCGCGCTCGGGGCCTCCTTCGGCGGTGCGCTCGGCGTCACCACGACGAGCGGTCCCGGCCTCGACCTCAAGTCCGAGACCCTGGGCCTGGCCTCGAATCTCGAGCTGCCGCTGATCGTCGTCGACGTGCAGCGCGGCGGGCCGTCGACGGGCCTGCCGACCAAGACCGAGCAGGCGGACCTCCTCCACGCGCTCTACGGGCGCCACGGCGAGGCCCCGCTGCCGATCCTCGCCCCGCAGACGCCGAGCGACTGCTTCGCCGTCGCGATCGAGGCGACCCGCCTGGCCGTCAAGTACCGCACGCCGGTCATCGTGCTCTCCGACGGCTACCTGGCCAACGGGGCGGAGCCCTGGCGCCTGCCCGACCTCGACGCGCTCGAGCCGATCGACCCGGCCTTCGCCTCCGAGCCGAACCACACCGACGACGACGGCACGCCGGGCTTCTGGCCCTACGTCCGCGACCCCGAGACGCTGGCGCGGCCGTGGGCCCCGCCCGGCGTGCCCGGCCTCGAGCACCGCATCGGCGGGCTCGAGAAGGCGGACGGCAGCGGCAACGTGTCCTACGAGGGCGTCAACCACGAGCGCATGGTCCACCTGCGCCGCGACAAGATCGCCGGCATCGCCGCGGACATCCCGCTGGCCGAGGTCAACGACGAGAGCGGGGACGCGCAGCTGGTCCTCGTGAGCTGGGGCTCGACCTACGCCGCCGTGTCGGCGGGCGTGAAGCGGGTCCGGGCCCGCGGCATGAAGGCGGCCCACGTCCACCTGCGCCACCTGAACCCGCTGCCGTCCAACCTGGGCGAGGTCCTCGCACCGCTACACCCAGGTCCTCGTGCCCGAGATCAACCTGGGCCAGCTGAGCCGCATGCTGCGGGCCGAGTACCTGGTCGACGCGCAGACCATGTCGAAGATGCAGGGCGTCCCGTTCCGCGTCGGGGAGATCGAGGCAGCCATCACCGCGCTGCTCGGAGGGAAGTCATGAGCGAGTCCAACGGCAGCGCCAACGGTTCCAACGGCTCGGGAAGCGGGGCCACCGCGACCGCGGTCCCCGTCACCACCCGCAAGGACTGGAGCAGCGACCAGGAGGTGCGCTGGTGCCCGGGTTGCGGGGACTACTCCATCCTGGCCGCCGTCCAGATGCTGATGCCCGATCTCGGCGTGCGCCGCGAGAACACGGTGTTCCTCTCCGGCATCGGGTGCGCGGCGCGCTTCCCGTACTACATGAACACCTACGGCATGCACTCGATCCACGGCCGCGCGCCCGCCATCGCGACCGGCCTGGCCACCACGCCGCCCGGACCTCGACGTGTGGGTGATCTCGGGCGACGGCGACGCACTGTCGATCGGCGGCAACCACCTGATCCACGCGCTGCGCCGCAACGTGCGCCTGAACATCATCATGTTCAACAACCAGATCTACGGCCTGACCAAGGGGCAGTACTCGCCGACCTCCGAGGTGGCCAAGGTGACCAAGTCGACGCCCTTCGGGTCGGTCGACACGCCCTTCAACCCGGTCTCGCTGGCCCTCGGGGCCGAGGCGACGTTCGTGGCCCGCACCCACGACATGGACCGGGCCCACATGCAGGAGACCTTCCGCCGGGCCCACGAGCACAATGGCGCGGCGTTCGTCGAAGTGCTGCAGAACTGCAACGTGTTCAACGACGGCGCCTTCGAGAAGATCACCGCAAGAGACGCCCGGGCCAGCATGCTGATCCCGCTCCGACACGGTGAGCCGATCGTCTTCGGGCCCGAAGGGTCCGAGCGCGGTGTCGTGCAGCGGCCCGACGGGAAGCTCGAGGTCGTGGCCGTCGCCGACGTCGGCCTGGACGCGGTGTTGGTGCACGACGAGGCACGCCCGGACCCCGGGTTCGCCTTCCGCTTGTCGCGGCTGGCCAACGGGCCCTACGAGCCGACGCCCATCGGCGTGTTCCGCGCCGTCGATCGACCCGAGTACGGCACGCCAGATGTCCGAGCAGATCACCGACGCCCAGGCCAAGCGCGGGCTGGGCGACGTGGCCGCGCTGCTGCGCTCGGGCTCGAGCTGGACGGTCGACTAGGAGGCTGTGGCCTCCACCTCGGCCTTGATCCGCTCGAGCGTCGTCTGCATCCCCCTGCGGTTGACCTTGCCGCGGGACCAACCCCACAGCGTCCAGTAGATGCGCAGGCCCAGCGTGGGCGTCAGCGTGAACGACTCGGTGACGTCGGCCCCGTCGCCGGCGGGCACGATCTCGTAGCCCCAGATGGCGAGGGGCTTCTCCGTGGAGATCGTGCCGAAGGCGAAGCTCCGCCCGGGCTCGCATTCGGTGACGCTGCACGAGGTCCAGTAGGTCGGCCCGATCCCGTTCCGCTTGACGTGACCCCGGAACCTGGCCCCGACCGCCGGGCCGGTTGCGCCGTCCACCCACTCCGCCTCGAAGGTCTCGGGGCTGTAGCTCCCGATGCGGGTGACGTCGCTCACCAGCTCCCAGATGCGCTCGGGTGGGGCCGCCATGTGGACCGTGACGGCCACGTGCATCGACGGCATGTCAGGGGACGTCGAGGGACCGGAAGACCATGCCGGTGCGTGGCTTGGGGCTGAAGTAGGTGGTCTTGGGCGGCATGCGGCGCCGCTCGCTGGCCCACTCCTCGATCTGCTTGACCGTGACCGGCCGGAGGAGGAAGGCCGCCTGCCCCTCGCCGTGCTCGAGCGCCTCCATGGCCTCGGCGACGCTGTGGCGGTGCATGACGTCGTGCGGGGGCAGACTCTCGAGGACTCCCGCGATGAGGTTCGAGTCGAGGTCGTTGCCCGGCTGCTCGTGCACCTCTGCGTGGGCGAGGAGCAGGTAGGCGCGCCCGCCGGTGACCAGGGCCAGCGAGCTCGAGTCAGCCAGTGCGCCGAGCGTCCGGGCGTCGGCGGCACCGGCCCGGACGACGTCGAACCACGTCGAGAGAGCGCCGACGAGGTCGAAGCCCGGCGGGAGCCCGCTGATCGTGCGGTGGATGGCGCCCACCGTGAGCTGGTCCTCGGCCAGCTCGACCACCAGGGCCATCACGAGGTCGTAGTGCCCGGGACGGCCACCGTTCGCCTCGCGCATCTCGGACTGATAGGCGCGGGCGGTCTCGTAGCGGTGGTGCCCGTCGGCCAGCACGACGGGCGCCCGGGCCACGGCCGCCCCCACGGCCGCCACGGCGTCGGGGTCGCTGAGCACCCAGAGCTGGTGGCGGACGCCGTCGTCGTCGTACGCGTCGGCCACCGGCTCGTCGTCGGTGGGGTCGAACGTGGCCGTGATCCCGGCCGCCATGGACAGGCCCCAGATCGGTGACAGGTTGGCGCGGGTGGCGCGCAGCAGGTCGAGCCGGTCGCTCTTCGGTTTGGGCAGGGTCTGTTCGTGGGGGAGGATGTCGCTCTCGTCGCCCGGCTCCGCCAGCCCGAGGGCCCCGATGACGCCCGTCGTGGCGTGGCCGGCGGTGTCGGTCATCCGGTAGGGGTAGAGGCTGAGCTCGGGCTCGGCGCCGATGACCCCGTCGGCCTGCCAGCGGGTGAAGAGGTGGGTCGCCACGGCGTAGCGGTCGCGCCCGGCCGAGAGGTCGGCCTCGGGGAGCTCGACGAGGACCGCATTGGCCTGATGGCGGGAGGCCAGGTGCACCCGTTCGGCCGACGAGATGACGTCGTAGGGAGGGGCGATGACCTGGGCGATGGGCGCCGCCGCCGCCCGGTAGCGCAGTCCCCGGAATGGTTCGAAGCGAGGCATCGCGCCCACTCTGGCACACGCAGGACGGAGCCGTCGCGGGGTACTCCCTAAACTCGGTGCGTGGACGACGACGGGTTGGACCGGATCCTCACGGCACCCAACGTCATCACGCTGATGCGGCTGCTGTGCATCCCGATCTTCCTGTGGCTGCTCTTCGTCGTGCACCGCCAGACGGCAGCGGCGGTGCTGCTGGCCGTGCTCGGGGCGACGGACTGGGTGGACGGCTACGTGGCTCGCCGCTACGGGCAGGTGTCGACGTTCGGCAAGGTGCTGGACCCGACCGCGGATCGCCTGCTGGTGGGCACCGGCGTCATCGCCATCATGATCTACGGCGCCGTGCCCCTCTGGTTCGGCGTCGCCACCATCGCCCGCGAGGTGCTCGTGTCGGCCATGGTGGTCTTGCTGGCCGCCATGGGCGCCGCCCGCATCGATGTGTTGTGGGTCGGCAAGGCGGGCACATTCGGACTGATGTTCGCCTATCCCACCTTCCTCCTCGGCTACGGCAGCGCCGGCTGGCAGGAGCCCATCCGTGCCATCGCGTGGGTGACCGGGTTGATCGGCCTCGCGCTGGCCTGGTGGGCTGCGGGGAGCTACATCGGACCGGCACGCCGCGCGTTGCGCGACGGCCGAGCTGCCCGGAGGAGCGGCGGTATGAAGGCGGTCATCATGGCCGGTGGCGAGGGCACCCGCCTGCGTCCGCAGACGTCGAACCTCCCCAAGCCCATGCTGCCGCTCGTGGGACGGCCGATGATGGAGCACATCGTCCTGCTGCTCCGGCGCCACGGCATCACCGACATCGTCGTCACCGTTGCCTTCCTGCCGAACGCCATCCGCAGCTTCTTCGGGGACGGGAGTGAACTGGGCGTCCGCATGGCCTACGCGACCGAGGAGTCGCCGCTCGGCACGGCGGGCTCGGTTCGCAACGCCCGCGAGCAGCTGACCGAACGCTTCCTCGTGATCTCGGGCGACGTCCTCACCGACATCGATCTGACGTCGGTGATCGCCTTCCACGAGAAGAACCAGGCGCTGGCCACGATCGCCCTGTGCGCCGTGGAGAACCCGCTCGAGTTCGGCATCGTCATCACGCGTGAGGACGGCTCCATCGAGCGCTTCCTGGAGAAGCCGGGCTGGGGCCAGGTGTTCAGCGACACCATCAACACCGGGATCTACGTGTTGGAGCCGGAGATCTTCGACCTCATCCCCGAGGGCCGCGCCGTGGACTTCTCCAGCGAGGTCTTCCCGGCGGCGCTCGAGGCCGGGGATCCCCTCTACGGGTACGTGGCCGACGGGTACTGGGAGGACGTCGGCACGACGGCGGCCTATCTGAAGGCCGCACGAGGACATCCTCGACGGCAAGGTCCAGGTCGACGTGGCCGGCTTCGAGCTGCGCCCGGGCGTGTGGGTCGGAAAGGGCTCGACCATCGACCCGAGCGTCCGGATCGACTCGCCGTCGTTCGTCGGGGAGAACTGCACGATCGACGCCGACGCCGTGCTCGGCGCCTACACGACGGTGGGCGCCAACACCCAGGTCGCAGAGCGGGCCGAGGTGCAACGAACGGTGATCGGGGAGAACTCGTACCTCGGGCCCGCCGTCCGGGTCGAGGGGGCGGTGCTCGGACGGTCGTGCGACCTGCGGGTCGGGGCGCGGGTCGAGCCCGGTGCGGTCGTCGGCGAGGGCTGCCTCATCGGGGCCCACGCCGAGGTCCGCAGCGACGTCAAGGTCTACCCCTACAAGGTCGTCGAGGCCGGCGCCCAGGTCAATGCCTCCATCGTGTGGGAGTCGGGCGGGTCGCGCAGCCTGTTCGGACCGGATGGTGTCCAGGGCATCGCCAACGTCGATATCAGCCCCGAGTTGGCGGTGCGGCTCGCCAAGGCGTGGGCCTCGAGCTTCGAGAAGGGCTCGTACATCACGGCCTCGCGCGACACGAGCAGGGTCGCCCGCGTGCTCAAGCGAGCGCTGATGGTCGGGTGCAACTCGGTCGGGGTCAACGTCACCGACCTCGAGCTGGCGACCATCCCGGTGACCCGGCATCACGTGCGCCGGCGCGGCAACCGCGCCGGCCTCACCGTGCGCCTGAGCCCCGACGATCCCCAGCAGGTCGTGATCGGCTTCTTCGACGACCGCGGCATCGACCTGTCGGAGAGCGACCGGCGCCGGGTGGAGCGCATGTACCACCGCGAGGAGTTCCGTCGGGTCACGGCGGGGGAGATCGGGGACATCGACTTCTCCCCTCGGAGCATCGAGCTCTACACGGCCGATGTCGTGGAGGCACTCGACCTGCGCCGTGACACCGCACGGGAGATGAAGGTGGTGCTGGACCTGTCCTACGGCGCGGCCAGCTTCGTGATGCCCAACCTCCTCTCGAAGGTGCGCGCCGACGTCCTGAGCATCAACCCGTACGCGCAGACCCCGGGCATGATCTCGGTCGACCGCCTCGTGAGCGAGGCCCGGGTGGCCGACGCGGTGCGCGCGTCGGGGGCGGACCTCGGAGCGGTGATCGACGCCGGCGGCGAGCGACTCACGCTCATCGACGGCACGGGGCGGGTGCTGACCGACGACGAGGCGGTGATGGTCTTCATCGAGCTGTCGACGATCGCGGGCGACGCCGACCGGGTGGCCCTGCCCGTGACCGCGAGCGACCGCATGCTGCGGGTGTGCGCCGAGCGAGGGGTCGCCGTGACCTTGACGCCCCTCTCGCCGTCGGGGCTGCTCGACACGGCGGCGTCCGGCGGCATCTCCTTCGCGTCGGACCGGCGGGGAGGGTTCGTCTTCCCGGCCTTCCTGCCCGCCTTCGACGCCGCGGCGACCCTGGCCAGGCTGATCTCCCTGCTCGGCCAGGGATCGACGTCCATCGCGGAGATCGTCGACGCCACCCCGCCCATGCCGATCCTGCACGAGGAGGTCCCGACGCCGCTCGAGCAGAAGGGCCTGATCATGCGGACCCTGATGGAGCAGCTGACCGAGGAGGGGGCCGATCTGGTGCTGGTGGACGGCATCAAGGTCGTGTCCGACGAGGGATGGGTCCTGGTGGTGCCCGACCCCGAGGACCCGGTGACCCACCTGTGGGCCGAGGGCGCGGACCTGGCCGGCCTCCGAGGCGCTGGCGTCCGCGTACGTCGAGCGCATCGCCCGGATGCTGGCCTAGCCGAAGCTGCGGGTCGGGGCGGCCGTCCGGTATGGTCGCCCCCCATGAACATCCCCGAGGATCTGCGCTACTCGCCGGACCACGAGTGGGTGCGCGTGGAAGGGGCGCGCGTGCGCGTCGGGATCACCGACTACGCGCAGGACGCGCTGGGCGACATCGTGTTCGTCGACCTGCCGGCGGTGGGGAGCGAGGTGGAGGCCGGCGGACAGCTCGGCGAGCTCGAGTCCACGAAGTCGGTCTCGGAGATCTACGCGCCGGTCGCCGGCACCGTGACGGCCGTGAACGACGCACTTTCCGGTGAGCCCGAACGGATCAACCAGGATCCCTACGGAGAGGGGTGGATCTGCGAGATCGAGCTCGCGCCGGGCGCGGATCCGGGCAGCCTCCTCGACGCGGCCGCCTACGGTGACCTGACGGCTGACTGACCAGGCGTTCAGGGCCGGGATGACGACAGGAGAAGCGGGCCGTGCGGTGGGGTACCGTGGTCGCCGTGTTCTGTCACAACTGTGGGCATCGGAACCCCGAGGGCGTCAACTTCTGCTCCTCGTGCGGTCATGCGCTGCTCGCAGACGGCGATGACGCCACCATCACGCTCCATCCGACCGACGAAGCCGAGACGTCGGAGGAGCACCCCGATGTCACCCTCGTCGAGGTCCCGCACGGGGCCGGGGTGCTCGTGGTCACCCGGGGGCCCAACGTGGGGGCTCGCTATCTCCTCGGGGGAGAAGGTCGTCCGGGCGGGCCGGCACCCCGAGAGCGACATCTTCCTCGACGACATCACCGTGTCACGCCGGCACGTCGAGATCACGCCCAGCGACGGGGGCGCCTACTCCTTGCGGGACGTGGGTTCGTTGAACGGGACCTACGTGAACCGCGAGCGGATCGACGAGGTGCAGCTCGCCCCGGGCGACGAGGTCCAGATCGGCAAGTTCAAGCTCGTCTACCTGGTGGCGGGTAACGAGTGAGCAGCCGTACGTACCTCTCCATCGGTGACGTCCTGACCCTGCTCAGGGAGGAATTTCCCGACGTCACGATTTCGAAGATCCGTTTCCTCGAGAGCCAGGGCCTGGTGAACCCCGAGCGATCACCCTCGGGCTACCGGAAGTTCTTCGACCACGACGTCGAGCGACTGCGCTGGGTGTTGCGCCAGCAACGCGAGCATTTCCTGCCCCTCAAGGTGATCCGGGACCGGCTGGCGGACGGGGAGCTCGACGAGGGCCCGGCCGAGGGGCCGAACGGCAAGCCCGCCCACGTCGGCCGAACGGGCGGGAGCCGCTCCCGGTCCGGAGCAGCAGCCGACGAAGGCGGACGAGGAGGCAATGGCCCGCATACTGGCGGACGCCTCGCGTCGAGCCGCCCGCATGCCTGAGGCAGCGAAGGCCCGAGCCGGGTTGCAGGTCGTGGGCGAGGGGGCCGGTGCGGAGGCGGCGCACGTGGCGGCCGAGCCTGGGCCGGCGCGCACCGCAGCCCCGACCGTCACCGAGCGCAGCTCCCGCGACGTGCCCGCAGGCCGATCGCCGGCGGTCCGGCGCCCGCGCAGAGCAGCGCCCGGAAAGCGCCGGCGGGAGGGGCGGGACCCGGCAACGGCGCGCCGGGTCCGCGTCGCACCGAGGCGGCGGCCCCGGCCGGCCCACGGACGACGTCTCCGCCACCGGAGCCGGCGACGCGCAAGAGCACGACACCGACCGGCGCCGGCGGTGACGGGCGAGGGCGCGACCCCACGCCGGGCACGACCGCCGCCATCGTGACCGGCGCCAGCCTGACGGCCGAGGAGCTCTGCGCGGCCAGTGGCCTGCCGCTCGAGGAGGTGGCGGGCCTCGAGGGGTTCGGTCTCATCGAGCCCGTCGTGGTGGCCGGCATCCCGACCTACGACGAGGATGCCCTCACCGTGGCCAATCTGGCGGCGGCGTTCGGGGCCTTCGGGATCGAGCCGCGCCATCTGCGGCTCTTCCGCAATGCCGTGGATCGTGAGATGGGGCTGATCGAGCAGGTCGTGATCCCCCTGCTGCGCCAGCGGAACCCCGAGTCCCGCCAGCGGGCGCTGGAAGGAGCGGAGCAGCTGGCGGCGCTGGGTCAATCGATGCGAGCCACGTTGCTCCGCCTGGCGCTGCGCCGCCATCTGGGGGGGTGACGCAAGGCCGGTATCCGGCGCTACATTTCAGTCATGGTCCGTGTGCTACTCCGAGCCGTCCGGGTGGACCTGCAGTCCAACACGCCGGTGCTCCTCCTGCAGGAGACCGAGGGCGAGGGACGCACGCTGCCGATCTTCATCGGGAGCCCCGAGGCCACGGCCATTGCCTACGCCCTGCAGGGTGTGACGATGCCCCGCCCTCTCACGCACGACCTGATGAAGGACATGCTGGGTGCATTGGACATCAGCGTCGAGCGTGTGATCATCACCGAACTGCGGGCCTCGACCTACTACGCCGAGATGCACCTCGTGCGGGGTGAGGAGCGGACCATCGTCTCGAGCCGGCCGTCGGACGCCGTGGCGGTGGCCGTGCGCACCGAGACGCCCCTGTTCGTCTCGGACGAGCTGATGGAGTCCGAGGGGATCATCCTCGCGCTCGACGCCGACGACGACGAGGAGGACACGCCGGACGAATTGGTGGGGCAGTTCCGCCAGTTCCTGGACTCCGTGCGGCCGGAGGATTTCGAAGGGTGACGCCACCGCGCTGGGCGCTCGCCCTGCTGGCGTGCGCCGGTGGACTCTCGCCGCGTGCAGCAGCACCCCGAGCACGCCCAAACACGTCACGACGACCACGCGGAGCGACGGCTCCGGCGTCGAGCTCGACGTCCACGAGCACGACCGCATCCACCACCACGACGACGACGCGCCGCCTCGACGCGCCTGCACGCCACATCACGGCGTCGGCGGGCCAGGGGCAGGGGGCGGCGGGCACCATCACCGGGGTGATCACGGTCACCAACACCGGGTCGTCCACGTGCACCGCGAACGGCTATCCCAAGATCGCGCTGTTCTCGGGCAGTTCGGCGCCCCTGAACGTCACGATGGTGAACGGGTTGTCCGTCACCCTGTCACCACCGGCCAACGGGGCGCCGTCCCCGGTCGCGGTGGCGCCGTCGTCCACCGCGCAGTTCGCCTACCAGTACTCCGACGTGCCGACCGGCAGCGAGACGAGCTGTCCCACCTCCGAGACGGCCGCCGTGACGCTGCCGGGCGCGACCACGTCCTCGTCGCTCTTCCCGCTGTCCATCGCCCCCTGCAGCAACGGGACCATCCGGGTCTCGCCCGTGTACCCGACTTCCTGACCGGCTGGTCAGCGACTCGGGAGCGACCAGGATCCGGCCCCGGACCGCACCGTCGAGCACGCGGTCGAGCGCAGCCGTCAACCCGGGCAGGCCGATCTCCTCGTTGACCATCTCTTCGCAGTGCTCGAGCGGGAACGCGTCGGCCATGTCGGCCCACAGGGCACGCCGCTCCTCGATCGGCGTCGCCACGGTGTCGATCCCCAGGAGTGCCACGCCGCGCACGATGAACGGGTACACCGTGGTGGCGAGGTCGTTGCCGCCGGTGAGGCCGCTCGCCGCCACGGCGCCGCCGTAGCGCACGGTGCGGAGCGCCTCTGCCAGCGCCATCCCTCCGACACAGTCGACGACGCCGGCCCAGAGTTGCGGACCCAGTGTGCGGCCGTCGTCCTCGGTGAACTGCCGCCCCACGACCTGTGCCGCGCCGAGGCTCTTCAGGTAGTCGTGCTCCGCCGTCTTGCCCGATGAGGCAACGACCTCGAAGCCCGCCTTGGCGAGGAGCGCCACGGCTGCACTGCCCACGCCGCCGGAGGCACCGGTCACCAGCATGGGCCCGTCCTCGGGGGAGGTGCCGTGCTGCACCAGGCGACGATGCGACAGCAGCGCGGTGAAGCCGGCCAACCCGATGATGGCGGCGTTGCGGCAGCTCATGGCGTCGGGCAGCGGGACCACCCAGTCGGCCGGGACGCGCGCGTAGGCCGGCGAACCCGCCGTGCCGGGCCACCCCGAGGTCGTAGCCCTGGACGAGCACCCGCTGGCCGACGGTGAAATCGGGACTCGTGCTCTCCTCCACGCTGCCGGCCAGCTCGACCCCCGGGACGAGCGGGAAGCCGCGGGCCACCCGGTTCCCCGGTCGCGTCACCATGGCGTCCTTGAAGTTGATGGCTGACCACTCGACCCGGACGAGGACGTCGCCCGCCGGCAGGTCCGAGTCGGCGAGCTCGACCACGGCGGGCCGGATGACGGCGCCCGCCTTGGAGAGCAGGTAGGCCGGGAAGCGCACCGGCTCACTGTAGAGGGCGCCGCCGTTTGCTTCGGGCGCGGGCTCCTGCACCGGGTACGTTCGGACCGTGGTCACGACTGCAGGATATGGGCGTTGGGCCTCGCCGCTCACACCGGTCCGACGTTGCCGGCGCCAAGGTCTCGCTCTCCGAAGCTCTGCTCCGACGGCGACGCCCTCTACTGGCTCGAGTCGCGCCCGGCCGAGGCGGGTCGCGTCGTCCTGGTGCGGGCCGGCGCGGACGGACCGACCGACCATTCGCCCGAGGGGGTGAGCATCCGCAGCCGCGTCCACGAGTACGGCGGTGGCGCCGTGTGCCTCGTGCCCGGAGGTCGGTCGGGGCCTTCGCCTATGTCGATCAGACGGACCAGCGGGTCTGGTTCTGCGACGGCCCGGCCGCGCCGACTCGGCCCCGCCCGCGGCGCCGCGGGCCTTGACGGTCGCCCCTCCCGACGGACGAGGTCCACAACCACGGCGGGCTGAGCGCCACGCCCGACGGTGACTGGGTCCTGGCGGTCCGGGAGGTGCACCGCCCGGGGTGCAACGCCCGGTCCGGAGCGTCGTCGCGCTGTCGACCCGAGGGGCGGAGCCGAGCGAGTCCACGTTGCTCGAAGGGCACGATTTCTTCGGGGCCCCCCGGGTCGACCCGGCGGGCACCCGGGTGGCCGTCGTGGTCTGGGATCATCCCGACATGCCGTGGGATGCGTCGACGGTCGTGGTCCTTCCCGTCGCCCGGACGCCGGGCTCGGACCCGGGCACCGACACCCTGGCGGTCGCGGTGCGCCTGGCGCGTCGCCGGGCGGCCCCGAGGAGGCGGTCGGACAGCCCGCGTGGCGCAGGGGACGGAACGCTCCGGTTCGTGTCCGACCGGATGGGATGGTGGCAGCCCTACGTGCACGCAGGCCGGGCCGGTCGCGGATGCGTCGGACCGGGCGCTGACGGAGCGGGCCGCCGAGTTCCACGGGCCGGACTGGGTCCTCGGGCAGACGACGATGGCGGACCTCGCCGACGGCACGCTCGTCGTGCGCGTGACCGCCTCCGGGCGGGACAGCCTGCTCGCATTGGCGACCGGTGACGGACTCGACCCGGTGCCCGACGGCGTTGCCGTGGATCAGCCGTGCGTGTCCATCTCGGCGCTCTGCGCCCACGGGGACGGGTTGGCGCTGATCGGCAGCACGCCGGACGACCCTCCGAACGTGTGGCTGTGGTCGCCGGACGCGGCCGCACGGCCGCTGCGCCCCGGCACCGGCAGAGCCTCGGCGGCGGCGACGTCGCCGCCGGGGAGCCGTTCTCGCTGACCGGGCGCTCCGGTCGCACCGTGCACGGGACGCTCTACCGGCCGACGTTGGGGGGCACCGCCGGGCCGGCCGGCAGAGGCCGCCCCTGGTGATCTGGTGTCACGGCGGACCCACGTCCTCCTGCCAGGCGGGGTTCGACCTGACCCGCCAGTTCTTCACCAGCCGGGGCTTCGCCGTGGCGTGCGTGGACTACGCGGGCAGCTCGGGGTACGGGCGGGCCTACCGCTGCTCGCTGTGGGGCCAGTGGGGCGTCGCCGACGCCGAGGACTGTCTCGATGCCGCGCTGCACCTCGCGGCACGCGGCGACGTCGATGCCCGAGCGCATGGCCGTCCGCGGCGGGAGTGCCGGGGGCATGACGGCGCTCAACGCGCTGGCGGCGGGGGAGGGATTCGTGGCCTGTGTCTCGTGGTACGGGGTGACGGACCTCATCGGGCCTGGTGGCGACGACGCACGATTTCGAGGCGCACTACACCGATCGACTCATCGGTCCGCTGCCGGGCTCGGGCCCGCGCTACGTGGAGCGATCGCCGGTGACCCGGGCGGCGGACATGGCGGGGTCGGTGCTCCTCTTGCAGGGGACGGAGGACGCGGTGGTCCCGCCGGCACAGGCCGAGCGCATGCGCGAGGCCCTGGCGGCGGCCAACACGCCTGCGACCTGCGGTTCTTCGAGGGGGAGGGGCATGGGTTCCGCCGGGCCGACACCCTGACCGCCTGCCTCGAGGCCGAGCTGGCGTTCTACCAGGAGGAACTCGGCCTCTAGGATCGACGCCATCGGTCGCCCAGGCACCGTTGTGCCCCCTCGGTGTGCGAGGCTTTCGAGGACGCCATGCCGACCAATTCAGTGACAACGATCCCGAGTTGGAGCGGCACCGCCGCCGACGCGTGGCAGCGGGCGTCGACCGGGTCAAGCGGATCTCGCCCGAGGTGGGTGACGCGCTGCTCTACGGCGTCAGCGCGCTCTTCGCGCTCGGCACGATCTACACGTCGACCAACGCCCTGTACCAGGTGTGGGGGCGCATGGCGTTGTCGCCCTTCGTGTTCGGTGCGCTGGCGTCGGTCGTCCTGGCCTGGATGCTGCGCCGCGCCCGCCGGCGGCAACCGGACAGCGGGCTGACGCGGCTCCAGCACCACCGCGCCTGGCTGGCCCGCGTCCTCGTGGCCGTCTGCGTGTTCGCCGGCGCCGCTCGCCATCCCGCTCGGGCTCGAGATCCTGTGGCGCTTCGACGGCGTCACCGGTTCGCACCTGCAGCCCGAGGTCGTGGCGGTGGAGGTCGGGGGCCAGGACCTCGTCCGGGGACAGGATCCGTACCACCCTCTGGTCAAGGCCCACCATCCGGTGAAGTACCACGCCCCCGGGCAGCCCGACTACGCAGGGTTCCTGCCCTACCTCCCGGTGATGGCCGTTCTGGGCATCCCGAGCGAGATCTGGCCCAACAACGGGTTGAGCGACGCCCGGATCTTCTTCTGCCTGACCACGCTCGCCGTGGCCGCGGTCGCCCTCTATCTCTGCCGGGCGGACAAGCGGCGAAAGATCCGCGCCACTGCAGGCGCTCGTGATCTTGCCCCTGGCGTCGCTGCCGCTGGCCACCGGCGGGGACGACATCCCCGTGGTCGCGGTCCTGCTGCTGGCCATGGTGCTGGCCCAGCGGCGGCGGCCCTTCGCCTCGGGTGTCGTGCTTCGGCATCGCGTCGGCCATGAAGTTCACCGCATGGCCACTGGCCGCACTGGCGCTCTTCGCCGCCCGCGGCCGCAGAGGGCGAGCGGCGGCCACTCTCGATGCTCGCCGGGGATCGTCGTCGTGGCGGTGCCGACGATCTTCCCGTTCGCCCTCCGGGGGCCGTTCGCCCTGATCGACGACGTGGTGCTGTTCCCGCTGGGCCTCAGCGCCATCCCCTCGACCGCGGCCAGCGCGTTGCCCGGCCACGTCCTCGTGACCGCGTTCCCCTCGTTCAGCCGGGCACTGCCGGTCTCGGTCGGGATCGTGCTGTCCGTGCTGCTGGCGCGGCACCTGTACCGCCACACGCCGCGCACGGTGTCGGAGGTCTGCATCATCGCCGGCGTGGTGATGGCCGTGCTCATCCTCCTGGCGCTCCGAACCCGCGGGTGGGCTACCTGCTGTACCCGATCAACTTCTTCGTGTGGGCCTACCTGCTGGCCGAGCCGGCGGATGGTCCGAGTTGCTCCCCGACGCGGCGGCGGGGGGCGCTGTGCCGCCGGCGTCCGCTGAGCAGCCCGTGGCATCACGACAGACCTAATTGGAGTCGCCGACCTGCAGGATCCGTAGGGTGAAGTCCGTTTCGCCCCGCGGCGGACCACCGGGACGGAAGGTCGTCGGCGCGATGATCGCGCCCATCTCCCAGTAGTAGCCGTCCGTACCCGCCAGCTTGCCCAGCACCTCGAGGGAGCCCGGATGGTTGGCCGCCGGCCCGCGGTCGAAGACCTGCCAGCCCTGCAGCTTCATGTCGGCGGCATAGAACGCCAGCAGCGCGGCCTGGGAGTCATCGGACCGGAAGACGACCTGGGAATCGAACTGAGGAGCCTGCGCCGCGAGGTCCCGGTGCGAGACCGGGACCGAGCCGACCGGGACGAAGACGGCGTTGAGGATGTTGGTCGGCGGCTGACCGGTGTGGACGATGGGCGAGAGCGCTGACCCCGCCCGCTGGGCCTGCAGTGCGACGCCGGGCACCGAGGTCGGCCTGCCGCCGTGCCTGACCGGCGTCGGGGACTGCGACGAGAGGATCCCGATGGTCACGAACACGACGAGGATGCACGCGGCCAGACCGAGGACCACCATCGCCGGCCGCATGGAGATGCCGCCGGGCGTGGGGGGACGGAGGGGCTCGGGCACCACCGCACCCTGGGGCACGAGCTCATTGTCGGTGTGGTGCAGCGTCATGCCCGGCCAAGCCTACGGCGGGGTGGACCACCCGAAATGGTCGAGGGGCCCGTGTCCGGATCCGAGGTGCCAGCTGGCGCTCCCGGCCAGGGCGCGGGCCACGAAGGCCTTCGCCTGCTCGATCGCAGACGGCACCGATGCTCCCAGTGCCAGGTTGGCGGCCACCGCGGCTGAGAGGGAGCACCCGGTGCCATGGTCGTTGCCCGTGGCCACCCGCGTCCCGGGCAGCACCGACTCCCCGTCGGGGCCGGCCACGACGTCGTCGGCGGACTCGGTGAGGTGGCCACCCTTGACCACCACGTAGCGGGCACCCGTCTCGCGGATCGCCCGGGCGACGGCGATCCGGGCTTCGACGGATCCGAGCGACTCCGGGGTCGTGCCCCCGAGCACGGCCGCCTCCCGCAGGTTGGGCGTGACGACGATCGCGTGGGGGAGCAGCCGCAGGTAGGCGTCGATGCCCTCGGGCTCCAACAGCCGGTGCCCACTGGACGACACGAGGACCGGATCCACGATCAGCTGGGGCAGCTCGCCTGCTGCCGCCAGCGCCGCGACCTCCTGGACGATCGCCGCCGTGGCCAGCATGCCCGTCTTCACGGCGCGCACGTCGAAGTCGTCGAGCACCGTCCGGACCTGTTGGCGCACGAACGACGGCTCCATCGCGACGATGCCCCGGACCTCGTTCGTGTTCTGCGCCGTGACCGCCGTCAGGGCGCAGGTCCCGTGCACGCGGTACGCCGCGAAGGTCTTCAGGTCGGCTTGGACACCCGCACCGCCGCCCGAGTCGGACCCGGCGATGCTCAGCGCCGTCGGTGGCGTCGCGTCCCGGCACCGAGCCACCATAGGCGGGCCCCGGGGTATCTTCGTCCGGTGACACCGAAGGGTGCAGCAACGCGAACCCGGAGCCGTTGACCGTCGCGGGCGAGGTCCTGGCGTCACGGCTCCTGCTCGGCACCGGGGGTATGACCAGCCTCGACGCGCTCCGGGCTGCACTCACGGAGGCAGGAGCCGCCATGGCGACGGTTGCCGTCCGGCGGGTGGAGGTGTCCGGCCGGGGCTCGCTGTTGTCGCTGCTCGACGAGCTGGGCGTGCGGGTGCTGCCCAACACCGCGGGATGCGCCACTGCGTCGGAGGCTGTGCTCACCGCCAAACTGGCGCGCGAGGCATTCGGCACCGACTGGGTCAAGCTCGAGGTGGTCGGTGACGACCGCACGCTCCTTCCCGACGCCGTCGAGCTCCTGGCTGCTGCGGAACAGCTGGCGAGGACGGCTTCGTCGTCCTTCCCTACACGACCGACGATCCCGTTCTTGCTCTCCGGCTCCAGCAGGTGGGCTGTGCCGCCGTCATGCCGCTCGGATCGCCCATCGGCAGCGGTCTCGGCATCCGCAACCCCCACAACATCGCGTTGCTCCGGGAAGCCGTCGACGTCCCGGTCATCCTCGATGCCGGCATCGGCACGGCATCGGACGCCGCGCTCGCCATGGAGCTGGGCTGCGACGCCGTGCTGGTGGCGACGGCCGTCAACCGGGCTCATGACCCGGTGGCGATGGCCCGGGCCATGCGCCTGGCCGTCGAGGCGGGGTGGCAGGCGCGCCACGCGGGCCGCATCCCGGTCCGCTTCCACGCCGAGCCGTCGAGCCCGCTCGAGGGCAGGGCCGACCTCGTGCCGGGGGGGTCGATCGAACCCGACTGAGTGGACGCGGTCTTGACGCCCTTCTGAGGGCATCCTAAAGTTAGGGCACCCTAACTTCAGGATGTCCAGGTCGGAGAGGTGTCAGAGGCACGATGCGAGGAGCACGTGGGCGGGCAAGGGGTCGGGGCGTCCGGCGCGCCCTCGTCGCAGCGGTCTCACCGATGTTGGCGGCTGCGGTGCTCACCGGGTGCGCCCAGAGCACCGGGTCGGGCGGGGCGGCGGGCACGCTGACGGTCTACAGCGGGCAACACGTCCAGACGACGCACGCCCTGGTGGCGGCGTTCGAACGTGAGAGCGGGGTCTCGGTGAGCCTGCGCTCCGACGACGAGGACGTGCTGGCGGACCAGATCGTGACCGAGGGCTCGCACTCGCCGGCCGACGTGTACTACACCGAGAACTCCCCGCCCCTGCAGTATCTCGCCTCGAAGGGCCTGCTCGCCCCGGTCGATCCGTCGACGCTCGCCACCACGCCCATCGAGGTTCAATTCGCCCGACGGCAAGTGGGTCGGCGTGCTCGGCACGGGTCGAGCGTGATGGCCTACAACACGTCGCAGCTCACCCCCGCGCAGCTCCCCAAGTCGGTCATGGAGCTGGCGCGCGGCCAGTCGGCCGGGCGATCGGCATGGCCGGAGGCGAGACGGACTTCCAACCGATCGTCACGGCTCGCTAGCCCAGGCAGGCGATGCCGCGGCGCTCCGCTGGCTCGAGGGGGTCAAGGCGACGCCGGGGGCCACACGTACCCGGCCGGAGACGCTCATCAGCAGCGTCGACGCGGTCAGGCCCTCACTCGGCGCCATCGACCAGTACTTCGGTCCGCTGCGGGCCCAGGTCGGGCAGGCGGCCTCCACTCGGCCGTCGCCACGTCGCTGCGCGCGACCTCGGCTACGTCCTCAACGTCTACGGCGCCGGCATCCTGAAGTCCTCAGGACCATCGACAAGGCGTGCCCGCGCTTCGTGGCCTTCCTCACCTAGGCCCAGGGTCCGGAGATGATCGCCACAGCGACGGCTACGAGTATCCAAGTCGCCTCGGGCGTGACGACCGCGCACCCCGAGACCCGTTCGACCACTTGCAGCCGAACAGGGTCACCGGTCACCGAGCTCGGCACGGGCGTCGAGGCGGTGGAAGCTGCTGCAGAAGGTCCAACTCCTGTGACCGGTGCGCGCCCGACTCCCTGTCGTCGCCGGCCAGCGCCGGCTCCGCCGCTCTTGACGCCGCCGCCGCCCTCGTCTCGGTCGTCGTGCTGCTTCCCGTTGGCCTTCCTGGTGGTTCAGGCGGTGCAGGTGGGCTGGTCCAGTTGCACCAGCTACCTCTTCCGCCGCCTCACCGCCATGCTGAGTGGACACCGTCTCACTGGTCGTCGTGGTGATGGTCTGAGCGTCGCCGTCGGCACGTTGGCCGCGTGGTCGTGGAGCGTACCGACCTGCCGTATCGCCGTCTTCGCGATTCTGGTGGTGATCCCGCTCGGCGTCCCGGACTTCGTGGTCAGTCTTCGGCTTCGGCGCGGCGTCTTCCCTCCGTCGGCGGATTCTGGGCCGCCGTCCTGGTCATGACGCTCGCGGTCTACCGTTGGTGTCCTTGCCCGTCGCCGCCAGCCTCGCGCCCGCGACCCGGCGCGCAGGAGGAGGTGGCGCGCGGCCCCTCGGGCTCGGCCGCGTGCGCACGTTCTCGATGGTCACGGTGGGCCGGCCCGCCTGGCCATCTTCGGGGGGACGATGCTCGTGGGACTCGTCGTCCTCGCTGAGTTCGGTGCGTTCGAGATCCTCGGCTACCAGACGCTGACCACCGAGATCTACAGCGAGTTCCAAGTCGGGTTCAACGAGCCCGCTGCTCCACGCTCTCCCTGATCCTCGTGCTCCTCGGTGGCCTGCTCCTGGCGAGCGAGGACACCGTGCGCGGCCGCGGCCGGACGTCGCGGGTCGGCGCGGCGCGGCACGGCCGATTCGACCGGTAGCGCTCGGCCGGGCACGTCTGCCCGCACTGGCGGGGGCCGCGCTCCTGGTGGTGCTGGCTCTGGGCGTACCCGTCGGTGCCATCGTCTACCTGATCGTCCAGGGCGGGAACAGCACCCTGCCACCCGCATCGCTCCTGATCGCCACCGTGAACACCTTCGGCTACGCAGCGGCCGCCGGGGTGGTGGCGACGGCCGCAGCGCTCCCCATTGCTCTGTTCTCGGTCCGTTTCCCCCGGCGCCGGGTGATCGCCCTCCAGCGGACGAACATGCTCGTGCTGGCCGTGCCGGGTCTCGTCATCGCCCTCAGCTTCACCTACGTGACCGAGCATTTCCTCCAGGGCCGCTTCTACCAGACCAGCCCGCTCCTGGTCCTCGCGTACTCCATCATGTTCTTCCCGCTCACGCTCGTGTCGGTGCGCGCCGCGGTCGCCCGCTCGCCGGTCGGACTCGAGGAGGTGGGGCGCTCGCTCGGGGTGCGGCGCCGGTCGGTCCTGTGGCGGGTGACCCTGCCCCTGATCGCCCCCGGCCTCGGGGCGGCGTTCACGCTCGTGTTCCTCGAGACGGCGACGGAGCTGACCGCCACCCTCGTGCTCCATCCCACCAACGTCGAGACCCTGGCCACGCAATTCTGGGCGTACCAGGACAACCTCTCCTACGGGCAAGCGGCGCCGTACACGGGTGTCATGGTGCTCATCGCCGCGGTCCCCGGCTACGTCCTGGGCCGTTGGTTCGACCGACAACCCGAACGTGCGACGGTCACGGCGCCCTCGGTTCCCGCAATGCAGGGATACGAACTCGCAGCGGGGACAGCGACATGAAGGATCTGCGGGTCAGCGGTGTGGCCAAGTCGTTCGGACCAGCGCGTGCTTCGCGGCGTCGATCTGGCCGTCCCGCACGGATCGTTCACGGCCATCCTCGGCTCGTCCGGCAGCGGCAAGACGACGTTGTTGCGCATCGTTGCCGGTTTCGAGCGCCCCGGTGAAGGCGAGGTCTCCATCGGGGCCGAGGTGGTCGACGACGCCGGCGAGCTGTTCGTGCCGACCGACCGCCGGCGCATCGGCTACGTCCCCCAGGAGGGGGCGTTGTTTCCGCACCTGAGCGTGGGCCGCAACGTCGGCTTCGGCCTGCCACGTGACCCGGATCGCGGCGGCACGGGTCGACGAGCTCCTCGAACTCGTCGGACTGTCCGGCTATCGTCGGCGCTATCCGCATCAGCTCTCCGGAGGCCAGCAGCAACGGGTGGCGCTGGCCCGCGCGCTCGCGATCGGGCCCGAGATCGTCCTGCTCGACGAGCCCTTCGCCTCGCTCGATGCGTCGATGCGCTCGGCCGTGCGGGCCGACGTCTTGGGGGTGCTGCGCACATCCGGCACGACATCCATCCTCGTCACCCACGACCAGGACGAGGCTCTGTCGATGGCCGACCAGGTGGCGGTGCTCCGGCACGGTGTCATCGCGCAGCTCGATACGCCGTCCGGGTTGTACGGCCGGCCCGGCGACGTCGAGCTGGCGCAGTTCCTCGGTGAGTCGAACGTGCTGGACGGCGAGGTCCGCGACGGCATCGCCACCACGGCGCTCGGTCGACTCACGGTGGCCTCGTGGGACGGCCCTCGACGGGGGGGGCGCGCCCGGGTGATGGTCCGACCCGAGCAGATCGCCCTCGGCGATGCGACCTCGGGCGCCCTGGAGGGCACGGTCGCCAGCTACGAGTACTACGGCCATGACGCCGTGGTCCGGGTGCGGACCGATCTCGGCGGTCTGCCGGACCTGGTCGTGCGGGTCAACGGTTGGACGCCGTTGCCGCTCGGGCACCGGGTGGGACTCTTCGTGCTCGGCTCGGTGGTGGTCTGGCCCGGAGGGCCCCTCGAGGCGGCGAGTCCCGCCGAATGACGCCTTCGTAACTACTGCCGTGTCGTCCGGGGTGCACTAGAGTGACGGCCCAGGGTGGCACGCCAGGGAGGTGTGATGGTCGACGATGCCGTGCCTCGTGTCGGGGGGTTTCATGGGCCGCAGGTGTGTGGGCTGGTGGGAATCACGTACCGGCAGCTCGACTACTGGGCCCGCACGGGCTTGCTGCAACCGTCGCTGGCGACGGCAAAGGGCAGTGGCTCCCGGCGCGTCTACGCGTATTCGGACGTGCTCGAGCTCAAGGTGATCAAGCAACTGCTCGACGCCGGGGTGTCACTCCAGTCCGCCCGCCGGGCCGTGGAGTGCCTGCGTGAGGAGCTGGGCGGGGACCTGGCGTCGGCCAACCTCGTGTTGACCGGGACCAGCTCGGTGCTCGCCCGCTCCAACGGCGAGGTCGTCGATCTGCTGGCGGGAGGCCAGGGTGTGTTCAACATCGTCCCGTTCGCCGGCGTGGTGGAGGAGCTGGACGCCGACATCGTGCGGCTCGAGACCGCGGCCACGGCCAAGCCCGCCAAGGGGCGTCCGGCCCGAGTACGGGCAGCACGGGCCTCGGGGGAGTGACCGCGACGGACCCCGCGTGTCGGGCGTCCACGCATCCGGCCTGCGTCCCCGCTGGGCAGGTCCGCTTCGCGCATCCCTCTGAACGGCTCTTCGCCACCCTGCTGGACCTGTCCGGGGAGCGCTGGGAATACGAGCCGGTGGAGTTCCCCTTGGCCTGGGACAGCAACGGCTCGCCCGTGTCCGGGTTCCGCCCGGACTTCTACCTGCCGTGTCGCGGCATGTTCATCGAGCTCACCACGGCCGACCAGCGGCTCGTCACTCGCAAGAACCGCAAGGTGCGGCGCATGCGCGAGCTCTATCCCGAAGTGCCAATCACCATCGTGTACCAGCACGGACTTTCAATTCCATGATCGGTCACACGGCCTTTGCTCTCCGCTACCTGCGACGTGTGCCCCTGATCGGGTGACGTCGACCGGGGCAGGGTCGCCGCCCAGCAACGGGTTTCACCGCTCCATGCGGCGCACCTCCGCGCTCGGGGCCAAGATGGTCCCTTTCGGCGGTTGGGAGATGCCGCTCGCCTATCCGACGGGGACGGTGGCCGAGCACCGGCCTGCCGCACGCGGCAGTCGCCTTCGACGTCAGCCACCTCGGCACGGTGCGCGTGCAGGGCCGGGGACACGCTCGGCCATCTGCAGCGCTCGTTGAGCAACGACCTGACCCGGGTGCACCCGGGGCGGGCCCAGTACACCCATCTCCTTGACGAGGACGGGTTCGTGGTCGACGACATCATCGTGTGGTGGGTCGACGACAACGGTTCGACGTCATGCCGAACGCCTCGAACACCACCGATGTCGTTGCGGCCATCGGCGGCAGCGACGTCACTGACGAGCGGGCCGTGATCGCGGTGCAGGGCCCGGAAGCGCGGCCCGCCTGGCGCAGGTCGCGCCCGAGGCCGCCGGGGTGCACCGCTTCTCCGTCGACCGTTTCGAATGGGCCGGCACCACGTGCCTGGTGGCCGGCACCGGCTACACGGGGGAGGACGGCGTCGAGTGTGCCGTCCCCGCCGACGTGGCGCCTGCGTTCTGGGACGCCGTCCTCGGCCAGGGGATCGCCCCGGCAGGTCTGGGCGCCCGTGACACGCTGCGTCTCGAGGCGGGTCTCCCGCTGCACGGCCACGAGCTGGGACCCGGCATCACCCCGCTCCAGGCCGGCCTGGGCTGGGTCGTCGGTTGGGACAAGGGGGATTTCACCGGCGCGCGGCATTGGAAGAGGAGAAGGCGCGAGGGGCCCGCCCGGCGCCTGCGGGGCATCGTCGCCGACGGTCGCCAGCCCCTGCGCGACGGGTCGCTGCTCTGTGAAGGCGCGGACCAGGTCGGCATCCTGACCAGCGGCAACTTCTCGCCGATGCGCGAGCGGGGCATCGGGCTGGGCTTCGTCGACGCCGACGCCCGCCTGCTGGAGGGGGACACCATCACTGTCGTCCAGCGCGGCCGCGAGCTCCCTGCCCGGCTCGTGCGCCCACCGTTGTGGCCTGTCCGCAACGAAGAAGAGAGCGAATAGTTCGCCGCTCCAGAACCGGCCTGTCCTGGTCGGTCCGGTAGTGTGGACCCCACAACTGAATACGCCGTTTGAACCGGAGCGCCAGAGTCCCCGCAGCACGCAGTCGAGGGGACGCCGGAGGAGCAACTCTCCCCGAGAAACTCTCAGGCCGACATACCGCTTCGGTGAGGCAACTCTGGAAAGCGGGCGCGCTCGTCGTCCGCACCGAAGGTGGAAGCCGTGCAGGTCGCGGTGAGGCTCTCAGGTCCAGTGACAGAGCGGGGAGGACGCCCAACAGTTCCGCGTGAGTGGAACACGTGAGGAGATCCCCGTGAGCACACAGCGCCCAGGCGACCGATCCGAGGCACTCGAGCCCTTCGAGCAGTTCCTCCGCCGTCACGTGGGGCCCTCCGACGAAGAGCAGGCGGGGATGCTCAAGGTCCTCGGCTACGAGACGCTCGACGACCTCGTCGATGCCGCGGTGCCGGGCAGCGTGCGCAGCCTCGGCACGCTCGACCTCCCGCCGGCCCTGTCAGAGCACCAGGTCCTCGACGAGCTCCGACGGCTCGCCGCCACCAACACCATCGCTGAGCCGATGATCGGACTCGGGTACTCCGGGACCATCACGCCGGGCGTCATCCGGCGCAACGTCCTGGAGAGCCCGGCCTGGTACACGGCCTACACGCCGTACCAGCCCGAGATCAGCCAAGGTCGCCTGGAAGCGCTCCTCAATTTCCAGACGATGGTGAGCGACCTCACCGGGCTCCAGACGGCGAACGCGTCCCTGCTTGACGAGAGCACGGCGGTGGCCGAGGCGGTCACGCTCATGCGCCGTCGCGCCACCAACGATTCGAACCGGGTGATCGTCGACGCTGACTGCCTGCCGCAGACCATCGCCGTGCTGGCCACACGCCTCGCGCCCCTCGGCATCGCGCTCGACGTGGTCGACCTCGGAGCGGGGCCCCCTCCGGCGACTACTTCGGCATGGTGCAGCAGTACCCCGGGTGCTCCGGCCGCATCCGCGACTTCGGGGCGCTGACCGAGACGGCGCACGCCAAGGGGGCCCTGGTCACCGTGGCCACGGACCTCCTCGCACTGACGCTGTTGCAGTCGCCGGGGGAGTGGGGGGCCGACGTCGCCGTCGGCTCGTCCCAGCGGTTCGGCGTGCCGCTCTGGTACGGCGGCCCCCATGCCGCCTTCATGGCGATCAAGAGCGGGTTGGAGCGCGACCTGCCGGGCCGACTCGTCGGGCTCTCGATCGACGCCGAGGAGCGCCCCGCGTATCGGCTGGCGCTGCAGACGCGCGAGCAGCACATCCGCCGGGAGAAGGCCACCTCGAACATCTGCACGGCCCAGGTCCTCTTGGCGGTGGTGGCCTCCATGTACGCGGTGTACCACGGCGCCGATGGATTGCGCGGCATTGCCCGTCGCGTCCACGGGCGTACGGCCGACCTGGCCGCACGCTTGCAAGGCGCCGGCTTCGCGCTCGTCCACCCCGAGTTCTTCGACACGGTGGTCGTCGAGGCGCCCGGTCGGGCGGGGGCGATCGTGGCCGCGGCCGGCAGTGGCGTGCTCCTGCGCCTGGTCGACGGCGATCACGTCGGCGTCTCGTGCGGCGAGACCACGACGACAGCGCACCTCGAGGCGGTGCTCGGGGCCTTCGGCGTCCCCGATGCCGGCGTCGGGAGCAGTCTCCGCCCCTGCCCCAGACGCTCCTGCGCCGGGGCCCGATCCTCACCCACCCCGTGTTCTCCGAGCACCACTCGGAGACGGCGATGCTGCGCTACCTGCGCCGTCTTTCGGACAAGGACTTTGCGCTCGACCGGGGCATGATTCCGCTGGGCTCCTGCACCATGAAGTTGAACGCCACGACCGAGATGGAGCCGGTCGGACTGCCCGGCTTCGCCGACATCCATCCGTTCGCCCCGCTCGAGAGCACGCCGGGCTACCTGTCGCTCATCGACGAGTTGGAGGACTGGCTGGCCGAGTGACCGGCTACGCCAAAGTGTCCGTCCAGCCGAACGCGGGGAGCCAAGGGGAGCTCGCCGGGTTGTTGGCCATTGCGGCCTACCACCGCACGCGGGGCGACGAGGGACGCACGGTCTGCCTCATCCCGTCGAGTGCGCACGGCACCAATGCAGCCTCGGCCGTCATGGCCGGCATGCGCGTCGTGGTGGTGGGCGCGCTCGGTGACGGGACGGTCGATCTCGAGGACCTCCGACGCAAGTGCGAAGAGCATGCGGAGCGCCTGGCCGCCATCATGGTGACGTACCCCTCGACGCACGGGGTGTACGAGGAAGGCATCAGCGAGATGTGCGCACTGGTCCACCAGCACGGCGGCCAGGTCTACATCGACGGGGCGAATCTCAACGCGCTCCTGGGCCTCGCCGAGCCCGGACAGTTCGGTGGCGACGTCTCGCATCTGAACCTGCACAAGACGTTCTGCATCCCGCACGGCGGGGGAGGTCCCGGTGTCGGGCCGGTGGCCGTCGCCGAGCACCTGGTGCCGTTCCTCCCGTCGCATCCGCTGCACCCGCGCCGGGAGCAGCGTGAAGGTATCGGACCGGTCAGCGGCGCGCCCTACGGCAGCGCCGGGATCCTGGCTATCAGCTGGGCCTACATCCGCCTGCTGTCGGGCGAGGGGTTGGCGCACGCCACGAAGTCAGCCGTGCTGGCCGCCAACTACGTTGCGGCCCGCCTGGCCCCGTCGTATCCGATTCTCTACACGGGGAAGCACGCCCTCGTCGCCCACGAGTGCATCCTCGATCTGCGGCCGCTGACCAAGGCGACCGGGGTCACCGTCGACGACGTGGCCAAGCGCCTCATCGACTACGGCTTCCACGCGCCGACCGTGAGCTTTCCCGTGGCGGGGACGCTCATGGTGGAGCCGACGGAGAGCGAGGACCTGGTCGAGCTCGACCGCTTCTGCGACGCCATGATCGCGATTCGGAGCGAGGTCGAGGAGGTGGCCGACGGTCGCTGGGCCGTCGAGGACAGCCCGTTGCGCGGGGCACCGCACACCGCCGCCGGACTCGTCTCGGCGTGGGAGCGCGCCTACGACCGTGAGACGGCGGTCTTCCCGGCCGGGCAGACCGCCGCCAAGTACTGGCCACCGGTGGCACGGATCAACCAGGCCTTCGGGGACCGCAACCTCGTCTGCTCGTGCCCACCACCGGAGGCCTTCGCCGACTGAAGCCGTCGTGCACCCCCGCCGGCCGATGACCTTGTCAAGACGGTGTCGTTGCCTGCCGAGAAGGGCGAGGGGCTCGTTGCCCTTCGGGTCCGGACGAGCGGAGGAGCCGACCATGCCGACGAACATTTCGAGAGTGGCCGGAAAGCCGCCGTGTGCCCTCCTCCTCGGTACCGCCGTGCTGACCGCAGCACTCCTGGGTGTTGCGGGGGCCGGTGGCGGGCCACTGGCCGCGGCGAGCACAGGATCGACCTCGACAACGGTGGTGACGGTTCCCGCCGGGGTGCGGACCGAGCTGAAGGACGCGCAGGCGGATCTTGCGAAGCTCGATGCGGTGATCGCCGGTGAGGAGAAGCAGCAGAAGGCGACAAAGGCGGAGCTGGCCACCGTGGAGAAGGACGTGAAGGACGGCCAACTGGGGGCGGCGGGTCCGGATGAGGTGTCCGCCGCCATCGCGCGGCTGTTCAGTTCGCACGCGCAGGAGTACGCGGCCCTCGCTGCGCAGGCGTCCGCCTTCCATGAGCAATTCGTGCAGGCGCTCGCCGCCGCCGGCAGCGCCTACGCAGCAACGGAGGCCGCTACAGCCACGCCGTGAGGGCGATGCCGACCGCGGCAGAAGCGAGGCACACGCCGAGTCCGCCCACGGTGTAGAGCACGGCGGTCGTGCGATGGCCGGTATGGAGGAGATGGATGGTCTCCCAGCTCGCGGTCGACCAGGTGGTGTAGCCACCGCACAACCCCGTCCCGATGATGGCGAGGAGGTGCGTCCCGAGGCCGTGGTAGAGGGACATGCCGGTGAGGATCCCGAGGAGAAGTGACCCGGACCACGTTGACCAGCATGGTGCCGAGCGGGAGGGGGTCGGGCCGCCGAAGGCCGACGTGATGGATGATCAGGGCGCGCAACGTGGCGCCGGCACCGCCGGCCAAGGCGACGATGAGGGCGAGGCCGAGAGTGGGGGAGTGGGCGCTCATGCCGGCACCATGCGACGGCCCAGGGCGTGGCCGATGACGACGAGCAACAAGCCCCCGACGACCGTCGCCGCCAGATACGCCCCACACGTCACGATGTCGCCGTTCTTGGCGAGCAGCGTGGCTTCGACGGTGAGGGTGGAGTACGTGGTCCACCCTCCGAGGAAGCCGACGACGAGGACGGGCCGCAGCAGCGGTGCCCACGGCCCGACCTGCTCGGTCAGCGGGATCAGGAGCCCGATGGCCAAGGAGCCGGAGAGGTTGACCAGCAGGGTCAGCCAAGGGAACCCACCGGTGGCGATCGGGTGGTGCGCCTCCAAGAGGTAGCGGCAGATGGTACCGACGGCGCCTCCCACGAAGACCCCCAGCAGCGTGGAGGCTGACAGCGCGATCGGGGGGAGTGCGGGCTCGTCGAGTAGGTCGGCCTCGGATCGCGCGAGTTCGGGTTCCAGTGGCGGTTGTGGGTCTTGCACGTCCATGGCCGGGCCTCCCATGCCGCCGTTCAGGAGCCATCAGCCATGTCGTTTCGGCGGTTCAGGGCATCGCCCCCCGGCGGGACCCATCGCCGGACGTGGTCACTGCGGCACATGGTAGCCACCGACGCCCCCGGCGCCGGGCATCCCCTCAGTCGAGGCGCGGTCCGGGGCACGGCGGAACTGGAAGGGCTCGCTGTCCCGCCCGGCCACGACGTACCAGCACTGGCCCGTCGAGTCGGCGTCGAGGATGCGCTGGAACGCCGCCACGACGTCGGTCACCTCAATGATCGGGAATCCCATGTCGAGCAGCGTCTGCTCGGAGCCCTTGATGATGTTGGTGTAGGCGAACGACGGGCACAGTGCGTGAATGCGGATGCCTTCGGGCTCGTAGACCTGCCCGAGCGAGCGGGCCAGACCCACGACGTGTGTTTGTTTGCCGCGTTAAATCGGGTCGAAGGGGGTGGCGACGAGGCCGGCCATTGAGGCGGTCGCCACGATCGTCCCGCCGCCGCTGGCGATGAGGGCGGGCCGGGCCGCCGCAATGCCGTAGACGACGCCGTCGAGATTGATGGCCATCGATCGCCGGTAGGCCTCGGGGTCGAAGTCGTCACCCATACCGCACCAGGAGGTCACGCCCGCATTGAGGTGCGCGATGTGGAGCCCGCCGAACGCCTCGACCAGCGACCGCCACCGCGGCGGCGCTCGCCGCGGGGTCGGTCACGTCGGTCTGCACGAACCGGCCTCCGAGCTCATCGGCCACGGCCTTGCCCCGAGCGCTGTCGATGTCGGCGATCACGACGTGGGCCCCGCGGTCCGCCAAGTGCCGGGCCACGCCCTCACCGATGCCGTTGCTCCCTCCGGTGATGAGGGCGACCTTGCCGTCGATGTCGAATGCCATGTGCCCGATGGTAGGGGAACGGCCCGACGGCTCAGCCCAGCAGCGCGGCGGGAGCGGCTGGGCGTGCACGACGCTCAGGTGCTGGATCGGGCGGGTCATGGCGACATAGAGGAGGCGGAGGCCCCGGCGGTCGTCGCCGGCGATGGCGGCGGGTTCGACCACGACCACGGCATCGAACTCAGGCCCTTCGCCGCGGGCGCCGGCACAATGGTGACGGGTCTGCTCATGGCGTCGCGTTCGAGCACGCCGACCTGGGTGTCTCGGCGTGCCTGACGAGTGACCTCGGCCACGAGATCCTCGGGAACGACGAGAGCGATCAGCAGCGTGGTCACCGGTCAGCCGAGCGGCTTCGTCCAATGCGGCCGAGGCCAGCTCGCCCCCGCGCACGGTCCGGATGGGCGGGTCGCTGCGGCCTGCTCGTATGGACGAGGTGGGGCGGACCCCCGGGGCGGCGACAGGCAGAAGCCGCGAGGCGAATCGAGGACCGCGTCCCGGTGCCCGATAGCCGAGCGTCAGCTCGTCGTGCTGCGGCACTGCCACGTCGGGCAGGTGCGCACGGATCTCGGCCCAGTCTCGTAGGTCCACGGCCCCGTGGCTTGCGCCAGGTCGCCGAGCACCGTGATGGAGCCCGAAGGGGCGCGTCGAGCGATCATGCGGAACTGCATCGGAGTCAGGTCCTGTGCCTCGTCGACCACGATGTGGCCGTAGGAGCGGCTCCGCCACCGATGAGGAGGCAGCCTCGTCGAGCAGCGCCAGGTCGTCGACACTCCATGCCGTCGATGCAGACCGTCGCGCCGCGAGCTCGCAGCAACGGCTGCCACTCGTCATCGGTGAGACAACCCGCACGCAGAAACGCTCGAGTTGCCGCGCGTGAGGACAGACAGGTCGCGCACCAGCGTGGTGGGGGAGACGGTCGGCCAGAGGAGGTCGAGGAGGCCGGAGAACTCGTCGGAAGAGGTGAGCTCACCTTCGAACCAGGTCTCGTCGGCACCTAGACGGGCCGACGATCGGAACGCCCGCCGAGCCTCGCTGACCAGACGCGACCGCAACGCGAGCCGGCCCGCCTTGTAGGGACCGGGACGGCCCACGATCGACCCCACGAGCTCGTTGACCTGCTCGGCGCGGAGCGTCGCCCGCGCGAAGCGGACGCGCAGGCTGACGTCCTCGTCGAGCGTTCGGCGCCGACCTTCGAGTGCCCTGCGCAGGAGCTCGCTCATCCGGGGGTCGCCCTTGATCCGGCGCACGTCCATGGGTTCCTCGACGCGCACCTTGGCCTTGGGCGCGATGTCTCCGACGGTTGTCTGGACGACGGCCTCCTCGCCGAGGGCAGGGAGGACCTGCGCGATGTAGCGCAGGAAGGCTCGGCTCGGGCCGAGCACGAGGACGCCGTCCCGGCTCAGCGGGGGATGGTTGTACAGAAGGAAGGCGGCCCGGTGGAGCCCGACCGCCGTCTTCCCCGTCCCGGGACCCCCCTGGACGGTCAGTAGCTGATCGAGCGGCGCACGGATGATCTCGTCCTGCTCGGCCTGGATGGTGGCGACGATGTCGAGCATCTCGCCGGTTCGAGCCCGCTCGAGCTCGGCCAGGAGTGCGTCGCCGCCGCGGAGCCTGGTCGAGCCGGTGCTGTCGTCCCCCCCGCCGAAAAGGTCGTCGGCCACGGCCATGACGGAACGGCGGTCCACCATGATCTGGCGGCGTCGGGCCAGACCCAGGGCATCCTTGGCGCTGGCCCGGTAGAAGGGCACCGCGACCGGGGCACGCCAGTCCACGACGACGGGATCCGAGCGGGCATCCTCGACGTGACGACGGCCGATGTGCCAGGTGGGGCCCTCGACCTCGTCGATGCGGCCGAAGAGAAGGGGCCGGGGGTTGTCCGCCAGGAGGTCCACCCGGCGCGACGAGGGCTGCCACGTAGTCGAGGTCGGGGTTCCCCGCGCCGATCAGATCTTGGAGGAGCTGCTCGGCACGTTGCCGCATGGCGGCGAGCGAGACCAGCGCGTGGTCGAGGTAGGCCTGTTCGGCCTGGAGCTCGGGATCGGGCAGGGGAGCGGTCCCGCTCATCAGGACGATGTCCCTTGCAAATCACGCGCAACTACGAGCGCGCAAAAATCCCCGGACATTCCGGGGATACTACCTCGATTTGCTCGCTTCTACAAGCCCTCTACCTGGGATTTTACCTTCTCATCCGTCCGGACTTTGAACCTTTAACCAAGGGGACTTATCGCTTGTCACTTTACCGAAAGGCTCGACCAAGAGCAAGCCAATTTCTCGATCACACGTCCTCATCCCAGCCCGCACCGCCGTCCCGGAGCCAGCCGATGAGGTTCTCCGGCCGGGTGTCGATCAGCCGCCGGACCGTGGCCGTATCGCCGGACGGAAATGGCGAAGACTCAGCGCCTCGATGTCCTCGTCGGTCTCGGACATCGGCGAGCCGGCCTCTCTGCCATGGCACTGGACGGGAGAGGAGGACCACCTCGGCTGTCCGGTTCGGAGCATCCCGCCGGATCCCTGTTGAACTTAACATAATGAACATTATCGGCGGCACAAGGGGAGCAAGGCGCTGGTGGGGACGGTGCCCGAGATCCTCGGGAGACCTCAGCGGTAGATGCGGGCGACGAAGGCGACGTCGTCGTCGCGGAAGCCGGCATCGGCGGCGGCTTGATACAGGTCTCGGAGGGCGGGACCGATCCGGAGCCTGGTTGTGTCCTGAGCAGAGACCGACTCGGAGGCCAGGCGGGCGTCCTTCGCTCCGAGCTCGGTCGTCCACCAGGTTGGGCCGGATCCCTCCAGGATGGCCCGGAAACGGTTCTTGACCCCGGGGGCGACCAGAGCCGATTCGGCGAACAGGTCGGTGAGCTCCGCGTCCCCGAGGCCGCCGGCCCGGGCCACGGTGAACGCTTCGGCCAAGGTGGCGATGCCGGACAGCAAGAGGAGGTTGGCGGCCAGCTTCGCAGCCGAGGCCATCTCCTGGCGGGGGTAGTACTTCACCCGCTCGGACAGCGTCGCCAGAAGCGGCCGTATGCCGTCGACGGTCTCAGCGGCACCACCCGCCAGGTACATGGCGTCGCCGGAGCGGACGGCCTGGGGGGCACCGAGGACCGGGAGAGCGACGAAGCGGGCCAGCGCTTCACTCAGTTCTGCGCTCAGCCCCGGCGAGATGGTCGAGCAGTCGACGTAGATCCGATCGCCGATGGCCGAGAGGATTCCGCCCTCCCCCAGTGCGACGCCTCGAACCGCGTCGTCGTTGGCGAGGCTCGTGATGACCACCTCGGCCGAGGCCACTGCGGCAGCGGGAGTGTCCGCCTCGGTCGCGCCGATCTGGAGCAGCGGATCTGCTCGGCCCTTCGAGCGGTTCCAGACCGTGAGGTCGTGCCCGCCCTGCAGGAGACGCTCCGAGAGGGCCAGGCCCATGTTCCCGAGGCCGAGGACTGCGATCTTCATGACACGGCTCCTCCACGGGACGTCCCCGAGCGGTCGGCTGACAGCAGTATGCCCATTCGAACCGGGACGAAACCGGAGTACCCCCGGGCGCACGTGGCACGGACCATCGACGCTCAGCTGGGCGGCTCCTCCCCCACTGCTCGACGCACCTGCTCGAGAAATGACGCCTGCTCGGCCCGCGAGGTGACCCGGAGCCGTACGAAGTCGTCGCCGGCGAGGCGGACGTCCGCGAACATTGCCGTCGGGTCCTCGTGGAAATGGAGGAACGCCCGCGAGCGCCGGTAGAAGACGCCGGGACTGCGCTCGACGAGGCCGTCCACGCCCCGGAGCTTCGCCAGCAGGTCGCTGATCCGTTCGAGACCGGCCGGGGTCGCATGGCGCACGACCAGAGAGTACGCGTGGGATGCGCCAGCGGACCGGAACGGGCACCAGCCGAAGCCACACCGGCGCCGGGAGACCGGGGGTCGTGAAGGGGGCACGATGCCTCCCGGCGCACGGTGAGCCTGGCGACATCTTGCTCGCCTCCCGTGTGGGCGGGGCGGGTCCCCGCTGTGCGGATGCTGAGGGACCCGGTCGATGCGCCGTTGGACCATGCCCGCTGGTACCGTGCGCCGAGACGACGGTCCGCCGCCGGCGCTGGCCACCCCCTGGCACGGTCACGTCGCCTTCGTCGCGACGGTGACGCCGGGGACCGCCGTCCGCCCCTTCACGCTCTTCGTCAACAAGGCCATGATCGCGCATGGGGGCCGGCCGTGCGGGCCACCCGTCGGTGACCGACGCGGTGGCCGTCCGCGACGACGTGCACAACGCGTACTTCCGCCCCTGAGCACTACGGTGGGCCGGTGCCGCCGATCCGCCTCGATCAGATGAACCTCATCGTGGGCAACGTGCGAGCGAGCCGGGCCTTCTACAGCCGCCTCGGCCTCGATTTCGGCCAGGACCACGACCCCGTCTGGTCGGACCACCACGTCACGGCCGTCCACGGCGACGGCGCGCCGATCGACGTGGACCTCGACAGCCAGTCCTTCGCTGCCAAGTGGAACCAGGGCTGGCCGGGCGGTCCCGGCCTTGTGCTCGGGTTCAAGGTGGGCAGCCGCCAGGAGGTCGACGACCTGGTGGCCGATCTGGCCGCCGCCGGGGTGCCGGTGCAGCAGGAGCCGTTCGACGCGTTCTGGGGCGCTCGCTACGCCGTCGTCAGCGACCCCGACGGGAACGGGGTCGGCATCATGAGCCCGGCGGACGCCGCCCACCGCAGCGAGCCACCCCCGCCGCAGTGAACGCCCGTCCCGACGAAGTGATCGACGTGGTGATCGAGATCCCCACGGGCAGCCGCAACAAGTACGAGTACGACCACGAGCAGCATGTGATCCGGTTGGACCGCCGCCTCTTCACCGCCACCACCTACCCGGCGGACTACGGCTTCGTGCCCGACACCCTGGCCGGCGACGGCGACCCGTTGGACGCGCTGGTGCTCGTCGCCGACCCCACCTTCCCCGGCTGCGTGGTCCGGGGGCGGATCCTGGGAATGTTCTCCATGCGAGACGAGAAGGGTGTCGACGCCAAGCTCATCTGCGTCCTGGAGCACGATCCTCAGTGGGACGGCGCGCACGACATCACCGACGTTCCCGAGCACCTGCGCAACGAGATCGCACACTTCTTCAGCATCTACAAGGACCTCGAGCCGGAGAAGTCGACCGAGGTCGAGGGTTTCGCCGACCGCGGCCGCGCCCTGGCGGAGCTGCAGTCGTGTCTGGAGGCCTACCGCGGCCACGCAGGGGCACACTGAGGGAGGAAGACACATCCATGCCGTTTCCGCGCGAGGAGGTCCAGGCCACCGTGGACCGCTACCACGAGCTGCGCCGGAGGATCGACGAGGGTCTCGAACCCGATGCCTTCGGTGCCCTGGCCGACTTCTACACCGAGGACGCCGTCTACGTCGACGGTGCCTGGGGGCGCCTCGAGGGCCGCGACACGATCGCGCACTGGCTGGTCGATTCCATGCTGGGCATGGAGGACTGGAAGTTCCCCATTGAGTTCACGGCGATCGAGGGCAACGACGTCGTGGTCAAGTGGACCCAGATCATGCCCCGCCTGAAGCCGGACGGGACGCCGTACCGCCAGTCCGGCTACTCGCGCCTCATCTACGCCGGCAACGGGAAGTTCTCCTACGAGGAGGACACCTACAACATGGCCCACGTCCTCGAGGACGTCGAAGCGAGCGGGTGGCAGCCCCGCGGCGGGTCCATGAACTTCCCCCCGGCTCACCCGGACCGGAATTTCGACATCCCGCCGGGCGCGCAGAGCCAGCTAGGCGCTCACCCGGTATTCCCGGAGTTGCCGAAGCCGGGGAACCCTCCCCCGCCGAAGGGGTTCGAGGTGTTGCCGGACGAACCCGACGACTGCTGCTGCTGCGCCTGTTGCTGGTTCCCGAGCGTCGCGTTCGTCGTCCGCTTGCTGTCGCCGACGTAGTAGGTGATGGTCACCGTCTGCCCCGGCTTCGAGTCCTGGATCACCTTCTGGAGGTCCTCGGCCGAGGTGATGGGCTTGCCTGCGATGTTCACGATGACGTCGCCCTGGACCAGGCCCGCCTTGGCGGCCGGTGACCCCGAGACGACCGTCAGGATCACGGCGCCGGTCGTCGGGGTGAAGCCGTACTGCTGGCGCAGGGCCGGCGTGAGGGTTGTGATGTCGACGCCCAGGTAGCCGCCGCCGCCACCCGCCTGGCCGCCCTTCTGCAGCCCGGGCAGGAGTGACTCCACCTGGACGATCGGGATGGCGAAGCCGATGTTCTGTGACGACGTGCCGTCGCTCGACGTTCCCGCCACGGCGGTGTTCATGGCGATGACCTGGCCCGCGGTGTCGATGAGGGGTCCGCCGGAGTTGCCGGCGTTGATGGCGGCGTCGGTCTGAATGAGGTTCTGCAGGGTCTCGGTCTGCGTGCCCACGCCGCCCGCGGTCACGGACCGGCCGAGGGCCGAGACGATGCCCTGGGTGACCGTCGGGGTGCCGGCCGACAGTCCGAGCGCGTTGCCGATCGCCACCACCGCGTCGCCGACGACCGCCTTGGAGGAGTTGCCGAAGGTCACCGTGGGCAGTCCCGACGCATCGTTGATCTTGAGCAGGGCCACGTCCTTCGACTGGTCGTAGCCGATGAGCGTGGTGGGCAGGGCCTTGGTCTGCCCGTACTCGGTGACCGTGATGGCGCCGTTGCTGCCTCCCTGGCTGTAGAGCTCGATCACGTGGTTGTTCGTGATCACCTCGCCGTCGGACGTGATGATCATGCCGGTGCCTTCGTCCTCACTCCCGCCGGACTTCACGTCGATCGACACCACGGCGGGGATGACCCGGCTGACGAGTTCGGGGATGGTGACGCTGCCGCTGAGCACGGCGGCACCGGGTGCCGCATTGCTCTCGTGGATGGTCAAGGCGCCGCTGCCGCCGGAGTGGTCGTTGTTGGCGATGGCGGTCACCCCGGCACCGATCGCCCCGCCGATGAGCGCCGCCACGATCGCCACCGGCAGCCAGGCCCGCCATCTCCCGGGCGCCCCGCCACCGGGACGAACGGCGGAGCCACCCGACCCGGCCGGGTCGGAGGTGGGCGGGTAGGAGAACGGGACGGCCGTCGGCTCCGCAGGGGGCGTCGGCTCGGGGCCGGGGCCGGGGCGGAACCGGCGGGAGGCGTCCATGCCGGCGGCGGGTGGGACGGGGGCGCCGGCGGCGGCGGGTAGGAGGCGGTCACGGGCTCCCCGGGCGGGGTGGTGTCGTGACCATCCTCGGGCGCAGGCGGGCTCTCGCCGGGCTCCTGGGACGGCGGAGCGGCCTGAGTCGTCCCCGGGATGCCGGCAGCCGGCTCCGGTCCCGGCTGGTCCGTGTCCTCACTCATCTGGATCCTCCTGAAGGGACATGGGTCCGTCACGCCGCATCACGGTGGGTGGCGACCCGTTCCCACGGTTCCCGCACTCCGGCGGACGTCCGGTCCATGTTACGGGATGCCGATCCGGGCCCGGCATCGGGAGGGACGGTGCCCGGCGAGGTAGCGTGTCCGCCGCATGTCACGCCGGATAGACATCGAGCTGACGAGCCAGACGGGCGACGGGTCGTGGACCTGGCGCGCCGCCGGCGCGCGCCAGCCCAAGGGCACCGTCGAGGCCGCCTTGGTGCCGGCAGGCGAGAAGGTCGGTGCCGTGTTGCGGGCCGACGTCGAAGTGGGGCTCGAGGGCATCGAGATCCAGGCGCTCACGGCGGCGAAGCCCACCCGCTCCCCGGAGAGGACCGAGGGGCGGATCGAGGTGAAAGGCACCCCGAAGCGAGCCCCGGACGTGTCGGTGATCCTCGCCCCCGGCTCGGGGAAACGGCGGCGGGACGACGACGGTGAGCGCGGCGAGCGCCGCAGCGGGCGCCGCGGCACGGGGTCCGACACCGAAGGAGCCGGGCGCGGCGATCGGGGCGAACGTGGCGATCGTGGCGAGCGCCCGCGGGGCGGGGGTGGGCCCCGCCGGCCCGGTGGGCGCCGGCCGGGTGACGGCGACGGCCGCCCGGCCCGCGGTGAGCGTCCCACGGCGCCGACGTCCACCGTGCACCGAAACGCGATGCTGGCGACGCTGCGACCCGAGCAGATCCCAGTGGCCGAGCAGCTGCTGCGGGGCGGCCTGCAGGCCGTGCGCCAGGCCATCGACACCCAGAACACGGCCGCGAAGGCCAGCGGCAAGCCCCCGGTCGCCGCCGAAGCCCTCCTGGCGATGGCCGACGACCTCCTGCCGACGGTGCGACTCGCCGACTGGAAGGACCGCGCCTCGGTGGCGCAGACCGCCGGCAAGGACTATCGCCTGCGTGAGCTCCGGGCCGTCGTGGCGGCGTCGCGCACCGTCAACCTCGACGAGGAGGGGCGCACGATGGCAAAGGCGCTCCAGGAGTCCCTCGACCAGCGCTCCACCGCCTTGCGCGAGGAGTGGCTGGCCCGCATCACGAACGCACTCAACGACGGCCGCGTCTTCCAGGCCGTGGAGGCTTCCATCCGCCCACCCGAGCCCGGGACTCGCTGCCCGGCCGAGCTGGCGGTCCGGCTCGCCAACGACGCCGGGGCGGCCATGACGGCCGACCTCGCACCCGAGGAGTGGATGCGCCTGCTCGACGCCGTGGTGGCGTCTCCGGTTCGCCGCACGGTCAAGCCGGACGGCATCCCCGACGACGAGGTGGCCCGCCAGGCGGCGCGGCACGCCGCCGGCTCGGTCCCCGCCCTCGCCAAGCTGCTCGGCCTGCGCATCCCGCCCCCGCCGCCCCGGCGGGTCAACACCGAGCGCCGCTTCAGCCCAACCGGCGGCTGAGGGTCAGGAGTCGGGCGGTGAAGCCCGCCGCCTCGAGGCGCTGCTTGGTCGAGCGGTCGCCCGGGAGCGCCAGCGCGTCGACCTCCGTGCAGCCCCACGCGGAGCACCACTGGACGGCGGCCTCCATGAGCGCCGTGCCCACCCCGACGCCCCGCGCGCCGGTCTCGACGTAGCAGCACTCGATCAGCCCGCTGCGCCGGTCGGCTGCCGGCGTGGCGACCGTGACCGCCAGGAGCCCGACCACGGCGCTCTCGAACTCCCCCACCACAAGGTGGGCGGCCCCGCCGGGCCGTGTCCAGCGCTCGAGCAGGGTCACCGGGGTGGCGTCTCCCACCAGGGCAACCCCGCCGCGCATGGAGGCGGCGCTGACGAGCGCCTGGGAGAGGAGGCGGCGTGCAGGCCTGTCGGTCCGCGGCACCGGCCGGCCGGGCGAGCTCCACGGCGCTAGGACTGCGGCGGCGCCGGCCGCTCGTCCAGGAGCTGGTCGGCCCGGTTCAGGATCGTGCGCCGGTGGCGGGTGGACGCCTCGTAGCGCTGGACGGCACGCAGCTCGTCGGGGCCCAGGCTCTCCAACCGGCGCACGACCTGTGAGGCGCTGAGCGTGTCGTAGTCGGCCAGGGCACCGCCGACGATCGCCTCGGCGGCCGGGTCCGGTGCCGGGCGGGCCGATGGGGCCGCCACGGGCGCGACCGCCCCGTCGTCGCCGGCGATGGCCTCGTCGCTGCCGTTGCCGAGAAATTCGTCGAGCCGGCCCGACACCTCCCGCTGGCCCTTGTGGACGACGAAGCGCCCGACCACGCGGGCGTTGCCCAATTCGAGCTCGACGAGCCGCCGGCCCTTTGCGATGAGTTCCGGGAGGTCCTCGACGACGGTGACCGCAACGCCGACGGGGGCGAACACGCAGAGATCGAGGGTCCGGCGCAGGGGGCTCCTCCTCGCCCGCTCACCCTCGGGGAGCGGTTCCTCAGACACAGTCCCGGCAGAGCATGTTCTTCTTGTCAGCCAGCTGGCTGGGGTGCTTGACCAGGAAGCACGAGCGGCAGACGAACTCGTCGGGCTGCTTGGGCAGCACCCGCTCGTTGCCCTCGGTCTTGTCCTCCTGGTCGGTGGCCTCCTCGTCCTCGGGCTCGTCCTCGACGACCAGACGCTCCTTGAGGATCACGTCGAGGCTCGCTTCGACGTCCTCGTCGTCGGGCTCCTCTTCCTCTTCCTCGTCGTCCCCTTCGCCGGACTTCTCGACGACGGCGGCGGGTGACGGCGTCAGGATCTCGTCGACGTCCGCCTCGTCCTCGTCCTCGTCGAGGACGTCCGCGTCACCGACGTCGGCGTCGTCCTCGAGGACGTCCACGTCGATGTCCTCGATCGCGTCCTCGTCGATGTCAACATCGAGGTCGTCCTCCTCGATCGCCGCTTCTTCGTCGGCTTCGGGGGTCTCAACCTCCAGATCTTCGGCCTTTGGCCTTCTTCTTGGTCGCCATTGTGCCGCGGGAGCATAGACGGTTCGAGAGACCGTTCAATCGCCGTGAACGAGGACCCGGTCAGGCTTACGGGAGGAGGGTCGGCGGGCCACGGCGGGCGGGCCCTGGGGTCTTTGGCGCCATATTGCCGGACCTGGAATCCAGGCCGGCAACACGTTCTCTACTCGACCCCCAGGGCCTACCACCGCCTCTCACAGCACATCCCCCCCTTACTGCTTCAGCGCTTTCCTCATCTGCAGCATCCTTAGGGGCGTCGGGGACTGCGCCGTACATTAGGCAAGTCGGGGGTGGGGTCGTCAAGATGGTCGAAACGGCTGCCACCAGGGAGAACGACGGTAGTTCCTGGTCAATGAGTTGCAGATTTTTCCGACCGCCGGCGCTCGGCCCGCCGCTCGGATTCGAGGCGCTCGAGGTCCGTCGCTCCGTGGTCGACGAAGGACATCGCCTCGGCCAGCGCCCGGTGGCCCGCTCCCTCGGCGATGGCGCGGTGCATCTGCTGCGCCACTCTGCGGTAGGCCGGATGCCCCTGCGTCCCCGAGCGCAGCTCGACGAGGTGCATCGCCTCGCGCGCGTTGAGCTGCATCACGTAGCGGATGCGGTGCGCCAGGGCGACCGCGTAGGAGGCCTGCTCGGGGAAGTCGGGTAGCAGCGAGCGGTACAGGTCTTCGAGCGCGACCGATGGCCTCGTCGTAGCGCTCCCCCAGGCCGGCATCGGCCACGAGCCCCGGCATGTCGTAGCCGAGTGCAGATGCCGAGGCGCTGCCACTCGATGGTGAGCATGCGGTGTCGCTGCAGGTCGCGGAAGGCGCCGTAGTCGGTGACGAGCTCGAAGCGGTAGTCGGTCCGTTCGAAGGCGCGGCCCGGACGGTGGCGGCGGTTGCGGCGGTCTCCGACGTAGGCCCGCAACAGCGCGACGCGATCGTCGTGACCCAGGAGCCGGACGCGGCGAGCCGCTTCGCGCTCGGAGCAGCCCAGGTGGGAGAAACAGGCCGCGACCAGGACCTTCTCCTCCCCGTCGGGGTCGAAGTCGAGCAGCACGACTTCGGGCTCCCCGGCCTCGGCACGGACGGCGGACCCCGGGGCTCAGGTCCGGCCAGAGTCGGGCCACCACCTGGGCCGTCTGATCGCGGGTGGCCGCCAGGTAGGCCGACCACTCGCCGCCGCGCTCCTGGACGTCGACACGCTGCAAGAACGACGGGATCACCTTGCGCAGTTCGGCGAGCATCATGTCGGCGTAGCTGGCGCGCCTCGGGCAGCGGGTGCGCGCGCATGCGCAGCAGCAACTGCTCGTAGGACTGGCCCGTGCCGTACAGGCCGATGTTGGAGAGGGAGGCTGCGGGCAGCATGCCGCGCAGCGCGTCGAGCGACTTGGCCCGCGTCGCCTGGCGGTACACGAAGTCGCTGTCACCGGCCTGCTGGGGGAACTGCTCGGCCACCCAGGCCTGCATCCGCGGGAGCAGCGCGCCGTAGGTGTCGAAGACGCGGTCCATCTCGCCCACGAAGCGGGCGCCGTGCGGGGAGTCGAGCAGTTCGGGCGGCCGGAAGTAGCGGTACTGCCCGTTGTCGAGCCGCTGGTTGTACGCGATGTAGCGCGTCGACTGCTCGAGGTAGGACATGAGGCGTCCCCACTCGAGGATCTTCGAGAGCACGTTGGAGGACTGCTCGCAGGCGAGGTGGACGCCGCCGAGTTGCGCGACCGAGTCGTCGCCGTACTCGACGAAGACGCGCTCGTAGAGCTGCTCGGCGCGCTCCAGGCCGACGGTCGCGTCCACCGTCGCGTCACCGGAGACGTCGAGGTCCCCGACGAACTCGTCGAGGAAGAGTCGACGCAGGCTCTTGGGCGAGCGGGAGTAGCGTGCGAAGAGGGCCCCTTTGACGACTTCGGGCAGGTTGACCAGGGCAAACACCGGCTGGTCCAGGTTGGTCACGTACCGGCGGAGGATCGCCTCCTCGTCCGCGGTGAAGCGCTCTTCTGAGTAGGGGAACATGCCCGGCCCACGATAGAACGAGGGTGACGCGACGGTGGCGGATGGGCTCAGGCCCCCGGCAGCCCACCCGCGACGACGCCCCTGAGCAGCAGATCGACCGCGTGCCGTGCCGCGCCCGCCACGGCCGTGTCGACGGCCGTGTGCGAGACCTGCTGGGCCAGGTCGGCCACCGACTTCATCGTGCGCACGAAGTCCCCGGGTGCCAGCTCGCCGACGTCGCGCCCGGCGACCTCGAGGGCCGTCGAGAAGGACGCCCCCCTGACCCACGAGGCCACCGCCGTCGCCAGGCCGGCCGCAGGCTGGCGGGTCCGCGGGACGAGGTGCGCCTCCTCGACGGCCCGGATCCGCTCCGCCATGGCGTTGACGGCATCGCATCGCCAGGCCAGCTCGGCTGTGCGCTTGTCCCCCAGGCGGTCCTGAATGTGCCCGCGCCGCTTGCCGCGACGATGGGCCTGATGGCCCGGCACGCGACGGGCTCGGCGTGGCTCGAAGACGACGGCCGACAGCACGCCGGCCAGCACCGCGGGCTCGGCCCCCGCCAGCACATCGCTGCCGAGCGCCTCCGCGATCAGCAGGTCGGCCTCGTGGTAGATGCGGGACAGCTGGCGGCCGGAGACCGTCAGCGCCCACCCGTCGACGTAGCCCATCTGCTCGAGGACGGCGACCCGGTGACCCAGCTGGCGCGAGAGCAGGTCGGGTTGGCGCGCCTGCCACTGGGCGAACGACCGGTGCAGGACTGCGTTGGCGGTGCGGCGATCGAAGCGCGACACGAGGTTGACGGCCAGGTTGTAGGTCGGCCGGAACGCGGAACGCAGGTCCGGCGGCGGGGCCGACGCCACGCGGGCCGCTTCCGCGAAGGTGATCTCGGTCGACCACTCGACCACCGCATGGCCCTCCTCGTCGAGCCCCCGGCGCCCGGCGCGGCCGGTCAGCTGGAGGTACTCCCCCGACGTGAGGGTGGCGCGCCCGGCCCCGCCGTACTTGGTGAAGCGCTCGATCACCACCGACCGGGCGGGCATGTTGATGCCGAGCGACAGCGTCTCGGTGGCGAAGACGACCTTGAGGAGCCCGGCGGCGAAGCACTCCTCCACCGTCTCCCGGAAGACCGGCACCAGCCCGGCATGGTGCGCGGCGACGCCCGCGTTCGAGCCCCTCGAGCCACTCGTCGTACCCGAGGACGCGCAGGTCGTCGTCGTCGAGCGGCTCGACGCGGCGCTCGGCGACCTGGCGGATCGCCGAGCGCTCCGCTGCGTCGGTCAACCGGACGCCGTCGCGCAGGACCTGGCGCACGGCGTCGTCGCAGGCGGCGCGGCTGAAGATGAAGACGATGGCAGGCAGCATCTCCCGCTCCGCCAGCTCGTCGACGATCTCGGTCCGCAGCGGGGCCCGGTAGGGCAGGCGCGGGCCCCTGCCTCTCGGCTGCCAGTGCACCGAGCGCCCCTGCAAGGCGCGCCGCACGGCCTGGTCGATGCGCAGGCCCTCGGCTCCGGGCCGGCCGTTGTCCTGGAGGAGAGGGACGAGGGGTGTCCGCTCGTCGTCACGGCGGTGCACCGCGAAGTGGTGACGCAGGACGATGGGCCGTTGCCGCTCGACGATCACGGTCGTGTCGCCCCGCACCGACCGCAGCCAGCCCCCGAGCTCGTCGGCGTTGTTGACCGTGGCGGAGAGGCACACGAAGCGGATCTCGGGCGGCGACAGGACGAGGACCTCCTCCCACACGCCGCCGCGGTAGCGGTCCTGAATGAAGTGGACCTCGTCGAGGACCACGGTGTGGAGGCCCTCGAGGAGGTCGGACCCGGCGAGGAGCATGTTCCGCAGGACCTCGGTGGTCATCACGACCACGGGCGCCCGGGGTCGCAGCGTGGTGTCGCCGGTCAGGAGCCCGACGTGCTCCTCGCCGTAGGCGGCGACGAGCTCGCCGTACTTCTGGTTGGAGAGGGCCTTGAGGGGCGTCGTGTAGAAGGCCTTTCCACGCGCGCACAGCGCACGGTGCACCGCGTAGGCCGCCACGAGCGTCTTGCCCGACCCGGTCGGCGCGGAGACGAGGACGGAATGGCCCGCGTCGAGGGCCCGGAACGCCTCGAGCTGGAACTCGTCGAGGGCGAAGGGCAGGTCGGCTTCGAACGCCGCCGCTCCGGCCGTCTCCTGGACCGGCCATGAGAACGGCGTCAACGGCCGAGCAGCTTCCCGATGCCGATGGAGATGAAGTAGAAGGCGGTGAGCGGGATGGCCAGCGCGAACATGGAGAACGGGTCGGAGCTCGGGGTGAACACCGCGGCCACCACGACGATGATGATGACGGCCCAGCGCCAGCGCGCGCAGCAGCCGCGCCGGCGTCACGACACGGGCGAGCTCGAGGGAGACCAGGACGACCGGGAATTCGAAGGTGAGGCCGAAGATCGTCATCATCAGCAGGATCAAACCCAGGTACGGGATGGGGTCGTAGATCGCCTGGAGATTCGGCCCTCCCACCGACTTCAGCCAGCCCAGGGCATGCGGCAGGGTGAGGTACGCCGTCGCCGCACCCAGCAGGAAGAGCACGAAGGCGCTGATGACGAACGGTACGGCGTAGCGCCGCTCCGACGCCTTGAGCCCGGGCGTCACGAAGCGCCAGACCTGGAACAGGATGACCGGGGAGGCCAGGACGAGACCGCCGAAGAGGGCGATCTTTATGCGCAGCGACAGGCCGTCGAGGGGGGACGTGACGAAGAGGTTGCACGTGCCGTTCGACGCGATGATCAGGGAGCCGCCTCCGGTGTTGTGGTGCACGGTCGAGGCGTCGACGGTGCACAGCGGGCGGAGGAGGAAGTGCAGGATCGGCTCGTAGGCGACGACCGCGACGGTGGCGGCGGCGGCGAAGGCGATCACGCAGATGATCACCCGCCGCCGGAGCTCGCCCAGGTGCTCCCCCAGCGTCATGTTGTCCGGGGACGGCCGGTTCTTGCGCTTGGCCGTGAAGGGAAGGGTCACCACGCCCGTGCCGTTCAGTTGAGCGTCGGGTCGCCGGGGACGATGACCTCGGTCGGACCCGCCGATGGCACCGGAGGATCCGCCGCCATCGGCGTCTGGTCCACCTCCGGTGCCGGAAGGGCGTCAACGGCCACCGAGCCGTTGCCGGCGCCGTCCGCGGGCGCGGGCGGCTGGAAGCTGCCGTCGGGCGCTTCCCCCGGAGTCTCGGCATCCGGGGACATGGTCGAGAGGTGGTTGAGCAAGGCCGAGGGTGAGCGCGCCAGCCGGGCGATCTCCGAGGTCGAGGGCAGATCGGGCATGGAGCTGCGCACCTCGGTCTCCATGCGGTGGCGGAATTCGTTGAAGGAGCGCCAGGCGCCACCGACCTGGCGAGCCACCTGGGGGAGACGGTCAGGTCCCAGGAGGATGATGGCGATCACGGCGATCACCAGCAGTTTGCCGGGGTCGAGATTGAACATGTGCCTTCACTCTACGGTGCCGCTACAGCGACTGGATGAGCCGCTCCACCCGCTCGTCGTGCGACTTGAAGGGGTCCTTCAGCAGCACGGTGCGCTGGGCCTGGTCGTTCAGCTTGAGGTGCACCCAGTCGACGGTGAAGTCCCGCCGCCGCTCCTTGGCCCGCTTCACGAAGGCGCCACGGAGCCGGGCCCGGGTCGTCTCCGGCGGCTTCGTCATGGCCTCGGTGATGGCGTCGTCGGTGCAGGTCCGCTCCATCTCGTCGCGCTGCTGGAGCTTGTAGAAGAGGCCGCGGCTGCGGTCGACGTCGTGGTACATGAGGTCGATCATCGCCACCTTGGGGTGCGAGAGGGACACGTCGTGACGCGCCCGCATGTGCTCGACCAGGCGGTGCTTGGCCACCCAGTCACACTCGCGCCAGAGCGAGGTCGGGTCGGCCTCGAGCCCCTTGAGGCAGTGCTCCCACATGTCCAGGGCCCGGTCCTCCTCGGGAGAGAGGCCTCGCCGGTCGCGGAACTTCAGCGCCCGCTCGAGGTACTCGATCTGAATGTCGAGCGCGCGCATCTCGCGCCCGTTGGCCAGCCGCACCCGGCGCTGGCAGGTGATGTCGTGACTGATCTCGCGGATGGCGCGGATCGGGTTCTCGAGCGTGAGGTCGCGCAGCACGGTCGAGGAGTCCTCGAGCATGGCGAGCAGGATCGACGTCGTGCCGACCTTCAAGAAGGTGGCGTACTCGCTCATGTTGGAGTCGCCGACGATCACGTGGAGGCGGCGGAACCGCTCGGCGTCGGCGTGCGGCTCGTCCCGGGTGTTGATGATGGGGCGGCTGCGGGTGGTGGCCGAGGACACGCCCTCCCAGATGTGCTCCGCCCGCTGGCTCAGGCAGAACACGGCACCCCGGGCCGTCTGCAGGACTTTGCCCGCCCCGGCGTAGATCTGGCGCGACACCAGGAACGGGATCAGCACCTCGGTGTAACGGTTGAACTCGTCGTTGCGCTCGGTGAGGTAGTTCTCGTGGCAGCCGTAGGAGTTGCCGACGGAGTCGGTGTTGTTCTTGAAGAGGTAGACCTCGCCGCGGATCCCCTCTTCGCGCAGCCGGGCCTGCGCCCCGGTGACGAGCTGGGCCAGGATCCACTCCCCCGCCTTGTCGTGCACCACGACGTCGCCGATCCGGTCGCACTCGGGTGTGGCGTACTCGGGATGGCTGCCGACGTCGAGGTAGAGGCGGGCACCGTTCTCGAGGAAGACGTTGGACGAGCGGCCCCACGAGACCACCCGGCGGAACAGGTAGCGCGCCACCTCGTCGGGGCTGAGGCGGCGCTGTCCGCGCAGGGTGAAGGTCACCCCGTATTCGTTCTCGATCCCGAAGATGCGCCGTTCCACCAGGCCAACCGTACCGCCGCCTATGCCAGGAGTTGTGCCAGCTCCGGTTCCTCGATCCGCGCGGAAGGTGCGGCGGCCGTTTCCCCGGCTCAGGGTGGCCACCTCGAGGTCGCCCGCGGCCAGCGTCCGGTCCGGCCCGGCCAGCGCCTGCGGTCGCCGCCTTGAGCGCCGCCGCCATGTCCCAGTCGCCCTGCCAGGCCGCCGCCACCCGCTCGGTGATGGTCTCCGCGTCGCCTCCGAGCACGGCAAAGCGGTCCTCGTCGGTGATCGTGCCCTCGTAGGCGATGTGGTACAGCTGGTTCGGGTTCTCGCCGTCCCCCAGCTCGGCCACCAGGATCTCCACCTCGAGCGGCTTCATCTCGTGGGTGAACACGTTGCCCAGGTACTGGGCGTAGAGGTTGGCCAGTGACCGGGCGTCGACGTCCTCGCGGCTGTAGGCGTACCCCTTGGTGTCGGCGTGGCGGACGCCGGCCACACGGAGCTGGTCGTACTCGTTGTACTTGCCGACCCCGCCGAACGCGATGCGGTCGTAGATCTCGCTGATCTTGTGCAGCGACCGCGACGGGTTCTCGGCCACGATGGCGATGCCGACGTCGTAGGTCGTCGCCACCAGCGACCGACCGCGGGCGATGCCCTTCTGGGCGTACTCGGCCCGGTCCTTCATGACCTGTTCGGGCGCGACGTAGTAGGGCATGCTCATCGGGCACGCTCCGCCTGCTTGCCGGCGATGAGGGCGCCGAAGCGCTCGGCGACCTCGGGCTCGGGCACCTGCTGGTACCCCTCCGCGTCGACCACGGCGATGAGCGGGTAGATGCCGCGGACCAGGTCCGGACCGCCGGTGGCGGAGTCCTCGTCGGCGGCCTCGTAGAGGGACTGGATGGCCAGGTCGACCGCCTCGTCCCGGCTCAGCCCCTCGCGCCAGCCGAGCTTGATGGTGTTGCGCGCGTCGCGCCCGCCCGAGCCGGTGGCCTGGAAGTCGGTGTCCTCGTAGTGGCCGCCCGTGACGTCGTAGTTGAAGATGCGCCCCACGCCGCGTGCCGTGTCGTACCCGGCGAAGAGCGGGACGACGGCCAGACCCTGCATGGCCATGGGGAGGTGCTGGCGGACCATCTGGGCGAGCTGGTTGGCCTTGCCCTCGAGGGACAGGACGGAACCCTCGACCTTCTCGTAGTGCTCCAGCTGGACCTGGAAGAGACGGACCATCTCGACCGCCATCCCCGCCGTCCCGGCGATGGCCACCGCCGAGTGGCGGTCGGCCGGGAAGACCTTCTCCATGGCGTGGTGGGCGATGATGTTGCCCGCCGTGGCGCGCCGGTCGCCCGCCATGACGATCCCGTCGGCGTAGCGCAGGGCGACCACGGTGGTGCCGTGGGGCACCTGGACCGACGCGCCGGCTTCCAGGCGCGCCGGCGGGTCGGCCCGCCCCGCGGTCATGCGCAACAAGCCGACGAAGTCCGGGCCCGGATCACGCTCCGGGGGGAAGAGAGGGAGCGCCACCGGGTGCTACTGCCCACCCTTTTGGACGTAGTTGCGGACGAACTCCTCTGCGTTGTCCTCGAGCACCTCGTCGATCTCGTCGAGGAGGTCGTCGAGCTCGGCCTTGATCTTCTCGCCGCGCTCCGAGGTCACCGGGGTGGCCTCGTCGACCTCGGCCTCGGTCTCGGTCGTCCGTGTCCCCGAGCCCTTCCGCTTCTGCTCTTGCTCTGCCATCGTCCGTGTCCCCGTCCTGTTCTCGACGTCTTCGCCTAGGAATTGAGCCGGTTGAGCAGGTCCGCCGGTCCTGTGCTCTGCGCCAGGAGTGCGCCCGTGTGCTCGGCTGTTCCCTTCAGGGGGTCCATCATAGGGACGCGCCGCAACGGGTCGGCTCCAATGTCGAACACGAGGGAATCCCAGTTGGCGGTGACGACGGCGTCGGGCCAGCGGGCCAGGCACTTGCCCCGGAACCAGGCTCTCGTGCCCGAGGGGGGCTCGGTCACGGCGGTGGTCACCTGCGCCGGCTCCACCAGCGAGCGCATCCCGAGGCGCTGGAAGACCGACTTGTCGGGGCGCAGGTCGTGGTACTGCAATGCCAGTGCAGCGACCCGGGGGTCCTTCCACCCGCACGAGTGCCGGTCCTGGTAGGCCAGCAGCAGCTCCCGCTTGGCCACCCAGTCCAGCGTGTCGGCGAGGGAGGCCGGATCCGACTCGAGCCCGCCGAGGACGGCCTCCCAGTGCTCCATGACCAGGGCCCCGACGTCGCCGTCGTCGCCCAGGGCGGCCAACCCGAACTCTTCGGCGTACTTGCGGGCGGCCCCGAACAGCTCCCACTGCAACTCGAGGGCGGTCGCCGTCGAGCCGTCGGTCAGCGCGAGCGGCCGGGTGAGCGAGAGGTCGGCCGAGACCTGGTGCAGCGCGCGCACCGGGTCCGACAGGGAAAGGTCGCGGGTGGGGCCGGCGTCGTCCTCGACCATGGCCAGCACGATCGCCGTGGTCCCCACCTTCAAGAACGTGGCGATGTCCGAGAGGTTGGCGTCGCCGACGATGACGTGCAGGCGCCGGAACCGCTTGGGGTCGGCGTGCGGCTCGTCGCGCGTGTTGACGATCGGGCGCTTCAGCGTCGTCTCGAGGCCGACGATCTCCTCGAAGAACTCGGCCCGCTGCGAAATCTGGTACTCGACGGTCTCGGCGTCCAGCGCCGCCGTCTCGGTGCCGACCTTGCCCGACCCCGTGAAGAGCGTGCGGGACACGAAGTGCGGCACGACGCCGTCGATCACCCGGGCGAACGGGACCGCACGGTCCATCATGTAGTTCTCGTGGCAGCCGTAGGAGTTGCCCTTCCCGTCGGAGTTGTTCTTGTAGACGACGGGCGCCGGCTGCTCGGGCATGCGCAGCGCCCGCCGCCACCATGGCGCGGCGCAGCACCTCCTCACCGGCCTTGTCGTAGACGCAGGCACTCCAGCGGGGTCAGGCACTCGGGACTGGAGTACTCCGGATGGGCGTGGTCGACGTAGAAGCGGGCGCCGTTGGTGAGCACCGTGTTGGCCAGGTGGGTCTCGACCATCGGCGCCAGGGAGCCCTCGCGGGCGAAGCCGCGGGCGTCGTTGCCGGGCGTCTCGTCCTCGAAGTCCCAGCCGATCTGCTGCTCCACGTCGGCCGCGTACGCATTGACCAGGACCGAGGACGCGGCGATCGGGTTCTGCTCCGGTCCCGGCGTCTGGATGCCGTACTCGGTCTCGATGCCGCAGACCTTGATGGTGGCCACGGCGCGACCCTAACTTCTAGAGGTACTGGCCGGTACCGACCCGCTCGATCGATCGGCCACCATGGACCTCGCGGTCCTCGGTGAGCAGCGTACGGACGTACACGATGCGCTCACCCTTCTTGCCCGAGATCCGCGCCCAGTCGTCGGGGTTGGTCGTGTTGGGCAGGTCCTCGTTCTCCTTGTACTCCTGCCGGATCGACTCGAACATGTCCGAGGTGCGGATGCCCCCCGACTCGCCGGCGATGACCCGCTTGATGGCCAGCTTCTTGGCCCGGCGCACGATGTTCTCGATCATCGCCCCGGACGCAAAGTCGCGGTAGTAGAGGATCTCCTTGTCGCCGTTCTGGTAGGTGACCTCGAGGAAGCGGTTCTCGTCGTCCTCGCGGTACATCTCGGTCACCGTCTGCTCGATCATCGCCTGGACCGCCTTGTGGGCGTCGCCGCCCCCGAGGCGACGGACCTCGTCGGCGTCGAGCGGCAGGGCCGCGGTGAGGTAGCGGCTGAAGATCTGCCCGGCGGCCTCCTCGTTGGGCCGCTCGATCTTGATCTTCACGTCGAGCCGGCCGGGCCGCAGGATCGCCGGGTCGATGAGGTCCTCCCGGTTCGAGGCGCCGATCACGATGACGTCGCGCAGGGACTCGACGCCGTCGATCTCGGCGAGGAGCTGGGGCACGATGGTCGATTCCATGTCGGAGCTGATGCCGGTGCCACGCGTGCGGAACAGGGACTCCATCTCGTCGAAGAACACGATGACCGGCATTCCCTCGTCGGCCTTCTCACGGGCCCGCTGGAAGACCTGCCGGATCTGGCGCTCCGTCTCGCCGACGTACTTGTTCAGGAGCTCGGGACCCTTGATGTTGAGGAAGAAGCTGCGGACGTTGTCGTTGCCCGTCTTCTCGGCGACCTTCTTGGCCAGGGAGTTGGCCACCGCCTTGGCGATGAGCGTCTTGCCGCACCCCGGGGGGCCGTAGAGGAGGATCCCCTTGGGGGCGGGCAGCGAGTACTCGGCGAACAGCTCGCGGTGCATGTAGGGCAGCTCGACGGCGTCGGTGATGGCCTCGATCTGCACGTCGAGCCCGCCGACGTCGGCGTAGGTGATGTCGGGCACCTCCTCGAGGACGAGCTCTTCGCTCTCGAGCTTGGGCAGCTTCTCGATGAGGAGTTGCGTCCGCACGTCCATCAGGAGCGAGTCGCCGGCCCGCAACCGCGTGCCCATCATGTCCTCGGAGAGCTCCGCCACCCGCTCCTCGTCGGCCCGGGCGTAGACGATGCAGCGGCGCCTGTCCTCGAGCTGCTCCTTGAGCGTGACGACCTCGCCGGAGAACTCGCCGTCGCGGACGAGCACGACGTTGAGGCTCTCGTTCAGGACGACCTCGTTCCCCTTGCGGATCTGGCCCGGGTCGATGTCGGGATGCAGGCTCACCCGCATCTTGCGCCCGCTGGAGAACACGTCGACCGTGCCGTCGTCGTTGACGCCGAGGAACGTCCCGTAGGCCGCCGGCGGCTGGGTGAGCTTCTCGACCTCCTCGCGCAGCGCGGCGAGCTGTTCCTTGGCCTGCTGGAGGGTGAAGGTCAGTTTCTCGTTCTGCGAGGTCGCCTGGGCCAGCTGGCCCTTGGACTCGAGGAGCCGCTCCTCGAGCGCCTGCACCCGGCCCGGGCTCTCCTGCAACCGGCGCCGGAGCGCGTGGATCTCATCCTCGGCGTCTGCCAGCTCGGCGCGCAGCGCCTCGGCCTGGGCAGCGGCTTCGTCGGGAGTCGCGGTCACTGCATGTCACCCTAGCCCTCGCTTCGGCGGGTTTTGCCAGCAACTTGAATGCACCCTCCATGCGCGGGAACGGCAGCCCAGCGGGGTTACCATGGGTGGGCCGACGACGCCGGATTGACGGCGCGCGGGACGCCTCACTACGGTCCTCAGCTGGCCCGTCGGGCGGTTTCGACAAGGGAGAAGAGCAGGTACATGAAGGTCTGGATCGACCAGGATCTCTGCACGGGGGACGGGCTCTGCGAGGAGATCGCGCCGGCCGTCTTCACCCTTCTCGACGACGGCCTGGCCTACGTGAAGGAAGAAGGCGACGTCAAGAACGAGCCGGGCGGCTCCGCCGGGATGGCCGCGGTCCCCGCCGACCTCGAGGACGCGGTGGTCGAGGCCTCCGAGGAGTGCCCCGGCGAGTGCATCTTCATCGAGCGGGACTGACCGTCTGCGTCACGGCTCGAGCGCGCCGCCCAGGAGCGCCCGCAGCTCATCGTCGGAGATCACCTCGGCGTCCGCCGGACGGATCCTGATCGTGCCCTTGCCGCTGGACAACTCGGGGTGGCGCGCCACGAAGCCGCCGTCACGGTCGGCGCGCCAGCCGTAGACGGACACCCCGTGCCGCCACACGCCGATGTTGAGCCGGCGCGCACCGACCCGGTAGGCCGGCATGCCGTAGGACAACGCCACCTCGGCCTCGGGGTGCACGGCAAGGACGATCCCGTGCAGCCGGTCGAACAGCGGGCGCTGCTCCGGTCCGATCGCGTCGATGTAGGCCCGGACGCCGGCGTCCATGGTCACGGCCCGAGGCGCCGCGCCGTGGTCAGGAAGCCGGTGTGGCCGACCATGCGGTGATCGGGCCGGACCGAACGCGCCTCGACGTGCCACGTGCGCCGCATGATCTCCTGGGTCTCGGCGAGGCCGAAGGGCACGTCGCTCGTCGAGGGTCTGCCGCAGGAGCGCGGTCTGGTTGATGGTCGGCAGGTAGGCCAGCAGGATGCCGCCCGGTCGGAGGGCGGCCGCCGCCGCCGCGACCACCTTGTGCGGCTCGGGCATGTCGAGGAGGATCCGGTCGAGGCCGGTCTCGTCGATGCCCTCGGTGACGTCCCTGATCTCGACCCGGTAGGGCGCGTCGGGCCCGAGGGTCGCGGCGACGTTGGCACCGGGCGCGGTCGGCGAAGTCGTCGCGCAGCTCGTAGCCGACCACGGATGCGCCGGCCCGCAAGACCGTCATGGACAGCGCGCCCGAGCCCACACCGGCCTCGAGCACCCGCTGCCCGGGCGCGATGTCCGCCGCGATCAGGATGGCCCCCAGGTCCTTCGGGTAGATGACCTGCGCCCCGCGGGGCATCTTGAGCACGATGTCGCTCAGCGTGGGGCGCAGCGCGAGGAAGCTGCGCCCGGTCGAGCCCGTGACCGTGCAGCCCTCGGTGGCGCCGATGAGGTCGTCGTGGGCCAGGACGCCCGCATGGGTGTGGAAGGTGGCGCCGGCCACGAGGGTCAAGAGGTAGCGGCGTTCCTTCGGGTCGATGAGGAGCACCCGCTCCCCCGCCGCGAGCGGGCCGGGCACGGGCGTCAGGATTCGACGGCGGGCGGGGCGTGGCGGTCGCGTACGGTGATGAGCACCTGCTCGCCCGGCGAGACGCTGAGGGTCGACACGACGCTGGTCCGGTCGTTCAGGACCCGGCGCAGGATGAAGGTGGCGCCGGCCAGCAGGAACCAGTACCAGTTCCCGGCGATCCCCCGGCGCACACCGGCGCGCAGGAAGCGCCGCAGGAGCACGTCCATGTCAGAGCCGCCGGATCTCGACGATCGCCGACTTGGCGCGGCCGCGTCGCTTGCCGGCGAGGAAGGCCAGCGCGATCACGAGGATGCCGATGGCGCCGGCGACGGCCAGCGCACGCGGCGCGGCGGCGCGGGCCTCCGCCTCGCCCTCGCCCATCACCTGTGCGTAGGCGGCCTGCAGGTCCTCGCGCGTGATGAGCCGACCGTTGCTGCCCGCTCTCGTCGTCGTGCCTGCCATCAGCTCGCTCCCTCCTGTAGTCCAGTCTCCCGCGCGTCGCGCCGGGCCACCACCGCGGGCAACTTCTGCTGTCCCGGCCCGGCCGTGATGCGCCAGGCGGCCACGCCGATCACGGCGATCCCGAGGATGACCACCACGGCGTAGGGCACCCATGACCAGTCGCCGGTCAGGGCCGTGCCCGTCTCGGTCTGCAGCAGCCGCAGCACCCCGATGAGGATCAGCAGGATGCCCCCGGCGAGGAAGAACGAGCCGGCGATCCCCATGGAGAGGAAACGACCGAGTCCCTTGAGCGGGTCGATCGTCTCCTGCTTGAGGTAGTCGACCGTGAGCTGGAACGCGTCGTCCCCGGCGTGGCGCAGCCCGTGGGTACCGTTGTCTGACCGAGGTGGCATGTGGCGCACAATCCTGGTCGGTGAGGCGTCGGTGCGCAAACACCGGCACCTCCTGCGTCAGTCGCGGTCCTTGAAGACGTAGGTGGACGACGCCCTGGCCACCAGGCGCTCGGCGCCGGATCCGGGGTCCCGGGCCACGATGCTGGCCTCCACGAAGGCCAGGCGCCGGCCCCCCGAGACGACCTCGGCCGTGCAGCGTGAGGTCCACCCCGGGCGGGACCGCGGCCAAGAAGCTGATCTTCATCTCCGCGTTCGAGGCGAAGACCCGCCGGCCCTCCACGAAGGTCACGGCGGCCGCCCCCATGGACGAGTCGGCGAAGGCGGCCAGGAAGCCCCCTTGCATGATCCCGGCCGGGTTGGCGAAGCGCTCGTCGGCCGTCATGCGCCAGATGCACCGGCCCGGCGTCGACTTGTCGACGCAGGTCATGCCGAGGGTCAGGTCGCTGTTCGGCGGCACCTGCATGCGAGAGGCCATGAGCGTGAAGAGTAGGTGACGGCCCTCCCGGTGGGCGGGAACGGAGCGTTAGGGTTTGACCATGACGTCGCAGCACGTCCCCACCCGTCGTGCAGGACCCCACGCTGGTGGAGTTGGGCATCAACGTCATCCGGGGCCTCGCCATGGACGCGCCGGAGGCGGCCAAGTCGGGGCACTCGGGCACGGCCATGGCGCTCGCTCCCCTGGCGCACGTGCTCTGGACGCGGATCATGCGGTACGACCCGCGCCAGCCCGGATTGGCCCGACCGCGACCGCTTCGTGCTCTCCAACGGGCACGCCTGCATCCTGCAGTACGCCATGCTCCACCTGACCGGGTACGACCTCTCCCTCGAGGACCTGCGCCAGTTCCGCCAGTGGGGCAGCCGCACGCCGGGTCACCCCGAGTACCGCGACACGGCCGGCATCGAGGTCACCACCGGGCCGCTCGGCCAGGGCTTCGCCAACGCGGTGGGCATGGCGATCGCCGAGCGCTGGCTGCGGACCACCTTCGGCGCCGAGGTCTGCGACCACCGCACCTTCGTGATCGCCGGCGACGGCTGCTTCATGGAGGGGATCTCGCACGAGGCGGCCTCCCTGGCCGGCCATCTCGGGCTGGGGCGCCTGCTCGCCTTCTACGACGACAACCACATCACCATCGACGGGCCGACCGAGCTGGCCTACGACGACAACGTGCCCGAGCGCTTCGAGGCCTACGGCTGGCGGGTGCGCAACCTCGGCGAGATGGCCAACGACGTCGACGGCCTCGAGGCCGCCATCCGCGAGGCCCTCGAGCAGCCGGCCGACGGTCCCGACGCGCAGCCCACCCTGCTCGTCCTGCGCAGCCACATCGGCTGGCCCTCGCCCCACCTGACCGACACCGCGAAGGCGCACGGGGACTCCCTTCGGCGAGGAGGAGATCCGGGCGACCAAGGAGATCCTGGGGCTGCCCGCCGGACGAGACGTTCTGGGTCCCCGACGAGGTGCGCGACTTCTACGGGCAGCAGCGTCGCGCGGCGGGCACAGGAGCGCGCCGCCTGGGCCGAGCGCTTCGCCGCCTGGGACGGCGACCGGGCCGCCTGGGACGCCGCGCAGGCCGGCCACGGCCTGCCCGGGGTGGGCCGACGACCTGCCCGCCTTCGAGGCCGGCACCCAGCTGGCCACCCGGCACGCCATCAACCAGTGCATCGACGCCACTGCGGCGCGCCTGCCCGGCCTGCTGGCCGGCTCGGCGGACCTGACCGGCAACAACGGCGTGAAGGTCAAGGGTGCCGAGATCCAGGCCCGCCGAGTCGCCGGGCGGGACGCAGGTCCACTACGGGATCCGCGAGCACGGCATGGGCTCGGTCATGAACGGCATGGCGGCACACGGCGGTGTGCTGCCGCGTGGGCGGCACCTTCTTCGTCTTCTCCGACTACATGCGCCCGGCCGTCCGGCTGGCCGCGCTGAGCGGGTTGCACGTCATCTACTCGTGGACCCACGACTCCATCGGGCTGGGTCGAGGACGGCCCGACGCACCAGCCGGTGGAGCACCTGGCCTCGCTGCGGGCCATGCCGGGCCTCAGCGTCGTGCGGCCGGCCGACGCCAACGAGACGGCGCAGGCCTGGCGCCTCGCCGTCGAGGCGGACGGGCCGGTCGGGTCTGGTGCTCACCCGCCAGGACGTCCCCGTGCTGGCGGAGACCGCCGGCCGGGCGGCCGAGGGCGTGCCGCGGGGCGCCTACGTGCTGGTCGACAGCGACGGGACGCCCGAGATCGTCCTCGTCGGCACCGGGAGCGAGGTCCAGCACTGCCTGGCGGCGGCCGACCACGCTGGACGGCTCGGGCGTGCGGGCCCGGGTGGTGTCGTTCCCCTCGTGGGACCGCTTCGAGGAGCAGGCCGAGGAGTACCGCGCCGCCGTCTTCCCGCCCGGGGTGCCCGTCCTGAGCATCGAGGCCGGCTCGACCTTCGGCTGGGAGCGCTACGCCGACGACTCCATCGGCCTCGACCACTTCGGGTCGTCGGCCCCGGGGGCGGTCGTGATGGAGAAGTTCGGCTTCACCGCTGACCACGTGGTCGAGCGGGCCCGGGCCCTCCTGGCCCGCCGCACCGCCTGACGAACGACGACGAAAGGGGGTCTCCCCATGACCCGACTGCAGGACCTCTACACGATCGGCGGGCAGAGCCCGTGGCTCGACAACCTGCGCCGGGACTGGCTCGAGGACGGCCAGCTGGCCGAGCTGCTCGACCTCGGGGTGCGCGGCATCACGTCGAACCCGACCATCTTCGCCAAGGCCATGAGCGAGCAGGCGACATACGACGACCAGTTCCGCTCCCTCATGAGGGACCACACGGTGGAGGCCGCCTACTGGGAGATGGCGATGACGGACATCCGCAACGCCCTCGGCCTGCTGCGCCCGCTCTACGACGAGAGCGACGGCGAGGACGGCTACGTCTCCCTCGAGGTGTCCCCCGCCCTGGCCCACGACACCGACGGCACCGTGCGCGACGCCCGCCGCTTCCACGAGACCATCGCCCAGCCGAACCTGTTCGTGAAGGTGCCGGCCACCCGCGAGGGCGTCCCGGCCATCGAGACCATGATCGGCGAGGGCAGGAGCATCAACGTCACCCTGATCTTCGGGCTGGACCGCTACGACGAGGTGATGGAGGCCTACCTGCGCGGCCTCGAGGCGCTCGTGGCCGCGGGCCGCGCCGACGAGCTGCCCCACGTGGCCAGCGTGGCCTCCTTCTTCGTCAGCCGGGTCGACACCGAGGTGGACCGTCGCCTGGAGGGCCTGGCCGGGGGTGACGGAGGCGACCCCGCCATCCTCGGCCTGCGGGGAACCGCCGCGGTGGCCCAGGCCCAGACGGCCTACCAACACTTCCACCGCACCTTCACCGGCGAGCGCTGGGAGGCACTGCGCGCCCGGGGCGCCCGGGTGCAGCGCCCGCTGTGGGCCTCCACCTCGACCAAGAACCCGAGCTACGCCGACCTGCTCTACGTGGACAGCCTGATCGGGCCGGCGACGGTCAACACCATGCCCGACGGCACCCTGCGGGCCTTCGAGGACCACGGCACGTTGCACCGGACCGTCGACGCCGACCCCGACGCCGCCGCTCGCCGCGCTCGAGCGCCTGCGCGAGGCCGGGATCGACATGGAGGACGTGGAGCAGACGCTCGAGGACGAGGGCGTGCACTCGTTCGCCAAGTCGTTCGACGAGGTGCTGCAGTTGCTGACCGACAAAGCAGCTACGTTCTGACCGGCACCCCGACCCGAGAGGAGCGCGCATGAGGATCGGCATGATCGGCCTGGGGAAGATGGGCGCCAACATGACCGAGCGCCTGCTCAAGGGCGGCCACGAGGTGGTGGCCTACGACCTGAGCGCGGACGCGCTCGAGGCCGCCGCCCAGAAGGGCGCCGAGACGGCGACCACGCTCGCCGAGCTGGCCGGCAAGCTCACGCCGCCGCGGGCGGCCTGGGTGATGGTCCCCGCCGGCAAGGCGACGGACTCGACCGTCGAGGAGCTGGCCGGGCTCTTCGCGGCGGGCGACGTCATCGTCGACGGCGGCAACTCGAACTACAAGGAGTGGAAGGACCTGGTCGACCGGCTCTCGGGCTCGGGCATCGGCTTCGTCGACGCCGGCACGTCGGGCGGCGTGTGGGGCCTCACCGAGGGCTACTGCCTCATGGTCGGGGGGCCCAAGGACGCCGTGGGGGTCGTGGAGCCCGCGCTGCTGACGCTGGCACCCGAGGGCGGCTACGCGCACGTGGGGCCGGTCGGCGCCGGGCACTTCGTCAAGATGGTGCACAACGGCATCGAGTACGGGCTCATGCAGGCGTACGCCGAGGGCTTCGAGATCATGGGCGCGGCGGAGGAGTTCGACCTCGACCTGCACGAGATCGCCTCCATCTGGCGCTACGGGTCGGTGGTGCGCAGCTGGCTGCTCGACCTGGCCGAGCGGGCCCTGCGGCCCGATGCGGGCTTCGAGGGGATCAAGGGTGTGGTCGTCGACTCGGGCGAGGGCCGCTGGACGGCCCAGGAGGCGATCGACCGCGGCGTGTCGGCGCCGGTGATCTCGACCTCGCTCTTCACCCGCTTCGCCTCCCAGCACCAGGACTCCCTCCAGCTCAAGCTGCTCGCCGCCCTGCGCAACCAGTTCGGCGGCCATGCCGTGGTGCTCGAGTCCGGCGAGCAGGGCATGGAGACGGAGACCCCGACTCCCTGACCTCGTGCTGACACCGGTCGACGACGTTCCGCACGCCTTCCGTGACGTGGTGGTGGAGGCCTTCGCGGCCCGCCCCGGGCCGCGCTTCGCGCTCGTCCTCTCGGGAGGGCCGACCGCACGCGCCTGCTACGAGGTCCTGGCCGCCGCCGCGGGCATCGACTGGGCCGTCGTCGACGTCTACGTCGGCGACGAGCGGCTCGTGCCGCCCGACGACGAGGACTCCAACGCGCGCCTCATCAGGGAGGCCTTGCTGGACCGCGTCGGCCCGGTGGGCTCCTTCTCGCCCATGCCCACCGAACGACCGGTCGACGAGTGCGTCGCCGCCTACCAGCGCATCGTCTCGGACGTGGTGACCGGCCCGGGCATCGACCTCATCCACCTCGGCATGGGCCCCGACGGGCACACGGCCTCGCTGTTCCCGGGCGACCCGAGCCTCGACGCCGACCCGGGCCGGCTGGTGCTGGCGACCCAGGACCCCAACGGGCGCAACCCGCACCCCCGCCTGACCCTGACGCTGCCGGCCATCAACTCGGCCCGCCTCGCCGTCTTCACGGTGGCCGGCGCATCCAAGGCGGACGCGGTGGCGGCCCTGGTGCGCGGCGACGACCTGCCGGCGGCCCGGGTGCACGCCGGGCGCACGATCTGGCTGGTGGACGGCCCGGCGCGCGCCGCCGCCCCCTAGATTGGCCCCGATGCTCTCCGACGCCGACCTTCTCCGCCTGCCGCTGGCCGACCTGACCGCACTCGCCCGGGTCGTGCGCGACGGTGCGCACGGCCGCCGGGTCACCTTCTCGCCCAAGGTGTTCATCCCGCTCACCATGCTGTGCCGCGACCGCTGCGGCTACTGCACCTTCGCCAAGGCACCCGCCCGCCTCGCCGCGCCGTACCTGACCCCCGACGAGGTGCTCGCCGTCGCCCGCGCCGGGCGCGACGCGGGCTGCCACGAGGCGCTGTTCACCCTGGGCGAGCGGCCCGAGCTGCGCTACCCGGTGGCACGCGACTGGCTCGCGGCGCACGGCCACGCCTCCACGGTCGACTACCTGGCCGAGATGTGCCGCCTCGTCGTCGAGGAGACCGGCCTGCTCCCCCACGCCAACGCCGGCGCGCTGTTCCCCGAGGAGCTGGCCCGCCTGCGCGAGGTGTCGGCCAGCCAGGGGATGATGCTCGAGTCGCTGGCCGAGGGCCTGGCGGCGCATCGCGGCGCACCCGACAAGGAGCCGGCGCGACGGCTGGCCACGCTCGAGGCCGCCGGCGAGCTCGCCATCCCCTTCACGACGGGGATCCTGGTCGGCATCGGCGACGACCGGGCCGGCCAGCTGGCCGCCCTCCGGGCCATCGCCGCCTCGCACGGCCGGCACGGCCACGTGCAGGAGGTCATCGTCCAGAACTTCCTGCCCAAGCCCGGGACGGCCATGGCCCGCGCCGAGCCGTGCCCGGCCGAGGACCTCGCAATGGGCCATCGTCGGCGGCCCGCCTGGTCCTGCCGCCCGAGATCCACGTGCAGGCGCCCCCCAACCTCTCCGACGAGCTGCGCCCGCTCCTCGACGCCGGGATCGACGACTGGGGCGGCGTGTCGCCGCTCACGGCCGACCACGTGAACCCCGAGCGGGCCTGGCCCGCGCTCGACGTGCTCCGCGAGGCCACCGAGGCGGCCGGCCACACCCTGGCGCCCCGGCTGACCGTGTACCCCTCCTTCGCGCACGACCCCGGACGCTGGCTCGACCCCGCGCTGCGCTTCGCCGTGCTCGACGCCTCCGACGCCGAGGGCCTGGCCCGCGACGACCTCCTGGTGCTCGGGAGGCGAGGCGCCACCGCCGGCGCTGCTCGACCGCAGGCTCCCGGCCGGTGCGGGCCGGGGTGGTGCGGTCGCCGAGGTCCTCGCCGGTGTCGCCCTCGGCCAGGAGGTGGGTCCGGCCGAGATCGTGACCCTCTTCGGCGCCCGGGGCCCCGAGGTGCAGATGGTGGCCGCGGTCGCCGACGAGCTGCGCCGGGCGACGGTGGGTGACGCCGTCACCTACGTGCGCAACCGCAACATCAACTACACGAACGTGTGCACGTTCAAGTGCCGCTTCTGCGCCTTCTCCAAGGGCCCGCTCTCGCTGAACCTCGCGCGGCGCCCCGTACCTGCTCGAACTGGACGAGGTCACGCGGCGCGTCGCCGAGGCAGAGGCCGAGGGCGCCACCGAGGTGTGCCTGCAGGGCGGCATCCACCCCGACTTCGACGGCGACTACTACCTGCACGTGCTCGAAGCGGTGCGGGCCGGGTCGGAGCGCATCCACATCCACGGCTTCACCGCGCTGGAGGTGACGGAGGGGGCACGGCGCTCCGGGGTGCCCCTGGCCGAGTACCTGACGCGCCTCAAGGAGGCCGGGCTCAAGACGCTCCCCGGCACGGCGGCCGAGATCCTCGACGACGACGTGCGCGCCCTGATCTGCCCGGACAAGATCAACACCGAGGAGTGGCTCGAGGCGCACCGCACCGCCCACGCGGTGGGCCTGCGCTCGAACATCACCATCATGTTCGGCTCGGTGGAGCAGCCGGTCAGCTGGGCCCGCCACATCGTGCGCACCCGGGACCTGCAGCGCGAGACGGGTGGCTTCACCGAGTTCGTCCCGCTGCCCTTCGTGCACATGGCGACGCCGATCTACCTGCAGCGCAAGGCCCGCCGGGGTCCGACCTTCCGCGAGGCGCTGCTCATGCACGCCGTGGCGCGGATCGCCTACGCGGGGGACATCGACAACATCCAGGTCAGCTGGGTGAAGATGGGCGCCGAAGGGGCGCGCCAGCTGCTGCGGGCGGGCGCCAACGACCTGGGCGGCACGCTGATGGACGAGAACATCTCGCGGGCCGCCGGGGCGCAGCACGGGCAGCGCATGGGCGTCGAGGACCTCGAGGCCATCGTGGCCCCCCTGGGACGCCCGCTGGTGCAGCGCTCCACGCTGTACGCGCTGGCCGGGCCGGCGCCTCGTCGGGCGCGTGAGCGGCGGCGTCGAGGAAGCGGCGCGCCGGAGCGCGTTCGACGCGCTCTTCGAGAACCACTCGCTCTCGCCGGCCCAGGCCCGGGAGCTCGACGCCATGATCGGGTCGCTGGGCGACATGGCGCGCGAGGGCACCGCCGTCGGCGACCTCAAGATCGCCAATGCGGCGCTGGGCGAGATGGCCGAGGCGTTCCGCGTCTTCCGCCCCTACCGCCACATCCGCAAGGTCACCATGTTCGGCTCGGCGCGCACGCGGCCGGAGGATCCGGTGTACGTGCTCGCCCGCAACCTGGCCGCCCGGCTGGCGGCGGCCGACTGGATGGTCGTCACCGGCGCCGGCCCCGGCATCATGGCGGCCGGGCTCGAGGGGGCGGGGCGGGACCACGCCTTCGGGGTCAACATCCGCCTCCCGCACGAGGAGGAGGCCAACGCCTTCATCGCACAGGACCCCAAGCTGGTCGAGATGCGCTACTTCTTCACGCGCAAGCTGATGCTGATCAAGGAGTCCCACGCCTACGCCATCCTGCCGGGCGGCTTCGGCACCCAGGACGAGGCGTTCGAGCTCCTCACGCTGCTGCAGACCGGCAAGGCCGAGCCCGCGCCGGTGGTGATGATCGAGACGCCCGGCGGCACCTACTGGCACGCCTGGCTCCGCTTCGTCCAGGACGAGGCGATCACGGCGGGCTGGGTCTCGCCCGAGGACCGCGCCCTCTTCAAGGTGACCAACACGATGGAGGAGGCGAGCGAGGAGATCCTCGGCTTCTACCGCAACTACCACTCGTGCCGCTGGGTGGGCGACCTGCTGGTGCTGCGGGTGCAGGTGCAGCCGAGCAAGGCGGAGCTGGCCGACCTGAACACGCGCTTCGCCGACATCCTCGTCCGGGGCAGCATCCGGACCGCCGCACCCTTCCCGCCCGAGCGCGACGACCATCCCGAGCTCCCCCGGTTGGCGCTGCGCTTCGACCGCTGGCACTACGCCCGCCTGCGCCAGCTCATCGACGCCGTCAACGAGTGCACGGGGTGACGCGGGCCGGGCGATGGCCGGCGGCGGTGCTCCCGCTGCTGGCGTTCGCCTCGCTCGGGGTGACCGCGCCGCCCGCCGGCCGCCGCGCCACCACTCCCCCGCCCGACTCGGTCGTCGCCTTCGGCAGCACCGGCGTCGGTGCGAACGCCGTGCCGGACCCCAACGCGCCGGTGGTCGGCATGGCGGCGACGCCCGACGGCGGCGGCTACTGGCTCGTCGCCGCGCGACGGCGGCATCTTCAGCTACGGGGACGCCGGCTTCTTCGGGTCCGTCGGCATCGCTCCGGCTCAACGCGCCGATCGTGGGCCTGGCGGCCACACCCGACGGCGGCGGCTACTGGCTGGTGGCCCGTGACGGCGGCATCTTCAGCTACGGCGACGCCGGCTTCTTCGGCTCCGCGGGCTCGCTGCCCCTGAACGCACCCATCGTCGGCATGGCGGCGACGCCGGACGGCGGGGGCTACTGGCTCGTCGCCTCCGACGGCGGCATCTTCAGCTACGGCGACGCCCGGTTCGCCGGCTCCAGCGGCGGCATGGCCCTGAACGCGCCGGTGGTCGGCATGGCGGCGACCCCCGACGGCGGCGGCTACTGGCTGGTGGCCCGCGACGGCGGCGTCTTCGGCTACGGCGACGCCGGCTTCTCCGGCTCCGCCGGCTCGCTCGCGCTGGCGGCGCCGATCGTGGGCATGGCGGCCGGCCCCGGGGGCGTCGGGCTACTGGCTGGTGGCCCGGGACGGCGGGATCTTCGGGTACGGGGACGCGCCCTACCACGGCTCCCTCGGGGGGACGGCCCTCGGCGGGCCCGCAGTCGGGATGGCGGCGACCCGTGGCGGCGCGGGCTACTGGATCGCCCTGGGTTCGGCGCCCTTGGCCGGCAAGGTCGTCGGCATCGACCCCGGTCACAACGGGCTGAACTACAGCGCGCCGGGCGTCGTGAACCAGACCGTCTTCAACGGCACGGGGCCCGAGTCGTGCGACACGACGGGCACCGCCACCGACAGCGGGTACACCGAGGCGCAGTTCAACTTCGACGTGGCGTCCCTGCTCGAGGCCGATCTCGAGGCGGAGGGGGCGACCGTCGTGCTGACCCGGCCCGACAACGGCGGCGTGGGACCGTGCGTCACCACCCGCGCCGCCATCATCAATGCGTCGCACGCGGACGTGGCCGTCGACATCCACGCCGACGGGGGGCCGCCCGGCGGGCGCGGCTTCTCGGTGCTCGAGCCGGTGGCCGACGGTCCCAACGACGGCGTCGTCGGCACGTCGGCCGCGTTCGCGTCCATGCTGCGCGACGCCTTCGTGGCCGGCACCGCCATGCCGGTGAGCACCTACGACGGGGTGGACGGCCTGCAGACCCGGAACGACCTCGCCGGCCTCAACCTGACCACGGTGCCCAAGGTGCTCATCGAGTGCGGCAACATGCGCAACGCCACCGATGCCGCGCTGCTCGTGACGCCGGCCTTCCAGCAGGCGGCGGCGGCCGCCATGGCCCAGGCCGTGACCGAGTTCGTGACGGGCCGCCCGGCCTGACCAGTCAGCCCGGGCGGCCGAGGGGCGCCCGCACCAGGGTCGAGTACACGTGACCCGCCGGCGAGGGTTCCGAGGCCACCAGGTCGACGGCGTCGACGGCGAACGCGCGCCGCGAAGGGGATGCCGGCCAGCTCGGCCTGGGCCGCGGCGCCCAGGCGGCCCTTGGCCCGGGCCAGCGTCAGGTGGCCGTTGAAGGACGGCTCGCCCTGCTCCGGCTCGGGCACCAGGGCGATCGTGGCGGCCCGCACCGCCTCGGCCAGGCCGTCGAGCCCGCCGGCGGGGAGCTGGAGCACGCGGACCCCGGTGAACCACCCCGTCGCCGGCCCCAGCCGGCACTCGAGCGGGCCCGGAAGGCCGGCGGCCGCCGCCGTCAGCGCCCGGCCCAGGGGTGCGAGCAGGTCGTCGGCCACGTCACCGAGGAAGCGCAGCGTGACGTGCCAGCGGGCCGGGCCGACGAGGCGGAGGTTCTTCGACCGTCCCAGCTCCAGGCCGGCCAGGCGCCGCCCGGGTCGCGTCGTCCGGCCAGGCGGCCACGAAGGCCCGCACCGCGACGCCGGCTCAGGCGGCGCCGTCGTCGAGGGGCTCGCGTCCCGCGGCGGTGCCCTCGTGCAGCGCGGCGATGGACCTCTCGAGGGCCCGGCGGGCCTTGACGATGCGCCGCTCCACGGCGAGGGCCTCCCCGGTCTCCGCCGAGTCCGGGTCACCCGAGGTGGCGCGCCGCAGGGCGTCGATCGCCATGTCGGTCAGCTCCTCGACCATCGACTCGAGGCGCTCGGCCAGGTCCTCCATGGCCTCGCTCGGGCCGCTCACTTGGGCAGCGGCGTGCTCTGCACCTCGTAGGCGCCGTCGGCGTGGGCGGCCCGCATGACCTTCTTGTCGAACTTGCCCACGCTCGTCTTGGGCACCTCGGTGATGAACGTCCACTGCTCGGGCAGCCACCAGCGGGGCACGCGGTCGGTCAGGAACGCGACCAGGTCGGCGGGCGCCGGCGAGCGGCCCGGGCTTCGGCACGACGGCCACCAGCGGGCGCTCGGACCACTTCGCGTCGGGGACGGCGATGACGGCCGCCTCGAAGACGTCCGGGTGGGCCATCACGGCGTTCTCGAGCTCGACCGAGGAGATCCACTCCCCGCCGGACTTGATGACGTCCTTGGTGCGGTCCGAGATCGTCATGTAGCCCTGGCTGTCGAGGGTGCCGACGTCGCCGGTGCACAGCCAGCCGTCGTGGAACCGCGCCGGGTCCTCGTCCTTGTAGTACGAGCCGGTGATCCACGGGCCGCGGATCTCGAACTCGCCGACCGACATGCCGTCGTTGGGCAGCACCGTCCCGTCCTCGGCCACGACGCGGACCTCGACGCCGCCGACGACCCGGCCCGCCTTGACCTTGTAGTACATGTCGTCGTGCCCGTCGTGCTTGCGGGCGGGCGGCAGCCCGAAGGCGGCCAGCGGGCTGGTCTCGGTCATGCCCCAGCCCTGGATGATGGTGGCACCGAACCGCGTCTCGAACGCCTCGATCAGCGACTGCGGGACGGCGGCCCCGCCGGCCGTGATGGCGCGGACGCTCGAGAAGTCGATCGGCGTGTCGAGCGCGAGCAGGCCGTTCCAGATGGTCGGCACGCCGCACATGAGCGTCGGGTGGTGCTCGTTGATGACCGCGGCCAGGTGGTTCCCCATGAGGAACATCTGCGGCATGATCATGTCGGTGCCGGCCATCCACGCCGCCGTAGGGGGTGCCCCAGGCCATGGCGTGGAACATCGGGACGATGATCAGGATGCGGTCCGACTCCGTCATGCCGACGGAGGAGGCGGCCTGCTCGGCCATGGTGTGCAGCCAGGTCGAGCGGTGCGAGTACACGACGCCCTTCGGGTTGCCGGTGGTGCCGCTCGTGTAGCACATGGCCGCGGCGGAACGCTCGTCGAGGACGGGCCATTCGAAACCGGGCTCCTCGGCGGCCAGCAGCCGCTCGTAGGACAGCGTCTCCCCGAGGGGCGAGGTGTCGCCCTCGCCGGCCACGATGATGGTCTCGACGGTCTTCAGCTCGTCCTTGACGGCGGCGAGCAGGGGGATCAGCGAGGCGTCCACGATGATGACGCGGTCCTCGGCGTGGTTGATGACGTAGGTCAGCTGGTCGGCGGGGAGCCGGATGTTGAGCGTGTGCAGGACCGCGCCCATGGAGGGGATGGCGAGGTAGGCCTCGAGGTGACCCTGGTTGTTCCAGGCGAAGGTGCCGACCCGGTCCCCCGGCTGGACGCCCAGCCGGGTCAGGGCGGCGGCCAGCTTCTCCGCCCTGGTCGCCACCTCGGCGAAGGTGGCCGCCCGGTGCCCGCCCTCCTCGACGGTGACGACGGTGCTGTCGCCGTGCACCTGCTGCCCGTGACGGAGGATGTCGCTGATCAGGAGCGGGGCGTCCTGCATGGTGCTTTTCATGGCCCAAGTATGGCGAGCGCGCCCTTGCTCTGCCCAGCGGCGCAGCGGCCCGACCGTTCCGTGTCATGGAACCGGCGCCGGAACCCGCACCCCCCGCCCCCGGTACGCGGCGATGAGGGGCGTCGTCGCGGCCGGGCTGGCCGTCGCCCTGGCGGCGGCGCTCGTGGGCACGGCGGTGGCGGCCTCGGCCCTCTCGCTGCTCGGGGTCGGTGGGGGCCCGCGCCGCCGGCCCCGGGCGGCCGGCGGCGCGGGCGGTCCGATCCCACCGGCCATGCTGGTCCTCTACCAGGACGCCGCGGCGACCTGTCCCGGCCTGCCGTGGACCGTGCTGGCCGCCATCGGCACCGTCGAGTCGGACAACGGGCGAGTCGACCCTGGCCGGGGTGCACAGCGGGGCCAACCCGGCGGGCGCGGAGGGACCGATGCAGTTCGAGCCGGCCACCTTCGCCGCCTACGACGAGCCGGTGCCCCCGGGCGGCGCCGACCCGCCCAGCCCCTACGACCCCACCGATGCCGTCTACGCGGCGGCCCGTCTCCTGTGCGCCAACGGCGCCTCCGGCGGGGCCGACATCGCGGCGGCCGTGTACGCCTACAACCACTCGGCGTCCTACGTGGCCCAGGTCCTCGCGCTGGCGCAGTCGCTGGCGGGTGCCGGGCCCGGCTGCCGCGGCGGGGACGCCGGTCACGGGCGCGGGCACGGTGGCGCTGGCCTGGGCGCTCGCGCAGATCGGCACGCCCTACGTCTGGGGCGGCGAGAGCCCGGGCGTGGGTTTCGACTGCTCCGGGCTGGTCCAGGCCGCCTACCGGGTGGCGGGCGTCGCACTGCCCCGGGTGGCCCAGGACCAGTACGACGGCACGCCGAAGCTGGCGCCCGGCCAGCCGCTGGCGCCCGGCGACCTCGTCTTCTTCGGCACCGGGCCCGGCGCCATCGACCACGTCGGCCTCTACGCCGGCGTCGTCGGCGGCGCAGCCGTCATGGTCGACGCGCCGCACACGGGGGCCGACGTCCGCGCCGAGGCCTTCCCCGCCACCGTGGGCGCGCCGTTCGGCGGAATGCAGTTCGTCGGGGCGACCAGGCCCTGAGCGGCATGCCGGGGCTCTGATCATCTCCTGACCGGCGCCGAGCCGGGCTCGGGCGACCGGCGTGAGGAGGTGATCCCAGATCGGCAGTGAGGACACCGCGGCCTCCGGGTAGGTCTCAATTTCGAGATAGTTGATCCCGCCGTACGCCGCGCTCAGCTGGTCCTGGATCCCGCTCTGGACTCCGAGGGTGTCGACCTCGAGCAGATGTGCTGCGTAGGCGATGTCTCGCGGGGAGCATGGCTCCTGGCGCAGGGCCGCCAATGCACCCAGCAGGGCAACCGCAACCGATGCAGACGTGCCCGTGCCGCAACCAGCCGGCACGCCGGAACGAACACTGACTTCCACGGCGAGGGATCCCGGGGGCGGGAGGGAGTCGATGGCGGCCTCCAGCAGTGGGTGGCACGCGACGCGGGGAACTCTCGGGACGATGGCGTACCGGTCCCCGAAGGTCTCCGCGTCGAGCAGCACTGGATCCGGGCCTCCGGTCGTGCGGATCGACACCTCCACTCCCGGCGTGACGGCGACGTTCAAGATCCGGCCCGGCCCCCCGAACCAGGTGTCGGTCCACCCGCCGATGTCGCAGATCCGCACGGGCGCCGACGCCTCGATCATCGCCCAGCGCCCCCACGAGTGCTCGTCCACGCCACGCCGCGACCTCCGTTCACTGCCATCCACAGTCTATCGTAACACGATGCTATCGTAATACGATGCGATTGCGGGACCACGACTACGAGGACCTGCTGACGCTGCGCACGGGACTTCGGCGCCTCCTGCGCTGGAGCGAGCAGCAGGCCGAGGCGGCCGGGCTGACGCCGGCGCAGCACCAGTTGCTGCTCGCCATCCGGGGGCACCGCGACCGCCGCGGCCCCACCGTGGGCGAGGTGGCCGACTACCTGCTGCTCCGGCACCACAGCGCGGTCGGACTGGTCGACCGGGCCGACGCGGCTGGGCTGGTGAAGCGGGACCGCGACCCCGAGGACCACCGGGTCGTCCGCCTGCAGCTGACCGCGGCCGGCACCAAGCGGCTCGAGGCGCTCTCCGAGCTCCACCGCGAGGAGCTCGAGCGGCTCGCCCTCCGGCTCCCCGAGCGCCTGGCGGGGGCTGCTGCCGCGCCAGCCGCTGCACGGCCTCGAGGGTCGCGCCGTAGGCGCTAGACGGTCCTCGCCCCGCAACGTCCGGTAGCGGCGCACCAGCGACGCCGTCGACGAGTCCTGGGCCGAGAGGTCGGGGGCCGACGGCGCGGTCAGGAGCGGCGCCAGCTCCTTCGCCATCACCTTGCCGAGCTCGACGCCCCACTGGTCGAAGGAATCGATGCCCCACACCGTGCCCTCCACGAACACGGTGTGCTCGTAGAGGGCCACGAGCTGCCCCAGCACCGACGGCGTCAGCTTCGGGGCGAGGATGGTGGAACTGGGCCGGTTGCCCGGCATGACCTTGTGCGGCACCAGCTCGGGGGGCGTGCCCTCGGCCGCGATCTCCTCGGCCGTCTTGCCGAAGGCCAGGGCCTTGGTCTGCGCCAGGCAGTTGGCCACGAGGAGGTCGTGCTGCTCCCCCGTCTCGTGGGTGCTCTCGGCGAAGGCGATGAAGTCGGCCGGGACCAGCTTCGTGCCCTGGTGCAGCAGCTGGTAGAAGGCGTGCTGCCCGTTGGTGCCCGGCTCGCCCCAGAAGATCTCCCCCGTCTGCCCCACCACGGGGGTGCCGTCGAGCCGCACCGACTTGCCGTTCGACTCCATCGTCAGCTGCTGCAGGTAGGCCGGGAAGCGGGCCAGCCGGTGGCTGTAGGGCAGCACGGCGTGGGTCTGGGCGCCGAAGAAGTTGTCGTACCAGACGTTGAGCATGCCCTGGATGACCGGGAGGTTCTCGGCCAGCGGCGCCGTCCGGAAGTGCTCGTCCACGGCGTAGAAGCCGAAGAGCATCTCGCCGAAGGCCTGGCGGCCGATGGCCACCATGAGCGAGAACCCGATGGCCGAGTCGTAGGAGTAGCGGCCACCGACCCAGTCCCAGAACTCGAGCATGTTGGCGGGGTCGATCCCGAACTCGGCCACCGCCGTGGCGTTGGTGGAGACGGCGACGAAGTGCTTGGCCACCGCGTCGTCGCCCGGCCGCCGCACCCAGCCCGCGCAGCAGCCAGTCCCGGGCCGCCGCCGCGTTGGTCAGCGTCTCGAGCGTCGTGAAGGTCTTCGAGCTCACCACGAACAGCGTCGAGGCCGGATCGAGGTCGTGCGTGGCGGCGTAGAGGTCGACCGGGTCGACGTTGGAGACGAAACGGCTCACCAGTCCCGGCTGCGCGTAGTCGGCCAGCGCGAGCGTCGCCATGGCCGGCCCGAGGTCCGACCCGCCGATGCCGATGTTGACCACGGCGTCGATCCGCCGGCCGGTGGCGCCGGTCCACGATCCGTTGCGGATGCGCTCCGAGAGCTCCCCCATCTTCGCCAGCACCGCGTGCACGTCGCCGGCGACGTCCTGCCCGTCGACGACGAGCTCGCTGCCGGGCGGCAGGCGCAGGGCCACGTGCAGGACGGCCCGGTCCTCCGTCGTGTTGATGTGCTCGCCGGAGAACATCGCGTCGCGATGCTCCTCGACCCCCGCCGCCCGGGCGACGTCCATGAGGAGACGCAGGGTCTCGTCGGTGACCCGGTGCTTGGAGTAGTCGAGGACGAGGTCGGCCCCCTGTGCCGTGAACCGGGCCGCCCGTTCGGGGTCCTCGGCGAAGAGCTCGCGCAGGTGGCGCTCCGCCATCCGCTCGTAGTGCGCCCCGAGGGCCTGCCACTCCGGTGTCGCCGTCGCGTCCATGCCCGGCAATCTACGGGTCCGTCCGCGGTGCCGCGCCCGACGACCAGGAACGAGACGATGGCCGGGAGCGCGGCCGGATCCTGCACGAAGAAGAGGTGCCCGCCGTCGAACATCTCGAGCTGCGCGCGCGGGGATGGACGCAGCCAGGAATTCGCTGTTGGCCGGCGGGGCGATGCCGTCGAAGCGGCCGCCGCAGACGAGGGTCGGGCACGCGATCGCCCCGAGGCGGGCGGCGGTGTCGTGCCGGGCGCGGGCGGCGAGCTGGTTGGCCAAGCCGGGTTCCCGCCGCCCGGTCGAGGCGCGCCCGCTCGGTGGATCATCTCCGCCATGTCGGGGTGCGCCCGGCGCCAGCCGGCGTCCCAGCGAGAATCGAGGAGCTCCATCTGCCTGATCGCCCGCTCCTCGGGGTCGAGGTCCACCAGCTCGTGCAGCGGGAAGGAGGCGCCGCCCGCACCGCCGGCCGACGTGCAGGCCAGGACGAGCCGGCGCACCTGCGCGGGATGCCCGATGGCGAGCTCCTGGGCCACCATCCCGCCGAAGGAGACCCCGAGGACCAGGCAGTCGTCCCAGCCCACCCGCTCGAGGAGCGCCGCGGCGTCGTCGGCGAAGTCGGCCATGGCGTAGGGCCACGGGGGCGTGCTCGAGCGGCCGAGGCCGCGCTGGTCGTAGGCGAGGACCTCGAACGCTCGGCCGAGCGGGCCGTCGCTCACGCGCAGGCCGTCGCGCAGGTCGCCGCCGGTGCCGCAGATCACCAGCAGGTGCTCTCCGCTCCCCGACGCTCGTAGTAGAGGGACACGCCGTTGGCGTCGCACCGGGGCACGTCCCACTGTACCGACCACCTGCCCGGGGCCGGGAGCCGCCGTCCCTCGCCGCCTCTCGACGCCGACGGCGGCTCCGGGGCGGCTCAGCGCAGGGCGAGCTGCCCGGGCACCAACGGCGCCGGCAGCGCGGTGGTGCCCATGAGCAAGCGGTCGACGGCCGCGGCGCACGAGCGCCCCTCGGCGATGGCCCAGACGATCAGGCTCTGGCCCCGCGTCTGGTCCCCGCACACGAAGACGCCGTCGACGTTGGTCGCCCACTCCGCGTCGGCGACGACGGTGCCCCGGGGCCCGACCTCGACGCCCAGCTCGTCCACCGCGTTGCGGCGCTCCGTGCCCACGAAGCCCATGGCCAGGAGCACCAGCTCGCACTCGAGCTCGAACTCCGTGCCCGGCACCTCCTCGAAGACGGTCCGGCCGTCCTCGGTGCGCATCTCGACCGTGTGGCCGCGCAGGGCCCGCACGGCCCCGTTCCCGTCGTCGACGAACTCGGTGGTGGTCACCGAGAAGAGCCGCTCGCCGCCCTCCTCGTGCGCCGAGGAGGTGCGCAGGATCAGCGGCCACAGCGGCCAGGGGTTGTCGGCCAGGCGGTCGCTCGGGGGCTCGGCCATGATCTCGAGCTGGTGGACCGACGCCGCGCCCTGGCGGTGCGCCGTGCCCAGGCAGTCGGCCCCGGTGTCGCCGCCGCCGATGATCACCACGCGCTTGCCCTTGGCGCTGATGGGCGCGGCGGCCAGCACGCCCTCCTGCACGAGGTTGGAGGGCTTGAGGTACTCGAGCGCCAGGTGGACGCCCGCCAGGTCGCGCCCCGGCACCGGCAGGTCCCGGGGCAGGGTCGCCCCGCCGGCCAGCACCACGGCGTCGAACTCGGCCCGGACCTCGGCCGCAGGGCGGACCCGCACGTCGGCGGCGCACGCCGTGCCCAGCCCGCGCTCCTCGCCCGGCTCGGCCGGCCCGTCGGCCCCGGCCGAGTCCCGCCGACCGACGTCGAGCAGACGAAGGTCACGCCCTCGGCCTCCATCTGGGCCAGGCGGCGGTCGAGCACCGCCTTCTCCATCTTGAACTCGGGGATGCCGTAGCGCAGCAGCCCGCCCGGCCTCTCCGCCCGCTCGAAGACGGTCACGGCGTGCCCGGCCCGCGCCAGCTGCTGGGCCGCGGCCAGGCCGGCGGGACCCGAGCCCACGACCGCCACCGACTTGCCCGTGCGCACCGTCGGCAACTGCGGCGTCACCCATCCCTCGTCCCAGGCGCGCTCGACGATCTCGTACTCGATCCGCTCGATCGTGACCGGGTCGTCGTTGATCCCGAGCACGCAGGCCGCCTCGCACGGGGCGGGGCAGAGCCGGCCGGTGAACTCGGGGAAGTTGTTGGTGGCGTGCAGCCGCTCCATCGCGTCGGGCCAGTCGTCGCGGTAGACGAGGTCGTTCCACTCGGGGATGAGGTTGCCGAGCGGGCAGCCGTCGTGGCAGAAGGGGATGCCGCAGTCCATGCAGCGCGCGCCCTGCTCCTTGGTGGCCTCCTCGTCGAAGGGCTCGTAGACCTCCCTCCAGTCGCGCAGGCGCACCGAGACGGGGCGGCGCCGCGGCAGCCGGCGTCCGTACTCCATGAAGCCGGTCGGCTTACCCATGGGCGGCCTCCATGACGGCCTCGTCGACCGAGCGCCCCTCCGCCTCGGCCTGCCGGGTCGCCTCGAGGATGCGCCGGTAGTCGCGCGGCATGACCTTGACGAACTCGAGGACCTCGGTGTCCCAGTTCTCGAGCAGGCGGGCCGCCACGGCCGACTCGGTCTCCACCAGGTGGCGCTCGACGAGCGAGCGCACGAGGAAGCTGTCGGTCGGATCGAGCGGCTCGACGTCGACCATCTCGAGGTTCACCCGCTGCCCGAAGGTGCGGCCGGGGTCGTACACGTAGGCGATGCCGCCCGACATGCCGGCCGCGAAGTTGCGCCCGGTCCGCCCGAGCACCAGGACCACGCCCCCGGTCATGTACTCGCAGCCGTGGTCGCCGACGCCCTCGACCACCGCGGTCGCGCCCGAGTTGCGCACGCAGAAGCGCTCCCCCACCTGGCCGCGGATGAACACCTCGCCCGCGGTGGCGCCGTAGAGGATGACGTTGCCGGCGATGATCTGCTCCTCGGCGACGAAGGGCGACCCCTCCGGCGGCCGCACGACGAGCCGCCCGCCCGACAGGCCCTTGCCGAAGTAGTCGTTGGCGTCGCCGTAGAGGCGCATCGTCACGCCGCTGGGCACGAAGGCACCGAAGCTCTGGCCGGCCGAGCCGGTGAAGGTCAGCGAGATGGTGTCGTCGGGCAGCCCGGCCGCGCCGTAGCGCCGGCTGATCTCGGAGCCGAGCAGCGTCCCGACCGTGCGGTCGACGTTGGTGATGGGCAGCGTCGACCGACACCGGCGTGGCGTCCGCCAGCGCGGGCGCGCACTCGTCGAGGAACGCGTGGTCGAGCGCCTTCTCCAGCCCGTGGTCCTGCAGGCGGGTCTGGCGGCGCCCGACGGTCGTCGGGGACGTCGGGCTGGGCCAGGACGGTGGAGAGGTCGAGGCCCGGCGGCCTTCCAGTGGGTCACCGCCGCCTCGGTGTCGAGCAGGTCGACCCGGCCGATCGCCTCGTCGAGCGAGCGCAGGCCCGAGCGAGGCGAGGTGCTCGCGCACCTCCTCGGCGATGTACTCGAAGAAGGTCTCCACGAACTCGGGCTTGCCGCTGAACTTGGCCCGCAGCGCGGGGTTCTGGGTGGCGATCCCGACCGGGCAGGTGTCGAGGTGGCAGACGCGCATCATGATGCAGCCCGACACCACGAGCGGTGCGGTGGCGAACCCGTACTCCTCGGCGCCGAGCAGCGCGCCGATGACGACGTCGCGGCCCGTCTTCAGCTGCCCGTCGACCTGCACCACGATCCGGTCCCGCAGCCCGTTGACGAGCAGCGTCTGCTGGGTCTCGGCCAGGCCGATCTCCCAGGGGATGCCGGCGTGCTTGAGCGAGGTCAGCGGTGCCGCCCCGGTGCCGCCGTCGTGGCCCGAGATCAGCACGACGTCGGAGTGGGCCTTGGCCACCCCGGCGGCCACCGTGCCCACCCCCACCTCGGCCACCAGCTTCACGTGCACCCGGGCCTGCGGGTTGGACGACTTGAGGTCGTGGATCAGCTGGGCGATGTCCTCGATGGAGTAGATGTCGTGGTGCGGCGGCGGCGAGATCAGCCCCACGCCCGGCGTCGACTTCCGGGTGCGGGCGATCCACGGGTAGATCTTGTTGCCGGGCAGCTGGCCGCCCTCCCCCGGCTTGGCGCCCTGGGAGATCTTGATCTGCAGGTCGTCCGCGTTGACCAGGTACTCGCTCGTCACGCCGAAGCGTCCCGACGCCACCTGCTTGATGGCGCTGCGCCGCAGGTCCCCGTTGTCGTCGGGCGTGAAGCGGTCGGCGTCCTCGCCGCCCTCGCCGGTGTTGGAGCGGCCGCCGATCCGGTTCATGGCGATGGCCAGCGTCTCGTGGGCCTCGGCCGAGATCGAGCCGTAGGACATGGCGCCGGTGGAGAAGCGGGCCATGATGCGACGAGATCGGCTCGACCTCCTCGATCGGGATGGGGCCGCCCGCGGCCGGCTTCAGGCGCAGCAGGCCGCGCAGCGTGCCCAGCTTCTCGGCCTGGTCGTCGACGGCGGCCGTGTACTCCTTGAAGATCTCGTAGCGCTTCGACCGCGTGGCGTGCTGGAGCTTGAACACCGTCTTCGGGTTGAAGAGGTGGAACTCGCCCTCGCGGCGCCACTGGTACTCGCCCCCGACCTCGAGCTCGCGATGGGCCCGCTCGGTCGGCCGCGGCTCGTGGGCCAGGCGGTGCCGCGTCGCCACCTCGGCGGCCAGCACGGAGAGCCCGACGCCGCCGATGCGGCTCGCGGTGCCGGTGAAGTACTCGTCGATCACGGCGCCGTCGAGGCCGATCGCCTCGAAGACCTGGGCGCCGGTGTAGGAGGCCACGGTCGAGATGCCCATCTTCGACATCACCTTGAGCACGCCCTTGCACGCCGCCTTGATGTAGTTGCGGCGCGCCTGGCGCGGGGAGACACCCTCGAGCAGCCCCTCGGAGATCATGTCGTCGATCGTGTCGAGCGCGAGGTACGGGTTGACCGCCGCCGCCCCGTACCCGATGAGCAGCGCCATGTGGTGCACCTCGCGGGCGTCGCCGGTCTCGACGACCAGCCCGACCTTGGTCCGCGCCTTCTCGCGCACCAGGTGGTGGTGCACGGCCGCGGTGAGCAGCAGCGACGGGATGGGCGCCCAGTCGGCCGTCGAGTTGCGGTCCGAGAGGACGATGATGTTGGCGCCCTCCGCGATGGCCTCCGACACCCGGCGCCGCACCTCGTCGATGGCGCGCCGCAGCGCCTCGCCCCCGGCGGCCGTGGGCGCGCCCGCCCCACCCGCCTCGCGGACGTCGAAGAGCCCGTCGATGGCGAAGGCCTTGAAGCCGGGCGTCTCGCCGTGCTCGTTGACGTACATCAGCTTGGCCAGGTCGTCGCGGTCGATGACCGGCAGCGGCAGGATGATCTGGCGGCACGAGCCCGGCGCGGCCTCGAGCAGGTTGGCCTCGGGGCCGATGGTGGCCGAGAGCGACGTCACCAGCTCCTCGCGGATGGCGTCGAGCGGCGGGTTGGTCACCTGGGCGAAGAGCTGGGTGAAGTAGTCGTAGAGGAGCCGGGCGCGGTCGGAGAGGACCGCGATCGACGGTGTCCGAGCCCATGGAGCCGATCGGCTCGGCGCCCGTGCGGGCCATCGGGGCGAGGATCACGCGGAGCTCCTCGTTGGTGTAGCCGAACAGCCGCTGCTGGGTGACGACGCTGCCGTGCTGGGGCGTGAGCATGGTCCGGGCCGGCAGCTCGTCGAGCCGGACCTGGTCGTCGGCCAGCCACTCGCGCGTAGGGGTGCTCGGCCGCCAGCTCGGCCTTGATCTCCTCGTCCTCGACGAGCCGGCCCTTGGCCGTGTCGACGAGGAACATGCGGCCCGGCTGCAGGCGGCCCTTGCGCACGACGCGCTCGGGGGCGATGTCGAGCACGCCCACCTCGCTGGCCAGCACGACCAGCCCGTCGTCGGTGACCCAGTAGCGGGCCGGGCGCAGGCCGTTGCGGTCGAGCACGGCGCCGACGAGGGTGCCGTCGGTGAAGCAGACGGCGGCCGGGCCGTCCCAGGGCTCCATCAGCGACGCGTGGTAGCGGTAGAAGGCGCGCCGGTCGCGGTCCATGGTGGTGTGGTTCTCCCACGCCTCGGGGATCATCATCAGCACGGCGTGCGGCAGCGAGCGGCCACCGAGGTGGAGCAGCTCGAGCACCTCGTCGAAGCTGGCCGAGTCGCTCGCCCCGGGCGTGCAGATCGGGTAGACGCGCGACAGGTCGCCCTGAATGAGCGACGTCTCGAGCAGCGCCTCGCGGGCCCGCATCCAGTTGCGGTTGCCGGCCAGCGTGTTGATCTCGCCGTTGTGGGCCAGGTAGCGGTAGGGGTGGGCCAGCGGCCAGCTCGGGAACGTGTTGGTCGAGAAGCGCGAGTGCACGAGGGCCAGCCCGGATTCGAAGCGGGGGTCGCGGAGGTCGGGGAAGAACTCGCGCAGCTGCTCGGAGGTCAGCATGCCCTTGTAGACGATGGTGCGGGCCGACAGCGAGGGGAAGTAGACGCCGTCGACCGCGTGCTCCACCCGCTTGCGCAGGACGAAGGCGCGGCGCTCGAGGGCCATGGTGTCCAGGCCCGCCGCCGCCGGCGCCACGAAGACCTGCTCGATCCGCGGCATGGCGCCGAGCGCGGTCTTGCCCAGGCCGTCGGGCTCGGTCGGCACGGTGCGCCACCCCAGCACCGACAGGCCCTCCTCGGCGGCCGTCTGCTCCACGACGGTGCGGGCCTTCAGCGCGTCGTCGGGGTCGGTGGGCAGGAAGACGAGACCCACGGCGTAGCCACCGGCCTCGGGCAGCGAGAACCCCGCCTCCTCGGCCGCCGCGGTCAGGAACCGGTGCGGGACCTGGACCAGGATGCCGGCGCCGTCGCCCGTCTCGACCTCGGCCCCGGACGCGCCGCGGTGGGCCAGGCGCTCGAGGACGGTGAGGCCGCGGTCGACGATGTCGTGGTCGGGCCGGCCGTGCAGATCGGCCACCATGCCGACACCACAGGCGTCGTGCTCGTATGCCGGGTCGTAGAGGCCAGTGGCCATCGGCGTCCTTCCGATATGGGAGAAGTGAAGCGGCGTACCGGGACGACGTTGGCCCGAAGGTGGAGGAAACAGGATACACGACGGCCCTCGTAGGCTGGGCACCGTGCCGTCGCGCGTGCACATCGTCGGGGGTGGGGTCATCGGCCTGGCCTGCGCGTGGGAATCGTCACGCAACGGTCATGAAGTGACGGTCGTCGCGCCGGCGCCGGGACGTGACGGCGCGTCCTGGGTGGCGGCCGGCATGCTCGCCCCGGTCACCGAGGCGCAGTTCGGCGAGTCCGCCCTCACCGCGCTCTTGCTCGAGGGCGCGCGCCAGTGGCCGGGCTTCGCCGCCGCGCTCGAGGACGCGGCCGGGGCGCCCATCGGCTACGACACCGCCGGCACGGTGACGGTCGCGCTCGATGCGTCCGACCGCGCCAGCCTCGACGACCTCCTCGCGTACCAGCACTCGCTCGGCCTCGTCGCCCGGCGCCGCAGCGCCAGCGAGTGCCGCGCGCCTCGTCCCGGCGCTGAGCCCCACGCTGCGCGGCGGGATCGAGGTGCCGGGCGACCACCAGGTCGACAACCGGGCCCTGCTCGCCGCGCTGGTCGCAGCCTGCCGGCAGGCGGGCGTGGCGTTCGTCGAGGGCACCGTGCGCGCCGTCGAGCGCCGGGCCCGAACTCGTCCTGGCGGACGGCCGCCGCCTCCGCCCGGACCACGTCGTCCTGGCGGCCGGGACCGGCCTGCCCGCCATCACCGGGCTCGAGGGGGCCGGGCTCCCCGAGGTGCGCCCGGTCAAGGGTCACATCCTCCGCCTCCGACCTCCGCCGGGCCGGCGCGGCGGCGCCGCTCCCCTGCTCGAGCGGACGGTACGCGGCCTGGTGCGCGGGCACTCCGTCTACCTCGTGCCGCGCCGCGACGGCTCCGTCGTCGTGGGCGCCACGGTCGAGGAGCGGGGCGACGGCACGACGGTGCTGGCCGGCGCCGTGCACGAGCTGCTCTGTGACGCCCGGGCCGTCGTCCCCGGGCTCGACGAGCTCGAGCTGGTGGAGGCGGCGGCCGGGCTGCGGCCGGCCACGCCCGACAACACGCCGCGTATCGGCTGGACCGGCGCCGACGGGGTCATCGTGGCCGCCGGCCACTTCCGCAACGGGATCCTCCTCGCCCCCCTCACCGCGGCCGCGGTCACCGACCTGCTCGACCGCCGCCCGGTGACGCCCCTCGTCGAGGCACTGGCGCCCGCGTGACGACGCTCACCCTCAGCGTGAACGGCGCGCCCCTCCAGGTGCCCGCCGGGGCCACGCATCGCCGACGTCGTGGCGAGCCTCACGGACGAGGAGGATCCGCGGGGCGTGGCCGTCGCCGTCGACCGCTGCGTCGTCCCGCGCTCGGAGTGGGCCACGACGGCCGCCCGGGCCGGCTCCCTGGTCGAGGTGGTGGGCGCCGCCGCCGGCGGCTGACCGTTGTGAGGCGCCGCCGGGCGGTGCCAGAATCTCCCGGTGCCCGCTCCTCCCCGCCCCGGCCCCACCGCGTTCGTGCTCGCCGGCGGCGGGACGAAGGGATCGTTCGAGGTCGGCGTGCTGCAGTACCTCGTCGGGGTCGAGGGGATCGCACCCGACATCGTCACCGCCACCTCCGCCGGCGCCATCGCGGCCACGGTGCTGGCCCAGGCGCGCACGCTCGACGAGTTCGCGCAACGGGTCGACGAGATCGAGGGCGACGTGCTGGCCTGGACCCAGACCGAGCACGTCTTCGGGCGCCAGGCCTGGCTGGGCGCGCTGGACGGGACCGCGCTCGGCCTCGAGATCCACCGCGAGATCACCGAGGGCACCCGGCCGCCCTTCCCGCTCGGCCCCGCCGGCGTCCTGGCCGGCAGCGAGGTCGTCCCCCCGGCCGACGGCGCCGCACGCCACGACCGGCGCCGGGCCCGGCGCGCCCGGCGCCGGCGCCAGCGCCACGTCCTGCGGCTGGTCGCCGGCGCCGGCTTCCGGCTGCCCCGGGTGCGGCGCCAGCTGCGCACGAGCGGCAGCTCCGTCCTGAACCTCGAACCGCTGGCCGACGCCCTGCGCCACGGCACGGGCGCCGGCGTGCGACCGGTCGACCCGGCGCTGGTCCGCCGCCCGGGCCTGCAGCTCCGCCTGGCCGTGACCGCTCTGCGTGCCGGCGTCCTGCGCTTCGTGACCGAGGACGGGACCATCGTCGAGTCCGACGCCCGCACGCCCGCGCCGGGGACCGCCGCCGGGCCCGTCGACCTGATCGACGGGGCGATCGCCTCGGCCAGCGTGCCCATGGTCTTCCCGCCCCGCCCGATGGCCGACGACGACTACGTCGACGGCGGGGTGATCGACATCATCCCCGTCGGGGCCGCGGCGGCGCTCGGGGCGACGCGGATCTTCGCCGTCGTCGCCGTCCCCCTGACGCTCGCCCGCGACGACCGTGACTACGCGGCGGCGCCGGCCGGCTACATCGGGCTGCGCTCCATGGGCATGATCGGCGTGGCCGAGCGGCAGCTGTCCAACCTCGCCGTGCGCCTGCCCGAGGGCACGACGCTGACCACGATCGACCCGGTGGTCGACGTGGTGGGCCTCTTCGAGGTGGAGCCCGGGCTGCTGCGCATCAACCGGGACTACGGGTGGCTCCGGGCCGCCGACGTCCTGGCCGAGGGCGACGCCGGCATCCTGGCCGACGTCGCCGAGGGCACCCACGCCATCGCGGAGGCCCGCCGCGAGGCCTGGCGCCTCGAGGAGTCGCTCTGGCCCGCCGACGCGAAGGACGGGGACGGCGCCGGGACGCTGGCCCTCGTGCGCGAGCAGAAGGAGAAGGTGCGCGCACTGGTCGACCGGCGCAAGCAGCTCGGCTTCCCGGTCCCCGACGGCTGCGAGGCCTGGTGGAGCGGGTACGAGGTGCACACGGCGCCCCGCCCGGACCGCCTGCCCCCGAGCCCTTCGCCCGGGCACGACTGACCCGGCCCCGGGCACCCGCCCCGGACGGCTCAGACGCTCGGCCCGCCCAGCCAGCCGCGGCGGCGGAACAGCGACGACGAGGAAGACGACGGTGGCGAGCTCGAGCACGATCCCGAGCACGAAGAAGCTCCAGGTCGGCGCCAGCCACACCCGGACCAGGTAGGAGAAGTTCTGCCCGAAGAAGCCCGGTGAGGAAGCTGAGCGGCAGGAAGATGGTGGCGATGATGGTGAGCTGCTTCATCACGACGTTCAGCCGGTTCGACACGGTCGAGAGGTGCGTGTCCATGACGCTGCTCAACAGGTCCCGGTAGCTGTCGACCAGGTCCGCCAGGCGGATCAGGTGGTCGTAGAGGTCCCGGAAGTACCGGGTCGCCTCGTCGGTCATGCCCGGCACGTCGGTGACGCCGGCGTTGATGCTGGCCATCATGTCCCGCTGCGGCGCGATGACCTTGCGCATGTCCATCAGCGTGCGCTTCATGTCGAAGAGCTGGCCGAGCTGCGCCTCGGTCGGCGCCTTGAGGATGTCGTCCTCCAGCGCGTCGATCCGGTCGTCGAAGTCGGAGAGGCACGGGAAGAAGCCGTCGACCAGCGCGCTCACCGTCAGGTACACGATGACGATCTGCGGGGAGGCCACCTCGCTGGCAGTGGTGGCGCCCCAGGCGCTCGTGCACCTCGGCGATGACGGGGCAGTCGCCCCGGTGCACCGTGACGACGTAGCGGTCCGTCCAGAAGATGTGGACCTCGGCCCGGCCGGTCTTGTCGGGATCGGCGCCGCGGGCGACCAGGTACACGAAGGTGTCGTAGTCGTCGAGGCGCGGCCGCTGCGAGAAGCGCTCGGCCGCCTGCACGGCGAGCGGGTGGAACCCGAAGTGGACGCTCAGCAGCTCGCTGACCGTGCCGTCGGCGGCCTCGTCGTCGAGGTCGAGCCAGAAGAACTCCGTCCCGGCCAGTGCCGCGGTCACGTTCTCCGGCGTCGCCGGCTCGTCGTGGTCCTCGCGGTGCAGGGTCCCCTTCAGCACCCCCCCAGTCTCACGTCGGGGCCGCCACCGCGGTGGGATGGGCGGGGCCCCGGCGCGCGTCAGCCGAAACGGGCCGGGTCGAACTCGTCGGGCAGCGGCGGCTCGTCGGCGGGCAGGTCGACCCCCGCCATGGCGTGCGCCAGGGCCCGGGCCGAGTACGGGCCCTGCAGCAGGCCGTTGGCGCCGTGCCCGGTGGCCACCCACGCGTTGGCCCACCCCGGCACGCGGCCCACCAGCGCACGGTCGTCGGCCGAGGTGGGCCGCAGCCCGACCCGCGTCTCCAGGTGGGAGGCCGCCGCGAGCCCGGGCGCCACGAGCAGGCACTCGCGCAGCAGCTCGTGCAGTCCGGCGGCGGTGACGCTCACCGAGAACCCGGCCCCGGTCTCGAAGGTGCCCCCGCAGGCGACCCGGCCACCGGGCCAGGGCACGAGATAGTGGGTCAGCAGGGGCTGCACGATGGGCCAGCCGCCCGTCTCCGCCTCGACGCCGAGGTGCACGATCTGTCCCTTGGTCGGCCCGACCGGGAGGTCGCAGCCGAGCCATTCGCCGGCGGCCGCCGTCCAGGCCCCGCCCGCGACCGCCAGCGCCCCGCAGTCGACGGTGCGCCCACCCTCGCACCGCGACCGACCGGACCTGGCGCGCCCCGGACACCCCGCACGACGACGCCGTGCACGGCGCCCTGGACGAACGCGACGCCCCGCGCCGCCGCGGCCTGCCGCAGCGCGCCGGCCATGCCTCGCCCGTCGACCCGGGCCGCGCCCGGCGCGTGCAGCACGCGGTGCACCGGGCCCAGGGGCGGGAAGAGCGCCGCGGCGGCGGCGGCCGGGATCTCGGACACCTCGCCCGGCGAGCGGCGCAGGGCCAGCTCGGCGAACGGTGCGAACCAGCCGTCCTCGTGGGCGCGCAGGCCGATGGAGAGGATCCCGCAGGTGCCGTAGGCCGCCGGCTCGATGTCGGCCCCGTCCGCGGCGAGCCGCGCCAGGAAGGCCGGGTAGTGCGCACCGGCCTGGCGCAGGAAGGGCCACAGCCCGGTGTCTGCCTCCGTGCTCGTGGCGGGCGAGAGGATGCCCGCCCCGGCGTCGGTGGCCCGCCCCGGGTGGGCCGCGTCGACGACCGTGACGCTCGCGCCGAGGCACGCCAGCTCGTAGGCCAGCGACAGGCCCACCAGGCCGGCGCCGACGACGGCCACGTCGCAGCGCTCCGGGTTCACGGCCACCGAGTCCACCAGTCCCCCGCCGGTCGTGCCAGTGCTGCGGCACTATGGGCGCCGTGCACATCGTGCGGACACCCGACGAGCGGTTCACCGATCTGCCGGGGTTCCTCTTCGAGCCGCGTTACGCGACCCTGCCCGACGGCGCTGCGCATGCACTTCGTCGACGAGGGGCCGGCGGGCGCCGAGACCGTGCTTGCTGCTGCACGGACAGCCGACCTGGTCTTACCTCTACCGCACCGTCGTGGCGCGGCTCGTGGAGCACGGCCTGCGCGTCGTCGCCCCCGACCTCGTGGGCTTCGGGCGCTCCGACAAGCCCTTGTCGAGGACGGCGCACACCGTGCAGGCGCATGCCGACTGGGTGGCCCAGTTCACCGACGCCGTCGGCCTGCGCCGACCTGACGCTCGTGGTGCAGGACTGGGGTGGCCCCTTCGGACTGTCCCTCCTGGCGGCTCGGCCCGGCCTCGTCCGCCGGGTGGTCGCCGCCAACACGGCACTGCACACGGCCGACGCCGGCCTGGCCGGGCGGCTGGCCTGGCCGTGTCACGAGGACGCGGACGGCACAGTCACCGTGGCACAGATCCTGCTCGACTACCAGCGCCTCACCCAGGAGCTGACGCCGTTCCGGCCCAGCCTCTTCGTGCAGGGGGCCACCGCGTCGGAGGTGCCGGACTCCGTCCTGGCGGCCTACGACGCGCCGTTCCCCGACGAGGCCTATTGCGCGGGGCCGCGCCAGTTGCCCCTGCTGATGGGGCTCACGCCCGGGAGCGCCTGCGCACGACTGAACCGGCGCACGCTGGACGCGCTGGGCACCTTCGACGGCCCGTTCCTCACGGCGTTCTCCGACGGCGACCCCGGCACCGGTGGCTGGGCCGAGGTGCTGCGGGAGCATGCGCCCGGCGCCACCGGACGCGCCCACGTCACGGTGCAGGGCGCGGGGCACTTCCTCCAGGAGGACCAGGGTGCCGAGCTGGCCGACGCGGTGGCTGCGCTGGTGGGGGGCACGCCTCCCGGCTGACTAGGAGCCGGGCGGGGGCTCCTCCTTGGCGGCCGGTGCGGCCAGCGCCTCGGGCTCGGGCGCTCCCGTCCCCAGCTGCGCCTTGAGCGCGGCCAGCTCCTGGTCGACCTGCGCGTCCTTGCCGACCTGGTCGAGCTCCTTCTGGATGTCGTCGGTGCCCCCGCCGACGTCCTCGAGGACGCCGGACTCGAGCAGCTCGTCGAGGGCGCCCGAACGGGCCTGCATGGTGGCGATCTTGTCCTGGGCCCGCTGCAGCGTGGCCCCGGAGTCGTTGAAGGACTTGGAGATCCCGGCCGTGCTCTCGTCGACCGTCGAGATCGCCTTGGCCGCGGTGTACTGGGCCTTGAGGGTCTCCTTCTGCGTGCGGAAGTCGTTCACCCGCTTCTGCAGCGCGTCGAGGGTCTTGGTGAGCTTCTGCTCCTCCTCGTCGAGCTGCTGGCGCTGCGGCTCCATCTCGTCGATCTGCTGCTGGGCGGCCGCCTTGCGGGAGAGCGCCTCCTTGGCCAGGTCCTCCCGGTTGGCCGCCAGGGCCTGCTTGGCCTGGTCCTGCAGATGGTCGATGGTGTGCTGGAACTGCTCCTCTTGCAGCTCGAGCCGCTTCTTGGACGCCGCGAGGTCGACGAGGGCCCGGCGCACCTGGGTGATCTGCTCGAGCATCTTCTCGTAGGAGAGATCGAGCATCTCGTCGGGCTTCTCGGCGGCGTCGAGCGCCTTGTTCGTCTTGGCCTGCACGATGTCGTGCGCCCGCTGGAAGATGCCCATGTGTCCCTCCCTGAGGGGTCGATCCGTCGACCCCACCATAGATTCCAATCAGCCGGCGTGCGGCGGCGCCAGCTCGCGTTGGGCGGCCGGTACCGCGTCGCGCCTCGACGTCGTCGATCAGACGCGTGAAACTGCAGGTAGGAAGGCCGCGCGGCTGCTCTCACCCACGACGTGGACATGGACCGATCGGACCGCACCATCGCCGCGGACGAAGAGAAGGCCTCTGCCCTCACGCCGGTCACCGTCGTAGGCGTACCGCGTCCGCACGGCCGGTCACGATGTCGTCGATTGCCACCTGGTCGTCCGGCGACGATGTCGAGGATCGGCTTGGCCTCGAGACCGGGCACCGCCGTGCTCCCGACGAGGACGACGACCTCGGCGATGTCAGGAGCAGCGCGGCGACGGCGGCACACTCCCCTTACCGAGGGTGGGCCAGTCGGGAATGTGCGGTGACAGAAGCAGCTCCGACTTGTCCAGACCGAGCCCGCCGTCCGAGCGCCGGCCTGTCGTTCATCTGCCGATGCGCCCTACGACACGGATGTGGCCATCGCCATGGGTTTGCAGCCGTCAGGAGCCGGAAGCGGCGATGATCGGCCCGTTCAGGTGGGAGCCCGACATGTCCCCGTCGCTGGGTGCGTCACCGAAGTTCGAGACCTTGCCCAGCGCCGTCACGACCCAGTAGCCGCCGCCGTCGGAGGTGTCGAAGATGGCGGACGCCGGATTCAGCCCGCCGGCCGAGCCGGGCGGCAGGCTCCCCATGCCCACCGCATTGCCGAAGGGGAACACCTGCCCCGCTCCGTCGAGGATCCAGTAACCACCACCGTCGGAGGTGGCGACGGCGGAGGTGATGGCCGAGCTCTGCGGGCCGGGCGCACCGTGGTTGGCTGCGTCGCCGAAGGTGTAGACGGCGCCGGAGCTCGTGACCACCCAGTAGCCGTTGCCCGTGGCGTCGGGTACGACGGCCACGGCTGCACCACTGCAGCCGCCGATGCCGGGACAGGACCCTTCGAACCTCGCGTCGCCGAAGGCGAAGACACCACCGTCGGAGGCGACCATGAAGTAGCCGTTGCCGTCGGTGGAGGGCACCATGCCGACGATGGGTGCGTTCAGGCTGTTCGGCAGGCCGGAACCGGCGGGGTGCAGCCCGCTGCCGGGGATGGATCCGTGGAAGCCCGCGTCGCCGAAGGCGAAGATGCCGCCGTCGGAGGCGACCAGCCAGTAGCCACCCCGGTCCGCCGTGGGGGTGATGCCGACGACGGGCCGTTGGAGATGCAGCGAGCCGGTGGAGCCGTGGAACGCGGCTGACCCGAAGCTGAAGATGCCGCCGTCGGACCCCACCAGCCAGTACCCGTGCGAGCGCGGTGGCGGCGGGGGTGGCGGTGGCGGAGGGGGTGGCGGAGGCGGTGGTGGCGGCGGGGCGTTCACCGTCAGGGTGAAGACCTGGGTCGCCGTGGGTGCCACGCCGTTGGACGCGACGAGGCACACGGTGAAGGTGCCACCGTCACCGGGCTGTGGCGTCCCCTCGTAGCGATGCGGTCGACCCGCCGGTGTAGACGAGGTGGATGCTGGCCGGAAGCGCGGAGGGCGTGCACCCGCCGAACGCCGCGTCCGTGACGGAGCTGACGCCGGGCGTCCCGGTCGTGGTGATGTCGAACACACCGGCGTTCCCGGCCGAGAAGGTGGCCTGGTTGCCGCTCGTGATGGCAGGGGCCGCCGAGGTGCCCGCTCCCGGTGTAGGTGTACTGGTCGGCCGGCGAGATCGCGCTCGTACCGGCCGGCGTGGTCACCGTGATGTTGACGGTGCCGGGGTTGATGGCGGGCGGGATGGTGGTCGTGATCTGGGTCGAGTTGTAGCTCATGGAGCCGATGCTCACGACCGACCCGAAGTCGACGATCGGCGTCACTCCCCCGTCGAAGAAGTTCGTGCCGTGGATCGTCACGCTGCCGCTCGGGATCTCGGGCCCGGACGAGGGCGACACGGACGTGATCGTGGGGGCGGCCGTCGGGGCGTAGGTGAACTCGTTCACGGCCGGCGTGCCGGTCGCGCTGGACGAGCCGCCCGTGGTGGTGCTGACCGTCACGACGACCTGGTCGGTGGCGTTCCCTGCCGGGTCCGCCGGCGCGTCCGCGGTGAGCTCGCCGTTCCAGTTCACGTGCACGTTGGTCGCCGGCACGCCCCCGAAGAACACCTGGGGCGTGGGCGACGCGGTGAAGTAGTTGCCCTCGATCGTCACCGGCGTCCCGGCGCCGGTGTTCGGTGACGAAGCCGGGAGGACCTGCACGACGTCGGGTGCCGCCGGCGTGGACGGCGTGGGCAGGGAGCCCGGCGTGATCGTGTCGACGAGCGCGTCGGCCGGGTCGACCTGGGTGGCGAAGATCTGCGTGTACTGGCCGGCCGGCGTGTCGCCGTCCCCCATCATCGCCGTCTGAGTGCCAGTGGTCGTCACGGCGCCGAGGATGTTGGTCCGGTGGCCCCAGCAGCTCGGGTCGCCGGCGAGGTGCAGTCGAGGTTGGTGCCGCCGTAGCCGTCGTCGTACATCCAGGCGAAGTCCGCCCCGAGCGGGGTGTAGTCCTGGGCGAAGATCGACCCCCCGGGCCCTGGAAGCCCGCGGGGAGGACTGGGTCCGTGTTCGCCAGCGCACCGGTCAGCGCGGCGGCGTTGAGCGTGGCATCGAGACCGGAGTACTGGGAGAGACCGCGGTCGCCGCGCTCCTCGTCGGTGAGGATCAGTTGTTGCTCGGGGACCGGGTCGGTGGCGTAGTCGCTCGGCAGGACGAGAGGGCCGAGACCCTCGAGTGAGCGCGCGTAGTTGATGTTGTGCAGGATGGAGTCGATGCAGCCGGCGCTGGTGTCGTCGACCGGCGAGAGGGAGCACGCGGGCATGACCTGCGGCTGCACGTTGACGGACGGGTCCGATGGCGGGACGATGCCCGAGGCCCCGGCCGCTCGGGCGCGGCGGAGAGGACGACGAGGGCGGATCCCGATCACGGCCGCGAACGCCACCGCGGCGCGCAGCAGTGTCGAAAAGGCGCGCGCGCCAGGTTGGTGCCGTCTCACGCTTCCGTTCGCCCCCCTCGTGCGTAGGAATCGACCAGCCCGGGCAACGTAACATTTCGGGCCTCGGCTCGATGGGTCGAGAGGTGGAATTGTCCCCTGGTTGTGGCTGATTTCGAGCGCGACCCGTCGCTCTCCATTCGATCCCGCGCACTCTCGGGAGTGACGCGTGCAATCATCATTCTCCACCGGGCGAGAAGCAGACCGGATCACGCGAGCCCGTCGTGACCGCTCCACCGCGATGGGTCGGGCGCCCCGCCAAACGGTGAGCCGCCGTGTCGTGCACGTCGGATCAGATCAGACCGTCGGGACGGCGCGCGTGGCGGTCTCTACCGGAGGGGATTCATTCGGCCGTGAAGAGGAAGTTGTGGACATAGCGGCGCGCGTATAACACCAGGTTGGCGGCGTAGCCGTGTCGCGCGACCCGGATCGCCATGGCCCGAGCCGCCTCGCGATCGAATTCGTGCAAGGGATGCCATGCCGCGCCGATGCAGGAAGCGTCCCGCATAGCCACGTTCGGCGAGGAAGGCCACGATCTCATCGAAGTGGTCCTCCTCGGACGAGCGGTGCTCAATTTCGATCATCAAGTTCGGCTTCTGCCTCTCGAGCAAGTTCACGGCGCCCAGGAGCACGGCGAACTCGTGTCCCTCGACGTCGATCTTGATGAACCCGACGTCGCTCAGGTCGAACGAATCGAGTCGCTCCGTCTGTACGGTGACGAGTCGTCCTCCCCCATCTGGGCGCCGACCACCCTCCATCGTGGCTCGGCCCTCTGTGCCCATGCCCCCGGGAGGGATCCACAAGCTGGCCTCCCCCACGGTCTCTCCGAGGGCGACGCCGTGGAGTTGCACATTTTCCGGCATCGCCTCTCTGAGTGCGGCCACCAAGTCGGGGTTCGCCTCGAACGCGTCGACACGTGGAACCCGCTTGGCCAGCAAGTAGGTCCACGGACCCCACCACACGCCGATGTCGATGGCGCCCCGATCCGGTGGAACGAACTCGGCGAGGTGCCCGAGTTCAGGCTCAAAGTAACGATACTGATGAGCCACGAACGGGACAAAGACGCGTGGGGGCATGAACCGCGCCGCCTGCGAGGCGAGTGCCATGGTTTACTCCACCCCACCCGACATCTTCACCGATTCCGGTCCTGGCCGATGGCGCCGCCCACCGGACGGATGTGCGCCGTCGCCCAGCGTGGCCACGTCAGTAAGTGTCTGCAGCCAGGCATCGACCATGCTGTCCCATGTGTGCTCGCACGCCCGCTCCCCGCGCCGCCAGCCCCATGCGGACCCGGGCTGGCTCGTCGGCCGAGAACTCCATCCAGGCCGCGGCGAATGCAGCCGGAGTCGCATCATCCACCAAGACCCCTGTCACGCCGTCGACGACGGCGTCGCGCACGCCGGGTGCATCGACGGCCAGAGTCGGTATGCCGGCGGCGGCGGCTTCGAGGGAGACAATCCCCCATCCCTCATGTGACGACCCCTGGACCAGGAACCAGGCTTGACCGAGAAGCTCGGCCTTCTCCTTTGCCCCCAGATAACCCCGGAGCTCGACCCCGGGTAGCGCATCTGCCATTTGTTGCAACGTCTTGAACTCAGGCCCGTCGCCGATGACGACGAGGCGCCCGCCGGTCACCGGCTGGACAAGGCGCCAGGCCTGGAGCAGCAAGTCGACCCGCTTGTGTGGGACCAGACGATTGAGCGCCACGAAGAGCGGGCCCACCGAGGTCCGCGTCCTTGGACTCGGTGGTGCGTCGACACCGGGTTCAATCACCGTGATATGCCTCGGGTTGACCCCGAGGGTTCGAAACGACGTTGCCGTCGACTCTGAAATGGCCACGAAGTGGCGGCGGCTGTAGACGGCCGGAATGGCGCGCCTTTCGACGGCGCCGGCTACGGCAGCCAGTGGCCGCGGGAAGCGCGTCGCCCACTGCTCGCCGTGGAAATGAAGCGCCAGGCAGACTACGGGGCGCCGGCGCCAGCAGAGGGGAGAAGAACGGGACCCCGTTGCTGACGTCGATGAGGACGTCCGCCCGACGGAATCGGGTGGCGCACAGCCATGGTGCGATGAGGTACTGCGAGTAGGTCCCGCCCGCCTGGTGGACCGAGTAGGCGCGTGACTCGACCGGTCCACCACATACGAGGGCCACCTCGTGCCCCCGTTCAGCCAATCCCACCAGGAGCCGGTCGAGCGGCAATTCGCTGCCCCCGGCTAGTGGGTGGGCGAGGTCGCGCCAGCTCACGACGACGATCCGCACGCGGCTCAGGCCTCTGCAGGCGCATCGAAGCACGGGAGGAGGCTGACGGCCAACGCCGCCAAGGCCAGCGCGCCGAGGGTCTGTGCCGTGTAGCTGCCGCTTCCGATCAACACGCCCATCCGGTAGCCGGGATGCACCGCAATGACGATGCCGGCGAGCACCTCGGCACCTCCAGCGACCCAAGCCAGGACCGCTCGGTGTCGGCGCGCCAGGAGCCCGAGACCGATACAAACCGGCACGAAGAGTGCGGCGGGCCCTGCCACGACAAAGACGATGAGGGTGATCGCCACCGTCCACAAGGCGTTATGGAGCCCACGGCGGGCCCTGCCACCCGACGCAGTCACGAAGTGCGTTCGCTCGCTCATCGTCGATGCATCCGTTCGGGACATGGCGGAGCGTAACCCGCCTTGGTTCTTGCTTCGGCGCGTCGTGAGGGCGGCCCACGCCACCAGTGCCAGAGCGATCACAGCCCCGGCGATGAGGCCGGCCCGGAAGGAGCCGTCGGGAACGAAACGGAGCGTGACCCCTTCGGACGCGTCGGCAGCCGGCAGCACCCAACCCTGCTGCCAGCCGTCCAGGCGGACCGCCCGCAGTTCGTGCCCTCCGACGGTCGCCACCCATCCTGGGTTGTAGTTCTCGTGCACGTTTATGATGGCCGCAGGCCCGGCCGCCACAGTGAGAGCCCGGTTGTCGATGCCCCACTGCGTCACGGCGACCTCTCGCGGCGCACTGACTGGAGGGACCGTCCCGGCGAGTTGCAGGTTCGTCACCTTGAAGGGACCGGCGACGTTGTCGGCGGTCACGGTGTGGATACCGGGGTCCAGGCGTAAGGCCTCCCCGAAGCCGCATGGGGACAGCGCCATAGGCTGGAGCGCGAGAAGCTGGCCGACCGTGCCTTGCACCGACGTCGCGTAGGAGCGCCCGTCAATGCTGATGGGTGGGCCGGATCCGCAAGGAACGGAGTACGCAGCGGCCAGGGCCGCCGGTGTCGGGCGAGTGCCAGAGGACAACTGAAGGGCCGCCAGCAAGGGTGATTCGAGGGGTGTCGCTAGGCCGGAGACGGCGAAGACGGCAGTTCGGGGGACGCTGAATTGGGCGCGAGAGATGTGCTTCGTCGTCGGCCACCTTGAAGACAGCGAACTGGTTCGGCTGCGGTGACGTGAAGAGGTACGTCGGCACGATACTGGGGGGCGTGGGCCCGTCGTCGGGGACCACCCAGCGCTGGCTCACCGAGACGCCGGGAATGGCGATATGGGCCAACCCGGGCTGGGGGGAGCCGTTTCCCGATGGCTGACGCAGGCCGACCAGGGTGATTCGGAGCCAACGACTGGCGCCGTGGGGCGTCCGGAGCTCCTGGGGCCGAGCAGGTTGGGCCAGAGGGTGTGTCACCTGACCACGAGCCGTCGTGATCTGGACCTTGGTGATGGGCGTCGCGAAGATCCCCCCCATGGGTGTCAGCGTGATCTTCGAGAGGGTAACCGAACGATCGAAGCGGATCTCGATCCAAGGGCGCGGATCAGTGGGCGACGCCTCCCATGCCGCTCCGCCCTGCGCTGCGTCGGCCAGGAAAGCCTCGAGTGGTTGCTGCCCGGGGGCCTCGTTGAAGACCGGGCCAAACGATGAGGCCGTGATCAACGCAGCTCCACGGAGCTGGAGGGTGGTCTCGTGGCGGTCGCCGGGCACGACGATCCACTGGTCTGGCGGGCCCCCTGAAGGCAGTGAGGAATCCCCCGTCACCGGTGATGGCTCACCGGACGCCAACAGGCTCGACTGGTTCTGGTAGGGGCTGTAATGCGAGTTGCGACGTTGCTGCGTATCGGCATCGACCCAGACCGGTCGGGTGAACGTCGGACCAAGCGGATCACCAGCCAGGGATACGGCCTCTCCGCGCAGCAGCCCGGCGTTCGCCGCCGCCAGCACGCCCTGTGGTCCACCCGAGAGGACGACGCCGCTCGACAACGGATACGTGATGACTCGGTCATCGTGACCGGAAGCCGGCACCACGCGGTACGCCTCGAGCGCGTGGATGGACCGGGCGATGCCGAACGGGTCGTAGAGGGTCTCGGAGCCGGGCCCGGTGTTGACCCGGTGGACCAGGGGACCGAAGTGGGCCACCCTGACCAGCCCTGGCTCTCGTGCCAAGGCCTGGCGCAGCTCCGTCGGCGGAGGACTCTGCGTGTCCGCCGGTGTCAGATCGTTCTCGACGAGCACGTACCGCACGCCCACGTTGGCCAGGTACTCCGCCAATCCGGGCACCGGCTGCCCGCCGGTGAGCACCTGGTCGATGGCATCGAGGAACTGTGTGCTGCCAACGGAGCCGATCGGCATGACGCTGCGGTTGGCCCACGGAACGGTCGCCATGGCCTCTATCGGCTGGTCCAGCGGGTTGCCCCAGGTGAAGTCCGCGAAATTCGTGCCCGGAACGACAACGGTCGTAGACGTTCCCCCTCGTGCATCGAGCCAACTCACTGCATGCTGCCAGGAGGCCGGTAGCACGGTGAAGGAGCCCTCGGGATACACCCGACCTGTCGGCAAGGGGGCCGCCGAGACGACCACGACGGCGAGCGCACCGGCCACCAGGGCCGCAATGAGCGGGGAGCTTCGTGTTCGGCGCAACCTTCGGCAAGCCCGCGCTGCGACGCCCATCGCGCTCATGAACCCGAGGACGAGGGGCAGGGTGATCACAGGCTGGAACTTTGCGACGTTGCGGAAGGCCGCCAGTGGACCGTCGAAGAGACGATGAACCGTCGGCGCAAACGGCCCGCCGAAGTGCCCCCAATACCCCGCACAGACCAGCACTGTCCCGACGACAACGGCGAGCCCGAGCCACCTCCGCTCTGGCATGTCGCGGCGAGCAAGGCCGAACAGACCGGCGCCGGTTGCAAGCGCCGAGGCCACGATTACCACGCGCGCCGTCTCGACGAGGAGGCCGGCTGTCGACCACACGGGCGTACCGGGGAAAGAGGTCCAGATGCCGGCACCACGGAGGATCTCGGGCACGAAGGTGTTCCCGGTCGTGTCTCGCGCAGTCTCGGTGTACGCCGAGAAATTGAACCCGTAGGCCCCCTGCAAGAACAGAGGTATGACGAACCACGCCGTGGCGGCGGCGACCGCAAGCGCCCACAGGGCAAAGAGTCGGACGTGCGTTCGCACTGGCCTGCGCGTGAGGAACCACAGGAATGGAAGCAGCAGTACGCCAAAGGTGGCCGTCGCGTTGATCGCTCCCATCAGGAGCACGGCCAATCCCGAGCGAGTGGCGGCGGATCCATTCGTCAATTCACCGCGAGAGGCCCGGATCAGCGGCACCATGACCCAGGGCAGAAGAGCGGCCGGCATCACGTACGACGTGTCATGGATCTGGGCCAGCAGGAGAGGAGAGCACGCATAGGCGACTCCGCCCGCGAGGCGGGACCAGCGACCACCGATCTCGAGTGTCTCGGCGAGGCGGATGGTTCCCCACAAGGCCGTGGTCAGGAGCAGAGCGAGCCACATTCGCTGCACGATCCATTCGGGGATGCCGACCGACCGCCCGAGCCAGTAATACGGACCCATCGGGAAGAGATAGCCGTAGGCCTGATTGGGCACACTCCCGAACCCTGCATCTGGGTTCCACAGATGAGTCACACTGGCCAGGAAGCGACCGGGGTCGACGCTCAAGTCGAGCTTGGTGTCGCGGACGACGTGGCCGGGCCGCTGGGCCACCGCCAGCACCCAGATGACGAACACGGTGGCCAGTTCGGGAGCCCGACCGACGAAGAAGGGGCGCCTTCGCGCTCTCGCGTGACGGGCCGACGTTGCCGCGCTCGACAATGCATCAGCCTGCTCGCGAGGTTGCCCGATGATCGTTCCGTGGTGGGCAGTGGTGCCGGATGGCGGCGAGGACCAGGTCAAAGCAACGAGTCCATACTCTGATGCGTCGGTGTCACGAGGCACGACGATACGAGATGGCCGTCTGCTACGGAGCGCGGAACGGCTGTAATCTCCACGCCAACGTACACACTCGGAGGCGCCGTGCGTGGTGGCCGTCATGACCGGCTGAGGCACAAGTAGACGGATGGCGGCCATGCCGGCAACAGTCGATGGAGCGTCGGCCCAGATCGTTGACACCGCGACCCAGGCCACGCGCACGCCGTCGCGAGCACTGCGATTCGCACCTTACGTGCTCGTGTGGACGGTCCTTATGGTGCCCGCCATCCGGACGATGGCGCGCGGATGGCGACCCCTCTCCGACGATGCCAACATCGCGATCGGAGCCTGGCGCTCATTGTCCCTCCATCCACCGCTCGTCGGTGTGTTGACCGGGTCGATCGGCAAACTGGCCTCTGATCCGGGACCGCTGGAACTCTGGTTGCTCGGTCCGTTCGTCCACCTCGATCCGGGGCAAGGCGCCCTGTTGGGTTCGGCCTTGCTCTGCGGTGCCGTGCTGTCGCTGACCCTGTACGTGCTGGTGAAGTCCGCTGGCATCTGTTCGGGCGTCGTGTTCTCGTTGTGCGTGGCCGATCTGGCATTGACCTCGCCCACGCCCTTTGTCGACCCGGTCTGGAACAACGCCTTCGGGCTCTTCTGGTTCCTTTCCTTCTTGGGGGTTGCCTTCGCTGTCGGGATGGGAAACCTCCGCTATCTTGCACTGCTCGTTTTCATCGGCTCCGTCACAGTCGATTCTCACCTCATGTATCTCCCGTCCTGTGCTGTGGTCCTGGCCGCCACCGCGGTGAGCGGCTATCTGCTCGGCCGGCCGCGGAATTACCGCTGGGCCATATGGGCCGGTGTCGTGACTGCGCTGTGCTGGGCCCCGACTTGGATCCAGCAGTTCACCTCGTCGAAACCCAACCTGTCGTTGTTGGTTCGGGGCGGCCTCACATCTCCGGGCCAGAAGACCGAAGGTTTCGTGTTCGGCCTGCGCGCCATCAGCCGGGCGGCCTCGATCTTCCCGATCTGGGCTTCACCTCGGCCCATCGCAGAATTTGCGGCGAGTGGTGACTTCGATCGTCGGAATCTCTTGCTCTGTCTGGTCGTCCCGCTGCTGGGCGTCCTTGCGGCGTGGGCCTGGCGACGGACCCACCCGGAATTGTTCAGCCTGTGCCTGGTGTCCTTGGGCGGGGGTCTCGGCCTCGTCTTCCTCTACGCCCACATCGCCGACAGTTTCACCCTGTCCTTCGTGTGGGTGAACCTCCCGGTCTGGGCCGTGGGCATCTGCTTCTGGGTCACACTTGGGCTGGCCGCACTCACCCTATGGCGAGAGTACCGGCATCGGGCGGTCCGAGCGTGGGTGTCGCCAAGAGCTGCGCGCGTCGGAGCGCTCGTCCTCATGGGACTGGCAACCGCTTCGGCGACCATTGTCGCCCTGTTTCCCTACGGGAACCAGTTCGTCCTCGACTGGTCCGGAACCACCCGAGTCACCCAGATGGCCGCGGAGATCGAGCGACGGATCCCCCTGGGACCCGTCGGCATCGGCATCCGCTACAAGGGTTCGGATGTGTTCCGATTGGAAAATGACGAGCATGGCCTGTCCTACTTGCTGCTCACCGCAGGCTGGCTTCCGGGCCTGGAGGCACCCGAGAACCAATTGCTCGGTCTTCCCATCCATCCGCGGAGCCCGTACGTCGTCTTCAACGAGAAGGGAGCGGTCCTGCGTTCCACTGACGTCTACCCGCACTACGAGTGGTACTACGGCTTCCTCGCCCCCGGCTCACGAGGCTGAACGCTCTCGCCTCCGGTCGCCACGAAGTCCGGTCGGACAAGGGGGAGGGCTGGGCCGTCCGCGGCAAACGCTGGAATCAAGGACGGGATCAGAGGAGCCACCTCGGCCATTGTCAAGCTGATCTGGTGCAGCGTGGGCGTCGTCAGTCGTTGCTCGAGGAGGCGGAGTTGGCGCTCGACGTCCAGGGGGTGACACATCGGAAATAGGACGATGACCCCGTGACCGTCCCACGGGCCGATGGGCAAGGTCGGGCCCACCACTGCACGCGTCGCACTCGCGAGCGGGCTGGTGGCATGTGATCCTGCGATCGCCACGGCAGGCATGGGAATCGGTTTGCGGCGTGTCCATCGCAAGCTGAGGACGTCTGCCACCATCCGGAACGGATCCGACAACGGTCGGATGTGGCTCCCGGCAACTTGGCGCCAGTGCACTGGAACTTCGGTCACAGTGATCCCGAAGCGCCGAGCTGTCAACAGCAGATCGACGTCGAAGGCATACCGGTTGACCTGCGAGTAGTGGAACAGGAGACGTGCGATGGGCGTTCGGAAAGCCTTGAACCCGCATTGGGTGTCGCGGAGCGGGAGGCCGGTGAGGATCGAGACGATCCGATTGAACGTGCGACCCAGTAGGACACGGTCCAGGCTTGTGTCTTCGGTGGAAGACCCGGGCGTTGCGCGCGAGCCGATGGCCATTCCGCTCCCGATCAGCTCAACGAGCAGCGAAGGCAGAGTGGAGGGTTGAACAGCCATGTCGGCGTCCATGAAGGCAACGAGAGCCCCGCTGGCCTGTGCCACCCCGGCACGTACGGCCGCACCCTTCCCCACGTTCTTGGGAAGTCGAATGACGCGTAGGTCGGCGAACGAGGCCAGCCTGCGTTCGACCTCGACAGAGGTGTCATCCGAGGATCCGTCGTCGACGACGAGGATCTCTACGACGCCCCGACCCAACTCGCCTCGAGCGATCGACGCGCTCAGTTCGTCAAGGGCCTGGGCTATCCGGGCACCCTCATTGAAGGCAGGAATGATGACGGACAACTCGACGGGTTCGTTGGGGGCGGCGCGCACCACGTGCAGTGATCGCTTAACCGGTGGTTGCGCGCCCCTTCTTCGTGCTGCCATTCTCCCCCGTGGTTCGAGCGTACCCTCCGACGTTGGATCGTCAGTTTAGGCAGACGTGCGCAATGGAGTCGCGGAATGGAGTCGAACGTCACAGGACCCCGACCGCTGGTATCCGGTTGGACGCCAGGGCCGTCACAATCGGCGGTCGTTGGCGGTCCAAGCCGACCTGCGACAGCGACCTACAACCGCCGCCGCCAGCAGGTATTGAGGAGCCTGGCGCCGCTCGAATATGAGACCATGTTGCAGCACGGCGGACGCGGCCTGAGGAATGCGCACCAGCCGAGTCAACGAAGCGCTGGCAGACCCGACTGACCGGTCCCGGTCCGTTGCGAGGAAGTAAGCCCCATGAAGGCCACAAATCTACTTCGGGAGAGCGAAACCGAGCCCTACATGGCTTTGATCGAGACTGGAGGAGGCACGAACGGCAGAAGAACCTTCCTGCCTATTGCCACCTGGGCGTCCTGGACGATCGCCGTGCTCGGAATCGCTCTGCGGATCCGCCAGTTCGTATTCGATAGGTCACTCTGGAACGACGAGGCAGATCTCGCACTCAACGTGATCAATCGGGGGTACATGGGACTCACGAGGCAACTCGCCCTCGACCAAGGTGCACCGATTGGATTTCTTTGGTTGGAGAAGACCGCAACAGAAATCTTCGGACCAAGTGAATATGCATTGCGCTTAGTGCCACTCATCGCCGGCATCGGAAGCGTGTTGCTCTTCCGTAGCCTGACAGCCAAAGTCTTGCCGTCTCTAGCGGGAGGGGTGGCTCTCGGGTTGTTCGCAGTGTGCCCGACGCTCGTCTACTTCTCCAGCGAAGTCAAGCAATACGGCGTAGACGTTGCCGCCGTGGTGGCTATTGCTTGGTTACTCCCCCTCATGCTCGAAGGCGACCTGACCTGGCGCAAATGCCTTTCGTACGGCGGGGTTGGCGCCGTACTGGTGTGGTGTTCCTTTCCCGCAGTGTTCGTTCTGGCGGCGGAATCTTGCGTCATTGTCGTCATGCGATGGAACCGCAAGGAACTGGAGTGGCTGCCGAGATTTCTTGCCGGTTGCGGTATCTGGTTGGTGAGCTTCGGCGTCGAATACGTCGCGTCCTTGCGTGCCCTCGGCTCCAACCCGACGCTGTTGAGCTTTTGGGCCGGCGCCTATCCGCCCAAACCATATGGAGCGGGTGCCAGCCTGAGCGCGACGCTGAGTTGGTTTCCACACCAACTTCGCGGGTGGATCCAGTACCCGTGGAACCTTTCGTTGCCGCCCGGGCACGGTTACACTTTCCTTTACCCCCTGGCGTTGATACTGCTCATCGCCGGGCTGGGTCTGCTGCTGTGGCGGCGGCGAGGCGTCGGCTTGCTGATCGTGGCTGTCGCCGGCATGGCCTCCATCGCCGGCATGATGCACGTCTACCCCTTGTCCGACCGCATGCTCCTGTTCACGGTGCCCTTCATTTGCCTGACCCTGGGTGGGATCCTGTTGGTATCGGGTCGACTTCCCATACAGATGCTGTGTATCGGCATGATCCTCGTCGTGAGTGTTCCGGAGGTTGCGACCGCCGCCGATGCGGTTCTTCGCCCCTACACCAGGGTTGAGGAACGAGCGGCCATCACCTACGTCATGCAACATAGGCAACCTGGCGACGCGATACTGGTCGAGGGTTTGGGAGAAGCACAATTTGCTTACTACCACGAGACCATCGGAGTGAATGCAGTCGGAGCATTTGGTCTGTATGGAAGCTCTACGCCATGCGACAACGCAGCGAATTTGGCACGGCTCACACATTGGAGTCGAGTCTGGTTGGTGTTCGGCATCGATCCCAACGCCGAACCCGATGCAACCGTTGAGTACACGACGGCCTTTGCCAACGCGGGACACGTCATATCGGCCTACTATCCACCGGTCCACGTCTCCGACCAGAGCGACGGTGCCGGCATGGCGGCGGCCCTGCTGTTGAAGATCCGCCATGGGTCCACGCGGGGTCACCCCGTGGTTTCAGCCCCGAGTTGGCAGCCGGCTACATATGGATGCATCTCAGTCTTTCTTTCGCGACCCCAACAATGGGTGGCAGATATCAACCTCCACTGACCGGTAGTGGTGAGGTGGGTTCGTGGGCTCTACAACCCGATGCGCTGCCATTCAAGCAGTCGGGCAACCGCACACGGTCCACCCAACGGGTCAACCGCACACGGTCGGGCTGCCGGGATATGAACCCGGGACCTCTTGACCCCCAGTGCGCTAATCGTTGCGGCGTCCCGTGGTCGCTGGTGGCGTTACGCCCGCTCACGGAGAGTCCGCCACCGCCCCTCAGCTCACCCCCCGGGTTTGTGACGTTCGCCCCTGTCGTCGCCCAGCGGCATTGCGCCGCCGTGGTCAGGTGGCTTTGCGGGACTTCTCCACGGCGTTTTCGATGCTCTCGACGCCGCCCCGCCCAATGTGGGCCGCCATTTGGTGCAGCGCGTCAAAGTGTCCGAGGGGTGGGGTCAGATCCACCACGTCTACGTCTTCTCGGGCATCAGGTACCTCGAGGCCGGTGTCGGCCTCGAGCAGGCGATCCGCACGATCGTGGCCGGTGTCATGAGCGGCCGGCGCCTTGTCGTGAGGATCGTCTGGGCCGAACTGACCTGATCCCTCAGCCGCCAGCTGCAGGCGACGGACTGCCGCGGGGCGCCGGCATGGACGGGCGGATGGATCTCGCCCTGTCGGGGACCACTGGTTCCGCGTGTGGGATTGCACTGACCACCTCGAAGGCCAGACGGGCTGCGCCAGTTCGGAGGCACCCGCCCCACCGCAGTCCCCACCTGTGACGCCCTGCCCGTGCACTCTTGCGATCTCCGCGAGAGCGGGCTCAAATGTCGGCCGCCACCGATGACCGATCGCCACATTCAGGGGGTGAGGTGGCCGGTTCAACCCTGTGCGTTCTCTCCGGGGTTGGGCCGCGAGCGTGGGCGCCGGAAATCGGATCTACGTCCCGACAACTACATCGCGGCCATGACATTCGGCTCTGGCCTCATTGACCGAGATCGACCATCTTGGCATTGTGGTGCTCTCGGACCTGTCGGACACGGTCTACGGCGCCTTGAACGACGCACTTCCCGACCCTCACTCGGTCTGGCGCGTCGAAGTGTTCGAGGGTTGGGCCAGAATCCCCTTCGTCACCGTTTACGCCGGGATGAGCCGCAGCGCGGCCGGCGCCGCACTCGCCGAGAAGATTCATGCGGTCGTCGCCGGGGTCATGGATGGGCGCCGCCATGATGTCCGGATCATCTGGGCAATCTGACATCCGTGGGCCGCTTGAACGTGCCCCGGTCTTCTCCAGGACCTTCCGACAGTCTCCGAATTGCGACCGAAAGCTCGACGGCCTTCTCCGAGTTCTCGTACAGACCAGGCTTCCCCCAGTCACTGAGTCGGGCTGCCGGGATTTGACCCGGGACCTCTTGACCCCCAGTGCGGTTGGCGTTGTGGCGTCCTGTGATCGTTGGTGGCGTTGCGGCTGCTCACGTCACCTCCTGCCTGCTGCCCACTCCCCCGCTGTGGCGTCCTGTGGTGCCCCGTTGTCCCGGAGTCGGGTTGCAGGGATGGTCGCACTCGGAGGGTGTGTAACTTTTTCACATGGCACTGAGAGGACCGTCGAACAGAAGATCTTCGACATCATGCAGGTATCCCTTGCTCCGACTGCCTTGGCGCTGGAGTCAGCCGTCAACGGATTGCAGGAGGCAGTCCGGGTGGGTAGTTCCGAGATCGCCGATGATCCGGCCGTCGAGTTGCTCCAGGCTATTGCGGGCAGCCTCGTCGGATCGGTCATACAGTTGGCCAAGGAGGTCGACGGCCTGGAGTAGCCCCAGGCATCCTCACGCCAAACTCCTCCGCAGGCCCCGGCGAACCCGTCCAGTCGTCCCGCCCCACACGCCCACGGTCGATGCCACTTCGAGGGCCGAGGCGAGGCACTCCGACCTCACGGAGCACTGTTCGCAGTAGCCAAGGCCTCGTCCGGGCGGTGAGTACCGGCGCTCGGGGAAGAAGAGCTCGGGGACGGCTCGCCTGCAGGCTGCTGACCGGTGCCACGCCGGCCGGTGGACGAGCTCGGCCCGGAGGTCCTCGACGTCGGGTGTCTCCCGGGATGCCATCAGCCATTCGACGGTGCGATCTTCAGCGAGCGCCGCCTCGGCCCGGGCCGCCTCGGCCCGGGCCGCCTCGAGCTCCGTCAGCATCGGGGTCTGGTAGGGCGTGGGTTCCTCATCGAGGAGGTCGACCATCGGCCTCTGAGGGTACGGCCGGGCAGTGGCGATCGGGTGGACCATCGTTGTCAATTCGTTGTGCCAGTCCAGTCCGGTCGGCTCTACCTCCGCTTCAGCGATGCTGCTGTTCTGATCTTGGGTGCAGATGACCGATGTGATCAGCCCGAGTTCTACCTCGCACCGTCCACATCGCTTTGGGTCACCCGAATCGAACGCGGCCAGCCCTGGGCAACTGAGAGCCGGACCCAATAGGCGTCCCCGTCGAAGGAGATCCATGACACCGTAGGGGGTAATCCCTCGGGTCCAGATAGCGCGAGAAGATTGGACCGGTACTTCGGGTCCATTCGATAGCCGCCAATCGGGCGGTCAACTTCGGCGATGCAAGTACCACCAGCCCGACCCCGAGCCCGCCACGACAACTTCGCCAGTCTCTTCACGGAACCTTCTTCCGGTTCGGCACCTCTGGTTACGAGTGTACGCCTTCAGCCCTACATGTCGGGCCCGGGAAGTTCTGAAGTGGGTGTCCCCGACCGCCGGGTTAGCGGCTCCATCAGGGTCACCAGTTCTCCATGTACTTCGATTGCACAACCGTCGAACAACGACGCTAGAAGCGAGTCTGACGTCAAGAGCCTCAAGGCGCCCCGGTTTGTGGTCGATATTGGTCTAGCAACGGCGCTGCACCTTAATCGCTGGATCGAATGCAACGCCGGACGCTCGGGAGCGATGCCGGATGGTGGTTGAGGCAACAGACCATGTCTGGCGGATCGCATTGAGCTGACGCGGATTGGTTCCGTGGGAAGGAGGGTCCAACATGCAGTTCCGCCGTCGAGTACCACGCCAACCTGCCGGCTGGGACGGGGTTTGCCAGATCGAGGGCGAGTTCGCTGCCAAGTGCCGGGTCATCGACATCTCGATGCTAGGTCTGGGAATCACTCTAGAGCACCCCTCGCCGGCCGAGCTCGCCGGACGCCGCATTTCCGTCGATGTTCCAACGGTCACCGGTGACTCGTTCAGGATCCGACTCGATGGCACAATAGCGAACGCACAGACGACTCGCGGCACAGCTGTCCGGGTTGGCATCGAGTTCGGGCAACCCCACGAAGCCGGGCTTGGCACCACCATTCTCGAGAGCACGATGAGCGATGACAAGGACAATCTTGGAGCATCACTTCTCCCGCTTCAGGAGTGCTACTCGGCAGTTGCCCGTGAACGGGGATATGGCTACAAATCGGCACAAGACACCATGCTGCTGATAACTGAGGAGATTGGCGAACTGGCGCGGCAGAATCCTGGACAACGGCAGCGACTTTCTCCTACCTCGAAAACCTGCGCAGCCTCATAAGGAGGTGGACTGCAGACTCGGCTCGACGTGAGATGAGGGTTCGGACACCCAGGTGGCCGGAGCGCGCTGAAGCAATGAAGAAGCCGGCGGAGCGCGGAACATCTTGGTAGATCGATGACTGGAATCCCGCGAACTCCTGGCGGCGCCATTTGTTCTTCCCGTATCCGGCGAGGCATGTCAGCGGGAACGGCTTGACCCAGATTTGCCTCTGATTTCAGAAGGCCATGCCAGATCAGCGATCCTGTTTGATTGGGCCGCGAGGAACCTCTAGGTAATCTACTTCCACTGAGCAGTCGACCGACGTACGCACCGCCCCGCTGGACAGCGATGCAGCACGAGCCCTGCTTGAGCCATCGACCTGCCCCAGATCGCCGGGCTGGGGTGTCACTCTGCGGCGCAATTGCCTCGGGCTGCGTCCTTGTGAGCACGTCGGCGAGGCGACAACACGGCCTCTCATGGGCGACGTAGTTTGCTTCAGTGCCGCGGGCCAAGCTTGGGGTCATCGCGCTGGTGTGTCTGTACGCAACCGCGATTTTGGCTTGGATCGTTGCGCATGGCCGTTCGCCGTACGGGTTTGAGGATCCGGCTATCAAATGGCTCGGGCCTCCTACTGCCATCAGAGGCTGGGCCGACCTCGCTGAACTCTTGGCCGCCCCGACCATCATTGCCGTCCTCGTCGTCACCTTCGGCGTCGGCCTGGCGAGGCGGGCGTCTGTTCGTGTCGTTTATTACGCTGCGCTCGCGGCATGGACTCTGCTCATTTGCGATCACGGGATCAAGGCGCTGGTCCAAAGGACCTATTACGGCGAGCTCACCTTCCCCTCCGGCCACGTCACGGCCGTCAGCGCGACGGCGCTTGCCATGTGGCTGGCTCTCGGCCCACTGCTCGGCAGGCAACAACGCTACGTGACTCTCGTCCTTGGCGGGGCCTGGGTCCTCCTTATGTCGCTGGCAGTGGTCGGCGCGCACTGGCACACCCCACTCGACGCCATCGGGTCCGTGTTGCTGTCTGTTGGCGTCGTCACTGCAGGTGCGGCTGTCTTCGAACCCGTTGGGACTCCAGGACCCTGCGAGGCTATGGGGCGCGATCTATTTGGGGCACAGGGCGGCAAATAGCTGTCCGATGTCGCACCGAGTTCCTCCCAAAAGAAGTGCCGCGATCGGCGCTTCCGTTCCCGGACGCAGTAGCCCCCTGAACTGCTGATTCTTCGTCGGGCTGCCGGGATTTGAACCCGGGACCTCTTGACCCCCAGGCGGGTCTGGGTCGTTGGGTCCTGCTTGGTGTCAGCGGGTTGTGCCGGGTCGACCCAGGTTTCCCCGTTCGTTAGGTTGGGTGGTGTTTCGTTAGGTTGGGTGGTGTTGGGGGCAGTTTGGGGACACTTTGCGAAGTTGCGTTGACAAATCCGTTGACACCGCCGATCTGGGCACCGAGGTGGAGGTGTGTCAGCGGTAGTCAGAAGGGCGCCTCGCCGACACCTTGGAGGTGCCCGCTCGCATCGGTGCGCACACCTTGAACGCGGCGACCGTTGTTCACCAGTCGCAGCTCGAACGTTGTGAGCTGGAGGGTTCGCAGGTCCTCTTCGTTGAGGCCGTCGATGACCCCACCCCACGAGACCCGCCGCTCGATTGTGCCGCCGCGCCCGTCAGGCCTCTCGACCTTTTGCATCTCCGCGTCCCGGTTGGTGAGCTGCACGTGCACATCGAACCGCCTGCCACCGACCACGATCGTTGCAGCGCCGTTGTAGCTCGGCTCACTCATCACCGTCTGCTCCTTCGCTCACGGCTGTTACGAAGGCACGGTAGGCCAGACGAGCACCCCTCACATCACGCCACCCCACGCCTCAGGCCCCGGCGAACCCGTCCCGTCGCCCCTCCCCCACACCCCACGGTCGACGCCACCTCGAGGGCTGAGGCGAGGCACTCCGCCTTCACCGGACACCCGGGGCAGTAGGCCAGGGCCTCGACGTATCTAAAAATCAGTCGGGCTGCCGGGATTTGAACCCGGGAGCTCTTGACCCCCAGGCACTTCTGAGTCCATTTTCGGGTCAATCGCTGATCTGCGAGCTTATGCAAACTCTCTGTTCGGAGCTCTTATGGTCACACCCAACAGGCGGCTGGCGGTCCAGAGGCTCTATGGTCTTTCGATGAGCGATGCCCCTGGAGCGCTGCGGACATGTCCGGCGTGCGGTGCGTGAGTCGGACCGTCGTCCTCAGTTCTCGAGGGGCGGAGTTGCTCGTCGTCGACGGGCACGATGCGGTTGTTCTGGTGCCTCGTCGGTAAACCCACGTCGGAGCGCTGTCGGACGGCCTGATCGAATGAGGCGAGCCCTGATCATTGTGGTGGGTGCGCTGGTCGCAGCCGGACTTCCTGTCTTCGCTGTTACGGCACATTCGCAACCGGCGGCCGCCGAGACGTCGAGCCCCTACGCGTTGGTCTCGGTGTCCGGGAGCCCCCTCGGTAACGTCAGCGCAGCCTCCCCCTACGGCTTGAGCCCGGCGTTCTCCCCATCGACCACCGATTACGTTCTCCGCTGCAACGACGGGAGGAACCAGGTTGTGCTCACGCTGACCGGGAACGGTGGTCCCGTCTCCGTGGGAACAAATCAGCAGAGCTCGCATGACTCCGGAGCGTCCGTTAACGTGACACTCACCGTGGTCCCGAACCAGGCGATTGTGGTGTATGCGCCGAACCCCTCGAACCCCGGGACCACCCCAGACCAGTACTGGATCCGCTGTCTGCCCCCCAATTTCCCCGCGATACAGGTGAACAAGGCCGGACCCTCGTCCCCCGGCTGGACCCCGGGCTACTACTTCACGGGGACCTTTCCGTTGGGCCAACAACCCTATGCCATGGTGCTCGACGGGAACGGCATCCCCGTGTGGTTCCAGGGCATCGCGTCGAACCTCGGCGCTGCCTTCAACGTGGAGCCCCTCCCCAACAACACCATTGCCTGGTCGCCCAGTCTCGGCCCCGGGATTGGTGCGGGGGACAACGGGAATGCGTACACCGGATTCGACCTGGCGACCCAGAGCACCATCGACCCGCTCCCTGCCGCGGTGTCGCCGACAGACGAACACGAACTCTGGCCACTGCCCAACGGGGACCGGCTGATGATCTCGTCGCCCGTCGTCTCGAGTGTCGACCTGTCGACCCTCGGGGACGGCATGCTCTCCTCCGGAAGCACAACTCCTTCGTCTGCGGCGGACGGCAACGCCGTCGACTGCGTGGTGCAGGAGGTGAACCCGGACAACCAGGCCGTCTGGTCCTGGGACGCCTCGCAACACATCGGGGTCGGCGAGGTCAACACAGTGAGCAATCCCGGCCCTCCCTGGATCCTCGACACCCTGAACGGAAGCCCGGCGGCCGATATCTACCACTGCAACTCCGTGTCCATGGACGAGGACACCGCGAGTCCATACCACGGGGACGTCCTGGTCTCCATGCGGCACCTCAACGCTGTCTTCCTCATCGACCCGTCCTCGGGCGACGTGATCTGGAAGCTGGGGGGGACACCGCTCACGCCGGGCGATCCCGAGGAGGGACAGGGGTCGCCGGCCCAGTACCTCGCCATCACGGGTGACGGCGAGTCCGGTATCTGCGGTCAGCACGACGCGCGGTTCGTCGCGACGCCCGACCCGGCGGTCGAGGACGTGAGCGTGTTCGACGACCACTCCAAATGCCTCGGCCCCGCCCGCGGGATTGAGTTCGCCGTGGACACCGCCGCAGGCACCGCCACTCCCGACTACCAGTACGCGCAGCCCCAGGGGCAATCAGTGTCGGCCATGGGCAGCTTTCGCCGGATGCCCGACGCCAATAATGACATCGGTTCCGGCAGCAGCCTGACCGACTGGGGCCTCACCAGCGGAACGAACCTGTCCGGCTTCACCGAAGTCGACAGCGGCGGCAACATCCTGGTCGACGTCACCTTCCCGTCCCTCGAGTACCTGTACCGGGCGATCAAGGTCGATGCGAGTCAAGTCAATCTGCCCTTGCTCAGGCAGACAGCCGGTTGGACGGGTGCGACGATCCCTCCTCCGCCTTCAATGCCGCAGGTGACGGGCGTGAGCCCTTCGAGCGGGCTCACGGAAGGTGGGACCTCGGTAACCATCACCGGATCGGGATTCGTCGGCGCCAGCTCCGTGACGTTCGGAGGTCACCAAGCGGCGTTTGGCGTCACGGCGACAGGCACCATCGTGGCCACCGCCCCTGGGGGCGTGGGAGGCGCCGTCGACGTGGTCGTGACCGCCCCCGGTGGGACGTCTGCGCCGCGCGCTGCAGACCAGTTCACCTACGCCGACCAGTTCACCTACGTTGCGCCGTCACCACCCGAAATCGTGGGCACGGCCCCCACCCCTGACGGCGGGGGCTACTGGCTGGTGGCCTCCGACGGGCGGGTCTTCCCCTTCGGCGACGCCGGGTTCTACGGATCGGCCAGCAATCAGGCGCTCAACGCACCCATCGTCGGGATGGTGCCCACCCCCAGCGGCAACGGCTACTGGCTGGTGGCCTCCGACGGTGGGATCTTCAACTACGGGGACGCCAGGTTCTTCGGCTCACGCGGCGGTCAGCCGCTCAACAAGCCGGTGGTCGGGATCGCCGCCTCGACCGACGGTGGGGGCTACTGGCTGGTGGCCTCCGACGGTGGGATCTTCAACTACGGGGACGCCAGGTTCTTCGGCTCACGCGGCGGTCAGCCGCTCAACAAGCCGGTGGTCGGGATCGCCGCCTCGACCGACGGTGGGGGCTACTGGCTGGTGGCCTCCGACGGTGGGATCTTCAACTACGGGGACGCCAGGTTCTTCGGCTCACGCGGCGGTCAGCCGCTCAACAAGCCGGTGGTCGGGATCGCCGCCTCGACCGACGGTGGGGGCTACTGGCTGGTGGCCTCCGACGGTGGGATCTTCAACTACGGGGACGCCAGGTTCTTCGGCTCACGCGGCGGTCAGCCGCTCAACAAGCCGGTGGTCGGGATCGCCGCCTCGACCGACGGTGGGGGCTACTGGCTGGTGGCCTCCGACGGTGGGATCTTCAACTACGGCAGTTCCGACTTCGAGGGGTCGGTCATGGGCGGCTGACACAAGGCGTACGCCGTCCGCAAACGTGCCCGGCGAGTTGCTCAACCGGCTCTTCGGATTTCAGCGGGGAGCTGACCCGCTGAGCCGCTCAACCGGCAGCGCTGTTGGACCAACCTCGAGTTGGGCGGGCCATCGCCGGGTACATCGAGCACTTCTGCGACCCGGCCCGGTCACAGCGCCCTCGGGCTACCTGACCCGAATGATTTCGAAGACCTACACTCACCCCAACCGGAGGCCACCAGTCGGGGTCAAGCGCATTTGGTCGGGCTGCCGGGATTTGAACCCGGGACCTCTTGACCCCCAGGCGGGTCTGGGTCGTTGGGTCCTGCTTGGTGTCAGCGGGTTGTGCCAGGTCGACCCAGGTTTCCCCGTTCGTTAGGTTGGGTGGTGTTGGGGGCAGTTTGGGGACACTTTGCGAAGTTGCGTTGACAAATCCGTTGACACCGCCGATCTGGGCACCGAGGTGGAGGTGTGTCAGCGGTAGTCAGAAGGGCGCCTCGCCGACACCTTGGAGGTGCCCGCTCGCATCGGTGCGCACACCTTGAACGCGGCGACCGTTGTTCACCAGTCGCAGCTCGAACGTTGTGAGCTGGAGGGTTCGCAGGTCCTCTTCGTTGAGGCCGTCGATGACCCCACCCCACGAGACCCGCCGCTCGATTGTGCCGCCGCGCCCGTCAGGCCTCTCGACCTTTTGCATCTCCGCGTCCCGGTTGGTGAGCTGCACGTGCACATCGAACCGCCTGCCACCGACCACGATCGTTGCAGCGCCGTTGTAGCTCGGCTCACTCATCACCGTCTGCTCCTTCGCTCACGGCTGTTACGAAGGCACGGTAGGCCAGACGAGCACCCCTCACATCACGCCACCCCACGCCTCAGGCCCCGGCGAACCCGTCCCGTCGCCCCTCCCCCACACCCCACGGTCGACGCCACCTCGAGGGCTGAGGCGAGGCACTGCGGCCGCACCGAGCAGCTCTCGCAGTAGGCCAGCGCCTGCTCAGGTGCCAAGTGGGCCGGTTCACAAGGTCGGCCAGGAGTAGCTCCACGTCGGGCGCGTCCTCCGACGCCATTAGCGAGTCGAGCGCGACCTGGCGTGCCAGCACGCCGGCCCGGGCCTCCTCGAGCTCCGTCAATGTCGGAGGCTGGTCGGGCGTGGGCTCCTCGTCGAGATTCTCCAGCCACTCCAGGACGGTCACCGGCTACAACGGTACGGCCGGCATTGACGCGCGGGCAGACCCGACCCCGGCAACGTATCAGGAGGCCTCGGTGCGGGTCACTATCTCAGGTCACCGAGACCGCCTGCGCAAAGCCGGTCAGGGGGGTGAAGGTGGCCGGCTCAACCCTGTGTTCTCTACCGGGGTTGGGCCGCGCCGGGGGAGCTGTGGCGGTCTACCGTCACGCCAATGGATCGGATGCCCCAGCCCGGCGACCCCTAGCCCAGGTCCTTCGTCGCCGTACGGCGTGCACTACTACAGGTCCGCAGTCTTGGAAGGTCACGCCGCAGAGGTAGCTATGCAGCGCGCCGGAAATCCCTCTTCTCGACCCCCCGGCGCGTGGAACTCGACCCCTCGGGCACGGTCACAGATCGGGCGCCGGCGGCGACCGCCGCACGGTAGGTGCGCTCAAGCTGAGCCCTGCGGCCTTCCCAGGAGCGTCGGCACCTACGACAAACGATCCGAAGCCAATCGGCGGCGATCACGGGATACCCCCAGCGGCACCGGCTCCAACCCAACGCGACTAGGTCGACATCCCCATTCCCGAGTGAACCCGCCAAGGCAAGGCGGGCACCGCAGGAGCAGCGCACCGTTCGAGGGTCTCGGTATCTGGACCGCCTCCATCGTGCCATCGAAACAACATTAGTGTAGTTTCCTCCGTGGATAGCGGCATGACGATGCCCCGCCCCCGTGACGTGTCCCCCGGCTTCATGGCCAAGCCGGGCCGCTGTTGGCGAATGGTCTACAGCCACCAGCTGCAAGCCACGCACTGCACCGAGGTGCCGTCATGGACGGGCCGGTGGTTCCCGCCGAGAGGTGACCGGTGGTTCCGCGTGTGGGCTTGCGCCGACCACCCCGAGGGACTGACCGGCATGCGGCAGTTTGGCGGCGTCCGTCGCTAAGGATCTGCCGTCCTGGCGCCTATCCCCGTACGAATCAGGCACTTTCGGGCTATCAGTCTCCGATGAGGTTATTGGCGCACCGTTCCGTCCCCTCTCGTCCCACAGCTCTTTCAGCTCAGTGGGTTCGCGAGGATCTGATAGGAACCCGAACTGGTTGACAGAGCAGGTAGGCTTTGTCGACGCCTCATCCTCCTCTTGGTCGGCGACTTCAACCTCGAAGATGGCAGCATCGAGGACCGCGACCGCAGTGTGAGCGGCATCGCATTGTGTGTGCAGCATCTCGATCTTCTTCGCCGCGTTCACTGACAGCGTTCACTGACAGCCACTGACAGAGCCACTGACAGACCTGTCAGACCTGTCAGACCTGTCAGACCGTTGTCAAGACCCGGTACCCGCTTGACGTTTTGACTCCGGTACCTGCTTGACACCCAAACCCTCAGGCCACATTGGCCTTACGGGGCCGACCCTGGGGAGTAGCGAAGGCGCCGTGCTCCTTGGAGCGGTCGTGATGGATGGCGTGGACCCTGAGGACCTTGCCCTTGGCCGAGATCTGGACCGAGCCGGCCACGATGGCCACTTCGACGACCTGGCGGGCCCAGCTGCGTCCGACCCGATAGCCGGTCCCGGCGAAGGAGACCGAGCCGCCCTGGTCCACCCGGCGGGTGACGGTCATGCCTGAGGTGGGTGGTCGGGAGCGCCCCGAGCGTGGGGCACGTTGGGGCCGAGATCCTTTGTCCGCTCGGCGTCGCTCGGCGTGGGTGGCGACGAGGACGCCGGCATGGAGGATCTCGACGAGCCCTGCGCGCACCACGACCTCGACGGATTCCCCCGCGAAGGTCGCCCCCACCCGATAACGGAAACTCCCGAGGCCGATCGAGCCGCGCTGGTCGACCCAGCGGTTCACGCCGGGTGGTCGTTCACTCAGAGGAACCTCCTCGATGACTTCTGGCATCTCGGGGTCGGCGGGTCGGGCTGGGGCCAGTGCGAAGCGCTCGGCGGGCGGGCGATCACCCAATGACTGGTGCGGACGCTTCGTGTTGTACTCGCTCACCCACTCGTCGAGGGCGCGCTGGAGCGCCTCGATGCTCGGATGCACCCAGTCGTGGTCGACCAAGAAGTCCGAGCGCATGGTCTTGTGGAATCTCTCGACCTTGCCTGTCGTGGTCGGCGAATACGGGGCGGTGAGCAAATGGCGGATCCCGTTGTTGGTGCAGATCCGGTCGAAGAGCACCGGTCCGGGCCCTTGGCCGAAGCGAGCAGTGAAGACCTTGCCATTGTCGGTGAGGATCTGGTCGGGCACGCCATGGGTGCGCAGCGCCCACTGGAGGGCCTCGCACACCGGTCTGGCTGTCGCCCGGGCAACCACCCGAGCGCAGACGCAGAACCGTGAGTGGTCATCGACACCGGTGACGACTTTGACCTCGGTGCCGTCGGCAAGATGGAAGCGGCCGACGATGTCCATCTGCCACAGCTCCATGGAGCGAGACCGCTCCCATCGCTTGTAGTCAGAGCGGGCGCGCTTGCGTGGGGTGGGCTCGAGCAGGTGGTGACGAACCAAGGTGCGATAGATGGACGAGCGTCCGGGCACCGGAGTGAAGCCGTCTTTGGCGAGTTCGGTGCGGATGGAGCGTGGTCCCCAGCGCGGGTGCGCCCGGCGCAGCTCGACCACCCTGGCCTCGATGACCGGGGCCATCTGGTGCGGACAGCGCTCGGGCCTCGAGCTCTTGTCGGCCAGGGCGGCCATGCCGCCGTTGGCATAGCGGCGCAGCCACGTGTGGACGCTCTGGCGGCTCACCCCGTTGCGCTGGGCCACGTCGGTCACGCTCATCCCGTCGAGGACGTCGATCACCGCTCGATAGCGCTGTTCCACCAGCTTGAGCTCCACCAACACGGTCGGCCTCCTTCGCATCCGTCGACAGCTGCGTCAACAGCGAAGAAGGTGGCAACCGCCACGCGGTGGACCCTCCAGGCACGAAGTGTCAAGCAGGTACCGGAGCCAGTGTCGCCCAGGTACCGGAGCCGCGTCCGAAAGTGTCAGGCAGGAACCGGAGCCACGCCGTCAAGCATGAACCGGAATTCACACAACCTGTCAGACCGTCCGTTGACAAACGGTTGACATGGAACATGGCCGGGCGACGCCCACCGCAATACGCGATCGCCTGACCAGCACCTTCATGGTCGGGCTGCCGGGATTTGAACCCGGGACCTCTTGACCCCCAGTCAAGCGCGCTAACCAAGCTGCGCCACAGCCCGTGCGCCGTGTCCAGTCCGGCTCGGCTGGGTTCACCGGGCCACCGGCAGGCCGGCAGTGCCGGGCCTGGAACGACTCGAAGATGGTACCCGACCGCCGGGACAGCAAGGATTCGGCGAGCGACTCGCTACACGGTTGTGCTCGAATGAGGTCATGGCCATGGATATTGCGACCGACCTCCGCCTGGACCCCCGCCTCCGCGGCATCCTCGAAGTCATCCCGGACATCCCGCTCACGAACGTGGAGAGCCGGGAGCAGACTGATCGCCGAGGCCAACTCGCCCGAAGCGGTCGCCGGGCGGGAAGCGTTTCGGGCCTTCCAGGATCTCTGCGACGAGGCCGCACCGAGCGGCCTCGAGGTGACGATCGCGGAGTTCGTCTCGCAGCCCGACGGCAACTCCGTCAACCTGCAGATCATCCGGCCCCCTTCCGACGTCCCGCTGGCCTGCGTGTACTACATCCACGGCGGCGGTATGGCGACCCAGTCCTGCTTCGACGGGATGTACCGCGGCTGGGGGAAGCACATCGCCGCCAACGGCGTTGCCGTCGTCATGGTGGACTTCCGCAACTCCATCGTGGCCTCTTCTGCCCCCGAGGTGGCGCCCTTTCCCGCCGGACTCAACGACTGTGTCTCCGGACTGCACTGGGTGGCCGCCCACGCGGAGGAACTCAACGTCGATCGCGCCAGGATCGTCGTCGCGGGCGAGAGCGGTGGCGGAAACCTCACGCTGGCGACCGGGCTCAAGCTCAAGCGAGACGGTGACCTTGGTCTCATCAAGGGCCTCTACGCACTTTGCCCCTATATCGCGGGGCATTGGCCGACGCCCGAGTGCCCCTCATCGACCGAGAACGAGGGCATCCTGTTGCATCTCCACAACAACCGGGGCCGCATCGGTTACGGCATCGAGGCGTTCAACGAACGGAACCCTCTGGCCTGGCCGTCGTTCGCGGGCGTCGACGACGTCATGGGCCTCCCACCGACCGTGATCAACGTCAACGAGTGTGACCCGCTGCGTGACGAGGGGATCAACTTCTACCGCTTACTCATGTCCGCCGGGGTCCAGGCCCGTTGCCGCCAGGTGATGGGAACGATGCACGGCACCGAGGTCTTCGCCATCGCGTGCCCCGACATCAGCCGTGATACGGCGCGGGATATCGCCGGATTCACACGCGATTAGGCGGGTCCCGTGCCGGTATTCCGGCGTCGGATCCCGCTACGCTCACCCGCCGTGTCCACCGACCCCTCCCACCTTCGCCCTGCACCTGCGCGCGCTCCTGACCCTGGCAGCCTCCGGGGTGCTCCTGGCCTCCTCACTTCGAGCTCCGGGTCGGCGGCGGCGACTTCGAGGGTCTCCCGTGCGGCCCTCCCGCCCGGGAAGATCAGCCACATCCTCGTGATCGAACTCGAGAACGAGGGGTATGCGGCCACCTTCGGCGCCGGCTCGCCCGCCACGTACCTGAACGGGGCGCTCCGCAGCAAGGGTGAACTGTTGCAGAACTACTACGCAACCGGTCACGCCAGCTTGGACAACTACATCGCCCAGGTCTCCGGGCAGGCGCCGACGCTGGACACGCAGGCGGACTGTGCCGACAACGGGTTCGCCTTTGCGGACGTGGCACCCGGCACCCCCGACGCCGACCAGGCCGCGAACCCCGGGCAGGTCGACGGTCAGGGATGTGTCTACCCCACCTCCGTCGCGACGATCGCCTCGCAGCTCGACGCCAAGTACGCCCCGAACAAGACGACGCACGTCGCGGCCTGGCGGGCCTATGAGCAGGACATGGGCAACACGCCCTCGCGTGACGGTGGCACAGCGGACGCCAGCGGTGGCACGGATTGCGGGCATCCGGCCATCGGCACCACGGACACGGCCGAGGTGGCCACGCCGGCCGACCAGTACACCACGCGGCACGACCCGTTCGTCTGGTTCCATTCCGTGATCGACAACACGGCGGAGTGCAACTGCCAACGTGGTTCCGCTCGGCACGTTGGGCAGCAACGGACTCCCTTCGCCCTCGGGCCATCTGGCGAAGGATCTTCACAGCGAGAGCACCACGCCGCGGTTCGGCTTCATCACTCCGAATCTCTGCAACGACGGACACGACGCGACCTGCGCCGGTCCCAACAGCACCGGCGGTCACGTCGGGGGCCTCACCGGGGCCGACCAGTTCCTGCACGCCTGGATGCCCCTGATCCTCGGCTCACCCGCCTACAAGCACGGCGACATGCTCGTGGTCGTCACCTTCGACGAGGCCGACCTCGGCGGACCGACCGCCGACGTCGCCTGCTGTAACGAGGCTTCGGGACCCAACACCCACGCACCTGGCAATGCCGGGGCGTCGACGGACAGCGCCGCACCCGGCGGAGGCCAGGTCGGTGCAGTGCTGCTCAGCGCCAAGTACATCAAGCCCGGTTCGACCGACACGACTGGTTCGTACAACCACTATTCGGCATTGCGGAGCTACGAGGACCTCCTCGGACTGACCACTGGGGGCACCGACGGTCAGGGACACCTCGGCTACGCCGCGCGCCAAGGGACTGGTTCCCTTCGGGACCGATGTCTTCCCCGCCAAGCTCAGCGGAGCGACCAAGAGCACGCCCTAGAGATCCGAGCGGTCAATCCAACCGGCGCATCGTGGCCCGGTACCGCTTGCCGTTGGCCACGTACTCCGCGGCGGAGATCCGGTTCATGCGCAGGTCGGAGCGACCCTCGAAGATCTTCGCCGGCACGCCCAGGGCCAGCGCCCCGGCGGGACGACCATGTTGTTGGGCACCACCGCGTTCGCGCCCACGGTCGCGCCCCGTCCGATCCGGGCCCAGTGCAGCACCACGCTCCCTGAGCCCGCCAGGGACCCGTCCTCGAGGGTGCAGCCCTCGAGGTGCGTGAGGTGGCCGACGACACATCCGTCGCCGATGATGGTGGGAAAGCCGGGGCCGGCATGAATGACGGTGCCGTCCTGAATGGACGAGCCCGATCCGACGGTGATGTTGCCGAAGTCGCCGCGAAGCACCGCTTGCGGCCACACGCTCGACTCGGCGCCGATCACGACGTCACCGATGAGGACGGCGTCGGGATGAACGAAGGCATCGGCGTCGATCCGCGGTGCGACGCCGTCGAGTTCGTAGATCGGCATGGCCGCGGACGCTACACGTGGGCCGCGATCCAGGTCACGCCCTGGTAGCCGCGATAGCCGAGATAGATCACGCTGGCCACCAGCATCAACTTGAAGTACCACGGGATCGGCTGGCGCTCCTGCTCGGCCAGGATCGTGCCGCACGTCGGGCACTCGCCCTCCTCCCCCAGTTCCTCGTCCTCGACGAGGGTGTCACACTCCTCGCACCATGGCATCAGATCCGGTCGCCCCTCACTTGCCGCCGATCCTCACCCGCAGCTTCATCGGCGTCGCCCCGAAATCGAACTTCTCGCGCAAGCCGCGCTCGATGTAGCGGAGATACGTCTGCGGCAAGGCGCCCGTTCGTGAAGAGCGTGAACGTGGGCGGGTCGATCGCTCCCTGCACGATGTAGCGGATCCTCGCCCGTGGTGCCGGCTGGCGGGCCTGCAACTCCTGGACGGCGCGGTTGAGCGTCCCGGTGGGCACCCGCTGGTGATACGACTCGACGGAGTCGCGGAGAGCCGGGAGGATGCGATGTACCCCCTTCCCCGAGAGCGCCGACATCTTGAGCACGGGTGCAGATCCGAGGAAGGCCAGACGGTCACCCACACCGGCCAGGACGTCATCGCGGTCCTCGGTCGGCACCTGGTCCCACTTGTTCAGCGCCACGATGGCCGGGCAGCCGGACACGCCGATGCGCTCGGCCAACCGCTGGTCCTGGTGCGATGCACCAACGGTGGCGTCGATGACCAGGATGGCCACGTCGGCGCGCTCCAGGGCACGCAGGGCCCGCAGCGTGGCGTGTTGCTCGGTGCCACGATCGGTCTTGGACGGCCGGCGCAGGCCCGCCGTGTCGATGAAGCACACGGGTCCGTCCGGCGTCTCGACGACGGTGTCGATTGCGTCGCGTGTCGTCCCCGGCATGTCGTGCACGATGGAGCGCTCCTCGCCCAGGAGACGGTTGAAGAGCGTCGACTTGCCCACATTGGGGCGGCCGATGATGGCGACCCGCGGCGTGCCGGGCTCGGCCTTCCCGTGGGCGGGACCGAAATCCGGATCCACCTCCTCACCCCGGTCCTCGCCGGGCAACGGGAGCAGACCCACGACTTCGTCGAGCAGGTCACCCGTGCCGCGCCCGTGCAGCGCGCTGACCGGAAAGGGGTCGCCCAGCCCGAGCGAGACGAACTCCCACGTGGGCGCTTCCCGGTTGGCGTCGTCGACCTTGTTGACGACGAGGCGCACCGGTGGGCCGGCGCGCCGGATCACCTTGGCCGCCGCCAGGTCCTCCTCCGTCACCCCGGTCGTGACGTCGACCACCATGAGCACGACGTCCGCGTCGGCCAACGCCCGCTCGGCCTGGTCGCTCACCTTGGCCTCGAGGGCGTCTCCGCCCGCCAGCCACCCACCGGTGTCCATGACGGAGAAGGGCACCCCGGACCATTCGGCCGTCAACACCTTCCGGTCCCGGGTGACGCCCTGCTCCTCTTCGACCACCGCGGCCCGAGAGCCGACGATGCGGTTCACCAGCGACGACTTTCCGACGTTGGGTCGTCCTGCGACCACCACCATGGGCAGGCTCATGCCGCGCAGGCCGGCCGGAAGGTCGTGCCGTCGAGGGCGACGCGGAGCGATCGACCGTCCGCCGGCACCACTTCGACCGGCCGCGGCAGGTCGGCCAGCGTGAGCCCGTCGAGGAAGCGGCCCTCGTTCAGGCATGCGTCGGGCAACAGACAGCGCGAACCTTCGGGCACCGTCGCCCAGGGCCCGGGCCACGTCTTCTCCCGTGAGCAGACCTGCCACGCCGATGTTGCCGCCGAAGAAGTCGTTGGGCACGGCCGCACCTCGATGTCATCGCGGGAGTGAGCCGCCACCAGCGGTCCCAGCACGAGCGCCCCGTAGGTGCCGGTCAGCACCGTGACCGGCCGAGCATCCATCCCTGCCGGTTCGGCCGGGAGACGCGGCGCGCGGTAGCCCTCCGCCGGTGCGCCGTCAACCGAGGCGAAGAACCCGTGGCGCACGCCGCCAGGCCTCCGGCCGCAGGTCGGGTGAAGGACTCGGCGAAGGACCGCGCCATCCCGATGCCGTTCTCGTGTTGGGGGAAGCCCTCGTAGTGACTGACCCGGGGCAGGTCACGTCCCGCCAGGAGGTAGAACTCGTCCGCGGCGAAGATCATGCGGTGCCCGAGCGCTCGGCGAAACAGGCGCTGCCACTCGTGCACCGTGTCGAGCACCTGCACCGCCTCGGCCTCGGTGTGGGGACGCATCTCGGGTTCGTTCGAGTATCGGCTGAGACCGAGCGGCACAGCGCCGACGCTGGCCAGCGCCGGGTACCGGTCGAAGATCCCCGCCAGCGTGTCCTCCAACGCGGCACCGTCGTTGACACCGGGACAGACGACGACCTGGCCGTGGACCTCGATCCCGCCGTCGAGGAGCACCTGCAGCCAGCGCAGACTGGTGGCTCCCTTCGGGTTGCGCAGCATGCTCGCCCGCAACTCGGGATCCGTGGTGTGAATGGAGACGAACAGCGGCCCGAGGCGCTCGGTGAGGATGCGTTCCGCGTCGAGCTCGGTGAACCGGGTCAGCGTGGTGAAGTTGCCGTACAGGAACGAGAGCCGGTAGTCGTCGTCCTTGAGGTAGAGGCTACGGCGCATGCCCTTGGGCAACTGGTAGATGAAGCAGAAGGCGCAGTGGTTGTCGCAGGTGCGGATGCGGTCGAATACGGCAGAGGACACCTCGACCCCGAGAGGCTCGCCCACGGCCTTGTCGACACGCACCACCCGGGGCAGCGGCGCGCCGGCGCGCCGAACCAGGACGCTGAGGTCGGCCGCGTCACTGAGGCGTTGGAAATCGATGACGTCGCGCGGCTCCTGCCCACCGATGCTCAAGAGCTCGTCACCCACGGCCAGTCCGGCCCGGGCTGCCGGCGACGCCGCGGTGACCGAAGTCACCGTGGGAGCTGACATGGGACCAGGTTACTGCCGGTAACCTGGACTTTGTGCCCGGAGTGGATCGAGTGATGCTGGCCGAGCCACGGGGGTTCTGTGCCGGCGTCGAGAAGGCGATCAAGGCCCTGGCCTGGATGGTCCGGGTCTTCGAGCCGCCGGTCTACTGCTACCACGAGATCGTGCACAACCGCCATGTGGTCGAGCGCTTCCGCCAGCAGGGCGTCATCTTCGTCGACGACGTGGCCGACGTGCCCGCCGGGGCACCCCTCATGCTCAGCGCCCATGGTTCGGCTCCTGAGGTCGTCGACGCGGCTCGGGGCCGGGGCGGGGTCGTCGTCGACGCCGTGTGCCCACTCGTGACGAAGGTTCACCACGAGCTGAAGGTACGGAGCCGAAAGGGCTACACCGTCCTCTACGTCGGGCATGCCGGGCACGAGGAGGCGGTCGGCACCATGGCGGTGGCCCCTCAGTCGGTGCGCCTCCTCGAGAGGGAGGAGGATCTCGAAGCTCTCGGGGACCTCGAAGCAGACGGCGCGCCGGTCGCGCTCCTGGCCCAGACGACGCTCAGTCACGACGAGTGGCGCGGCCTCATGGAGGCAGCCCGTCACCGCTTCCCCGACCTCTGGATGCCCAATCGGAGCGACCTGTGCTTCGCGACCACGAACCGGCAGGCCGCCCTGAAGGCAATCGCCTCCGAATCCGATGCCGTGGTCGTGATCGGCTCTGCCAATTCCTCCAACACCGTGGCGCTCGAGAAGGTCGCGAAGGCAGGTGGGTGCCCACGGGTCCTGCGGGTCAACGAGGCCGACGAACTGCCCGCCGACCTCACCGGCACGGTGGGCGTGACGGCCGGAGCTTCGGCACCCGAGGCGCTGGTCGAACGAGGTGATCGCCCGGCTCGCTCCGACGGACGGGGTCACGGAGGTCACCGTCACGACGGAGGACGAGTATTTCCCACCCCCGCCCGAACTCCGGGAGCTGCTGCGGACAGTGGGCTCTACGCTGGGCCTTTTCGCCGGCCGCCCCGTGGCCGGCCGAACGGACCCCGCCGCGGAGGATCGTGCGATCTCCGCCGCCGACGTGCTCGACCTGCTGGCCTCCTGAGTGCGGCAGGCGCGATGATTGTCACATGACGTTCACCCGCATGGACCAGTCGACGGCGGAGCAGTGGCAGCACATCATCGTCGAGTCGATCGCGCACCAGCCGCGAGTTGCCGACCGCGTGCTCGCGATGCTGGCGTCGCTCGAGGAGATCACGGACGGCTTCGAGGTGGATCAGCTGGTGCACTCGCTGCAGACGGCGACCCGCGCCGAGGAGGCCGGGGCCTCCGACGAGGTCGTCGTGGCCTCGCTGTGCCACGACATCGGCAAGGCCGTCTCCGTCATGAACCATCCGCGCATCGCGGCAGAGATCTTGCGTCCGTACGTCAGCGAGGACACGTACCACATGATCCTGGCGCATCAGGACTTCCAGGGGAAGCACTACTACGAGTATCTCGGCCAGGATCCGAACGCCCGGGACCAGTACGTCGGCGAACCCTGGTACGGGCTGGCGGAGCAGTTCGCGGACGACTGGGACCAGACGAGCTTCGACCCCGCCTACCCGACCAAGCCGCTCTCGCACTTCGAGCCCCTGGTCCGTCAGGTCTTCTCGACGCCTCGGGCGTTTTGATCGCCCTCGGCGGCGCCACCTCGAGCGCCAGCATCCGCACTGACCCCGATCGTGCGCGCCGCGTCATCGAGGAGTCGCGCCGCGAATTCGACCAGCGCCATCCCGACGTCAAGCTCTCCCCCGTGGTCGGCCTCATCTGCGCGTACGACGAGGAGGACAACATCGGGGCGGTTCTGGCGGCCATGCCGACGGAGGCGTGCGGCCTCGCCGTGACCACACTCGTCGTCGTCGACGGCGGGACCGACAAGACCGATCAGGTCGCCAAGGACTCCGGAGCGGTGACCTTCGTGCTGAGCGAGAACCTCGGGCACGGTTATGCCCTCCGAGTCGGTTACGCGCTCTGCATCGAATTGGACGCGCAGTACGTCGTCACGCTCGACGCCGACGGGCAGAACGATCCCGCAGAGATCCCGGTCATGTTGCAGCCGTTGGTCGACGACGACGCGGACTTCGTCGTGGCGTCACGGGTGCTCGGACGGGACACGACGACCGACCGTTTCCGCAAGGCGGGCGTCCGTGTGTTCTCGCTCGTGATGAGCGGCATGGGCCGCACCAAGCTCACCGACACGTCCAACGGCTACCGGGCACTCCGCGTGAGCATGCTCGACGACGTGGCGTACCGCCTCGTCCAACCGCAGTACCAGACGGCGGAGCTCCTCATCATCGCCATGAAGCGCGGGTGGCGTGTGACCGAACGCCCCACCGTCTGGCTGCCGCGGGCGTCCGGGACGACCAAGAAGGGCAAGAACTGGCTCTTCGGTGTGCGCTACGGACGCGTCGTGCTCGGGACGTGGTGGAAGGTGCGCAGGGAGCCGCGGCACTCCTGAGGCGGCGGGCGGCGCGCTCAGTACCTGCCGGTCTTCGCCTTGGCCTCGTCGTAGACGGCCTGGAGTTGCGGAACGAGCGCCTCCGTGGTGGCGTGGACGGCCGAGCGCGACACGCGGCCACCCCCGGTCCGGGGAGGCGGCAGGGATGGCGGGGCCGATCACCACCTGAATGGTGTGCGGCTTCGGGACCGCACTGCCCTTGGGCATGGCCAGGTCGGACCCACCGATGCCGACCGGCACGATGGGCGCACCCGTCCGTGCGGAGAGGAAGGCCGCCCCCTCCATCAGGTCCTCGATCACCGGGCCCTCCCGCCTCGTGCCTTCCGGGAAGAGGACGAGCACCTCGCCCTTGCGCAGCACCTCCTCGGCACGCTGGAGCGCCTCACGATCGGCCGACTCCCGGTGCACGGGGAAGGCTCCGACGGTCAGCAGCAGCTTGCCGAGCCACTTGTTCTTCCACATCTCGTCCTTGGTCATGAAGAAGAGCTTGCGCTCGGTGCAGAAGGCAGCGAACCCGAAGTCGGCGAAGGACCGGTGCACCGGGGCGAGGATCACCGGGCCAGTCTCCGGGATGTGCTCCCTGCCCACGACCTTGGGACGGAACCAGGTCCACAATGCCGTCACGAAGATCGCGCGCTCGGTCCGGTAGAGGGCGGTACGCCTCGGGTCGACCTCGAACGCCTGGTGGCGGCCCGGTGCGACCGGGTCCCCGGTTCGTCCCCCGACTCGGCGGCTGCGCCCGGCTCGCTCACAGCCATGACATCACCTCCTCGACCACATCCTGCACGGTTCGCCCGGTCGTATCGAGGCGATGCGCGTCGTCGGCCTCGCGAAGCGGTGACGCGTCGCGTGTCGAGTCGATCCGGTCCCGCCGGGCCACGCCCTCGGGCGCCTCGTCGTTGCGTCGCCGGGCCCGCTCCTCCGGGGAGGCTGTGAGGTAGACCTTCACCTGGGCATGCGGGAAGACGACCGATCCGATGTCCCGTCCCTCGACGACTCCCCCGCCGTGCACGTCGGCCCAGGTCCGCTGGCGCTGGACCAGATGGCGGCGAACCTCCGGGTTGGCCGCCACGATCGAGACCGCGCGGCCGACCTCTGGGCTGCGGATCTGCGCGGTGACATCGAGCCCGTCGATGGTGACCCGCTCCCCGATTTCGATCGTCGAGCCGGCGGCGAGCGCCGCCACGGCGTCGGCGTCGTCCGGTGCCGTGCCCCGCTCGAGCGCGAGGGCGGCCACGGCGCGGTACATGGCCCCCGTGTCGAGACGCTCGACCCCGAGTCGATCCGCCACGGCGGTCGACACGGTGGACTTCCCGGCACCGGCCGGCCCGTCGATGGCCACGATGAGGGGCCACGGCACCGCGCCGCCACCCTCGGCCAAGTGCTTCAGGTCGTCTGCGAAGCCGGGGTAGCTCGTTTCGACCGCACCGAACCCCGTGATCAGGCTGTGCTCCCCGGGACTCGCCGCCAGGGCGGCCACGGCCGCCGCCATGGCCATCCGGTGGTCGCCCCCACTGTCGAAGCGGGCGCCATGGAGCGCGCCGCCGACGCCGGTGATGGACGAGCGTGTCGCCTTCGACGGCGGCCGTGGCGCCGAAGGCCTCGACCATGGCGGCCACCGCCGCCAGCCGGTCGACCTCCTTGACCCGCAGCTCACCCATGCCGGTGAACACGGTGGTGCCCTCGGCGACGGCGGCCGCCACGGCGAGGGCAGGGACCTCGTCGAGGGACGGGATCTCACTGGCTGGTGACCTCCGTGGCCTCGCAGCGGGCCCGAACGCGCCCGGATGGTCGCCGTACCCGGTGACTCCGGTTCGATCACGACGTCCGCGCCCATGCGTCGGAGCACCGAGACGTACCCGAGGCGGGCCGGACCGCTGTACACCCCCGCCACGGCGACGTCGCTGCCCGGGACGACGCACCCGGCCACGACGAAGAAGGCCGACGCCGAGGGGTCGCCCGGCACGGTGCGCGAGACCGGCTCGAGGCTGGACGCCCTGACGCGCACGACTCTCCCCTCGCCCCAGGGCTCGACGGTGATGTCTGCCCCCGCCTCGGCCAGCATCTCCTCGGTGTGGGTGCGGGTCGTCACCGGCTCGCGCACGACCGTGGTGCCGCTCGCCGAGAGCCCGGCCAGAAGAATGGCCGACTTCACCTGGGCGCTGGCCATTTTGGCCGTCCAGTCGATGCCGTGCAGCCGGCCCCCCCGGACGCGCAGAGGCGGCAAGCATCTTCCCCCCGACCACTCACCTCGGCGCCCATCAGAGTGAGTGGTTCGGCGACCCGGTCCATGGGGCGGGTGGAGAGCGATGCGTCGCCGACGAGCACCGTTTCCCAGTCGAATCCGGCGACCAGCCCGGCCAGGAGGCGCATGGACGTCCCGGAATTGCCGCAATCGGCCGGTCCGTCCGGCGCATGAAGACGACTACGACCACCCTGCAAGACGACTGCTCCGTCCTCGCGGTGCTCCACGCTCACGCCCATCGCCTCGACGGCCGCCAGGGACGCCGCAACGTCGGCGCCGTCCGACAACCCGTGAATGACCGACGTCCCCTCGGCCAGGGCGCCGAGCAATACGGAGCGGTGGGAGATCGACTTCTCGCCCGGTGTGCGCACCGTGCCGCGACATGGCACGGCGCCGTGTACGACGAGGATCCGTGGCGCGCTCATGACAGATGCTCAGATCGGCACCGGTAGCCACGGGCCTCGATCGCAGCCGTGAGGGTGCCGGCGTCCGCGCCGTCGACCACCAGGATCAGCACCCCGCGCGGGCCCTCGGCCGAGTGGGCGATCTCGATGTCGTAGATGCCGATGCCGGCGTCGGCGGCCAGCGACGTGATCTCGGCCAGCACCCCGGCCCGGTCGGGGACGGGGATCCGCAGCTCGGCCAGATGATCCGGACGGACGACCCGGGCCGGGAGGTTCCTGCCGGGCCGCACTCGCCTTCTGGAGCACGCCGAGCAGCGCGTCCCGGTCCTGATTGGCGACGCGGTCCCGCATCGCCGTGAGGTCGTCGACGAGCGCGTCGAGCGCCTCCACGATGGGCGTTGCGTTCTCGGCGCAGATGTCCGGCCAGATACCCGGATGTCCGGCGGCAACACGCGTCATGTCGCGAAACCCACCCGCCGCGAGCCGCAGGAGGCCGCGTCCTGTTCGGCCCCGGCGCTGGCCGCGTTCATGAGCGTCGCGGCGACGAGGTGCGGCACGTGGGACACCATGGCCACCAGCCGGTCGTGGTCGGAGGGCGACAACACCAGCACGTCGGCCCCGAGGCTCATCACCACGCCCTTCAGCCGGTCGAAGGCCCCGAGATCGGTGGCTGCCGTCGGGGTCAGCACCCAGACGGCCCCCTCGAAGAGCTCGGGGTCGGCACCGTGGAGGCCGATCTGCTCGGAGCCAGCCATGGGATGTCCCCCGATGAAGCGCGGGTGGTCAGACTCCTCCACGATCGCCGTCTTGACCCCGCTCACGTCGGTCACGACGAGATCGGGGTGTCGTCCCATTCTCGACGAAGGAGACGACCGGCAACGTCGGCGACTGCGGCGGCAGGGGTCGCGACGAACGCGACCTCGGCGTCGCGATCGTCGCCGACCGCGTCGATCGCCTTCCTCTCGAGCGCCTCACGGACCCGGCTCTCGTCGGCGTCGAGCCCTGACACGTGCCATCCCCGTCGCCGCAGTCCGAGGGCGATCGACCCACCGATCAACCCGGTCCCGACGACGAGCGCCCGGCGGCGCGGGCCGCTCTCAGTCGGGGAGGTCATCGCGGAGCCCTTGGGCGCCGTGGAGGTAGACGTGATGGATCTCGTCCCGCGACTTGGCGGTGTGCACGTGGAGCAGCACCCTGATGCAGCGGGGCATGGAACCGGGCACTGCGATCTCCGCCGCGCACAGGAGCGGCACGGCGCCGAAGCCGATCTCGCGGATCGCCGTGGCCGGGAAGGCGCTCGTCACGTCGGCCGTGGCGGTGAAGATCGCGCTGACGATGTCGTCCTCGTCGAGCTCGTTGCGGGCCATGATCTCGCGCATCAGCTCCTGCGAGCGCTCCGTGACCTGGGCCACGGTGTCGGCGTCGACCGTGGTCGCCCCGCGCAGACCCCTGACCGTGAGAGCGGGTGCCATGGCGGGTCACTCTACCGGGCGGTTTCGCCGCTCTCGCTGGTCGCGGCCTCGTGGCTCCCTCTGCCCGAGCGCCGGGCCCGGCCGAGGCCGCCAGGGAGCGGACCTCCTGGCCGCTCAGGGCGCGCCAGCGCCCGGGGGCCAGGTTCGTGTCTCGCACGGGGCCGATCCGGGTGCGCACGAGGCGCCGCACCGGATGGCCGATGGCGTCGCACATGCGGCGCACCTGGCGGTTGCGGCCTTCGTGGATCACCAGGCGCAGCACGCCCGGCGCCAGCACGCCCACCTCGGCCGGCGCGGTCGGGCCGTCGTCGAGCTCCACGCCCTGGCGCAGGGTGCGCAGGGCGCCGGGTGCGGGCGTGCCCCCGGCCACCTCGGCGACGTACTCCTTGGCCACACCGTGTCGACGGATGGGTCAGCAGCTGCGAGAGCGCTCCGTCGTTGGTGAGGATGAGAAGCCCCTCGGTGTGACGATCGAGCCGGCCGACCGGGAAGACACGCGGCTCGGCCGGCACCAGGGAGACGACGGTCGGCCGCCCCTGGGGGTCGTCGGCAGTCGTGATCACGCCGTCGGGCTTGTTGAGCAGGTAGTAGACGAGGTCCGGAGCGACCGGCACCAGGACGCCGTCGAGCTCGACCCGGGCCTTCGAGGGGTCGATCCGGCGCCCAAGCGTGGCGACCTCGCCGTCGACGCTGACCCGCCCCGCGAGATGAGCTGTTCGCAGGCGCGTCTCGACCCGATCCCGGCCCGCGCCAGGACCTTCTGGAGTCGCTCGCCCTCGGGTCCCTCAGGCGTCGTCGGATCGCCGCCTCGACGCCGAGTCCGAGCGCCGACTGCAGGTCGCGCTCGAAGTCGCCGGCGACCTCGGGCCCAGGGAGGAAGTCCTCCACCGCCGGCAGCTGCTCGAGCGAGTCGAGCCCCAGGCGCTCGAGGAAGAGCTCGGTCGTGCCGAACAGCGCCGGCTGGCCCGGTCCCTCGGCGTGGCCGACGACAGCGATGTAGCCCCGCTGCTCGAGCAGCCGGGTCACGCCGTCCACGTTCACCCCGCGCAGCGCCGAGATCTGCCCCCGGGACACGGGCTGGCGGTACGCCACGATGGCCAGCGTCTCGAGGGCCGCGGTCGACAGCCGGTGCGAGACCTCCCGGTTGGCAAACCGCTCGACGTAGGGCGCCAGATCCGGATGGGTCTGCAATCGGGCGCCGCCGGCGATGCGGGCGAGCACGAACCCGCGCTCCTCGCTCTCGTAGGACTGGGCCAGTTCGGCAAGTGTCTCCTCGACCCGCTCGACCGGCTCCTCCAGCAGCTCGGCCAGCAGCTGGGGCGGCAGGGGCTCCACCGCTACCAGGAGGATGGCCTCGATCGTCCGGCCCAGCTCGGCGTGCTCCACAGGATTCAACCCCTCACCCTTCGTAGTCGTCGATCCGATAGCCCGCCAGCTCGGCCAGGCCGCGGCCGCTCGCCACTCCCGCCAGGTCGTCAGAGACCAGCCACGAGATCCGCAGGTCGCCGAAGGTCTCCCCTTGCCCGAGCGACACCCGTCCCATCTTGCACAGCTCGAGCAGGGCGAGGAAGCGCACGATCACCTCGATCCGGGTCCGGCAGTCCCGCACCAGCACGCGGAAGGAGCCGGACCGGGCCGACTCGGGCATGGCGATCAGCTCGGTCACCGCCTCGGACACCGAGACGGTGTCCACGGTGACGTGCGAGAGGTCGACCCGGGGTACGGGCCGCTCGGCCGATCCGTGCAGATAGGCCTGCGCCAGATCTTCGGGGGTGATCCCGGCCAGCAGGTCCGGGGCATGGACCACGAAGTCGTCGTCGAGCCCCACCTCGCGGGGCACCGACCGGGACGCCTGCTCGGCCAGGGCCACGAAGACGTCGGCGGCGGCGGCGTAGGCCCGGCACTCGAGCAGCCGGGCCAACAGCAGGTCTCGCTCCTCCCATCCCACCAGGTCCTCGTCGTCGTCGACGGCTTCGCGACCGGGCAGCAGCTTCTGTGACTTCAGCTCGATCAGGATGGCCGCGACGAGCAGGAACTCGGAGAGCTGGTTGAAGTCGATCAGGTCCCGCTCCTGCGAGAGGACGCGCACGAAGCCGTCGACCACCGACAGCAGCGGGATGTCGAGGACATCGACCTCGTGCGAGGAGACGAGGTGCAACAGCAGGTCGATGGGACCCTCGAAGGCTGGGGTGGAGACCGCGTAGGCCACCCGTTGACGTTACCGAACCTGCCGCCCCGGCCCGCGCACCCCGGGGCACCCGGCCGGATGCAGCGCCGATGCGCCCTACCATGGCGCCCCATGAACAGGGTCCTCTCCGGCATCGCGCCCTCGGGCAACTTCACCTTGGGGAACTACCTCGGGGCCCTCCGGCACTGGGTGTCCTTCCAGGACGGCAACGACGCCTTCTACTGCGTCGTCGACCTCCATGCGCTGACCTCGGACATCGACCCGGTGAACATCCGGGCCAACACGCTCGATGCGGCGCTCAACCTGCTCGCCATCGGGCTCGATCCCGACCGCTGCACCCTCTTCGTTCAGAGCCACGTCCCCGAGCACACCCGGCTCACCTGGCTGCTCGAGTGCACCGCCACCATGGGCGAACTCCGGCGCATGACCCAGTTCAAGGACAAGGGCCAGGGGCAGGAGGCGGTCCGGGTCGGGCTCTTCACCTACCCGTGTCTCATGGCGGCCGACATCCTCCTCTACGACGCTTCGGCCGTCCCGGTGGGCGACGACCAGCGCCAGCACCTGGAGCTGACCCGCGAGGTCGCCGTCCGCTTCAACAACCGCTACGGCGAGACCTTCACCGTCCCCGAAGCCGCCATCCCCGGCACAGGGGCCCGCGTCATGGACCTCCAGCACCCCGAGCGCAAGATGTCGAAGTCCGTCGACTCGCCGCTCGGCACCATCCGCCTGCTCGACTCCGACGAGGAGATCACGCGGAAGGTGCGCAAGGCGGTCACCGACACCGACGGGGAGATGCGCTACGACCGCGCCGCCAAGCCGGGCCTGGCCAACCTGCTCGAGCTGCTGGCCGCCGCCACCGGGCGCACGCCGGTCGAGGTGGCCGCGGGCTACGAGCGCTACGGCGACCTCAAGAACGACGTGGCGGCCGCGCTCTGCGAGTTGCTGGGACCGGTGCGTCAGCGGCGAGCGGAGCTCGAGAGCGACCTGCCGTACGTCGACGCCGTGCTCGCACGCGGTGCGGCCCACGCCCACGAGGTCGCGGCAGCCACGTACGGCCGGGCGGCCGACGCCATGGGTCTCCTGCCCCCGGCGCCGGGCTAGACGCCGAGCACGTTGACCCACCAGCTGAAGAGCCGGTCGAACAGCCACGTGATGGGCCCGTGCGGGTACAGGAAGAAGTTCAGGAGCACGAGACCCATGAGGATCGGCATGGTGTACTGCCGGTAGCGCAGATATGTCGGCCAGTAGCGCGCCGGCAGCAGCCGCTCGAAGAGCACCGAGCCGTCGAGGGGCGGGATCGGGATCAGGTTGAAGATGCAGAGCCAGACGTTGACCAGGCCGGCGTAGAAGACGATCTCCGCGCTGGTCGAGGACGACCCCGCCGGGCGAGCAGCCCGGGACGGATCACCTTGATGAACACGACCGCGAAGATGGCAGCCAGGAGCGCATTGACGGCCGGTCCGGCCAACGACACCAGGACGCCCTGGTTGCGCGGGCTGCGCAGCCGTCCGGTGTTGACGGGGACCGGCTTGGCCCAGCCGAAGACACCCGCGGACGCAAGCGACAGGAGGGCCGGGACGATGAGCGTGCCGACGGGGTCGACATGCACCACCGGGTTCAAGGTGAGCCGGCCGGCCCGCTTCGCCGTGTCGTCGCCGAATGCGTAGGCCACCCAGCCGTGTGAGACCTCGTGGAGGATGATGGAGGGCACGATGACGCAGAAGACGATGATCTCCGTCTTCGTGATGTTGTGGTGGGCGACGAGCGCCACCAGCACGATCCCGCCGGCCAGTATCCACAGGGCGCGTTTGGTTCGCTGATCCATGGGCCGCCTCCCCGAGGAGGCCCCGGGTGTGCGCACCTAGTGCTTGGCTGCGTCGACGATGCAGAGTCGGGCGGCCGGCATGGCCTCGAGACGGGCCGCGCCGATCGGCTTCCCGCAGACCTCGCAGATCCCGTACGTGCCGTCCCTCAGGCGCTCGATGGCGGCCTCCACCTCGTCGAGGGCCTCACGCAGCTCCGAGGCCAACCGCTCGGCCTCGCCCCGCTCCGCGGTCACCTGACTCGAGTCGGCGAAGTTGGAGTCGTAGTTGAGGCCACTCCCCTGGTCCGCGAAGCCGAGCTCCTTCAGCTGGGCCTGGAGCCCGGCCTGCTCGTCGCGCAGCAGGGTCGCAAAATCGATGTCGGCGGTCTCCGCCGTAGGGGCCTCGTTCGGCATGGGCTCATGCTACGCGGTCCCTCCCCCCTCTTGTTCCCGCTCGCGGGTGGGCCCCCTCGTAGGCCCTCCGGAGGTGCTCGGGCGACACCTTGGTGTAGCGCTGCGTGGTGGCGATGGAGGCGTGTCCCAGGAGCTCCTGGACGACACGGACGTCCGCCCCCCGGGCCAGCATGTGCGTGGCGCACGAGTGCCGCAGGACGTGGGGGCTGACCTTTTCCTCGAGGCCGACCCGGGCTGCGTATTTCTTGACCACCCCGAAGACACCCACCCGGGACAGCCGTCCACCACGGGCATTGAGGAAGACGGCCTCGGCGTCGCTGCGCCGACGCCATCGTGTCGGCTCGAGCAGCGGCCGGCCCTGGCCGGAGAGCCAGTCGGCCAGGGCGGCGCGGGCCATCCCGCCCAGCGGGACGACTCGCTCCTTGTCGCCCTTGCCGAGCACCCGGACGAGCGGGAGGTCCGTGGCCTCGAGGGCGCCGACGACGTCCCCCAGGTTCAACCCGACGACCTCGCTGACCCGGGCTCCGGTGCCGTAGAGCACCTCGAGGAGCGCCCGGTCGCGCAGGACGACGGGGCCTGTCCCGACGACCGAGCCGAGCAGCCGCTCGGTCTCCTCCTCGCTCAGCGCCTTCGGCAGGAGGTCGGTGACCGAGATCGGTCGGCAGGTCGAGGGTGGGGTCGTCGCCACGCATCCCCTCCTCGACCAGGAAGCGGTGGAAGCCGCGGATGCTCGAGTGCGCCCGGGCGACCGATGCCGCGCCATGCGTCCGCCGCAGCGCCGCGAGGTGCGACGCCACGTCGCCGGACGATGCGGCGTCGATGTCGGTCCCGCCGTCCGCCCACAGGTCCTCCTGGTAGGCGGCCAGGTCCCGCCGGTAGGCCGCCAGGGTCCGGGGCGAGCGTCCGCGCTCCACCTCGAGCCAGGAGAGGAACTCCTCGGCCCCGCGAGGCAGCTCTGTCGTCACGGCAACTGCCCACGCGCCGCCAGGCGCTCGCGGGCCAGGTAGAGCCCGAGCACCGTCGTCTCGTCCTTCAACGACCCGGTCGCCACCAAGTCATCGACGTCGGCGAGGCGCACGGTCTCCACCGTCATGAAGCGCTCCTCGATCCCCTCGGGCCGGCTCTGGCACGTCGAGAGTTCCGTGGCCAGATAGATCGTGGTGTGCTGGTCGCTGACGCCGGGCGTGTTCCAGGTGCCGATGAGCAGCTCCCAGTGCGCGGCCTCGAGCCCGGCCTCCTCGGCCAGCTCGCGGCGGGCCGTCGCCTCGAGGGATTCGTCATCCTTGTCGCGGGTCCCGGCCGGGATCTCGAGCACCATGGCGTCGACCGCGGCCCGGTACTGGCGGACCAGCGTCACCGTGCCGTCGCGGTGGACCGGGACGACCGTCACCGCACCGGGATGGCGGACCACGTAGCGGTCGAAGGGCTGGTCCTCGGGATCGACCAGGTGGAGGCGGTCGACCCGGAACAGCCAGGCCCGGACGAGCACCTCCTCCGAGACACGGCGGAATCCCGGCACCCGGCTAGGAAACGGCGTCGAGATCGAGCAGGTGGGGCTCGCGACCGTCGGCCCGCTCCAGGGCAGCGGCGACCAGCTCGCGGAACAAGGGGTGGGGCCGGTCGGGCCGGCTCTTGAACTCGGGGTGAGCCTGGGTGGCGACCCAGTACGGGTGATCCTCCAGCTCGACGAACTCGACCAGACGACCGTCGGGCGAGCTGCCCGAGCAGACCAGGCCGACGGCCTCGAGCTTCGACTTGTAGCGGTTGTTGAACTCGAACCGGTGCCGGTGCCGCTCGGTGACGCCGAGCGTCCCGTACGCCTCGGCCACCTTCGATTCGGGCAGGAGCACCGCCTGGTACGAGCCCAGCCGCATGGTGCCGCCCTTGTCCGTCACCTCGGTCTGGTCGGGCATCAGGTCGATCACCATGTGCGGCGACAGGCTGTCGAACTCGCGCGAGTTCGCGCCCTCCAGCCCGGCCCGGTCACGGGCGACGGAGATCACCATCACGTGCAGGCCGAGGCAGAGACCGAGGCAGGGGATGCCGTTGTCGCGGCTGTAGCCGGCCGCGGCGATCATGCCCTCGATGCCTCGCTCGCCGAAGCCGCCGGGGATGACGATCGCGTCGAGCCCGCGCAGCCGATCGGTGCCGAGGAGGCCGGGCACGAGCTCGGCGTCGATCCAGTCCAGCTCGATCTCCGCGCCGTGGTGGAAGCCCGCGTGGCGCAGCGCCTCGACGACGGACATGTACGCGTCGGGCATGTTGACGTACTTGCCGACGATCCCGACCTTGACGCGACGCGCCAGCGATTCGACACGTCCGACGAGCGACTCCCACTCGGAGATGTCGATCTGATGGGATGCCTCGTCGAGGCCGAGCGTGCGGCACACGTAGGTGTCGAGGCCCTGCTCGTGGAGCACGAGCGGGATCTCGTAGATGCTGGGCGCGTCGACGGCGGAGACGACCGCGTCGATGGCGACGTCGCACTGCAGCGAGATCTTGCGCTTCAGGCTCTCGGAGATCGGCTTGTCGCTGCGGCACACGATGACGTCGGGCTGGATACCGCGGCTGCGCAGCTCGGTCACGGAGTGCTGCGTCGGCTTCGTCTTCTGCTCGCCCGACACCAGGTAGGGCACCAGGGTGAGGTGGACGTAGCAGACGTTGTCGCGCCCGATGTCCCGCCGGAACTGCCTGATGGCCTCGATGAAGGGCACGATCTCGATGTCGCCGACCGTGCCCCCGATCTCGACGATGACCACGTCGACGTCCTCGTCGGCCAGCCGGCGGATGCGGTCCTTGATCTCGTCGGTCACGTGCGGGATCACCTGCACCGTGCGTCCGAGGAAGTCGCCGCGGCGCTCCTTCTCGATGACGGAGCGGTAGATCCCACCGGTCGTCGTGTTCGAGCGCTTGGAGAGGTTCTCGTCGATGAACCGCTCGTAGTGCCCGAGGTCCAGGTCCGTCTCGCCTCCGTCCTCGGTGACGAAGACCTCGCCGTGCTCGCCGGGGTTCATCGTGCCGGGGTCGACGTTGATGTACGGATCGAGCTTGCACATCGTGACCCGCAGCCCGCGGCACTTGAGAAGCCGACCGAGCGAGGAGGCGGTGAGACCCTTCCCGAGCGAGCTCGAGACACCGCCTGTGACGAAGATGAACTTGCTCACGCCGCCTTGGGGACGCCGAGCATCACGCTGTGTGATCGGTGCACCCGGCCACGATAATCGAACGGTGGCGTCGTCGTCGCGGACCCGGCCGCGTCGCCGATCCGTGACCCGGCACTCAGGACTGCGGGCTGCCCGCTCCGAGGAGCTCGCGGGCGTGGGCACGAGCGGCCTCGCTGTCGGGATGCCCCGACAGCATGCGTGACAGCTCGGTGACCCGGTCCTCACCCACCACCGCGGTCGCCGTGGTCGTGGTGCGCCCTCGGGTCTCCCGCTTGACCACGCTGATCTGCGCGTCGGCCCGCGAGGCCACCTGGGCCAGGTGGGTGACCACGAGCACCTGGCGGTCCCCAGCCACCTCGTGGAGGGCCTCCCCGAGGGCGAGGGCGGCGCCACCGCCGACGCCCGCGTCGACCTCGTCGAAGACCATGGTGTGCGGGCCACCCAGCCCGACCAACCGGATGGCGAGCATCGCCCGGGCCAGCTCGCCGCCCGAGGCGGCCCGGGCCAGGGGCTGGACCGGCTCCCCGACGTTCGCCCCGAGCAGCAGCTCGACTGGCTCGCCCGTCCCGGCGGGCGCCACCTCCACCTCGAGGCGGGCACCGGCCATGGCCAGTCCCGCCAGGCGCTCGCCGACGAGGCGGCCGAAGTCCCCGGCCGCCCGGGCTGCGCACCGAGCGCACGGCCGCCTCGGCCTCGGCGAGCTCGGCCAGGCGCTGCACACGCTCGGCCTGCAGGCGGGCCGCCTCACCTTCGGCGTCCTCGAGCGTCGCCAGCCGCGCTTCGGCCCGGCGGCCGAAATGCATGACGGCCGCCAGGTCCTGGCCGTACTTCCGCCGCAGCTCCCCCAGCAGGCGCCGCCGCTCCTGCACGTCACCCAGGCGCCCAGGATCGTCCTGCCACCCGTCGAGCTCGTCACGCAGCGACCGCGCCACGTCGGAGAGGTCGATCGCGGCCGCCGCCAGGCGCTCACGGTAGGGGTCGAACGCCTCGCGGCCGGACAGCGCGCCGGCGGCACGGCCCAGTTGGTCGAGCACGCCGTCCCTCACCGGCCGCGGGGTCGACGAGCTCCACCGCCTCGAGGGCGGCCTCGCGATAGGCACCGGCGTCCGCCAGTCGGTCCTCCTCGAGGCGCAGCGCCGTCTCCTCCTCGGGGTCCTCGAGGTGGGCGGCGGCGATCTCGGCGACCTGGTAGCGCAGGACGTCCGCCTCGCGTGCCCGCTGCTGGTCGTCTCCCCCGAGCCCGGCCAGCGCCTCGTCGAGGGCGCGGAGCTGGCTCCGCAGGGCACGCACGCGGCTGAGGTCGGTGCCGGCGAAGGCGTCGAGCACGTTGCGCTGCGCTGCCGCCGCGATCAGGGCGCGGTGCTCGTGCTGCCCGTGGATCTCGACCAGCTCCGAGGCCGTCTCGCCGAGCGCGCCGAGCGGCGCCATCCGGCCATCGACCCAGGCGCGCGACCGCCCCTCGGCGGGCACCGAGCGGGCCAGCACCACTTCACGCGCCTCGTCACCCTCGCCAGCACGAACCGCGCCTCGACCAGTGCCTCCACCGCGCCGGCGCGCACCATGCCCGGATTGGCCCGGCCCCCGAGCACCAGCTGGAGCGCCTCGACGACCAGCGTCTTCCCGGCTCCGGTCTCGCCCGTGAGCGCGGTCATGCCGGGACCGAACTCGAGCGTCAGGTCCTCGATCACGCCGAGGTCGCGCACATGCAGGTCCGTCAGCACGGTGGCCTCACTCGTCCCGGTGGGCCAGGAGCCGGAAGCGCAAGATGGTGCCGAAGGTGTGGGGCTCGTTGCGCACGACCCGTACCGGGCGCGCGGCGACGGTGCAGGTGACGGTGGCGCCGGGCTTCAGTCGTCCCACGTCCTGCCCGTCGATCACCAGCGCACCCGAGCGGTCGGGCACGACCTCGATCCTGACCTCCTGCGGTGTCCGTCAGCACCAGGCTGCGGTCGAGGGAGAAGTGGGGCGCGACCGGCGTGACCACCATGGCCCGCAGCGTCGGCGCCAGTATCGGGCCGCCGGCCGACAGGTTGTAGGCGGTGGAACCCGTCGGCGTCGCGATGATGAGCCCGTCGGCCGAGTAGGTCAGGGCCTCCTCGCCGTCGACCGTCGTGGCCAGGCGGACGGTGTGCCCGAAGTCGATCTTCTCGATCACCACCTCGTTCAGGGCGAGCAGGGTCGAGACGTCATCGCCGATGGAACGGTCCGAGATGCAGACGTCGAGCGCGCAGCGTGACTCGATGGCGGCCGTCCCGTCGAGCACCTTGGTGAGGGCGTCACGGAGCTGGTCCGGCAGGAGATCGGGCAGGTAGCCGAGGCGACCGAAGTTGACGCCGAGGACGGGCACGTCCTCGGGCGCAGCCAGACGCACCACGCGCAGGAACGTGCCGTCCCCGCCCATGCTGACGGCGACGACGGTGCCGGCCAGGTCCACGGCCAGCGAGGTCGATCTCGACCCCGGCCTCGCTCACCCGATCCGGGCCGCTGAAGCGCAGGATGCGCGCGACGTGCCCCCGCTCCTCCAGCCAGGCGGCGGTGTCGGTGGCCAGGGCCAGCGCGTCGGGGCGGTCCGGATGGACCAGGAAGGTGATCGTCGCCATCGAGCGGGCGCGGCTCAGCCGGCCGGGTCGGCCGCGGTCAGGTGTCCCTCCGCCTCCGACACGGCGGCGGAGAGCAGGGCGGCGGCCTCGTCCGCATCGGATCCCGGGCGCGCCCTTGCGGGCGTGCAGCAGGAACTCGACGTTGCCGGCGGCGCCGGTCAGGGGAGAGGCCATCGCCCCCATGATGCCGGTTCCGGCCTCATGGAGCGCGGACACCACGCCCTCCGAGGGCACCCAGCCAGACCGCCGGGTCGCGCACCACGCCCTTGCCGCGCGACACGGCGGCGCGCCCGCCTCGAACTGGGGCTTGACCAGCAGGACCAGGTCGGCGTCCGGGGCCGACACGGGACCGACGAGGGCGGGCACGACGCTGCGGAGCGAGATGAACGAGAGGTCGGTCGACGACCAGCGGGCACGGCTCGAAGGCGGGATCCGCCACGCACAGGTCGGCCACGGTCAGCGTCCGGGCGTTGGTGCGCTCGAGGACCGTGACGCGCTGGTCCGCCCGCACGGCGGGATGGAGCTGACCGTGGCCGACGTCGACGGCGTAGACGCGGCTCGCTCCACGCTGGAGCAGGCAGTCGGTGAAGCCACCGGTGGACGCTCCGGCATCGAGGGCACGGCGGCCGCTGACCGGGACCGCGAACCGGGACAGCGCCGCATCGAGCTTCAGCCCGCCGCGGCCGACGAAGGGCGACGGCGGCCCGAGCACGACCACCGGCCTCGTCGGGCGCGACGAGGCGCGCCGGCTTGTCCGCTGGGGCGCCCGCGACGAGGACGGTGCCGGCGGCGATCGCCGCCTGGGCCTCGTGCCGACTGGGGAAGAGGCCCCGTCGCACGAGCTCGGTGTCGAGCCGGCGTCGGGAGCCGGTGGTCAGCTGGCGGCCTTCTTGACCGACTTGGCGGTCGAAGCGGGCTTCTTGGCCGGGGCCTTCTTGGTCGGCGCCTTGTGCGCGGCCGAATTCTTCGCGGGTGCCTTCTGCGCGGCGGTCTTGCGCTTGTGACGTCGGGTCGGCGCCACCTTGGTGGCGGCCGCCCGCGCCCGCGTGGCGGTCTTGCCGACCTCGCTGCGCACGCCCTTGGCGGTCTTGCCGGCCTGCGTCGTGACGCCCTTCGCTGTCTTGCCGGCCTCGCTGCGACGCCTTGGCGGTCTTGCCGGCCTGCTTGGTGACGTCCTTGGTCGCGCTGCGGCCGGCGTCGGCCGACTTCTTCAGGATGTCGGCCACCTGGTTGGCGATGGTCTCGAGCGACTTCCCGTCGATCTTGCCGAGCTGCGTGGCCACTTCGTGACGCACCAGCTCGAGCACCTGCTCACTGGTCTTGCGACTCCGCTCCACCAAGTTGTCCACCCACTCCTGTGCCTGGCTGCGCTGGATGTCTCCGGCGTTCACCAACTCTCGCACGATCTCCTCGGCCCGGCCACGGCTGACCTGCCCGAGGACGGTCCCCGCGTCGAGATACTTGCGTATGCGCTCATTGCTAGCCATGAAACAAGAGTATCTCAAGTGCTAGCTGATAGCAAGCACTTCTCATGCAGCTGTCCAGGGTGCGCCTGACCAGGGTGGCCAGGTCCGGAGCGACGGCGGCGGCATCGGCGTCGGCGGGCACCGCTCCCTCCCGGGTGACGCCCGAGAGCACCAGGGCGAAGGGGATGCCCAGCTGGGCGGCCAGGGCGCCGTCGGTGGCCGGGCGGTCCCCCACCATGACCCTGAGCTCCCCGGCGGGCACCCGGCCGGCGATGGCCGCGACGGTGGCCGGGTGGGGCTTGCCCGCCACCTCCGGCGGTGGCTTCGGCCGCGGTGGACACCGCGGCGAGCAGGGCGCCGGCGCCGGGCAGAAGGCCCTGGGGCGTCGGGATACGTCGGGTCGTCGTTCGTCCCGATCAGGCGGCCCCCGCCACGGACGGTCGCTGCGGCCCGGGCCACGCCGTCGAAGGAGAACGAGCGCGTCCACCCCACCACGACGGCGTCCGCCGGCGGCTCGGGCACGACGGCCACGCCGCGGCCGGCCAGGGCCTCGATGACGCCGTCGTCCCCCAGCACCACGGCCGAGGAACCGGCGGCGAGGAGGCCCGCCGCCACGTCAGCCGAGCTCAAGAGGTCGGCGTCCTCGGTGGTGATGCCGCAATGAGCCAGGCGTTTGTGCAGCTCGGCCCGGGTCGGTGCGGAGTTGTTGGTGGCGAACAGGACACGCACCCCCGCGCTGCGCAGGCGGGCCACGGCCTCGTCGGCGCCCGGGATGGGGCGCCCCATGAGCCAGATCACGCCATCGAGGTCGACGACCCAGGTCCCTCCGGGCGGTGGCGGCCACATCGGGGCCGAGGCTAACGCCCCTCCCTAGACTGGCCCGCCATGGCGGACCTGCGCACGGAGGGTGACGAATTCGTGCTCCACCTGCGCTCGATGGAGAAGGCCGAGGGCTTTCATGGCGACATCCGCGTGCCCCTCTCGGCCGTGACGGCCGTCCGCGCCGTCGACGACGCCTGGCCCGAGCTCCGCGGCATCCGTGCTCCGGGTACCGGGCTCCCGGAGGTGATCGCGGTCGGGACCCGCCGGGGCAGCTTCGGGAAGGACTTCGCTGCCGTGCACGGCAATGGCCCGGCCGTCGTGGTCGAGCTGGCCGGCGCCGAGTACGGGCGTCTCGTCGTCAGCGCGGACGATGCCACTGCGGTGGCGCTCGGTCATACGGGACGCCGCCGGCGTGAGCTGAATCCGGCGGGGCAGCTGCGCCACGCCGCCGTGGGTCAAGATGGCGGCGTGCCCGAGCCCCGTGACGTGGAGGTGCCGGCACACTCGGTCGAGCGGCTGGGTCGACTCATCGGCCCGGAGCGCTTCGAAGCGTTGCGGGAGGCGGCGGTCGGCGCACTGCGAGTCGCTCGACGGCGCACGGGTGTGGAACATCAGCTCCACGGCGCACGGCGGGGGCGTGGCGGAGATGCTCAAGCTGCTCTGCGGCTATGCGGAGGACGTCGGGGTCGACGCACGCTGGATCGTCATCGACGGTGACCCCGAGTTCTTCGCCATCACGAAGCGCCTGCACAACCGGCTGCACGGCGCGGCCGGCGACGCCGGGCACCTGGGCCCGCGCGAGGCCGAGCACTACTCGGCCGTCCTGCGGGCCAACATGGAGGCCCTCGACGGCAGGATCCATCGCGACGACATCGTCTTCCTCCACGACCCACAGACGGCCGGCATGGCACCGCACCTCATTGCGTACGGCGCTGCGTGTTGCCTGGCGGTGCCACATCGGCTCGGACACGCCAACTCCTTCACCGAGGAAGCGTGGGACTTCCTCCAGCCCCACCTGTCCGGTTGCCGGACCTTCGTCTTCTCCCACGCCGCCTTCGTCCCACCGTGGATGGCCGGTGCCGACGTGTGGATCATCCAGCCCTCCATCGACCCGCTGGCCGCCAAGAACCGGCCTCTGCACGGGTCGCGGGTCTTGGCCCTCCTGGCCGAGATCGGGTTGCTCGAGGGCGACCGGCACGGGCGGCCAACGGCGGTCCTCGGCGGCGCTGCGCCGTTCTCGCCGGACGACCCTCTCGTGGTGCAGGTCTCGCGCTGGGACCACCTCAAGGACATGGAGGGTGTGCTCAAGGGTTTCGCCGAACATGTCGCCGGCCGGGGCCAGGCGCGTCTCGCTCTCATCGGACCAGCCGTCGACGGCGTCGCCGACGACCCGGAGGGAGCGCGGGTCCTCGCCGAGTGCCTCGGTGCCTGGGAGTCGCTCCCCGCGCGGGCCCGGGACGCCGTCCGCCTCGTCGCTCTCCCGATGGACGACCCGGTGGCCAACGCTGTCCTGGTCAATGCGGCCCAGCGGCACGCCAGCCGTCGTGGTGCAGAAGAGCCTGCAGGAAGGCTTCGGCCTGACCGTCACCGAGGCCATGTGGAAGTCCCGCCCCGTCGTGGCCTCGGCGGTCGGCGGCATCGTCGGCCAGGTTCCGCCCGGAACGGGCATCCTCCTCGAGGATCCGCGCGACCTCGACACCTTCGGCGAGACGCTGGCCGGCCTGCTGGCGCACCCCGCGGACCGAGCGACGATGGGCCGCCGCGCCCGGCGCCACGTCCGCGCCCACTTCCTGAGCGACCGCCACCTCGTCGACTACGCGCGCCTCCTGGCGCACATGACAGCCGACACTCTAGGCGGGTGCCACCGCCTGGGCGATGACCCGCCCCGTCGTCTCGTCGGGGTGGATGCGGACCAGCGTGTGGCGCGGGCCACCGGCCCACGGCGCCAGACCCAGGTCGGCGAGCGCCGCGATCTCGTCCGGGTCGTCCACACGCTGCGCCGACCCGGTCACGAGGACGCTCCAGCCCTCGCCCATCGACTCGTCGACACGGTCGATCTGGAAGCTCACCGTGCCGTGGGCCTCGAGCCGTGCCGCGAACGCATTGGTCGTGCTCACGATCACGTCCCCCTGGTTGACCGCGAAATTCAACGGGTGGGCCACGGGCCCCCGGTCCGCGAGGAGGACCACGCGCCCGACACCTCCGGCCTGCAGATGCGCGTCGCACTGTTGCGGCGTGAGTTCGCTCAACTCGGGATGCCGCCCGGCACGGCCCCGTCCCGGCGGACGGTCCACCCGCGCCCCGTAGAGCTCCTCAGGTGTCGATTCGAGCGCCAGGGCCAACAGGAGCATGGTGCCGGTGCTGAGACGCACGCCCGGGCTCTCCTCGAAGTAACGCAGGTAGCCGGGATCGATCCCGACTTTCGACGCCACCTGCTCGACGCTCTTCCCCAACTCGGCGCGGCGGCGCGCCACACGCCGGGCCAGGTCCCCTGTCTGGAGGGACGCGCCGGATGCACTCACTGCCACATTCTCATGCGAGCCGCAGCCCGACGCCAGCAGCGTTCAGGATTCGTCCCAGATCGGTCGGAAGGCCAGGGATCGGGCGATGTCACGCTGGGTCACCAGTCCGACGACGCGGTCCCCCTCGAGGACGGGCAGGCGGGCCCGGTGGTGACGGCACATGACCGACACGGCCTCGTCCACCGGGACGTCGACATCGAGCCCGAGGACGTCCCCCGGCTCGGCCAGCTCCGACAGTTGCACCTGACGGGGGTCACGCCCCTTGGCGATCACCTTGGCCACGATGTCGCGATTGCTCACGGTCCCGGCCAGGCTCCCGTCGGAGAGGCAGAGGGGTACGGAATCCTCGCTGCGGGCGGCGAGGAAGCACGCTGCGTCCGCCGCCGACTCGGTGGTCCTGAGCACCTCTATGTCCCTCCGCATGACGTCCCGGACGGTCCTCATGGCGGCCTCCAGCCTGCGGGCGTCGCTCTCGCCCGCGAGCCGCGCCCTACCCCACGGAGGCTTACCGCAAACCGGCAGCCACCGAAAGGGGCCGTTCGACCTGCCGCCACCGGGCCCGCACATCCTCACGACCGCCGCTTGCCCCGCCGGGGCTACGAACATATGTTCGTAGCGAATGGAGCGCCGGTACGAGCTGGAGTCACTGCGACGCTCCCTGGCCATGCTGCGACCCGGCGCGCCCGCCCTCGATCGCGAGGAAGCAATGCGGCTCGTCCGCGAGCTCCAGGACCTGGAGCACCAGCTCCGCAGGCTGAGGGAGGGACTGCAGCGGTTGCTGGCCCAATCCGGCTGACCGCGACCCGCTCTCAGCCGAGGGCGACGAGGTTCGTCGGATCGGCCAGGATCTCGCCGACTGCGGTCAGGTACCGGGACGCCGCCTGGCCGTCGACGAGCCGGTGATCGAAGGCGAGGCTGAGGGTCACGACGTCACGAAGGGCCACCGCGCCCTCGAACTCCCAGGGCCGTCGCCGGACCGCGCCGAGAGCGAGGATGGCGGCCTCCCCGGGATTGAGGATGGGCACGCCCGCGTCGACCCCGAACACGCCGACGTTGGTCACGGTGATGGTGCCACCGCCCAGCTCGGCCGGCGTACAGCGCGCGTCACGGGCCCTGGTCGTCAGCTCGTTCAACGCCTGCGTCAGCTCACGCAACGTCATGTGCTGCACGTCCTTGACGTTCGGCACGACGAGGCCCAGCGGACCCGCTACGGCGACGCCGAGGTGCACGTAGTGCTTGCTCACCACCTCGGAGGTTGCCTCGTCCCACGACGAGTTGAGCGCCGGAGCGTCGCGGAGGGCGAGGACCATGGCCCGGGCCACGAGGGCGAGGGGCGTGACGCGCACGCCGTCGAAGTGCCGGTTGGCGCGGAGGCGCTCGACGAGCTCCGTGGTCGGCGTGACGTCGAGGGTCAGGAACACGCACGCTTGCGGCGCTGTCGCGACGCTGCGGACCATGGCCGCCGCCATGTGCTTCTGGACGCCACGCACCGGCGTTCGGGATTCACGACCGGCAACGCCCCCAGGCGACCGGCGTCCTCCTGCGCCGCGAGTCAGGTGGGCCGCCAGGTCGTCACGCGTGATCACCCCGCCCGGGCCGTGGCCGATGACATCCGCCAGGTCGATCCCGTTCTGGCGCGCCATGAAGCGAACCGGCGGCGCGGCGAGCGGCCGTGAACCGGATGATCGCGGACGGCGCACGTCCCCGGTCGAGGTGCCGGCGTCCACTCCGGCGACGGCGGCTCGGCGGGGACTCCGACGGGCCGTACCCGACCAGCACGGGCACCTTCTCCGGCGCCCCCTCGCCGCCGGAGGTGTCGATGGCGATGATGGGGGCACCGACGCCGACGGTCTCGCCTTCCCGGACCAGCACCTCGACCACGCGGCCGGCGTACGGGCTGGGCAGTTCCACGACCGCCTTCTCGGTCTCGACGTCGACGAGGACCTGGTTCAGGGCCACCTCGTCGCCGGGGGCCACGTGCCAGGCCACGATCTCGGCCTCGGTCAGGCCCTCCCCGAGGTCGGGCAGCACGAAGTGCCGGACGGTGCTCACGGCGCCTGCAGGCACCGGTCCACCTCGTGGAGGATGCGATCGGCGTCGGGAAGGAAGTGGCGCTCCATCCTGGAGGCCGGGTACGGCGTGGCGAAGCCGCCGACCCGGCGCACCGGGGACTCGAGATGGTAGAAGCAGCGCTCGGAAACGCGGGCGGCGATCTCGGCCCCGAGGCCGCAGAACACGGATGCTTCGTGGACCACGACCAGCCGGCCCGTCTTGTGGACCGACGCCTCGATCGTGTCGAAGTCGATCGGCGAGAGCGACCGCAGATCGATCACCTCGATGGAGGTCCCTTCGGCCTCGCCGATCCGGGCCGCGTCGAGTGCGGTGGCGACCATCGGTCCGTAGGCGGCAACCGTCACGTCGGTCCCTTCGACGACGACACGGGCCCTGTCGAGCGCCAGAGCCGACAGCGGCGCCGCCTCGTCGACCTCGTCCTTCTCCCAGTAGCGCCGCTTGGGTTCGAAGAACACGACCGGGTCGTCGGACGCGATGGCTTGCTGGATCATGCGGTGCGCGTCGCCCGCATTGCTCGGCGTCACGACGCGTAGCCCGGCGGTGTGGGCGAAGTAGACCTCCGGTGACTCGGAGTGATGCTCGACGGCGCCGATCCCGCCGCCGTACGGGACCCGGATCGTCATTGGCATGGACACCCGCCCCTCGTTGCGGTAGCGCAGCTTCGCGACCTGGGACACGATCTGGTCGAAGGCCGGGTAGACGAAACCGTCGAACTGGATCTCGCACACGGGCCGGTAGCCCCGCAGGGCCAGCCCGACCGCGGTGCCGATTACACCGGACTCTGCCAGCGGGGTATCGATGACGCGCCGCTCGCCGAAATCCCTCTGCAGCCCCTCGGTGACCCGGAACACGCCGCCGAGCTTCCCGATGTCCTCTCCCATCAGCACGACCTTGGGGTCCCGCTCCAACGCCCCGCGCAGCCCGGCGTTGAGTGCCTTGCCCAGCGACATGGTCGCCATCACGCCTCCGGGTCCAGAGTGCTCAGGTACTCGGCGTACGCGGCCCGCTCCTCCTCCAGGAGGGGGTGCGGGGCGGCGTAGACGTGCTCGAACAGCGCATCCGGCGCCGGGTCGGCCAGGGCGAGGCACCCACGCCGGAGGACGGCCGCTGCCTCGTCCGCCGCGGCGCTCACGTCGGCCTCGAAGGTGTCGTCAGCGAGCCCCTCGGCGCGGAGCAGCGCGCGCAACCGCACCAACGGGTCCTTGGCTCGCCACTCGTCCTCCTCGGCATGCGACCGGTAGCGAGTGGGATCGTCCGACGTCGTATGGGGTCCGAGGCGATACGTGACGGCCTCGATGAGCGTCGGCCCCTGGCCGGCGTAGGCGCGGGCAAGGGCGAGCCGCGTGGCGGCCAGCACGGCCAGGACGTCGTTGCCATCGACCTCGATGCCGGGGATGCCATAGCCCTCACCGCGCCGAGCGATGGAGGCATGCGACTGCAACCGGACCGGCTCCGAGATCGCCCATTGGTTGTTCTGGCAGACGAAGACGACCGGGACGGTGTAGCTCGCGGCGAACCCGAAGGCCTCGGCGACGTCACCCTCGCTCGAAGCGCCGTCCCCGAAGTAGGCGACGGCGGCGGTCGATGCACCGTCGAGGAGGATGCCCAGCGCGTAGCCGGTGGCATGGAGCGCCTGCGAGCCGACGATGATCGCTGGCGTTGCAATCCCGACATCTGCCGGATCCCAACCCGACAGCGCCGTGCCGCGCCAGAGCCGGAGCATCGCCACAGGGTCCACGCCGCGGCAGTAGGCGACGCCGTGCTCGCGGTAGCTCGGGAACACGAAGTCGTCGGGCTGCAGGGCCCGGGCCGAGCCGACCTGCGCCGCCTCCTGGCCGAGCAGCGGGGCCCACAGACCGAGCTCGCCCTGGCGCTGGAGGGCCATGGCCTCGGCGTCGATGCGCCGCACCACCGCCATGTCGCGGTAGAGATCGCGCAGTTGCTCGGCACCCACGTCGTCCACGAGCTCCCAATACGGGCAACCCACGGTCCGCTGACCGTCCACCGAGATCAGCTGGACGAGGCCGTCGAACCCCATCCACTCGGGGATCTTCCCCTCTGGAATCCGGACCTGCGCGATGGCCATTCGGGACTCCCTTCTCGAGCCAGGGCTCGATGAGGAGCATCACACCACGATCCGGCGTTCGAGCGCGGGAAAACGAAATGGATCAGACCATCGACACGGATTTCATGCAGCAGCGCAGGTCTTGACGCAATGGAGGCGCAGAGCACTGCTCGGCCGACCAGGCCGGATGGCCCGGTCGACGCACGAGACTCAGGAGGCCTTCCGGCGTGGGGCCGCCTTGGTCCGAGCGGGCTGCTTGGCCGCCTTCTTGGCTGCCTTCTTGGAGGCGGGGGTGGTACGCCGGGCCGGGGCACGCTTGGCCGCCGACTTGCTCGTCGCGGCCTTGGTCCCCGATTTGGCCGCCGCCGCGATGCTGGCATTGAGGGCCTCCATCAGGTCGACGACCTTCGCCGGCGCCTCGGGCTCCTCTTGGATCACGATCTCGTGGCCGCTGCGCTTCTCCTCGATGAGGGATTCGACCTTCTCGCGGTGGGTGTCGTGATAGCGCTCGGGGTCCCAGTCGCTTTCCATGGACTCGATGAGCAGCTGCGCCATGGACAACTCCCGGTCGGTGACGTCCTCGGTGTCGGGCACCGAGAATTCACGGCCGGGTGCCCGCACCTCGTCGGAGAAGTACATCGTGTGCAGGGCGAGCGCATCGTCCTCGGGCCGGATGGCCACCAGGTACTCCTTGTTGCGCATGACCAGTGTGGCGATGCCGATCCGCCCAGCTTCGGCCATGGCCTGACGGAGTAGGGCGTACGCCTTGTCGGCGCCCGCGCCTTCGGGAGCCAGGTAGTAGCTCGAGCGGAAATACACCGGATCGATGTCCGCCAGGCCGACGAAGTCCGAGATCTCTATCTGACGCGACTTCTTGGGCTCGGCCTGTTCGAGCTCCTCGTCGCTGAGGATCACGTACTCCCCGCCGCCGAGGTCGAACCCGCGCACGATGCGGTCCTGCGAGACCTCCTTGCCGGTCCGCTCGTTGACCTTCTTGTAGCGGATCCGGTCGGAGGTGCCATCCTCGAACTGGTTGAAATGGATGCTCTTGTCGGACGTGGCCGGGTAGAGGCCGACAGGGATGTTGACCAGGCCGAAACTGAGGGCCCCCTTCCAGATCGTGCGTGGCACGTCGAACAAATTACCAGCCCAGGGCAGGTCCACCACCTTGTTACAGCCACTCGGCACACTGATTCTATGGTCACGACGGACAGCAGGGGCTTCGGCGCCGCCCTCCTGGGCGGGCTGGCGGAGCTGGGCCCCGTGGACCCCTTCAGCGGGGATCTGTCCCTTGAGCTGGGCATTTCCGTGTGGCTGCGCCGAAACGGGACCTCGCTGATGGAGGCGCGGGGCACGCTGCTCGAGATCCGAGGGCTGATCATCGAGGTGTGCGGGCTGGACCGGGCCACCGAGCCGGTCCCCATGGTGGGGCGCTCACCTCGCCTCGACGTGGTCAACATGGTCGCCTACGTCGGAGATCTCCTGCGTCGGGCGTCCTCCGACACCGGTCGTTCGGTCCGTTCCGTCGTCGACCGGGTGGTGGTGGCGCTGCCCGAGCGCGTGGAGTCGGCGCTCGGAGCCTGAACGCTAGAAGCCGTAGGCGGCGATGATCTTGCCGTTCAGGCCGGTTGCAGACATGCTCCCCAAGAACGGCGCGTCCCCATAGGTGAAGACGTCACCCCTCGCCGCGGCGACCCAGTAGCCACGGCCATCGGCCGTGGGGAAGATGGCGGCGGCCGGGTTGAACGAGTTGACATACCCCAGGGGAGCGCCCAGTGGCGCTGCGTCGCCGAAGGCGGAGACGCTGCCGTTTGCGAACAGGATCCAGTACCCGTGCCCGTCCGGCGTGGCCACGGCGTCCACGGCGGCCACCGATGAGGGCGGCGGACCCCCGTAGAAGGGAGCGTCACCGAAGGCGAACACGCCACCGCTCGCCGTCACGAGCCAGTAGCCGTTGCCCGACTGGTCCGGCATGACGGCGACGGCAGCACCGGAGCAGCCGCCGATCCCGGGGCACGAGCCCTCGAAACGGGCGTCACCGAAGGCGAAGACCCCCCCGTCGGAGGCGACCATGAAGTAGCCGTGGCCGGTGCGGGTGGGGACCATGCCGACGATGGGGGCGTCGAGACTGTTGGGAAGGCCCGAGCCGGCGGGGTGCAACCCGACTCCAGGGATGGAGCCGTAGAAGCCCGAGTCGCCGAAGGCGAAGATGCCCCCGTCCGATGCCACCAGCCAGTACCCGTTCCGACTGGCGGTCGGCGTGATCCCGACCACTGGACGCTGCAGGCTGATCCCGCCCATGGAGCCGTGGAACGAGGCAGTGCCGAAGGAGAAGATCCCGCCGTCGGAGCCGACGAGCCAGTAGCCGCGAGGGGCAGAGTTGACGAGGAAGGTCTGGGGGGACCCGGCCACACCCAGGTAGTGCGCGCCCTGTGAGACGCTGGCCGTCAGCGAGCATGTGCCGAAGCCCACATAGGTCACGCTGAGCCCGTCGGGGCCCACCGTGCAGACGTCCGTCGAGTTGGACGTGACCGAGCGCTGGCCGTCCCCGCTCGTCCCCACGCTGGCGGTGAAGCCACCGAACTCCACGGCCGCCGACGGGACGTTCGTGACGCCGGGACTCGAGGGGGTGGCCCGGCCGACGCCGAACGACTGCACCGGGCCGGTGTTGGCCCCGTAGTCGAAACCGGGCCCGACCTCGGCCATGAGAGAGCAGGTACCAACCCCGACGTAGGACACCGTCAGGCCGTTCGAGACGGTGCATGACCCCGGAGAGAGCGAACTCACGGTCTTCGTCCCGTCGCCATTGGTGCTCACGGCGGCGACGAAGCTCCCGCCAAAGCTGGCACTGGAAGGGAGATTCGTCACGGTTGGTGCCGTGGCTCCCGTCGGCGCCACGCTGAAGGACTGCGGGCTCCCGACGGCGGAGATGTAGTCGATGCCGACGGCCACGTGTGCCGTCAGGGTGCACCCGCCCACGCCGACGAAGGTCACGGTCAGGTTGTCGACCCCGATTACACAGACGCCCGGGGTCGAGGATGTGACGGTTGTGACCCCATCGCCGGTCGTCGTGACAGCGGCCTTGAAGCTGCCGTTGAAGATCGTGCTGAAGGGAATATTGCCGATGGTCGGCGCGCTGGGTGTCGCCCTGCCCGTGGTGAAGCTGACGGGGTTGCCGTCGGCCGCGACGTAGTCGGTGCCGACGGCCACGTGGGGCGTCAGGGTGCACGTCCCCACGCCGGCGAAGCTCACGGTCAGGTGATCGACGCCCACCGTGCAGACGCCCGGGGTCGACGAGGTCACCGACCTCATCCCGTCACTGTTCGTGCTGAGGGTTGCCGTGAAGCTCCCGTCGAAGACGGGGTTTGACGGGATGTTCGAGATCGTCGGCGCCGTGGGCGTCGCCTGGCCCACCGTGAAGCCGGCGGGGTTGCCGTCGGCCGCGACGTAGTCGGTGCCGACGGCAACGTGGGGCGTCAGGGTGCACGTCCCCACGCCGGAGAAGCTCACGGTCAGGTGATCGACGCCGACCGTGCAGACGCCCGGCGCCGACGAGGTGACCGAGGGGGCGCCGTCACTGTCGGTGCTGAGGGTCGCCGTGAAGCTCCCGCCGTAGACGGGGTTCGACGGGATGTTCGAGATCGTCGGCGCCGTGGGCGTCGCCTGGCCCACCGTGAAGCCGGCGGGGCTGCCGTCGGCCGCCGCGTAGTCGGTGCTGGCGGCCACGTGGGGCGTCAGGGTGCAGATGCCCACGCCGACGAAGCTCACGGTCAGGTGATCGACGCCGACCGTGCAGACGCCCGGCGCCGACGAGGTGACCGAGGGGGCGCCGTCACTGTTCGTCACGACGTTGGAGGTGAAGTACCCCCCGAACACGGGGCCGGCCGGGATGTTCGAGATCGTGGGCGGTGTCGGCGTCGCCTGGCCCACCCCGAAGCTGTCGGCGACGCCGTTCCGAGCGACGTAGTGGGGACTGGCCGCCACGTGGGGCGTCAGGGTGCACGTGCCCACGCCCACGAAGCTCACCGTCAGGTTGTCCACGCCGACCGTGCAGGCGCCCGGCGTGGACGAGGTCACAGACGGAGCGCCGTCACTGTTGGTGCTGAGCGTTGCCGTGAAGCTCCCGCCAACTGACGGGCCAGCCGGGATGTTCGAGATCGTCGGTGCCGTGGGCGTCGCTTGGCCCACCGTGAAGCCGGCGGGACCGCCGTCGGCCGCCGCGTAGTCGGTGCTGGCGGCCACGTGGGGCGTCAGGGTGCAAATTCCCACGCCGGCGAAGCTCACGGTCAGGTGATCGACGCCGACCGTGCAGACGCCCGGCGTCGACGAAGTGACCGAGGGGGCGCCGTCACTGTCGGTGCTGAGTGTCGCCGTGAAGCTCCCACCGAAGACGGGGCTGGCCGGGATGTTCGAGATCGTCGGCGGCGTGGGCGTCGCCTGGCCCACCGTGAAGCCGGCGGGGCTGCCGTCGGCCGCCGCGTAGTCGGTGCCGACGGCCACGTGGGGCGTCAGGGTGCACGTCCCCACGCCGGCGAAGCTCACGGTCAGGTGATCGACGCCGACCGTGCAGACGCCCGGCGTCGACGAGGTGACCGACGGAGCGCCGTCACTGTCGCTGCTCAGCGTTGCCGTAAAGTTCCCACCGAAGACGGGGCTGGCCGGGACGTTCGAGATCGTCGGTGCCGTGGGCGTCGCCTGGCCCACCGTGAAGCCGGCGGGGCTGCCGTCGGCCGCCGCGTAGTCGGTGCTGGCAGCCACGTGGGGCGTGAGGGTACAGGTGCCAACGCCGACGAAGCTCACCGTGATGTTATCGACGCCGACCGTGCAGGCGCCCGGGGTCGACGAGGTGACCGACGGAGCGCCGTCACTGTCGGTCACGATGTTGGCGGTGAAGTTCCCCCCGAAGACAGGGCTCGACGGGATGTTCGAGATCGTCGGCGGCGTAGGTGTCGCCTGGCCCACCATGAAGCCGGCGGGGCTGCCGTCGGCCACGACGTAGTCGGTGCTGGCCGCCACGTGGGGCGTCAGGGTGCACGTGCCCACGCCGACGAAGCTCACCGTCAGGTTGTCTCCGCCCACCGTGCACACGCTCGGCGTCGACGAGGTCACCGACGGTGCGCCGTCGCTGTCGGTGCTGAGTGACGCCGTGAAGTTCCCCCCGAAGACGGGGCTCGACGGGATGTTCGAGATCGTCGGCGGCGTAGGTGTCGCCTGGCCCACCGTGAGATCGGTCGGGCTGCCGTCGGCGGCATCGTAGACGAGCGTTGCCGCCACGTGCGGCGTCAAGGTGCAGGTGCCCACGCCCACGAAGGTCACCGTGAGGTCGTCGCCACCGACCGTGCAGACGCTCGGGGTCGACGATGTCACCGAAGTGACCCCTGTGCTGTCGGTGCTCACGGTGGCCGTGAAGCTGCCGCCGAAGGCGGGGCTCGACGGGATGTTGGAGATCGTCGGCGGCGAGGGCGGGAGCAAGAGCGCACCGGCAGGCGTGGACATCAGGCCCACGGCGATGGACGAGACGATGGTGATGGCGCCCACCAGTCGCGCCATCACCCGAAGAGCCATACGGATAACTCCGGCATCTCGTCTCACCAGGAGACGTCCGTTGTACGCGAAATTGTGTGCCCGCTCGCTCACCGGCTTCGGCCTCTCCAGGTTCCCGAAATCTGAGGGCCGTGCGAGGAGGTGCCGTCTGGACGCCACATGCTGCACTGCTCTCCCGCCGTCATCGGACTCCCTCGGCTCCCTGAAGCAACCACACAACGGTAGCCCCAGCGCCCCACGCAGGGAGTTCGCCGAACAGGTTGCCTCAATACGGACGACCACCCAGAACCGCAAGGCGGCGGGGCCTCCGACCTAGCATGCCAGCGTGCCAGCGTCGCTCGTCCGGCCACTGGGGGCTCTCGACGGCCGCAGTCTCCCCGAAGGCCCTGTTGCAGAAGGACGATCGGACCTGCAGCTCTGCGCTCCACGGGGCGACAGATCGTGACCGCTCTCGACCGGCCCCTCGAGGGCGGCCCTCCGATTCCGACCAGCCGCGGACGCACCCCCGGGTGGCTCACCACCTGGGGTCCGGCCGTGGTCTCCTTCATGGGCGCGCTCGGCTACTCGCTGTTCCTGGCGCTCGGCACCTACGAAGTCGACCTCGGGGTCTACCTTCGCCTCGGCGCCAGGTACGCGTTCACCACCCACCTCTACTCGTCCGTCGTTCCGAACACGAATCTCCTCTTCACCTATCCCCCATTCGCGGCTCTTCTCTTCGTGCCGTGGCAGGCGTTCCCCAACGTCCATTCGGTACAGGCCGCCTGGACCCTGTGCAACCTCGCCGCGCTGATCGCGCTCCTCGTCCTGTCCCTACGACTCGTCAAACCCGACCTGAGCCGGGGCGCCGCCTGGCGCCTCGGCCTGCTGTTGAGCCTCCCCGCCATGCTTCTCAACCCCGTGGTGATTACGGTCGCCTTCGGCCAGGTCAACCTCGTGGTGACACTCCTCGTGATGTGGGACCTGCTCAGCGAGCGGAGGATCGGGTCGTGGCAGGCACCCCTGGGGGTGGCAACGGGAGTGGCAGCCGCGGTGAAGCTCACACCGCTCTTCTTCGTGCCCTACCTGATCCTCACTCGCCGGACTCGCGGCGCCATCACCTGCAGCGTCACCTTCCTCGTCTGCGAAGGTGCGGCCTTCCTGCTCACGCCGACCTCATCGAGGGTCTACTGGACACATGCTCTGTTCCGGCCGGGACGCGCGGGTCAACTGTCCTACGTCGGCAACCAGAACCTGCTCGCGGCCGTCGAACGTCTCCACCATGGACTCGTGACCAACCTCGCCCTGGCACCGGTGCTGCTCGCGGTCGCTGCGGGCGGCCTGTGGTTGGCCGCGCTGGCCCATCGTCGGTCATCACCCATGTTGGGGCTCCTCGTCTGTGCCGCGACCGGGCTCGTCGTCTCGCCCATCAGCTGGGTCCATCACTTGGTCTGGGTCGTGCCAGCCATTCTCTGGCTCGCCCTTGGTGAGGACCGACCCCGCGTGGGAATCCCGCTGGCGATCGGCACCGCCGTCCTCTTCTGGATCGCGCCCGTCTGGTGGGTGCCCTACGTGGGCACGTCGGACCTCCACCTCAATGCGTGGCAGCTCGCCGCCGGAAACTCCTTCTTCTTCGCTCTGCTGGTCTTCTTGGTGGGCACCGCAATCCTGCTGGTGCGACGCCGAGCGCACCGGGAGAGGCCCGGCGCTCAGCTCATGTCCCGTTCTGGCTGACCTCCGACCAGATCGGTTGCGGATTGCGTGTCGGCCTGCTCCCCACTCTCCCCGGTCCCGATCGACTCGGCCGACCAAAGAGGCCGGAACACAGTCAGTGGCGAACATGGTGTTGAACCACCGTGCCGTGGCCGTGTGCGCCGTCATGAGCTGGCCCAGGCGAGTCACTGCCGCTGCCACGGACCGGTGCCGATTGGGGGGTGCGCCGTCGAGCAGCTCGTTCCAGAAAACGGACCATCCGCCGGCGACGGCATCGCTGCGAGCGGCTGTCATGAGCACCCGTGACACGGCGGCGACGGCACCGGGACGGTCGACCAACCACGCCTGCACCGTCGACGTGATCCGGTGGTACGGCAGGTGGTCGGCCGCCAGTGCGGCCCGGTAGCACTCCGCGGCACGACCCGGCTCGCCCAGCAGTGCCTCTGCCGCGGAGCGACCGCTGCCCATGGCCTGGGCGATACCCTCGCCCTGCAGCGGATTCACGAGACCGGCGGCGTCGCCGACAAGGAGCACGTGTCCCCTGGCCGGAGTCGTGCCGACAACACCCATCTTGAGCCATCCTCCCAGGCGCCTCGAATCAATCGCCCCCTCGCCCCCGGTCAGGAGCCCGATCTCCCGGACGTGCTCCAAGAAGCGCGGCAGCTCCTGCTGGACCCTCGCTCCAGCTCTGCGGTCCCCCACCGTCCCCAGACCCAGACCCACGTTCGCCCTTCCTGCGGGCCCGGGAAAGACCCACCCGTAGCCCGGAAAGGCACGCCAGGGAGCCGGCTCCCACAACACGATGGCGGGGACGTCGACGACCTCGGCGGTGTAGGTCCGGACGGCGAACCCCCACAGCACCTTCCGTGCTTCGACCATCTGCGCATCGGCCGCCACCCGGCTCGTGGCGCCATCCGCCCCGATCACAAAATCTGCGTCCAGATCGTGGCCGGTGCTCAGCCGATATCCGCCGATCCGGCCTTGCCCCTCCAGCGGCTCCACGGCGCGCCCATGGAGCGCTTCAGCACCGGCGTCCAAGGCGGCCTCGTGCAGGAATGAGTCGAACACCGTCCGCGTCACCGCCGTGCCATGGTCCGGATAGGTGAGCCCCTCGCCACACGGCAGCTGCGTTCGACGACCTGTGGGACCGACGACCGCGATCTCACCCACGTCACGTTCCGGTCGGCCTGGGTAGCCCGAGCTCGGTGAGAATCTGGAGGCCACGAGGACCGACGATGTCGCCGCACGCCTTGTCCCGAGGGAACGCCGCCTTGTCGACCAAGGCCACCCGGGCCCCGGCTCGCGCCAGCACCAGCGCTGCAACGCTGCCTGCCGGGCCACCACCCACCACGACTACGTCAAAGCGCGACGAGCCCAACACCGTCCTCTCTCGTGGCCGGGATCTACAGTGAGATCCTCTCATCCGAGGAGGAGCCATGCTGCCGTATGTCGCCGGCGACCGGAACCGGTTCGCGCAGCAGCTGTTCACGCCTCTGCCGCAACGCTACGACCGCCTCGCCGAGGTCCTCTCCATGGGCCAGAACGGCCGCTGGCGGCGGGCCATGATCGATCACATCGTGCCCGCGGTGCCGAGTGTCGTCCTCGATGTGGCCTCCGGAACGGCCGGCGTGGCGTTGCAACTCGCGGCGCGCACTCCGGCCGACGTCGTGGGCGTGGACCTGACTCTGGAGATGCTGGCCCAGGGCGCTCGCAATGTCACCGCGGCCGGGCAGGACGCACGGATACAGCTGGTCGCCGGCCGCGCCGAACAGCTGCCCTTTCCCGACCGGACCTTCGACGCCCTCACCTTCACCTACCTCCTGCGCTACGTCGACGACCCGGCGGCGACCCTCCGTGAGCTCGCTCGGGTCGTGAAGCCAGGGGCGATGGTGGCCAGCCTCGAGTTCTTCCTTCCACCCAATCGCTTCTGGCGCGTCATGTGGTGGCTGTACACCCGCCTCGTGCTGCCCATCGGTGGCCTGATCACCGGCGGGCGCGAATGGTTCCGCGTCGGGCGGTTCCTCGGCCCCAACATCTCGGGCCACTACCGGAGGTATCCCTTGGCGTGGACGGAGCACGCGTGGCGCGAGGCAGGTTTCGAGAACGTCGGGGTGCGGGTGATGAGCCTCGGCGGTGGGCTCGTCATGTGGGGCACCCGAAGCGATGAATGACGAGCCGGCAACTCGTTCCGACGCAAGTGGGAGCGGCGTCGATCGCTTCACTCATCCCGGCTCCTCTGAAGACTCCCGAGCGCCTCCCTGCGTTCTACGCCGCCCGACCCGGCGGATGGCGGGACTGGTGGACCCTGCTGCACCCGCCCTACACGGCATGGCACCTGTCCTACGTGGTCATCGGCGCGTGCCTCGCGCCGCAGGTCAGCCTGTCGCGCCTGGTCGGCACCCTCCTGGCCTTCTTCTGCGCGGTGGGCCTGGCGGCACATGCGCTGGACGAGCTGCACGGGCGCCCGCTGGGCACCAGGATCCCCACCGGCGTGCTCGTCGGCGTCACCGTCGTCGGCCTCGCCGGCGCGGTCGCTCTGGGGATCGCTGGCCTGGCCCGAGTCGGTTGGGTGCTGATCCCCTTCATGGTGCTCGGGCCTCTCCTCGTCCTTGCGTACAACTTGGAGCTGTTCGGGGGGTTCGTCCACACGGACGTGGGGTTCGCCCTCGCCTGGGGATCGTTTCCCGTGTTGGTCGCGTACGTCGCCCAGACCGGACGCTTGGCGATCGCACCCGTGTTGGCGGCGGCAGGTGCGTTCGCACTGTCGGCGGCGCAGCGCCGACTGAGCACGCCGGCCCGCCTCATCAGGCGCCGCGTGGCCACCGTCGACGGGCATGTGACGCTCCGTGACGGAGACGTCCTGCCCGTGGACCAGCAGAGCCTCCTCGCACCCCTCGAGGGAGCGCTCCAAATGATGTCGTGGGCAGTCGTGCTGCTGGCGGCCGCACTCGCCGTCGCCCGCTTGGGCTAACGGGCTGAACCGAGCCTGCGCCGGAACCCCGCCACGGTGAGCTCGACAACCCGGTCGTGACCCCACTGCAGCACGGGATGCGCCATCCGACTGGCCATACGCATCGGGCGCTGCATCATCTCGACCGTCCACGCCACCTCGACGTTCGACCCCGCTCCCTCTGGGCGCAACACCAGCGCTGCCTCTCCCACGAGGTCGCCCCGGATGCGAGCCTCCATTCGCCGCGGTCGTTCGCAGTCAGTGAGCTCGACCTGAATGCGCATCCGGTACGGCAACGGTGGGGCAACGACACCGTGGAGCACGGCTCCAGCTTTCAAGGTGTCTCCCTCGAGACGGAACTCCTCGAGCCAGGGCCACCAACCTTCGAATTGGTCGACCTCCTCGATGGTGTCCCAGCAGCTCCGCCGGGGACACGGGAAACTCGTAGTCACGGCGGTACGTGATGACGGGCCGGCGAGGCATGACGAGACGTTAGGGCTTGAGAGCCCCGTATCCATCCGAGGCACGCCGGCGCGCCCGGTGCACGAAGGTCGCGATCTCAGTCGAAGAGAGATTCCCGATGGCGCAGAATGGCACAGAGGGTCTCGTTGTACGGTGCCTCGAGTCCGATCTCGCGGCTCAGCGCCACGACCTGCCCATTGATGGCATCTATCTCCGAGGGCCGTCGCGCGAGGTGGTCGAGGCGCATCGAGGGGCTGGCATCCGGAATCGTGGCGGCGAATTCGGTCACGTACCGCAGTGGGTCGTCGAAGGAGAACTCGATCCCCTTGGCGACGGCCAGCCAGTAGGCCTCTGAGGTGCACCCGAGAGCCACCCGCCATGCCTCGGGGTCCGACATGAGCTCGCCGACGGTGACGTCGAAGACCGCACACGGTGCGCTCAGCGTGACGTTGCAGAGGAACTTCTCCCAGATCATGAGCGTCACGTCGGCGAAGGCACGGACGTTGAATCCGGCATCGCGCCACACCTGCTCCATTCGCTGGACCCTGTCCGTCATGCCACCGCGCATCTCGCCGATCCGGATGAGTCGCATGCCTTCATGGTGCACGTGTCCGGGTTCGGGAATCGACGATCCGAACCCTTCGGCGATCCCGATCACGATGTGCTCTTGGGGGATGTGGCGTGCCACTCGCTCGCCGGCACCCAGCCCGTTCTGAAACGCCATGACCACTGAGTCGCGCTCGAGGAACGGCGCGATCTCCGCCGCCACGTCTTCGACTGCGGCGGCCTTCGTCGGCGATCACCCACACGTCGCAGGATCCGGCATCTCGGGGCGAGCCTCCGACGTGGAGGTTGTCGACGACGAACCTGCCGCTCGCACCCGAGACGCTGAGACCGGAGGCGGCGATGGCATCGATGTGCTCTTGCCAGGTGTCGATGGCCCAGACGTCATGTCCGGCTTTGCCGAGGAGGCTGGCGTACACCGAGCCCATTGCACCCGTTCCGACGATTGCGATCTTCATGACATCCTCCCGGCTACGCAGTGAGGACGGCTCGTGAACTGTCAGTCCCACTCGAAGAACTTGCGAAATCGTGACTTTCCGGGCCTGCCGCGACACAGGTTCGCGCAGCGCCTCCGCCCGGTGCGTTCTGAGCCACGTCGTGAGCTCCTCCTCGCCCGTGAAGACGAGCTCCTCGTCGGTCTCCATCACATAGAGGTGGATCGAGTCGCCGTCGGTGGACACCGAGAACTCGATCTTTCCGTTGAAGACGAAGCACCAGAGTGGTGTGGCACCAGGCGTCGACCTTGGCTCGAGGCGCCAACCCGGGCGCCCGCCGAAGAGATCGACCAGCTCGCTCCTGGACGGGCCCAGGCGACCGCTCATGCTCCGCTCCACATCCTCTTCTCGTACCGCCCCGCGGTGAGCTCGGACCAGGAACGCAGGAAATCGTGTCCGGCCAACGCCAGGGGCAGCTTCCCCTTCTCCGGCTGGAGGCTAGCTGCTTCGTCGTGGCCCGCGCGGCGGTCGACGCGGAGCGTCGGACCAGGGCGCCGCCGCCCTCGGGGGCGACTCCAAATCGAGAGTCCGTCCGTGTCACACTCTCCGCCGCCCAAAGGGGGGATTCAAGGGGGTGCGGGCACGACTCAGTCTCGATTCGTCGGGGCTGAGTCGCGGGCGGATGCGCCCCGACGGAGTGCACTCAGACTTTGCGGCCGGCAAAGGCGAGGAGACGCACGGTGGGTGTGGCATCCGCCGGCGCCGGCTGCTCGGGGTCGAAGATCCCGGGCGCCCGGAGATCGGGGCTGATCATCTGGTGGCCCATCTCCAACGCGGTCTCGATCAGGGCCGTGTCCTCGATCGTTTGGTTGGTGGCGTTCGCGATATCGGCAGCATGAGTGAGAACGTCGAACACCGCGATGTTGATGGCGACGCCAGCCGGCATCTCGCCGAAGGGCAACTTCACCATCTTGTCGAGAGCCCCAGGGGCCTCGAAAGCGGCCAGGGCACGCGCTGAGGCCGTTTCCCACGCCCCGATGAAGTCGTCGGCCCAGGTTGTCACCGCCCATGAGCTTGCCGAGCAGGTCGTCGGGAACGGATCCCTCCTCGACACAGACAGCGAACATGGTCGCCCCACCTGTGATGTGGTTGATCACGTCTCGAACCGTCCAATCGGTGCACGGAGACGGCAGTCCGAGTTGGGAGGCGTCGGTCCCCTTGACGACCTTGTCGGTGCTGGCGACGACTTGCTTCATCATTGCGACGCTGTCCATGACTGCCTCCTCGTTGCGCCAGTGCGAGAGTGCCTGTCGCATTCAACGGTCGAACTTGTGGGCAGCCTATCTACCCGAGAGCCGTGTGTCGCCTGGAACGCGAGGGCGAATTCCGATATGGAACGTGTCGAGACGCCCGCGCCCGGTGACATCCCACCCGATCAATGGCGCTTCCGCCGGTCATGTCGCGATTGGGCTCGCTTCGCCTTGCGATTGCGGCGGCTGGCCGAGCTGTTCACCGTGTGCCCGCTCTGGTGCTCCAGGTTGCTTCGCCGGCGGCTCATGGTCACGCCGACGGCGATGAGGACAAGGGCGAGGAGCCCGAAGATCAGGACGTAGAACATGGACCATTAGACCATGACCCCGTCGAGACACCGATGAGCACGGCCATACGGGCCGCTCCCGCTCCAGACTCGCCCTTCTTTCCGACCAGAGTCCAATAGGGTCTCCGCAGCGACGCGAAGGAGCCGACACATGGCAACCGTTGAGACCGTTCGAGGCTCGATCGACACCGCCGATCTCGGGCCCACGTACATGCACGAGCACGTCTTCGTCCTGGACCCCGACGTGCAGCAGAACTGCCCGGCCGAGTGGGGCAGCGAGGATGACCGTGTGGCGGACGCGGTCCGCAAGCTCAGGGCCTGGCAGAGCAAGGAATCCGGAGTATCGCCGACCCGACTGTCGTCGGCCTGGGCCGGTACATCCCCCGGATCCAGCGGATCGCCGAGCAGGTGCCCGAGCTCAACATCATTCCCGCCACCGGGTGTTACACCTACGACCAGGTGCCCTTCTTCTTCTTCTACCGTGGCCCCGCGTTGTCGGCTGCACTCGGCACGGAAGTGCCTGACCCGATGGTCGACATGTTCATCGGCGACATCACAGAGGGCATCGCCGGCACAGGAGTCCGAGCCGCCTTCTTGAAGTGCGCCATCGACCACCAGGGTCTGACCGACGGGGTGGCCCGGGTCATGCGGGCCGTGGCCAGGGCCCACCGCCACACCGGGGCCCCGATCACCGTCCATACGCACCCGGGCACGCATGCGGGCCTGGCCGTGAAGAAGCTGCTGTGCGAAGAGGAGGGCGTCGACCCGACCCGGGTCGTGCTGGGCCACTCCGGGGACAGCAGTGACGTCGATCATTTGAGCGCCCTCGCCGACGAGGGTTTCATCCTCGGCATGGACCGCTTCGGGCTCAACATGGTGACAACCTTCGAGGCGAGGGCCGACACGGTGGTGCAGATGTGCCGCCGCGGCTACGCGGATCGCATGGTGTTGGCCCACGACGCGGCCTGCTACATCGACTGGATCGATCCCAACGTGGTGGCCATGATGACCCAGTGGAACTACCTCCACATTCATGACGACGTCCTGCCGTACATCCGCGAGCAGGGCGTGACCGACGCCCAGATCGAGACCATGCTCGTCGAGACGCCACGCTGCTACTTCGAGCACAACAGCGCCTACTGAGCAAGGGATGACGGCTGGCCGGGGGCCAGTTGTGGCGACGTTGTGGGTGTTTGGTTCGATCGGCTCTATTCCACGCCGTAACCGACTCGGCATCCTGGCATGGGGGCGGAGGCTCGAGGCGCCATTGGTACCCGCCCTGGGTCACCGCCCCCCCATTGCGGCCAGGAGCATCCCCGGGCCGGACCACCACGCAGTCAGCCGTCGTAGAACCCCAACGGATGGAGACCGACGAGCGTTCGCTCCCGTCGTGTCCGGGCACGCGCCATGGCGTCCTCGGAGAGGTGGTTCGCCACCGAAGTCGGCCGGATCCGCTGGGCCAGATCGCGACGCCCGTAGTGGCACTGCAGAAACATTCGCCCAGGATCGTCCGGTCGGGGGGGCAATCGTCTGTGCCAGACGTCGGAGATGAAGAGGGCAACGTCACCTGCCGCGGCAATGATCGGCACCGCGCCCCTCCCCTCCCACTGGAGGTCGTCGTCGGCGAGCCGTTCCAAGGGGGGTGCCTGCCCGGACGTGTGGCTCCCAGGGATCACCCCTGTCGGGCCTCCTTCGATCGGGCAATCCAGGAGATACAGGTGCGCGGCGATCGCAAAGACCGGGTACGGGATCCTCGGATCCCAAGGAACATCGGGGTCACGAGGAACGTGGGGTCCGCTGTCGATGTGCCAGAACCTTCCCAGATGTCTGTTGTCGCCCGACTCTTGCCACCACGCCGTATTGGCGATCACGTGGCAGTCCTCCCCCAGGAGGGGTTCGACGACCTCGAGTATCCGGGCGTTTCCGATGGCCCGCTGGACAAGGCTGCTTCGATTGAGCATCTCGTGACGAAATGGGGCGGATTGTTCGGGCGCGTCTCCTCGCTCATCGGGCGGAACTTCCTCGAACACTCGCTCGACATCGGCGCGCAGCGCCGCCAGCTCCTCCCCGACGAAGACCCCGTCGAGGACGACGTAGCCGTCTGACTGAAGGCTCTCCACCGCAGCGGGCGCCGAGCCGGAGCGGAGAGAGAGATAACCGGATGATCGAGTGAGCACCCTCCGATTCTGCCGCCAAAGGGCGACCACGTGTTGTCCGCACGCCCACTCGTGTCGCCACGTCGTGCCTCGGGCCCGTCGGCGCTGGTGGTTGGTCGCCCGCCCATCTCACCGTCGGGCCCACACTCCTCCGGTCCCCATCTGCAGGTCAAGGGAGCCGAAACCGGTCGGGCCGTTGGAGAGGCAGATCCGTAGGAGTCGAAATTGCTTGATGTCGGAGAAGAGGGCAGTTCGCTGACTCCGATTGTCCTGACCGGCCCGGGTCGAGGCTGCTGGACGAGACGGAGCAACGGGAGACGGCCCGGCCGAGGCCCCAGGCGAGCCTGGACACTAACGTCGCCAGAAGACTTTCAGGGTCCGCTGGGCTCGGGAAAGGGAGGGCCGATGGCCTCGAAATTCGATCGCCGCACACTGCTGGCCGGTGGGGCCGCTGCGGCAGCGGGCTTTGCGGGGGCGGCGGCCCTGGGATGGGACGGGATGGCGGGCGCCGCGACCAACGGTCCGGGGCGCAACGGCGTCACGAAGCGGACACCCAAGAAGGGCGGCTCCCTGGTCTTCGGGGTCGACGCCGAGGAGCAGGGCTTCGACCCCACCCAAGCCCAATTCGACGAAGTCGGCGTCATGTACGCCCGCACCGTGTTCGACCCCCTCACCATCATCTTGACGAACGGCGAATGGGCCCCCTACCTCGCCCAGTCGGTCGTGCCCAACTCCTCGTACACTGCCTGGACGATCACCCTCCGTCCCAACGTGGTGTTCCACGACGGGACGCCGTGCAACGGTGCGGCGCTGCTGACCAACCTCCAGGCGCAGTCGAAGTCGCTCCTCAACGGCGTGGTGATCAACCCGACGCTGGTATCGATCACCCAAACCGGGCCGCTGGCGGTGACCATCTCGTTCAAGTCGCCCTGGGTGCCCTTCCCCTACTACCTGGCCGGTGGCATTGGTGGCCAGGTCGCCTATGTCGTGGCGCCGTCCATGCTCAGAAACCCCAACGGCACCGCGCACCCGGTGGGCACCGGGCCCTTCGTGTTCAAGGAGTGGATCCCCAACGACCACTTCACCGCCACCGCCAACCCCCACTACTGGCGCAAGGGCATGCCCTATCTCTCGCAGATCACGTACAAGCCGATCCCGGACCAGAACGGAAGGTCCGAGGCGCTGCAGTCCGGCACCATCGACCTAATGGTTACCGACACGACGCAGATCATCAATCAGTACCGTGGCAACCGGAAGTACTCCTACATCGACGACAGCACGCACGTCGCCGGGGAGCCTGACATGAACTGCGTGCAGCTCAATTGCCTGGCGGCTCCGTTCAACAACGCCGACGTGCGCCGGGCCGCCGCCATGGCCATCAACCGCCGTCAGTACGCCCAGGTCATTGACGAGGGCGTGCTCCCGGTGAGCACAGGACTCTTCGTGCCGGGCTCCCCCTATTACTCCACCACCCTGTACCCGGCCTACAACCCCTCGCGGGCGGCCGCGCTGGTCAGGCAGGTCGAGAAGTCGACCGGCCACCCGATCTCCTTCACGTTGGGCAACACGAACGGGCCTGTCAGCGTGCGTCAGCAGGCGTACCTCCAGCAGGCGTGGCAGTCCGTGGGTTTCCAGGTCAAGACCCCCATCATCGAGCAGAACGCCTTCATCAGCAAAGCGCTGGCCGGCGAGTATCAGGCGCTGAATTGGCGTCAGTTCGGGGCGGTCGACCCCGACCTCAACTACATCTTCTGGAGCACGACCACCGTCAGTTCGGGGTCACTGTCCATCAACATGGCCCGCAATGCGGACCCGACGATTGAGAAGGCGCTTCTGGCGGGGCGGTCCAGCACCCAGCCGAGCGTCCGCGGGGCCGCCTACAAGACGGTCAACAAGCGCCTTGCCCTCGACCTCCCCTACCTGTGGCTGGACCACGCGGTGTGGGCCGTCATCGGCAGCCCCAGCGTGCAGAACTTCAACAACCCGACCACGCCGCAGGGCCAGCCCACGTTCGGGATGATCGGTGGCTCCATCTGGCCCACCCAGATCTGGATCAGCTGAGCCGGAGGCTCGTGAGCGGATGCATCCCCATTGCTTTTCGGTCCGCGATGTCCTTGTCCGTCTGCGCTCACGCCATAGCAGCCGAGTACCTCGAGACATTCGCGTTGTGTCGGGAGTCCGGTCCCGCCACCAATGGTGGCAACTACGAGACAAGGGATCGTGACCGAGATGTAGTATTTCCCGTCGGGGCGCAGCTCGCTAAGGATGAACCCAGCCGAGGACTCGGCCACGTTTGCGACATCCTGTCCGCAGGCGACGAACATGGCGGCGATTCCATTCGCGTAGTGGGCGCCATTGCTGATGGAACCAGCGAGCAAGCTGCCGGCCCGCCGGGCGCACGCACAGCGGGTCCAGCTGCCCTGAGAGCATTCCGTGTCTCTGGCCCACGATCACGTCGTGTGAGTTCGGCACCGAGATTCTCCAATCGCACCAGACCAGAAGGACGCAGCGACGCGTCCTACAAGGGGATCAGGACGGATTGAATCTCGGAACCTGCACCGGATGTGGGACCGAGCCAATCGCGCATCGCCTCATAGACGGAAGGATGATTGAGGAGATTGAAGTGGTGGAGCCCCCCGAAGTGGCGCGTGTGCTCGGCGGCGAAAGGGATGTGCCCGCCATCACGGGATTGGCCGCGAGCACTGTCGGGCTGGACGAGCAAGTCGCCCATCAATCGACCGAGCGGGTTGCGGCGGCTCGTCGTCACGGTGGCGCTGACGGCGTAGTGATTGGCCCAAGGGATGAGGGGAACCTCGTAGGGTTCGCGCTTCGATCCGAGGCCATCGTTTCGCCAGTGGTCGTCGAGCAGATATCCCGCACTTAGATCCCTAATTCCCGCACTACGCCTGTCGAGGATCGAAGCCAGCGGCCGACTCTCGTCGAGTTTGCCGAACATATGGCTGAGACGGCTCACCCACTGCTCGAGACCCGCCCCGAGATGCGGAGTGCCGAGGTAGAAGACGTGTCGCAGTCTGGATACCCACGAATGGTTCCCCCGATGCGCATAGTGGCACGCGCTGCGCGACACCAGACCACCCATCGAATGACCTACGACGATCAACTCGGTCACCGGAGTGGGCCACGCTGCCAAGACATCGTCAAGGAGTGCGTTGAGGTGTTGGCCGTTCTCGAAGATGTGGAGGCCGGTGTTGTAGCGCAGATACACGGCGGTGTAGCCAAAATCTTCCGCGAGCCGCGAACCATACGTGGACTCGGTCTCCAATCCGTGGCGGTCCGCGTGCAGCCTCCACGACTCCTCGTTTTCGCCCAAGCCATGAAGGAAAACCGCTACCTTCGACGTCGCCTCGGGGAATGCGACTTCGAGGGACGCGGCCGGAGGACGACGTCTGCTCGTACACGTCGAACGGCCATCGGGATCGCCAATGGGCTGCCCTGGTTGGCAAGCTCATCTCCCAGGGTCGCATTCAGCACTGCCAGTGCCAGGTTGCTCCGGGCAGTCGACCCTGCCGGAAGGACTGAACCCGCGGCAGCACTGACGACGTGGCTGGCGACCAAGCCGCTCGCCAGGCCCGCCCCTCGGATAAATTTGTAGACACCGGTGGCGATGACGTCGTGGATGAGCCGGACGGGAAGGCTGGCCGGGGCAGTCAGTGCGAACGTTCTGCCTGCGAGAGCTCGATGCACCTGCTCGACGTGTGAGACGGTGTCAGCCAGCGTCCGCGTCGCCAGCTGGCCAGTGGCCCGGATTTCCTCAGACCTCATTACCCTCCCCGAACAGCCCAGCAATCTCGGAGACTTTGCGTCGCGCCTTCGATCGTAACGCGGGTCGAAGGTCTCGAAGCTCTTGAAAGGGCACCAGGATCCGGCTCTACGTCGCCGACCTCGACGTTCGCATCGCCACTTTCGGCGGCAACCTCCTTTAGCCGAGAAGGGAAGAATGGCGATGACGTTGGAAGAGGCGCTCGAGGTTCCAGAGGGGACGGAGGCCCTGGGGCGTTCCACGGCAAGGCTCGAGCATCTGGTTTGGGTTTCCGGGAGCTCGGGATCTCCATCGCCTGCGACCAGACCCGGTGCGTCGCGCGTATCGAATCGCGACCCGCAGATCCGTGGGCCGGAGCACGTGTCGCAGCGGGACGCAAACCATAAGCCCTCCGTCAGTGTGGGCTAATGAGGTCGCAGCGTGACAGCATCACGTCACCCAGCTGGGTCACGGGCGGCTTGCTCGATGGCAGCGGTCGCCCGAATGTCCTCCGTGGTCGCCAGCGGATGGATCTCACCCTGGAGCTCGTTCGCCATCATCGGCTGGACTGTGAGACAAGCTCAGTGGCTTCCCAACAGAGATCCCTTCGCTCCTTGCTTTCCTTGGAATCCCCATAGACAAGCCCCGGGGTGCGCTCTAACTGGACGGGTCACCGGAGGCAGCGGCAGGCAGCAACTGTCATCTCAGCGTTTGCGATTGGAAGTCGATGCCTGCCAGCCGGTCTCCCAGGTGGCCGATAATCGCCGCGACGTCGCTGGAGGGATCGATGATCGTCTGCTGAGCGGTACGTGCGACTTCGGCGCATCCGTTCAGCATCAGGGCAACGCGTCCCTCAAGCTCCATATCCGGGCAGACCTTCGCAGCCACCCATGCTGTCGCATCCCTAGTGGCCGCCCATAGTTCGTCCGCGGCCGCTAACATCGCGACTTCGTTCACCCTCATCGACGTTGAGAACCGACCCTCGGCCTCCGCCACGCGCCGCAGGACGGCCGTCGCCTCGATGCGCCAGAGCAGCCGTGCAGTTGGTTCATTGTCCATGCTGATCGATGAATGGACGGGGCTGCCGTCCCATCCCAACATCCCCCCAGGGTGTTGGGTCCCCGCCCACTAACCATTCTGCGGAAGGCGTTTGATCCTCCATAGAGCCATTCGGACCGTGGGTCGCACAACCTCCCCACAAATAGCGGTAACGGGTTCCCGCCCTCCGGAGACACTCTGGCTGTAGCCCGTAAACGGGGAGGAGATCGACTCCGAGGCGATCTTCATCCGCCGACTGTCCGACTTCTCCGGTGCTGGCCCTTCGCTCAGCCGCCGGCAAGCGCTGATTCGACGCTCCCACTCGATGCAGCGCGGCGCGAACTCCGACGCGAGCTGTCCATGATCGGAGCGGCGGCCGAGTTGACCGAGGCGCAGCGTATTCCGGGGGTCGGGTAGCACGATGGTTTGCACCGCAACCGATCGGCGCTTCCGTCCCCCGACGCAATCGCTCCCTGACCTGCAGGCGGGCGGCCGGTGTCTCAAGTCTGGCTGCCGGGATATGAACCCGGGATCTCTTGACCCCCGGGCTGGTCATCATTGAGAGGTCCTGTGGGGTCTGGCGAGCCTGCGCAGGTCAGCACGTTTGCTTGCTCACTGCGGGCCGGTGGGTGGCGAGGAAATCGGACCAGTGGAGGCGTCATAGTGAGAAGTGAACGTAGTGTTTCCAGCCATGGCCGAAGAACCTATAGAAGCAATCGAAGCCTTGACGGATCGCATCGTCGAAGCCATAAAGCAAGGTGCCTCGCCAGACGAACTTTGCAGGTTGGCGGAGGCACGCGCCTGGCTGATTTGGCCCAACCAGCCTCATTAGCGGGGCCGAGTTGGGGCGGACGCCAGGGCGCGAGATACGCAACGATGCGGATGCAGCGGCTGGGCAGGAGAATGAAACACTCGGCGTGGTCCGAGCTCCAGCAGGTTATTCTCACCGCATGCGTGAGGCCGAACGTAGTGGCGGACAAGCGTGGCGGAAGCTGACGACGCTCCCAATCGGGCGGGACTTCGGGGGATCCTGTCGTTGATGAAGGCAACCATTCACGTGCTTCTAACACCCGCGTTCCCACAGCCCGCCGATGGCAAGTTGTCTTGCTCGCGGGTGCCATCTACCTCCTCCTTTCGCGAGTGCCGAGTGCAAGCTCCATCGAGTCGGCGCACCAGATGTTTGCTTCAGTGACATCACGCAAGAACGTTCGGGCGAATCGACCCCAACCACATCCGAACTCCAAGACCTCGGATTCGTCGCCTAGGTGCAATCCATTGGCTTCCCTCTGATGTCTCATAAGAAGGTAGAGCTTCCATGCTTCGAGAACGGCATGGCGGTTATCGCCGATCTGCCACGGGACACGACCAAAGGAACCGCGCCAAGCGAGCTCGGGGGCGGTGCTCAGTTGAAACGTGAGCACGGAGCGATCCGGCGTCTCCACTCACTCCACTTCCGGGACGCCGATGTCCTCGACCGGGTGAGCTGACGATCGGGTGGACCATGTTGTCGATCCGTTGTGCATTATTGGCCCGGTCGGCTCTATCCCGATCTCTGACACCGGTGTCACCATCGAATTCGAGGGGCGGTGGCTGGGGAGGGACTGGGAGAGTCTGTCACCGCCCCTCAACTTTCGATCAGTCGGAGACCCGATCATGAGGAACGGCGAGCCCGGCGCGGCATGGGCCCCAACTCGGGCTCCTCGTCGACGTCCTCGAGCTACTTAAGGGCGCTCACCGGCTGCAACGGTACGGCCGGGCAGTCACGCGAGGGTGGACCTCCAGGGCAGCCCGTGAGCGGCGCGTATCAGGAGCCATCGGCGCGAGGTCAATATCCCGGGGCCGCCGAGACCGCCTGCCAAAGCCGGTCAGGGGCCGAGGTGGCCGGCCCAACCCTGTGTTCTCTACCGGGGTTGGGCCGTGGGCGCGGAGATGGAAGACGTTGAGGCCACGGAGTTCGGCCCCGATGGGCTCAGGTGCGGTTGAGACCAGGTTGCTAATCTGGTTAAGCGCCTGCGTCCGTCCCTGGCGCACCGAGGACCGAGCGACGCGGCAAAACCCGCATGGACTCGACGTTTCCGTCCCTCGTCTTGGCCTCACCGGCTGCATCGCCCGACTGGGCGGCACGAGCGGCCGATCTACTCCTCGAGCAATGCCGCCTCGCCCACCGCAGGGATCTCAGGCGGCTCGAAGGCCCACTGCACACCCAAGCTAACTACGACGCCGCGACACGCACCCGGGACTCTCTTGTACTGGGTGCTCTCGGCGATCCATAGCCGAAGTGCGACGTGCGGCCCGCTTCCATGAGGGTGGCTACGAAGCCCTCGCCCCCGTTCGAGGCGGCCGCACAGCCGGCCGAATCGCACCCCGGTCGACCTCGAGGATGAGATCGTCCGGCTCTGGAAGAACCTCGTCGATGCCGGCTTCGACGCTGGGGCCCGGACGATCCACTGGCACCTCTCCAAGCTGCGCGCCGACTGCCCTCGGTCTGACCATCTGGCAGGTGCTGGCGCGTCGGGGGTTCACAAGAAACGCCCGGTCGCCTCGCTCATCCGCTTCAAAGCCGCCCTGCCCAATGAGTGCTGGCAGGCCGACGTCACCCACTGGCAGCTGCGATCGGGGCGCGACGTCGAGATCCTCGACTTCATCGACGATCGCTCCCGGCTGATCGTCGCGGCCAAGGTGTTGGGGGTCACCAAGGTGGGCGACGTGGTCGACACCTTTGAGACGGCGGCAACCAGCTGGGGCTACCCCGCCTCGATGCTGACCGACAACGGCGCCATCTTCCACGGCGGACCGAGGAAGGGCGTCACTGCCTTCGAATCGCTGCCTCGATGAGGTGGGCCTGGTCCATCTTCTCGGCCAGCACACCGCGCACCTTGCCCGAGTGCGGCAGCGTGCCCAACAGCACGTAGGCTGTCGCTCCCCACGCGTTCCTGCGCTCGAACCAGTCCCATTGAATGTCTTCGCCGGGAGGATGCTCGATCTCGATGGTGTCGCGCCCTTTGACCCCTCAGCAGGCTTCGCAGTGCGGCCGGAGTCCTGCTGCCCGCACCTGGCCCACGAATGACGGGTAGCTCAGCGGGTAGCCGAGCCGTCTGACCTCGTCATAGAGGGCCGATGCCCAGACGTGCGGATCGTCGACGAACCGCGCCGTCAGGTATTTGGTGAACAGCTCGAGCGGGTCCGGCGCCGAGCTGGCCCGGACGCCGGGAACCGTTGTCCGTCGATGTAGCCCCGGACGGTCTTGCGGTCCCGACCGAGGTGCCGGGCGATCGCCGAGATCGTCCAGCCCCTGCTTCTGAGTGCATGTGCTTCCACGTCTTCCCCATGTGTGAGCATGCGGAGCGGGTCTCCCTTCGAGCTGGCTGGCTTGGTCGCTCGTCAGCTTCGAAGGGGGCCCACCGCCGCGGGTGGATGGTTCGGCTCACCGGGCTCAAGGTGGGGAATTTCAGTGATCGAGGGTGGGGAGATTCAAAAATCGCGGACAAGGAGCGCGAAGACATCTTGGTGGGCCTGTCGCGCGGCAAGTCGATGTCGTCGATCGCTCGCCAGTTCGGCCGGGCTCCCTCGACTGTCATCCGAGAGGTTGCAGCCAACGGCGGAATCGCCAACTACGGGGCCTGGCGGGCGCACTGTCGAGCTCGACAGGCCGTTCGACGGCCGAAGAGAGCCAAGCTGGACCACCCTCGGCTCATAGTCCAGGTCACGGCATGGCTACACCAAGAACCGGCTCTACGTCGCCGACCTCGACGTTCGCATCGTTACCTTCGACGGCAAGCTCCTGCGGCAGCTGACCTTGGACACGACTGGGACGTATCAGCCGAGCGGGCTCCCCCGCTATAGGGTTCGTGAGGGTTCGGACGTCCCGGCATGATCCGCGACATCACAGGTGGTGTCGGAGGGGGGAAGCAAACCACAAGCCCACCGCCGGTCTGAGCTACCGAGGTAGCGGCCTGAGTCGGGCCCGTCAGTCGGGCGCTCGGAGATCATCACCATGTCCGAGACCGTGTGCCGCGTCCGCGGCGGCTCCTCGGGCGGCGCCGGGTGCGCCCGGAACGCAGGCAAGGTGTGAGCTCGCGACGCTCACCACGGCCTTGGACGAAGCGCCACTGACAGATTGTCTCGTGGCTCACCCAGTTCATCGGATCGTTCGGGAACTCGAGGCGCAAGCGAATGGCGATCTGAACACACGGTGGGCTAGCGTGTGAGGCACTGCAAGCCGGACACAACCTCCATCAGGAGGAGACCTTAGAACGCGCTAACCACCGGTTTGTTGAGCATGATGCCGCCCATCGACCCGAGGAAGCTCGCATCACCAAAGGAGAAGACGCCACCATCAGCGGCCACGGTCCAGTAGCCACTTCCGTCCTCGGTACTCTTGATCGCTACCATCGGTTGGTTGAGCTTTTGACCGCCCATTGAACCGTAGAAGGCCGCATCGCCGTAGGAGAAGATCCCGCCGTCTGAGGCAAGGAGCCAGTATCCTTCGCCATCGGGGGTTGTCGTCATTTCTACGATGGGTTTGTTTAGCGTCAAGGAACCAGTCGACCCGAAGAAGTGTGCATCGCCATAGGAAAAGATTCCACCGTCGGACGCCACCAACAAGTAACCGCGTCCATCAGGGGTCGATGCCATGCCGACGATGGGTTTGTTGAGGTGCTTCCCTCCTCTTGAGCCGTAGAAGGCCGCATCGCCGTAGTTGAAGATGCCGCCGTCGGACGCCACCAACCAGTAGCCGAGGCCATCTGGGGTCGATGCCATGCCGACAATAGGCGCATTTAGCGGTTGACCTCCCGTGGATCCATAGAACCCGGCAGCACCGAATGAGAACACGCCGCCGTCAGACGCCACGGTCCAGTATCCTGGCTGCCCGCTGACCTGCACCCCGCCGACCATCGGTCGGTTGAGCGGGTGCCCACCCATCGACCCGAAGAACTGCGTGCCAAAGTTGAAGATGCCGCCGTCAGACGCGAGCTCGGTGTAACCCGCGGCGCCATCGCTACTCGTCCCGCCGGGACCTGTCCCGCCGGGACCTGTCCCGCCGGGACCTGTGCCGCCAGGACCTGTGCTTGGTGTCGCCGCCGTAATGATCCGGATGGCGTCGATATCCACAGAGGTGAAGAACTCGACATGGATGGTGGAAGCTCGAACCAGTTCAACGTGGTCAACCTCATTCTCGAGGCCTCCCGGTGCCTCGTAGGTGGTTCCAGGAGAACCCAGGCTGGCGTTTGTCGCAGACAAAGTTGCCTTCGTTACGATCACGCCAAGGATGGGCGCGCTAAAAGTCAGTGTTGTGGTGTAGGGGTAGTGCTTGTCAGGCTGTCCCACGGGGTTGGAGTACATGAAGTAACTGTCAACGGCGGTACCCGCGGAAAGAGTGCTTGGGGAGAGATTGGTAATTCCGGAGTAGTTCGTTGGGAAGCTCGGGCCTGGCGTGATGTCTATCGGTGTGTTCGTCGGGAGAACGAGGTTGGTTCGTTCCGTGAAAAAATTGATTGTGGTGTTGCTTTGACCAGTTTCGGAGGAAACTAGTGGGGGCGGTGACTGGAACAGCACAGCCCCGGACTCAGCGATGACCGATGCGCCGCTTTCGCTTGGATCTGCCAGGAGTACAGCAACGGCACAGATCAGGAGCGCCAAGACTGAAGTTGCTACCGCAAGGTAACGCAGCCGTGAGAATGCGACCACGCCTTTGCGGCGATACCTGTGGGTCACCCTGAATCCCCTCACTGAAATCTCAGCCAATGCTACCCCCAAAGCAAAAATTCGTGCAAGCCGATGACAGTGCAGAATGAATCCTCAATTCTCCCGATCTTTGAGTAGGATCCCGCGTACTCCGCCAGACGCGGTGGTGACAAAGGACCACGCCCTCGCCATACACCGAAGTCAAACCGTCCCGGCTGGCTTTCACGGGGACCAATCAGTCCGCGGCGCCCACGCCCTCCATCCTGCTCTCTCTCGTGCGACGTGGCTGCCGGGCAGACCGTTCGAATCTCAGTCCGCCGAACTCACGGGTCGATCAGTCCCCGCGACTGCACAGACGCCTCGAGCGGCCGTCGCCGCAACGACTTGTCGGCGATGGACGCCGGCACGCAGCCGACGTCGGTCTCGTTCACGTCCACTCCGGGCGGCACGATCTCGTCGATCTCCTTGGTGTTGATGGTGCCCGAGGTAGTCGGTGGAGGAGAACAAAGGGTATTGGGATTACGCAGAGCTGTACCCAGACCTCACTTCCGTTTATCTAGCGTTTGTCTCGCTCGCCCGCGAACAAGCGGTTCCCGGAGCGGCAATCCTCACTAATGCAGTTCGGTCGCTGACGCACCCCTAACGATTCATAAGGAAACGAAACGAATCGCTCGACGGCACATTCACCCAAGACCTTGACAACTTTGTGGCGAGATAGGTGCCCCCATACCGCTGCCGGGAAGGGGCGGTTAAAGGTCAGACCTCAGGGTGGGGCCGGGTGTGATGGCACCCGCGGGATCTGCCAGAAGGAGCGTCGACACGGCTACGCCCACGACACCTAGAACTCCCCGCCTCATCGTGCTCACCGTATCCCAGCCCCCGAACGATTACTTGATCTCGAATTCGACCAGGCGTACGGTCAGTCGACAACAATGCACCGACGGGAAGGTCTTCAATGCCGAGGTAAAACCCTATCCCGTACAGTGCGGCCCGACTTCTGCGCCTACGGACCAGGAACATGATCGCGAGGCCAACGACAACGACGACTGTGGGACCGACAATCCAGCACAACGTAATCGCCTGATCGTCGCCCATTGCCAAATTGTCGGACAACCTGGCGTCGCGATTGAGCACATGCCCCCGACGCCGGGTCGGAGGTGCACTCCGGCATCACTGTGGGGCACCGCTAGTGGGGCTGATTGGGCCAGATCAGCCAGGCGCGAGCCTCCGCTAACTTGCAGATATCCTCCGGCAAGGCGTCTTCCTTGATTGCTTTGCCGATCCGCTCAGTTAGAGCCTCGATTTCATTTACAGGTTCTTCGGCCATGACCGGAACAATACGTCGGAGCAGCAATATCGGACCATTGGATTCTTACGACCGCTGCTTTCGCATCGTCGCCGGTCACGAGCACCGCCGGTGGGGCCACACGACCCACGGTGCCGAATTCGGCGCTTCCAAGCTCCCGGCGGGCAGATAATCTGCTGGGTCGATGCATGCGATGAGCTCGGAATCAGCGTCACCTACGACCACGACCGCCGCGTCCATCAGGCTCGAATCACGACCAGAAACTCCGTGGGCCAGGGTAAGTGTCGGAGGGCCGGATTACGCGAATTCCGACTGGCGGGTCCGGCCCATGGACCTGGGGCGTAGGCCGGCCGGAGGCCGGCAGGGTGCGGGTCCTGTAACACAGCACCCTCAATCAGCATCAATTCTTCTCACGCACGCTTGCCACGGTTGCATTGCGCCTCGAACGAAAAGGGCATCTCGGGACCGGTTGGTTACCGCCATGGGCGCACGTTACCGCCGCGGTCCGTAGCGGTCGTCTGGCACTGGGCCGACCAAAGCCGGCCCAGTGCCAGGGGTCATCCCATTCGGGAAGGGGAATGTTTCCTCAGGGAAGCATTTGCCAGCTCGGAGCGGCGGGTGCCGCCCTGGCTAGCAGGAAGTGCTGTTCAGACCACCGACGCAGGTGTTCGCGGAACTGAACAGGCCGGAGATGCCCCCGCCCAGTGCCGCGACGGCCACCACGGCCACGACGGCGATCAGGCCCACGAGCAGCGCGTACTCCACCATCGAGGCGCCGCGCTCGCTGCGTGCCCGCTCGAACAGTGTCCCGTGTGCGGTACTCACTGCGACCAACGCATTCATGAACATTCCCAACATCTGAGCCCCCTCTTGTCCGCGCAGGCCTCCCCATAAGATGACCTGCCCTCTTCAAGCATCGGCCACTTGATGGCTGCGGTAACATAGGACTTTCAGACCTAATGGTGAGCGAAGCGGGTTGTCGCGCACAATGCCCTGACAACATCGCGGTTGCTCATCCCGAACACACCTGAGACGAAGTCTGCCCTGTACACCGGGAGTGCGTCTGACAACGGCGACGCGGGCTGGGCCTCCGCCGGTCTACGCCGAGCCCCATGAGCGGTATGCCCGAGCCGGTGACTTGATCGTCGCCCGCAGACGGCTCGCTGGTTCCCGGATGGTCTACTCAACACAGCTGCAATCCACGCACTTCTATGAGTCGTTGGCCGCGCCGGAGGGCGTATGGACCGACGCCAAGGGAAGAGCATGTGCGTAGAAGGCTGCACGGCCTTAGGAGTGCGCCGCAAACTCCGTAAGCGCCGCGAGTTGCTCGGCCGTACCGACGCTGATCAGGACGTCGCCCGCCTCTATTACATCCTCGGGCGATGGATTGGTGACAAAGATGCCATCGGGTCTGCGGATGGCCAGCACCAGGGCCCCGGTACGGTCGCGCAACTGCGCCGAGCGCAGGGTGCTACCTGACAGCGACGATGCGGCCGAAACGGCCTGCTCCTCCAACCGGAATTCCAACGTGCCGTCGTGCATCACGACGTCCACGAAGTCGACCACGAGTGGTTGGGTGACAAATGACGCCATGCGGTCGCCACCAAGCTGCTGAGGGTTCACCACCCGGTCGGCTCCCGCGCGCAACAGCTTCGGCTCCGAGGACTCGTTGCGTGCCCGGGCGATGATCTGCAGATCGGGTCGCATCGACCTTCCCGCTACCGTTACGTAGAGGTTGTCTGCGTCGGTGTCGATGGCAGCGACCAGCGTGGCCGCTCGTTCGATGCCAGCCTGGCGAAGGGTGTCGTCGTCGGTCACGTCACCGTGTACGGACGCATAGGGCACAACGGCAAGCCGTTCGAGGTCATGGTCGATCACCACGACCTGCCGACCGGCGCTCACCAGGAACCGGGCCACCTCACGCCCGACCCGTCCCCAACCGCAGACGATCACATGCCCTGACATTTGGGCGATGTCGCGTTCCATTTTGCGCCTCCTCACGAGTTCTCGCATGTGGCCCTCGATGAGCACCTCCAATACGGCGGAGAACGTATACAGCGCCGTGCCGACGCCTATCAAAATCAAGACGATGGTAAAGGTCTTGCTACCTGCTCCCAACGGGCGCGAGGAAGTGAACCCCACTGTCGTGACGGTCGTGACGGTCTGGTAAATGGAATCGAGAAGGTCGAATCCGAGCAGCAGGTATCCCGTGGTGCCGGCCACAAGCACGATCGCCAGGGCTATGAGGCCGATCCGGACCCTCCGAAATGGGTCATGCATCAGGTTCATCATGCCTGAAACGACGTGCATGACCGGTACCCCGGAAGTGCTGCGGCCGTCCTCCTGGCGTCGCCATCGCCGCGTCGCCGGCGTGCACGCTGCTCTCTCCTGGTCGTTGATGGCCGTGACCTCCGACCAGGCCGGAGTACCGGCGGTACGCTGGTGCACGGAGAGCCGGGAAGCCTGGTCGGCACATCGAAGGTTCGCGCTGAGGAGCTGACATGTGTCACCTGGGTCCGTGCACCCAACCGATCCATTTCGTCATAGCGGGCTCGGGCGCGCCCTTCAGAACAGGACCTGAGCAGCAATGAACGTGGGACTCTCCCTCGCAGCTTTCCTCATTGGGGCAGTCGTGAGCCTGGGCACGAGTTGGGTGCTCGTCTCGCGACTCGAGCGAGTCGGCGAAAGACTCGGGCTCTCTGAAGCCCTGCTCGGCATGCTGGCCGCTTTAGCGGCCGATGCGCCCGAGATCACCGCCGCCGTCACCGCGTTGGTGCACCATCAAGCAACGGTCGGCGCCGGGGTTGTCCTGGGTTCGAATGTCTTCAATCTGGCGGCGTTACTGGGTCTGGGAGCCGTCGTGGAGGGTCGTATCAGACTGCATCGAAAGGTCGTGGTGTTCAGCGGGGCGGTTGCCATGCTGGTCGGCGCAGCTTGTCTCCTGAGTGTGGGGGGCCAGCTATCGGCGGGAGCGGGCCTGGCCGTCGTCCTTGCCGTCCTGGTCCCCTATGTCGCCCTCTTGGGCGCGCACGAAAGAATCCTCGGACGGCTCGGCCTGCCGACGAGATGGACGGCCTGGGTCACGGCTGCCATCGTCGAAGAGGAGATCGAGCTCGAAGAGGCCATCCACCCTCGACGAGGCACTGGCATCGACGCGGTTGTGGCCGTTGGAGCTCTCGCGGTCGTCATTCTGGCCAGCGTGGCCATGGAAAGGGGGGCTTCCTCGCTCGGAATGCACTTCGCCATCCCCGAGATCGTCATCGGCGGCCTCGTCCTCGCCGCCGTGACCAGCCTTCCCAACGCGGTCTCGGCTGTCTACCTGGCCCGGCGGGGCCGTGGTGCGGCCACGCTGAGTGTCGCGCTCAACTCAAACTCGCTCAACGTGACCGCCGGCCTCTTGATCCCCGCCACCGTGATCGGCTTGGCCAAGCCGTCGGGCTCAGGAATGCTGGTAGCTGGCTGGTACGTAGGGCTGACCGCAATGACTTTGCTGCTCGCCTACGTCGGGCATGGACTGCGCCGTGCGTCGGGCGGCTTGATCATCGGGGCCTACGCCCTCTTCGTAGTCCTTCTCGTGGCCACCAGCTAGAGACATTGGGTGCTCGGAGAGCGATTGAAGCGCGCAGCTCCTTACACACGAGAGCCAGAAAAGGGTCGCAACGATGCGCCCACCTGATCAGCGATCGCCACGGCCACGACTCGTCGTTCATGCGAGACGGGGTATCCAGCCGTGGGCGTCAGGACGAAACGGCCCAGTGGGCGGCCCTGACTTTGCACAAGCAACTCGATCTCCGGGCCGGGCAGGCCTACGCGATGGACGCCCCAGACCCTGCCTCCGAGGAAGACCCGCCCGTCATGCTCGAGCCGCATCATGGGGCGGTCGCTCGATCCGGACTCGTAGCGGCACGCTTCCAGGTGCAGCAGGGTGACGAGTTGGTTCCGCACCTGTTCAACCACGTCTCGGGGTGAAGCACCCGATGTGGCGAGTTCCGAGATGTCGTGAATGAGACCGACGAAGTCCGCCTCCTCGGCCGCCGTCGCATGGTAGTGACGGTTGCGGGCAGCGAGCTCGGTCACGATGATCCCCACCACGAAAAGACATATGGCGGTCTCAATGTCGGGCCGGTGGGTGATGGCGAGCCTCTCGTAAGGGCGGGTGAGGAAGTAGTCGAACCAGATGGTGGCAGAGACCGTCGCCGCGAACCCAGAAATCCGGTTGCCCAAAGCCGCGACCGCCACGATGACCGCGACGAGAATCAGCGCCGCCGCCGTCGCCGCGAAACTCGAGCGGAAGGGGACGAGGATCACTGCCACCGCGAGTGGCAAGACGACAGCAGCGACGAGAGCTATCTGGTCTCGGTGCAGTCGGATCCTCTCCATGGCCACCTCACTTCGGTCTGCTCTCCAGTTTTCCACGACCTAACGCCGTCCGCCCCAGTGCCCGATCACCGATTCCATGACGCCGGCACCCCATGTGCAGGCGACGGCGACCATCAACACGGCGCAAGTGAAGACGAACTGCGACATGGTGCCCCAGATACCGTCAGGGAGGGCTAACAGGAAGGCAAGTCCGACTGCCAATGCTCCGGCCTGGGCAGTCGCTACCTGCCGAGCGCTGAAGAGCGCGCAGCAGGGACCGACCATGAGCAAGGCGATGAGGATGACACGGGGCCCGAGGAGCGCGTCGGCGGCAGTAATGACCAACATCATCGCGACGCTCAACCTCCAAGCGTACTTCGAGGCCCAACCCCACACCCCTGATCCAACTGTGCCACCCTCGGGGGGCTGAGCACTCTCGGCACCGAAAGTGTCTCCGTCACGAGAGAGTCAGACCTCGGCGTCGGCGGCACGCAGGAGGCCCCTACGGGACTCACGAACCCATGACGCTACTTCGGTGTTACGACATTCAGCAGCGGTTCGAGCCGTGGAAGCGTGGGCCGAGGGCGCGCTACAGTCATTGTATGCCTACAATAACTGTATGTCGCCCATGACCAGCCGACGCGCAAGCGTTTCGGCAACGCACTCTGCTGAACTCGCCGATGCTGTCCTCACCGCCAGCCGGGTTCTGGTCGCCGTCGCCGCCCGCTCCCTGGCCGAGCACGAGTCCGAGGTTTCCCTGCCTCAGTACCGGGCCCTCGTCGTCCTCGCCTCCCGCGGGCCCCAACGCCCAGTCGACCTCGCCCAGGCCCTCGGTGTCGATCCCTCGACGGCCACGCGCATGTGCGACCGCCTGGCCCGCAAGAAGCTCATCGCCCGTCGCCGCGACGTCACCGATCGCCGAGTCGTCATGCTGAGCCTGAGCGCTTCGGGTCGCCGGCTGGTCGAGCGAGTCACGCAGCGTCGACGCCGCGAGATCGAACAGATCCTCGACGCGGTCGATCCCACCGAGCAGGCCAACTTGGTGCGCGCATTCGCGGTATTCGGCGATGCGGCTGGAGAGGCGCCCGAGAGCGACTGGCAACGCAGCTGGGAACTCTGATGACCACGCTGCAGGCTCGCTTGCGTCCGTTGCGTGCCCGAGCTGCGCATGGAGTTGCCACCGCGTCCTACCTGCGCAAGTGGGTTGTCCTCGGCGGTGCCATCGGTGCCATTGCCGGCCTCGGAGCAGTCGCGTTCTTCGAGGCGCTCAAGGCGGCCACCTACCTCTTCCTTCACCTCCTCGCCGCCTTCGACCCTCCCCACACCGTGGCCGAAGGGGCGGGTCTCGGCTCCTCCGGCTTCAGCCGCCCCTGGGCGCTACCACTCGTCGTCGGACTGGGCGGGCTGTTGTCCGGGCTCCTCGTCTACCGCCTGGCTCCCGAAGCAGAAGGGCACGGCACCGATGCTGCCATTCACGCGGTGCACGACAACCCGCGCGGCATCCGGATCCGCACCGTACTCGTCAAGCTCGTCGCTTCGGCTCTCACCATCGGCTCGGGCGGCTCAGGGGGGCGCGAAGGCCCGACCGCACAGATCAGCGCCGGCTTCGGGTCCCTACTTGCCCGGATGCTGAACCTCTCTCCGGCCGACGGCCGCATCGCCGTCTCGGTGGGCATCGGATCGGGGATCGGAGCCATCTTCAAGGCACCCCTCGGTGGGGCGGTGCTCGCAGCCGAGATCGTCTACCGCGACGACATCGAGGTCGAGGCGCTGCTCCCTGCCATCGTCGCCTCGGTCATCTCCTACGCAGTGTTCGGCGCCTTCGAGGGCTACACGCCGATCTTCGGCTACGTGCACGCCCCAGGACTGAGCCACCCGCTCGAGTTGGCCTGGTTCGCTCTCATCGGTATCTGCTGCGGCTTCGTCGGGCTCCTCTACGCCCGGGGCTTCTACGGCCTCGGCGATCTCTTCGGGCGACTCCCCACGACGCGCTGTGTGAAGCCGGCCATCGGGGGGCTGCTGGTGGGCACCATGGCCCTCGGCATCCCCCAGGTGCTCGGTACCGGCTACGGCTGGGTCCAGATCGCCCTCGGGCGCAGGAGCTTGCTGCACATGTCGCTGGCGATCGTTCTGCTCCTGCCCTTTGCCAGGATCGTGGCCACCGGGTTCTCCATCGGTTCCGGAGGCTCGGGTGGCATCTTCGGGCCGGGACTGGTGATCGGAGGGTTCGTCGGCGCTGGGCTTTGGCGCCTGCTCGAACCGATCGCACCGGTGCCCCATGACCCTGCCAGCTTCGTGATTGTCGGGATGATGGCCTGCTTCGGGAGCATCTCGCGTGCGCCGATCGCGGTGATGTTGATGGTGGCTGAAATGACCGGGTCTCTCCAGGTCCTTGCTCCGGCCATGCTGGCGGTCGGGCTGGCGACCTTGATCGTCCGTCACAGCGACGCCACCATCTACCGCAGCCAGCTGCGCACCCGCCGCGATTCACCGGCCCACCGACTCCAGGCGGGGCTCCCGTTGCTCGCCAGCGTCACCGTGTCCGAGGTCATGGCACCGGCGCGTGTCGTCCTCCGTACTGACGAGCCGGTCGACCAGGCCATGAGCCGGCTCGCCGACAGGCGCCTTCCCGGCGCCCCCGTCGTCGACGGTGCCGGCGTCTACCTCGGCATCGTGACGGCCCACTCGCTCGAGTCGTCCCCATCGGAAGACGCCGGAGCGCTGGTCGGCCGACTCGTCGACGTCACAGCTGCGAGCGTCCAACAAGGCGCCTCCGTCGATGTCGCCCTCGAGGCGCTCGGCACCACTCCCGAGACCTGGGTGACCGTCACCGACTCTTCCGACCACGCGGTCGGGATCTTCACCACAAGCAAGGTGATCTCCGGATACCGCAAGGCGTTGGAGTCCAGTACGCAGCGCCTGTCCAAGCTGGCCGGCAATGCCGTCCCGGTCGAGGCCCGTGTCGGCGCCGGCGCCGAGGCGGCTGGCCGGGCCATTCGCGATGCCGCCCTGCCTCCGGGAACCATCGTGGTCACCATCGAGCGCGACGGCGGCCTTCTCTTCGCCGACGGCGACACCTTGCTCGAGCCCGGGGACCTTGTGAGCGCGCTGGCCCATCCCGACGCGCTCGACGCAGTGCTGCGAGTCCTCGAGGGTGACGAACGTGCGGAGGCTGCCACATGACCTGTGCCATCGAGACGATCGGGTTGACCAAAATGTTCGGTGCCATCAGGGGCATCGAAGCGCTCGACCTCCGCGTCGAACCCGGTGAGATCTTCGGCTTCCTGGGCCCCAATGGGGCTGGCAAGACCACGACCATCCGGGCCCTCCTCGACTTGCAACGGCCGACGGCAGGCACAGCACTCGTCCTCGGTCTCGAGGCCCATCGCGACGGCGTCGCCATCCACTCTCGAGTCGGCTACCTCCCGGGCGACCTGGCCCTGTTCTCTCGGATGACAGCGGGCGATCACTTCGCCTGGTTTGCCCGGGCGCGCGGCTTCACCAACTATCGATCCGCTAGCGCGCTGGCCGCACGGTTCGACCTTCCCCTTGACCGGCGGGTAAAGGAGCTCTCGAAGGGCAACCGGCAGAAGGTGGGCATCGTGCTCGCGTTCATGCACGAACCCGAACTGCTGATCCTCGACGAGCCGACCTCGGGACTCGATCCCCTCATGAAGGACGAGTTCGAGCGCCTCTTGCGTGAGACCACGGCGAGCGGGCGCACCGTGTTCCTCTCCTCGCACGAGCTCGACGAGGTCCAGCGGGTGGCCGATCGGGTGGGGATCATCAAGGACGGGCGACTCGTCCGCACCGACACCGTCGAGGGCCTGCGTCGCGACGCCCCCACGACGCTCGAGCTGCGATTCCGTTACCCCGTGGACCCGGCTATCTTCCGCATCGACGGGGTGCGGGTCCTCGAATCTTCCGGCGCCCACGTCACCTTGGAGGTCACCGGCGCTCTCGGTCCGGTGCTGGGCATCGCCGCCGACCTCGACCCCATCGGCCTGGTGTCGCGCCAGGCGGACCTCGACGAGCTTTTCCTGGATTTTTACCGCGACGACATTGAGATCCCCGATGCGCACTGACGTCACACGCCTTGACCTCGTCGGGCGCCGCCGTGCCCTGCTCGGCTACAGCGTCGGCGCCGCGCTCTACGCCTTCGTCATCGTTGCCCTCTACCCTTCGTTCGAGCACTCGACGGGCCTGGACAACCTCACCAAGAACTCCCCCACGATGGCCGCCCTCCTCGGCGCCGTTGGCTCGATCACCTCGCCGGCGGGCTGGCTGAGCGTGAACCTCTACGCCAACTTCTTCCCGCTGCTGATCCTCCTCGCCACCATCGGTTACGGCGCATCGTCGCTGGCGGGACAGGACGAGGAGGGGACACTCGCGACGGTGGTGACCTTGCCGATTCGACGTCGCCGGATCACGGTCGAGAAGGCGGTGGCGATGGGTGCTCAAGCGGCGGCCATCGTCGTGGTGACCACGGCGGTCCTTGCGCTCGGGCACTTCTTCGACATCACCGTGAGCGCGGCCCACCTGTGGGGCTCATCGCTCGCGGTACTCCTCCTCGGCATCGACCTGGGCCTGGTCGCCCTCGCCGTGGGCGCAGCAACCGGGCGTCGCGGAACGGCACTCGGCGTGGCCTCTGGCCTGGCCGCCGTCTCGTACCTGATCAGCTCCCTGGCACCTGTGGTGGCGTGGATCCGCCCGGCCCGCTTCGCTTCGCTCTTCTACTGGTCGGTCGGCGACAACCAGTTGAGATCCGGGCTCAGCGCGGGCGAGTTGGGTGTGCTCGTCGCCGCCGGCCTCGTCTTCGGCGGCCTCGCGATCGCCGCCTTCGAGCGCCTGGACCTGCACTGAGTCGCGCCGGCGGGCACC
>CAVULV010000004.1:0-985466 GCA_963742445.1 uncultured Acidimicrobiaceae bacterium
CCCGAAGCCTGGGTGGGGAACCAGCGGTCGGCCAGCAGGACGGTGCCATCGGGCGTCTTGGCCGCCAGGCACGCTGACCGAGATATCGGCGGTGTCGGGCGGGGGGAGCCGACCAGCGTCGCTGCCATCCGGCTCCACACGGTCATGTCGACCCCCTGTGCTCCCCCCTCGGCGGTGAGTGGCTGCTCTGTACCCGGCTAGGTCGCGTGGAGCAGCCCGAAGACGATCGAATCGTAGAGGGCCTGCCAGCTCGCCTCAATGATGTTCTCCGACACCCCGATGGTGGTCCACGTGCGCTGCCCGTCGGTCGTGTCCACCAGGACCCGGGTCACCACGCCGGTGCCCCGTCCCGTATCGAGGACGCGCACCCGGTAGTCGGTCAGGTGGATGTGGTCGAGCACGGGGAACCTGGCGCCGATGGCGCCACGCAGGGCACCGTCGAGCACGTTGACGGGGCCGTTGCCCTCGGCCACGGCGACGATGCGCTCGGGCCCGACGTGGACCTTGACCGTGGCCTCGGTCATCACGTCGAACACCGCAGTGGTGGCGGGACCCGCGACGCCGTCGGCATCGAGGTCGGCGCGCTGGCCGTGGTCGGTGATGACGCGGAACGACTCCACGGTGAAGAAGTCCGACACCCATCCGGTCGCGCGGCGCAGGAGGGGCTCGAGGGAGCCGTCGGCCACCTCGAAGTGGTACCCCTCGTGCTCGAGGCGCTTGAGCTCGTCCAGCACGCGCCCGATGATCTCGCCGTCGAGCTCGAGCCCGAGCTCGTCCGCCTTCATGGCCAGCGTCGAGCGCCCGGCCATCTCGGAGACGACGACCCGGGTGCCGTTGCTCCACGAGGTTCGGCTCGACATGCTCGTACAGGTCGGCGCTGCGGGCCACCGCGCTGGCGTGCAGGCCGCCCTTGTCCGCGAACACCGAGTTGCCGACGTAGGGCTGCTGCGGGTCAGGACGCAGGCGATGTTGACCAGCTCGGCGATGTGGTGCGCCACGGGCGTCAACCGCTCCAGCCGGTCGACCGGGATCGTGCGGATCCTGAGCTTGAGGGTCAGGTTGCCGGGGATGGCGGCCGAGAGGTCGGTGTTGCCGGCCCGCTCGCCATAGCCGTTGATGCACCCTGGACCTGGGTCGCCCCCGCCTGCACCGCCACCAGCGAGTTGGCCACCGCGCAGCCGGCGTCGTTGTGGCAGTGGATCCCCAGCTGCGCACCCGTGCGGGCGCGCACGTCCGCCACCGCCTGTCCGACGTCGTCGGGCAGCGAGCCGCCGTTCGTGTCGCACAGGACGAGCGCCTCGGCTCCGGCTTCCTCGGCGGCGGCCAGGACCGACCGCGAAGTCGGGGTTGCCCCGGTAGCCGTCGAAGAAGTGCTCCGCATCGAGGAAGACACGAAGGTCGTGCTCGCGCAGGTAGCGCACGGAGTCGGCCACCATGGCCACCGCCTCGTCGAGCGAGGTGCGCAGCGCCTCGGCCACGTGGCGGTCCACGACTTGGCCACGATGCATGCGACCGGGGCCCCGGCGTCGACGAGGTTGGCGAGAACGGCATCGTGCTCGGGTTTGACCCCGGCCCGGCCGCGTGGAGCCGAACGCGACCAGCGTCGCCGTGCCGAGCGTGAGCTCCTTCTTGGCGCGGGCGAAGAACTCGACATCCTTGGGGTTGGCCCCGGCCAACCGCCCTGATGTAGGTCACCCCGAGATGGTCCAGTTGCTCCACGCGGAGCTTGTCGTCGACCGTCAGCGAGAGGCCCTCCTGCTGGCTGCCGTCCCGCAGGATGGTGTCGGTGTCGACCGCCTCGGGCAACTCGTGCAGGGCGTAGTCGTGGGCGTGGGCACTGTGGCCGTGCGCGTGGGTGTGGCGTACGTGCTCCCCGGCGCGGTCGGTCGACATGGTCCAGCCATTCCTTGTACTGGTCGACTCGCCGCGCACGGTGGCGAAGTAGATCTGCTGGATCTCCTTGGTGATCCGTCCGGGGTGCCCCGGGCCGACCGGGCGGTCGTCGACGGCCACGGATGGGCAGCGACCTCGGCCGCGGTGCCGGTGAGGAAGGCCTCGTCGGCGAGGTAGAGGTCCGTGCGGATGATGTGCTCCCGCACCTCGTATGCCGAGGTCGCGTGCGATGGTGACGACCGAGTTCTGGGTGATCCCCTCCAGCGACCGAGTCGGAGTCGGCGGCGTGATGATCACGCCGTCACGCACGATGAAGATGTTCTCGCCGGTGCACTCGCTGACCACGACCGTTGGGGTCGAGCAGTGATGGCCTCGTCGTAGCCGGCCTTGATCGCCTCGCGCTTGGCCAGCGAGGAGTTCACGTACTGCCGGTGCCCTTGGCCGCGGTCGGCACCGCGTTGGGGTCGGTGGCGCGTGCCACGAGCCGACCTTGCGCGGCACGCCGTTCGCCACGCCCTCGTCACCGAGGTACGTCCCCCACGTCCAGCGGCGACCGAGACGTTCGACCGGGCACGGCAGCGGGTTGACGCCCATCTCGCCGTCGCCGAGGTAGACGCAGCGGCCGCAGGTAGCAGGCGTCGTGCATGCCGTTCACGCGCAGCCGGCCGGGCGCGCCTCGATGACCTCGTCGACCGTGAACGGGACGTCGATCATGAGACCTTGCGCCGAGTCGAACAGCCGGCGATGTGGTCGCGCAGCCGGAACACCGCCACGCCTCGGCTGGTCGGGTAGGCGCGGATGCCCTCGAAGACGCCGGAGCCGTAGTGCATGGTGTGCGTGAGCACGTGCACCGTGCGCGTCGGCCCAGTCGACGAGCTCGCCGTCCATCCAGATCTTCTCCGTCGGGGTGATGGGCATTGCGGCTACATTGCCTTCTTCTCTCTCTTGGTCTCGTGGCATACTCTCCGGCGGTCGTGGACAGCTTTTCGTGGAGGTGGGCAGGTCCGGGTTCGACATGGCGTCGGAGTCGCTGGTCGTGCCCGTGACGGCGTCGGTCTTTCGACGATGCGGTTGGCGTGTACGCCGGAGGGCCCGTCGTCCCGCCCAGGTACTCGAGCATCACGCCGCCGAGATGGATGGCGGCCAGGGGGTTGGCGATGCCCGGCCCCACGATGTCGTGGGCGACGCCGTGGACCGGCTCGAAGAGCGACGGGCCGGTCCGGGCCGGGTTCAGGTTGGCCGGAAGGGCCGCGAAGCCGATGCCGCCGCTGACCGCGCCGGCCAGGTCGGTGAGGATGTCGCCGAACAGGTTGTCGGTCACGATGACGTCGTAGCGCCTGGGGTTCTCCACCAGGTAGATGCAGGCGGCGTCCACGTGGTTGTACGTCCAGTCCACGTCGGGGAACTCGGGAGCGACCTCGCTGACCGTGCGGTGCCAGAGGTCGCCGGCGAACGTCAACACGTTGGTCTTGTGGACGAGGGTGAGGTGCCGCGCCCGGCCGGCGATGCCAGGTCGAAGGCGAAGCGCACGCAGCGCTCGACCCCGTGCCGCGTGTTGACCGAGCCCTGGGTGGCCACCTCGTGCGGGGTCCCCTTGCGCAGGAAGCCCGCCCTCGCCGGCATACGTGCCCTCGGTGTTCTCCCGGACGACCATGAAGTCGGCGCCGGCGGCGACGGAGCCGGGGACGCCGGCGAAGGGGCGGAGGTTGACGTAGAGGTCGAGGTCGAAGCGGAGACGGAGCAGCATGCCACGCTCGAGGGTCCCGGGCGGGACCGCCGTGTCGCCGACGGGCGGGCCGACGGCGCCCAGGAGGATGGCGTCGAAGCCGCGCAGCTCGGCCGAGCGTCTCGTCGGGCAGGACGACGGCCGTCGCGCAGGTAGCGCGCGGCGCCGAGGTCGAAAAAGGTGGTGTCGAGGTCGACACCCGCCACCTCGATCACCTTGAGCGCCTCCGCGCAGACCTCCGGCCCGATGCCGTCGCCGCCGATGACGGCCACCCGGTGCCTGGTGCTGTCGCTGCTCACGGTCCTCATTGTTCCTTTCTTCTGTCGTCCCGGTGCGCCATGGCCTTGAACCGTCCCCGGGAATTGAAAAACCGCCCACTCAGTGGACGGTTCGAAGGCGCGCTGGGGTGGTGCACGCCTAGTGAATAATGCCTACGAGGTGCTCGGAACGGCGCATGGCCGACCTAGTCTCTCGCAGCCGGAGCGCCTCGTCAACAGAGGGCGCGGCGCCGGCCGGGAGCCCATCCGGGGCCGATTAGCCTTGATCCCTGCCGGCGCAGTGCACCGCACCGCCGGCATCCGCCTCCCGGAGGACACGCCGTGACCAACGCTTCCGCCAACCAGACCGAGACGACAAAGCTGACCCAGGGCACCCACGACCGCCTGGTGGCCGAGCTCGAGGACCTGACCACCCGCGGCCGGGTGGAGATCGCCCAGCACATCGAGGCGGCCCGCGCCCTCGGCGACCTGAGTGAGAACGGCGACTACCACACGGCCAAGGACGCCCAGGGCGGGATGGAGTCGCGCATCCGGCAGCTGCAGGCGATGCTCAAGCACGTCGAGATCGTCGACGAGTCCGGCTCCGACGACGGGTCCATCTCGCTGGGCAGCACAGTGACCCTGCGCTACGACGGCGACGACGAGGGCGACACCCAGCAGTTCTTCGTGGGCTCCATCGAGGAGCGCCACGGTGAGCTGCCGGTGGTCTCGCCCAGCTCACCGCTCGGCCAGGTGCTGGTGGGCCGCGTCGCCGGCGACACCGTCGACTACCAGGCGCCGGGCGGCATGCTCAAGGTCCACATCGTGGCCGTCGACCGCTGATGGCGCCGCGCACCCTCAGCGAGAAGATCTGGGACACGCACGTCGTCCACACGGCGGAGGGCGAGCCCGACCTGATCTTCATCGACCTGCACCTGGTGCACGAGGTCACGTCGCCGCAGGCCTTCGACGGGCTGCGGCTGGCCGGGCGCACCGTGCGCCGGCCCGAGCTGACCGTGGCGACGGCGGACCACAACGTCCCGACCACCGACATCGACAAGCCGGTGGCCGACCCGGTGTCGGCCCAGCAACTGAAGGTCCTCAACGACAACACCGCGGAGTTCGGCATCACCTGCTACCCGATGGGCGACGCCAACCAGGGCATCGTCCACATCATCGGGCCCGAGCAGGGCTGGACGCAGCCCGGCATGACGATCGTGTGCGGCGACAGCCACACGTCGACCCACGGTGCCTTCGGCGCGCTGGCCTTCGGCATCGGCACGAGCGAGGTCGAACACGTGCTGGCCACCCAGACGCTGCCCCAGGTGCGCCCGAAGACGATGGCGGTGACGGTCGACGGTGAGCTCGCTCCCGACGCGACGGCCAAGGACATCGCGCTGGCCGTCATCGGCGCCATCGGCACCGGCGGCGGCATCGGTCACGTGATCGAGTACCGCGGGTCGGCCATCCGGAGCCTCTCCATGGAGGGGCGCATGACGCTGTGCAACATGTCGATCGAGGGTGGGGCACGGGCAGGCCTGGTGGCTCCCGACGAGACGACCTTCGCATACGTGCAGGGCCGCGACCATGCGCCCGTCGGCGTGGCCTGGGACGCCGCGCTGGCCTACTGGCGCACCCTGCCGACCGACGACGGGGCGACCTTCGACAAGGAGGTCGTGCTCGACGCGTCCACGATCACGCCGCACGTGACCTGGGGCACGAACCCCGCCCAGGTGGTGCCCCTGGCCGGATCGGTGCCCGACCCCTCCTCCCTGGCCGATGCGGGCGACCGGGAAGCGGCCGAGCGGGCGCTGGCCTACATGGGCCTGCAGGCCGGGACGCCGATCCGCGAGATCGAGGTCGACACGGTGTTCCTGGGCAGCTGCACGAACTCGCGCATCGAGGACTTCCGGGCCGCCGCAGCCGTGCTCGAGGGCCGGAGCGTCCACCCGGGTCTGCGCGCCCTGGCCGTGCCGGGCTCGCACCGCGTCAAGGCGCAGGCGGAGGACGAGGGCCTGGACAAGGTGTTCCTGGCGGCCGGCTTCGAGTGGCGCGAGCCGGGCTGCTCCATGTGCCTCGCCATGAACCCCGACAAACTGGCCGTCGGCGAGCGCTCCGCGTCGACCTCGAACCGCAATTTCGAGGGGCGCCAGGGCCGCGGCGGGCGCACCCACCTGGTGTCCCCCGCCGTCGCCGCGGCGACGGCCGTGGCGGGGACGTTCGCAACCCCGGAGGACCTGGACTGATGGAACCCGTCGTCATCGTCACCGGACGCGCCGTGCCGCTCGACCGCACCGACGTCGACACCGACCAGATCATCCCGTCGGACTGGCTCAAGCGCGTCGAGCGGACCGGGTTCGGGGCCGGGCTCTTCTCGGAGTGGCGCGACGACCGGGACTTCGTGCTCAACAACCCGGAGTTCGTGGGAGCGACGATCCTCGTGGCCGGGCACAACTTCGGCACGGGCTCGTCCCGGGAGCACGCCGTGTGGGCCCTCATGGACTTCGGCTTCCAGGCCGTCGTCTCCTCGCGCTTCGCCGACATCTTCCGCAACAACTGCACGAAGCAGGGGCTGCTCCCGGTGCAGGTCAGCGAGGAGCTCGACCGCGCCCTGCTCGACGCGGTGACGAAGGACCCCTCGCTCGAGATCACGATCGACGTGGCGCGGGGGACGATCGAGGCGCCGGCGGCCGGGCTGGCGGGCACCTTCCCGCTCGACGAGTTCACCCGCCAGCGCCTGCTCAACGGGTGGGACGACATCGGGCTATCACTGCGCCACACGGACGACATCACGGCCTACGAGCGCCGTCGCCCCGCCTTCCTGCCCTCCGCCTGACCGGACCGAACCGGACCGAACTGGCCCCGTGGTCGCCTACCGCCCCATGACCGATGCCGACGTGCCCGCCGCCGTGGCGGCCTTCGACACCGGGCTGCTCGCCATGCCGCGTCCGCTACGGGCTGCCCGTGACCGGGCACTCCATTCAGGACGAGCGGCGGCGCCAGGACCGCACCCAACATTTCCTTCGCACCGACCCCGGGGGGTCGTGGGTGGCCGAGGAGGGCGGCACCGTCATCGGGATGTCGCAGTCCTTCGTGCGGGAGGCCTACTGGACGCTGTCGCAGCTGGGCACCGTGCCCGGCCGGCAGGGCCGGGGCGTCGACGCGAGCTGCTCCGCCTGCGCTCTCGCACGGCGACCGGGACAGCCCGGGGACGATCCAGTGCCTGGCGACCCCAAGGCGATGGCGCTGTACACGAGCTTCGGGTTCGTCCTCCATCCGGTCGTGGCCGCGTGGGGCGTCATGCGGCCGGGGTCGGTGACGAGCCCCGCCGAGGTGCGCAGACTCGAGCCCGAAGAGGTCACCGATCGCGAGCTGGAGGTGATCGCCGGGATCGACCGGGCGGTGCGCCGGGTCGGCCCGGTCGGTCGACATCGTCTCGATGCTCGCCCAAACCGGGTGCCGGTTGCTGCTCCATGCGGACCAGGGCTATGCAGTTGCGCCGAGACGAGCGCATCGTCACGCTCGGCGCCCGCCAGGAGGAATCGGCGTCGCTCGTCCTCCGCGGCATGCTGTCCGAGGCGCCGGCGGGCGAGACGATCGAGATCAACTGGCTCACCTCGGCGCAGCAGTGGGCCATCCGGGTGGTGGTCGAGGCCGGCATCGAGCTCCAGCCCTACGGGCCGGTCATGGTGCGCGGCATGGACGGCCCGCCCAAGCCCTACATCCCGAGCGGCGGCTACGGCTGAGCGATCAACGGGGTGGGCCGCGGCCGCGGTAGCAGGCGGCGGCGGGCAGGGCGGTGGCCGGGCTCGTGGCCGGCGCCGGGCCCACCTGGGTCTTCGCACCGATGGTGGGGCCGCCGGCGAAGTGCGCCGAGGCGACGACGGTACCGATCGGGCCCGAGGTTCTCTGTAGGGAGGCCCCCCTACGCTGGCCGCCCCGTGACCGGCGTCACCGGTGCGCCCTGGAGGCGGTCGGCGAAGCGCCGCAGGCCGACACCCCAACCCTCGGGCGAGCCGACCGCGTCGCGCATCGCCTCCCACCCGTCGCCGTGACGGTCGATGTGACGGTGCTCCAGCTCGACCCGCGTGCGACCCTCGCCCTCTGGGGTGAAAGCGCACCTCGACCTCGCTCGTCCTGCCGGGGTCGGTCTCGATCTGCCATTGCAGGCTGATGTCCCAGCTGAACACGATCCGGCTCGGGGGTTCGTAGGCCAGGACGCGCGCCCAGCGGCACTCGCTCCCGTCCGTACCGACGTCGTAGACGTGCCCGCCCACCTTCGGCTCGAAGACCATGGACGCCAGCGGCGCCTGCAGAATGTGGTGCTCGGGCGGCCACCAGCTCCCGATGTCATCGGTGAAGACCGAGAACGCCCGGTCGACGGGCGCGTCGACGACGATGGTCGTGGTCACGGCGGTGGTGTCGGTCATGGGGTCTCCTCCCGTTGATCCTGTCGTTCGACTCGGCGCCTTGAACGAGTGCAGTGCGGTGTTCCAGAAGCGGTCGAGGTAGTCGCGCAGCCCGGCGACCCCGTCGGGATCGAGGCTGTAGATCCGCCGCGTCCCCACCTGCACGTCGCGCACGAGGCCGGCGTCCTTGAGCACCTTGAGGTGCTGGGACACGGCCGGGCGGCTGACGGGCAGCCGGGCGGCGAGGTCGACGACCGCCGAGGGCCGCTCGCCGAGCTGCTCGAAGATGGCCCGCCGGGTCGGGTCACCCAGCGTGCCGAGGGCTTGAGAGTTAGCTACCACTTACGGTAAGTATTGACTAACTGATACTGCCCCGTCAAGAGCCGGGCCCGGGCGGCGGGCTACGGCAGCAGGCGGTAGGAGCCGACGGCGGTGGCGTCGGCCGGGGTCGGTCCCTCGACCACCCGGTCGGCGATGCCGGCCTGGAACGCCGCGAACGCCGCCGAGGTCGTCAGCGGGTTCTCGTCGCCGTCGATGACGGCCAGATGGACGAAGCTCACGCCGTCGTCGAGACGGAACGTGGCGTAGTGCAGCCCCTCGGGCCTCTGCTCGGCGAGCTCGGCGAAGACGTCGCGGATGAGGCGCTCGTTCTCGTCGGCGTGTTCGGGCTTGGTCCGGTAGCGGACCACCTTGGTCATTGGCAGGTCACTCCTTCTCCTGTGTCGCCGGCGCGGCGGCGGTCGTCCGTCGTCGCGATCAGACGGCGCGCATGCGGTTGTTCCGCGCGTCGTGGGTGACCTCGGCCAGACCGAGCGCCTCCAGGAGGGGCGGGAGGTACATGCCGAAGCGGCCGCGGTAGCCCTTGCGCTGGCCGTACCAGCCCCCGATCGGGTTGTCGGGGGAACGGCCCCACGCCTCCACCGTGCCGTCGGCGGCCGGCTTCTTCTCGTCGGCCGCGCCCAGCGGCACCCAGTCGCCCTGCTCGGACAGCCAGGCGTGCAGGTCCTCGATCGCCCGCAGGTCGTAGGTGAGCTTCGTCGACCCCACCTGGCACACCAGCAGCGCCGGCTCGGCCTGCTCGTCCCGGTACATCGTGTACTCCGAGCTCCCCGGTGGGGTCTTGAGCACCCAGGGGTCGTCCTTGGTCCCGGTCGCCATCACGCAGCTCCTCTCTCGACGGCTGCCACGAAGTGCGGCAGCAGTGAATCCCACCCGGCACGGTTGTGGTCACGCCACGCGTCCGCCGCGTCGCCCAGGCGCTCCCAGCCGCTGTGCTCGATCTCGATCCGGGTGCGGTCCTCACCCTCGTCGACGAAGCGGATCTCGACCTCGGTGGCATCGGCACGGTCCCGGCCCAGGTGCCACAGGTACGCCAGCCGACGGGGCGGCTCCCACACCGTCACCTCGCCCCACGTGTGCCGCTCGCCGGCCGACGTCTCGTAGATGCGCCCACCCGGCCGGCTCTCGAGGACGATCTCGTCGGGATCCCCGCTCACGGTGTGGTCGCGCGGCCACCAGGTCCCGATCTGCGACGTCCACACGGCGAACGCGTGCCGGGGCGGGCAGTCGACGTCGAAGGTGATGCGCAGCGGCGCGCCCGTCACTCGGGCCCCGGCTCACGGTGTTCTCGGCGAGCAGGCGGAACCGGGCGGCGGCGTTGCCCCAGACGCCCTCGAGATACTCCTGGACCGCCTGCAGCCCCTCCTCCGAGGTGGTAGATCCGGCGGTTCCCCTCGGCCCGCTCGGCCACCATCCCGGCGTCCTTCAGGAGGCGCAGGTGGCGCGAGACGGCGGGGCGGCTGATGGGCAGCGCGGCCGCGATCTCGTGCACCGGCTTGTCGCCGTCGCTCAGGAGCCGCAGGATCTCCCGCCGGGTCGGGTCACCCAACGCGTCGAACGGGTCACCGGCGGTCTCCGCCGCGGCACCGGTTCAGGCCCCCGGTCCGGGCCGCTCGGCCCGCACCACGCCGGCGCCCGCAGCATCGGTAACATTTTCGTTACCGTAACAGACAGGTTACGTTCAGGCAATGCCCCGCCGGCACGACCGGGCCGATGCGGCCGGCCGCCGGCTCAGGCCGCGTTGCGCAGGGCCCTCCACTCGATCGTCTGGCGGACCTTCTCGGCGACCGAGGGCGCGACCTCGATGATCCGGCGGAACTCGCTCGCCGAGCCGACGTAGATCACCACGTCGGTGACGGCCGTGACGGTGGCGTTGCGCCGGCGCGACCGCGCTCTCCCAGCAGGGCCATCTCGCCGACCAGGTCACCGGGGCCCAGGGTGGCGATGGTGCGGCCGTCCTGGCTCACCTCGGCCTCGCCCTGACGATGATCATGAACTCGTTCCCGAGACCGCCCTCGCTGACCAGCACCTTCCCCGCCGGGACGGTCAGCATCGTCAGCTGCCGGGCGATCTCCGCCAACTCCGACCGGCTCGTCTCCGCGAAGAGGGCCAGTTCCTTCAGATCGTGTCTGGGCAGACGCACAGGATCTCCTTCCACGTTCTCCCACTGCCAGAGTGTCGCTCGCTCGGACTGATCTGTCAAGGTGCTAGGGGAGATACTCCATATCTACAACAGAGATATAGGAAGGGTTGTTCCCGCCTACCCGTCGAACCAGCGGTAGTGCGTCCAGCCCCCCATGGGCCGGGCCCCGAGGCGCTGGTAGAAGTCGATGGCCGTGGTGTTCCACTCGAGCACCTCCCACTCGACGCGCCCGTCGGTCTGCTGGCGCAGGTGGGCCATGAGGGCGCCGGCGTGGCCCTGGCGGCGGTGCTCGGGCCGCACGTAGAGGTCCTCGAGCCAGATCCCCGTCTTGCCCAGGAAGGTCGAGAACGTCCGGTACCACAGCGCGTGCGCGGCGAGGCCGCCGGCGCCGTCCTCGACGACCGAGTCGTGCACGACCGCGTCGGGGCCGAACAGCGTGCGGGCGAGGTCGTCCTCGGTGATCTGCACCTGGTCCGAGAGGTGCTCGAACTCCGCCAGCTCGCGGATCATCGCCACCAGCTCGGGGACGTCCGCCTCGACCGCCGGGCGGATCACCCCGGGCGGGCCCTGTTCGCCGCGGAGACCACTGCGCTCAGCGACGCGTCGAGGATCGACGAGTCGCGGCCCACGCCCCACCACGTCGACCCGTCGGTCCCGGCCACCTCGACGTAGGCCACGGCCGACGCGCCCGAGCCCTCGGTGAGCGCGTGCTCGGAGTAGTCCTTCACCTCCAGCACAATACCGAGGTCGGACTTCAGGGCGGCGACCAGCGCGTCGATCGGCCCGTTCCCCTCGCCCGTCACCGTGCGGTGCTGGCCGTCGACGAGCAGCTGGGCCGTGACGTTCGTGTGGCCCTTCCCGGTCGTCACCTCGCTCGTGATCAGCCGCAGCCCGGCGTCCTCGGGCAGGTAGATCTCCTCGAAGACGTCCCACATCTGGCCCGACCGGATCACGGTGCCGCTCGCCTCGGTGATCTCCTGCACCCGCTTGGAGAACTCGATCTGCAGTCGCCGCGGCAGGTCCAGGCCGTGGTCGGTGTCCATCACGTAGGCCACGCCGCCCTTGCCCGACTGGCTGTTCACCTGGATGATCGCCTCGTAGGTGCGCCCGGTGTGCTTGGGGTCGATGGGCAGGTACGGCACCTCCCACTCGTCGTAGTCGTCCCCGATGGCGGCCATGCCCTTCTTGATGGCGTCCTGGTGCGAGCCCGAGAAGGCCGTGTAGACGAGGTCCCCGGCATAGGGGTGGCGCGGGTGCACCGGCAGCCGGGTGGCGTACTCGGCGACCCGGCGCACCTTCTCGATGTCGCTGAAGTCCAGCGTCGGGTCGACCCCCTGCGAGAACAGGTTCATGGCCAGCGTGACGATGTCGACGTTGCCGGTGCGCTCGCCGTTGCCGAACAGCGTGCCCTCCACCCGGTCGGCGCCGGCCAGCACGGCCAGCTCGGCGGCGGCCACGGCGGTGCCGCGGTCGTTGTGCGGGTGCAGGCTGAGCACGATGGCGTCGCGGTCCTTGATGGTGCGGCCGAACCACTCGATCACGTCGGCGTACACGTTGGGGCTGTACATCTCGACCGTGGCCGGCAGGTTGAGGATCATCGGCCGCTCCGGCGTCGGCTCGCATCACGTCCATGACCGCCTCGCAGATCTCGACCGCGAAGTCGGGCTCGGTCCCGGTGAAGCTCTCGGGCGAGTACTCGTAGCGGACCTCGGTGCCCGAGAGCTGGGCCTCGTACTTCTTGCACAGCTCGGCGGCCTTCACCGCGATGTCGACGATGCCGGCCTTGTCGAGCCCGAACACGACGCGCCGCTGCAGCTCGGAGACCGAGTTGTAGAAGTGCACGACGGCCCGGCGGGCGCCGGCCAGCGACTCGAAGGTGCGCTCGATCAGCTCCTGGCGGCACTGCACGAGCACCTGGATCTCGACGTCGTCGGGGATGAGGCCCTCGTCGATGATGAGGCGCTGGAAGTCGAAGTCCGTCTGGGACGCGGACGGGAAGCCGACCTCGATCTCCTTGAAGCCGACGTCGACCAGCGTCTGGAACAGCGCCAGCTTGCGCTCGGAGTCCATGGGGTCGATCAGCGCCTGGTTGCCGTCGCGCAGGTCGACGCTGGCCCAGCGCGGCGCCCGCGTGAACTGGCGGTCGGGCCAGGTGCGGTCCGCCAGCACGAGCGGCACGTGCGAGCGGTACTTGCCGAACGGCATGGGCGACGGATCGCAGGGCAGGGCCAGGCGACCCCGCTCCATGTCGTGACCACTTCCCTTCTGTCCCTCAGCCATGTCGTTCCTTCCTTCTCTCAATTGCCCATCACCGGCCCAACAAAAAACCCCCTGGCCATTCGGCGCAGGAGGTTGCGAGCGAACGCGATGTGGCGTTCGCCGTCAGGTAAGCAGCAGCTCGGAGGTGGCGGGCTTCTTCATTTCGGGCGCAATTGTCCCATCGGACGGCCCCAACGTCAAGGGCGCCGCTGCGCGGGAGCCGAAACGCAGCAGGTTGCCGTCGCCGTCGGTGTGGGCCGCCTCCCACACGCCGAACCCGGGATCGAAGAGGTCCGACGTCTCCCCCACTCCCGCCGCCCGCCACTCGGACCAGAGGGCGTCGGCGTCGTCCACCGTCGATGTAGGCCGCGCCCCGCTGATCCGCCGGACCGAGGTCCGGGGTGTCCCGGAAGTGGATCCGGACCCCGTCCCGGGCCGCGGTGCCGTAGCCACCCTCGTGCACGTGCACCTCGAAGCCCAGGGCCTCGTAGTGCGACCGCATCGCGTCCATGTCCGGCGGTGGGGAAGATGGGGGCGATGCTCTGGAAGGTGGCCATGGCGGGTCACGCTACCGTTGTCGGATGCGCCGCCTCCTCTGGACACTGTTCCGGGCCGCCCTGGTGATCGGCGTGCTGGCGCTGGTGCGCGCCGTCCTGCTCGACCGTGCGCCGCAGCGCGCGCTCCACGGCAGCGAGCCCGTCATCGGCAGCCTCGATACGTGGCCCGCCGTCCCGCGCAAGCCCGCCTGACGTCGTTCAGAGCGTGACGCGGTGGATGTCGAGGATCCCCTCGTCGCCCCGCAGCTGCTCCACCACCAGGTCGGGTGCCGGCGTCGTCGTCGAGATGACCATCATGGCGGTGCGACGTCTCGGGGCTCGGGCCCACGGCCATCGACGAGATGGAGACGCCCGCCGCGCCGAGCGCTGTCCCCACGATCCCGATCACGCCCGGCCGGTCGTCGTTGCGCACGACGAGCATGTGGGTCGACGGCGGGACCTCGACGAGGTGGTCGTCGACGATGACGATGCGGGGCTCGGTGCGCAGGCCGACGGTGATCAGCGTGCCGGCGACCGAGTGTGCGCCCGAGCGGAGCGTGAGCAGCGACTTGTAGTCGTGCGAGGTCGATGGTCGAGGACTCGCGCACCTGCAGGCCGCGCCGCTCCGCCAGCTGCGGCGCGTTGACGTAGGAGACGGGCTCCTCGGTCGAGCCGCCGAAGATGCCCTTGAGGACCGAGAGCGTGAGGATGCCGGTGCTCTCCCCCGCCAGCTCGCCCTGGTACTCCATGTCGATGGCGTCGGGCAGCCCGTCGTGCAGACCGACGAAGAAGCGTCCCAGCTGCTCGGCCAGGCCCATGAACGTGCGCACCGTGTCGGAGACGTCGCCGCGCCGCCACGTTGACCGCGTAGGGCACGAAGTCGCCCGCCAGCGCCAGCAGCACCTGCTCGGCGATCGTGACGCCCGCCTTGTCCTGCGCCTCCTCGGTCGACGCCCCGAGATGCGGCGACGACCACGACCCCGGGCAGCTCGAAGAGCGGCGACTCGGTGCACGGCTCGGTGGCGAAGACGTCGAGCCCCGCCCCGGCCACGATGCCGTCGCGGATGGCGTCGGCCAGCGCCTCCTCGTCGACGATGCCGCCCCGCGCCGTGTTCACGATGCGGATGCCGGGCTTGGCCTTGGCCAGCAGGTCGCGCCCGAACAGGCCGATGGTCTCGGGCGTCTTGGGCGTGTGGATGGAGACGAAGTCGGCCTCCGCCACCAGCTCCTCGATGCTCACCAGGCGCACCCCCATGGCCCGCGCCCGCTCCTGGGACACGAAGGGGTCGAAGCCGATGAGCTCCATGCCGAAGGCGTGGGCGCGCTGGGCCACCAGCGAGCCGGCCCGGCCGAGCCCGACGACGCCGAGCACCTTGCCGTGCAGCTCGACGCCCTCCCACTTGGAGCGCTCCCAGCGCCCGGCCACCAGCGCCGCGTGCGCCTGCGGGATGTTGCGCGCCTGCGCCAGCAGCAGCGCCATCGCCTGCTCGGCGACGGAGAGGATGTTCGACGTCGGCGCGTTGACGACCATGACGCCGCGGTCGGTGGCCGCGGTGACGTCGACGTTGTCGAGGCCGACCCCGGCCCGACCGACGACCGCCAGGCTGGTCCCGGCCGCCAGCACGTCCGCCGTCACCTGCGTGGCCGAGCGGATGATCAGCGCGTGCGCGCCGGCGATCGCCTCGAGCAGTTGCTCGGGGCTCAGGCCCTCCTGCACGTCGACCTCGTGACCGGCGTCCGCCAGCAGGTCGAGCCCGCTCTGCGCGATCTTCTCCGTTACCAGTACCCGTGCCACCGCGGTGGTCTCCTCACTCCCCCCGCCCGAATCGTGGGTCAGTCTTGCGCCTCGGCGAAGAGGCCGGCCAACCGGGACACGCCTTCGACGAGGTCGTCGTCGCCCAGCGCGTAGGACATGCGGAAATAGCCCGGCGCGCCGAACGCCTCTCCGGGGACCACCGCCACCTTGGCCTCGTTGATGCAGATCTCGGCCAGCTCCGCTGGCTCGCCGGACGTTGTCCCCGGAGGCTCCGGCCGAGCAGCCCCTTGACCGAGGGGTAGGCGTAGAACGCACCCTCGGGCTCGACGCACACGATCCCGTCGATGTCGTTGAGCATCGTGACGATCGTCTGGCGCCGACGGTCGAAGGCCTCCCGCATCATGGCGACGTCCTCGAGCCCGCCGGCCACGGCGGCCAGCGCGGCCCGCTGCGCCACGTTGGAGACGTTGGACGTCTCGTGGCTCTGGATGTTGGTCGCAGCCGCGATGGCGTCGGCGGGACCGATCAGCCACCCGACGCGCCAGCCGGTCATGGCGTAGGTCTTGGCCACGCCGTTGGCCACCAGGCAGCGGTCGGCCAGCTCCGGCACGAGCACCGGCATGGAGTGGTGCTCGGCGCCGCCGTAGACCAGGTGCTCGTAGATCTCGTCGGTGAGGACCCAGATGCCCTTGGCCAGCGCCCAGCGACCGATCGCCTCGATCTCGTCGCGCGGGTACACCGCCCCCGTCGGGTTGGACGGGGAGACGAAGAGCAGCGCCTTGGTGTTCGGGGTCCAGGCCGCCTCGAGGTCCTCCACCGTGGAGCGGAAGCCGGTCGTCTCGTCGGAGGAGACGACGACCGGGGTCCCGCCCGCCAGGCCGATCGACTCGGGGTAGGTGGTCCAGTACGGGGCGAGCACGATGACCTCGTCGCCCGGGTCGCACAGCACCGCGAACACGTTGGCCACCGCCTGCTTCCCGCCGTTGGTGACCAGCACCTGGGCGGCCGCCACCACGAGGCCCGAGTCGCGCTCGGTCTTGTCCGCGATCGCCTGGCGCAGCGCCGGGATCCCGCCCGTCGGCGTGTAGTGGTGGTTGGCCGGGTCACGGCAGGCGGCCACCGCGGCCTCCACGATGTGGGCCGGGGTCGGGAAGTCGGGCTCGCCCGCGCCGAAGCCGATGACGTGCTCCCCCGCCGCCTGCAGCGCCTTCGCCTTGGCGTCCACGGCGAGGGTCGCGGAGGGTGCAACGGCGGCGGCCCGGCGGGAGATCCGGCGGACCTCGGTCGTGGAGGGAGTGGTCGTCACGGATGCCATGATCTCATACGTGCCAGACATCGCAAGATCCCCTCCGAATTGCTCCCCTCCGACGGCCGCTTCGGGTCCGGCCCCTCCAAGGTCCGCCCGGCGCAGGTCGACGCGCTGGCGGCAGTGGCCGGCACCTACCTGGGCACCAGCCACCGCCAGAAGACGGTCAAGGCACAGGTCGGCCGGGTGCGCGCCGGCATGCGCCAGCTGTTCTCCCTCCCCGACGGCTACGAGGTCGTGCTCGGCAACGGGGGGACGACCTGCTTCTGGGACGCGGCCACCTTCGGACTGATCGAGGAGCAGAGCCAGCACCTCAGCTTCGGCGAGTTCTCCTCGAAGTTCGCGTCCTGCGTCAAGGCGGCGCCGCACCTCAAGGACCCCCAGGTGATCGAGTCCGAGGTCGGCACCCACCCCAAGGCGGTGGCCGACCCCTCGGTCGACCTGTACGCCCTGACCCACAACGAGACCTCGACCGGGGTCTCCATGACGATCCGGCGTCCCGAGGGCGCCGCCTGCCCGCCGACGGCGGCGGCCTGGTGGCCGTGGACGGGACGTCGGGAGCGGGTGGGCTCCGGGTCGACCCCGCCGAGTTCGACGCCTACTACCTGGCGCCGCAGAAGTGCTTCGCCAGCGACGGCGGGCTCTACGTCGCCCTCATGTCGCCGGCCGCGCTCGAGCGGGTGGAGCGCATCGCCGCCTCGGGAAGGTGGATCCCCACGTTCCTCGACCTCAAGACGGCCGTCGACAACTCGGTGCAGGACCAGACCTACAACACGCCTGCGCTCGCCACCATCTTCCTGCTGGCCGAGCAGCTCGACTGGATGAACAGCAACGGCGGCCTGGAGTGGACGGCGTCGCGCTGCGACCGCTCGGCCGAGATCCTCTACACCTGGGCCGAGCAGTCCGGCTTCGCCCGGCCCTTCGTCGAGAACCCCGCCGACCGCAGCCACGTCGTCGGCACCATCGACTTCGTCGACGCGATCGACGCCAGCGCGGTGGCGGCGATACTCCGCGCCAACGGGATCGTCGACACCGAGCCCTACCGCAAGCTCGGTCGCAACCAGCTCCGCATCGCGATGTTCCCGGCGATCGAGCCCGACGACGTGGCCTCGCTGTGCGGCTGCATCACCCACGTCGTGGGCGCGCTGGCCGAGCTGAGCCCGGCTCAGCCGAGCGCGAACCCCGTCGAGGCCAGCAGCCGCTCGCTCTCGTCCCACAGTTGCGTCGCAGCGTCGTCGTCGCGCGCGTTCCGGCTCATGTGGCCCGGCTTGGAGCGGACCCAGTACATGCCGGTCCTCGTCGACGACGTCGGGCGACGTGGCCAGGTGCAGTGAGGTCCTGGCCCCGCGTCGGGGGCTGATCTCGAACGGCCGAACGAGACGCATCCCGAAGCCCATGAAACCGGTCAGGTCGCCGTCCATCCCGAAGTCGCTGCGCACCGGTCCGGGGTGGACCGCGTTCGCGGTGACCCCGGTGCCGGCGAGCCGCGTCGCCAGCTGCCGCGTGAAGAGCACGTTGGCCAGCTTGGACCGGCAGTAGACCTCCATCGCCTCGTAGCACTTCTCGCTCTGCAGGTCGTCGAAGCGCATGCCGTGCCATGCCGCATGGTGCCCGACGGATGTGACGTTGATGACCCGCGAGGGGGCACTGGCGCGCAGGCGATCGAGGAGGAGGTTGGTCAGGTAGAAGTGGCCGAGGTGGTTGACGCCGAAGGTGTACTCGATGCCCTGCGCCGTCAGCTGGCGCTGCGACCACGTCCCGCCGGCGTTGTTGACGAGGACGTCGAGCCGGTCCCAGCGCGAGAGCACCTCTTCGGCCGCCTTCCTGACCGAGGCGAGGTCGGCGAGGTCGAGCGACACGCACGTGCACGTCGTCGTTCCAGGTGCGCTTGGTCACCTCCCGCGGCCGCCTTGTCGGCCTTGTCCCGGTTCCGGCAGGCCAGGATGGTCGTCGCCTCGAGCGCCGCCACCCCGACCGCCGTCTCGAACCCGATGCCCACGTTGGCCCCGGTGACGACGACGACCTTGCCTTGCATGCTCATGGGACCAGTCAGCCTATGCAGGTCGACTGCGGATCTCGAAATGCCGGACCCGTGTGGCCCAGGGGGTTCTTGATGAGAGCGCGACTCGTCGATCCATGAGCATCGTCTCGAGCCCCACGTTCGACGGGTGGCCGCTGGCCCGCATGGAGGACGAGATCGTCTTCAACGCCCTGCTGGCTCGCTTCGCCTCGATGGACGAGGCGAACGGGCGGACAGCTTCACGTTGCGCGGGCTACTCGATCTCCCAGTGCGCGTCTCGACTCACTGATCGTGGACCCGCTCCCATCCCCGGGGGCGGGGCCGTGAACCGCGGCCTCCGGGCCGAGCTTCTCGACGTCGCCGCGGTGGACCACCCGTCAGCGGTGTCCTCGGCCGGCTCACGCCCATTCCTCCCCGTCCATGATCTCGAGGTGCCGCTCCAGCGCGTTCAGGTGGGTGGACCAGCGGCGCCGGTAGGGCGCCGAGCCACTCGTCGACCTCACGCAGCGGCTCGGCCCGCACCCGGTAGATCCGGCGCTGCGCCTCGGTCCGTGACTCGACCAGACCGGCGTCGCGCAGGACCTTGAGGTGCTTGGAGACCGCCGGTTGGCTGAGCGAGAGGGCGCCGACCAGCTCGCCCACCGGTCGCTCCTCCTCCACCAGCAGGTCGAGGATGCGTCGTCGGCTCTCCTCGGCCAACACCTCGAAAGTGGCCGTCACACAGCTAGTATTCTCCTAGCCGTATATAACTGTCAAGGGATATTCAGCCCCCGGCTGGCGGCCTTGGCGGCGGCGATCCGGCGCAGCGGCGGCAGCGTGGGCGGGGGCTGGCGCCGGGGCGGGAGGGCGGCGAGCAGCTGCATCGTCGCATCGGTGACGAGCGACACGGCATGCTCGAACACCTCCTCGGTCTGCGGGGAGGTCGTCTGGACGCCACTGACCTTGCGGACGTACTGGCGGGCGGCCGCCTCGACCTCCTCCAGCGTGGCCGCGGGCTCGAGCCCGCGCAGAGTGGTGATGTTGCGGCACATGGCGCCACCCTAGGCGTGACGCGGCCCCGTTCCGCTGCCGAGGCCGGTGCGGTTGCGCGTGGTCGCCTGGGTCCGGTCCGCGTGGTCGACGCAGCGGCCCGGCGTCACGACGACCTTCACGCGGTGACCGCGCTTGTCGTTCTTGACCTGCAACAGGCTGCTCCCCGGCGCCGACGTCTCCTCCGCGCCGGAGGTGCGCACGCAATAGCCGTGCGGGTAGTGGAGCTCGGTCGGCACGAAGATCAGCGTGGGCGCGTGGATGCGGTGGTCGGGCACGTAGGACAGGTGGAAGACACCGGTGCTCGGCGAGAAGTCATATGAGATCGGCACGCCGGCGACCGCCTGCGGGTAGGCGCGACTGAGCACGAGCGCGGTGGAGCGGAGGTGCCCGTCCGCCATCACGAGCGACTCGGCGGCGCTCCCGGTCGGATCGCTGTAGTACTTCCAGGACCAGTAGGCCCACCCGACCTGCTGCGCGTCCATGTTCGCCGTGATGGTCGCCAGGAGCGGTGGGTCGCTGGTCGCACCGAACTCGGTCACGAACCAGGCCGGTCCGTTGGGTTGGGCGCCCGAGGCCATCTCCGAGCGGTCCTCGGTCCGCACCCGTATGGAGTGCGCCTCCTGTCGTGCGCAGGCCGCGAGGTCCGTCGGGTTCCCTGTCACCGGGCTGCGGGCACCGCAGTAGAGGTGGACGTTGAAGACGAGGTGGGGCAGGTTCATCGGCCCCAGGTAGGTGGGGAAGCCGCGGCTCGCGAAGTTGTCGGGCTCGTCGAAGATGAGGCGGGAGGGGTCGTTGGCGAGGATCGTCGGCACCACGCCGTTGGCGGGGTCGGTGGTGGGGCAGTGCAGGGGTGGGGCGCCGTGCGACGGGGAACCGACGTGGGCCGTCCCGGTGTAGAAGCACTCGAGTTGCGAATCGAAGTGCTCGTCGCCGAAGAGGACCAGCGACTTGGAGAACGGCTCGTTGAAGGGGTCGTAGCCCAGGACCCACGGGTTCGACCGGAACGCGTGCGCCACGTCACCCCAGACGCGGTCGTACTCGCCCTGCAGGTCGCCCCGGACGTCGTTGGCCCAGAAGTGACGGAACGCGATGCCGGCCGCCTTGGTGGCGTACTCGAGCGACCAGCGCCCCGGAACGTCCACACTCGGCACGCCGTCGGTGCACACGGCCCACGACGGTGCGCCCTCGCCGTCGAACATCTGGTTGTAGACGTCCTGGTGCATGTCGAGGATGACGTGGATGCGGAACCGCCCCAGCAGGTTCACGGTCGTCCGCAGCCGCTGCACGTAGCGGTCGAACACGGCCTGGTCGAACTGGTGGGGGTCCGAGGGTCGCCCCGGTCCGCAGATCGCGGGGTCGTTGGCAGGGGCCGTCCCCGGCTCGAGCCCGCTCCAGGTCATCCCCAGGCGCACCACGTTGAAACCCAGGCGTGCCATGAGCGAGGCGTCGGCCGCCGAGAGGTTCCACGGCTTGCCCGGAGCGGGGAAGAGCTCGTAGGGCGGGTGCTTGTAGACGGCGTTGACGCCGTGGAAGAAGACGATGCGCCCCTGGTGGTCGTAGAGGTAGGGCCCGCCCGGCGCCGAGTAGGGGCCGGTGGACGTCGCCGAGCCGCTGAGGCCGGCACCGGAGCCGACTGGCGACTGCAGCGTGGGCAGGGCGGGGGCGGGCGAGGCCGCCGACCCGGTCGTCCGGCCGTCCGGCAGGGCCCAGACGGCGAGGGACGTTGCGACCAGCAGCAGGATGGGCACGAGTCGTGGCAGTCGACGTCGCACGGCCGACAGTCTGGCCGCCGGACCGCGGCACCTGGCCGCGCCCCCGCAGCCGCACCGGGAAGTCGGCGACAATGGCACCGTGCTCGGCCATCTCGGCGTGAACGTCCCGGACCTCGAGCGGGCGGCGTCCTCGTACGGCCCGCTCATGCCGCTCCTCGGCTACGAGCCGTTCCTCACCACCGAGGACGCGCTCGCCTTCATGCCCGCGGGCGGGAAGCGAGGCGCCTATCTCTTCCTGTACGAGGCCACCGGCGAGGGTGCGTATTCACGGGAGCACACCGGGTTGCAGCACCTCGCCTTCGTCGTCCCCACCCGGGGCGCGGTGCACGCCGTGCACTGCCACGTGACCCGCGAGGGCGCCACGGTGCTCCACCCGCCACAGGAATGGCCGCAGTACCCCCCGCCGTACTTCGCGACCTTCTGGCTCGACCCCTTCGGGATCATGCTCGAGGCCGTCTGCCACCACGACCGGGACTGATCAGGCGACCTGATCGAGCGCCCGGGCGATCTCGACGTTGCCCGACACGCTGCGGACACTGAGGTCGACCTGGGCGGCGCGGCGCCCCGGACCGCGGGACGTCGTCCAACGGGATGTCCGAGTAGACCGCGCCCGAGAGCGTCTCCACGTCGACGTGGAGGTCCACGCCTTCGGTGATGCCCACCGAGACGTTCCCCGAGACGGATCGGACGCGCAGGGAGCCCTCCCCGAGGGCGAGGACGCGCACGTCGCCGGAGACGTTGGCGATCCGTGCGCCGTGCGAGAGCTCGCCCAGTCGGACGTTCCCCGACGTCGCCTTGACCTCGACCCTGTCGGCGGCGGCACCGATCTCGAGGTCGCCCGACGTCGTTGCGAACACGGCGGAGCCGGCCACGCTGGAGCACCGCAGGTCCCCCGACGCCGTGGAGACCCGGAGATCGCCCCCGACGGCGCCGATCGTGATGTCCCCGCTGGCCGACTTGGCCACGGCGTCGGCGGCGACGTCGTCGGTGCAGATGTCGCCGCTCGACGAGGCGAGGTCCGCCGTGTTGACCGGCCCGGTGATCTCGATGCCGGCCGAGCCCGCGAGCACCTTGGTGTCGCTGCCCTCGGGCACCTCGACGCACACGGTGCACGGCCGCACGGCGGCGGAACCGCATCCCGCGCAGGCTGGGGACCTTGACGACGACGACGGGGCGGCCACCCGGCGAGCGGCACTCGACGGTCGAGTGCTCGATGAGCTCCCAGCCCTCGGGCGTGTCCGCTTCGAGCGTGACGACCGTCGTCGTGGTCTCCCGGGCGCCGATCGACACCAGGCCCGCCTCGTTCTCCACGTGGAGGCGCACGGGCCCCGCCGTCTCGAATGTCTTCTCCATGTCCGATTCTCCCTTCAGGTCGTGCCGTAGCCGCGCAGGCGGTTGCCGGCGCGGCGAGAACGGCTCCTCTGCGACGATGCGCCCCGCTCGAGCGTGCGCACGATGAACGTGTTCACCGAGACGCCCTCGGCGGCCGCGCCCTCCTCCACCCGGGCCTTCAGGCCCTCGCTGAGGCGGAGGGTGATACGTGCGAACAGGTCGCCGTCGGCCTCGCCGTCGGGGACACGCTCGTCCTCGACGTAGGCCAGGTCCACGTCGTCGCCCGCCACCCGCAGCTCGACCCGCCCCTCGGGCAGCTCCTCCGACACCTCGGCGGCGACGTCGGACAGCAGGTCGAAGAGGCGGGACGGGGCCGAGCGGGCCAGCACGGAGGCGATCCGCTCGGCCGCCTCGGCCACGGCGTCGTCGCCCAGCTCCCCGACCGCCTCCACGTCCGAGCGCAGCCCGTCGACCACCAGTGACATCTTCATGACGCCATGATGACATCACTATGATGTCATCGTCAACCCCTATCAGCCCCCCGAGGCGTCCTGCACGCGGGTCTTGCCGGCCGAGATGAACGGCATCATCGCCCGCAGCTCCTGGCCCACCTGCTCGATCTGGTGGGCCTTGCCGTCCTCACGGAGCTTCTGGAAGCGGGGGCGGCCCGCCTTGTTCTCGGCGATCCACTCCTCGGCGAAGGAGCCGTCGCGGATCTCGTCGAGGATGGTCTGCATCTCGGCCCGGACGGCGTCGTTGATGACCCGCGGACCGCGGGTCAGGTCGCCGTACTCGGCCGTGTCCGAGATGGAGTAGCGCATCCCGGCGATGCCCTGCTCGTACATCAGGTCCACGATGAGCTTGAGCTCGTGCAGGCACTCGAAGTAGGCCGACTCGGGCTGGTAGCCCGCCGCCACCAGCGTCTCGAACCCGGCCGTCACGAGAGCGGTCAGGCCGCCGCAGAGCACGACCTGCTCGCCGAAGAGGTCGGTCTCGGTCTCCTCGTCGAACGTGGTGTCCAGCACGCCCGCCCGCGTGGCGCCGATGGCGTGCGCGTAGGACAGCGCCGAGCTCGCGCGCCTTGCCCGTGGCGTCCTGGTGGACGGCGATGAGCGACGGCACCCCGCCGCCCTCGGTGTAGGTCCGGCGCACCAGGTGGCCCGGGCCCTTGGGCGCCACCATCGTCACGTCGACGCCCGGAGGGGGCACGATCTGCTCGAAGCGGATGTTGAACCCGTGGGCGAACATCAGGCAGTCGCCGTCGTTGAGGTGCGGCGCCACGAACTCGTCGTAGGCGGCCTTCTGCTCGGTGTCGGGCAGCAGGATCATGATGACGTCGGCCTCCGCGGCCGCCTCCGCCAGGGAGGTCACGCGCAGCCCCGCCTCCTCGGCCTTGCGCCGGCTGGCGCTGCCCTCGCGCAGGGCGACCCGGACGTCCACGCCGGACTCCATCAGGTTCAGCGCGTGGGCGTGGCCCTGCGACCCGTAGCCGAGGATGGCCACCTTGCGGCCGGCGATCAGGCTGGGGTCGGCGTCGGACTCGTAGTACAGCGTGGCCATGGCGTCTTCTCTCTGTTCTTTGGTCTCGATCAGTGGCGATCTAGCTTAGGCAGGGCGACCCGCCCGGTCCGTTGGAGCTCGACGACGTCGTAGTGCTCGAGCAGGCCCTCGAAGTCGTCGATCTTCTCGGGCCGGCCGGCCAGCATCACGGTGAGGCGGTCCGCCCCCACGCTCACGACCTCGCCGCCGAAGACGCCCACCAGCTGGATCACCTGCGAGCGCTCGGTCGGCCCCACCGCCACCGTCACCAGCACCAGCTCGCGCTCGACGGCCTCGGCCGGGGAGAGCTCGCCGATCGACACCACGTTGACGAGCTTGTCCAGCTGCATGATCACCTGCTCGAGCGGCGCGGACTCCACGTCCACGACGATGGTGATGCGGCTGAAGTGCTCGTCCTCGTCGGTCGGCGCGACGGCCAGCGAGTAGATGTTGAAGCCGCGGCGGCTGAACAGCCCGGCCACCCGGGCCAGCACGCCCGCCTTGTTCTCCACCAGCACCGACAGGATGTGGTGGCGCGGGGCCGCGCCCCTGCCGCCCGCCAACGGAGTGAGATCGGGCGCCGTCACCGGGGCGCCGTCTGGTCGGGGTGGACGACGATGTCGTCGTTGGAGGCGCCCGCAGGCACCATCGGGAACACCTTCTCGAAGGCGTCGGTGCGGAAGTCGACGACGACGGGACGGTCGTCGATGGAGTTCGCCTTCTCGATCGCCGGCCCCACGTCCTCGGGCGACTCGGCCCGGATGCCGATGCAGCCCATGGCCTCGGCCCACTTCACGTAGTCGGGCAGGTCGGGCGAGAGGTAGACCTCCGAGTAGCGCTCCCCGTAGAACATCTCCTGCCACTGGCGCACCATGCCCAGGTAGGCGTTGTTGAGGATGGCGATCTTCACGGGGATCTGCTCGGAGCTCGCGGTCACGAGCTCCTGCGCCGTCATCTGGAAGCAGCCGTCGCCGTCGATTCCCCACACGGTGCGCTCCGGCCGGCCCACCTTGGCCCCGATGGCGGCCGGGACCGCGAAGCCCATGGTGCCCGCACCACCGGAGTTGACCCAGGTGTAGGGGTACTCGAAGTTCCAGTACTGCGAGGCCCACATCTGGTGCTGGCCCACGCCGGCCACCACGACCGTGTCGGCCGGGGCGGCGTCGCGCAGCTGCTCGACCACGTTCTGGGGCTTGATGGCGCCCCCGTCCGCGTCCGCGTAGTGGAGCGGGAAGCGCTCCTGCCACTCGCGGATCTGGTGCCACCACGGCTCGAGGTCCCGCACGACGGGCGCATCGCCGCGGGCGTCCATGGCCAGCAGCAGCTCCTCCATCACCAGCCGGCAGTCGCCGGCGATCCCCACGTCGGGCACGCGCACCTTGCCCAGCTCGGCCGGGTCGATGTCGACGTGGATGACCTTGGCGTCGGGCGCGAAGGCGCTGATCTTGCCGGTCACCCGGTCGTCGAAGCGGGCCCCGAGGCTCACGAGGAGGTCGCTCTTCTGCAGGGCGGTCACCGCGGTGTAGTGGCCGTGCATGCCGGGCATGCCGAGCGCCTGCGGGTGCGAGTCGGGGAACGCGCCCCGCGCCATCAGGGTCGTGACGACCGGGATGCCGGTGCGGTCGGCCAGCACCCGCAGCGCCTCCGCCGCCCGGGACTTGAGCACCCCGCCACCGACGTAGAACACGGGGCGCTCGGCCTGGGCGATGAGCTCGGCCGCCTGGCGCACCAGCACCGGGTCGCCGAAGGTCACGGGGTGGTACCCCGGCAGGTCGAGCTCGTCGACCGAGGACGGCCAGTACCACTCCATGGTGGCGTTGGAGATGTCCTTGGGCAGGTCGATCAGGACCGGGCCCGGCCGCCCGGTGGTGGCGACGTGGAAGGCGGCGGCCACCACCCGGGGGATGTCCGCGACGTCCTTGATCAGCCAGTTGTGCTTGGTGATCCCCATGGTGACGCCGGTGATGTCGCACTCCTGGAAGGCGTCGGTCCCGATGGAGCCGGTCGCCACCTGGCCCGACACCACGATGAGCGGCGTCGAGTCCATGTAGGCGTTGGACAGGGGCGTCACGACGTTGGTGGCGCCCGGGCCGCTCGTGACCATGGCCACGCCCGGCTTGCCCGTGACCATGGCGTACCCCTCGGCCATGTGCCCGGCGCCCTGCTCGTGGCGCACGAGGATGTGGCGGATGGAGGAGTCGATGATCGGGTCGTAGACGGGCAGGATGGCGCCGCCGGGCAGGCCGAACATGACCTCGACCCCCTGCATCTCGAGGCTCTTGATGAGGGCCTGGGCCCCTGTCAGCTTCATATGACTTCCCCTGATCGTGTTGTGTCCGGAAATTGAAACGACCCCCCGGATCGGAGGGTCGAGAGGCGCGTTGCGGTGCGGGCGCGCCTCTACGTTACGAGTACCAGAATCGTCGGTCGGGCGTTGCGTGCCTGCATGAGGCCCCCATTGTGGCATGGCCGCCGCCCCGGGACAACCCCGGGACCTCCCGGCGGCCTCACGACATGCCTCCGCCGAGGAGCGCCGGGAGCGCGGTCGCCCGCATCCGGGCCAGCACCCGGTCCGTCACCGGCTCGACGTCGGGGTGGACGCCGCCGTTGCCCTCGGCCGCCGCCCGCCAGGCCGCCGCCCGGCGCTCGAGCTCGGCGGCATCGCCGAGCTGCCGGCAGTCGAGCCGGTCCGTGGTGAGGTCGACCACGATGCTGTCCCCGTCCTCGACGAGCGCGATCGGCCCCCCGAGGAGGGCCTCCGGCGCCACGTGGCCGATGACCAGGCCGACCGATCCCCCCGAGAAGCGTGCATCCGTCATCAGCGCGATGGTGATGTGGCGCCGGCGGCACAGGGTCGTGATCGCGCGAGGTGGGGTCGAGGAGCTCGGGCATGCCCGGCGCGCCCGGGGCCCCTCGTAGCGGATCACCACCATGTCGTTGTCCTCGAAGCTCTCCGGACGGCGGTCCAGGGCCTGAATCAGGGAGCGCTCTCCGTTGAACACCCGGGCCCGTCCCGTGAAGACGCCGTCCTTCACCCCGCCCTCGACGCCGGCGACCTTGAGGATCGCCCCGCCCTCGGGCGCGAGGTTGCCGCGCAGCAGGCGGAGCCCGCCGGTGTCCTTGAAGGGCTTCTCGACCGGGTAGATCACGTCCTGGTCCGGGGCCGGCGGGGCCAGCCGCTCGAGCTGTCCGGCCAGGGTCTCGCCCGTGCAGGTCAGCGCGTCACCGTCGAGGAAGCCGGCCTCGAGGAGCTCCTTCACGATGACCTGCAGCCCGCCCTTGGCGTCCACGTCGACCATGGAGTAGTCGCCGAACGGTCGCATGTCGACCAGCACCGGCAGGCGCCGGGCCAGCTCGTTGAAGTCGTCCTGGCTCAGCACGTCGGCCCACAGGTCGATGCCGGCGGCGCGGGCGATCTCGACGCTGTGCAGCAGCACGTTCGTGGAGCCGCCCATGGCGATGGCGACCGTCATGGCATTCCGAAGTGACGTCGGCGTGACGATGTCGCGGGGCCGGATGCCCCGGCTCGTCATGGCGAGCAGGCAGTCGACCGTCTGGTCGGGGAACTCGGTCAGCCGGCGCGGATCGTCCGAGGGCGGGGACACCATGTGCAGTGGTTCGAGCCCCAGCACCGCGATGAACGTCTGCATCGTGTTGTAGGTGAACATGCCCCCGCAGCTGCCCTGGCCGGGACAGGCGTGCAGCGCGTAGCGGGCCCGCACCTCGGCGTCCTGGTCGGCCACCTGGAAGGCCGACACGAGATCGATCCGGGCGCCCGTCTCCGGGTCGATCCCGGGCCTGATCGGGCCGTCGGAGAGGACGACCGCGGGCGTGTCGTTCTCGAGCAGGGCGGCGACGGTCCCGACGGGCGGTTTGTCGCACGCCACCACCGCCACCAGCCCGGCCACGCCGTTCGCCGCCAGGTGGACGTCGGCGACGTCGTGGACGAGCTCGCGGCCCACCAGGGAGAACCGCATCTGGGGCGTGCCGTTGAGCTGGCCGTCCGAGACGCCCAGGGTGTACGCGGGCGGAATCAGCCGGACCGCCAGGTCGTCCCGGGCGATGCGGCGGGACAGGGCGGCCTGCACGGCCTGCACCTTCTGCGGGACGCCGAGATAGCACTGGCTGTCCCCGAGGTTGCCGATCACCGCCCACACCGGGTCGTGGATCTTCCCGACGTCCTCACCGAGGAAGGAGGCCGTGCCGACCCTCTGCACGTCGCGCCCGGGGTTGATCGACACGAACACGGCCTCCAAACTAGACCGGACTCGGGATCACCTCCACGCCGATGGTCGGGATGGAGCGGTCGAGGAAGCGCGGCATCCACCAGTTCACCGGTCCGAGGATCTCCATGATCGACGGCACCAGCACCATGCGCACGAGCGTGACGTCGATCAGCACCGCCACCGCCAGCCCGAGCCCGAACACCTTCAAGATGTGCAGCGGGTCGTTGATGACGAACGAGGCGAAGACGCAGAACATGATGGCCGCCGCGGCGGTGATGATGCGGCCCGTCACGGCGAGACCGTCGGCGACGGCGGCCGAGTTGTCGCCCGTGCGCAACCATTCCTCCCGGATGCGCGAGAGCAGGAACACCTCGTAGTCCATGGAGAGGCCGAAGAGGATGGTGAACATGGTCACGGGTATCCAGGGGTCGATGGGGCCCTTCTCCCCGATCCCGATGATGCTGCCGCCCCACCCCCACTGGAAGACGGCCACGATCACGCCGTAGGCCGCGCCCACGCTCAGCAGGTTCATGATGACGGCCTTGAGCGGGATGACCACGGAGCGGAACACCGTCATGAGCAGCAGGTAGGACAGGATCAGCACCGCGCCGATGACGAGGAAGAGGCGGCTGCCGAGGAAGTTGGCGGCGTCGATCCCCCCGGCGGTCTGGCCGCCGACGAGCGCATTGACGTCCGTGCCGTTGACGACCGGCGGTATGACGTCCGTCCGCAGGTCCGACACGAGGTGCTCCGTCTCGGCCGCCTGCGGGCCCGTCGTCGGCACCACCACGATCACGGCCCCCGTGTCGGTCGAGTTGAACTGCGGCGGGGCGGTGAAGGCCACGTTGGGCACGCCGGCGCTGAGGGCCTGGTCGAGCCGCGCCACGACGGCCGCGGTCCCCCGCGCCGTGCATGTCGACGGCCACCACGAGCGGCCCGTTGAACCCGGCGCCGAAGCCCTGGGCCAGCAGGTCGTAGGCCTGCCGGGTGGTCTGCGTCGCCGGGTCGTTGCTGGCGTCGGTGAAGGCCAGGCGCATGCTGAAGAGCGGGAGCGCCAGCAGCACGAGCACCAGCACGGCCAGGGTCCCCGTCACCCAGGCCCGCCGCTGGATCAGGCGGCTCCAGCGGTGCCAGAACCCGTTGGCCGGCGGCGGCCCGCCGCTCTGGAGGAGCCCCGGCAGGTGCAGCTTGTCGATGGCGTTGCCCGAGAACCCGAGCAGCGCGGGCAGCAGGGTGAGCGCGGCGATCAGCACCATGAGCACGGCGGCGATGCACGCCGTCGCCAGCCCGATCATGTAGGGCTGGCCGATCAGGAACAGGCCGAAGAGCGAGATCACGACCGTCATGCCGGCGAAGAGGACGGAGCGGCCCGACGTCATGAGCGACATGACGACGGCGCTGCGCGGGTCCCGTCCCTCGAAGATGCCCTGCCGGTAGCGGGTGACGATGAACAGCGCGTAGTCGATGCCCACGCCGATGCCGATCATGGCGGCCATCTCGGGGGCGAAGTTCGGCACGATCAGGAAGTGGGTGACCAGCTCGAGCAGCGCCACGCCGATGCCGAGGCCGAACAGCGCCGTGATGATGGGGAGGCCCATGGCCACGACGGAGCCGAACGCCAGCAACATGATGATGATGGCGGCGGAGATGCCGATGCCCTCACTCGCCCCGGGCGAGATCTTGGCCACCGACGAGATGGGGTAGCCGCCGAGCGCGACCTGAAACCCCGGATCGCGCGGCGGCCTCCGCCGTATGTATGACCTTGTTCACGGCCGCGGGGGGCAGTTTGTCCGTCGTGGTGTCGAACTGGACCACGGCGTAGGCGATGTTGGCGTCGGCGTGCGGCGAGATCTGGTGGGCGCCGGCCGGGGAGAACGGGCTGGTCACGCTCGTCACGTGGGCGAGGGGCGTGAGCGCGTCGACGACCCCGGTGATGTCGTGTCGGTTGGCCGCGATGGGCGTCGCCGTGTGGAAGACGACGTCGGCGGTATCGCCCGCCTTGGCGGGGAAGCGGGCGTTGAGCAGGTCGGCGGCCTGCTGGGACTGCGTGTTGCCCGCGGTGAACTTGTTCTGGAAGTGCGTGCCCACCATCTGGGCCACGACGGTGATGCCGATCAGGGCGAGGATCCAGAGCACGAGCACGAGGCGGCGGCGGTCGTAGCAGCGGCCGGCCAGGCGGCCGAGCGACGTCACCTGGACCGATGTCGGCGGCAGGGTCGTCCGGGTGTCCGTCGACGCGCTCATCGCCGCCACCTCCTAGTATTCATCATTGGTGAGTTGTAACACAGAATTCCCTACTGGTGAATACCTGCTGACCGGCTTTTCTCGGCGGGCGCCGTGAACGCCGCGGTGGGCCGGCGGCCCGGCAACGCCGACACCCGGGGTGACATCGTCGAGGCGGCGAAGCGCGTCTTCGCCGCCAAGGGCTATGACGGGGCCAGCCTACGGGCCATCGCCCGGGAGGCGGCCGTCGATCCCGCGCTCGTCCACCACTACTTCGACGGCAAGGCGAGTCTCTTCGTGGCGGCGATGGCGTTGCCGTTCGACCCGCGCAGCGTCCAGCACTCGTCGTCCACCCCGTCCACCCCCGCGGCTGTCGGCGGCCGAGTCATCGAGGGTTTTCTTGCCATGTGGGACGCGGCGGAGGGCACCGGCTCCTCCTTCGCCGCCTGTGTGGCGGGCATGGCGGCGTCGGCGAGCGTGGCCGATGCGATGCGCGAATTCGTCGCCGAGAGGGTCTGGGGGAACGAGCCGATCAACCCCGGTGAGAGCGCTTGCGTCACCAGCCGGCGGCGCGCCCTCGTCTCCTCCCAGCTGATGGGGCTCGCCTTCACCCGCTACATCCTGCCGCGTCCCGCCGGTCTCGACGGCGACCCCCGGGCAGATCGCCCACTGGGCGGGCCCCACCCTCGATCGCTACAGGTCGGGGGTCATCGACTAAGTCGGCACGACCGTTCTGTCGGTGATGTCGGCTGACATTGCCACCGCCACCGCCACCGCCACCGCCGACGTGATCAGTGCGGCCGGGGCCCTGTCCAACGACGAGATCGTGGACCGTCTCGACCGCCTTTTCCGCGAGAAGGCCGCCGTCGAGGGGGCCATCGTGGTGTTGCTCGGCGAGGTCGAGCGCCGTCAGACCTACCGGGACGACGGTGCGACGTCCTCGGAGGCGTGGGCCGTGGAGCGCTTCGGCGTCTCGACCCCGACCGCACGCGCCTACGTGCACCTGGCGGAGAAGGCGTGGGACATGCCGCACCTGGTCGGCGCGCTGTGCGACGGTGACCTCTCGCTCGACAAGGTGCGCGCCGTCGCCGACACCGCGACGCCCGAGACCGATCGGGAGCTGCGCGAGCAGGCCGGGGTCTGCACCGTGCGCCAGCTGGGCGAGCTGGCCCGCTCGAAGGCGCAGCCGTCCCGGACGTCCGATCGGCGCTTCCTCCGTTTCAACGACCAGTACCGCACCATGACCGTCCAGCTGCCGACCGAGTCCTACGCCGAGACTCGGGCCTGCATCCACGCCAGGGCCCGCCAGATCCCGTCCGACGGCGACACGCCATGGGACCAGCGGCTGTGCGACGCCTTCGTAGGGATGGTCCGCTCGTCAGGGGCGGGCCGCACCAGCTCGGCGCCGACGACGAGCCCCTACGTCGTGGTGGCGCACGTGCCCCTGGCGGCCCTCGTGGACGAGTCCGGGGAGACGACCGCGCTCGCCGGCGAGCTGGAGCGAGACGGGCTGATCAGCGGGGAGACGGTCCGGCGGATCGCCTGCGATGCCACGATCGTGATCGGTGTCGACGACGACGTCGGCCACACGATGTACGAGGGCCGGGCCCGGCGAGAACCGACCGACGCCCAGCGCCGGGAAATCGTGCGCCGGGACCGCCACTGCCGGTTCCCCGGGTGCACGAACGTGACGTTCACCAACACCCATCATGTGGTGCCCTGGAAACCCGGCGGGAGCACGGACCTCTACAACCTCGCGCTCCTGTGCCTCCACCACCATCACCTCGTGCATAGCGGGAGGTGGAGCATGTCCGGGGACGCCAACCAGGAACTGGCGTTCGTCGGGCCCACGGGTCGGATCATGACGTCGCGCCCGTCGCCCCTCTGGACGACTCGGCAGAGCTGCTAGCCGCGGCGGCGGCGCAGTTCGGCCGCGACCTCCTTGCCGTTGGCATTGCCCGACGTGGCCTGCATGACGTCGCGGGTGAACAAGCCCATCAACTTGTCGTCTCCCCCGACGAAGCGGGCCCACTCGTCGGGATGCGCGGCGATCACGTCGTCCAGCACGGCGGTGAGGGTGTCTGCCCCGAGTGCCTCGAAGCCCATCTCCTTGGCGACCGCCGCCGGGTCACCGCCGCCACGTTCGATGAGAGCGCTCAGCACCGTCTTGGACTGCGTGGCCGAGAGCCGGCCATCCGACTCCATCGCCAGGAGAGCGGCGAAGGTTCCGGCGTCGAGCCGGAGTCCGGCGTCGCTCTGGGCTGCCACCTCGTTGGCGGCGCGGGCCAGGGCCAGCGCCGCCGGGGCGCCCGCCTCGGCGGCTGCGGTCACCAGCCCGTCCAGTCCGAGGTCGACCACGGCCCGGATCTGGTCCGTCTCGGCGTCGCTCGGCGCGCCGCCCAGTGCGGTGGCGAGCCCGGCCCGGCGTTCCGCGGGCATCGGTCCGAGCGCCGCCCGTACCCGTCCCTGCCACGCCTCGTCGGGCGCCAACGGCACCAGATCGGGCTCGGGGAAGTAGCGGTAGTCGTTGGCTTCCTCCTTCGAGCGCATCGACTCGGTCCGGCCGGCCGACTCGTCCCAGTGCCGCGTCTCCTGTTGTATGACGCCGCCGGCCTCGAGAACGGCGATCTGCCGGGCCGCCTCGTAGTCGATCGCCCGTCCCAGGGAGCGGAGCGAGTTGAGGTTCTTGATCTCACAGCGGGTGCCGAACGCGTCGGTCCCGGCCGGGCGGACCGACACGTTGGCGTCGACCCGCATGGATCCCTCCTCCATGCGCCCGTCGGATGCGCCGGACGCCACCAGGATGCCGCGCAGTTCGTCTGCGTAGGCGCGCGCCTGGCCGACGGTGCGGATGTCGGGCTCGCTCACGATCTCGACCAGCGGCACCCCTGAGCGGTTGTAGTCGACCAGCGCGTGCAGTGCGGCATTGATGCGTCCGCTCCCACCGACGTGGGTGAGCTTGCCGGTGTCCTCCTCCATATGAGCTCGCGTGACACCGACGCGGAACCCGTCGGGAAGCTCCAGCCAGCCTCCGGTGTTCAGCGGCCGGTCGTACTGGCTGATCTGATAGTCCTTGGCCTGGTCCGGATAGAAGTAGTTCTTGCGGGCGAACTCGGACGGTCGTATCTCGCAGTGCAGTGCCGCGCCGATCCGCATGGCCAGCTCGACGGCGTGCTCGTTGAGCACCGGCAGCGAGCCCGGCAACCCGAGGCAGACCGGGCAGATGTTCACGTTGGGCTCGTCGCCGAACGCGTTGCGACACCCGCAGAACAGCTTGGTCGCCGTCTGCAGCTCGCAGTGGACCTCGAGCCCGATCACCATCTCCCAGTCCGTGCTCACGACCCCGCCCCGGCCGGCGCCCGGGACTCGACCACCTGGGCCACCCGGAACATGATCGCCTCCCCGAGCGCTGGGGCCAGCACCTGCACGCCCACCGGCAGTCCGTCGTTGCCCGTGCCGAAGGGGACGGAGACGGCGGGGTGTCCCGAGAGGTTCGAGGGGATGGTGCAGACGTCGTTCATGTACATGGCCATCGGGTCGTCGACCTTCGCCCCCAGATCGAACGCCGTCGTGGGGGCGGTCGCGCCCAGCAGGACGTCGACGGACTCGTAGGCCCGGTCGAACGCCTGCATCACGAGCGTGCGGACCCGCTGGGCCTGCGCGTAGTAGGCGTCGTAGTAGCCGGCCGACAGCGCGTACGTGCCCAGCATCACCCGGCGCTTGACCTCGGCACCGAAGCCCGCTGTGCGGGTCGCGGTGTTCATCGCCTCGGCGTCGTCCCCGTCGACGCGGAGTCCGTAGCGGACCCCGTCGTAACGGGCGAGGTTGGACGACGCCTCGGCCGGCGCGATGAGGTAGTAGGCCGACAGCCCGTAGGCGAACTCGGGCACCGAGATCTCCTCCACCTTGGCCCCGGCGCCGGCCAGCGCCTCCGCCGCTTCGTGCACCCGGGCCGCCACGTCCGGCGCGCAGCCGTCGATCAGGTCGCGGCACAAGCCGATCCGGACCCCCTCGACCCCGTCGTGCAGCGACGCCACCGTCGGCTCGGGCACCGAAGGCAGCGAGGTGCTGTCCAGCGGGTCGTGGCCGGCCAGGACGTCGTAGAGCAGGGCCGCATCCTCCACGCGGGCGGCGAACGGCCCGATCTGGTCCAGGGAGCTGGCGAACGCGACCAGCCCGTAGCGCGAGACGCGACCGTAGGTGGGCTTCATACCGACCACGCCGCAGAGCGCGGCGGGCTGGCGGATCGATCCACCGGTGTCGGAACCGAGCGCCGAGGGGGGCGAAGCCGGCCGCGACGGCGGCGGCCGACCCCCCGCTGCTGCCTCCGGGCACCTTGCCCGTGTCGCGCGGGTTGCGGGTCGGGCCGAAGGCCGAGTTCTCCGTCGAGCTCCCCATTGCGAACTCGTCCATGTTGGTCTTGCCGAGCGCGACGGCCCCGGCGGCCCGCAGCGACTGCACCACGGTTGCGTCATACGGGGGACGCCAGCCCTCCAGGATCTTCGAGCCGCAGGTCGTCGGGGCGCCGCGGGTGCAGAGGTTGTCCTTGAGCGCCACCGGCACACCCGCCAGGGGGCCGGGGTCCCGCCCCGCCGCCACCACGGCGTCGACCGCGTCGGCCTGCGCCATGGCCTCGTCGCCGAGGACGGTCAGGAACGCGTTGAGCTCCCCGTCGCCCTGCGGCCACGCGCGGCAAGTGCCTCCTCCACCACCTGGCGCGCCGACCGCGCTCCCGAGCGGACCTCCGCCGCCAGGGCGAGCGCACCGGTCACGGTGCTTCACCCCCGATGCGGGGAACCCGGAACTGGTGGTCCTCCACGGCCGGCGCCTGGGCGAGCACCTCGTCCCGGTCGAGGCTGGGCTGCGGCTCGTCGGGCCGCAGCACGTTCTCGAGCGCGATGGGGTGGGATGACGGCTCCAGATGGGTCAGGTCCAACGCCGCGACGTCGGCAGCATGGTCGAGCACGGTGCGCAGCTGCGCGGTGAACAGCTCCACTTCGTCGTCGCGCAGCTCCAGCCGCGCCAACCGCGCCACATGGATCACATCGTCACGACTGAGGGTCACGTGGCCCGGTACTGCATCGGCCGGACCGCTCACGACGAGAGGACGTTGGTCACGAACTCGACCGTGCGCGACTCGATTTCGTCCTTGTCGTAGTCCAGTGTGGCCACGTGGTAGCTGCGCTCGAGCGTCACCCGCTCGACGGGACCTTTGACACGGGCGGCAAGGACGTCGCTCGACGCCGGGTCGACCACGTGGTCCTGCACGCTCGTGAAGACGAGCACGGGACAGGTCACCGACTCCAGGCCGGCCTCGACCTCGGAGGCCGCCGCAAACAACGAGAGCACGGCCTGCAACGGCAGCCCGGGGTAGGCGGACTCCACTGCGCCTTCCATGGCGATGTCGGACCCGATGCCGGGTGCGACCTCTTCGCCGCCGTCGACCATCGACTGCACGAAAGCCAGGGTGTCGGCGTCCGGGGGCACGATCAGTGGGTTCACGACGGCGATGGCCGCGATCTCGGGGTGGCGCTCGGCCAGCCACACGCTCAGCATGCCGCCCATGGAGAGCCCGACCACGACGACGGCATCGCAGCGCGCCGCCAGTTCGTCGTAGGCCGCCTCGGCCGCCTCCGACCAGTCCTTCCACCGGGTCGGGATCATGTCGGAGATGTCCGTCCCGTGTCCGGGCAGCAACGGCATCTCGACGGTGAATCCCGCGTCGGCCAGCGCCATCGCCAGGCCGCGCATGGACTGGGGGTTGCCGGTGAACCCGTGGAGCACCAGCGCTCCACGGGTGTCGCCCGTCGACGGAATATGGCTCTGCGCCAGGGATGATGGAGGAGGTCACGCTGCGGCAGCCTACCGGCGAGGCGAGTAGGGTTCCGGCGGCCACATGGCTCCGGGGCGGGGCGAACGAGGTCCTGCACCAACCACGACCGAGACCGAAGAAGACGAAGGAGCACCGCAATGCCGTCGTACCCTTTCCTCAGCGACGAATGGCTCGATGAGGCCCGCAAGATCCGCGCCGAGTACGAGGGCAAGACGGCCCCCATCCCCCACGTCGTACGAATGAACCTCGTCGTGACGGCCGTCCCCTTCACCTCCGACGACATCCACGCCCACATGGACACCTCGAGTGGCGAGCTGGTCCTCGACGTCGGCCACCTCGAGGTGCAGGACCTCAAGGTGACCGTCGACTACGACACGGCCAAGGCGATCCTCGTCGAGGGGAACCCCCAGGCCGGCATGCAGGCGTTCATGGCCGGCAAGGTGCGAGTCGAGGGCGACATGGCCAAGCTGATGGCACTGCAGGCCACACCCGCCGCGAGCGACCCCAACGCGGCCGAGCTCGCCACGAGGTTGCGCGACATCACCGAGTAGCCGGCGGGCCTGCGGCGAGGTCCGCCGCCACGGCTCACGCGGCGTCGGCGAGCAGCTCCGGGGCGCGGGCGCCCCGCGGCAGGGATCGTATGAAGAGGGCGCACACCACCGCCAGCCCCGCCATCACGGCACCGACCCAGAACGCGACGCGAGAAGCTGTGCAGCAGCGCCGTGCTGTGGTGCACGTTGCCCAGCCCCGAGCGCCGGGCGATCGACTCCTGAATGGTCAGCACGACCTGGATCCCCGCCACTTCCCCGACCTGGGTGGCCAGCAGTTGGGCGGCGCTCATGACGCCGTACTCCGACTCGGCCAGCTCGTTCGACATGGTGGCCGAGGTCGCCGGCATCGAGACTCCCATGCCGAGGCCCGAGAGTGCGAGGGCCACGAAGACCACCAGGAGTCCGGACGACGCGCCCAGCGTCGCGAACAGCACCATGGACAGGAAGAGCGAGCCGGTGCCGAACAGCGTCGCCGTGCGCTCCCCCGTCCGCACCGCCATGTAGCCCGCGATCGGCGCACTGATGGCGAACAGCAACGGTCGGGCCACCGAGATGAACCCCACCTGCGAGACGCTGTACCCGTAGACCTGCTCCATGAGCAGGGGGAAGAGGAAGAAGCCGCCGAAGTAGGCGAAGCTCGAGAAGCTCTTGGTGCCCATCGGGAACATGAAGTTGCGGCGCCGCCAGTACGTGGTCGGGACCAGCGGGGTGGCGAAGGTGGACTCCCGCCAGATGAACACCCCGCCGAGGACGAGCGCCGCAACTCCCGAGACGATCACCGCGGGTGACGTCCAGCCGACGATCGGCCCGATGCTCAGCACGAGCATGGCGGCGGTGACCCCGCCGGCCAGGCTCCAGCTGCCGACCCAGTCCATCCCCTCCCACACGCTCGAGCGCTTCTGCTCGCCGGCTGTCGCGTCCGCTCCGCGGGCGACTCCGGACTTCTTCCGGGCACGCCGGTCCGAGGGGAGCAGGAGCGCGACCACCACCGAGGCGATGACCAGGAGCACCAGCTGGCCCCAGAACAGCGTGCGCCACCCGAAGTACTGGATCACCGGCGATCCCAGCGTGACACCGAGCACCGGCCCGCCGGCGCCGACCAGCGACCACCATCCGAGCGCCTTGACCCGGTCCTCACGCGAGAAGAGCTCGAGGATGATCGCCATGGACGCCGTGCCGGTGGCCGCGCCCTGCACGCCGTCGAGGGCGCGGGCGAACAGGAGCATGCCCACGTTGGGAGCGGTCGCCGTGAGGATCGCGCTGACCATCGCCCCGATCAGCCCGAACTGGTACAGCCTCCGATGACCGAAGAGGTCCCCGGCCTTGCCGAAGAACGGGGCGGCGACGCCGAAGGCCAGGAGCGGTCCCGTCGAGGCCCAGGCCAGCACGGAGAAGTTGGTGTGGAAGTCCTCCTTGACGGTCGGCAGGGCGACGACGAAGACGGTGAAGGTGATGTTGAGCGACAGCAGCCCCGCCAGCAGCGCGACGAGCGCCCACCACTGGTAGCGAGGGCTGCGCACCGCCCGCGCCGACACGCGGCGGTGCAGGAGGGTGAACCAGTTCGTCTCGACGGAGCCGTCCGCGCCCAGGGTCCCCATCGCCCCGCCACCGGGGTCGTAATGGGGGTCGAGCAGCAGGTCGGAGTGCTCGTCCCGGGGCGATTCCACCCGGGACACCCTACCGTTGGCGAATTTTCCCGAACCTGGCCTCCGGCGCTACCGGAAGCGGCGGAACCACCAGTTCGGATCCCGCCCGTGCGCGTGGAAGTGGTTGGGGATCTGCCGCATCACACGGTCGACCGACCACTCGCCGGCGCCGAAGCGGGCGTCGGCGACCCGGGTCAGCTGCAGCATCATGTGCTCGACGTCGCCCTCGGGAGGGGTGGGGCCGTGGCTCTTCCACACGACCATGGGCACCCCGCACACCTCGCAGTCGGCCACCCAGCACACGTCGTCCTCGTGGTGCCACTCCGAGAGGCGCGCCGCCTCGCAGAGGTCACAGGCCGGGTCGAACGGGAGCGCCACGGGCGGGGCCCCTCAGTGGGTGAACAGCTGGACGGACGAGCCGGTCGGGACGGTCGAGCCGACTGGAGGGCTGGGTGCCGATGACCTTGTTGCTGGGGCTGCCCGACACGCCCGAGACACTCAGGCCGGCCTCCTGCAACGCGTCGGTGGCCTGCGTCACCGTGTCCTGGATCACGTTCGGTACGGTCGTCGTCGGCGGGCCGGTCGACACGTTCACCGCCACCGCCGATCCGTAGGGCGCCTGGGCGCCGCTGGCCGGGGTCGTCGAGATCACATCGCCCGACGGCACCGTCGCACTCGACATCGGGTTCTGCGTCGCCGTCAGCCCCACGGCCTGGAGTGCGGCCTGCGCCTGGTCGAACGTGTAGTTCTGCGGGATGTTCGGCACCGTCGCCGGCGAGTGACCCAGTGAGGGCACGAGCGTGATGGTGCTGCCGTAGGGCGCCTTCGAGGGGTTCGGCGTCGAACCGATGGACCACAGGTCGAGCACGCCGGCCGGGATGGTGTCGTTGTAGGCCCCGGGCGCGCACACCGACTGGAAGTGCGCCGCCTGCAGCGCGGCCGCAGCCTGCGCACAGGTCATATTGGCCAGGGAGGGGACGCTGACGTTGGGCTTGCCGCCCGAGAGCACGACATTCACGGTCGAGCCCTCCTTGAGGCTCGTCCCCGGCTTCGGGCTCTGCGACACGACGTCGCCGGCGCCGACCGTGATCGACTTCACCGGCGCCCCCAGCGCCAAGGTCATATGGACCTTGGCGACATCGGCCCGGGCCTGGGCCAGGGGCAGGTTGATCAGGGCGGGCGTCGGGTGCGAGGGCGTGAACACCTTGGCCTCGAACGCCGCCACGAGCCCGCCGACCACGATGACCGCCGACGGCGATCGCCCCGACGATCCACCATGTGCGCCGCCGGTGGCCCGTCCGGGCGGCCGGCCGCCGGTGCCGCCAGCTCCGCCAGCCACGTCCGCGACCCGCGACCACCGGGATACGGCTCGGCATCGAAGATCTCCCCCGGCCCCGCCTTCGTCCCCACCGGCGCACCCGCCACCAGCGGCGCGCCGATCGCGGTCGACGATGTCGAGGTCGAGGTCGACGTCGCCGTCGCCACCGCCGCCACCCCGGTCTCGGTCAGCTCCGACACGCCGGGGGCCCGGAACCCGCTGATCGGGGACGTCGCCTCGAGATGCGGGATCACCAGCGGCAGCGGCGCCGGGCTCGGCAGGGCGGCCGCCAACGCGCCCAAGCGGGCCGCCAGCCCCGCCGCGTCCAGCCGGGCCGCCACGTCGGGCGCCGCCGCACGGGCCAGGACGTCATCGAGCGGGCCCAGCGCGGGGTCGTGCGGCAGCGGCTGGCCGATCCGGGCCGCCAACGTCCCCATCGTGGTGTCGGTCACGAAGGGCACCGTCCCCGTGACGGCCTCGTACAGGACCAGCGCCAACGAGTACACGTCGGCCCGGCCGTCGACGTGCTTCCCCTCGGCCGCCTCGGGGGAGATGTACCGCGCCGTCCCCACCATCGCCCCCGCCGGCTCGGTCCACGCCGCCTCGGCCAGGGCACGGGCCACGCCGAAGTCGGCCACCCGCACCCGGCCCTCCTCGTCGAACAAGCAGGTTCGCGGGCTTGATATCACGGTGCACCAGCCCGCGGACATGCGCATAGGCCAGGCCCTGCGCCACCTCGGTCCCCAGCTGGGCCGCCTGGGAGTGCGAGAGCAAGGACCCACGGTCGAGCAGGTCGCGCAACGAGCCCCCGCCGAGATACTCCAGCACCAGATACGGCCCGTCCGTGTCCTCGCCCCAGTCGAAGACCCGCAGCACGTGGGGGTGGTTCAGGGAGGCGACGGACCGGGCCTCGGCACGGAAGCGCTTCAGGAACGCCTCGTCGGTGGCCAGCCCGGGCTGGAGGACCTTGACCGCGACATGGCGCTGCAGGGACACGTCCTCGGCCAGGAAGACGTGGGCGGAAGCGCCGGTGCCCAGAGCGGAGAGCAGCCGGTACCGCTTCCCAAGGACCCGGCCGATGGAATCAGAAATCAGGGGCATCGGGGCGTACTCAGGCTACTGATCCCAGGCACACGTCCGGTGGACACCTCTCACCCCGCGTGTTCCCCCGTCTCGAGCAGCGACTCGAAGGACGCCGCGTCGACGATCGGGGATTCCGAGCTCCTCGGCCTTCTTGAGCTTGCTGGCGCCCGGCGCCTCACCCACGACCAGCACGAAGGTCTTCTTCGACACGCTCCCGGGCGACGTCCCGCCCCGCGCCATGATCGCCTCCTCGGCCCCCTCCCGCGTGTAGCCCGGCACCGCTCCGGTCACCACCACGGCCTTGCCGGCCAGCGTCTGTTCGGCCGAGGCCGCCGCCCCTCCCCCGCCGCCCGCCGTCCCGGCGGCACCCGGCTCCTCCATGCTGACCCCGGCGGCTTTCAGCCGGCCGATGACCCCCTCGTTGGTCGACTGGCCCAGGAACTCGGCCACGCTGGCGGCGATCACGCCGCCCACCCCGTCCACCGCCGCCAGCTCCTCGGTCGACGCGGCGAGGATGGCATCGAGCGAGCCGAAGGCGCGCGCGATCGGCCCGGGCGCCGGTCGGCCCGAGGTGACGGATCCCGAGCGCCACCAGCAACCGACTGAGCGGTTGTTCCCTCGACTTCGGAGATCCCCGCCACGAGGTTGTTCGCCGAGATGCTCCGCGAAGCGCTCGAGCGCCACCAGCTGCTCGGTCGTGAGCCGGTACAGGTCGGCCGGGTCGTTGACCAGACCCGCCGCCACGAGCTGGATCACGCGCTCCTCGCCCAGCCCCTCGATGTCCATCGCCCCCCGCGACGCGTAGTGCGCGATGCGCTGCACGCGCTGCTGGGGGCAGTCGATGTTGGTGCAGAACGTGTCGCTCTCGCCCGGCAGCCGCGTCAGGGGCTCGCCACAGGACGGGCACGACGCCGGGAACTTCCACTTCGGCTTGCGCCGCTTGGGCACGCCCGGGCCCTCCTTCACCGGGCCCACGACCTCGGGGATGACGTCCCCCGCCTTCCGCACGATGACGAGGTCCCCGGGACGCACGTCCTTCGCCGCCACCTGGTCCTCGTTGTGCAGCGTCGCCACGCCGACGGTCGAGCCGCCCACGAAGACGGGCTCGAGCTGGGCGAAGGGCGTGGCCCGGCCGGTGCGCCCGATGGAGACGTGGATCGCGACGAGCCGGGTCGTGCGCTCCTCGGGCGGGAACTTGAACGCGATGGCCCACCGCGGCGCCCTCGACGTCGCGCCCAGGACCGCGTGCAGGGACAGGTCGTCGACCTTGGTGACCACGCCGTCGATCTCGTAGGGCAGCGCGTGGCGCTCCTCCTCGAGCTCCCGGCACCGGACGACGACCTCGGGGATGCCCTTGACCTGCCGGGCCTCCGGGCTGACCGGCAGGCCGGCCCGGGCGAGTTGGGCCAGGGTGTCGGACTGGGTGGCCGCCGGCCACGATCCTGCGGCCCCTCGACGACGCCCACCTGGTAGGCCCAGAAGCGCAGCGGCCTCGTCGCGGTGATCCTCGGGTCCTTCTGACGCAGCGCGCCGGCGGCGGAGTTGCGCGGGTTCACGAACAGGCGCTCCCCCGCGTCGGCCTGGCGCTTGTTCATGGCCTCGAACTCGGCGACGGGCATGTAGATCTCGCCGCGCACCTCGAGGAGGGCTGGATACGGCCCGCCTGCCTTGGCCAGCTCCTTGGGCACCTGCTGAATCGTCGCCACGTTGGCGGTGACGTCCTCGCCCGTCACGCCGTCGCCCCGCGTCGCCGCCTGCACGAACCGGCCCTTCTCGTAGGTCAGCGACATGGCGACGCCGTCGACCTTGGGCTCGCAGGAGAAGGTCAACGCGTCGAGGTCGAGGGAGGGGTCCTGTCGCCGCAGCCGCTCGGCCCAGGCGCGCAGCTCGGTCTCGTCGAACGCGTTGTCGAGGCTCATCATGGGCACCCGGTGACGGACCTCTTGGAAGAGGCCCGAGGGCGCAGCCCCCACTGCGTTGGTCGGCGAGTCGGCCGAGGCGAGCTCGGGGTGCTCCTCCTCGAGCTGGCGCAGCTCGCGGACGAGCAGGTCGTACTCGGAGTCGGGGATCTCGGGCGAGTCGAGCGTGTGGTACAGCTCGTTGTGGTGCCTGATGAGCGCGCGCAGCTCCTCGACCCGCGCCGCGACGTCCTTCTTGGGCATCGTCAGGCGGCGATGCCCGCGCCGACCACGGCGTCGGGGTCGAGCGCGTCGTAGAGGGCCACCGTCTGTCCGGGAGCCACCGGCCGCTGCGGGTCGTCGAAGCGCACCACCAGGTCAGTGTCCTCCCCGGCTGTGTCAACGGTGCAGGGCACCGGGCGGCCGTGGGCGCTCACCTGCGCCACGGCGCGTGCGCCGGGGACCAGGGGGCGGTCGACCCACGTGAGCGAGTGCCCGGCCAGGACGACCGAGGAGCGCGCGACGTCCTCTGCGGGGCCCACGGTGACGCGGCGCGACGCCACGTCGACGTGGGTCACGTAGCGGCGGCGCCCGTCGCTGCCGTGCCCCATGCCGCGCCGCTGCCCGACGGTGACGAGCTCGACGGCGTCGACCGACCCGGCCGGGCGGCCCTCGGTGTCGACGACGTCGGCGCGGTGCAGCTCCATCCGGCCGGTGAGGAAGCCCTCGCGGCCCTCGGCGCTCCCGATGAAGCACACGTCCTGGCTGTCGGGCTTGGCGGCGGTGCGCAGGCCGAGACGGTGCGCCTGCGCCGCGCACCTCCGCCTTGGTCATGTCGCCGACCGGGAAGAGCACACGGGCCAGTGCCTCCTGCCCCAGCATGGACAGGACGTAGGACTGGTCCTTCAGCGGGTCCGCGCCGCGCCGCAGCTGCAGGATGCTCGCCGCTGCATCCGGCCACCCGGGCGTGGTGCCCCGTCGCCAGGCGGTCGAAGCCGAGACGCTCGGCCCGCCCGAGCAGCCGGTCGAACTTCAGGGAGCGGTTGCACTCGATGCACGGATTGGGTGTCCGCCCCCGGGCGTGCTCGGCGACGTACGGCGCCACGACGTGGTGGTCGAATTCCTCGGTCAGGTTGAACACGTGGTGGTCGATGCCGAGCTGCTGGGCCACCCGGCGGGCGTCCTCGACGTCCGCCACCGAGCAGCAGCCCGAGTCCGAGTCACCGCCCCACAGCTTGAGCGTGGCGCCGACCACGTCGTGGCCCTGCTCCACGAGCAGGGCGGCCGCGACGGACGAGTCGACGCCTCCCGACATGGCCACGAGCACCCGCATGGGACCAGTGTGCCACCGGCGCTCAGGCCCGACGGCGCAGCGCGGCCACCACCGCCGGCACGACACTGAGCGCACGGTCCACGTCGGCATCGCTCGTTGAATACCCCAGGGTGAAGCGGACCGCACCTGCGGCCAGCCCCCGGTCGACGCCCATGGCGGCGAGCACGTGGCTGGGCTCGAGGGCGCCGCTGGCGCACGACGAGCCGCCCGAGGCGCACACCCCCTCGGCGCCGAGCGCCACCAGCAGCTCCTCGCGCTCCACCCCCCGCAGGCACAGGTGCAGGTGCCCCGGCAGGACGGCCACCCCGGCGGGCACCGTGCGGTGCGCCCCGTCCAGCGCCGCCAGCAGCCCTCCGCAGAGCCGATCGCGCAGGGCCGCCACCCTCGGCGCCGCCACCGGCCGCTCCGACCCCGGCCTGGCGCAGCGCGGCTGGCCAGCCCCACCGCGCCCGCCACGTCCTGGGTCCCGCTGCGCCGCTCCCGCTCCTGCCCCCCGCCGTACTGGCGCGCCAGGAGCGCCACCCGCGGGCTGACGGCGAGCGCCCCGGCCCCGACCGGCCCCCCGACCTTGTGCGCGCTGAGGGCCACCAGGTCCGCGCCGGCGGTGACCTCGGCCAGGTCGAGGAAGGGTGCGGCCTGGACGGCGTCGGTGAGGACGTGGGCCTGCGGGGCCCGCCGTCGCACCGCGTCGACGACCGCCGGTACCGGCTGGACGACGCCGGTCTCGTTGTTGGCCGCCATCACCGCCACCACGGTCGTGCGGGCGGACAGCGTGCGCGCCAGCGCATGCAGGTCCACGACGCCGTGCGCGTCGACCGGCAGCTCGCGCACCTCCGCCCCGAGCGCCGCCGCGGCCCGGGCCGACTCGCGCACGGCCGGGTGCTCGACGGCCGAGCACAGCACCTCCGCCTCGCCGCGGTCCCGCAGCGCCGCCTCGACCACGCCGAGGACGGCGAGGTTGTCCGACTCGGTGCCGCCCGAGGTGAAGACGATCTCCCCGGCGTCGCGCCCGAGGAACGCGGCCACCTCCTCCCGCGCGTCCTCCAGGAGCCGCCGGGCCCGCTGGGCGGGGGGATGGCTGCCCGTGGGGTTCCCGAGCGGGGCGGCGTGGACCTCCGCCATGGCAGCGCGCACCTCGGCCCGCAGCGGGGTCGTGGCCGCGTGGTCGAGATAGGTGATCATCGGCGCCTAGGCGATGTAGACGGTCTTGGCGTTGGCGAACTCCTTGAGGCCGACCTCGGACAGCTCGCGGCCGTAGCCCGAGCGCTTGATCCCGCCGAAGGGCAGCTCGGGAGCGGAGGCCACCATCGCGTTGACGAACACGGCACCCGCCTCGATGCCCTCGACGCAGCGCGCGATCTCGTCCTCGTCGCGGCTCCACACGCTCGAGCCCAGGCCGAAGGGCGTCGCGTTGGCGGCCTCGATCGCCGCCGCGACGTCGGGCACGCGGATCACCATGGCCACGGGACCGAAGATCTCCTCCCGCGCCACGGGCATGTCGGTGGTGACCTCCGAGAGCACGGTCGGGGCCAACCACCAGCCGTCGCCGTCCGGGATCTTCGCCCCCGCATGGACCGTGGCACCCTGGAGGCGCGCCCCCTCCACCTGCCCCACGAGCTCGTCGCGCTGCGCCTGGCTGACGATCGGCCCGACGTCGGTGGCCTGGTCGAAGGGGTCGCCCACGACGAGCGCGTGCCATGGCGTCGGTGAAGCGCTGCAGGAACTCCTCGGCAACCTCTTCGACCACGATGAACCGCTTGGCCGCGATGCACGACTGCCCGTTGTTCTGGACGCGGGCCGTCACGGCGGTGCGCACGGCGGCATCGAGGTCGGCGGTGGCGGTGACGACGAAGGGGTCCGAGCCGCCGAGCTCGAGCACGGTCTTCTTCAGCGCGCGCCCGGCGGCCGACGCCACCGACATGCCGGCGTACTCGCTGCCCGTCAGCGTGACGGCGGCGATGCGCGGGTCCTGAATGAGGTCCGCGATGTCCTTGGACTCCACGAAGAGGTTGGTGAAGACGCCCTCGGGCAGGCCGGCCCGGCGGAACAGGTCCTCGATCGCCAGCGCCGTCTGCGGGCACGTTGGACGCGTGCTTGAGCAGGCCGACGTTGCCGAGCATCAACGCGGGCGCGGCGAAGCGGACGACCTGCCACATGGGGAAGTTCCACGGCATGACGGCCAGCACGATCCCGAGCGGCTGGTAGTGCACGTAGGACTTCGTCGCCGCCGACGTGATGCTCTCGTCGGCCAGCAGCGCCTCGGCGTTGTCGGCGAACCAGCGCAGGCCGACGGCGCACTTGGAGACCTCGGCCTTGGCCGCGGCGAAGGTCTTGCCCATCTCGGTGGTGAGGATGCGCGCCACGTCCGGGACCTCGCCCTCGAGAAGTTCGGCCGCGGTGATCAGGTGGCGCGACCGTTCTGCGAACGTGGTGGTCCGGTACTCGGCGAAGGCGGCGCTGGCACGCCGGAGGAGCTGCTCCAGCTCGTCGGGGGTGAGGGCGGGGAACTCCTTCTCCGTCTTTCCGGTCGCGGGGTTGGTCGTGGCGAAGGGCATGGGCCCAGTCTTACCCGGCGCCGGCCTCCGGCAGGCCGAGGTGCTCGGGCACGGAGCGGCGGATGAGCTTCCCGGTGGCGGTGTGGGGCAGGTCCTTGGCCTCGATGTAGGTCTTGGGCCGCTTGTACGGGGCGAGGCGGTCCGACGCGGCGGCCCGCAGGGCCTCCTCGGCGGCCTTCGGGGAGCCGGCCTCGGTCACGTAGGCGACGCACACCCGCTGTCCCCATTGGTCGTCGGGCAGTCCGAAGACGGCCACCTCGGCGACGCCCTCGACGGCGGCCAGGACGTTCTCGATCTCCGCCGGGTAGACGTTCACGCCGCCGCTGATGATGAGGTCGTGGCGTCGGCCGGTCAGGTAGAGGAAGCCGTCCGGATCGAGGCGGCCGAGGTCGCCGATGGAGCAGGCGGGGCCGCGCCAGGCCTGGCGCGTGGCCTCGTCGTCGCCCCAGTAGCTGAAGCGGGCGAAGTCCGGCATGTCGCACCATATGACCCCGTTGCCGGACAGGTCGTCTCCGTCGTCGACGAAGAGGCGGCGGCCGGGGCGGGCGCGGCCGACGGTGCCGGGCCGCTCGAGCCAGTCCGCCGGCGGGCACACCGTGAACTGCCCCTCGGTCGAGCCGTAGAACTCCCAGACGACCCCCGCGCGGACCCGGTCCATCGTCGCCCGCTTGACCGACTCGGGGCACGGTGCGCCGGCGTGGGCGAGGAGGCGCAGCGAGTCGAACGTCTCGCCGGGGCCGAGCTCGGGTGACTGGAGGATGCGCTGGAGGTGGGTCGGCACGAGGAACGCCGTCGTGGGGCGGTGCCGTCGTAGGACGTCGAGGGCGGTGGCGGCGTCGAAGCGGTTCAGGATGGCCAGCGACCCGCCCGAGAGCAGCGTGCCCGTCGAGAAGCGGACCGAGACCGTGTGGTACATCGGCGAGCACACCATGTGGAGGTCGGCCGGGTCGAAGTGCCAGACCGACGCCTCGTCCTCGAAGACCAGGCGTGCGGTCGCCTCGTCCCAGATGCCCGTCGTGACGCCCTTGGGCCGCCCCGTCGTGCCCGACGTGTAGTGCATCGGGCGGGTGAGCGGGTACGGGGCGAGGTCGACCGGTGCGGCCGCCGGACGAGCTCGGCCAGACCGGCCGGGTCGAAGATGCGCAGGGCGGGCTGGGCGTCGTCGGCCAGCAGGTCGCGCTCGGCCGGGGTCAGCGTGGCGTTGAGGAGGACCGGGATGAGGCCGGTCCGGGCGGCGCCCAGCACCGCACATATGAGGTCGGCGGAGGAGCCGAGCGCGAAGGCGACCCGGTCGCCCCACCGACAGCCCCGGGCGGCCAGCGCCCCGGCGGCCCGGCGCTGGCGGTCCTCGGCGTCGGCGGCGTCGAGCAGCTCCACCATCGGCGCAGCGTAGGTCGTGCCACCATGGCCCCCATGGCCATGGAGGACGCCCGCGCCCTGCTGGAGCGGTCCCGGCGCGTGGTCGTGCTGACGGGGGCGGGCATCTCGACCGACTCGGGCATCCCGGACTTCCGCGGGCCGCAGGGGCTGTGGACCAAGAACCCCGCGGCGGAGAAGAGCGCCACCATCGCGGCCTATGTGGCGGACCCCGAGCTGCGCCGGCGGGCGTGGCTGAACCGCATCACCTCACCGATGTGGTCGGCGTCGGAGCCCAACCCCGGGCACCACGCCCTGGTGGACCTCGAGCGCAGCGGCCGGCTGCACACGCTGGTGACCCAGAACATCGACGGGCTGCACCAGAAGGCGGGCAGCGACCCCGAGCGGGTGATCGAGATCCACGGCACGACCCTCGAGGTCGTATGTCTCTCCTGTGGCCACCGCCAGCCGGCCGAGGCGGTGCACGATCGGGTGCGGGCGCGGCGAGGACGACCCGGCCTGCACGGTCGCTGCGTGCGGGCGGCATCCTGAAGCCGGCGACCATCAGCTTCGGGCAGAACCTGGTGGCCGAGGACCTGTTCCGGGCCGAGGCGGCGGCGGCCGCCTGCGACCTGCTCCTGGCGGTGGGCTCGACGCTGGCCGTGTTCCCCGCCGCCGGGCTCGTGCCGGTCGCGGTGCGCCACGGCGCCGTGGTGATCATCGTCAACGGCGACCCGACCGAGATGGACCAGCTGGCCGACGTGGTGGTGAACGGGTCGATCAGCGAGTGCCTGCAGGCGTTGGTGGAGGGACTGCCGCCGGTGTAGGGCGGTCGGGGCAGCGCCTACTTCTTCTCGTTGGTGATGGCGCCCTTCTTGGCCTGGCGGCGCGGCTTGAGGGCGAACCACCAGATGCTGGCGATCGTCCCCGCCGTCACGGCGGCGGCAGCCACCGGCTTGACGACCTTTCTGGCACCGCTCTTGGGCATGGGCGCGAACCTTACCCGGCGAGGCCGGGGACGGCCTCGTCGGGGACGCGGACGACCGTGTCGGACTGCCCGGGCCCGAAGGCCAGGGCGAGGATGTGCTCGGCCACCCAGGCCGGGGAGTTGAAGCGGTGCTCTTCGGCGGCTCGGCGGAACCGGGCCACCTCGGGGAAGTCCGACTCGTCGCTGGCGCGGACGGCAGCCTGCATGTCCGTGTCCACCAGGCCCGGTGCCAGCGCGTAGGCGACCAGCCCGTGGGGCGCCTCCTCGAGCGCCACCACCCGGGTGAGCTGGTCCACCGCCGCCTTCGTCGCGCAGTAGGCGGCCCAGCCCTCATATGGCTTCGTCGCCGCCCCCGACGAGATGTTGACCAGGACGCCGGGGCCGGGGCGGGAGCGCACGTGCGCGGCGAACACCGCTGCCCCGTTCAGCACGCCGGTGACGTTGACGTCGACCATCCCTCGTATGAGGTCGGGGTCGGCCTCGATCAGCGGGCCGATGGGCCCGAGCACGCCGGCGTTGTTCACCCAGAGGTCGATGCGCCCGAATCGGGCCACGACCGCCGCCGCGAAGACGTCCAGGGCGGCGCGGTCGGTCACGTCGACAGCGGCGGTGACCGGCGGCTGTGCGGGCTCGATCTGTCCGTCCTGCGCCGGGGGCCGGACGGGGCGGTGGCGGGCGCACAGGCCCAGGTGCATCCCCGACGCCGCGATGTGGACGGCCAGGCCGGCGCCCAGGCCCCGGCTGGCGCCTGTGACGACGGCGACCCGGCCGCTGACCGGCGGCGGCGGCACTAGGCGGTCTGGCGTACCGACCGCTCGCGCCGGTACGTCGCGGCGGCCTGGACGAGCGCGTCGAAGGGGCGCTGGTCGCGCTGCTCCTCGGGGTGCCACTGCACGCCGAGGACGAAGTGGGCCGCCGGGAGCTCGACCGCCTCGATGACCCCGTCGGTGGTGGCCGCCGTCGCGACCAGGCCACGGCCGAGGTCACGGATGGCCTGATGGTGCGAGCAGCGCACCGTCGGTGCCTGGCCGAAGACGCCGGCGGCGATGGTCCCCGGCATCGTCTCGATGTCGAGGTCGGTGAAGACGAACGGGGCGCTGCGGTGCGCCTCGTGCCCGACGACGTGGGGCAGGTGCTGGTGCAGGGTGCCCCCCAGCTCCACGTTGAGGACCTGGCAGCCCCGGCAGATGGCGAGCACCGGCATGTCGGCCCGCAGCGCGGCGGCGAGGAGGGCGCGCTCGCTGGCGTCCCGGTTCTCGTCGACGCCGCCGACCTCGGGCGACGGCTCCTCGTCGTAGGCCAGCGGGTCGACGTCGCCGCCACCGGTGAGGACGAGGCCGTCGAGGACATCGATGACCTCGTCGGCACCTGCGCCCGGACCGCCCGGGGCCGTGCTCGGGGGCGGCAGGAGCAGGGGCCGACCCCCGGCCGCCGCCACCAGCTCGAAATAGGACTCGGGCAGGACGGCGGACCGGCGCTCCCAGGTTCCCCAGCGGGCGTCGGCCACGTAGGTCGAGACGCCGATGAGCGGGATCATGATCGTGACCGGGCGCGTCGCAGCACCAGTCCCAGCGTACATACGGGCTGGACGCTCGCCCGCGGTGGGATAGACATGGCGCATGCCAGGTCGTGAGCTCATAGACGCAGGTATCGCCGACGGGTCGATCGACACCGTCGTGGTCGCCTTTCCCGACATGTACGGCCGACCCGTCGGGAAGCGGGTGACGGCGGACTTCTTCACCTCCCACGTCGCCGAGCACGGGATCGAGTGCTGCGACTACCTGCTGGCCGTCGACGTCGACATGACCCCGCTGCCGGGCTACCACTTCACCAACTGGGACACCGGCTACGGCGACGTCGTGTGCCGGCCCGACTACTCGACGGCGCGGCTGATCCCGTGGCTGGAGGGGACGGCCCTCGTGATCTGCGACCTCACCGACGACGCCGGAGCGCCGGTGGAGGTGTCGCCCCGGCAGATCCTGCGCCGCCAGCTCGAGCGCGCCGCCGAGCGCGGCCTGCGGGTCTGCAGCGCCACCGAGCTCGAGTTCTTCCTCTTCCGCGACTCCTACGAGGAGGCCGACGCCAAGGGGTGGAAGGGGTTGACGCCGCACACCTCGACGATCGAGGACTACCAGCTGCTGCAGACGACGCGGGAGGAGTACATCCTGCGGCGCATCCGCAACGAGATGCTCGGGGCGGGCATCCCGGTCGAGTTCTCCAAGGGCGAGGCGGGGCGGGGGCAGCACGAGGTCAACGTCACCTACGACGAGGCGCTCGTGACGACCGACCACCACCTGGTGTTCAAGAACGGGATCAAGGAGATCGCGGCGCAGGAGGGCCGGGCCGCCACGTTCATGGCCAAGTGGACGATGGAGGACGTGGGCTCCTCGTGTCACGTGCACACCAGCCTGTGGGACAGCGAGAGCGGCGACGCGCTCATGGCGGACGCGTCGCATGCGAGCGGGCTGTCGACCGTCGGGCGCCGCTTCCTGGCCGGGCAGCTGCACGCGGCACGCGAGCTGGCCTGGATGGCCGCCCCGACCGTGAATTCCTACCGGCGCTACGTGCCCGGGAGCTGGGCGCCCACCGCCGTGGTGTGGGGCGAGGACAACCGGACGTGCGGCTTCCGCGTCGTCGGGCACGGCGCCGGGCGGCGCGTCGAGTCCCGGGTCCCCGGGGCCGACGTCAACCCCTACCTCGTCGTGGCCGCCGCCATCGCGGCCGGCCTCTACGGCATCGACCACGAGCTCGAGCTCGGCGACCCCTACCCGCGCAACGCCTACGAGGCGACCGACGTCCCGCGCATCCCCTCGACGCTGGTGGAGGCGATCGCCGGGTTGCGCGACTCGGCCGTCGCGCTCGAGGCCTTCGGTCCCGAGGTGCACCATCACCTCTTGAACACGGCCGAGCAGGAGTGGGCGGCCTGCAACCGTCACGTGACGGACTGGGAGCTGGCCCGGAACTTCGAGCGGATCTAGCGGCCCGAGGGGAGGGCCAGGCTCAGGAACAGGTTGCGGTCGCGCATCATGAGACCGCGGGCCACGAACTCGTCGAGTGCCCCGGTGACCTCGCCGAGGGGACGGCCGACACCGGTGCGCTCGGCCACCATGCCCGGGGTGAGGGGCCTGTCCATCAGCCCGAGGTAGAGCGACGCCAGTGGCCCTTCAAAGGTGTGGATCCCCACGGTCTCGGGACTGCGCGCGTCGACGACCTGTATGAAGTCCTCCGCCCGGGACACCGTCAGCGACGGCATGGCGCCTCCTTGGTGCGCCTCCCGCCAGCGGTCCAGCAGCTTGCGCAGCTCCTCGAACGCCTCGTCGGACAACGTGTCCTCGAGCTCCGCCTCGAAGAAGTACGCCAGCTGATTCAGGTCGACACTGGACGGATAGATGTATGCCAGCGCCCGGTCGGGCCCCAACGACCGCACGGGGTAGGCCGCCCGGTCCATGAAGATCGGGCTGAAGCGCTCCGTCCAGATCCGGCCGCAGGCCCGCGGCGGCTGCAGGTGGACCAGGTTCGGCACGAGGTCGGCCTGCTCGTCGTAGTCCTCACGGGTCTCGTGCGGGAAGCCGTAGATGATGTTCCAGTTGACGTCGACGCCGTAGTGGCGAGCCCAGCGCAAGAGGTTCACGTTGTCCGCCGCTCGTACCCCCTTGCGCATCAGCCCGAGCACGTGTGAGCTGAGCGACTCGATACCCGGCTGTATCCGGATGACGCCGCTGTCGGCCAGCCGTTTCACCTGGGCCCGGGTCAGGTTGGACTTCACCTCGTAGAAGAACCGGTAGTCGACGCCGTCGTGCTGCAGAGCGGGGAGGAACTCGTCGATGTAGCGGCGGTCGAGGATGTTGTCGACGAAGTAGAAGCGCAGGGTGCCGTGGCGGGACGACAGCTCGGCGAGCTCTCGGCGAAGCCGGTCGGGGGACTTCGACCGGTACGCCATCGTCGACCCGTTGAGCCCGCAGAACGTGCAGTGGCGCCGCTCGCCCCACCAGCAGCCCCGCGCGCTCTGGGCCGGCAGCCAGGTCTGGTGCCGGAGATGGTCGGGCACGATGCCGAGCTCGGCGGCGCGCCGGAAGTACTCGCGGTAGTCGGGCGTCGGCAGGTCGTCGAGGCTTTCCACCGGATCGGCCGGGCCCCCGTCGACCACCGCTCCGTCGCGACGGCAAGCGATGCCAGGTGAACGAGCCGCGTCGCGCCCCTCGCTCAACGCGACCAGGAGCTCGGTGAAGACGACATCGCCCTCCCCGGTGACGACGTAGTCGACACAGGCCATCGTGCGCGCCAGTTCGACGCCCATCGAGCCCTCGCAGTTGGCGCCGCCGAAGACCACGACGAGCTCGGGCCACCGACGCTTGAGCCGGGCCGCCATGGCCAGAGACGGGACCGTTTGCGCGAAGGTGGACGTGAATCCGACGACCCGGTAGCGCTCCCAGGCCACCTCGCGGACGAGCCGGTCCAGATACAGGTCGACCCCGTGCTCGCGCCATTGCAGGAGTTCCTCTCGCCGGGTCTCATCGAACTGGAGCCGATCACCGAGGTCGCGCAGGAACTCGCCACCGGCCTGCGGCGCCGAAACGCCGAAAGCCGCAGGCGAGAAGAGCCAGTCGCCGGTGCTCCGACCCCGGTCGTGTTCGGAGAGCTCGTGATAGAGCTCCCGACCCATGGCCGCGGCAAGGTCGAGGTTCAGGTGCAGGGTCTCGGCTGGGAAGCCATGGCTCTCGGCGATGGCCTTGAGCAGCCCCACCTGGATGGCCGGCCAACGCGGGTCGTAGAACGGCATGGAGACCAGGGCCACCGGCCACGCGTCCCGGGCCTTGCGGCTGGGTTCGTCCAGTCTGCGCGGGTAGCCGGGCAGGGGTCGTGGCCTCCCTCGCAGCGTGACGCCGCGAGGAGCAACGCTCACGACGCGCCGAAGTTCCCGCTGATATGGATGCCACCCTGCCCAGGGTCGGGATCGCTGTTGGGCCCCGACGAGTACGAGTTCTGGAACATGCCACCGAGCGACAGCGGTCCGCCCGGGTTGGGCGCACCGAAGCCGAAGCTGAAGCCCGAGACCTCCTCCTCCTCCTCGCCGAGCGCCGCCGCCGCCATCTGGAAGACCGTGGCCAGCACCTCCCGCTCCTTGTCGGTCAGGTCGGCGGCATCGAGCTTGCGCCCGAGTTCGTCGAGTTCTTCGAGAGTGACACTCACTGCAGCCACGTTTGCCCCTTTCGTGCGGTGCCCGGATAGACGAGTGGCGCCTGCCCGGGTTACACGCCCCGTGGGACGGCCGGCGCCACCGGTCCGGGCCGAGGCGGCGCCCGCCAGTAAGGTCGACCGGTCATGCTGCGCTCGCAACTGTGCTCGGCCGAGTCGCTGCGCTCGCCGGAGCTGCGGGCCTGGGCGGACCGGCTGCGCCCCATGTGGGACGACGGGCGCGACGTCATGCTCCACCGCAAGATGTGGGAGTGGCTGTTCATCGCCGAGGCCCTGCGTGAACGAGGGTTCCTGGCGCCGGGCCGGACGGGCCTCGGCTTCGGCGTCGGCCAGGAGCCGCTGGTGGCGCTCTTCGCCGACGCGGGCTGTGACCTCGTCGCCACCGACCAGCCGCACGGCGCCGCGATCGCCTCGGGCTGGACGGACTCGGAGGTCGAGTGGGCCGGCGGGCTCGAGCACCTGAACACGCACGGGCTGTGCCCCGACGAAGTGTTCGTGCGCCGGGTCCGCTTCCGCCCCGTCGACATGAACTCGATCCCCGCCGACCTGCGCGGCTTCGACTTCACGTGGTCATCCTGCGCCCTCGAGCACCTGGGCACGCTCGACGCCGGGGCGGACTTCGTCGTGGCGTCGATGGAGTGCCTGCGGCCGGGCGGGGTGGGCGTCCACACGACCGAGTACCTGGTCGCGTCCAACGACGACGACGGTCGAGGCGGGCGGGACCGTGTTCTACCGGCGCCGTGACATCGAGGCCCTGGCGGACCGCCTCCGCCGCGCCGGGCATGCCATCGACGTCGACTTCTCCCTCGGGGTCCACGCCCGAGGACCTCCACGTCGACGTGCCGCCCTACACCGACGTCCACCTGCGCACCCGGCTCGGCGACTACGAGACGACGTCGCTGGCCCTGGTGATCACGAAGGGATCGCGGACGGAGCAGGCGGGGCCGGGTGCGCGCGCGTCGCGGTCGAGGCCCGAGGCGTAGGTATGATCGCCGATGGGAACACGGACACGCAGGGCCTCACGCTGACCGGTTCGACGGAGGCGACGGCCCACTACGACCGGGCGGTGCACCATCTCGTTCGCTTCCAGATCGACGTGGTCGAGGCACAGGCCTCGGCCCGCGCCGCCGACCCCCGGTGCGCGATGGCCGGTGTCTTCGGGGCGTACCTGTCGCTCATGTCGACCGAGGCGGCGAGCGTCGGCGACGCCCGCGACGCGCTGGCGGGCATTGCGGGCGAGCCGGGCACCTTGACTCCCCGGGAGCAGGCCCATCTGGCGGCCGCCGGGCAGTGGGTGGCCGGCGACATGGCGGGCGCGGGCGCGATCCTGGCGGACGTCTCGTTGCGGTGGCCTCGCGATCTGCTCGCCCTGTTCGTCGGCCACCAGATCGACTTCTTCACGGGGGACGCGGTCAGCCTCCGTGACCGGATCGGCCGGGCGCTGTGGGCGTGGACTCCGGACGACCCGAATTTCGGGTTCGTCCAGGGCATGTACGCCTTCGGCCTCGAGGAGTCCAACCTCTACGGGCTGTCCGAGGACGTGGCCCAGGGCGCCGGTCGCGACCAACCCCGACGACGTCTGGGGCATCCACGCCATGGTCCACACCTGTGAGATGCAGGGTCGCATCGCCCAGGGCGTCGCGTTCATGCGCGACCACCAAGAGGACTGGTCCACGGGGAACTTCCTCAGCGTCCACAACTCGTGGCACTACGCGCTCTACCTGCTCCAGGGGGGCGACGTGGCGGGCGCGCTGGAGATCTACGACCGCGTGCTGCACCACGACGGCTCCGAGGACGTGGCGCTCGAGCTGGTCGACGCGTCGTCCCTGCTCTGGCGCCTCCACCTCGAAGGCGAGGCGGTCGGCGATCGCTGGCAGTCATTGGCCCGATGCCTGGGGCCGCCAGCTGACGCCGGGCTACTACCCGTTCAACGACGTGCACGCAGCGATGGCGTTCATCGGTGCCGGGGATCTCGAGCGCGGCCGGCGCTCGTCATCGGACCTCGAAGCCGTCGTCGAGAGGGGCGACCGTGGGACGACGAGCTGGGTCATGACGAGCACGGTCGGGCTCCCCGTCTGTCGGGGCCTCGTCGCCTTCGGGGACGGCGACTACGCACGGGTCATCGACGAGCTCTGGCCCGTCCGGACCCGTCTCCATGAGTTCGGGGGGAGCCACGCGCAACGAGATGCCGTGGAGCGCACGCTTCTCGAAGCGGCCATCCGGGCGAAACGGTCCGACGTGGCCCGGGCCCTCGTGAACGAGCGCCTCGGCGTGAGGGAACGGAGCACCTACGCGTGGTCGAAGAGCGCCCAGGTGCTGGCGGCCGAGGGCGACGAGCCCGGGGCCGCGGCGGCGGCCTCGCGGGCCAGGGTGCTCGCCGACGAGGTCCTGGCCGCTCGATAGCCGTGGGAGCGGGCCGAGCGTCGAGGTCGGGGCCCTCAGGGGGCCGGGGGCGCGACCTGGTGCAGCCGGCGACCGTTCAGTCGCTTGTGGATGCCCTTCGTCTTGTCGTAGAGGTTGACGAACTCCTTGAGCAGCCCGGCGTAGACCTCCGCCGCGACCGGGTCCGGCTCGTAGGTGGCCTTCACCTGCACCGTGCCGGGGATGTCGGCCACCGTGATGTGGCCGAGGGCGAGCAGCGTCAGCAGCCCGGCGCCGCGCACGTTGGCCAGCACCGGGTCGGCCATCTGGCGGATGGTGCGTCCGGTGGCGTCGGCGTGGATCTGGGACCACAGGTCGGAGTTGGCGCCGCCGCCGACGAAGGCCAGCGACTCGAGCCGGCGCTTGCAGAACTTCTCGACGGCGCCGAGCAGCCAGGCCGAGTTGAGGGCGACGCCCGTCGAAGACCGCCCGCACCATGTCGGCGCGGGTCGACGACAGCGAGAGGTTGTGGAAGCCCGCCCGGATGGTGTGGTCGTCGACCGGCGAGCGCTCGCCGTTCAGCCACGGGGTGAAGAGGACGCCGTGCGACGCCGGCCGGCACCGACGAGGCCATGTCGTTGAGCGTGCCGAAGAATCCCTCGGGTGCACCACCGCCGGTGCGCCGGTGCGCCGGTGGCCGGGGCCAGCGCGTCATCGGGGAAGAGCAGGTTGTCGCGCAGCCACGTCAGGCAGGCACCGCCGGTCTCGTGCTCGTCGGCCAGCAGGTAGCGGCCCGGGATCCCCGAGGGGATGGAGGCGATGTTCGTCAGTGCGTCGGTCTTCTTGAAGGAGACGTGGCAGCTGATCCAGCTGGAGGTCCCGATGTAGAGGTGGGCGTCGAAGTCGGCCACGGCGCCGGAGCCCACGGCGGCGGAATGCAGATCGCCCGTCCCGGTGACGACCGGCGTGCCGGCCAGCAGGCCGAGTTCGGCGGCGGCTGCGGCGGCCAGGCCACCGAGCACGCTGCCGGTCGGGACGAGGTCGGGCAGCTTCGAGCGCACCAGGCCGGCCAGCTCTATCAGCGCGTCGTCATATGCGATGGCGCGTGATGTCCCGGTTGTCGGTGACCCAGTGCACGGTGATGGAGTCGTGCGAGGCCCGGGCCAGCCCGGTGAGGCGCAGGTTCAGGTAGTCGACCGGCTCGAGGAAGAGGGCCGCCGCCGCGTAGACCTCGGGACGCTGCTCGCGCAGGAAGTGGATGTGGCCCACGGGGTCCTTGCCCGACAGGCTCGGGATCCCCCCGGTGCGCCGCACCCAGCGTGCCAGCTTGGAGGCGGAGTAGCCCTGCACGTTGAGCGCGCCACGCACCGTCTCCCGCACGGCGCGGGCGCCCCGCGAGTCCATCCAGATGATGGCCGGGCCGATGGCGTCTCCCCCGTCGTCGACCGGCACGGTGCCCGATCCACTGCGAGGTGCATCCGACGCCGACGACGCGCTCGGGCGCCACGCCGCTGTCGGCGAGCGCACGCCGGGCCGAGGCCACGATGGCGTCCCACCAGGCCTGGGGCGACTGCTCGGCGCCGCCGTCGTGGGACAGGTCGACGCCGACCGCCTGGAAGGCGTGGGCGGCGATGCGTCCGGTGGCCGAGATCACCGCCGCCTTGGGGCCGCCCGTCCCGAGGTCGACGGCCACGACGTAGGTGTCCTCTGGGGGCGCGGGGTCGATGGTGCGGATCTCGGTGGCCGACACTGCGCGCAGACCGGCCGGGGGGGTGGGCATGGGCGGCAGCGTATCCAGACACAGCAGCGCCGGCCCGATCGGGGCCGGCGCTGCCGGACTGCTGGAACTGCTGGACGGTCAGTCGGCCAGGCCGGCCTCGACCTCGACCTCGATCACGACCTTGTTGCCCACCACGACGCTGCCGTCGAGCAGCGAGTGGTTGAAGCTGACGCCGAAGTCGCGCCGGTCGATCTCCGCCGAGGCGGAGAAGGCCACGACCGTCTTGCCCTCCTGCATGGACGCCCCCTCGCCCAGGAACTCCAGGTCGAAGTCGACCGGCCGGGTCACGCCTCGGATGGTGAGGTCGGTGCTCAGGATCCACTGGTTCTCGCGGATCTGCTTCAGGCCCGTGCTCTTCAGCTCGAGCGTCGGGTAGGTGGCGACGTCGAGGAAGTCGTTGGTGCGCAGGTGGTCGTCCCGCATGGACTGGTTGGTGTGGATGCTGGCGGCCTGCACGGTGGCCTCGACGCTCGACTCCTCGGGGTTCTCGGCCACGGTGAACGTGCCCGACACCTCGGTGAAGCGCCCCCGGACCTTGGTCCCGATGAGGTGGCGGGCGACGAACCCGACCTCGGTGTGGGCGGGGTCGATCGTGTAGACGCCGGCCTTGGGCAGGGTTGCAATGCTGGTGGTGGTGGTCATTTCCAGGGTCTCCTTGGTTGATTGGATGACTGTTGACAGTATAATATCTGATTATACAGATACTTGTCAATCAGAAGCATCAGACAAGGCAACCCATTTCGGGAGAGACTGAGGGCCATGGGGACAACGACGATTGCCATGGGGGGCGACGAGGCAGAGGCACAGGTAGGGGTGGAGGCCGAGGGCACCTGCGGCGTCCTCGGCCAGATCGACGACGAGCGGATCCAGCTGATGGGCCTGCTCGTGCGCACCCACCGCCGCCTGACCGAGGCCCTCGAGCGGCGAATTGGAACAGTCGGTCGGGATCCCGCTCGTGTTCTTCGACGTCCTCATCCACGTGGGCGCCGCCCCCGAGGGCCGCCTGACCATGAGCACCCTGAGCTCCAACGTCGCCCTCACCACCGGCGGCGTCACCCGCCTGGTCGACCGCATGGCCGAGGCGGGACTCGTGGCGCGGCAGAACTGCCCGAGCGACCGCCGCAGCATCCACGTCGTGCTCACGCCCGAAGGGCGCGCCGTGCTGGAGCGGGCCATCGCCCAGCACGTGGAGAGCATCGACCGTCATCTGATGGCCCATCTCGACCCCGGTGATCAGGCCGCGCTCGAGGTCGTGCTGACCAAAGTCCTCGACGCCGGCTGCTGAATCGGGTCAGATCAGGACTTCTGCAGCCACACCCGCACGGGCTGTGTCAGCAGCTCGTCCTCGAGCTCGAGCAGCGTGCCCTCGCCCTCCGCCCTCGCCCGGACCACTGACGATCTCGGTCGCCAGCACCTCGCGGCCGATGAAGTCGAAGTGCTCGGCGATGGCGTCGAGACCCACCACGTGCAGGCGGATGCGGTCGGAGACGTCGAGCCCGCTGGTCTTGCGCAGGTCCTGCACCAGTCGTACGACCTCGCGGGCCAAGCCCCGCTTGCGCAGCGCTTCGTCGAGGGTGAGGTCGAGCGCCACCACCTCGCCCCCCTCGCGGGAGACGGCGAACCCCTGTTGGCCGCGCACCCTGAGCTGCACGTCGTCGGGTGACAACTCGACCTGCTCCCCCGCCAGGGTCACCGTGACGGAGCGGCCCTCTTCCAGCGCCTCGGCCGCCGCCGCACCGTCGAGCGCGGCCAGCGCCGCCTTCAGGTCCTTGACCCGCTCCCCCAGCCGTGGCCCCAGCGTGCGGAAGTTCGGCACCAGCTCGAACTGGATCACCTCGCTCAGCTCGTCGGCCGTGTCGATCTCGTCGACGTTCAGCTCGTCGGCCACGATGTCGCGCAGGATCTCCGGTGCGTCGGCGGGCAGGAAGACGAGGGCCCGCGCCAGGGGCTGGCGCACCTTCACCGAGGCCTCGCTGCGGGCGGCCCGTCCGAGCGAGGTCAGCCGCCGGGCGAGCGCCATCTGGGCCTCGAGCTCGGTGTCGACGAGCGAGACGCCGGGGACCGGCCAGTCGGCCAGGTGCACCGACTCGTCCTCGGCGGCGCCGGTCAGGTGGCGCCACATGGTGTCCGCCACGAAGGGGCAGAACGGGGCCAGCAGCAGCCCCAGCGTCGTCAGCAGCGTGTGCAGCGTCGCCTGCGCCGCCAGCGAGTCGCCGGGGGGCGCGTCGGGGTCGGTGCGCCAGAAGCGGCGCCGGCTGCGGCGCACGTACCAGTTGGAGAGGTCGTCGACGAGGTCGCCGAGCGCGATGGCCGCCCCGTAGGGCTCGTAGCCGCCGAGTCCCTCGGTCATGGCGGCCGTCGTGGTGGCGAGGCGCGACAGGATCCAGCGGTCGAGCGGGCCGCGGTCGCCCGGCGCCGGCACGTCGGCCGCCGAGGGGTCGAACCCGTTCAGCGACGCGTACGTCGTGAAGAAGCTGAACGTGTTCCACAGCGTGAGCAGCATGTCCCGCATCGCCGTGTCGATGGCGCCCAACGTCGCCCGGGTCGGCGTCCACGGCGACCCCTGGCTGAACATCCACCAGCGCATGGCGTCGGCGCCCCGCGTGTCGAGGATCTTCCACGGGTCGATGATGTTGCCGAGTGACTTGGACATCTTGCGGCCGTCGGCGTCGACGATGTGCCCGAGGCACACGACGTGGCGGTAGGGGCTCTCGCCGAACACGAGCGTGTTGATGGCCAGCAGCGAGTAGAACCAGCCCCTGGTCTGGTCGATGGCCTCGGAGATGAAGTCGGCCGGGAAGGCGAACGCCTCCGCCGACCCCGCCACGTGCGGGTAGCCGATCTGGGCCGCCGGCATGGAGCCCGAGTCGAACCAGGCGTCGATCACGGGCTCGACCCGGCGGCACACCGACAGCTCGTCCTCGACCACGTCGACGTCGGCGCCGCACGTCGAGCAGGCGAACGTCACCTCGTCGATGGTGGGGCGGTGCGGGTCGAGCCCCGTCACGTCGCGCCCGCACAGGTCGGACAGCTCGGACAGGGAGCCCACACAGCGCAGGTGGCCGCGCCCGCAGCGCCAGATCGGCAGCGGCGTGCCCCAGTAGCGGTCCCGCGACAGGGCCCAGTCGACGTTGTTGGCCAGCCACTCGCCGAAGCGCCCCTCCTTGATGTGCGCCGGGTGCCAGTCCACCGTCTCGTTCGCCGCCAGCAGCTCGTCCTTGCGGGTCGACGTCGCGATGTACCAGCTCGGCTTGCCCCAGTAGATGAGCGGCGTGCGGCAGCGCCAGCAGTGCGGGTACGAGTGCACGTAGGGCCAACGTCGTATGAGGAGCCCGGTGGACTCGAGCCGGTCGTTGATGTCGTGGTTCGCCTCACGCACGTCCCGCCCGGCCAGCCACGCCACGTCGGCGGTGAAGTGACCGTCGGGCCCGACCGGGTTCAGCGACGGCAGTCCGTTGTCGCGGCCGATCTGGCGGTCGACCTCGCCGAAGGCCGGGGCCAGGTGGACGAGGCCGGTGCCCTCCTCGGTGGTCACGTACGAAGCCGGGACGACCCGCCAGCCGTCGGCACCGGGCGGGGGTGAAAGGTCGTCGAAGGGGCGCTCGTAGCGCAGTCCCACCAGCGCGGCGCCGGGCACCCGCGCCGTGACGCGGGCCGCAGCGCCCTCGCCGAAGACGGCGTCCACCAGCTCGTCGGCCACCAGCGTCCCGTCCACGACCGCGTAGACGAGGTCAGGGTTGACCGCCACGCCGGTGTTGGACAAGCAGGGTCCACGGCGTGGTCGTCCACACGGCCAGCCACTCGGCGCCCGTGCCGGCCAACCCGGCAGGCACGGGGTCGTCGACGATCCGCAACCGCACGTAGGCCGACTCGTCCTCCTCGTCCCGGTAGACGTCGGGCTGCCCGAGCTCGTGCGACGACAGCGCCGTGCCGCAGCGGGGGCAGTAGGGCACGACCTTGAGGTCCTCGTACAGCAGGCCCTGGTCGAAGAGCTGCTGCAGGTGCCACCAGACCGACTCGATGTAGTCCGGGCTCAACGTCCAGTACGCCGCCTCCATGTCGACCCAGTAGCCGATGCGCGTCGTCAGGCGGGCGAACTCGTCGACGTAGGAGTACACGGACTCGCGGCACAGCCGGGTGAACTCCGCGATGCCGACCTGGTGCTCGATCTGGTCCTTGCCGGTGATCCCGAGCTTCTTCTCGACCTCGACCTCGACCGGCAGCCCGTGGGTGTCCCACCCGGCCCGGCGGGGCACGTACGACCCGTCCATGGTGCGGAAGCGGCAGAACAGGTCCTTGTAGACCCGGGCCCAGACGTGGTGCAGACCGGGCATCCCGTTGGCGGTCGGCGGGCCCTCGTAGAAGATCCAGGGCGGGGCGTCACTGCGCTGCTCGATCGACCGCTCGAACACCCGGTGGGCGGCCCAGCGGGCGAGCTCCGCCTGCTCGAGGGCGACGAAGTCGATGTCGGGGGGGACGGGAGTGAACACGGGAACAGGGTGATCGGCGCCGGGAACGAGGCGCCCCTGCGTTCAGGAAAGGATAGAGGGTATGCCTCGGCCCATCTCCGCTCCCCCGCCGGGTGTCACGATCGGGAGGGAGGACTACGGCACCAACGGCCCTCGCTTTGTCGTGGCCCGGGCCGAGGCCGAACTCGTGGCGCGCTACGGGTGGCTCGACGACAGCGAGCTCGGGCTCACCGCGGCCATGTTCGACCCGCCGGCCGGGGCCTTCTGGGTGGCCCGCCGCCCCGGCGACGCCGGGCCGCCCGTCGGCGGGGTCGGCCTGCGCGCCGTCGGCCGCGAGAACCGGCGAGGTGCGGCGCCTGTGGGTGGACCCCGCCCGGCGCGGGTGCGGCGTCGGGCGGGCCCTCATGGACGCGCTGGAGCAGGCCGCCGCCGACCTGGGTCATACGACGCTGCAGCTGGCCACGGGTGACCGCCAGCCCGAGGCGGTGGCCCTCTACGAGGCGACGGGGTGGGAGCGTCTCGCGGTGGACGCTGACACCGGCATCGAGGTGTGCGCCATCCGCTTCGTGAAGCGCTCATGGGGTGGGGAGAGAACGGGCTGAGGTACTCCGGCCCGATCCGGCAGCGTCACGACGACGCGCTACCTGCCCCGTGCTCATCCGACAGTCCAAGAAAAGAAGGGTCCGTTGAAGGAGTTTGCGTTCTTTGAACACTGCCCTGTGTAGGCGAGACCGGTCTTGCTTCGCGACCCCGTGCATCGCCAGCCAGAAGGTCCACCCTTCACGGTGGTGGGGAAACCGTTGCTCACCTTGTGAGTGACGAGCTTCTTGATGTAGCCATCTGCAGTGGCGCAGCTGTAGCCCTTTACGTGGACGTCGTACTGGGTCCCCTTGGTATAGGGGGCGTACGGAAGTTGCCACTGGCTCGCAGTAATAATCGGACACACCCCATTGGAAGTGCCAAGGGTCGCTCCGTTGGCCATCGTTGTCGTCGTCAATGTGATGGCGGTCGTCGTCGTCGAGACGGCAATCGAAAGGGCGCCCGCGAATCGTATGAGTCTCGCCCTCATGGTCCGGTCGCCAACCCGCGATGAAGCCGTCGCGATGAGACGTTCCACGCCTGCAAATCGGCTGCCGTCCGGGATCATTGGCTCCTCCAATCTCGACACTCCTCACCCATGACGACAATCTGGACCCGAAGTTACGCGGAGGTTCACCCTTTCCCAGGCGTGACGGGGTGTCTCCGTGCGCCGGGACGGTGGGATGCGTCTCGGCACGCTCGATAGCGGCGTTTGGCCATGCGGCGACGGAGGCCTTCACGCCAATCCAGCCCTGTTTACGTCGGAATTCCCCTAAGAGGTCGACATGATGCAACCGGTGGTGGTGACACTGCCCCCACCAGCCGGGCAGCTGGAACACATCGGCACTGATGGGCGAGGGGTACGCCGGGTCGGTGGGATCGTTGATCGGCGTATTCGCTACTGCATGGACAGCGGCGATGCTGGCCAGTCGATCGCGGAGCACGCCTGGACGACGACGCCACCCCATGAGCTGACCCGGCGCGGCACTTTGACTGCGTGCTGCGCTATCGAGCCTGGGTCGTCAATGCGTTCCAGGCTGCGAGGGAGTCCATGTAGTCCCTCCAGTGCGCGATCTTCCGGTCGGCGATCTCGATGATCGAACAGAATCGATTGTCGTACTTCACGCCTGTCGCAAGGATGGTCCCGTGGACTTCGTATTCGATGACGAAGACACGACCGTCCTCCGTCCTGCGGCTAATCAAACGGTCGGCGGATGTGAGCTCGATGTTGTCGCCATAGCCCTTGAACTGGGCCATCAGGTCGGTCCGCCCCTCAATGGTGCGAGGCCAACCTGGAAAGTCATAGAGGACCTCATAGACGACGTCGAAGAAATGTTCCCCATCGACCCGGTCGCCCAGCGCCCCTCGGACGAGATTGAAGTAAGGGTCGGCGGCCCGGTAGAGAGCGTATTTCTCATTCGGCATCGAGGATTCTCCATGCACTTCCAAACCTTGTTTGGTGAAGGATAGATGGCTCGACTCAGGCAGGCTCGCGGCGGGCCACCTCGTCGAGCGCGGCGCCGTCCACCTCGAGCAGCGAGTCAACGACGAGGTCGGCCAGCCCGAAGGCGGGATGGTGGCCCTCGCCGTGCTCGGGCACCGCGATGCACGCCATGGACGCGGCCTTGGCGGCCAGCACGCCCGCCGGCGCGTCCTCCCACACGAGGCACTGGCGCGGCGCGGCGCCGAGCTCGGTGGCCGTGGTCAAGAAGACGGCGGGGTGCGGCTTGCCGTAGGGCTCGTCCTCGGCCGAGTGCACCAGCGCGAACCGGCGCCGCAGGTCGAAGTGCTCCAGCGCGGCGTCGATGAGGCGGTACTGCGACGACGACGCCACCGCGAGGGCGAGGCCGCGCTCGGCGCAGAGGTCGATCGCGTGCTCGGCGCCCGGCTTCAGGGCGCCCTTGGTCAGGATGAGCTCGATCACGCGGTCGACGATCGTCACCGCCACCTCGTCGGGGGCAGGCCCCGGTCCACGGGTAGAGCCGGTACCAGTGCTCGGTGACCTCGTGCACGAACATGCCCTTGGTCGAGCGGCAACCCTCGACGGCGAGCGGGACGCCGAGGCCACCGAGTATCTCGATCTCGGCCTCGTGCCAGAGGATCTCCGAGTCGATGAGGAGCCCGTCCATGTCGAAGATGGACGCGGTGAACCCCGCCGGGACGGGGTGCGGCGGAATCAAGCGGCGGACAGCTGCGCCTCGATGTCACCCACGATGGCGGGGTCCTCCGGCTCCACCTGGGGCCGGTAGCGCGCCACGACCTGGCCGGCGGGCGAGACGAGGAACTTCTCGAAGTTCCACGTGATGTCGCCGGCCTTGCCCTCGGCGTCCTCCTTCTCGGTCAGCTCGGCGTAAATGGGGTGGCGGTCGTCGCCGTTCACCTCGATCTTCTCCATGAGCGGGAAGGTGACGCCGTACGTGGTCGAGCAGAACTGACGCGATCTCCTCGGAGGTGCCGGGCTCCTGGCCCATGAACTGGTTGCACGGGAAGCCGATCACCGAGAAGCCCTTGTCGCCGTACGTCTTCTGCAGGCGCTCGAGGCCCTCGTACTGCGGGGTGAGGCCGCACTTGGAGGCCACGTTGACCAGCAGCAGGGTCTTGCCGGCGAAGTCGCCGAGCTTGGCGTCGTCGCCCTGGAGGGTGTGGATGGGGATGTCGTAAAGAGCCATGTCCCGGACCCTACCGGCCCCCGGCGCCGGCGCGCCCAGGGCGGGTCGGCCGCGTAGGGTGGCCGGCGTGCACGCGGTGGTGATCCGGGACGGCCGGCTGTCCTGGGAGGAGCGGGACGACCCGGTCTGCGGCGACACCGAGCTCCTCGTGGCGGTGCGGGCGGCGGGCCTCAACGGGGCGGACCATGGTGCAGCGGGCGGGGGCGTATCCAGCGCCGCCGGGGTGGCCGCAGGACATCCCGGGCATGGAGATGGCCGGTGAGGTCGTGGCGGTGGGGCGGCAGGTGACGCTGTTCGGGCCCGGGGACCGGGTCATGGCCGTGGTCGGCGGCGGGGCCCAGGCGACGGTGGCCCGCGTCGACGAGTCCCATGCGCTGGCCGTGCCCGACGCGCTGCCCTGGCCCGAGGCCGGCGGGTTCCCCGAGGTCTTCTGGACCGCCCACGACGCGCTCTTCACCCAGGCCGGGCTCCGGATGGGTGAGCGGGTGCTCGTCAGCGGCGCCGCAGGCGGCGTCGGGACGGCGGGCGTGCAGATGGCCGCCGCGGCGGGCGCGGTGGTGACGGCGTCGGTGCGCAACGCCGCGCTGCACGACGCGGTGCGGGATCTCGGGGCCTCCCACGTGGTCGAGCCGGGGGGCGAGGGCGTGCACGGCCCCTATGACGTCGTCCTCGAGCTGGTTGGTGCGCCGAGCTTGCGCGGCGGTGCTGCCCCACGTCGCCACCGGGGCCCGTGTCGTCGTGATCGGGGTCGGCGGAGGGGCCCAGATGGAGATCAACCTGTTCTCGCTGATGAGCGCGCGTGCCCGCATCGGCGGCGTCGACGCTGCGGGCACGCAGCCGGCGCGAGAAGGCGGACGTGGCCGCCGCCGTGGCGGCGCACGTGCTGCCGCTGCTGGCCGACGGTCGGGTCCGGGTGCCGGTGGCCGACACCTTCCCCCTGCCCGAGGCGGACGCGGCGTACGAGCGCTTCGCCCGGGGTGGCAAGCTCGGCAAGGTCGTGCTGGTCACTTGAGCCGGTGATTCGAGGCCGTCCTCTTCGACGGGGACCAGACGCTGTGGGACTTCGAGCGCGTCATGCGCGACGCGCTGACGGCGGTGTTGGGCGAGCTGCAGGCGGCGCGACCGGGCCCGTTCACGGCGGCGCTGCGTTGGCAGGACCTCGAGCACGACCGGGCGATCGTGGGCGCCGAGATGGACGGGGTGGAGTACAACCTGGCCCGCCTCCGGGTGCTCGGCTTCGCCCGCACGCTCGGGCGCCTCCAAGACTCCGGATCCGGAGAACCGGGGGACGCGGCGGCTGACGCCGCGCTGGCCGACGAGCTGGCGCCGTTCCTACTTCCACCACCGCGACCGCGACCCGGCGCTGTTCCCGGACACGCTGCCCTGCCTCGACGCCCTGCAGGCGCACTACCGCCTCGGCCTGCTCTCCAACGGGAGCCGGCTGCCCGAGAAGGTCGGGCTGGCGACGTACTTCGAGTCGGTGGTGTTCGCCCAGGACCACCGGGTGGCCAAGCCGGACAAGGGAATCTTCGAGGTGGTGGAGCGCCAACTGGGCGTGGCGCCGGAGGCGTGCGTGCTGGTGGGCGACCACCCCCTCAACGACGTCGTGGGGGCCAAGCGCGCCGGATGGCGTGCCGTGTGGATCGACCGCGAGGGCGGGGGTGCGTTCGTGCCGCAGGAAGGGTGCGAGGAGCATCCAGATGCCGTCGTGACCTCGCTCGACGAGCTTCCCGGGGCACTGCAGGTGCTCGGCCGCAGCTGAGTCCCATCCCACCTGGCCCTTACCCTCCCTTTACCGCCCTCCCATACCGTCGTCCCCGACATGCGGTCGGACAGAGGGAGGTAGCGAGACATGACGGAGACCAATGCGGCTTCAGAGGAGCGCCATGCTCGTCGAGAGCTTGGACAGCATCTCGCGAGGGCGGCATGTGGACTGGTGATCGGCGGCCTGGTGGTCGGGCTCGCCTCCCTCCCTGCTGTGCGCGCAGGTGCGGCCAGCACCATCAAGTCGAACAAGCCGTACGCGCAGGCCCAGCTGTTGACACTCTCGAACCTGCCGCCCGGTTGGACGAAGACGGACAAGGTCTCGATCGGTACCAGCGCGGACAACAATTCAATGAGCATGCTGACGATGACTCAGCTGCCAGACCTGTCGACGTGTCTGGGCAAGCCCCCACCGCTCAGTGTGGTCGCGGCTGAGGCCTCCAGCCCCGAATTCGACAGCAAGGACCAGAACACCAGCATCATCGACGTCGCGGACGTGTACACCAGCACCGACGAGGCGAAGAGCGACTTCCCGCCGTTGAGCAATCCCAAGCTCGCGAACTGCTTCCTGCAGGTACAAGGTTCATCCATTACGGACGTGGAAAAGTCCTACTGGCCATCCGGCGCCACGTTTGGAACGCCGATCGCCTCCGTCTCCCATCAGCAGAAGTACGGAGATCAGTCGGGGTTCGTCGACGTCCAAGTGCCCGTGAACCTCCCGGCTGGGCAAGGCAGCACCAACGACTTCTTCGATGTGCTCGTGATCCGCCAGGGCCGGTCGACCGCTGAGCTGTTGATCGACCAGGGGGCTACACCTCCCTCCGCGGCGCTCACCGAGTCATTGGCGAAAGCGGTGACAACAAGGATGAAGGCGCGACCGCCGGGCACCACGTTCATCGCCGCCTGAGCGTTCACTGGCTGCGCCGCGCACTACGGCGTGGGCGAACTCCCGGCCAGGAGTGCGTAGATCCCGACCATGGGAGCGGTGCCGTTGACGCCGTACTGCGGGTTGATCAGCCCCGTACCGGCTTGTCGTTGCGCCCACATGGTCGACGCGAAGCTCTGGGCCTCGGAGGCGTACGCCGCGTTTGGCACAACCTGATTGAGCAGGAACAGGTTGCGGAAGTAGATGGCGTTGAACGCGGTCCCCTGGTTGACGAGCGCTGTTCCGGTGCCGAAGTCGGACACGGCTGCGGCCGCCGTCTGCTGCGCCTGGTTCAGGTACGTCGTGTTGCCGGTCAGCTGGTACAACAAGACGCCCGCTCCCACCATCACGCCCTGGTTGTAGCTCCAGATCGCCGTGTTGACACTCCCGTTTGGATTGACATGGTCGTTGTACAGGCCACTCGCCGTTCCGAGGCAGGTGACGACCCATTGGTACATGCTCGTCGCCCAGGCCAGGTCCGACGTGTTCCCGGTCAACCGGTTCAGCTCGAGCGCCAGAGCGGCGCCGGCGCCGTTCGCGGAGGTGTTGCGCTGGCTGCCTGCAACGTCCTCCCACAAGACGCCTCCAGGGCACCCGTCGGTGGTGTTCGTATCCCACCCCGAGATGATGAAGTTGAGCTCGCTCTGGGCCAGGGTGAGGTACGTGTGGTTCGACGTGAGGAGGTAGGCGTGGATCAGGTTCAGCCCGGTCCACGCGTTGTCGTCGTAGTAGGTGGCACCGCCCGGACCGATCGGGGGCGCCGGCGCGGACTGGTAGGCGGGCGGTTGGGCGGCGCCCGTGGGTGAGACTTCCGCCGGGTCGGCGTAGTGGCCGAGACCGGTCATGCGGGCCGCGACGTCAGTTGAGTAGCGGGCACCGTTCGGGGCGCCGTACAGGAACACGGTCCCGGCGGCCGCGTTGGTGAACGGCCACAAGCACGAATAGGTGCCGCACGAGTTCGAAGGGCTGCCGCGGTAGAGGGACTGGCGGGCGGCGTAGAAGTTCTGTTGCAGCGCGTTGTAGGTCGCCACCGCCTCCTGCTGGTTCGTCGAGGTGGCCGAGCCGGCCCGAACTTGTTGGTACGGCGGTGCGGCGGAGGCGGCCGTGGCGGCGGCGGCCCCGGCAGCGGTGGCGAGGCAAACGACAGCCGCGCCGCCCAGCGCGCGCATCCAGCGCCGGTTCTTCGAAGAGGAGTTCGTCCGCGATGTGAAGGCAAGCACCTGGGAACCTCGATTCTGACGCTGTCACGCAACCGTACATCTTCGGCGTCCTGGCGACTTGGGTGTCACCTCGACTTGCGTTGAAGGGGTCTCGGCTTCCGCGCGCCTCCAACTGCCTCAGTTCAGGCTCGACCGTTCCTCATGAAGCCGTAGTGGTGCACTGTCGAAGGGTCGGAGGCACGCAGGTCAGGTTCGTCCTGGCAATCCGATTCCGTCGCGGTCAGGATGCCCGGTGTGCCTGGTCACACATGGAGGGGAGTGGGCTGGTGGGTCGCCATGATGGTGGTGCTCGGTGAGCCCCTGCTGGCCGCTTGTGGGAGTTCGAGGACGACGAGTGAGGGCAGCGTTCCCCCACCACAGGCGCATTCGTTCTCGGGCCTGCGCAGCGTCGGTCCACTCTTCCCCCCTGGCAGCTCCATACACACCTGTACAGCGAGCGTCATCGCCAGCCGATCGGGAGACCTGGTTATCACCGCCGCGCACTGTCTCTCGGGTTCAGGCGCCGGCTGGCAGTTCGCACCTGGCTACGACAACGGCGTCGAACCCTATGGTTCGTGGCATGTCGTCGGGCTCTACGGTGCCCCCGCGTGGCTGCACTCGACCCTGGCTTCTCGCGACTACGCGATCGTGAAGGTCGCTCCACGAGTGGTCAAGGGGAAGACGCAGACCCTGCAAGACGTCGTCGGCGCCAACCGCCTGGCAACGGCGCCGGCCAACGGGACGACCGTGACCGTGCCCGCCTATGCGATCGGAAGCGATGACCGCCCGGTGACCTGCACGGTCCGTGTCAGCTACCAGGGCATCTATCCGGCGTTCACCTGCAGTCCGTATGTCGGCGGCACCAGTGGAGCTCCATGGTTGGAGCACACCCGAGGCGCCAATACCGTGGTCGGGGTCATCGGAGGTCTCCATCAGGGTGGCTGCTCCGCCATGCGGTCCTACAGCGCGCCGTTCAACGCGACGACCCTGGCGATCGCCGCAACGGCGGCGAGGGGAGCTCGGCCCTCGCAGTTTCCATCTGCCCCGAGCGACGGCTGTTCCTCGTAGGAGGGAGGAACCGGGGATCGCGCCCACCCCGGCCGTCATCGACTGCGGGTGGCCTCCTCATGGGCGGCCTCGGCGAGACGTTTGATCGACTGCAGCCGCCGGTCCCACAGACGGGCCTGGTCGGCCATGACGTGCGACGCCTCGTTCAGGCGTCCCGGGACCACGCGGAAGCGGACCTCGCGGCCCGCCTTCTGGCGGGTGACGAGACCCGCCTGCTCCAGCACCACCAGGTGCTTTATGACGGCCTGGCGGGTGAACGGCACCTGCTCGGCCAGAGAGCTCGCCGTCGTCGTTCCGCCCTCGACCAGCAGGTCGAGCACCCGACGACGCGACGGGTCGGCGATGGCCGACCACAGCGCGTCGTCGGTGCCCTGGCTCATGTCGCCGTGGAGGCGAACAGATCCTCGAGCCGGCCGAAGAACTCCGCCCAGCCGTCCCGGTGCTCCTGGGCGTAGCGGGCCTTGTCCTCGTCGGCCCAGTCGAGGGCGTCGAGACCGGTCTCGGTGACGCGCAGCCGGGTCCGCTCGGCGCCCTCCGCGGCGAGGGTGAACTCGACCAGGACGGAGTTGCCCGGTTCGGGGGCGTCGCCGTCGGGATGGCACCAGCGGAACGAGAACCGCTCGGGCGGCTCGACCGCGACCACCACCAGCGGTGCCCTCATCCTGCCCTCGAACCCGAGGGTGCCGGCGCCGCCGTCACGCAGGTCGAGCTCGACCTCGTCGGCGAACCACCGGGCGATCTGGTCGGGCTCGGTGATCGTGCGCCACACGACGTCCGCCGGCGCCTCGATGACGATCTCTCGTTCGACAGTCAGGTCGGCCATGGCGTTCAGCCCCAGCTGCTGACGAACTCGTTGTGCGGGAACGGGGCCGCCGTACCACCCTCGAGCCCGTGCTTGAGGCTCAAAAGGTAGGCGGCCCAGGCGGTGCTGCAGTGGTACATGAATTCGACCGGCTCGCTCCACCCGGCATGGGAGAAGAGCACAACGGTCTCGTCGCCGTTCTGGCGCAGGTCGAACGAGATCGTGGTGCCCACCCACTCGTCGGGACCCTGCACGCAGCGCCACAGCACCCGGCTCGGCCGGGTCGACTCGACGACCTCCATGGTGGCGGCGCGGTCGGGGCCGCCGAAGAAGAAGGCGAGCTCGCCGCCGATGCGGGCGTCGCCCTCCACGGTGGTCGTCCACCACTCCGCCACACCCTCCCGGGTGGCGATGGCGTCGTAGACGTCTTCGATGGGGGCGTTCACCCCGACCCTGTTCCTGATGTCCGGCATTGCTCCAACCTCCTGGCTCGGTAACGTGCAACTCATTGTTGCACATCGTGGAGAGAAGTGCAACCAGAAGTTGCGGATTTTTCGGGACGTGGCAGGACGGGGGTCGGAGGTCGGAGGTCGGACGTCGGAGGTCGGGCGGGCGTACTACCGGGTGAGGATGACGACGCCGGCGTTGGCGCCGCGGCCGACCGTGTGCGAGAGGGCCACCCGCGCCCCTTCGACCTGGCGCGGCCCGCACTCGCCGCGCAGCTGGCGCACCAGCTCGACGACCTGGCCCAGGGCGGAGGCGCCGAGCGGCTCCCCCTTCGACAGCAGCCCCCCGCTCGGGTTCACCGGGAGGCGTGCCGCCCAGATGGGTCGCACCCGAATCGAGCAGCGCCGCCGAGCCGCCCGGCTCGCAGAGGCCGAGCTCCTCGCAGGAGAGGAGCTCCCGCGCCGCGTCGGTGTCCTGGCACTCGACGACGTCGAGGTCGGAAGGCCCGAGCCCCGCCTCCTCGTAGGCCACGGTCGCGGCGAGCGTCGACGGGGCGGGCACCGCGTCCGACGCCAGTCCCGCCAGCGGCGTCGATTCGCTGAGCACCGGGCCGGGGATGTGGGAGCGGAGCACCGCCGCCGCGAGCGTGACCGCCCTCGGCGGCGCGGTGGCGATGGCGGGGAGGTCGGCCCGGCGCAACACCAGCGCGGCGGCGCCCTCGTTGGGCGAGCACAGCATGAAGAGGTGGAGCGGCTCGCAGACGACACGCGAGCCGAGCACGTCCTCCACCGTCGTCTCCTTCTGGTACATGGCGTCGGGGTTGGCCACGCCGTGGCGGCGGTTCTTCACGACGACCCGGGCCAGGTGGTCCTTGGTCACCCCGGACGTCAGGCACAGCCGCTGCGCCCGCAGCCCGAAGAAGGCCGGCGTGGCGGCCAGCCCCGCCTCCTCCTGCCACGGCTCGAAGAAGGACGACCGGATGATCCCCTTGGGCATCTTCTCGGTCCCGAAGACGAGGACGGTGTCGTACTGGCCGGCACGGATGGCGGCCGCAGCCAGCATCAAGGCGGCCCCGCCACTGGCGCAGCCCGCCTCGACATCGAGGATCGGCATGCCGGTCATGCCGAGCCGGCTCAGCACCTTGTGGCCGGTGGCCACGCCGCCGTAGGCGGTGCCGCAGAACGCGGCCTGAAAACCGTCCTTGCCGATGCCCGCCTCGCGCAAAGCGGCGCGCACGGCGACGACGCCCATGTCGGTCGTCGACACGCCCTCGAAGCGCCCGAAGGGGTGCATCCCCACACCCGTGACGACGACGCCGGTCACGACGACGATGCCGGTGAGGGAACAGGGGCGAAGGCGTAGGTCACCACGTCGTGTGCCGTCGTCGTCGGGGTGGAGCGGGACGACGCGCAGCTCCATCGCCTGGCCCTCCCGGAGCGACGCCGGGTCGCTCTCGGTCAGCCGGGTGATGACGCGCACTCCCTCGGGCAGCTCGACCACGCCGATGCCGAAGGGGACGTCGCCCTCGTATCCAGGGGGCGGGGCGGTGACCGCCGTCCACGCCCACAGCGTGCCGGAGGGAGAGAGGTCGACGGGTGCGGGATCGTCCGCGGCGCAGTAGGTGCAGGCGTCGGCCCGGGGGAAGTGGACCGATCCGCAGGCGCCGCACCGGCTGCCCAGGAGCGCCGGTGGGTCGCCGTCGCGGAAGAGCCCGTCGCGGACCATGCCACTCATGAGTGCTGCCTCAGCCGTTCAGCTCGACCAGCTCGAGCGCGTCGAACTCCCAGAAGGCCCGCAGCGATGCCAGCTTGCCGGCACCGTTGCTGCGGTAGGTGTAGACGCCACGGACGATCGCCTGGTGCGTGCCACCGGCGAGCGTGGTCCGGATGATGCCGACGTCGGCCACCTCGTCGCCGCACAGGTAGGACTCGGTGATCTCGAACGTGATGGCCTCGCTGGACGCGATGACGGTGTCGTAGAAGGCGGCGATGGCCTCGCGTCCGTGGTGGCCCTTGCCCTCGGGGTCGAACGCCGACGGCCCGATCGGGTCCGCCACGAAGGCGTCGTCGGCGAAGAGGGCCAGCCAGCCCTCCCGGTCCCCGGCGGTGACGGCGGCCCGGGAGCGGATGCCCAGCTCGCGGGCGTTGAGCGGTGCGTCGGCCATCGACTCAGCGGACCTTCGCGATCACGTCGTCGGCGAACCGCTGCAGGTTGTCGACCTTCGTCTGCAGCGTCTCGGTGTCCTGCTCCACCCCGTAGGGCCAGCGGAAGCCGACGATCACATCGGTGACACCGAGCTCCTCCAGCCGCTTGACGCCGTCGGGCGTGTACGCATCGAGCGAGATGACGTGCGTCTCGAACGGCTTGGTGTCGGTGCCGTGCTCCTGGCGCAGCTCGGCCAGGCGGGTCAGGAGCCCCGGGAGGTCGGCCGGGTCGCCGCCGCCATGCAACCACCCGTCCCCGTCGCGGGCGGCCCTCTGGAGGGCGGCCTCGTGGTGCCCGCCGATCAGGATCGGCACGGGACGGCTCGGCGTCGGACACATCTTTATGGACGGGATGTCGAACACCTCGCCGTGGAACTCGAAGAAGCCGCCGGCCATGAGGCCGCGCATGATGGCGATCTCCTCGTCCATGCGCGTGCCCCGCTTCGCCCACGGCACGCCGCAGATCTCGTAGTCCTCCGGCCACGGGCTCGTGCCCACGCCGAGCAGCAGGCGGTTGTCGGTCAGGACCGCCGTCGAGCTCACCTGCTTGGCGATGAGGACGGGCTGGCGGATCGGGAGCTTGATGACGAAGGTCACGAAGCGGATCCGCTCGGTGACCGCCCCCATGGCGGGGATGAGCGCGAACGGCTCGAGGAAGGGCTTGTCCTCGAGGAACTCTCGGGTGCCGTCGGGGTTGAACGGGTAGGTGGTGTCGGAGACCTCGGGGTAGCAGATGGAGTCGGGGACGACCATGGAGTCGTATCCAGCCTCCTCGGCCGCCCGCGCCAGCGGGAGGTAGTACGACGGGTCCGTCATCGACTCCGCAAACGAGAAACGCACGGCACCTCCCCTGTCCGAGACCCACGAGCGCCGCCTACCATGCGGCCCGTGCCCGCTCATCCTGCCAGCACCAGCACGCAGGGGAAAAACCCCGGGCCCGCCGACGTCCCCCTGAGCGCCGCCGGGCCCCTGGTCACGGACCTCTCCCTGGACGACCTCGAGCGGGAGGCCCGCCACGCCATCGGGGAGATGGCCTACGCCTACTACTCGGGCGGGGCCGACGACGAGCGGCTGCTGGAGGGGAACGTGGCCGCCTGGGGCCACTGGCAGCTCCACCCGCGGGTCCTGGCCGGGATCTCGGAGGTCTCGACGGCGACGACCCTGCTCGGGACGCCGGTGAGCTCGCCGGTGGCGGTGGCGCCGACGGCCATTCAGGGGCTGGCCCACCCCGAGGGGGAGGCGGCCACGGCCCGGGGGGCGGCCGAGGTCGGCGCGCTGCTGATCCTCTCGTCGCTCGCCACGTGCCCGCTCGAGGAGGTGGCCGCCGCCGCACCCGACGCGGCGCGCTGGATGCAGGTCTACATATTGCGGGAGCGGGCGCGCACGGCCGAGCTGGTGAGCCGCGCCGCCGCCCACGGCTACGGTGCGCTGGTGCTGACCGTCGACGCGCCGGTGTCGGGCCTGCGCCTGCGCGAGTGGCGCATGGGCGTGCACCTGCCCGACGATCTCGCGCTGCCCAACCTGGCCGGGGACAGCACCGACAGCGCCCGCGAGGGCGGCTTCATGGCGGTGGTGACGCACGAGTTCGAGCCCGCGCTCACCCCCGACGACATTGCGTGGCTGGCCGGGCTGAGCGCGCTGCCGGTCGTGGCCAAGGGCGTGCAGCGGGCGGACGACGCGGTGCGCTGCGTCGACGCCGGGGCCGCCGCGGTCGTCGTCTCCAACCACGGGGCGCGCCAGCTGGCCGACGCGCCGGCGACGGCCGACATCCTGGGCGAGATCGTCGACGCCGTGGCCGGCCGGGCCGAGGTCTACGTGGACGGCGGCGTGCGCCGCTCCCCCGACGTGGTCAAGGCGCTGGCGCTGGGCGCCCGGGCGGCGCTGGTGGGGCGGCCCTCCCTGTGGGCGCTGGCGACGGGCGGGGCGGACGGCGTGGCGGCGCTGCTGCGCTGGTACGAGTCGGAACTGCGCCGGGCCATGGCGCTGTGCGGCGCGGCGACGGTCGAGGACATCGACCGCAGCCTGGTCCGGCGGGCGCCGGGATGGGCGCTGCCATGACGACGGTGGCGGCGATGCTGGCGGCGCGGGCCGGGGACGACCGGACGGGCGTGCTCGACGCGACCGGGACGTGGACGTGGCGCCAGGCCGTTCAGGAGGGGGCGGCGCGCGGCGCGCTGGCGCGCTCGCTGTTCGGCGGGGCCGAGCCCCACGTCGGCGTGCTGCTCCCCAACGGTCCCGAGTACCTGTTCTGGCTGAACGGCACCGCGCTGGCCGGCGCGGCGATCGTCGGGATCAACCCGACCCGGCGGGGCGAGGCGCTGGCCGCCGACGTCCGCGCCACGGACTGCGCCGTCATCGTCACCGACGCCGAGGGGGCCGCGCTGCTCGAGGGGCTCGACCTCGGCATGGGCGAGGACCGGATCCTCGTCACCGGGACCGAGCGCTACGACGCGCTGCTGGCGCAGTTCGCCGGCAGCGCCGACGCCGGGGCCCTCGTCGAGCACGCCGACGAGGTCGACGAGGAGGCGCTCTTCCTCCTCATCTTCACCTCGGGGACGACCGGCGTGCCCAAGGCCGTCCGCTGCACCCAGGGCCGGCTGGCCGGCATCGCCGAGGTGGCGGCGCCGGGCTACGGCTACACGGCCGAGGACGTCTGCTACTGCCCCATGCCGCTGTTCCACGGCAACGCGCTCATGGCGCTGTGGGGCCCGGCGGTCATGGTGGGGGCCGCCATCGCGACACGGCCCCGCTTCAGCGCGTCGGCCTTCATCGACGACGTGCGGGCGTTCGGCGCCACCAAGTTCAGCTACGTGGGCAAGGCGATCGCCTACATCCTGGCCACGCCCGAACGCCCCGACGACGCCGACAACACGCTCAAGAGCGCGTTCGGGACGGAGGCGTCGGTGCGCGACCGGGACCGCTTCCGCAAGCGCTTCGGGTGCTACCTCATCGAGGGCTACGGCCAGAGCGAGGGCGGCGCGTCCATCAACCCGGTGCTCGGCATGCCCAAGGGGGCGCTGGGCAAGCCGGTCGACGCGGTCGACCTGGCGGTCATCAGCCCCGAGACGGGCGAGGAGTGCCCGCCGGCGCGCTTCGACGACGAGGGCCGGCTGCTCAACGCGGGCGAGGCCATCGGCGAGATGGTCAACCGCAGCGGGCGGGGCAAGCTTCGAGGGCTACTACGAGCGTGCGGACGCCGAGGCCGAGCGGTTGCGCCAGGGCTGGTACTGGACGGGCGACCTGGGCTACGTCGACGCGGAGGGGTTCTTCTACTTCGCCGGGCGGACCGGGGACTGGCTGCGCGTCGACTCGGAGAACTTCTCGGCCGGCCCGGTCGAGTCGGTGCTGTCACGCCACCCGGACCTGTCCGTCGTGGCGGTGTACCCGGTGCCCGACACGGCGTCGGGTGCAGGCGACCAGGTGATGGTCGCGCTCGAGACGGTCCCGGGCCGCCCGTTCGACCCCGACGTGTTCGCCGAGTGGCTGGCGGCGCAGGCCGACCTCGGGCCGAAGTGGGTGCCCCGCTACGTGCGGGTCTCGCCCTCGCTCCCCCAGACGGCGACCGGGAAGGTGACCAAGGTCGGCCTGCGGGACGAGGCGTGGGCCTGCGACGACCCGGTGTGGTGGCGCCCGCTCGGCGACGAGCGACATCCGGTTCGTGCGGCTCACCGACGAGGACCGGGCCGCCCTGGCGGCGGGGCTGGCCGAGAACGGCCGGCCTCCGGTCGGTGCCCCCTAGCCCGAAGAGGCCGAGGATCCCGAGGACGCCCGTCAGCTCCTCGACGCGGTGGTCGCCCGGCTCGAGCGGCGGCGGGCTCTGCCCGGGGCGGTCCTCCTCACGCCAGACGTGCACGGCGGTCATGCCGACCCGGCGCGGGCCCCGCACGTCGGGCTCCCACGAGTCGCCGACGAAGACGACCTCGCGCGGGTCGACGTCGAGCGAGCGGGCGGAGCTCGTGTAGATGTTCGGGTGGGGCTTGCGCGACACCGGCCCGGGCCGAGGTGACGGCGGCGTCGACCAGATGGAGCAGCCCGACCTCGTCGAGGTAGGCATTCGAGCTCCCAGCCCCAGTTGGAGCAGACACCGACGGCGAGGCCGGCCGCCCGCAGGGACGCCAGCGTCGCCGCCGCCTCGGGGTAGGCCACCATGCGGGACCTGGTCGGTCGCCCGCAGGCCGTCGACCACGCCCTCGACGTGGGCGTCGCTCACGCCGGCCGCCGTCGCGAGGTCACGGAGGCGCCACCGGACCCAGGCCTCGTAGGCCTCCTCGCTGACCGAGTGCTCGGCGTGGTCGACGCCGTCGTAGCGAGAGAAGTAGCCGTCGAGGACGGCGGTCTCGACCGTGTAGCCGTGGGCCTCGAACACGGCGCGCGTAGTCTCGCGGCCCGGGTGTCGGCCCAGCGGGCCAGGGTCCCGTAGAAGTCGAAGATGACGGCGCTGGGCACGGTGCACATACTGCCTCCGGGCGGTGACACCACCGAGGTCTGCCACGGCGGGTCCCAGCGCAGCGGGTAATACTTCTGGCCCAATGGACGCCGACGACCCGCCCGCCGACGACCCGCCCGCCGACGACCAACCCGGCGACGATCAGGACGCAGCGACGGGCCGACGGCCGGCACGCCGCCGAGACTCGGCCGTCCACGCGCTGGATCGTCGAGCTGGTCACGGTCGTCGTCCTCGCGGTCGTCATCGCTGTCCTCCTCCGCACCTTCGTGGTGGCCACGTACTCCATCCCGTCGGGCTCCATGGAGCCGACCCTCCAGATCGGCGACCGGATCGTGGTGGACAAGCTGAGTTACCACCTGCACGGCGTCGGCACGGGCGACATCGTCGTGTTCTCGACGCCACCGCAACGAGAACTGCGCCGGTCCCCCGGTGGCCGACCTCGTCAAGCGCGTCATCGGCCTGCCGGGCCAGACCATCTCCTTGGCGGCGGGCCGCGTCTACATCGACGGACACGTCCTGCCCGAGCCGTGGCTGCCGCCGGCCGATCCGCACCCAGACGCAGCCGGGCCCGTCGGTGCAGCCGTACTCATTGCACCACCCCTACGCTGATACCCACGGGGGACGTCTACGTCATGGGGGACAACCGGACCTTCTCGTGCGACAGCCGCTACTGGGGACCGCTCAACGAGTCGACGATCGTCGGCAAGGTCGACGTGCGGATCTGGCCGCTCGCCCGCCTCAACTTCTTCTGAGGAGCGCCGTCAGGAGCGGCGCTCACGCCGCCACACGACGCGCAACCCCGACCACGTCTCGTCGATGGCGCACACCTTGTTGTCGACCAGCCCCAAGGGGAGCACCACCTCGCGCACGACGTCCTCGCCCATGGTGGTCTCGACGCCCGATGACCGCTTGGGCCAGGCGATCCACAGGCCACCCGACGGGAAGATCATCCGGCCCAGCGCGTCGATCCGGCGCTCGAACTCCCGCCGCTGGGTGAAGAAGGCCACGACGACGTCGGCCGGGCCCCGCGCCTGGCGCTTCACCGTGACGCCCGGCGGCAGGTCGTCGATGACGCCGGCGGGCGCCCCCACGAGCGCGAGCGTCGAGCCCTCGGTGATCCCGAGCTTCTTCGGTAACGGCGTCCCGCTGTACCCGGCCACTGGCCTCAGGGGTTGACGGCCCGGAAGACCCGGAAGGCGAGCGGGTACTCGTACTCGTCCGGCCCGACCGCGAACTGCTGGAGCTGGCGCTCGATCAGGGCCAGCGCCTCGTCCTCACGCCCGGGCGGGACGCCGAAGAGCTCGAAGGACGTCCGATCGAAGACGGCACTGGCCGGGGCGCGGACCGTGACCTCGTGCGCCGTGCTCTGCGACGGCCCCGAACCCGGCGCTCTCGAGCAGCTCGCCCGTGTACTCGTCGTCGCCGAGCGCGAACGGGCCCACCGGGCTCTTTCCCGGCGCCCGGGACCGGCGCGGGCGGGAGCAGGTGCCGCAGCAGCGTGCGCACGTGCCACGGGTTGTGCTCCACCCCCTGCCAGCAGGCGAAGACGAGCCGTCCGCCGGGCACGAGCGCGCCGCGGATGGCGCTGAAGGCCAGCCTTCGGTTCGTCGAAGAACATGACGCCGAACTGGCTCACCGCCAGATCGAAGGGATCCTCCCCGAGAGCGTCCGTCTGCACGTCCTTGCGGACGAAGCGTGCGTTGGTCACGCCGGCCTCGGCCGCCCGGCGCCGGGCCAGCTCGAGCAGGGGTGCCGAGAGGTCGATCCCGACCGCCTCCCCGCCGTCTCCGACGGCGCGGGCGAGCGTGAGCGTCAGCCCTCCCCCGCCACACCCGACGTCGCACACCCGCTGGCCGGCGCGGGCGTCGACCGCCCGGAGCAGCTCGGGCGACACGGCGTCGGTGAGCCGCTCGCGCTGCGGCCAGGCGGCGGTCCAGCGATCGTCGTTCCACCGCTTGGTCTCAGCCTCGTTGGCCACGGCGACACGGTACCCGGCCCGGGTAGGTTGCCCTGCGTGCACATCGGTCTCGTCATCCTCCCCACCGACCGCTGGCGTGCGGCGCGGCGCCAGTGGGAGTGGGCGGACGACGCCGGGTTCGAGACGGCGTGGACCTACGACCACATCCGCTGGGGCGGCATGCCCGACGGCCCGTGGCACGCTGCGGTGCCCGTGCTGGCCGCGGCGGCCACCGTGACCACGCGCATCCGGCTGGGCACGCTGGTCGCCACGCCCAACTTCCGGCACCCGGTCACCCTCGCCCGCGAGGCCATCACGCTCGACGATCTGAGCGACGGTCGCCTCGACCTCGGGCTCGGCCCCGGCAGCGAGGGCTTCGACGCCGCCGCCCTCGGCCAGGAGCCGTGGTCGAAAGCGGAGCGGCTCGCTCGCTTCGAGGAGCTTCCTCGAGGTGCTCAAGCCCATCGTCGACGGGGAGCCGGCGACGCGCACGTCGCTGCGGACGCCGCACTACGCCGCCCAGGAGGCGCCCAGCACCCCGGGCACGCGTCCAGCGACCACTCCCCCTCACGATCGCCGCCGGAGGGCCCAAGGGCATCCGGCTGGCGGTGGAGTACGGGCGCAACTGGGTGACCATCGGCCCGACCGGCCCCGTGGAGCGGACGCCCGCATCGGTGCTCGAGGCGGTGCGCCGCCAGGTGACCGAGCTCGACGCCGCCTGCGCAGCGGCGGGGCGGAGCACATCGGACATCGGCAAGGTCCTGCTCTTCATGCCGACCGAGCCGCTCATGGAGTCGGTCGACCAATTCGACGACCTGTTCGGGCCCTACGCCGAGCTCGGCTTCGACCAGGTGGTCCTCCACCATCCGGCGCAGACCGGTCCCTTCGGGGGCGACGTCGCCGTCTTCGAGCAGATCGCGGCGAGGCACGCCCGGGGTTGACACCGGACGCCGGGAACGCCCGCGACCGCAATCGACGAACGGTCGCTCCTACGCTGGCGCCGTGTCCCGACCGATCGCCGCACGGCGCCCGCCCGCCCGGCGACGGCTCGCCGTCGCCGCGACCGCCGCCGGGCTGATCGTCCTGGCGGCCTGCGGCGACTCGCCGACCAACCCCACGGCCCACGAGCTGACGCCGACGAGCGGCCACCAGGCGGCGACGTCGACCACGACCGGCGGGCCGACCACGTCGACCACAGCCGGCAGGGCAACCACCTCGTCCACGGCATCGACGACGACGACCTCGACGACGTTCGCCTACGGGGCCCCGCCCTGGACCGTCCTGAGCCAGGACCCGGCGGGGTGGCGGTCGAGGAGCAGAAGGTCACCGTCCCGTCGGGACAGGTGGCGACCCTGGTCCGCTTCGACGCCGGCCGCGTCGTCTTCGACCTGCACATCGGGAGCCAGGATCCCCCGGTCAACCTGTCGACCATTCCCGTCGACCGCGGTCCGACCATCGCGGCCGACGAGGCGCCCTTCCTGCTGGCGGCGTTCAACGGAGGCTTCAAGATCCATGACGGCCCCGGCGGCGTGGAGCAGCAGGGACAGGTCATCGCCCCGCTCGCCGACGGCAAGGCCAGCTTCGTCATCGACGCCGACGGCACGGCCCACGTCGGCGTGTGGGGCAGCGGGCTGCCCCGGCCCGGCGAGGCGGTGGCCAGCGTCCGCCAGAACCTGGCGCCCCTCGTCACGAACGGGGTGACGAACCCGGCGGCGAGCAACCCGGCCGACTGGGGGGCGACGTTGACCAGCTCCAAGCTCGTCCCGCGCAGCGGTGCCGGCGAGGACGCCAGGGGCGACATCATCTTCGCCGGCGGGATGGCCCTGCTCCCGTCGGACCTGGCGGCCGCGTTGGCCGGTGCCGGCGCCGTCAACGCCATGCAGCTCGACATCAACCCCGAATGGGTGCAACTCGACGCGGCCGCCGCAGAAGGTGCGCCCCTCGCCACCCAGATCCCGGGCCAGGTCCGGCCCTACAACCAGTACGTGTCGGGATGGACCAGGGACTTCTTCGTCGTGATGGGGCCGTTCACCACCACCCGCGTCAAGCCGCGCTGAGCCGCCCGACCCCCGGAGCTCGGCCACCCGGCCCTCCAACTCCGACCGCGCCGACACGGGGTCCACTCGCTCGAGAACGATCTCGCGTGCAGCCGACCCAGGAGGCGGCCTCGACCAGCGCCCGCGCCACCCCGGCCGTCGCCGCTGGACGGAAGAGCGTCACCTGCTTGGCCACCAGGGCGTCGTCCCGGCGGCCCGGGTCGACCAGACCCGACGATGGTGGTGCCCGACAACACCGGCATGGCGAAGTAGCCGTAGACCCGCTTGTGCTTCGGGACGTAGGCCTCGAGCCGGTGGCGCAGCCCGAACAGGCGCTCCACCCGCTCGCGGTACCAGACGAGCGAGTCGAAGGGCGACAACAAGCACGTCGCGGCCCCGGGCGCGCGCACCCACGCAAGGCCAACGCGGCGGGGTCGGCGTAGGCGCGCGGCGTCCAGCCCTCGACCGTCACCTCGACCAGGTCGGTGGACGGCAGCGCGCGCCGCACCAGCGGGCGCGGCAGCCCGTGGTACACGGCCAGGTCGGCTTCGGTCGCCACGCCGAGGGAGCGCCCGGCCGCCGCGACCAGGCGGACGGCGCACTCCTCGTCCGTCCACTCCGACCCGAGGAGGTCGGCCGGCACGGCCCGCTCGGCCAGGTCGTAGACGCGCTGGAAGCCCCGGCGCTCGCGGCAGACGATCTCGCCGATGTCGAGCAGCCATTCGGCGGCGATCTTCGTCTCGGACCAGTCCCACCACGGTCCGCCCTTCTTGGCCCCGCCCAGCTCGTTCGCCGTCAGCGGACCATCGGCCCGCAGGCGGGCCACCACCTCCCCGCACGTCTTGTCCTGCTCCTGGAGCACGTGCCAGCGCCTCCCCTTGGCCAGCCGGGCCCGGCGCTTGAACGCGTAGGCCGGCCAGTCCTCGAGCGGCAGCACGCACGCCGCGTGCGACCAGTACTCGAAGGTGGCGCTCTTCGGGCCCCAGTAGGCCCGCTCGACCCGGGCGCGCCCGACGGCACCCTGGCGGGCGTACGCCACCAGCTCGTGGGACCGGGCCAGCACCGAGATCGTGTCCAGCTGCACCGCGCCGAGACGGCGCAGCATGCCCGGCACCCCGCCCCCAGCCGCAGCACGGGGCCCCCGCAGACCCTGCGCCAGGAGGGCGATCCGGCGCGCCTCCTCGATGCTGAGCGTCTGGAGCGCCATGGGCGCAGCAACCTACCAAGCCGCCGCGCCAAGAGCGCAGGCGCACGGCAGGCAGTAGGATCAGTCGAGCAGGGCGGCGGCCACCGCGTCCTCGAGGACGCGGTCGTTGGCCCACATCAGCTGCTGCTGCTTGGCGCGGCGGAAGTACAGCTGGATGTCGAAGTCGAGCGTGAACCCGATGCCGCCGAAGAGCTGCTGCGCCATCGCCGTGATGTCCCGGAAGGTCGCGCAGGCGAACAGCTTGGCCATCGGCGCCAGCGACGTGAGCGGCCGCCCGTTGGCCCCGGCCCAGGCCGCCTCGTGGACGAGCTGCTCGGCCCCGTCGAGATGCGGTGACGGCGTCGGCCAGGTAGTGCGCCAGCGCCTGGAAGGCGCCCAGGGGCTTGTCGAACTGCTGGCGGTCCTTGGCGTACTGGGTCGTGATCTCGAGCGCGTAGCGCGCCCCCCGACGGCCTGCGCCGCCAGCAGCACCAGCGCCGGCTCGAGCACCTCCTGCCACGTGGCCCAGCCGCTGCCCGGCGCGCCGAGACGGTCCGCCTCGCTCACGGCGACCCCGGCGAACGTGACCTCGTACTGGGTGTCGGAGGCGATGCTCATCTGCTGGCGCATCGAGACCCCCGCCGAGGACGGGTCGACCAGGAAGAGGTCGACCGCATCGGCCGCGTCACCGGTCCGGGCCAGCACCAGCGAGCCGGTCGGCCGACGACGCATACGCGACGTGGCGCTTCACGCCCGAGATCGTGAACCCGGAGCCGTCGGCCACCGCCCGCGCCTCGACGCCGCAGCGAAGAGAACCCGTTCTCGGGCTCGAGCCAGGCCGGCGTCACGATGGCCTCGCCGGAGGCGACCGGGCGCAGCCAGCGGTCCTTCTGTGCCGTCGCTGCCCGCCGCGGCCAGCACGCCCCCGCTCAGGACGGCGCTGACGAAGTGCGGCGTGGGCGCCAGCGCGCGCCCGAGCTCCTCGTAGAGCGCCACCCCCTCGATGAGCGACATCCCCGAGCCGCCGTACTCCTCGGGCAGCAGCAGCCCGATGAGGTCGAGCTCGCCCAGCTGCTCCCACAGGGGGGCCGGGTACCCGACCGGGTCGTCCTCCATCTGGCGGACCACGTCGAGCGGGCAGTAGCGCCCGAGCACGTCGCGCACCGTCTGGCGCAGCAGCTCTTGTTCCTGGTCGAAATCGAGGTCCAACACTCAGATCCACCTCTGTGCTCGTGATCGTCGGGGCAACAATGAACAATTGCAAAGGTCATGACGCAGGCGAGGGTCGCCACTGGTCGCCGCGCCGCGCCCAGGGGTTGTCGTCGGCGCGCACGAGGCAGCGCGATGCGGGCGGCGCACGTCGTCTTGACGTCACCGTCGACCGACAGCGTCACGGCCACCGACGACGAACCCGCACCCGACCTCGTCGACCTCGGTCGACTCCACCACACCCTGCAACGACATGGTGTCGCCGGGGAAGACCGAGCCCTTCATGCGGAAGGTGACCCGGGCCAGCCGCCCGTGCGGCCCGGTCCAGTCCGTCAGGTAGCGCTCGAACCAGGCCGCCTGGTTGGGCGTGTTCAAGAAGATGTCCTGCGTGCCGTTGCGGTGGACGGCGAAGTCCTTGTCGTGGTGCATCGGGCGCCAGTCCCGGGTGGCCAGCGCACCCAGCACGACGGTCGTCGCGGTGACCTCGTAATCGAGCGCCGGCAGGGCGTCCCCGGCGGCGACATCGCCCAGCAGGCGTCGGGGGGCAACCGCGACGCTCACGACGACCCCTCCCCGCCCGCCGGTAGCCGAACCCGGTGTAGGACTCGACGGCCACCAGCTCGCCGTCCTGGTTGGCGTAGACGACGTCGATCACCCAGAAGCGGCCCGTGCCGAGCTTCGTCGTCTTCACCTCGCTCACCGAGCGCAGCACCTGGTGCGTCCGCAGGACGTCGCCCATGCGCACCGGCGCGTGGAACTCGATGGTGTTGTCGGTCATCACGGCCTCGGGCAGGCCGAAGCGCTCCTTGAGGTCGAAGTGCACCTGCAGCGGCAGCGCCTGCTCGGTGCGCCCGGGCGCCCAGTGGTGGGGCCGGAACCAGACCGAGACCATGGACGGCGGCGCGATCGGCCCGCCGGTCAGCGCCGTCGGCGACCTCGTCGTCCCAGAACAGCGGGTTGCCGTTCTCCACCGACGCGCACGACGTCCAGACGTAGCCGCGCTCGACCGGGAACTCCCCCACCTCGTGGTACTGCTCCTTGCCGATCAGGTCGAGCGCGCCGGCCAGGACCGTCGTCGTCCGCCGTCATGCCACCACCCCCCGGGCGACCCAGCCGGCCACCGTCTCGCCGTCGACGCCGGCCTCCTTCAGGAGGTGCTCGGTGTCGGTCTGCGCCAGGTCGGGCAGCGCCACCGGCCCCTCCGCCCGCGGCCATCCCGGCCAGCAGCGGCGCCAGCTGGCGCAGCTCGCCTTCCTTCGGATGGGAGGCCGCCCCGACCACCCGCCGGGCCGACGAACTGGGGGTGCCCCGCCACCTCCCCCACCTCGAGCACCGGGGCCACGCAGGTGTCGGCGCCCGCCAGCGCCTCGACCCACTCGTCCCGGGTCCGCGTGGCGAAGGCGGCGGCGAACGCAGCCCGGATGGCGGGCTGCGCCGTCGTCCTCGAATTGGTCGCCGGCGAGCTCGGGGCAGCCCAGCGCGCGCGCACAGGTTGGCGAAGAACTTGGCCTCGATCGCGCCCACGGCCACCCACTTGCCGTCGACTGCGTGCGGTAGGTGCCGTAGCAGGCGTAGCGGCCCGAGAGGACGTCGTGGCCCGGGCCGGATCTCGCCACCGAGCGCCAGCTGCTCGTCGACCGGCAGCGACATCAGCCACAGCACGCCCTCGGCCACCGACACGTCGAGGTAGGCGCCCCGGCCCGATCGCGGCCCGCCCCGCCAGCGCGGCCGTGATGGCCAGCGCGGCCTGCATGCCGCCCGCCGCGGCGTCGGCCACCGTGGCGCCCGGCAGCGGCGGCGCCGCCGTCGACCCCCGGCGTGCTCATGGCCAGGTAGCCGCCGACGGCGAGGTAGTCGATGTCGTGGCCCGCCCACTGCGCCGCCGGGCCGTCCTGGCCGTAGCCGCTGGTCGAGCAGTAGACGACCCCGGGATTGCGCGCCGACACGGCGGCGTAGCCGATGCCCAGCCGGTCGACGACGCCGGGCCGGAAGCTCTCGACGACGACGTCGGCCGCCGCCGCCAGCGCCAGGAACGCCGCCCGACCCGCCGTCGTCCTTGAGGTCGACCAGCACCCGCCGCATGCCGCGGTGCCCGCTGTAGGCGAAGAACTGCGGCTGAATCGGCGCCGCGTCGGCCGACGGCACCGGCCCCACCTTCACCACCCGCGCCCCGTAGTCGGCCAGCAGGCGCGTGCAGCGCGCCGCCGGCCCGACCGTCGAGAGGTCGAGCACGGTGACCCCGGCGAGGGGCCCGGCCGGCGGACGAGGTCGGACCAGCGGCCACGCTCAGAAGTTCTTCGGCAGTCCGAGCTTGCGCCGGGCGATGATGTTCTTCTGGATCTCCGAGGCGCCGCCGCCGATGGTGTCGATCACGGTGTAGCGGTAGGTCGACTCGGCCCGGCCCTCCATCGGGCGCCTCGGCGGTCTTCACCCGCAGCTGCGAACCCGGACCGGCGATGTCCATGGAGGCGTTGGCCAGCCGCTTCGAGAGCTCGGTGGCGTAGAGCTTGTACTCGGACGCCTCGGCCGTCGGCGCCGCGCCGCCCTTGGACGACTCGAAGACGAACTTGCAGGCCCATCACCCGGGCCACCTCGAGCTGGGTCGCCAGCTGGGCCAGGCGCTGGCGCACCACCGGGTCGTCCTTCAGCGGCACGCCGTCGCGCACCGTCGTGCGCACGTACTCGACCAGCAGCTCGAAGCGCTGCTGCGATGGGCGAGAAGGTGAACATGGTGAAGCGCTCGAGGTCGAGCGCCTCCGAGATGTACTGGAACCCGCGGCCCACCTCGCCCACCACGTAGTCGTCCGGGCACGAAGACGTCGTTGAGGAACACCTCGTTGGTGCGCTCGTCGCCCATCGTCCAGATGGCGTTGACCGTGATGCCGGGCTGGTCGATCGGGACGAGGAACAGGGTGATGCCGGCGTGCTTGGACTCGGGGTCGGTGCGCGCGCCGACCCAGTACCACTCGGCGAAGTGGGCCGAGGTGGTCCAGGTCTTCTGGCCGTTCAGGACCCAGCCGCCCGTCGTCGCGGGTGGCCTTGAGCTGCATGGAGGCGGCGTCGGAGCCGGCGTTGGGCTCGGAGTAGCCGACGGCGAACTCGACCTCGTTGCGCAGGATCTTGGGCAGGAACTCGGCCTTCAGCCTCTCGTTGCCGTGGCGGATGATCGTCTTGCCGACGATGCCGACGCCCTTGCCGATCTGCGGGCCGCCCCGGCCGGCCAGCTGCTCGTTGAGCAGGTACTCGTAGACGCCCTCGCCCTCCGAGCCGCCGTACTCCTTGGGCCAGGTCATGCCGAGCCAGCCCCGCTCGCCCGAGGGAGGCCATGAAGGCCCGGCGCTTGGGCGTGTCGACGATCTGGGCCATGTTCTCCCGGGTCAGGTCGAAGACCTCGGGGTCGTCGTTGGCGTCGAGGAAGCTCTCGACCTCCTTCACGAAGGCCAGTTGCTCCGGCGAGAATTCGAAGTCCATGCCTGCCTCCAGGTCGCCCGGCGCGCCGATCTGACGGTGCGTCAGATCAGGCCGGCATCATAGGGCACGCCCCGCCCTTCCTCCGGGGCCCTCCCCGGGGGCTCCCACGGTCCCACCGGGGGTGCGATCCCCCCGGCTCAGGGCACCCTCGGGGTGCTCGCTACGCAGGCTCCTTCTTGCGCCAGGCCGGCGCACTCCCGCTCTTCCCCGGGACCATTTCAATTTCGCCTTTGTTCCGAAGGTTATTGAAGACGTCCGTCATCGACTTCTCGGAGGAGATCCCGGTCAGTGATCTGCCGATCGCATTCGTTATCTGCTCGTGATTGCTCAGGTACTCCATGACAACCTCTTCTGGTAACGCCTCGCAGAGAGATTGCATCGATGGTATCGATGACCCTCGTGGTGAAGTCGAAGAGGCGTTGGCGCAATCAGGTTGGCTGCGGCCGTCAATGGGGAACACCCACCCGTACCCGACGTTGTTCTTGCCGTAGCTGTCAGAGGGGTTGTAGGTCGGAGTGGGTGTGTAGTCCAACAAACTGACCACCGCTGGGCCGCTGACCGAAGTCGTCTCCCAGCCATTCCCACTTTGGCGGATCCCGCTGTTGGGGACGAGAATCCAAATGTTGGAAAACCACGAGGTGTCACCGTGCGTATACGCCGGTTGGGCCCAGTGCGTAAGGTCGAAGTAACCCTTGAGCACCACCTCCTGGCCATTCGTCAGTGAGTCGTTGCCAAAGGTCATCGCTTCACCAGGCGGGTCGAGATTGGCGCATGTCGGCCCACTTGACGAGCTTTCGGCCGTTTTCAGTACCTCGCCCGCAGCCAAACCGGCTTTGGACTGTGTGCCGCGCGGGCCCTTGGGCGAGTCCGAGCCATGTGGCGCCACACCCAAAGAAGCGTTGACGATCTTGAGCTCCTGGTCACCACTCGCAGTGAGATCCCCAGACGTCGTGCTGGTCGTCGTGATCTGAAACGGGACGATGGCATCAGTCGTCGGATCCAAGCTGCACGGATTGCCATAGAGCGTTGCATACGCCGTAAGGGCTTTTCCTGAGATCACATCTGCGATCGCGACTGTCGTCGTCCACGTGGCTCCACTTGAATCGACGGACTCGATCGTCCAGCCATGCGGATAGGTGATCGGCGGAGGTGATGCGCTGGACGCGGTGGACGCGGTGGACGTCCCCTGCGATGCCGCAGGCGACGCCGACGGTGCGGCCTTCGGATTGCTTGAACATGCGGCCAGTAGCACCGCCAGAGCAGCGAGTGCCAGCCAACGGAGCCATCGCGGCCCTCGTCTTGCCATCGAGCCTCCTCCGCCCGAACCAGATTCGCAAAAGGGAGAAGCTACTCGACCGAATGCGCCATGGGGGTTCGCCAGGAATTCGCCGACGCGCTCAACGCCGAGGCCGGGCCCACTGTCCGCGGGGGCAGCGGGCCCGCTTCCGCAGCTCGGACCGTCCTCGAGTGATTGAGCCTCAGTGAGGATGCCCTGGCTGCCACGGCGTAACCGATCAGATCGCCTTGGCTCCTCCTAACGTCATTTGCTAACCGGCTGGGTTGGGGGTTGTTTCTGATACCTGAAGAGCGAAGCCCCGCTGCCACACCTGTCCGCCTCGCGTCACTGAAGTGACTTTGGACCGATCACGGTATTGCCGCCGTCAGAGATGGATCCTGTGTTGCCACTGACGGTCAGCGAGCCGAGGATTCCGTTGGATGTCACGGTCGCCCCCCCGCTGTTCTTCTCCACCTGCACCGACCCCAGCCAGGCATTGTCCGATACCTGGACGCCATTGCCATTGGAGTTGACCGTCACCGAACCCGCGCCCAAGTTCCCGTCGAAGGTGACCCCGGGGCTGTTGGAGGTGAGCGATACGTGGCTGACCAAGGCGTTGCCGAGGCAGGCCGAGGTGTTGTCTCCGACGACCACCCGGGTGGCCGCCAGGGTTGCCGAGAGGTTTCCGACCAGGTTGGTGCTGCAGACCTCGAGATCGGCACCGCTACTGAAGCCGATCGAGCCGACGACGATAGAACCTTCGATCTCGAGGGATCCGTTGGTCTGCACGCTGATGTCACCCACCTGGATGCAACCCGGCGGAATGAGCACCGACTGGCCGGAGGTGACCACGATCGACCCCCTGTGGTCACAGACGACGGTCGTCGAGAAGGTCACGGTGAGTGTCCCCGGTACGAAGGCGAACGCGTAGTTCACGGCGGCCAGGGTGCCGATCGAACACGTGATCGGGTAGGTGCCGCCCGGCGCTTGTGGCCGTGGCCGTCGTCGAGCACGCCGGCGATCCCGTTACGCCGGACGACGCGAGCGTCTGACCGTTCACGTAGCCGGTGATGGTAGCGGTGAGGGCCGGTACAGCGGCTCCGAACGCCTTCGACACGTTGTTCGCAGTCACGGTCAGCGTGGCCGGGTTGACGGTCACCGTGCCCGAGACGTAACTGATGTTGTAGTTGGCGTTGGTGACGCCGCTGCAGTTCGACTGGTAGGTGCCCACATGCGCTGGTCGGGGTCACCGCCGCCGAGCACGTCAACCCGGTCAGGTTCGAAGCGCTCTGGCCGCTCGGGAAGCCGCTGAAGGTGGCGGAGATCGTCGGCACCGTGCCCCCGTACGTCATGGTGGCCGATGACGCCGTGACGGTGAGCGGCGCCGGGCTGACGACGACCGACCCCGTCACGTAGCTGATGCGTGTAGTTCGCATCAACGGCACCCGCACGAGCTGGTCGAGTACGTGCCGCCGCGCTCGACGATGTCGCCGCTGTCGAGCACGTCGGCTTGGTCGTCAGCGACGAGGCCGACTGCGCCGTTCACGAAGCCCGAGTACGAGGCGGTGATTGTCGGCGGCGTCGCTGCCGAAGGTCATGGTCCCCGACGAGGCGGTGACGGTCAGCGGTGCGGGCGCTATCGAGACCGAACCGATGACGTAGATGATGGAGTAGTTGGGATCGACCGCTCCCGTGCAGTTGGTTGCGACACTGCCGACCGGGCTCGTCGACGTGGCCGAGGTCGAACACGTTGGCGCAGTGGTCAGCGAGGCAGCGGTGTCACCGTTCACGAAGCCCGAGTACGACGGGGTGACCGTGGGTGCGGTGCCGCCGTAGGTCATCGAACCCGACGACGCCGTGATGACCAGCTGGCCGAGCCCACCGCACCGACGCCGGGGACGTAGCTGATGGTGTAGTTCGGGTCAGCAGCACCCCGAGCAGTGCTCGGGTAGTTGCCGACCGGGCTCGACGAGGTGGCGGTGGTCGAGCAGTTGGGCGCCGTCGATCAGCGAGGACGCGCTGTCCCCGTTCACGAAGCCCGAGTACGACGCCGTGATCGCCGGAGGCCGTCGCCGTAGGTGGCGGACGTCGACGACGCGGTGACCGTCAACGGCGGCCGCGTGCACGACCACGGCACCGGACACGTAGCTGATGGTGTAGTTGTCGTCGACGGCGCCCGAGCAGGACTCGGGTAGCTGCCGACCGGGCTCGACGAGGTGGCCGTGGTCGAGCAGGTGGGCGTCGTCGACAGCGAGGCGGCGTTGTCACCGTTCACGAAGCCCGAGTACGACGCGCCGATCGTCGGGAACTGTACCGCCGTAGGTCATCGAGCCCGACGAGGCCGTGACCGCCAGCGGTGCGGTCCGACAACGACTGCACCGTCGACGTAGCTGATGGTGTAGTTGGGTCGGCGGCGCCCGAGCACGAGCTCGGGTAGGTGCCCACCGGGCTCGACGACGCTGCCGTGCGTCGAACACGTCGGTGCGGTTGCTGAGCGACGCAGCGCTGTCACCGTTGACGAAGCCCGAGTAGCGACGGCGGTGACCGCGGGCACCGTGCCGCCGTAGGTCATCGACCCCGACGAGGCCGTGATGACCAGCGGTGCCGGGCCCACCTGCAGCGGTCCCGTCGCATGTAGCTGATGGTGTAGTTCGGGTCGACCGCACCCGAGCACGAGGTCGGGTAGCTCCCGACCGGGCTGGCCGATGTGGCCGTCGTCGAGCAGGTCGGCGGCGTGGTCAGCGACGATGCCGTGTCGCCGTTCACGAAGCCCGAGTACGCGGCGTGATGACCGGCACGGCGCCGCCGTAGGTCGATCGAGGCCGACGAGGCGGTGATCGGTGAGCGACATCGGGCCGACCTGGACCGATCCGTCGACGTAGCTGAAGGTGTAGTTCGGGTCGACCGCTCCCGAGCAGCGTGCTCGGGTAGGTGCCCACCGGGCTGACCGACGTGACCGCGGTCGGAGCACGTCGGCGCGGGTCGGAGCGACGCGGCGGAGTCACCGTTCACGAAGCCCGAGTACGACGCCGTGATCGTCGGCGCCGCGCCGCCGTAGGTGATCGACGCCGACGAGGCCGTGACCGCCAGCGGCGCCGGGCCGACCGTGCACCGACGCCGTTGACGTAGCTGATGGCGTAGTTGGCGTCGACCGCGCCCGAGCACGAGCGTCGGGTAGCTCCCGACCGGGCTCGTCGACGTGGCCGTGGTCGAGCACGTCGGTGCCGTGGTGAGCGACGCGACGCGTCGTCGCCGTTCACGAAGCCCGAGTACGACGCCGTGATGGCCGGCACCGAGTCGCCGTAGGTGATCGAGGCCGACGACGCCGTGATCGACAGCGGCGCCGGCCGACCTCGACCGAACCGCCCACGTAGGTGATGGCGTAGTTCGGGTCGACGGCGCCCGAGCACGAGCTCGGGTAGCTGCCCACCGGGCTCGACGACGTGGCCGTGGTCGAGCACGTCGGCTGCGGTGGTGAGCGACGCGGCGCTGTCACCGTTCACGAAGCCGGAGTACGACGGCGTGATGGTCGGCACCGAGCCGCCGTAGGTCATCGAGCCCGACGAGGCCGTGATCGAAAGCGGCGCGGTCCCGACGGTGACCGACACCGCCCACGTAGACGATGGTGTAGTTGGGGTCGACCGCTCCGCGAGCACGAGCTCGGGTAGCTGCCCACCGGGCTCGACGACGTGGCCGTGGTCGAGCACGTCGGCTGCGGTGGTGAGCGACGCAGCGCTGTCACCGTTCACGAAGCCCGAGTACGACGCCGTGATGGTCGGCACCGAGCCGCCGTAGGTCATCGACGCCGACGAGGCCGTGATCGACAAGGGTGGCCGCGCCCGACGACGACGGCGCCGGGCACGTAGGTGATGGTGTAGTTGGAGTCGACCGCCCCCGAGCAGCGTGCTCGGGTAGCTCCCGACCGGGCTCGACGACGTGGCCGTGGTCGAGCACGTCGGCGCCGTGGTGAGCGACGCGGCGGTGTCACCGTTCACGAAGCCCGAGTACGATCGGGGTGACGCTGGCGGGCGGCACTCCCGTAGGTCATCGACGCCGACGAGGCCGCGATGGTGAGCGGCGCCGGGTCGACCTGCACCGAGCCGTTGACGTAGCTGAAGGTGTAGTTGGGGTCGGCCGCGCCCGAGCACGAGCTCGGCGTACGTGCCCACCGGGCTCGACGAGCGTCGCAGCCGTCGAGCACGTGGCGGGGCGTGGTCAGCGAGCCGGCCGTGTCACCGTTCACGAAGCCCGAGTACGACGGCGTGATCGGTCGGGCGGCGACCCCCGTAGGTCATCGAGTCCGACGACGCGGTCACCGTGACCACGACCGTGGCGACCTGCACGCGTGCCGTCCACGTAGCTGATGGTGTAGTTGGGGTCGACCGCGCCCGAGCACGAGGTCGGGTAAGCTCCCCACCGGGCTCGCCGACGTGGCCGTGGTGGAGCACGTCGGCGGCGTGGTCAGCGAGGCAGGCAGTGTCGCCGTTCACGAAGCCCGAGTACGACGCCGTGATGGCCGGACGGCGACGTCCCGTAGGCGATCGACGGCGACGATGCCGTGATCATCAAGGTGGCCGGGTTTACCGTCACGTCAGCCGGGCGACGTAGGTGATCGTGTAGTTGGCGTCGACCGCTCCGCCACAGGCGCTGGCGTAGTCGCCGACCGGGCTCGAGCAGTTCGCGCCGTCGTGCACAGAAGACTGGCCCCGAGCACGGCGGCGGTCTCGCCGTTCTGGAGCCCGGAGATCGATCGGGCGTGATGACCGGGCGCGGGTCCGCCGTAGGTCATGGAGCCGGACGACGCGGTGATGGACAGCGCCGCGGGAGTGACCGTGATCGATCCGGCCACGTAGCTGATCGATGTAGTTCGGGTCCGAGGCGCCCGAGCACGAGGTCGGGTAGCTGCCGACCGGGCTGGTCGGCGGTCGCCGCCGGTGGTGCAGGTCAGCCCGGCACCGAGCACCGACGATGTTCTCGCCGTTCTGGAGTCCCGAGACGTCGGGGCTGATGACCGGCACCGCGCCGCCGTAGGTCATCGATGCCCGACGACGCCGTGATGCGTCAGCGGCGCCGGGATCACGGTGATGGTCCCGCTCCACGTAGGTGATGACGTAGTTGGCGTCGACCGCCCCCGAGCACGAGGTGGCGTAGGTGCCGACGGGGCTCGAACGACGTCGCCGCGGTCGAGCAGGTGAGCGCGGCGCCGAGCACCGAGACGCGTCTCGCCGTTCTGCAGGCCTGATGACGATCGGGGTGACCGTCGGTGGCGTTGCGCCGTAGGTCGACGATGCCCGAGGAGGCCGTGATCGTGAGCGGCGCCGGGTCGACGGCTCGACCGAGCCGTCCTGGTAGGTGATGGTGTAGTTCGGGTCGGCAGCGCCCGAGCACGATGCGTCGGGTAGCTCCCCACCGGGCTCGACGCGGTGCCGTGGTCGAGCACGTCGGCGCGCGTGCGTCAGCGACGCGACGTTGTCACCGTTCACGAAGCCCGAGTACGACGGCGTGATCGCCGGAGCGATCGCTGCCGTAGGTCGTCGATCCCGACGAGGCGGTGATCGACCAGCGGGGCGGCTCCGACCGCCACCGTGCCCGGTCGCGTAGCTGATGGTGTAGTTCGGGTCGACGGCACCCGAGCACGAGCTCGGGTAGCTCCCGACCGGGCTCGAAGCCGTGGCCGTGGTCGAGCACGTCGGCGCGGTGGTCAGCGAGCCGGCGTGTCACCGTTGACGAAGCCCGAGTACGAGGCCGTGATGGTCGGGGACGGAGCCTCCGTAGGTCATCGACCCCGACGAAGCGGCGTCACCGTCAGCGGGGCGGTGTTCACGGTGACGGTGCCCGTCTGATAGCGTGATGGCGTAGTTCGGGTCGGCAGCACCCGAGCACGTGCTCGGGTAGCTCCCGACCGGGCTCGACGCCGTGGCCGAGGTGCGAGCAGGTCGGCAGCGTGGTGAGCGATGCCGCGCTGTCGCCGTTCACGAAGCCCGCGTACGACGGGGTGATCGGCGATGGCGCACTGCCGTAGGTGGTCGAGCCCGAGGAGGCGGTCACCACGAGCGGCGCCGGATTCACGGTCAGACCGGCGCCCACTCCCGACGACGTGCTGCCGGCGTAGTTGGAGTCACCGCTGTACTTGGCCTTCAAGGCATAGGAACCGATCGCCAGCGAAGAAGTGGAGCATTGGGCCTGCTGGTTGCCCCCCGACAAGGTGAGGGGCACCGCAGCGCAGCCGGAAATGGCATTCGAGCCGTTCAGGAACTCGACCGTGCCGCTGCCGTCGTCGGGAGCGACGGTCGCCGTGATCGTGACGCTCTGGCCGTAGACGGACGTGGACGCCGACGTGCTGACCGTCGTCGTGGTCGGCACCGGCGTGGTCGTGGCGATGGCGAAGCCGACCGAGGCCGAGGAGCCGGCGAACAAACCGGTGGCGGGCAACGAAAGAGCCGGGAGCGAGTCCGGGGCCGGGGTCTCGCCCTTGGTCGTTCCGCCGTTCCCGAGCTCGCCGTCGCCGCTGTAGCCCCAGGAGTAGAGCTTGCCGTCCGAGCCGATCATGTAGCTGGAGTCCATCCCGCCGGCGATCGCCACCGGGTCGACACCTACGGGAAGTGGGATCTGCACGGGCGTCTTCTGAACGGTCGTCGTCCCGTTGCCGACTTGGCCGTAGGCGTTGTACCCCCACGCGTAGAGCAATCCGTTGGACCCGACGGCGAGGCTGTGCAATCCGCCGCCGGCAATGGCACTGGCGGTGACCCCGCCGGGCATCGAGACCGTCACGGGAGAGTTCGCTTCGGTCGTGCCGCCGTTTCCGAGTTGCCCGTCATTGTTCTGCCCCCAGGCGTACAGCACGCCGTTGGACCCGATGACCAACACGCTGTAGCGCTCCGCGGCGATGGCGGTGGCGGTGACGCCGGCCGGCAGTGACACCTTCACCGGTGTCGTTTCGTTCGCCGTTCCACCGTTTCCGAGGGCACCGTTGGCGCCGTCACCCCAGGTGTACACGTTGCCGTCCGAACCGATCGCCATGGAAGCGAAGCCGCTCGCGGCTATGGCGTTCGCGCTGACGCCCGCCGGCAGCGACACGGCGGTCGGTACGTGCGAGTCGGTGGTCGTTCCGTTGCCGAGCTGGCCGAAAGCGTTGTGGCCCCAGGCGTACACGGTTCCGTTGGAACCGATGGCCAGGCTGTGGTCGTTGCCGGCAGCGACCGAGAGCGGTATGACGCCCGCGGGCATCGACACTTTCACGGGGGTCGACTCCGTGGTGAGGTTGCCTATGCCGAGCTGTCCGTATTGGTTTAGTCCCCACGCGTAGAGGTACCCGTCCGAACCGATCATGAGGGTGTGGTCGGCGCCACCGGCACCCGCTACCGGCGTGACCCCGCTCGGCAGCGTGATCAATTGTGGGCTGAGGGCGTTGTTCGTGTTGCCGTTGCCGAGTTGGTTGTTGGCGTTGAGGCCCCAGCCGTAGAGCGACGAGGTGCTCGACGCGCTGGCGGGCGTCGTCGCCCCTACGCCGACGGCGCTCGTGGCCCCCGCCGCCAGGACGGCCATGGTGGCGTTCAGCACCCAGCCGCGTCCCGCTCGACGCTTCGTTCTGCGTGTGGTGCTACGAGAAAGGTCGGTCGACATGGCGTTTCCCCCGGGGCAGCGGCCGTGTTCGGTCCCGCCTTAGTGGGTGACATTAGGGAGGGCGACCGGCGCTGTCAACCGGCGTTGCTTGCCGGGTCAGATATTTTCTTTTCCCTGCTTACGACCACCGCTACTGGGAATCCCCGTCGGGCATTCCGCTTCGGGGGTTGAGGGATCGACGGGGCTGACCCCAACTGGGCCCCAGGTTGCAATAACGGTTGACAAGACTCGGCCGGGGCTATAGACCCAACACCTGGTGCTCCGCACGCCGAAGCACCACGACGGGGGAATCCGAAGAGCTGGAGTGTGGCACGGCGTACTGGAGGACAGATTCATGCGGCCTTTTGGTGAGTTGTTCTTGGTCGTTCAGAGGGTCGTCAACAGGCGCCCGTTCAGGGCCGCTCCGCGGGTGCTCGGCATCTCAGCACTCATCGCCGGAACCCTCGGGGTCACGGTCGCCTTGGCCGGACCGGCAGCGGCTTCCGGTGGCGTCACGCTCTACGTGAACTCGACCGGGTCCGACGCCGGCAACGACTGCACCCAGCCGCTCACGCCGTGCGCGACAGTCAGTTACGCCGTGAGTCAGGCCGCAACGGGAGACACGATCGAAGTGACCGGCACCATCGAGGACAACGTCACCGTTCCCTCCAGCATCTCCGCGCTCACGATCTCGGGCGACGAAACTCCCGCCGACTCGCCGGCCGTTCTCGACGGCGCCCACGCAGGGACGGTCGTCACGGTAGCCAGCGGATCCAGCGTCACTCTCGACTACCTGACCATCCAGAACGGCAGCACAGCTGGATCGGGTGGAGGTATAGAGAACCAAGGCACCCTCACGGTGGACAACACCACGATCACCGACAACGCCAGTACGGGCGCCAATGGCGCCGGTATTGACAACACGGGGACACTCACCGTGTCGAACAGCACCATCAGCGGCAACGTCGCCCACCAGAACGGTGGAGGTATCTCCAGTGAAGCGGGAACGGTCACCGTCACGGACAGCACGATCTCGGGCGACAGCGCGGGCGCCGACGGCGGCGGCATCGACCTGGCGGAGGGCTTTGGCCTGGTCACCGATAGCACCATCACAGACAACACTGCGGGATCGGGTGGCGGCATCGACAACGGATCGGGCAACCTGACTGTGATCGACGCGACGATCTGGTCGAACTCCTCCTACGGCATCGCTGGCAGTGCCACCACCGGGGCGACCATTGTCGCCGGGGACACCCCGGCTGACTGCCAGAGCCCCCTCACCAGCGCCGGCTACGACCTGAGCTCTGACTCCTCCTGCGGGTTCACAGCCCCCGGCGACAGCGAGAACGCCGACCCCCAGCTGGGAGCCCTGACTGACAACGGTGGGCCGACACTGACCCTTCTACCCGCGCCCGGCAGTCCGGCCGTGGCGGCAATTCCGAACCCCACCACGCTCGACTCCGCGTTGGTCTGCGGCGGCGCCACCGACCAACGCGGCGTGAATCGACCGTTTGGCACCTCGTCCTGCAACATCGGTGCGGTCGAGAGCTCGCCCGGTTACGCCCCGGTCATCTCGAACATCGCCCAAGCGACCTTCGACACGAGCCAGTTTTCGAGTTTCCACTTCACCGCCTCTAGCGCGCCCCCCGCAGCGATCTTCACCGAAACCGGTGCCCTCCCGGCTGGCGTCACCTTGAACCGGGCCGGGGTCCTGTCGGGCACGCCACCTGCATCCGCCGTCGGCACGTATCCGATCGTCGTCACGGCGTCGAACGGCGTGACACCGGCGCCGGCGGGTACCCAAAACTTCACCCTGATGGTCAGTATGGCCACGGTGATGGCGCCATCGAACGCCCCCGCTGACGCGTTCCTCGACGGATCCCCCAACACGTTCACCTTCTCGGCCACCGGGAATCCGACGCCGCTGGTCACGGCCGCTTTGGTGTCGGGCAAGTTCCCGACCTGGCTCTCGGTGACGCCGGGATTGGGCAGTGCGACACTGAGCGGCACCCCACCGGTGGGCACGAAGCACATCTACGATTTGACGGTGAAGGCCACGAACACGGCCGTCGCGACACAGGCCTTCACGTTGACCGTCGGCTACGCGCCAGCCTTCCTTCCGTTCGCCTCCACTACGTTCAAGGTGGGCGTGAACCGGATCTTCACCATCCGCACCTCGGGGTATCCGGCGGCGACGGTCAGCGAGACGGGCCCGCTCCCCAATGGCCTGTCCTTCAGCTCGTTGGCCAAAGGGCGCGCTGAGATCAACGGGATCGCCCAGCCGGGCAGCGGCGGCGTCTACGACATCTCCCTCACGGCGACCAATGCCCTCGGCACAGTCACGCAGCCGGTGGTCCTCACCGTAGACGAGAAGCCCGCGATCACCAGCGCCAACTCAGCCACCTTCACCCACGGCACGGAGAACAGCATCACGGTAGAAACCTCGCACGCGTACCCTGCCGTGACCAACATCGAGCAGACGGGCGCACTTCCCGCTGGTGTCACCTTCACGTACCTGGGCAACGGAACCGGGGTGTTGGCGGGGGATCCCACGGCAGCCAGGGTCGCCCCCTACCACGTGCGCTTCGTGGCGATCACCCCGATCGCCAAAGCGGCCCAGTCGTTCACCCTGACGGTGAACTGAGACCGGGGGCGATCCCCGTCCTGTCCCGGGATCGAAGGCCCCCCCAGGCCGGATTGGCGACGGCCTCGCTGGCGGTCAGTGCTGCAACGGAGCCGGCCATCGTTGCTCAGCCACGAGTCGGCGCCCCTGACGACCCAGCGCAGTCCAGGGCGCAAGGTCCTTTGACCGGGGCCGTGGTCGGTCCGGTGCGTCAGATCGTCCCCGTAGCCCCCGCAAGCATCAACCTAGTAGCTCCGTTTGCCAGGAATCCGGAACCTCCCCCGCCACGCACGCACACACCGCGCCGGTTGAGATCCCTCATGAAACAGGAGGAGTCGCCGACAAATGAGCGGCGCCTTCGAGCGAGGCGCGGTCCCATCGGCGTGGCGGGCGACAAGGTGCAGGGCGAGAGGTTGGCGTCTGTAGCTCAGTGGACCCAAGCTGAGAGCTCTCGAGCCCCGTGGTCTCTCGGACAATCGCAGATGTGTATGGAGCATGGAGTGGTCGGGCCGTTCACGACACCCCGGGATGGTTCGTAGAGAACTGTCCTGCTGACCTGGCCACCCGCCTGCGTTGCAACCTCGTCAACATCTCACTGACATCTGGGTCCGTGCGGCGCGCCTCCACGAACTGAATGACTGCCTCGCGGAGAAGGCTCCTGAGATCAGAGTCGTCCAAGAAGGCACACGCATTCAGTGTGTCGACCTGAGATTCCGTCAAGCCGACCCCGACCTCTTCAACGACCACGTCGCCGTGCAGGATCCATTCCAGGGGCTTCTCAGCAGCAGCAGCGAGCTGCTCCAAGGTCACCGTCCGCGGGTTTTCGACCTTGCCAGTGAGGAGATTCTTCAGGTGGCTCTGTGACAGACCTGCGAGAGATCCCAATCTGTACACCGACATGCCGGCGTCGACGGTCACCGAACGAAGCCGCAACAGCCAGTCCGGATACGAAGACGCGGTAGGAACCGCGGTAAGGTGCGGGCGCTCGGAACTCACTATTGTTCCTCGTAGAGCGTGGACAACACCCCAATTATTATGTCAAACTACATGTATGGGATTCAACAAAACCGCGGTAAAAACCGCGGTAGAGGAGATCGGATCGGTCGGCGAAGGCATTCCCGGGCCAGCTGACCGGATAGACCTCCAGCCGAAGAACGCAGCGAGCGAGTCTTTCGACCGGTCTTCTCGTCAACCCTGCGCCGTACTCTGCGGTTCCTACCGGAGGGGCATTCCCTCGCTCCTCCGTGTGTACGAAGAGCTGTCCGCCAAAGGCATGAGGGTGCTCTCGCCCTCAGGGCTTGATGTCGTTGCCGAGATCGACCGACTCGTCCTGAACCAGGATGAGGTTGGGATCCAGCCCGAAGCTGTTGAGGGGCTTCCTCTCGACTGCATCAGGACTGCGGAGCTGGTCTGGCTCCACGCGCCAGGCGGTTACGTCGGCCTCAGCGGAGCCTTAGAAATAGGCTTTGCGAACGCTGCCGGGGTGCCTGTCTACGCCGAGGAGATGCCCGGCGACATTGCTCTGCGCTCGCTGGTGACCATCTCCCCGTTGGACCAGGTCTTCGCTGAGACGAGCACCGGCGAAAAGGGCAATCCTGGAGCATCGCTCCTCCCGCGTCAGGAGTACTCCTCGGCAGTTGCCCGTGAACGGGCAACCAGGCACAAATCGGCACAAGACATCATGCTGCTGATAACGGAGGAGATCGGCGAGCTCGCACGGCAGCATCCTGGGCAACGCCGGCGACTCTCTCCCACCTCGAAACCTGCGCAGCCTCACCGGGACACGGACTGAGACTCGGCTCGACGTGTGCTGAGGATTCGGACACCCAGGTGGCCGGGTCGCGATGAAGCATGAAAAGTCCGGTCAGCCTGGCGCCCCCGAGAAGCCTGGCGCCGCCGAGAAGAGTCAAGACGTGTGGATGGATCTGTGACTGAGCGACGCGGCGACCCCTCGTCCTGCACCTCGGATCGCCTGACCATCACCGCTTTCTCGAGCCTGACACCGGCACGAACGGGCGCGAGAAGGTGGGGTGCGTTGACCGCCCGCCATCGGGTCTGGGCCTGCTCGATGAGCTCGGAGGCCATGGCCAGCCCCGCAGGCCCTGTTCCCAGGCCCTTGGGTGACCCAGATGCGGAGCCCGACGGTGGCGAAGGTGGGGTCCTTGGTTACAGGTCTTGCTGGCCGAGTCGCAGCGGTACCGGTCCGGCCCGCAGGTGGGGTGCAGGGTCGACCCGGGCGGTGTCACCCTATATTTGGGCGCCTTGGAGGCTGACGGGGGAAGGGCAGCGGCGTTGGCGCCGGTTTCCGTGCTGGTCGTGGCGGCTGCCATCGGTGGCGCGCTGGCCGGGTGCCACCCCTCGGGGACACCGGCGGTCGATCCGATGTACGCCGCCGCGTTCGCCGCCGCCGTGACATGGGCTGCCGCCCGCGCTTCCCGGGGGGCGCTGCTGTGGCTGGGCGTGCTCGCCGTGGTCTTGAGCCGGGGCTGGCTGGTGGTCCCGGCGCTCGCCGCGCTGTTGCTCGCCTTCGCCGGCGTGTGGCCGCGCCGGCCCAATGCGATCCTCGGCGCGCTCACCGGCGCCCTCGCCGTGCAGGTCGTGTTGCGCTGGCCCCCGGTGGGCTTCCACGGGGCCACCGCGCTGGTTGCGGTGGCCGCGACAGGGCCGTGCCTGGTGAGTGCCGTGCGCACCCTGTCGCCCCTGGCACGGCGCCGGGTGCGCAGATGGACCATCGGGCTGGTGACGCTGGCGATCGTCCTGTCCATCCCGGCCGCCGTGGCCGCTCTGCTGGCCCATTCCGAACTCAGCCAGGGGATCGCCGAGGCGGACGTCGCCCTGGCGTCGATCGGCAACGGCACGACCACATCGGGCGCGGCGCAGTTCCAGGTGGCGAGCACCGACTTCGCATCCGCCGCGTCCGGCACGGACAGCTGGTGGACCGCCGGTGCCCGCCTGGTGCCGGTGGTGTCCCAGCAGCGCCAGGCCGTGGGCCAGGCCTCGGCCGTGGCGCGGGACGTGACCGCCACCGCTGCGCTGCAGGCGGCAGGGATCCACTACGAGCAGCTCAAGTACACCAACGGGCAGTTGAACCTCGGCCGGGTCCGCGCCCTCGCCGGGCCGATCCGCGTCGTCGACCGCCAGCTGACGGGCGCCACGGCGCAGCTTCGGTCCCTCCAGTCGGGATGGCTGCTCGAGCCGGTCCAGTCCCGCCTGGACCAGCTGGACACCAAGGTCTTCCGGGCCCAGGCCCAGGCCTCGGTGGCCGCGCAGCTGGTGCAGGCCGCGCCCTCCCTTCTCGGCGGCACCGGCGTCCGTCACTACTTCATCGCCTTCGAGACGCCGGCCGAGAGCCCGCGGCCTGGACGGGTTGATCGCGGCCTACGGCGAGCTCACGGCCGACCAGGGTCACCTCACGTTGACCCGGTCGGGTGACATCTCCCAGCTGAACGCGGCGCTGCCGCGGGGTGGTGGGCACCTGACGGGGCCCGCCGACTACCTGGCCCGCTACGGCGCCTTCCACCCCCAGCAGTTCCGCTTCCAGGACCTGAGCTACGCCCCCGACCTGCCGACGGTGGCCAACGTCATTCAGCAGCTCTACCCGCAGGCCGGTGGCGACCACATCGACGGCGTCCTCGCCCTCGACCCGTACGGGCTGGCGTCCCTGATCGGCATTACCGGGCCCATCAACGTACCCGGGTTGGGCCGGTTGACGGCGGCCAATACGGCCAGCGAGCTGCTCGAGGGCCAGTACAGCGCCTTCTCGGAAAGCCAGCAGAAGGTGGCGCACGACTACGACCAGGATGCGCTCAGGATCGAGTTCCACAAACTGACCACCGGGTCGCTGCCCGGCCCGCGCACGCTGTCCGACGCATTGGACGCCGAGGTCCGTCAGGGACGCATCGAGTTCTGGAGCTTCGACAAGGCGGATCAGCCCGTGCTCTCCCGCCTCGGCCTGCCCGGCGCCTTCCCGGCCGCCGGTGGCCACGATCTGCTGGCCGTGACCACCCAGAACGCAGCCAACAACAAGATCGACGTCTTCCTGCGGCGCACCATCTCCGACGCGGTGAACTACGACCCGGCGAACGGGGCGGTGGCGTCCCGGGTCACGATCACCCTGCACAACGAGGCCCCCGCCCAGGGGCTCCCGAGCGAGGTGGTCGGCAGCTATCCGGGCAGCGGACTGCCGCCCGGGACCAACGAGACGTGGCTCACCCTCTACAGCCCGCTGGGGCTGCACGCCGCCACCGTCAACGGCCAGAACCAAGGAGCGAGCGACGTGGCTGAGCTGGGCGTCCACGCCTACAGCGAGTACGTGGACATCCCTCCCGGGGGCAGCGCCACGCTGACCTTCGACCTCAGCGGGGTCACCACTCCGGGCCCGGACTACAAGCTCGTCCTGTACAACCAGCCCATGGTGGTGCCCGACCTGGACATCGTGAACGTCCAGCCGACCTCTGGGTGGACGGTCACGGGTCCTGCCACATGGCTCCCCGGGAACGACGTGACCGAGGCACAGACGTTCGTGCTCCATGGGACCCTGTAGGGCCCAATTCGTGCTCGGATCGCTGACAGCGGCTGATCCACCTGCTACACCCGGCCGATTTTCGGGTTAGCCTTTTCGCCGGAACAGCAATCGGGAGGGCACCTGGTGAGGTACAGGGCCGTTGCTTTGTGGGGCGGGCTCTTGACGTTGGGCGCGACGGCGTTGATGGGCGTCGTCCTGCTCGTCTCGGGGCCGGCGGCCGCCGCCGCGCCCTACGGACCCGCCACCCAACCAACCACGGTCACACCCACCACGGTCGTGCCGTCGGCCCCGGTCGTCGGCGCCTCCTCCGTCACCCCCCCCTCCTCCACCGCCGCCCCCTCCTCAACCGCCTTCACCGGCGCCGATCTCGCTCTGATGTTCACGATCGGCGCCATCGCCATCGGGCTGGGCGGCATGCTTGTTCTGGTGAGCCGCCGGCGGCGGTCCGAGCCGGCGTACGAAGAGATGGACGAGATGGGCCGTAGCCAATGGACATGGCCAAGATCGCGGTGACGCCCGGTTTCAGCGGTCGATCAGCGTGCTCGGCCGCACGAAGCAGCTCGACGCGGAGCTGACAGCGGGATGACCCGCCTGGCCGAGTTGTGCCGTCGACAACCACTCCCGCTCGTTGAGGCGGCCGTACCCATGCGGGAGCCGAGAGATAGCGTCGATCATGACCTCGGCCTGTGACCTCGTCATCCTCGGCGCCGGTGGCATGGGCCAAGAGGTGGCCGACATCGTTCGGGCTGCGGCATCCGACGGCACCCGCTGGAGGCTGATCGGATTCATCGACGACGACAGCGCGCTGCACGGCCTCGAAGTGCTCGGGTTGCCCGTGCTCGGTGATCATCGCTGGTTGTCTGGCCGCCGGGTCGCCCTGGCCATCGGGGTCGGCGCGCCGGCGGCGCGGCGCCGGGCCTGGGCCGCGGCACAATCGGTGGGTGCCGTCGAGGCGCCGGCACTCGTCCACCCTGCGGCCTACGTGGGATTGGGGGTCGAGCTGGGCGAGGGAACGGTGGTGGGTGCCCATGCCACCATGACGGCCGACGTGGTGGTCGGTCGTTTCGGCATCGTCAACGTCGGGGCCACCGTGAGCCACAACGCGCGCCTGGGCGACTTCGCCACCGTCGCACCCGGTGCCCATCTGGCGGGCCACGTCCGCTTGGGCGAGGGGGCCGACGTCGGCATCGGTGCTTCGGTGACGCAGGGGAACACCATCGGTGCCTGGGCCATCGTCGGCGCCGGGGCCGTGGTGATCGGTGACGTGGCGGCGGACACCACGGTGGTCGGCTGCCCGGCTCGGATCGTGGACAGACGCCCGGCGGGATGGCAGGAGTGAGCGCCGGGTACACGGAGTGGCGGATCGGCCTCGCCCGCCCCGACGTCGGCGAGGAGGAGATCGAGGCGGTGTCCCGTGTGCTGCGCACCCCGATCCTCACCAACGGGCCCGAGACGGCGGGCTTCGAGCGGGAGTTCGCCGACCTTCACCAGGCGGAGCACGGGGTCGCCTTCGCCAACGGGACCGTCGCCCTCGTGGCGCTCTTCGCCGCCCTCGGCATCGGACCGGGTGACGAGGTCATCGTGCCGTCGCTGACCTTCGTGTCGTCGGCCACGTCCATCGTCTACGCCGGCGCCACACCGGTCTTCGCCGACGTCGACCCTGACACGTTCAACCTGGACCCGGCCGACGTGGCCCGCCGGCTGAGTCCGCGGGTCAAGGGCATCCTGGCGGTTCACTACGGAGGCCAGCCCGCCGACCTGGCCGAACTCTCGGCCGTGGCCGCCGATGCCGGCGTGGTGCTCCTGGAGGACGCGGCGGAGGCACACGGCGCCCGCTACCGGGGCCGCCACGTGGGGACGTGGGGCGCGGCGGGCATGTTCAGCTTCACCCCCACGAAGAACATCACCACCGGGGAAGGAGGCATGGTCGTCACCGGCGACGGCGACCTGGCCGGCCGGCTGCGTCTGCTGCGCAACCACGGCCAGACGTCGCCCTACGAGCACGCGATCCTGGGCTGCAACTGGCGATTGTCCGAGATGCAGGCGGCCATGGGCCGGGCCCAGACGGCCAAGCTCGAGGCCATCCTCGCCCGCAAGCGCTCCCTCGCCACCGAGCTCGATCGGCGCCTCGATCCGGTCGCCGGCGTGCAGGCGCCGGTGGTGCGAGACGACCGGGACCACGTGCACATGCTCTACACGGTGACGCTGACCGACGCCGACGCGGCCCGGCGGAATGCGGTGATCGACGACCTGGCGCAGCAGGGGATCGAGTCCCGGGTGTACTTCCCGCCGGCGCATCGCCAACCCGTCTTCGGGGGCCAACCGGCGGACCTGCCCGTGACCGATGACCTGGCGGGGCGAATTCTCTCCCTGCCCATGCACTCCCGCCTCACCCTCGACGAGGTGGGTCACGTGGCGGCGGCCCTGGCGGTCGCCATGGACCGCACCGCCGCCACTCCCGCGCCGGCATGGTGAACCGTGCCCTCGCCGGGTGCCTGGCCATCCTGCTGGCACCGGTGGCAGCCGTGGTCGCCGTCCTGGTGCGGCTCGTCGACGGCCGGCCCCTCCTCTTCGTCCACCAGCGCGCCGGGCTGGACGGGCGGCCGTTCGGTCTCCTGAAGTTCCGCACCATGCGCCCACCTGGCTCGCCCGAGGAACCCGACGCCGCCCGCATCACCCGGGTCGGGCGCCTGCTCCGTCGTTCCAGCCTCGATGAGCTGCCGGAACTGTGGAACGTGGTCCGCGGCGAGATGAACCTCGTCGGCCCCCGTCCCCTGCCCGTCGCCTACACGGCCCAGTATTCGCCGACGGAAGCGAAGCGCCTGGAGGTCAAGCCGGGTCTGACGGGCCTGGTCCAGGTGCGAGGTCGCAACGCCCTCACCTGGGACGAGAAATTCGCACTCGACGTCTGGTACGTCGAGCATCGCACCTGGGCGCTCGACGTACGCATTCTGCTGCAGACACCGCTGGTCGTCCTGCACGGGCGCGGGGTCTCCCACGACGGGCACGCCACCATGCCCGAGTTCAAGGGGCAGAAAGGGTAGAGCGGGCAGCCCCGCTGCGGACCGTGTCGTCGGCACGTGCCTCGGCCGCGAAGAAGCGGGGTGCGGACACTCCGACCACGTCGAAGCCGGCGGCGGCGAAGGCGGAGCGCTGGGGCCCGAGCAGCAGGGCCAGGTTCATGTCCGTCGTGGTGACGTGGACGAGCAGGGGCTCCTTCACGTGGTGGCGCCCGCCAGACGGCGACGGTTGACCAGGCGCCGCAGGTCGTCCTCCATGCGCATCCCCCCGACCACCTTCCGGGCGAAGAAGGCCAGCCCGTCGTCCACCTGCACCGGCGAGCGGGCCAGGCGATACGGGTCGGTCCCTCCGTAGGGATTGGCCCGGGTGCCCGCGAGAGCGGCGGAGGCGAAGCGCGCTCGCACGGCTCGGTCGGCCGCAGGCGTGCCGGCCAGCGCCTTGGGGTAGGCGAAGTGTCGGCACTCGACACCCAGCCGCTCGCCGATCAAGGCGATGGAGCGGTCGAGCTCCCCGTCCACCGCGGCAGCGGGCAAGCGGTCGAGGAGCGCGTGGGTGTGGGTATGGGAGCCGACCGTGACGAGTCCCGTCGAGACGGCGTCCGCCAGGGCGGACCAGCTGAGCGGGGCGCCGCATCCGGGAAACGGTCGGCCGCGCTCGACGAAGTCGGTCGCCACGTACAAGGTGGCGGGCACCCGGTACCGGACCAAAACGGGAAGCGCCTCCTCGACGAAGTCGGCGGTGCCGTCGTCGAAGGTGATGACCACCGCACCGGGCTCCGATGGAGGCGGCCCGGCCAGTGCGGTCAGCGCGCCGTCGAGGTCGACCACGCCTGAGCCCGCCACCAACCGGGCCACTTGCTCTTCGAAGAGCCAGCGGGGCAGGTCGACCCGTGATGTCGTGCGGCGTCCGACTCGGTGATAGCAGAGGACGACGAGTCCGCGCCGGGGCCGGCGCACCAAGTCGTGAGCCGCCGCCGCCCGCTTGAGGACGCCGCGCCCGACTCGCTTCGCCGCGGACGATCTCCCCACGTCGGCCATCATGCCAGGCGGCTTCACCGTGCCCGGCCTCTCGATGGTAGATCCAAGCGGTCAGCCGTGGTCGCAGGCCACGAGCGAGCGCAAGGGTCGCCGATGACCTTCGCGTCATGCCACATGACCGCGGCAAGCCCGAGCAGGTGCTGGAGGACTCGAGTGTCGACGCCACCTGGGGTTCTGCCCCCGTGGCGCCCTGACCTGACCGACGATACGCTCACCCTCCCTGGCTACCATCTGCCCGGGGTTGGTCACCAGGGAGAAGGAGTCACCCGTGCCGTTGGTGGTGGTCGTCGGTCAGGGCTATGTCGGACTGCCGCTTGCCCTCCGGGCAGTGGAGATGGGCCACCGAGTGGTGGGCTTCGACACCGATGCGGCGCGCACGGCGAAGCTGGCGGCAGGCGACTCCTACGTCGACGACGTGCCCTCGGCGCAGCTCAAGGCTGCGCTGGCCACCGGTCGCTACACGGCGACGCGGGACGAAGAGGCGTGTGAGGGATTCGACGTGGCCCTCATCACGGTGCCGACCCCTTTGAAGGAGGGCGTGCCGGACCTGTCCTTCATCGAAGATGCCGGAGCCATGCTGGCCCGCCATCTGCATGCCGGGGCGACCGTGGTCCTCGAATCCACCACCTACCCGGGAACCACGGTCGAGCTGCTGGTCCCGGTCCTCGAATCGGGCTCCGGGCTGGTGGCGGGCGATGCCTTTCACGTGGGCTACAGCCCCGAGCGGATCGATCCGGGCAACCCGACCTGGGGGCTGGTCAACACACCGAAAGTGGTATCGGGCATAGACGCCGCGTCGCTCGCAGCGGTGCAGACCTTCTATGACGGGCTGGTCCAGGCCACCGTGGCGGTCGGCCGGACCCAGGAAGCCGAGCTCGTGAAACTGATCGAGAACACGTACCGCCATGTGAACGTGGCTCTGGTCAACGAACTGGCCATGTTCGCGTCGGACCTCGGCATCGACATCTGGGAATCCCTGAACGCCGCCGGGACGAAGCCGTTTGGATTCACCCGCTTCAACCCGGGACCCGGCGTCGGCGGGCACTGCCTCCCGGTGGATCCGAGCTATCTGTCGTGGCAGGTGAAGCGGCGCGCCGGCCAAGCCTTCCGCTTCGTCGAGCTGGCGAACGACATCAACGACCACATGCCGGACTACGTGGCTCGTCGCCTCATGATGGCGTTCAACCGGAGAAAGCATGCAATCAACGGGAGCCGCGTCCTCCTGCTCGGGTTGGCCTACAAACCCAATACGGGCGACTTCCGGGAGTCTCCGGCCCTTGTGGTGGCGGACCGACTGATCGGCTTGGGCGCCGAGGTCGGCGCCGTCGACCCGCACATCGAGCGGAACCGGATGGACGCACGTATCCGGATGTGCGATCTCACCGCCGCAGAGCTGCGCGCAGCGGACGCGGTCGTGGTGCTCACCGACCACGACGTCTTCGATTGGGATCTCGTGCGTCAGCACTCCCGGTTCATCTTTGACACCCGGCACCGGCTGACCGGGACCCACGTCGAGCAGCTCTGATCGTCAGACAATGTGCGGCATCGCCGGATTGCTGGACCCGGGCTGGTCGGGGACGGCCGAGGAGCTCTCCCGGCTCGCTCGCGCCATGGCCCGGCCCCTGACCCATCGGGGGCCCGACGACGAGGGCACCTGGTGCGACCCCGAGGCGGGGATGGGCTTCGGTCACCGCCGACTGGCCGTCATCGACCTCTCGCCGGCCGGCCACCAGCCCATGGTCTCGGCCGACGGCCGCTGGGTCGCCGCCTACAACGGCGAGTGCTACAACGCCGCCGAGCTGCGGGCCGCCCTGCCGGGTGGAGGCCGAGGCCTCAGGGGCCACTGCGACACCGAGGTGGTGGTGGAGGCGGTGGCCGCCTGGGGCCTGCGCCCGACTCTCGAGCGGCTCGATGCCATGTTCGCCCTGGCCCTGTGGGACCGCCGGGACCGCGTCCTGCACCTGACCCGGGACCGCCTGGGCGAGAAGCCGCTGTACTACTCGGTTCTGGACGGCGTCGTCCTCTTCGGCTCGGAGCTGCGCGCGCTCCTCGCCCACCCCCGCTTCAGCCGGGAGGTCGACCGGCGGGCGCTGGCCCTCCTTCTTCGTCTCAATTACATCCCGGCCCCCCTGACCATCTTCACCGGGGCGCGGAAGCTGGCCGCGGCCACGCTGGTGAGCCTGCGCCCGGGGCAACGCGGCTGGCCCGAGCCCGAGGTCTGGTGGGACTTTCCCGCCGCGGCCCGGACCGCCATGGCGGCACGACCGCCCGCGGGCGATGACCAGGGCGCCCTCGACCAGCTCGAGGCTGTGCTGGCCGAGGCCGTCTCCCGCCGCCTGGTCGCCGATGTCCCCGTCGGCTCCTTCCTGTCAGGTGGCATCGACTCCAGCCTGGTCACGGCTCTGGCCCAGGCGGGGTCCGCGGGACCGGTGCGCACCTTCACGGTGGGCTTCGCCGGCCAGGGGCACGACGAGGCGGACCACGCGGCAGCGGTGGCCCGGCACCTCGGCACCGCCCACACCCGGATGGAGCTGACGGCGGCCGATGCCCTGAACCTGGTCCCCCACCTCGGTCGTCAGTACGACGAGCCCTTTGCCGACCCGTCCCAGTTGCCCACCCTCCTCATGTGCCGCGAGGCCAGCCGCCACGTCACCGTGGCCCTGTCGGGGGACGGTGGTGACGAGGCATTCGGCGGGTACCGCCGCTACACGGCGGGGGCGGCCCTCAGCCGGTGGGTGCTGCCCCTGCCCCGGCGCCTGCGCGGGGCCGCCGCCGGCGCGCTGGACGCGGTGCCCGGGGCGGTGTGGGACGGCATCGGACGCGGCGCCCAGCGCCTCCGGCCCGCCGCCGTCGGGCCAGACGTCGGCACCCGCGCCCACAAACTGGCCCGCCTGCTGACGGCCGGGTCGTCCCGCCAGGTCTACATGAGCCTGGTCTCGGCTTGGGACGACGCCGAAACGGTTGTCGTTGGGGCTCCTCACTCGCCGTGGAGCGGTCCGCCACCCCTCGGCGGCCTGGTGGGAACGCCGGCCGAGGAGATGATGGCCTGGGACACCCTCTCGACGCTGCCCGACGAGATGCTCGTCAAGGTGGACCGGGCCAGCATGGCCTTCGGCCTCGAGGTGCGGCCGCCCCTGGTAGGCCACAAGGTGGTGGAGGCGGCCTGGAATCTGCCGCCGTCACTGCGGATCCGCGGGGGCGTGGGCAAGCGGGCCCTGCGCCTCCTCCTGGAGCGGCACGTGCCCCGCCACCTGTTCGATCGGCCCAAGACGGGCTTCGATCCCCCCTTGGGCGTATGGCTGCGCGGGCCGCTGCGGGGCTGGGCCGAGGATCACCTCGCTGAGTCCCGCCTGCGGGACCAGGGCTTCTTCGACCCGGTGGCGGTGCGAACCTGCTGGGACGCGCACCAGGCCGGGCGGCCCGGCCTGGAATACCCACTCTGGGCCGTCCTGGCCTTCGAGGCGTGGCTCGACGAAACGGGCGCACCGAGCTGAGTCTCAGCGGCACGACGTTCGGTCAGAGGTGCGCCGACCAGGCCACCCTCCGGTCCGGCCCGTCTTCGAATGCAATCCCAGAGGTTCCTGTCCGCCGATGAGAACAGAAGTGCCAATCTCCAGGGCGCGGCGTCCTCGGATCATGAGCGCTCGCCGCGTCGCCTCTTAGCCCTGGTCGACGTCACGATGGTCTTCGATCCGCAGGGGAGAGCGGTGCTCTCCCCTGCGGCAATCAAAGAAGGTCTCTAGCCGCCAACCGGGGCGATCCCCACGATTGGTGCGTTCAGGTTTTGGCTGCCTCCAGAGCTGAATGAGCCGGCATCGCCGTAGTGGATGACCGCTCCGTCGGTTGTTACTGCCAACCAGTAGCCGAGACCGTCGGCGGTCGAGGCGATGCCGGTGACGGACCCGTTCGGCGGCATCGAGCCGGCGGAGCCGAAGAACAGGGCGTCACCGTAGGCGAAGACGCCGCCGTCCTGGCCGACGAGCCAGTAGCCGCCGCCGTCAGGAGTCGAGGAGATCCCGACGATCGGCTGGTTGAGGGGCTGGCCGGCGCGCGAGCCGTGGAAGTGGGCGTTGCCGTAGGCGAAGATGCCGCCGTCCTTTCCGACGAGCCAGTAGCCGCCGCCGTCAGGAGTGGAGGCCATCGCGACGATGGGCGTGTTCAGCTTCAACGCACCGGCGGAGCCGTGGAAGGCGGCGTCGCCGTAGCCGAAGACACCGCCGTCGGAGGCCACGAGCCAGTAGCCGCCGCCGTCAGGAGTGGCGGCCATCCCGACGATGGACGCGTTCAGCTTCATCGCACCGGCGGAGCCGTGGAAGTGGGCGTCGCCGTAGGCGAAGATGCCGCCGTCATTTCCGACGAGCCAGTAGCCGCCGCCGTCAGGAGTGGTGGCCATCCCGACGATGGGCGCGTTCAGCTTCAACGCACCGGCAGAGCCGTGGAAGGTGGCGCTGCCGTAGCTGAAGACACCGCCGTCGGAGGCGACCTCCCAGTATCCCGAAGTGGTCGAGGGCTTGGTGACCGGCGTGTAGGTGAAGGCCCCGGTGTCGGTCACCGAACCACCGAAGGTGGTCACGACCACGTCGACGGCGGGACCGGCGGTGCCCGCTGGGGTGCTCACCGTGATCGACGAGGCGCTACTCGCGGTCACGGTGCCCTCGTTGCCACCGAAGGTGACCGAGCTGGGCGAGGCCAGGTTGGTGCCGTCGATGGTGACCACGGTGCCGCCCTGGGCCGTTCCCTGCGACGGGTTCACCGAGGTGATCGTCGGGGAAGCGGCGTACGTGAACGCGGAGTTCTTCGTGCCGGTGCCATTGGGGGTGGTCACGCTCACGTCGACGGTGCCGGTGCCCGGCGGGGACGTCACGGTGAGCGAGGTCGCGCCGGTCACGTCGATTGAGGTGCCCGGGTTCGACGCCCCGAAGTCGACGGCCGTGGCACCGGTGAAGCCGGTGCCGGTGAGCGTGACCGAGGTCCCACCGCCCGTTGGTCCACCGGCGGGACTGACCCCCGTGACCATCGGCTTGGCGTTGTAGGTGTAGCCGTTGGCCAAGGGAGTCGAGGACCCACCGGCCGTGGTCGAGACGGTCACCGAGACCGTGCCGGTCCCCGCCGGGACGACGACGGTGAGGCTGGTGCCGCTGCTCACGCTCACCCCGGTGCCCGCGGTGGAGCCGAAGTCGACCGTGGTCGAGCCCGAGACGAAGCCGGTGCCCGTCAGCGTGACGGTGTTGCCGCCGGCCTCCGGCCCGTTGTTGGGGTTGACGGCGGTGACCGTCGGCTTGGCGTTGTAGGTGTAGGCGCTGGCCAGCGGGGTCGAGGACCCGCCCGAGGTGGTCGAGACGGTCACCGAGACCGTGCCGGTCCCCGCCGGGACGACGACGGTGAGGCTGGTGCCGCTGCTCACGTTCACCGAGGTGCCCGATGCGGTGCCGAACTTGACCGTGGTCGAGCCCGAGACGAACCCGGTGCCCGTCACCGTGACCGTGTTGCCGCCGGCCTGGGGCCCGTTGTTCGGGTTGACCGCGGTGACCGTCGGCGGCGCGTTGTAGGTGTAGGCGCTGGCCAGCGGGGTGGACGCACCACCACCGGTGGTCGAGACGGTCACCGAGACCGTGCCGGTCCCCGACGGGACCACGACGGTGAGGCTGGTGCCGCTGCTCACGCTCACCGAGGTGCCCGATGCGGTGCCGAACTTGACCGTGGTCGAGCCCGAGACGAACCCGGTGCCCGTCAGCGTGACGGTGTTGCCGCCGGCCTGGGGGCCGTTGTTCGGGTTGACCGCGGTGACCGTCGGCGGCGCGTTGTAGGTGTAGGCGCTGGCCAGTGGGTTGGACGCACCACCACCGGTGGTCGAGACGGTCACCGAGACGGTGCCGGTCCCCGACGGGACGACGACGGTGAGGCTGGTGCCGCTGCTCACGCTGACCCCGGTGCCCGCGGTGGAGCCGAAGTCGACCGTGGTCGAGCCCGAGACGAACCCGCTGCCCGTCAGCGTGACGGTGTTGCCGCCGGCCTGGGGCCCGTTGTTCGGGTTGACCGCGGTGACCGTCGGCTTGGCGTTGTAGGTGAAGTTGTCATTCGGCGGATTGGCCGACGAGGTGCCGTTGGGGGTGGTCACGGTGACGTCGACCGTGCCCGAACCCGACGGCGCGGTGACCGTGAGCGAGGTGTCACTGAGCACGTTGATCGAGGTGCCCGGGTTCGAGGCCCCGAAGTCGACGGCGGTGGCACCGGTGAAGCCGGTGCCGGTCAGCGTGACCGAGGTCCCCCCGGCCGGTGGCCCGTTGTTGGGGCTGACCGCGGTGACCGTCGGCGGCGCGTTGTAGGTGTAGGCGCTCGCCAGCGGGGTGGACGCACCACCACCGGTGGTCGAGACGGTCACCGAGACCGTGCCGGTCCCCGACGGGACCACGACGGTGAGGCTGGTGCCGCTGCTCACGCTGACCCCGGTGCCCGATGCGGTGCCGAAGTTGACCGTGGTCGAGCCCGAGACGAACCCGGTGCCCGTCAGCGTGACGGTGTTGCCGCCCGCCTGGGGGCCGTTGTTCGGGTTGACCGCGGTGACCGTCGGCGGCGCGTTGTAGGTGTAGGCGCTCGCCAGTGGGTTGGACGCACCACCACCGGTGGTCGAGACGGTCACCGAGACGGTGCCGGTCCCCGACGGGACGACGACGGTGAGGCTGGTGCCGCTGCTCACGCTGACCCCGGTGCCCGCGGTGGAGCCGAAGTCGACCGTGGTCGAGCCCGAGACGAACCCGGTGCCCGTCAGCGTGACGGTGTTGCCGCCGGCCTGGGGCCCGTTGTTCGGGTTGACCGCGGTGACCGTCGGCTTGGCGTTGTAGGTGAAGTTGTCATTCGGCGGATTGGCCGACGAGGTGCCGTTGGGGGTGGTCACGGTGACGTCGACCGTGCCCGAACCCGACCGGCGCGGTGACCGTGAGCGAGGTGGCAGCTGAGCACGTTGATCGAGGTGCCCGGGTTCGAGGCCCCGAAGTCGACGGCGGTGGCACCGGTGAAGCCGGTGCCGGTCAGCGTGACCGAGGTCCCCCCGGCCGGTGGCCCGTTGTTCGGGCTGACCGCGGTGACCGTCGGCGGCGCGTTGTAGGTGTAGGCGCTGGCCAGCGGCGTGGACGCACCACCACCGGTGGTGATCACGGTCACCGAGACCGTGCCGGTCCCCGACGGGACCATGACGGTGAGGCTGGTGCCGCTGCTCACGCTCACCCCGGTGCCCGCGGTGGAGCCGAAGTCGACCGCGGTCGAGCCCGAGACGAACCCGGTGCCCGTCAGCGTGACGGTGTTGCCGCCGGCCTGGGGCCCGTTGTTCGGGTTGACCGCGGTGACCGTCGGCGGCGCGTTGTAGGTGTAGGCGCTCGCCAGCGGGGTGGACGCACCACCACCGGTGGTCGAGACGGTCACCGAGACCGTGCCGGTCCCCGCCGGGACCATGACGGTGAGGCTGGTGCCGCTGCTCACGCTGACCCCGGTGCCCGATGCGGTGCCGAACTTGACCGTGGTCGAGCCCGAGACGAACCCGGTGCCCGTCAGCGTGACGGTGTTGCCGCCCGCCTGGGGGCCGTTGTTCGGGTTGACCGCGGTGACCGTCGGCGGCGCGTTGTAGGTGTAGGCGCTGGCCAGTGGGTTGGACGCACCACCACCGGTGGTCGAGACGGTCACCGAGACGGTGCCGGTCCCCGACGGGACGACGACGGTGAGGCTGGTGCCGCTGCTCACGCTGACCCCGGTGCCCGCGGTGGAGCCGAAGTCGACCGTGGTCGAGCCCGAGACGAACCCGCTGCCCGTCAGCGTGACGGTGTTGCCGCCGGCCTGGGGCCCGTTGTTCGGGTTGACCGCGGTGACCGTCGGCTTGGCGTTGTAGGTGAAGTTGTCATTCGGCGGATTGGCCGACGAGGTGCCGTTGGGGGTGGTCACGGTGACGTCGACCGTGCCCGAACCCGACGGAGCGGTGACGGTCAGGCGTGGTGGCAGGTGACCACGTTGATCGAGGTGCCCGGGTTCGAGGCCCCGAAGTCGACGGCGGTGGCACCGGTGAAGCCGGTGCCGGTCAGCGTGACCGAGGTCCCCCCGGCCGGTGGCCCGTTGTTGGGGCTGACCGCGGTGACCGTCGGCGGCGCGTTGTAGGTGTAGGCGCTCGCCAGCGGGGTGGACGCACCACCACCGGTGGTGATCACGGTCACCGAGACCGTGCCGGTCCCCGACGGGACCACGACGGTGAGGCTGGTGCCGCTGCTCACGCTCACCCCGGTGCCCGCGGTGGAGCCGAAGTCGACCGCGGTCGAGCCCGAGACGAACCCGGTGCCCGTCAGCGTGACGGTGTTGCCGCCGGCCTGGGGCCCGTTGTTCGGGTTGACCGCGGTGACCGTCGGCGGCGCGTTGTAGGTGTAGGCGCTCGCCAGCGGGGTGGACGCACCACCACCGGTGGTCGAGACGGTCACCGAGACCGTGCCGGTCCCCGACGGGACCACGACGGTGAGGCTGGTGCCGCTGCTCACGCTCACCCCGGTGCCCGATGCGGTGCCGAACTTGACCGTGGTCGAGCCCGAGACGAACCCGGTGCCCGTCAGCGTGACGGTGTTGCCGCCCGCCTGGGGGCCGTTGTTCGGGTTGACCGCGGTGACCGTCGGCGGCGCGTTGTAGGTGTAGGCGCTGGCCAGTGGGTTGGACGCACCACCACCGGTGGTCGAGACGGTCACCGAGACGGTGCCGGTCCCCGACGGGACCACGACGGTGAGGCTGGTGCCGCTGCTCACGCTGACCCCGGTGCCCGCGGTGGAGCCGAAGTCGACCGTGGTCGAGCCCGAGACGAACCCGCTGCCCGTCAGCGTGACGGTGTTGCCGCCGGCCTGGGGCCCGTTGTTCGGGTTGACCGCGGTGACCGTCGGCTTGGCGTTGTAGGTGAAGTTGTCATTCGGCGGATTGGCCGACGAGGTGCCGTTGGGGGTGGTCACGGTGACGTCGACCGTGCCCGAACCCGACGGAGAGGTGACGGTCAGGCTGGTGGAGTTGACCACATTGATCGAGGTGCCCGGGTTCGAGGCCCCGAAGTCGACGGCCGTGGCACCGGTGAAGCCGGTGCCGGTCAGCGTGACCGAGGTCCCCCCGGCCGGTGGGCCGTTGTTGGGGCTGACCGCGGTGACCGTCGGCTTGGCGTTGTAGGTGTACTGATCCCCGGGCGGATTGGCCGTCGAGGTGCCGCCGGTGGGGGTGGTCACCGTGACGTCGACGGTGCCCGAACCCGACGGTGCGGTGACCGTGAGCGAGGTGTCACTGAGCACGTTGATCGAGGTGCCCGGGTTCGAGGCGCCGAAGTCGACGGCGGTGGCGCCGGTGAACCCGGTGCCGGTGACCGTGACGGAGTTGGTCCCGGCCTGGGGCCCGTTGTTCGGGTTGACCACGGTGACCGTCGGCCCGGAAGAGCCTCCACAACCCGGGCAAGGAGCGGCGGCCGAACCCTCGACGGCGTTGACGAGGTTGTAGCTGAGGCCCACGTTGTAGGAGCCGCCGCCGCTGTAGTTCCCGTTGGTCAGGGTCGTGTCGGGCTCGTCGATGTAGACGTGGCACGAGCTGCCACAGGTGAGCCCCGAGGGCACGGTGAACGAACCGCTGATGGTGCCCTGGATCGGTGTGCCGTAGGCGTACTTGGCGCTGCCCGCGACCGAGGTTATGGCCGCGGTGCCCAAGGTGATGCTCGTCGACGAGTTGACCGCGGCGATGGTGGTCACGAGCGAGGCACCCGAGGCGCCCGCGCCGGTGATCACGATGTCATCGCCCACGTCCCCCGAGACGAACGACGCACTCGGGTCGGTGAACGTCGTGCTCGAGGCCGTGGCGGTGCCCGTCGAGCCCTGGCGCAAGGTGCCATAGGTGTAGCCGGCCGTGCCCGCGATCGTCGTCGACGCCTCGAAGGCCAGCTCGACCTGGGTGGCCGAGTTGACCTTGATGATCGAGGTGACGAGCGGGCTGCCCGCGACACCCGCCCCGTAGATGGTGATGGCCTTGTTGAGGTCGCTCGAGGTGAAGGTGGCGCCGGTGTCGGTGAAGTTGCACGAGGCGGGGATGGTCCCCGTCGTCGGGCACGAGACGGGGCTGCTCGAGGCCGTGGTCGTCCCGGTCGTCCCTTCCTTCGAGACCCCGTAGGTGTAGACGGCCGAGCCCGAGATCGAGGTGCCCGCCGCCGTGCCCAGCGTGAGCTGGCTGGCCGAGGTGACCCCGGTGATGGTGGTGATCAAGGTGGACCCTCCGGCCCCCGCGCCCTGCACCGCGATGGCGTCACCGACGATCTTGGAGTTGAAGGCGCCCGCCGGGTCGCTCAAGGTGGTGCTGCCCGAAGTGACGGTGCCGCTCGAGTTGGTGATCGGGGCCGCCCCCAGGATGCAGGTGGCGACGGGGCCCGGTGGGCTGAGCGCCGCACCGCCCGAGGAGCCGCAGTTGTAGCTGGCCGGAGTGATGGCGACCGTCGAGTTGGTGACCGGGACCACGCTGGCCCGCGTCGCTCCCATGAAGACGGTCGGCGCCGGGATGGCCGTCGCCTTACCGCCCGCGCCGGCGGGGCTGGCGAAGCCCGGGGCGCCGGTCGTGCCGGCTCCCCACCAGTTGCAGGTGTTACAGGCGTTCACCGTGACCGTCTGGCCTGCCGACAGCCCGGAGCTCGGGGTGATGGCGGCCGTCGGGTTGGCCGGCGTCGGGTCGTTGGCGTACGCCACGTCCAAGGCGAGCGCGATGTAGCTGTTGCCGGTCTCGTTGGCGGTGAGGGCGGCAATGCTGCACTGGACGAGGCCGGCGTTGGCCTGCTCTTGGGTGGGCGGACACGTCCCTTGGGGATCGGTGCCGAAGAAGGCGGTCTGGCCCTCGCCCTGGGCCAGGGCGCACAGGCCGGTCGCGCCCGGCAACAACGGGCAGCCGCCGGTCGTGTTGGGGCCCGAGTAGGGCAGGACGAAGCCGGCGTTGTAGCTGCCGTTCACGTCGGTCGAGTAGCCGTTCTGGCCCGACCAACCGAGGAAGGTCTCGTCACCGCCGGGACCGCCGCCTGGCGCGGTGCCGGCCACGGCGGCCGCCACGGGGTCCGAGAGCGACTCGATCATCGGTGCGGTCAGCGCCAGGCCGGTGAGCCCCGTGCATGCCGTCCCGATGACCGTGGTGTTGTAGATGGCCCAGGCGCCATTGCCCGAGAGCGCCGTCGAGGCCGCCGTGCCCAAGGTGATCTCGCTCGAAGAAATGAAGGCGGCGATGGTGGTCACGAGCGGGGCACCCGAGGGGCCCGCCCCGGTGACGTCGATGGTGTCACCCACGTCGGACGCGCTGAAGTCGGGGTTCGCCGTGGTGAAATCGGTGCTCGATGCCGTGGTCGTGCCGTCGCTACCGGTGGCCAGCGAGGTGAGGTCCCACTGGGCCGAGCCGCTGATCGAGGTCTGCGCTGCGGTCGTCAAGGTGACCTGGGTGGCTGAGTTGACCGCGGCAATGGTGGTGACCAGGCCCGAGGGCGTCGTGTAGGGCGTGCCGTTGAAGGTTCCCGATGTCGTCTTGCCCGCGCCGAGGATGACGATGGTCTGGCCCACCTCATTGGAGTTGAAGGAGGCGCTCGGGTCAGTGAAGGTCGTGCTGCCGTTGACCGTCGTCCCCGTCGACCCGCCCACCGCCTGGGTGGCGTTCAAGATGTAGGCGCTCGTTCCGGGGGGGGCGCCGCTGTTCTGCACCCCCGGTCCCGACATGGTGCAGGTCCCCGAGCCGAACCAGTACCACGCGCTCCCGGGCCCCTGCGCCGAGGTGCCGCTCCCGGTCACGACCGTGACGTAATAGGTCTTGCCGATCGTGTCGGCGAGCGGTATGGCCGGCACCACGGCCGAGATGTTCGTATCGGAATTGACCGTGAAGCTGGTCGCGGCCGTGGTGGCGAAGTTGACCGCGCTCACCGCACCCGGCCCGACGAAGTTGTGACCCATGATGATGATGGTGGTGCCGCCGCCCGTGGGCCCGTTGGCGCTGTAGAGCGCGGTGACAACCGGGGCTGGGGCATACGTGTAGGTCACGGCGTTGGATGTCACGCCGCTCACCGTCACCGTCACGCTGACCGTTCCGGTCCCCGCCGGGGCTGCGTTAATGACGAGTTTTCCCGCAGTGGCGGAGGTCACAGTCGCCGGATTCCCGGCGCCGAACTCAACGTCGTCGTTCGCGATCGTCGTGGAGAAGTTCGTCCCGGTGATCGTCACCTTGTTCCCACCGGCCGGCAGGCCCGAGACCGGAGAGATGGAAGTGATGGTTGGGGGCCCCGCCGCCGCGGCAGTGCCCACATTGACAACCGCCAACACCGTTCCGATCGTGCCCAGGCAGAGGGCAAGGGCAACCAGACCCTTCAAGAGCTTGCGAAATTCCGCCACAACGGAGTAAGACCTCGCCTTTGTCACTCCGATCCTCCCCCGGACCTTCCGGCCCTTTCTCCCCCAGCGCCCCCACGGCGCGGCAGTCTTCCTTCTTCCCGCTGCATGAATTCGCACCAACGGGCGTGCGTGACCGGTACGGTAAGCGACGATCCACAGGCTGTCAACGTGTGGTGCAGGACTTTCGCGAATACCTCATCTTCGCTTCGACCGAGTCCCTTGACCGGGCCCCCACGTGGGCACATTCAGCCCCTTCCCAGCTAATGCCTGGTGGGAGCCGTGGCGGGAACGTCGATTTTGACTCTGACGGACGGCGAGAAGCCGGACGGACCCTACGGGCGTCGAGGCAGCAGGCGAGATGGAGACCGCACCAGCGGAGCGTGTGCTGCGCGATCAAGGCGAATCGCGCCGGGTCAGCGGAACCAAGCCGGCGACACGATCCGTAATTATCTGCCAAATCTCTTGGCTACAGGGCCAGGGCTGCGATCGCCGCGCTGACTACGCACTACGACCGCAGGCATGGACTCCTGAGTGATTACAGCGTCAGCTAGCCAGGCCGACCGAGATCGCTATATAGAACCCGCTGTGGGTCGAATCGGTGACGACGACGTCACAGGACCCACCCGCGGGGCAGGTTCCGCTCGCACCGTCGGAGTAGGCACTCCCGACACGAATCGGGACCCCCGAAGCACTGAACGTCACCGTGCCCGTGGATCCGACGGTCCCGGTGATCTGGGTGGCGTTGTCACAGTTGGTGCCAACATTCGAAGCGGTCACACTCGCATCGCATTCCTGCGCCGTGACCGTGTCACCAATCGGGAAGCTCCCGGCCGTGACCTTGTCCACATAGTTCGCCGGCACATTGGTTGCTACGTGCACGCTGGCCGTCGGCGTGGCAAAGGTGACGGCCACCTCGAGGCCGATGGCGGCGTTGTTCGAATCGGTGACGACGATGTCACAGGTCCCACCGGCCGGGCAGGTCCCGCTCGCACCGTCTACATAGGCTCCACCGACGGCGATGGGCACCCCGGCCGAGCCGAAGGTCACGACCCCGTTCGCGGCCGACGTCCCCGAGTTCTCGGTTGCGGCGTCGCAGTGGGAACCAACCGTGGTCGGGATGACAACGCTCGGATCACACTCTTGGGCCACGATCGTGTCGCCGATCGGGAAGTTGGTCGCCTTCACGGCGTCGACGTAGTTGCCGAGCACCCCGGTCGTCTTGTGGACCGCGATGGTCGGGGTGGCGAACGCGACCCCCTCGCTCAGGCCGACGGCCGAGTTCTGCGAATCGGTGACGCCGATGTCGCAGATGCCACCGACCTGGCACGATCCGCTGGCACTGTCCGCGTAGGCGCTCCCGACCCGCAGCGTCACCCCGGTGGGGCTAAAGACCACGCCCCCGGTCGCGGCCACCGTCCCAGAAATCTGGGTGGCGGCATCGCAGTGCGTGGCGACCGTGGCGGGTACGCTCACGCTCGCATCACACTCCTGGGCGACGACGGTGTCGCCGATCGGGAAGCCGGTCGCCTTGACGGCGTCGACGTAGTTGCCGAGCGCAGCGGTCGTCTTGTGGACCGCGATGGCCGGGGTGGCGAAGGCAACGGCCACGGCGGCGCCGACATCGGCGTTGTCAGAATCGACGACGCCGATGTCGCAGGTGCCACCGAAGGAGCACGATCCGCTGGCACTGTCGGTGTAGGGACTCCCGACGCGCAGCGTCACGCCGGTGGAGGTGAAGACCACCTTGCCATTTGTGCCCGAGGTGCCGGAGATCTGGGTTGCACCGTCGCAGTGCGTCGAGACCGTGGCGGGCACGACAACACTCCCATCACACTCTTGCGCGGTGACGGTGTCGCCGATCGGGATGCCCGACGCCTTGACGCTGTCAACGTAGTTGCCGAGCACGGCGGTGGTCTTGTGGACCGTGAAGCTCGGGAGCGTGAAGCCGAGGGCCGCACTGGCGGTGGAGTCTCCGGTGTTGCCGACGACGACGACGTAGCACGGCACCGAACTGGAAAGACCGCAGGTGTCACCGTTGCTGTCGATCCGACCCACGGCCAGCTCGATCACGGCGCTCTTGAAGATACCTGTCTGCGAGCCGGTGCCGAGGGTCGCGCTCACCTGGTTGGCCGCGTCACAGGTCGCCGCACTGTAGGTAGTGCTTGCGCACTGGTTGACGGTCACTGTCGTGTCGCCGTTCACCGCCCAACCCGTGCCGGACACCTTTTCGGGGTAGTTCCCGATCAACGCGGTCACCTTGGTGGTCGTGACCGCGCCTCCGGGTGTGCTCGAACCGTTGTAGGTGTAGGCGTTCGCCAGCGGGGTCGACGCGCCACCACTGGTGGTGATCACGGTCACCGAGACGGTGCCGATCCCCGCCGGGACGACGACGGTGAGGCTGGTGGAGCTGCTCACGTTGACCGAGGTGCCCGCGTTGGCGCCGAAGTCGACCGTGGTCGAGCCCGAGACGAACCCGCTGCCCGTCACCGTGACGGTGTTGGTCCCCGACGGTGGCCCGTTGTTCGGGCTGACGTTGGTCACCGTCGGCGGCGCGTTGTAGGTGTAGTGGTCACCCGGCGGGTTGGCCGCCGAGGTGCCGCCGGTGGGGGTGGTCACCGTGACGTCGACGGTGCCCGAACCCGACGGTGCGGTGACCGTGAGCGAGGTGTCACTGAGCACGTCGATCGAGGTGCCCGGGTTCGAGGTCCCGAAGTCGACGGCGGTGGCGCCGGTGAAGCCGGTGCCCGTCAACGTGACGGTGTTGGTCCCGGCCTGGGGCCCGTTGTTCGGGCTGACCGCGGTGACCGTCGGCGGCGCGTTGTAGGTGTAGGCGTTCGCCAGCGGGGTCGACGCGCCACCACTGGTGGTGATCACGGTCACCGAGACGGTGCCGATCCCCGCCGGGACGACGACGGTGAGGCTGGTGGAGCTGCTCACGTTGACCGAGGTGCCCGCGTTGGCGCCGAAGTCGACCGTGGTCGAGCCCGAGACGAACCCGCTGCCCGTCACCGTGACGGTGTTGGTCCCCGACGGTGGCCCGTTGTTCGGGCTGACGTTGGTCACCGTCGGCGGCGCGTTGTAGGTGTAGTGGTCACCCGGCGGGTTGGCCGCCGAGGTGCCGCCGGTGGGGGTGGTCACCGTGACGTCGACGGTGCCCGAACCCGACGGTGCGGTGACCGTGAGCGAGGTGTCACTGAGCACGTCGATCGAGGTGCCCGGGTTCGAGGTCCCGAAGTCGACGGCGGTGGCGCCGGTGAAGCCGGTGCCCGTCAACGTGACGGTGTTGGTCCCGGCCTGGGGCCCGTTGTTCGGGCTGACCGCGGTGACCGTCGGCGGCGCGTTGTAGGTGTAGGCGTTCGCCAGCGGGGTCGACGCGCCACCACTGGTGGTGATCACGGTCACCGAGACGGTGCCGATCCCCGCCGGGACGACGACGGTGAGGCTGGTGGAGCTGCTCACGTTGACCGAGGTGCCCGCGTTGGCGCCGAAGTCGACCGTGGTCGAGCCCGAGACGAACCCGCTGCCCGTCACCGTGACGGTGTTGGTCCCCGACGGTGGCCCGTTGTTCGGGCTGACGTTGGTCACCGTCGGCGGCGCGTTGTAGGTGTAGTGGTCACCCGGCGGGTTGGCCGCCGAGGTGCCGCCGGTGGGGGTGGTCACCGTGACGTCGACGGTGCCCGAACCCGACGGTGCGGTGACCGTGAGCGAGGTGTCACTGAGCACGTCGATCGAGGTGCCCGGGTTCGAGGTCCCGAAGTCGACGGCGGTGGCGCCGGTGAAGCCGGTGCCCGTCAACGTGACGGTGTTGGTCCCGGCCTGGGGCCCGTTGTTCGGGCTGACCGCGGTGACCGTCGGCGGCGCGTTGTAGGTGTAGGCGTTCGCCAGCGGGGTCGACGCGCCACCACTGGTGGTGATCACGGTCACCGAGACGGTGCCGATCCCCGCCGGGACGACGACGGTGAGGCTGGTGGAGCTGCTCACGTTGACCGAGGTGCCCACGTTGGCGCCGAAGTCGACCGTGGTCGAGCCCGAGACGAACCCGCTGCCCGTCACCGTGACGGTGTTGGTCCCCGACGGTGGCCCGTTGTTCGGGCTGACGTTGGTCACCGTCGGCGGCACGTTGTAGGTGTAGTGGTCACCCGGCGGGTTGGCCGCCGAGGTGCCGCCGGTGGGGGTGGTCACCGTGACGTCGACGGTGCCCGAACCCGACGGTGCGGTGACCGTGAGCGACGGTGTCACTGAGCACGTCGATCGAGGTGCCCGGGTTCGAGGTCCCGAAGTCGACGGCGGTGGCGCCGGTGAAGCCGGTGCCGGTGAACGTGACGGTGTTGGTCCCGGCCTGGGGCCCGTTGTTCGGGCTGACCGCGGTGACCGTCGGCGGCGGCGTTGTAGGTGTAGTGGTCGCTCGGCGGATTGGCGGCCGAGGTGCCGCCGGGGGGTGGTCACGGTGACGTCGACGGTGCCGGTCCCCGACGGGGCGGTGACCGTGAGCGAGGTGGTCACTGAGCACGTCGATCGAGGTGCCCGGGTCGAGGTCCCGAAGTCGACGGCGGTGGCGCCGGTGAAGCCGGTGCCCGTCAACGTGACGGTGTTGGTCCCGGCCTGGGGCCCGTTGTTCGGGCTGACCGCGGTGACCGTCGGCGGCGCGTTGTAGGTGTAGTGGTCACTCGGCGGATTGGCCGACGAGGTGCCGCCGGTGGGGGTGGTCACCGTGACGTCGACGGTGCCCGAACCCGACGGTGCGGTGACCGTGAGCGAGGTGTCACTGAGCACGTCGATCGAGGTGCCCGGGTTCGAGGTCCCGAAGTCGACGGCGGTGGCGCCGGTGAAGCCGGTGCCGGTCAACGTGACGGTGTTGGTCCCGGCCTGGGGCCCGTTGTTCGGGCTGACCGCGGTGACCGTCGGCGGGGAGGAGACGGTTCCACAACCCGTCGTGCAAGAAGCGGCGGCCGAACCCTCGACGGCGTTGACGAGGTTGTAGGTGAGGCCCCCGTTGTAGGAGCCGCCGCCGCTGTAGTTCCCGTTGGTCAGGGTCGTGTTGGGCTCGTCGATGTAGACGTGGCACGAGCTGCCACAGGTGAGCGCCGAGGGCACGGTGAACGAACCGCTGATGGTGCCCTGGATCGGTGTGCCGTAGGCGTACTTGGCGCTGCCCGCGACCGAGGTTATGGCCGCGGTGCCCAAGGTGATGCTCGTCGACGAGTTGACCGCGGCGATGGTGGTCACGAGCGAGGCACCCGAGGCGCCCGCGCCGGTGATCACGATGTCATCGCCCACGTCCCCCGAGACGAACGACGCACTCGAATCGGTGAACGTCGTGCTCGAGGCCGTGGCGGTGCCCGTCGAGCCCTGGCGCAAGGTGCCATAGGTGTAGCCGGCCGTGCCCGCGATCGTCGTCGACGCCTCGAAGGCCAGCTCGACCTGGGTGGCCGAGGTGACCGCGATGATCGAGGTGATGAGCGGGCTTCCCGCGACGCCCGCCCCGTAGATGGTGATGGCCTTGTTGAGGTCGCTCGAGGTGAAGGTGGCGCCGGTGTCGGTGAAGTTGCACGAGGCGGGGATGGTCCCCGTCGTCGGGCACGAGACGGGGCTGCTCGAGGCCGTGGTCGTCCCGGTCGTCCCTTCCTTCGAGACCCCGTAGGTGTAGACGGCCGAGCCCGAGATCGAGGTGCCCGCCGCCGTGCCCAGCGTGAGCTGGCTGGCCGAGGTGACCCCGGTGATGGTGGTGATCAAGGTGGACCCTCCGGCCCCCGCGCCCTGCACCACGATGGCGTCACCGACGATCTTGGAGGTGAAGGCGCCCGCCGGGTCGCTCAAGGTGGTGCTGCCCGAAGTGACGGTGCCGCTCGAGTTGGTGATCGGGGCCGCCCCCAGGATGCAGGTGGCGACGGGGCCCGGTGGGCTGAGCGCCGCACCGCCCGAGGAGCCGCAGTTGTAGCTGGCCGGAGTGATGGCGACCGTCGAGTTGGTGACCGGGACCACGCTGGCCCGCGTCGCTCCCATGAAGACGGTCGGCGCCGGGATGGCCGTCGCCTTACCGCCCGCGCCGGCGGGGCTGGCGAAGCCCGGGGCGCCGGTCGTGCCGGCTCCCCACCAGTTGCAGGTGTTACAGGCGTTCACCGTGACCGTCTGGCCTGCCGACAGCCCGGAGCTCGGGGTGATGGCGGCCGTCGGGTTGGCCGGCGTCGGGTCGTTGGCGTACGCCACGTCCAAGGCGAGCGCGATGTAGCTGTTGCCGGTCTCGTTGGCGGTGAGGGCGGCAATGCTGCACTGGACGAGGCCGGCGTTGGCCTGCTCTTGGGTGGGCGGACACGTCCCTTGGGGATCGGTGCCGAAGAAGGCGGTCTGGCCCTCGCCCTGGGCCAGGGCGCACAGGCCGGTCGCGCCCGGCAACAACGGGCAGCCGCCGGTCGTGTTGGGGCCCGAGTAGGGCAGGACGAAGCCGGCGTTGTAGCTGCCGTTCACGTCGGTCGAGTAGCCGTTCTGGCCCGACCAACCGAGGAAGGTCTCGTCACCGCCGGGACCGCCGCCTGGCGCGGTGCCGGCCACGGCGGCCGCCACGGGGTCCGAGAGCGACTCGATCATCGGTGCGGTCAGCGCCAGGCCCGATCAGCCCCGAGCACGAGGTCCCGATGACCGTGGTGTTGTAGATGGCCCAGGCGCCATTGCCCGAGAGCGCCGTCGTGGCCGCCGTGCCCAAGGTGATCTCGCTCGAAGAAATGAAGGCGGCGATGGTGGTCACGAGCGGGCCACCCGAGGGGCCCGCCCCGGTGACGTCGATGGTGTCACCCACGTCGGACGCGCTGAAGTCGGGGTTCGCCGTGGTGAAATCGGTGCTCGATGCCGTGGTCGTGCCGTCGCTACCGGTGGCCAGCGAGGTGAGGTCCCACTGGGCCGAGCCGCTGATCGAGGTCTGCGCTGCCGTCGCCAAGGTGACCTGGGTGGCTGAGTTGACCGCGGCGATGGTGGTGCTCAGGCCCGAGGGCGTCGTGTAGGGCGTGCCGTTGAAGGTTCCCGACGTCGTCTTGCCCGCGCCGAGGATGACGATGGTCTGGCCCACCTCGTTGGAGTTGAACGAGGCGTTGGGATCGGTGAAGGTCGTGCTGCCGTTGACCGTCGTCCCCGTCGACCCGCCCACCGCCTGGGTGGCGTTCAAGATGTAGGCGCTCGTTCCGGGGGGGGCGCCGCTGTTCTGCACCCCCGGTCCCGACATGGTGCAGGTCCCCGAGCCGAACCAGTACCACGCGCTCCCGGGCCCCTGCGCCGAGGTGCCGCTGTCGGTCACGACCGTGACGTAATAGATCTTGCCGGTCGTGTCGGCGAGGGGTTCGGCAGGCACCACGGCCGAGATGTTCGTATCGGAATTGACCGTGAAGCTGGTCGCGGCCGTGGTGGCGAAGTTGACCGCGCTCACCGCGCCCGGCCCGACGAAGTTGTGACCCGTGATGATGATGGTGGTGCCGCCGCCTGTGGGCCCGTTGGCGCTGTAGAGCGCGGTGACCACCGGGGCTGCGGCGTAGGTGTAGGTCACGGCGCTGGACGTGCCCCCCGAGATGAGGGTGGTGACGGTGAGCTGCACCGATCCGAGCTGTGTGGCCGCGGGCGGATATACCACCATGGAAGTCCCACCGGCCGCGGAGTGAACGATGCCCGGATTTCCGGGACCGAAGTCGACGACGTCGTTCGCGGCGCCTTCGAAATTCGTGCCGGTGATCGTGATCTTGTTAGCGCTGCCGCCGGCCAAGGAACCCGAGATCGGAGAGATCGACGTGATGGTCGGGGTACCGGCAGCCGAGGCCGGCGCCACGTCGACCAAGGCCAGCGTCGTCCCGAGCGTCCCGAGCCCGAGCGCCACCGCGAGGAGGGCCTTACTCCACCGAGCGGCCACGCTCATCGATCGAGGGGACTCCAGCGCGAAACCGCGGAACCGGCGCTTCATCAGACACTGCCTCCCCCAGCGACCTTTAGGTCCCTGTCATCTCTCAATGAATCCAGCGTCGACACCGCCGCACCGCAGACAGCTGCACCCCCCCACCGGTCGTCACTCGTACGGTAAGCGTTGGCCAACCAACAGTCAACAAACTGTCAACAAATCCGCAGGCTGACGCCTGGCACCCAGGAGCCCGCATCGCATCGCCAACCGGCACACCCCCACAACGGCGACCCTCAGGCGCGTCTCAACCCAAGCAACCTGTCCGTGGAACCGGATCAAGCGCCGGCATCGTTGACGGTGTGCCGGTCGAGTTCGGCCGCCACCTCTTTGTCCGTTCGGCGTCGCCGATCTGACGGGTGGCCCACTTGGCCGCCCGGGCTGGTCAAAAACCACCTTCTTGGCCGCAATTCGATGATCCGTGGGGACCCACGAGCCCTTGGGACAGGGCCGGTTCACACAGCACGTCCGACCCCTCTTCCAGCGCAGGGCGCATCGGCGTCCCGCACAACGGCAGGTCGATGGAGCACACGACCCCTCGATCCTGGGAAAATCTATCCCTTTACAGTAGGTACATTGCCAGCGGAAGATCTATCCCGTGGCACCAGGTAACAGGCAGGACCCGATAACCGCTCGGACCAGCGACACGACCTACACCACCAGGGATTTCTTCGCCGCTTTCCCCGACGACTCGGCCTGCCTGGAGTACCTGTGGCGGCGCCATTACGCCCTTGACGACCCCACTCGTACCCACTGCCCCAAGTGTGGCCGGATTCGTAAGTTCCACCGAGTGGCGAACCGTCCGTCGTACTCCTGCGACTCCTGCGGACGCCACATTCACCCCGCGGCAGGGACCATCATGCACAAGTCGTCTACGTCGCTCCAGCTTTGGTTTCGCGCCATCTTCCTGATGGCCTCGACCAAGTGCGGAATCTCGGCCAAGCAGCTGGAGCGCGAGATTGGCGTTACCTACAAGACGGCTTGGCGCATGTTCACGAAGATCCGTAACGAACTGATGGCGCCTGAGGGCACTGCGCTGGCGGAACCATCGAGATAGGCGAGACCTACACCGGCGCAAGCCTCGGAACCCGGACAAGGCCGAACCTTCCAAGTCACCCCAGGGTCGCCCGTCTGCGGCTCTCTCCTGGTCGCACGAAAAAGACCGGGTGTTCCGCACGGTCGAGCGGAACGACTACGGCCGTCCAACGTCAAGAGCAAGCCCGACGTTCTCCGCTACGGGAACATTGATTCTTACGTGGTTCCGAAGAACTCCCAAACGGCGACCACTTAGAACATTGCAGACCAGGGCTGAGCCTGGCGCGGTTATCGACACTCACGACGCTTGGCTCTACGACCATCTGGCGGCCGATGGATTCACCCATGGCAAAGTCAAGCCCTCTCAGGGCATACCTGTGGACGGCCTGGTCCACGACGCAGCAGATCGAAGAATTTGGGGCCAACCTCAAGACTGCCGCCGCGACACCGACTACTACGTTTCGCGCAAGTGGCTTCAGGTTTACGTGAACGAACATGCGTGGCGCTCCAACCGTCGTGGTCGGCATGAAACAACACGATTCACCCTATATTTCTTGATCCTTTTGGGCAGTTTCGTCCGGCGTGACAATGCGGGTGGCACGTTGTAGTGCACCCTCAAACTCCGACCTCTCCATCCCGGCGGGTTCCCATGGAGGCGCTGAATCCATAGCTGGAACGCTTTCTTCCTCGGACTCCTCGCCATCCGACATTCGTCGCATCCTTTCGTCAAGTTGTTCTCTTAGTGCGGCGAATGGTGCACCATCAAGCCATTTGCCGCGTCGGATCGATGGGACAATCGCCGACAGCCCGCTCGCGACTTGATCTCGCGACGATCGATTGCCAAGCAAGTTTGGAATCGACGGGATGCTCCTCCAACTACGCCAGGCATTCAAAGTTCTTCATTCCCAAACGATCAATGTCTGGCATTCCCGGTCGCGGTTCTCTCGGCTACTCAGCGTGGCGTAGTAGATCAGGGCAGGTGACCTGATAAAACCGACCTGTGATCGCACCTCGACAACGATCCTCAGTCGGTCGCGCGAACGAAGGCCCTGATGGTCAGTTCCCTCATCATCGCCAAGTTCCGAACCGCAACGCCGGGCGAATCCGCTGCTTGACATCCTGATGAATGAATCGCTCGACACCATCAAGCAGTAGTCACAAGTCCCGATGATCGCTGCTCTTGCATCGTCGTCTGTCCTGTGGGCGCCTGTCCGTCGCCGGGACGGCGCGAGGGCACATTCGACGCCGGCCCGGCGGAAGCCGCTCTCAAACTGACCCACTGCCCCAGTTGACAGCGAGGTTCAGGCATCTACAATCCCGTGCGCTCGGGTGGATTGGCCTGCCCGTGGCACACACAACCATCACTTGGGGGTCACGATGTTGCCGAAAATGGGTTCAGGGGCCGGCAATTCAGGAGGCCGACGCCTCTGGCGAAAGCTCGTCGGACTGGGAGCGGTGGTAGGAATCGGCGCCGGGTCCATGTTGGTCGGCGTCGGGGTGAGCTCGATGGCCCCCGAAGCGGCAGCCTCAACCGACCCGTCGTGCACGTTCTCGGCCAACGGTCAATCCGGGGTGGGCAACGAGACCCACCCGTTCCTCCTCACCGGGTTGTCGTCATCGAGTTCGGTAGGCGTCACCTGCACCGGGTTGCCGGCGGGCGAGACCATGGCGAGCGTGCAGGCAAGTCCCTTGGCCGTCGTGACCCAGCCCTTCAGCCTCACGCTGCTCGGAAGCGAAGCCGACCTTGACTCGGCCTCCCTCGGCTCAGCCAACGGGAGCGGCGTCTACACCTCCAGCCTGACTCTGGGAACCACGGGGGCGGGGACCTTCCATGGCGGTGGATCCCTCGCCGGCACCACCTTCGCCCCCGACCCCAACGCCACGTGTCCGCCCTCGCAGGCCCAGATCAACGCGGGACTGGTGACCTGCGTCATGGCGATCGACGATGTCACAGCGACGACGGCTCCCGGTGCCACCCCCTCACAGGCAGATTTCGCCGGATTGGCCCTCCTTGACTTCAGCGGGCAGGCCACCCCTCAGGTCCCGCCCACCATCTCCTTCAATCCGCCGGTTGCCGCGGTCGGTCACTCGGCCACAGTCACCGACGCCGGTGCGGCCATCTCATGGTGGGCCGGCGGCTGGTGGGCCGGCGGGTACCCGAACAACGGCCTCATCGCCGGTCCGTACACCATCCCGGCGTCGAACGTCCTGGTAGACGGGAAGCAGGCCAGTTCGTCCTCGGTGCAAGTCAGTCCGGCCGTGTACTGCTTCTACGGCGGAACCGCGACCTCCTGCAACGCCGGTAGCGGCCAAGACACCCCCGGGTCGGGCCAACTCTTCCCGGCCCAACTGAGCGGGAGCGTCGCGATTCCGAGCACGCTGACCTCGAGCTCGGCCGCCGTCACCATCTACGAACCCAACAACTGGGGGACCTCCTTCCCGGGTAACAATACGAACCCGGCCTTCCCTTCGAGCGATCTCACGGCCACGGGCAACGTCGGGATTACCGACGTCGGCTATTGGGAGGTGGCCTCCGATGGTGGGATCTTCCCCTTCGGCACGGCCAACTTCTACGGCTCAATGGGCGGCAAACCGCTCAACAAGCCCGTCGTGGGCATGGCCGCCACGCCCAACGGGGGCGGCTACTGGGAGGCGGCCTCTGACGGTGGGATCTTCACCTTCGGGAACGCTCAGTTCTATGGCTCGATGGGCGGCAAACCGCTCAACAAGCCCGTCGTGGGCGTCGCCAGCACCCCGGATGGGGGCGGCTACTGGGAGGCGGCCTCCGACGGTGGGATCTTCACCTTCGGGAACGCTCGGTTCTATGGCTCGATGAGCGGCAAACCGCTCAACAAGCCCATCATGGGCATCGCCGCCACGCCCGACGGGGGCGGCTACTGGGAGGTGGCCTCTGACGGTGGGATCTTCACCTTCGGGAACGCTCAGTTCTATGGCTCGATGGGCGGCAAACCGCTCAACAAGCCCGTCGTGGGCGTCGCCAGAACCCCGGATGGGGGCGGTTACTGGGAGGCGGCCTCCGACGGTGGGATCTTCACCTTCGGGGACTCCAACTACTTCGGCTCCATGGGCGGTAAGAAGCTCAACAAGCCCGTGGTCGGCATGTGGTCCTCCGGGAAGGGTGACGGCTACTGGGAGGCGGCCTCCGACGGAGGGATCTTCAACTTCAGCGCAGGAGCGCCCTACCTCGGGTCCATGGCCGGCACAAAGCTCAACGAACCCGTCGTTGGTGGGGCCCTCGTTCCGGTGCCTCCCACTTCCAAGTTGACCCTCGCCAAGACGACGACGTCGAGCGGGTACGGCACGGCGGGTCAGACCATCCACTACAGCTACCTGGTGACCAACACCGGGGCGACGACGCTCACAAACGTCGCCGTCACCGACAACAAGAACTCGGTCAGCTGTCCTTCGGGCACCCTGGCCAAGGGGGCTAGTGAGACCTGCACCGGTACCTACACGGTGACCCAAGCTGACGTCGACGGCGGGTCGGTCACCAACTCGGCCACCGTGGCGGGAACCACCCCGTCCGGCACCATCGTGAGTTCGTCGCCGTCGGTGGTGACGGTGCTGGCCAACTCGGCGACCTCCAGCATGACCATGACGAAGTCGACGACCACGGAGAGTTTCGCGGCGGCCGGTGACCTGATCCACTACCAGTACATGGTGACCAACACGGGGACGACCACTCTCTCGGACATCGCGGTCAGCGACTCCGCCATGAACCCGAACACCGCCACGCCGACTGCTGTCATCGTGAACTGCCCGAGCCCAACGTTGGCCCCGGGCGCGAGCGAAGTGTGCACGAGTACGTACACGGTGACGCAGGACGACGTGGACAGCGGCCAGGCGAGCGACACGCCGCCGACCGGCGACGATCCCGTCGGGACCCCGTGGGTACAGAACAGCGCCACGGCGTCGGCGCAGAATCCCGGCGGCGCCACAGTCGGCCCGACCGACGCGCAGACGGTCTACGTCTACGGCACCGGCGCGACGGCTGGAATCAGCATCTCGAAGACGTCGACGTCGACCTTCACCGCCTCGGGACAGGTGCTCGACTACCAGTACGTCGTCACCAACACGGGGACGATCTCGTTGACTCAGGTGAGTGTTGCCGACACGCTCATTCCCACGGTCAACTGCCCGATCGCTCCGACGGCGACCTTGGCCCCAGGGGCGATGGAGACCTGTACCGGCTCGTACACGACCACGCCGACGGACGTCACCAATGGCCAGGTGGCCAACGACGGCACGGCCACCGGATTCGACGTCGACCTCGGGAACGAGGCTACCGCCGACGACACGTTCACCATTCCCTATACAGGTCCATGATCCCCTGACCGAGCAGGTAGGAAGAAGCCGCCGGGCGACCGGCGGCTTTTTTCTTGCCACTTCGGATTTCGCCGGGTCCCGACGGCGACGAGCGGGGGGCGACGTTTCGTGCGAGCATTAGAGGGGTTCGACAAGGAGGGGTGGGTGTTCCAGGTCCGGCCATTGGCGACCGTCGGCGCGGCTGCGCTGTGCCTCGGCGTCGTGCTCGCGGGCCTCGTTGGCGGTGCTGCTGCCGCCGCCGCCTCCCCATCGCTGGCCACGACGACCACCGTTTCGGCCGTCCCCACGACCCAGCCCTACGGGGTGCCCGGACAAGAGTTCGTGGTCAACGTCACCTCGAGCGCCGCCCCTACCGGCACGGTTGCGGTTTCGAGCGGCGGCCAGCAGCTCTGTACCAACCTCGCACTGAACCCGGTCGGGTCCACCGACACCTCGACCGCGATCTGCGTCGACACCGGCGATACCCTGGCGGTGAGCGCGACGGTGATCGCGCTCTACTCCCCTGACAGCGCAACCTTCGCTCCTTCGAAAGGCAAGGCCTCGGGAGTCGTGGTCGCCGCCACCACGTCGGCGTCCCTCACCACGTCGAAGCCCACCGGCACCTGGGGAGCCGAGCAAGGGATCGTCTTCACCGCTTCGGTCACCAACACCGAGTCCGGCAGCACCGGCACCCCCACCGGCACCATCACGGTGGAACAGGGCGCCACGGTCGTCTGCACGATTCAGCTGGCGAGCGGGAGCAACACCGGCACCTGCGCTCCGGGCCCGACCGGGCTGGCTCCGGGCACCGACGCGGTCAGCCGCGATCTACGACGGCGACACGAACTTCGCCACGTCAGCGGCGTCGGCGCCGGTGACCGAGACGATCGCCGAGGCGCCAGCGACCGTGACCGCCAACGCTCAGACCATGGTCTATGGAGGCGGCGTGCCCGCCTTGACCACCACGGTCTCGGGGCTGGTCGCCGGACAGACCCTGGCCACCTCGGACATCAGCGGAGTGGCCGCGTGTGCCACCACGGCCACCGCGGCGAGCGAGGTGGGGGCCTACCCGATCACCTGCTCGGTCGGGACGCTCAGCTCATCGGACTATGCGTTCACCTTCGCTCCGGGCACCCTCAGCATCTCCCAGGCCTCCACCACCACCTCGGTCAACGTCTCGGCGTCCACGGTGACGCTGAGCGTCGCCCCCCAGTTCTCGGGGAGCCCCGCCGGAACGGTCGCGGTCAGCCTCGGGGGCACGAGCACCTCGTGCACCCTCACCACACAGGCCAACGGACCCTCCAGCTGTTCGGTGCCGGTACCCACCTCCCTCGCCGCCGGGACGTACCCGCTGAGCGCGAGCTATGGAGCGAGTGCGGACTTCGGAGGCTCTTCGGGAACCGGCCAGCTGGTGGTGGCGGCCTCGAGCACCGGCTCGGGCTCACCGCCCGGCGGAAGTTCAGGAGGGGGCACTTCTGGCCAGCCCGGGACGACCCGGGGCAGCGGGGTCGCCGGGCCCTACCAGACCCCCCAGCAGCTGTTGGCCATCGCGGCGGCCGGGGTGGCGCTCCAGAACAAGGACGCTCTGGAGGCCCTGCACCAGCAGGCGCTGACCCAATTGGCCAGGGACGAACTCTTGAAGGCCCTCCACAACCTGAAGGGCGGATCGTCGTTGGCCCAGGGCTTGGCTGGCGCCACCTCGGGCTCGACCCACGCTCAGGCGGCAGGTCCTGGCGTTCGTTCGGGGTCCGGCGGTGGAGGAACCGGCACCGGGAACGCTTCGTCTTCCGACGACCCCGCCACGGTCAATCTGGTGGCGAGCCAGTCCAAGTCGACCAGCCCGGCGATGACCGCGTGGTTCCTCGGACTCCTGGTGTTGGCCTTCGGGGTGGTGGCCATGGTGATGCTGCGGCGCCACGCCCTCCACGTCCGGGCCCTGGTGGCGTCCGCCGCGGACGACGAGGGCGCGGAGTAGGCACAGACTCCGCGTCCGGCGCCACCGGACGCGGATCCTCACCACCCCGCGTGGGCGATTCCGCCCAACGGCACGTAGGAGATGCTGGCCCCTCCTGCCGCGTTGTTGAGAAGGCTCATGCCCGCTGGCAACATCATCGGCGTTGATCCCATCGACGAAGCCGCCGGTCACCTTTATGAACAAGGCGCGGTCGCTGCAATTGGGCGCTTCTCGGCTGCTCCACCGATGAGGCTCGTCGGTTAACGATCAGGGGCCTGTTGAGTTGATGGGGAGTTGAGAACGCCCCACAGTCTCGGGCTCCAACCCCACCGGGTTCCTCATTGACGACCGCGTCGATGTCCGTGACGTACCGCCTCACCGCACCGCTCGACGTCAACGAGGCCACCATGATGGCAAGAGCAAACTTGTCCGTTTGCGTCGCCTAAGGAACCCAGGCAAGCCCACGCGTAAACAAATGGCACTCTGCCAGAACGCCCGCAAGTCCCTGCCATGGTTCGCGTGCAACTCTTCGGCGAGATCGACTTGCTCATCTACGAACTCCCAGATCGGCTCCGAGCACCAATGCCAAGGCTGTGCGGCCAGGATCAACGCTTTCAACAAGATCGACTGGGCGCGTCTGCCGAAGAACCCGGCAGGGTGCTTTGACTCCATTTGCTCGCCTCGCGGATCGATTTGCTCGAACGGTTCTCGACGACGATATAGCGGCCGCGAGGCTCAAGCATCCAACTCGACGTCGCATCCGGATAGACGCTGATGGATCTTGTCGGGGTCACGCCACGCGCCGCGGCCAAGATCCTCGCCGAGACCGCCAACACCGATCCTCTTCTGAGGCCGGCTCGCCCGCCACACCGGCACGACATCCATTGTCGCATCGTCAGTCAGGGTTCACATCAGCCCGTTCCACACCGGCTCTCACGAGGAAGGAACCGCAAACGCAACGGCTGGCATCCCCTCGCGTAACGATGCTCCAGCTCCGATACGAACCCCGGGGTCGAATCCTGGTCGGACATCGCAATGTCGCGAGGTCATGCACAACGCGAGGCCACGCGCATCTTCAAACGCCACCTCGCCATCATCCTCTACGGCGCCATCGTCAAACAGGCCCCAAAGCGCTGTCCGATTGACACAAAGAACTTCGAGCGGGTGCCGCGGCGGCGTTCCGGTTCATGCCATTCCGGTCTTGCCGGAAATTCCGCGAAGTTCCTGTCCCGCCCCGGGGATGCCGACCAATACCGCGGAGAGAAGAGAAATTCGGCGACCCAGCAGCCCCAAAGTTCCAGGTAGCAAGCGGTTCTTCTGCCAGATCGGGGCCGGAGTGCAAATCCCGGCAATTGTTGGTAACGTGCGATTGGCTTCTGGTCACGGCCCACGGGGGGAGTGCTTGAGAGCGGTTAGCCAAACAGTCCACTAGCAGCCCCGGCGACGGGGACGGGAGGGGAGCACCAACGTGAATATGCTGAAAAAGCTGGCTGCAGTTGCGTTAATGGGAGGCGTAGCCGTCCCATTAACGGGCGCTGCGGCCTTTGTGGGAGAACAGGCAGCCGGCGCGGCAGCGCCGCCGCTGTTGACATGTCAAGCGCTCGCTCCGGGCTCTGGCGAGCACGGTGGTGTGACGTTCGACACCGCTCGCGGGGGTGCGAGTCCGGGATCCACGGCGGTGTACTTCAACGCCAACCCCGGCGGCAGCATGACAATCGGGGCAACCGCAAACAACGGGGCCACCAGTCTAACGTTGGCTGACCCGGTCGGTTCGGTGGCGCTTGCCGTCACGGACTCGGTGATCAACATCGCCAACGGCAATGGCACCGGGAACCCGAGTGGCAACTACACGGTGACTTCCGACAGCTTCAATGCCCTTCCGAACACCCATGGGCAGCACACCCCGGACCTTGTGACCATCACACCGCCCTTGTCCACGACCGAACCGCTCGTCCACGGCATCCCCGGGCCTATCCACAACGGCAACGCCGTTACGGTTTCCGCTTCGACGACCACGCCGTACCGGTCGGTCAACGACGCGGCGATCAACGGCACCACCACACTGACCAGCACGACCACGAGCTTCGTCAACGCCGCCTACCCGGCCGGTGACGTCGGAGCACCCGTGTCCGGTGAGTTCGGTGCGGTCCACGGCAGCGGTGGGAACTCCATCGGCGTCGCACCCACCGGCTACACCGGAAACGGCTACCAGGGGACCGCGACGGCCGGTCCGCCGTTGGAGATCGCTTCGGTCGACAGTTCGACCTCGGTCACCCTGTCGGCCATTCCCACGGAACAGGACAGCAGCACGAGTCCACCGACGTGGAGTCGGCCGACCGCCAGTGGTGGTGTGATCACGATCGGCGAAACGACTCAGGCACCGGCGAACATCTACTCCGACCAGAACTTCGCTGCCAGCAACTGTGGCACGGGGACTGTCAACGCGGTGGGTGATTTCGCTCCGTTGTCCGCCAGCATGGTCGGGTCCTCATCTGGAACGACGCCGAACTCGGCCATCGGGCTCGAGAACACGCCGGGGGCCATCGCCCTCAACATCACGTACCCGACGCTCGGGAGCGGCTGGGCAGACAGTGGCGGTTACCCGAACGCAGCCTCGCAGCCGACGACGAGCCTCACCTTGGGCGGCAAGAACGCCTTCGTCCTCTTGGCCGCTGGTCCAGGCCCCAGCGGTGCCTGCGGTGTGGGATCGGCCAACTGCGACAGCTACACACATGGCGTGGCAACCGGTGACTATCCGACGACCTCCAAGGGCAACTTGGGCCTTGAAGTCAACGGAATGGTCTTCTGCACGCTCGGCGAGCTCCAGGCCATTGCCGGCTCTGGGCCTGACCACGGCACAGCCCCCACCCACATTCCTACGGGTGCTGACCCGCTGCAGGTCTGTGAGGGCGGGCCGAACAACCCGTTTGGGGACACGTCCGAGTCGACTGCCCTAGGCACGATCATCACCCTAGAGCTCAACCCCGCGGCCTCTGCCTACGGCAACGACAACACGTCGCCGAACAGCATTTGGAACCTAACGGCCAGTAACGCCAGCAACGTGGTGTGGTAGGACAACCAACCACATAGCGTTGAGCAGTCCGAAAGAGGGGCGGGGGAAACCCCGCCCCTCTTTCACGTCTCAGAACCATGATTCGCCCCCAGTCCGGGAGCTCGAATCGAGAGGTTTCATCACTCCCCCTCGACCTTCAGCATCCTCGATGGGAAGGCGCGGCTCTCCCTTAGGACTTCCTAGCCGTAGTGACCATGGACCTTGCTGACGTGGTCCGCCCACAGATGAAGCCCAACGGGCGAGTGTGGAACTTGCACACGCCACACACCCAGAGGCCCCGATGCACCGTAATCCTCCACTGACCCCAGAAGGCCGCCGGCGCCTTTGCCGCAGATCCAGCGGACAGTTGTTGTTGGTTGTGATCATGCCGCGTGGCGGCCTCGTAGTCGATGGGGCTGAGCATCTCGCAGTAGCTGTGGCGGCGACGCGGGTTGTACCAGGCTTCGATCCAGTCGAAGATGGCCTGGGCGAGTTGCTGGCGGGTGTCCCAGCGGTGCTCGTCGAGCAGCTCGAGCTGCAGGGTGCCGAAGAAGCTCTCGGCGACGGAGTTGTCGAAGCAGTCACCGATCGATCCCATCGAGCCGAGCAGGCCGGCACCACGCAGCCGTCGGCCGAACGCCCATGACGTGTAGGGCGACCCGTGATCGGAGTGCGCGATCGTCTGACCAGCGGGTGGTGACGTCGCCAGATGGCCATCTGCAGGGCGTCGACGACGAGCTCGGAACGCATGTGATCGGCGATCGACCAGCCCACCACCCGGCGGCTGAACGCGTCGAGGACGACGGCCAGATACACCTTGCCGTTCTCGGTCGGGTGCTCGGTGACGTCCATCACCCACAACCGGTCCGGCTCGGCGGGATCGAAGGCCCGCTGACCAGATCGTCGGATGGCTGGGCTCGAGGTCACGTCTGGTGCAGCCCCCGCGGCGACGCCGGTAGATGCCGGCGACGCCGGCTTGGCGCATCAGCCGCTCGACCCGTTTGCGCGAGCAGCGAACGTCTTGGCCGAGCCGGAGCTCGGCGTGGACCCGAGGCGAGCCATAGGAACGGCGGCTCAGGTCCGGATGTCGACGATCGTGTCGTCAGGCAGGCGTCGTCGAGGTCCTTGGCGCGCACCGGCTGGGCCTGCCAGGCATAGAACCCGGAGGTCGACACCTTCATCACCCGACAGCAGGCCGCGACCGGCAGGTCCGCGCAGGCCCGGGCGATGAAGGTGTAGATCATTTTGGGCGGCACGTCTCCTTGGCGAAGAACGCGGCCGCCCGTCGGAGGATCTCGATTTCCATCTGGGCCGTGCGCAGCTCGCGGCGCAGGCGCACCAGCTCGGCTCCGCTCGTCGGTGTCCACACCGCTCGGCGGCCACCGTCGATGTCGCCTGCTTCATCCAGCGGCGCAGGCACGAGGTGGCGATGCCGAGATCGGCCGCATGTCAGCCACCGGTTTGTCTCCTGTTCGGGCCAGCTCGATCGCCCGCTGGCGGAACTCGTCTGGATAGCGCTGTGGCATATGGACATCCTTCCAAGGACGGCTCTCGCCGACTCACGGGATCAGCGTCAAGCGGGTGATCACCGACAACGGCAGCTGTTATCGCTCGAAGGACTTCGCCCGGGCCCTCCAGGTGACCCGGCACACCTACACACGTCCGTATCGACCCCAGACCAATGGCAATATGGCGAGGCAGAGAGGTTCAACCGCACCCTGCTGGCCGAGTGGGCCTGCATCCGGGCCTCGCGTTCAGACACCCAGCGGACCCGTCACCTTGCCAGCTGGCTCCACATCTACAACCATCATCGGCGCCACACCGCCATCGGAGGGTCTCCGGTCAGCCGCGTCGGCAATCTCTCAGGTCACTACATTCTCTAAAATTGACGGACGTTGCTTACATGGAGGCTCTAAAGGAGTGGCTTAGTTGGACGATCGTGAACAGCAGCGGAAGATCAAGCACCGCCTGGCGGTGATCCCTCATGCCGAAGAGGTGACCGGCAAGTCGCAGCGACTTGCCGCTACTGCGGAATCAGCCGGCAGTGCTTCTACAACAGGCTCCGGCGCTGCGAGAAGCTCGGCGTCGACGGGCTCCGGGACGAGTCCTCAGTGCCCTGAACAGCCCGAACGCGACCAAGGCCGAGGTAGTTTCCCGGATCGTCTACCTGCCCAGCCACTACTACTTCGGACCCCACAAGATCGCTATGTACCTCGAGCTTTGCCACGACGTCACGAGGCCGATCAGTCCCTCTGGGATCTGGAGGATCCTCAACAAGCTCGGAATGTCGAGGCTGCCAGCCTCTCAGCGCTACGAGCGACACAAGGACCGCTTTCAAGCGTCACGAGAAGCAGCTCCCTGGCCAAACGGTCCAAGTCGACGTGAAGTTTCATCCAGCCCATCGGCGGCGCTCACAAGAAGAAGCACTCCAATTCACCGCCATCGACGAATGCACGAGCTGCCCTTCAAGGTCCAGGTTATCCAGACATGGTGCCGAGTTCCAGGGCTCCTTCCACTGGCACCTGCTCGACTGTGGGATCGGCCACGTTTACATCCGGGCGGCCACCCCACGGCTGAATGGGACGGTCGAGAGATAACTCCGGATCGACGAGGAGGAGTTCTTCCGGCTCTTGGAGGGCGTTTCGTGGACGACACCGGCCTGTTCAGAAGCTCCAGGAATGGGAGGACTTCTACAACTTCAGCCGGCCGCACGGCGGCCTCGGTGGCCAGACTACCTATGAACGGCTAAGAAGCAAGGCGACGACACGGGCCTCCTAGTAGTAATCGCCGTCCGTCGAGCTGCACATCTAGCCCGAAGCTGGCTGTGCTTTCGCTATAACTTCTGGTTCTATCACGAGTGTTGCTCCTGCGGGCGACTGCTGGATCTCAACCAAGGTCGAGTTCACGATCTTGTGGTGGCTCGACGTGGCAGTGGAAGGGTTGGCGATCAGGCTGGCGGTCGTTTCGTGGGCCCACTTAGACGCACCAGGGACAAACCGATGGACCGTAGCGTTGATGACCTCCGCGGCTTGCTGAGGAGTGCTCGCCGCCCCGCTGGGCAAACAGTCCACGAGGACGTGATTCAGCGCCACGGCGCGGCCTGCGAGCTGTACCACACAGTGATGCGCCTGTCCGTCGCCAGAGGCATAGCCGATGACGCCGCCCGTCAAGGCACCGGTCTTCCATCCTCCACCGCCCATGCCGTTGAAGAAATGTTGCGCCCCGCGCAAACTGACTCCGAGGTTCGGGGTCGGAATCGGCTTGTTGGGGGCACTGCTGCATGCGGCCAGCAAGAGGGTCAGTGACACCAACGAGGCAGCAGCAGTTATCGAGAAGCGTCGCACGCCAGATGATAGCAACGGGGGGGACCACAAAGACCCCGCCCTCTGGATACGTGCCCGGAAGTCTCAGTCACACGAGCCCGTAGCCATCCGTGAATGACTGGGGCTGTCGAATGGGACGCCAAGGCGTTCCCCTGTACCCGGAGGACCGAAGTGGCGCGATGAGACCTGCGCCGACGTACGTATCGCGAGTGCGGCGGTTTTGAATGCCACTCTGAAGCGAGCCGCCATCGCGATCACCGCCACGGACCGCCCGTGGGCCTCCGCTGTCATCTACGTCGACCCGCTCGACGGCCGCATTGTGTGACGTGTCCCTCGACAGGGCTCGTCGCCGCACCCTCAGGAGACGACACAGCGAGCCAAGGGACGGCCGAGCCTGAGAGGCCGATTGCTCCTGTTCAGCCGGTGGGCACCGCCCCGACGATGTTGTTGACCTTGACGCCCAACTCCGGCGAAATCTGTTCGAGGGTTATGCGTACCCACTCGGTGCTATTCGCTGGTGTGTGTCCACCCTTGCGCGTGGCACGAGAAACGCGCTATCGGCTAGTGGCACGCCGGGGCACGGAGACCGCGAAGTTCTCAGCGGTTCAAGCTGAGATCGTCGGTGTCGCCATTGAGTGTCCGTACTGCATCGAGACAGCTCCCTCACGACCCGCTCGCCGCGATGATCGAACCGTTGAGGTTCGTGCCGGCCATGGAGCCTTTGTTGGGTGCGTCGCCGAAGGTGTAGACGCTGCCCAAGGCGTCAGAGACCCAGTAGCCGGCGTTGTCGGAGGTGACGAAGATGGCCGAGGCCGGGTTGAACCCACCGACCGCACCGGGTGTCACGCTGCCGAGGCCTTTGGCGTCGCCGTAGGAGAAGACCTGACCGGCCGCGTCGAGAATGTAGTAACCGCCGCCGTCAGGTGTGGCCACCGCCGAGGTGATCGGCGAGGACTGGGGCCCGGGCGCACCGAGGTTGGGAGCGTCACCGAAGGTGTAGACGTTGCCCCTCGCCGTGACCAGCCAGTAGCCGTTGCCGCTGGCGTCGGGCATGACGGCCACCGCGGCACCCGAACACCCACCGATGCCCGGGCACGACCCGGCGAAGTCCGCGTTCCCGAAGGCGAAGACTCCGCCGTCGGAGGCCACCATGAAGTAGCCGCCCTGGTCGTGACTCGGCACCATGCCGACAATCGGCGCGTTGAGGCTGTTCGGCTTGCCCGAGCCCGCCGGGTTGAGCCCGAGGCCCGGGATCGAGCCGTAGAACTGGGTGTCGCCGAAGCTGAACACGCCACCGTCGGACGCGTCGAGCCAGTAGCCGCCCCGGTCGCGCGTCGGCACGATGCCGACGACCGGGCGTTGGAGTGCGATACCGCCCATCGAGCCGTAGAACTGGGCCGAGCCGAAGGAGAAGATGCCGCCGTCAGAGCCCACCAGCCAGTACCCGTGGGAGGGCGGGGGCGGGGGCGGGGGCGGGGGCGGGGGCGGCGCGTTCACCGTGAGGCTGGTGCTGGAAGAGGAGGCACTGTAGGTCGAATCGCCCGAGTAGTTACCGGCGACCGTGTCGGTGCCCACGGGGGCGTTCGAGGCCGTACAGCTCCCCGATCCTGAGGCCAGTTGTGCCGTGCAGAGGGCCGTGCCGCCGGTAGTGAAGGCCACCGTGCCCGTCGGCGTACCACTCCCCGTTGTGGGCGACACGGTGGCCTTATAGGTCACGGTCGCGCCCTGGGTCACCGACGTTGGCGTGACCGAGACATGGGTCGTGGAGGGCGAGGTGATCGAGACCGGCGTGCTGACCGTCGACGGGGTGTAGTTCGCGTCACCCGAGTAGCTCGCAAACACCGTGCCCGCGCCCTGAGGGGTGTTACTGGCGACACAATTGCCCGTTGCCCCGGAGAGGGTCGCCGTGCACAAGGTGGTGAGTCCGTCACTAAACCGCACCGTGCCCGTGGGCGTGCCACTCGCCGCAGAGACTGTGGCCGAATAGGTGACCGGCGTGCCGAACGAGGCGGAGGAGGGATTCGCCGAGGCATGGAGATTGGTCGTTGCAGTCGTGGCATCGAGCGAGAACACGGTCACATTCCCGCCCGACAGGCCACCGTTCGGGTCTCCGACCGCGGCGGTCGTCCCGTCCTCCGAGAGCGCCACCGCCGTCCCGAACGTATAGGCGTTCGGGGTAACCGCGAGCGGGGTCCCGACCGACCAGGATCCGTTGAAGTTATAGAGGGTCGCCGTGCCGTAGGTCTGTGCCCCGGGATCACCGACCAGTGCGGTTAGTCCACTGGCTGACAGGGCCACCGAGGCGCCGAACTCCGCGGGGGTGCCGACGGGGGTCAGCGAGGCGTTTTGCGCCCAGGAGCCCGCGTTTCCCGTGAAGACGGTCGCGGCACCGGTGCCCAGCGAGCCGCCCGCTGGGTCCCCGACGAGCGCCACGTTGCCCGCCTGGGACAGGGCAAGCGCCGTGCCGAACGCCGACGCATGGGCCGGTATCGGAAGCGGGTCCCCCTCGGAGAAGATCCCGTTACTGAGGGTGTAGGGGATCACCGATCCACCGCCGGGGGCTCCGGGGTCGGCCACCAGGGCCACGTTGCCATTGGCCGAAAGGGCCACCGTCGTGCCGAAGGCGACGGTGTTGGCCGGGGTCGAAAATACGGTTCCCGACGACCAAGTCCCGCCGCTCCGGGTGAACACGGTCACCGCCCCGGTGCTGTTGTCCCCGCCCTGGGGGTCCCCCACCAGGATCTCGTTCCCGCTGTCGGAGATCGCGACCGAGTTCCCGAACTCGAGCGCGGTGGACGGGACCGTTAGGGCGGTCCCCGAAGACCATACCGATCCGTTGAAGGTGTACACGGTCGCCGTACCACCGGTTTCGGTCGCCACGTCGAAGCTGCCCGGATCGCCAACGACGGCGGTCGTCCCGTTCCCTGAAATCGCCACTGACGTCCCAAATGTACTCGCGTCGGTGGGACGCGTGAGGGCGCTAGGTGTGCTGAGCGTCGAGCCGTTGTAGGTATAAACGGACGAGGCGCCGGTGCCATCTCCGCTTGCATCGCCTTCGAGCATCGTCGTGCCCGTCGATGACAACGAGACGGCGGTGCCGAACGAGCTGGCGTTCGCTGGCGTGACGGCCGGCGTCCCGAGGTTCCACCACTTCCCGTTGGCGCTGTACGCGGTCACCGTGCCTTCGAGAGCAAAGTTCACGTCGGTGCCCAAGGGATCTCCGACGAAGGCGCTCGACGCGTCACCGGACACGGCGACCGCGGTGCCAAAGCCCCCGGGGTAAGGCGGGGGCGCGAGCGAAGTGGTGGCGCTGGTGGTGGTGGCCCACGTGCCCGAAGATGCGCTGTAAGTGCTGGCCGTGCCGGTGCCCGCGCCACTCCCCGTCGGATCACCCACGAGGGCCTCGGTGCCGGCTGCAGTGATGGCCACTGCGGTGCCGAAGGCCTTCGCACCGCTGGGAGGGGTCAGCGTCGACGTCTTGGCCCACGAGGTGATCGTCGGGCCGGTCGATCCGGTGTAGATGCCCGCACTCCCCGCATTGGCCGGGTACGTCGGGTCACCGACGACCGCTGTCGTCCCGGCGCTCGACACGGCCACCGAGCTGCCGAAACCACCCGTCCCGGCCGCCGGGGGGCTGATCACGGCCGTGGTCGCGAAGCTGGCTCCCGAGAACGAGATGACCGCTCCGCGTCCTGCGGTCCCGGCTGTCGGGTCACCCACTAGTGCGATCGAACCGGAACTCGACAATGCCACCGAGGTGCCGAACGCTGGCACGCGATCGGGGTGGGTGGCAGCACCAGGTCGGTGCCGGTGTCCCACGAGGTCGTATGGGTGTACACCGTCGCCGCGCCGGTCGCGCTGTCCCCGCCCACGGGGTCCCCCACCAGGGCGGTCGTTCCGGTCCCTGAGAGCGCCACCGACGTGCCGAACTCGCCGGCCGTCGCCGGTGCTGTCAGCGCAACACCCGAGGACCACACCCCGCTTGTCAAGGTGTAGACGGTGGCCGTCCCGACCCCGCCACCGTACGGATCGCCGACCAGGGCGACCGCTCCGTTCGACGACAGGGCCACCGACGTGCCGAACGCGCCGACCCCCGCCGGCGGCGTCAGCGCCACACCCGAGGACCACGATCCGCCGCTGAAGGTGTACACGGTGGCCAGGTCGGCGTAGGGGTCGCCAACGAGGACGGTCGTCCCGTTCGACGACGTCGCGAGCGTCGAACCGAAAGCCTGGGAGCCGGCCGGTGGCGCGAGGAGCGACTGCTGAACCCACGGCAAACCGGAGACTTGGGCGCCGGCCGGCGTCGTGAGGAACGGTGAGAAGGAGAGGAACCCGACGGCCAACGCCGCGGCCAGCGCCAGTTGCCCGAGGCCCCGCCAATGCCGGGCGTCGGCCTTGGTGTGCCGCAAGGGCATCGCCCCGCCCACCAGTGCGTACGTCGTGCCCACCAAGCTCCCCCTTTTCGCCAACCACCAGCTGTTGAGTGCCCGGAATGCCAGTTGATCGGGCTCGGCGACGATATCACTCCGAGAACCGGGGGACGCTGCGGCCTACTGTAGGGAGGACCCCCCTGCCAGGACGGCCACCTGGGAAAACGTCGTGCCGACCCGGGCCCAGCCCGAACGTGGACTCGCCCAGGCGGCCCTTTAGGGCTGGACGATCACCGACAGGGTCCCCGTGGCGATCCCCACGCGGTTCTGGGCCCGAAGGGCCACGGTGTGTACGCCGACGCTCGTCGTGGCAGGCGTACCGCTCACGACGGCGGACCCGCTCCTCGAGGCGACGAGGGTGAGCCCTTTGGGCAAACCCGATGCCCGCAGGCTTGGGGCCGGTGCTCCGACGACCGAGATGGTCAACGGGGCCATGGGAACGCCGGCGGTGACCGTGACCGCAGGGACGACCGTGATCTGCGGGGCTTGGAGGACCGTGACGAGCAGCGTTGCGGTGACCGGGGGCCCCACGCCGTTACTGCAGACGATCGAGATGGGGTACATGCCGCCGCCGGTGCCGCCCGCAGGTGTGCCCACGAGCGCCACGGCGCCGGCGCCGACACTGGCCAAGGTGAGCCCCGGAGGGAGCGCCGAGGCGGTCGATACCCCGGGGATGGGGAGGCCGTGCGAGGTGGCCACAACGACATGGAGGGGGACGCCGACCGTGGCACTGAGGGTGCTCTTGGCCCGAAGGATCGGCGCGGCATCGACCGTGAGCGTGAATTGCTGTGTCACGGTCGCCAGCGCGCTCGTCGCGGTGATGACGACGACATGGGTACCCGACTCGAGGCGGCTCGCCGTCCCTGACATCGTCGCCGAACAGTTCGGCTGGTCGACGAGTTTGAACCCGGCCGGAAGTCGGCTGGCGGTGATGGCCGCGGCCGAACCACAGGTGGTCGTCACCTGGAACTGGAAGGGGCTGCCGGCGACCGCCACCGCCGACCCGATACTGGTGATCGCCAAGGCGGCGGTCGTCGTGGTCCCCGCACCGGCCGACGATGACGACGACGAGGCCGGGGTCGAGGTCGAGGTCGAAGTCGGCACGGAAGGACGAGACGTGGTGGTCCGCCCGGAAGTCGAGTGGGCCCTGTGGTCAGCGGTGGGAGTCGACGTGCTGCACGAAGCGGCGAGCACTGCCAACACCGTCACCGTGACCAGTGCTGCATCCCGCGTCCGCGGCGAGGACCACCGGGTCCCCGGCTCGGGGCCCCTGCATTGGGGCGGGCCGAGGGACCGCCGACACGCCATCGCGTCTTCAGGTCCACCGCGAAGTGCACGGCGTACCCGGCGCGGCCGAGCTCGCGCTGCTCGGCGATTTCGAGCCCGCACGTGGTTGCCAGGGTCTCGAGATCGACCTCGCTGTAGGGATGGACGTGGACACCGCGGGCGCCGTAGCGCACCTTGCGCAACTGGAGGCGGAGACCCGGGGCTGGGAACGACCCCACGACATGGGGCGCGGCGCGGCTCATACGCCCGAGCAGGTCCACCGGGTCGTCCACGTAGTCGAAGACCCCCAGGGCAACGGCCACGTCGTAGGCGTCGTGTTCTTCGATCTCCTCCCAGCCCCGTTGCTCCACCGTGACCAGTGTCGGGGCGGCTGTCGCCTTCTCCCGGGCCAGGGCCACCATCGCCTCCGCCGGGTCGATCCCGGTCACCTGCACCCCGTGTTCGGCCAGCGGTTCGAACAGGGGTCCGCTGCCGCAGCCGACGTCTAAGACCTTGCGTGCTTCGAGCGCAACGACCGTGTCGACGGCATAGCGCAGGCGGTCGAACAGCGGGCCGCGGCCCAGTGCTCGGGCCACCGGCTCGCTCCGGTAAAAACTCGAGAACCGGTTGGCCCGGTCATGGAAGTAGGTGTCAAACCGCGCTTGCGACATGCTGGCACGCCTCACTTCCGTAGGTGCTCAAGATCTCTGTGAACTTCGCTTTGATACGGCCCCTCGCGAGCAGCTGCTTGGCCACGGCGGGTGACCTCGTCGAACGCAGCGCCGGGAGCGTGGCTCCGAAATCATAGGAGTGGTAGTAACAGACCGCCGGTCCGGTCGCGCGGTCGATCGAGGAGTGCACCAGGGTCGACGGCAAGAAGCGCTGGTAGCTGCCCCCACCGACGGCCAGCCGGTGGCCTCTACGTAAGACGGGTAACTCGCTGATGGGCGACGTGGGCCCGAGGCACGACGTGTCCGAGACGTAGTCGAACCCGGCCTCGACCACCAGGCCTCGAAAGCGCGAAAGACCCACGGCGGGTGGGATGTCGAAGCGAGGCGAGCGGAACCCCCGGACCGGGCGCTGCACGAGGTCCTCGAGCGTTTCTCGGCCCCGACGGAGCCATTCGCCGAGTCCCTTCGCCTCGTTCGGCAGCCGGCCGTGGTCCGGACCGTGACTGGCGATCTCATGACCGCCGGCCGCCAGGGCGGCCAACTCCTTGCGCACCGTTGCCGCATAGTTGCCGATCGTGAACAAGGTGACCGCGACGTCCAGGCCGTCGAGAACCCCCAACAGGGCCTCGAGGCCGCTACGGGCGTCGCTGGGCCGCGGGATCGGGTGGCCGAGCGCCTCCATGCCCTCGTACCAGTCCTCCACGTCGACGGTCAGACAGACGATCGGGGTCACCTCACCCACCGCCCAACGCGCCCGACCGGGCGCTCGGGGTAGGACCCGCGCCCTGCGGGCCAGCCGGCCGCGGCGCCGACGGGGGCAACAGCTCTCGGTAGAGCGCCTCCAGCCGTTCGACGACACCGCCTTCGTCGAAGTGGTCGAGCACCCAGCGCTGGCCGCGCTCCCCCAGGGCGCGCCGCCGTTCGGGGTCCGCGACCAATTCGGCCACGAGGTCCCCGAACGCCTCGACGTCACCTCGAGGGACCAGGAGACCACTGGAAGGCTCGATGACTTCGCGCACCCCGCGGATGTCGTAGGCCACCACCGGTCGGCCGGCGGCCGCCGCCTCCATGACGGCGCGAGGGATGCCCTCCCGGTACGACGGGAGGACCACGATGTCGGCCGCCGCGAGGTAGGGACGGACATCGTCGACCGCACCGACGAAGGTCACGATGTCGGCGGCCGAGGCCACTTCGGATGGCGAGATCGCATCACGTTGGTCCGCTTCGAGCGGACCAACGTGGACGAAGCGGGCCTGGCCCTTAAGACGGCGGGCCATGGTCAGAAAATCGTGGCACCCCTTCTCGCGCACCAGCCGGCTGACCATGAGGACCACCGGCTCCACGTCGGCCCGCCGGGTCGCCGCCCTCGTCTCGGCCGGGATCGGGCAGCGTCGCCGGTTCGACCCGAGCGGCGAAGTGCGCGGTGGCGATGCCGTTTCCCACGAGGGAGAGCTTCTTGGCCGAGCAGATCCTGACCTTGGGAAGGACGACCTCGTCTTCGCGCGATTGGACCACGACACGGGTGGCCCATGTGCAACACCAGCGCTCGAAACACCAACCGGCGACGTTGGCCAGCCGACCGTTGCCCTTGAAGTACAGCGATCCGTGGATCGTGTAGATGGCCGGTGTGCGGCTCAGGCGGGCCGCAGGCAGTCCCAGCAACGACGGCTTGGGTGTGTGGGTCTGGACGAAATCGAAGCGCTTGGCCCGAAAGAGGCGAAGGAGTTGGCGGAACGAGGAGAAGTCCGAGAGCGCAATCTCGCGGCGCATCGCCACCACATCGACTTCGAGCTCCTCCGGGGCGTCCTCGAAGGCGTCACCGGTCACGACCGTCCAATGGACGCCTTGGAGGAGGCGGAGCTGGCGAGCTAGCAGGAGCCGTGCGGTCATCGACGTGGCGACGACCCGACACCCCCTGAGTCTCCGGACGGGCACCCCAGAACGCCCGTTGACAGTGCCGACGCGTCCTGGCTGGATTTCAGGCGTCGGTCGCATAGATCCGTTCGGGCCGGTCCCCCCTCGGCGGCCGACCCTGGTCCCCTCTGCCAGAAGTATAGCGATGGCTCGAAGCCATCCTTTGGTCGTCCTGCCAGGGGTTTCGTCCCGGGATCCGGCGTCGTGGCGGGGGTAGTGTGTCTCCGCCACCACGACGCTGAGGAGCGATGTGCCGAGTATCGAGGAAAACCTCGACCGATGGAACGAAAGCTACGACTGGCGCCTGGCCGGCGAGGCGTGGTCCAAGCCCTGGGGTGGCGCCACGGCGCAGTGGTACGGCTGCATCTATCCGAGGATCCAGCACTTCCTCCCCGCAGCATCGATTCTCGAGATCGCCCCCGGCTTCGGGCGCTGGACCGAGTTCCTCCTCGAAAGCTGCGACACCCTTATCGGCGTCGACGTCACCCCCAAGTGCATCGAGGCTTGCCGGGAACGCTTCGCCGATCGGCCCGGCGCCCGATTCGAGGTGAACGACGGAGTCACCCTCCCGATGGTGGCCGATGCCTCCACTGACTTCGCCTTCAGCTTCGACTCCCTGGTCCACGTGGAGATCGAGGTCCTCTCGGGCTACCTCGACGAACTGGCTCGTGTGCTCACGTCTGAGGGGGTGGCCTTCCTTCATCACTCCAACTACGGCACGTACCAGCGTTCCGCCCGTGCCTTGGCCCCATTGCAGAGCTCTCTCGACCGCCTCCCCGTCCCTGCCGCGGGCCGCGCTGCTGCGCACCGGCGCCTACCGGGGTGCGCACTGGCGGGCCTCGAGTGTCACCGCCGCCCGGGTGGCGGAAGCGTGCGAGCACAAGGGCCTGCACTGCGCCGGCCAAGAACTGATCAACTGGGAGGGTGGGATCCAACTCCTGGACTGTCTGTCGGTGATCACCAGGGTAGGTTCCCGCTGGGATCACCCCAACACCGTGGTGAAGAACCGACTCTTCCGGTTGGAGGCCCGGGCCATACGGCGCTCGTCGTCGGTCTACAACGCCCCGGCCGGACCGCGCCGATCGGGCTGAAGTCGGGCGAGATCAGCCGACCCCGGCAACCGCCACCAATGTGTCATAGGCGAGGCGCGGCGGCAGTGTGTGCTGGACCGAGAACGTCACCGCCTTTCGCGCCGGGGTCGGGCTCGTGTGCCCGGTGAAAGTCACATCGATGTTGGCGAATCCGTTCGCCTCGAGCACGTGGCGCAGGGTGTCTTCGCAGTACCAACAGGTGTGCTGGGGGTGGACCTGTCCGTGGCCACCGAAGCGGTAGATGAAGTTTCCCACGTAGAACGCATTCGGCGTGGTGAGCACGAAGCGTCCGCCAGGCTTCACATGCCGATGGACGCTGCGGAGAAACCCCCGCACGTCATCGAGGTGTTCGATCAGTTCACCGGCGAAGACCGTATCGAACCGGCGGTGCAGGTCGAAGTCCCGGGCATCGGCCAACGCCACGTCGTAACCCTGTTCCTTCAGCTCCTTGATCGACTCTTCGCTGATGTCGATCCCCACCAGGTCAGTGACGTCCTTGGCCAACAACCCGTGGAGCCAATCGGGCCGCTTGTACCGTGAGGCGCAACCGATGTCCAACACGGAGCCGTTGCCGATGAGAGGCCGCACAACCTCGAAGCGGTCCCGCAGCGAACCGCCGCCCCAAGGGCCATCCCCCCAGGTCGGCTGCAGGGGATGGCCCTTGGACGGCGCAGAACCCGCTGAGGTCGTCGCCCGATTCGTCATGGCCCTGCTCCCCCCGTCGACTGGTGCGAGCCGCCTGCGGGCCGCTCGGTGGCCGAGAGGCTACTACCGGGTTCTGCGGGTCCGCCGCCCCCGGGGGGGCCGATTCGCCGGAGGAGCTCGAGATCACGCTTTCTCGCTCGGCCCGGTCGGTCGAGGACCCTCGGGTGCAGCGAGGGGACCCCCCTGGGCGCCGCATCGCTCCGCCCCGACAACCCGATAACATCGCCCTGACTCACGGGCACCGGGGGCACCGAGCAGAGGGTGGGGGATGGAAGCCGGCCAGGAACGACGGATCGTGGCGCTCGTGCTGTCTCACAATGCACCCCAGTCCCTGGCGCGTTGTCTGGCCGCTATTACCGCCCAGTCCGAGCGTCCCCTGGGCATCGTCGTCGTCGACATGGCCAGCCACCCGCCGATCGACGACGGGGCGCTGATCACCGGAGGCATCCCGACACGGGTTCTGCGCTGCGAGACCAACCTGGGTCCGGCCGGCGGATGGGCGGTAGCGCTGCAAGATTTCCTGGAGACCGATTTCACCCATGCCTGGCTCATGGACGATGACATCGTCCCGGATCCAACCTGCCTGGCGGAGCTGTGGGCCGCGTCATCGGACAACCCGTCGGCCGCCTTCGTCGTGCCCGTGTCGATCCAACCCGACGGCTGGGTCGGACGATGGGGTTCGTGGTGCGGATTCCTGCTCGCCCGCGAGATCCCCGAAGCCGTGGGGGTACCCATGGCGGAGCTGTTCTGGTGGGCCGAGGACACCGAGTACTGCCACTGGCGAATCCCCCAGGCGGGCTTCGAGCGCCGCGTCATCGAAGAAGCGGTCGTGCACCACGACGCCATCCGACAGGGAGGCGACCTGCCTTCGTGGAAGTACTACTACGAGGCCCGCAACATGCTCTATTACCACCTCCACATCGTCCATATCAGGGGCCGCTACTTCCGCAACATCTCCCGTCTCATCCTTCGGGCCGTCCTGCGCCAGAGGCACGGGAAGCTTCGCTGTCTGGCCGCGATTGTGCGGGGTCTCTACGATGGCCTCTTCGGTCGGCTCGGCATCCGCTATCCCGTGAGCGCACTCCGTGAACGCGACCTCGACACCGGAGCGTTCCAGCAATCTTCGACATGAGGGCCGTCCGGTGACCGCACGGCCCGAGGTGGATGAGCGCGGCGAACCAGCGTCGCCCCGAGCGGGTCTTCAGAGTTGGGTGTTGCCGTCTGTCCTCGTCGCCCTCGCCTTCTTCTTCCGCCTCCTGCTCGGCCACGAGTTCACGTACTACGGGGGGGACGCCCCCGGCTACACGGCCATCGCCAAGAACCTGGCCGCCGCCCACGGGTACTCCATCGCCACCCACGCCCCCTATGTACCCACCGACATTCGGCTTCCGAGCTATCCCCTCCTGCTGGCCTTGTTCTTCTCGATCAGCGGTTCGCACTGGTCGGTCATCGTGTTGAACGCGCTCCTCGGCGCGACGGCAACCGCCCTTGTCTGGTTCATCTCGGTCGGTTTGGGATTGACCAGGACCCGGGCACTGTGGGCGACGGGGATCGCGGCGTTCTTCTTCTCGACCGCGTCGTTCGCCGGCATCGCGCAATCCGAGAACCTCTCGGTGCCCGCCGTACTCGCTCTCGTCTACTTCGTGCTCATCCGGCCACCGAAATCCAGGCTCTGGCTCTTCGTCGGCGGCAGCGCCCTCGCTTGGCTCGCCGCACTCACCCGTGACGAGCTGGTCTTTTTCGTCGTCATCGTGGCCCTCATCGCCGGCAAGCGCGCCCATCTGCGAGTACTCGGCACCCTGGCCCTGCTGGTCTGCTTTGTTCTCGGCTCGGGCATCTGGACGCTACGTAATGAGATCCAGGTGCACCGAACCGAGTACGTGGACTCGGTGATGTCCGAACAGGTGATCGTGGCCTCGATGACGGGGAACCTGAGCAATCCCCTGTATCGGGAGGGGACCCATCTCATCTCGCAGCCGGCAATCTCTCCGAACGAGCGTGCCACCTACAAGCACAAGGTCGACACCTACGCCAAGAATTTCATCACCCATCACTTCCCGACGTTCGTCGAGGACAAAGTGAAGTACTTCGGGGAAGCGTTCTTCCCGGTCCCCATCTACGGCCTGACCTACGTCAGTTCCGCCCACACCCTCGAGTGGCTGGTCTGGTCGCTGTTTCTCATCGCCGTGTACTGGTTCGCGCTCGTGACTACGGTGCGGTGGTGGAAGAAGAAGCGCCGCAAGGATGTCGTCTCCGCGTGGGCGTTCCCCGCCTTCATGATCTGCTTCCTCCCGATTCTCGACCCCGAGCCGAGGTTCTGGCTCCCCGCGGTGCTGCTCCTGCTCCCACTGGCCGTTGAGGGAGTGGCCAACATCCAGCTCCGTCCGCCGCCAAGGCCAACCGCAGTGGCGGCGGTCCCTGGCGCTGCGACCGCCAACGGAACTGAGCCCGTGAGCGAGACCATGGCTCCCGCGCGCCCCGGAGAGCCCGGGACATGACCGAGCACCAGGCGGGCTCCGTCCCGCTGGTGCTCCACGTCATCCCAACCCCCGCAGCGCGAGGCGCCCAGCGCGAAGCCCGCGCCCTGGCCGACGAACTCGACGCGCCGGGGGTCCGGCACCATCGGGTGCTGGGGCTCTTCGATGGACCACCGGAGGTCGTCGTCGACTACTCGCTCGCCTTTCCGGCCGGCGATCATCCCGCCTCGGGGTTCGACGTCCGACTCGTGCCCCGGCTCCGCCGGGAGCTCAAACGCCTTGACCCCGACGTCGTCGTCGCGCACGGCAGCGACGCCTTGAAGTACCTCGTGCCGTCGCTGGTTGGCCGGCCCACGAGGCTCGTGTACTACGCCATCGGCACCTACGCCGGATCTCCCGACCGGCGGCTCCAGATCGAGCTGTGGCGGTTTCTGTCAGCTCGTGCCGACGTGGTGGCAGCATGTGGCGAAGAAGTCCGAGAGGAGTGCGTCCAGCTGCTCAAGCGTCCGAAAGGGCGCGTGATCCTCGTCTCCAACGGGCGTGACCCCAAGCTGTTTCACCCCCGTGAATCCGTGGTCGCCCGCGGCGAGCCCGTCGTGACATTCGTCGGCGCTCTGGCTCCCAGCAAGCGACCGGATCGCTTTATCGAGATGGTGGCCGCACTTCGCCAGGCCGGTCACCCGTTCCGGGCGCAGATCATCGGGGACGGTCCTCTGAGAGGCGAACTCGTGGCCCCTGCGAAAGCCGCCGGGGTGGAACTGCTCGGTCTCCGTAGCGACGTCCCTGCCCTCCTCCGCGCGGCAGACGTCATCGTCTTTCCGAGCATGCCGGCGGGGGAAGGGATGCCTGGCGTCCTTATCGAGGCGGGCCTGTCAGGGGTACCCGTGGTGGCCACAGCGGTTCCGGGCGCCAAAACGATCCTGAGCGACGGCGAAACGGGACTCGTTGTCGGAATCGACGACCTGCCGGGCCTCGTCACCGCCACTGCCACCCTTCTCGACGAGCCGCACCGGCGGGCCTCCATGGGTGCAGCAGCGCGCGAACGGTGTGCGGCACGCTTCAGCCTTACGGCGGTGGCGGCGGGTTGGCTGTCGGTCCTTCAGCCACTCCTGCGGGCGCCTCGGCTCTAGCGCGCCCCGGCCGTGTCGCAACGGGAACCCGACGACGCGAAGGCACGTACACGGCCCTCGGCTTGGCACGTACGGGCGACCGAGCAGTTCGGGTAGGCATCGGCGACCCCTCTCCCCTACGTCGCCGTTCAAGCCGAGCTTTTCGACGGAGTTCCCATTCGTACTCGGGCGGCTCCCCTTTGGGTGAGCGGGGAATGCACAAGATTACGAGCAGGAACGGGAACAGCAGAGTCCGCTCCCTTGTGATCAACCCCAGATTCCCGAGGGCGGCGAACGAGTAGCAGAAGGCGACCGAGTAGATGCCACACAGCATCACATACGGCCTGGCGAACGCCGCTCTGATCACGATCCGAAGCTGGCGCATCGACCCCAGGATCACCCCGATGATGATGAGGTTCTCGACCGCCGCGAGACGCTGACCATTGCCGTGGGCCTTGATGATCAAGGGATCGAACAAAACGATGTAGAGATCTTTGGGGAAGTCCGCCGGGTTCGATGAGTAGGTCACCGCACTACTCACGGCTCCGGGCGTTGACGCACCCCGATTTCCCTTTGCTAGGGAGTTCAGCGAGATCGACCCGCTTTGATGCACCAGGTAATGGAGTGTGATGAAGAGCGAGCCCGCCAACAACGCTCCAAGAAAAAGTATCGCTCCGAGGCGCCGAAGACCCCCCAGGTTCCGCCGCGGGCCCGCAGGCAGAATCAGCATCGCCACGGCAAAACCGGCCATCAGCAGTAGCAGCTCATTGGCCCGCACCGGCGCCCCGATGGCCCCGCCCAGAAGTAGCAGAGCGAATCCCCCCCGTCGGCGAGCAAGGATCTTCGCCGCACCGTAGGCGCACAACCCCAACGACAAGCTCATGATGGCTTCTTTGCTCACGTCCGCCGTCCAAAAGATGAGTGACGGCAGGAAGAAAAGCAGGATGGCGTATCGGCGGGTGTTGGCACCGGTGAATGTCAGGCTAAAGGCGCGGTAAAAGAAAATGAGTCCGATGAAAGCGAACCAGCTGAAAATAACGAACACACCCAGCTGGTTGACACCAATGATCCTGAACACCACTCCGGTGATGATGCTGACCATGCCGTCGCCGACGATCCCCGTGACGTGCGCGTAGTTCATGTCGAAGCCAGAACGAGCGAGCGCCGCGCCTCTGTTGAGGTACTGATTCCAGTCAGCAATCCCTCCGTAGAGGTGGTCCACGACCCAGACCTGCAATGGAACAGCGAGCAGGTGCAGGACAAGGCTGAACGTCATTACCCTGGCGAGCCATGGATTCTGCTCTGAGCTACTGATGCGACGGATAATCGGCCGACTGACAGCGAACAGAATCCCAGCTAAAGCGAGAGCGACAATCGGGTTAGAACCAATCCCGACTATGCCGAACATGGCCACGGCGGCGCTCAGTTAGGGGGACTGCGCAAGAGAGCGTCTAAGCCCGGGTCAGGAGCGGACTCCGACTCCGAGTCGACGTTCCCGCTGGCGTTGCCGTTTCTCTTCAGGACGGCCTTCGCCTTTCGTGACCGTAATCGGCCGCTGATGTGGATGGCCTTGCCAGACTCAGAGTCCGCTTCGTAGCCGTCGCGTCGTCGTTGTCGTTGTCGTTGTCGTTGGCAGCCTCGACGAGATCCGTTTCGCCGTGGCCGTTGCCGTTGCCGGCCTTGACGGGCTCCACGTGGCCGTTGCCGTTGCCGTTGCCGTTGCCGTTGCCGGCCTTGACGGGCTCCACGTGGCCGTTGCCGTTGCCGTTGCCGTTGCCGGCCTTGACGGGCTCCACGTGGCCGTTGCCGTTGGCGGCCTTGACCGGCTCCGCGTGGCCGTTGCCGTTGGCGGCCTTGACCGGCTCCGCGTGGCCGTTGTCGCTGCCGTTGCCGTTGGCGGCCTTGACCGGCTCCGCGTGGCCGTTGCCGTTGGCGGCCTTGACCGGCTCCGCGTGGCCGTTGCCGTTGGCGGCCTTGACCGGCTCCGCGTGGCCGTTGTCGCTGCCGTTGCCGTTGCGGCCTTGACCGGCTCCGCGTGGCCGTTGTCGCTGCCGTTGCCGTTCGAAGTCTTGCCGTTGCCGTTCGAAGTCTTGCCGTTGCCGTTGGCAGCCTTGCCGTTGCCGTTGGCAGCCTTGACCGGCTCCGCGTGACCGTTGCCGTGACCGTTGGCGGCTCCGACGAGCTCCGCGTCACCGTTGCCGTGGCCGTGACCGTTGGCGGCTCCGACGAGCTCCGCGTGACCGTTGCCGTGGCCGTGACCGTTGGCGGCTCCGACGAGCTCCGCGTGACCGTTGCCGTGGCCGTGACCGTTGGCGGCTCCGACGAGCTCCCCGTGGCCGTGACCGTTGGCGGCTCCGACGAGCTCCGCGTGGCCGTTGCCCGTGGCGGCCTCGACGAGCTCGGCTTCGCCGTGACCGTTGCCGTTGCCGGTGCCGTTGCCGTTGCCGTTGCAGCCTTAACCGGCTCCGCGTGACCGTTGCCCGTGGCGGCCTCGACGAGCTCGGCTTCGCCGTGACCGTTGCCGTGGCCGTGACCGTTGGCGGCTCCGACCGGCTCCGCGTGACCGTTGCCCGTGGCGGCCTCGACGAGCTCGGCTTCGCCGTGACCGTTGCCGTGGCCGTGACCGTTGGCGGCTCCGACGAGCTCCGCGTGACCGTTGCCCGTGGCGGCCTCGACGAGCTCGGCTTCGCCGTGACCGTTGCCGTTGCCGTTGCCGTTGCCGTTGCCGTTGCCGTTGCCGTTGCCGTTGCCGTTGCCGTTGCCGTCGGCGTGCCGTTGCCGTTGCCGTTGGCAGCCTTGACCGGCTCCGCGTGACCGTTGCCCGTGGCGGCCTCGACGAGCTCGGCTTCGCCGTGACCGTTGCCGTTGGCAGCCTTGACCGGCTCCGCGTGACCGTTGCCCGTGGCGGCCTCGACGAGCTCGGCTTCGCCGTGACCGTTGCCGTTGGCAGCCTTGACCGGCTCCGCGTGACCGTTGCCCGTGGCGGCCTCGACGAGCTCGGCTTCGCCGTGACCGTTGCCGTTGGCAGCCTTGACCGGCTCCGCGTGGCCGTTGCCCGTGGCGGCCTCGACGAGCTCGGCTTCGCCGTGACCGTTGCCGTTGGCAGCCTTGACCGGCTCCGCGTGACCGTTGCCCGTGGCGGCCTCGACGAGCTCGGCTTCGCCGTGACCGTTGCCGTTGGCAGCCTTGACCGGCTCCGCATGGCCGTTGCCCGTGGCGGCCTCGACGAGCTCGGCTTCGCCGTGACCGTTGCCGTTGGCAGCCTTGACCGGCTCCGCGTGACCGTTGCCCGTGGCGGCCTCGACGAGCTCGGCTTCGCCGTGACCGTTGCCGTTGGCAGCCTTGACCGGCTCCGCGTGGCCGTTGCCCGTGGCGGCCTCGACGAGCTCGGCTTCGCCGTGACCGTTGCCGTTGGCAGCCTTGACCGGCTCCGCGTGACCGTTGCCCGTGGCGGCCTCGACGAGCTCGGCTTCGCCGTGACCGTTGCCGTTGGCAGCCTTGACCGGCTCCGCATGGCCGTTGCCCGTGGCAGCCCCAACGGGCTCCGTCCTCTTTGACTCCTCACGTTCAAGCGACGAGACGCTGGCCACCGCGATCGTTTCGCGGACCGGCGGGGCCTCTGCTCGGGATTCCAGATTGATCTTCTGAAGGAGTTGAAGCTGAGCGGATCGACGAACGTCCTTCGCACCGACCTCAACGTTTGTCAGGACTATTCCCAAAACTGGAGCAGCAACACGACGCAAGAGATCGCCGGCTTGCTTCGCCTGTTCGAATGTCGTTGTCAAACATTGACCAACGACAAGTACGGCATCGACGCTCGACATCAGTGCCTCGGCGTCGTGAAATGCCAGCACCGACGGAGCTTCGACGATGACCACGTCGGCGAGTTGCCGAGCCGCGTCTACAACGTCGGGAGCCCGAGTGCTCAGCTGCGCGACACTGCCGACATATCGATCGAGCGGGATCGAGGAGACGTTTTTTATCGACGATGGCTGAAGGTGATCGCGAACATCCTCCAGCGTGATCTCATCGGACAGGTTCTCACCTTTGCCGATGTGCTGACTTAGTCGTAGATCTTGAGTGCTTGTCACCAACACCCGCTCACCGGAGTCGGCGTAAGCTGCAGCAAGGTTGGCCAGCACCACTGGCCGAGTGGGTTCAGTTCCCGCCGACACAACCAAGATGACTTGGCGCCTGTCTCGTATCGATTCCTCGGGCGATGTGTCCGGGAGCGTCTCGAGGTGCCCTGTACCGTCATCCAGCGCTAAGACCGGAAGGCCCTGGAGCATGACCGACATGCGCAGCATCCGATAGGCCTCCGCGACGGGAGAAGAGAAGGAGACTGACGGATCTAGCAGTGGTAGTTCCAGATGTCCGTCGGCCTTTGACGGCTCTGGTATTTCGACAATGACCGGGTATCCGAACGTCTCCTCCACGCGAGACGATGTGCGTAGACGCTTGTCGAGAAACTCAAGCAGCAGTACGAGTCCGGCTCCAGCCAAGAGCCCAACCGCAAGTCCCACTAACCCGAGCGTCTTCTTGCTACCAGCAATGCTCACTGCAGGCTTCGACCGCACAGCCAAACTCGGTGACGCGGGCCGGACCACCTCATAACCTGTAGTGGCCGGGATAGCCGCAAGCGCTTGCTGCTCGGTCACGTAGGCGTTCAGTTGGGACTGAAGCGCGGTAACGCTTTTGCCACCCGACTCATATATCTGAGTCTGAAGTGCCGTAATCTTCTGCTGAAGTTGGATCCACTCTGCGAGCTGGTGGGTTCCACTCAGTCCATTGATGTACTTACCGAGTTGAGCTGCGTACGCATTTGCGAACGCCGCAGCCTTTGCGGGAGTCGGTCCGTACGTGGTGAGCGTTACAACACCTGGCGCCGTGAACTTGCTTGAACCAACAACAATAACGGCTTGTGCCAATTGCGAAAACGGTTTGTTGAGACCCGCCGATTTGGCTGCTGCTTCCAGCACCGACTGCTCTTGGGAGTAAAAGACGATCTGATTGGTATTCAGGCCACCGGCCAGTACGGACGAGCCGCCGCTTCCGTGCGGAGCCGCGCCAACCACCGTAGTCGCGGACCAAGGCCAAGAGGAGACTGGAGCGGAGTCTGTGTGTAGGGGCTTCGCGCCGCTAGAAGAACCTAGGAAAAGCGCGACCAATGTCGCGACCAGACCGAAGGTGACGACCACCCACCAGCGACGTCGTAACGCCCCTACCCAATCGATCGGCTCCATCCGCCTGCGCTCCTACTCGCTCTTCACTTTGGATGGGAGTTCCCCCCGAGCAACGTAGTTCCCCACTAGATCCCCCACTCTTCGGGCATCCTCCCACCCGTTCCCCGAACGGGCTCCCCTTTTCCGTGTTCACGCTATACCCGATTTTTGGCGCTTGCGACCTGGGTTGCGCGTCAACTATCTCTCGGCTGAATACGTCCAGCGTATTGGGCTGAACTCCAGGAGGCTGGTAACTGAATTACCCCATACGGGCAGCATGGTGGGAGTCGGCATAGTTGCTGGACGAAACTTATGGCGGGACTCTTCCGATGAAGTGGCCTGCCGGACGTGCCGGTGGAGCAGGCGGGTAGCTGGGTGCCGTTCGGGTCAGAACCGGGTGCTCCTCGGTCGTCGTGAGGTGGCCTGCCGTCAGGTCATAGGGCAGTCCGGAGGTGCTGGTCACGGTCTTTCCGGTGGAGTTGGCTCCGCGGCGTGGCGCGTGGGCTCGGCGGATCCATGGCCTTCCACGATCCTCGGCGCCCAGTGTGCGCCGGGCCGGAGCAACGGCTTCTCCGGACCGAAACTGGTCCATCCCCGCGAGGGCCCAGCTGTCCTTGTCTGCAATCCCTATTGCAGTGCTGTCCTTGTCTGCAACCCCTATTACAGCTTACCTGGCCGGCCCTCCTGGCAGTACGGTCGGCTCCTCAAGCTGCGAAGTGACAGCAGGCGGCTCCAGATAGGCGCTCGACTGCACCTGGGCCCGACGGGCGGACAGCTGCCGGATATCTCGCGCTCGCAAGTGCACGTTGGTCAGCACCACCCCGAGCACCGGTGCGCCGATCCTCCGTAGGAGATCCCCAGCACGCGAAGCTCCCTCGGAGGTCGTGGAGTAACAGTCTCCCACCACAAGGACGACATCAACGCAGGGAGCAACAGCTTCCGCGTCGTGAAATGCGAGAATTGACGGTGCCTCAACGATGACCACGTCAGCGCTGTGCCTGGCGGCATCGAAGATCGCCGGTGCGCGGGTAATGAGCTGAACACGATTGTCTACGAACTGGTCCAAGGGCAGCGTCGATACGTTGCTCACGCGGGACGGTCGCACCTCTATTTCAATATCCATCGGAGTGAGCTCGCCGCTCGAACGTCTGCCTTGAGCTCCACGTACTGGTAGGTGCAGGTCCTGCGTGCTCGCCACGAGGACTCGCTGTCCCGAACTTGCGTAGGTGGCCGCAATATTTGCAACGACCATTGGACGCGTCGGTTCATCGCCTGCTGACACGACCAGGACCACCTGTCTGGTCTCCCCGACGAACGGCTGTGTTCCGCCAAGAAGCTCCGAGGCACTGATTGCCCCTGTGCCGCGTCCGTTTGAGTAGTCGTTGGGTTGTCCGTTTCTGTTGCCGCCCGCGTGGCGATTGCCAATCGCGTGGCGGTTGCCAAACGCGTGGGCGCTGGTGCGCCCTATGCCCTTGCCTGGTGCTGTCACCCTCCGGTTCTTAGGAGAGGCCACGTGATCATCAGTAGTCACGCCTTCAAGTAAGAGCGAGGTGCACAACATCCGGTACGCCTCCGCCGCTGGCGACGGCGACGAAGCCGAGGCATCGATGAACCCGTCGTAAGGGCTGTCCTTCTGGGAAGCTGGGATCTCCGCTACGACTGGAAACCCAAAGGCATCGGCCGCCCGAGACGAGGTCCGCAGGCGCTTGTCAAAAGCCTCCATGACCAAGACGGCTCCCGCGGCCAACAGCACCCCCGCAAGAAATCCGACCAGTGTTCGAAGTTCCGTGTTCGAGGTCAAGCTCAGGGAACTCCCCCCAGACTTGACGGCGGAGCTGGCCAACCCGGGCTGAAGAACCAGATAGCCCGTTGTGGGCTTAATCGATTGAAGCTCTTGTTCTTGAGCCAAGGCATCGTTGAGCTCTTTGGTGAGACCGGCCGCGCCCTTCGAAGTTCCGAGAGCAGCCACTCGGGCCTGAAGGGCCTTGACCTTCTGCTGCGCCGCGGCAATCTCCACCTGTTGGCGCTGCGCAAGAATGTTGTTCATATAGTCGCCCAGTTGCGCAACGACGGCATTGGTGAAGGCCGCAGAAGTGGCCGCTGAATTTGCCGAGGTCTGGATTTCGACCTCACCGCGAACTCCGCTTTTGGCGGTCGGGGTAGTCGCCTTCACGTGTGAAGCCAGCTGGGACGTCGGGATCTTGAGTCCCACCGACGCCGCGGCCGCTTCGGCGATTCCAGTGTTGTGAGCGTAAAACAGAATCTGATTGGTGTTGATACCAGCCGTGAAGGCCGCGCTCGGCTCCGCCCGGAGGGACAGCGCCGACGTAGGCGGTCGTTGTCCACGTTGGGCCGCGCCCAGCCTTGGCATGCCCGGCAGGAAACAAGAACCCCGCCAAGGCACCAACAAGCCCGAACACGAGAAGCAACCACCACCGGCGAAGGAGCGCCCCTTGGTAGTCGATTGGTTCCATTTCGCCTAATCCCCCGTCCTCAGCCCCGCTCGTCCGCCCAATGCGCCGAGGCCACCAACCACCAATTCAGCCGTGGATTACCGGGCGAAGCAAACCCGGGCGTCTGTCGCCAAGACGCTATACCCGCTCTCTGAGACCTGCTGCCTCGCCCGGCTCGCTGCGTCGAGGATTTGCCGAGGAGGAAAAACTTCGGGAGTGTGCGGGGTGACCAACCCCAGCGCACGCTGATCCCTGACGGACCCCCTCGCCGACCGGATTACTCCTGTTCAGCCTCTTCGTCCTCGGGGTCTTCCCCGGTCTCCAGGACCCCGGCGATGAACTCCTCCGGCGGCAGGTCGACCTTCACCCCTCGTCCCGCTCTTCGGGCGTGGGGTGGTGCTGGTTGCGTGGCATGTCCTTATCCCACCCGGCGTTTACCCAGCTCAAGTCCTGTTTGTGCAATTACGATCCAGTCTCTATGACAGCCTGGATTATGAACAATTCCAGATCCTGTATCATTTTCACATGGATCTGGAAGCCGCAATTGAGCAAACCGCCCAGCTGTTGCAGGAGAAGAAAGTCCAGCTTGTAGCCATGGAACGTGAGGTGCGCGAGCTTGAGTCAGAGGCCCATGCCCTAAAACAGATCGCATCACGATGGGGAGTCAATTTCGCTGGAACTGTGGATTATCCTCGGTTAGATTGGAGTCACATGGGGAGATCCGAGGCAGTTGAGCGTGTGCTTGGGGAATCTGGTGGTCCTGTAACTAACCCCGAGATCCTTGAGCTGCTGAGGCGCCGGGGGCGCAACGACGACACCCCAAACCTTGTCGCGGCGGCGTTGTCTCACCTCAAGGCCAAGGGAATCGCCTATGCGCCAGAGCGTGGGTGCTGGACTCTCTATTCGCCAATCGGGGAGGACACGCCGGGATTGGTGTGATAGGAGTTGTGCCCACAAGGGCCGCTGCGCAATGCGTCAGCATGAGTCTCGCCGGGCACGGAGATCTCCGGCGTTGTCGGAAGCGCTGCGGGGGGAGACCGGGGGAAGATGAGCGTGGGGGATCCGAGGGACGTAGTCGAGCGGGAACCAGGCGGCGAAGTGCCTTCACCTGCACTGAACGAACGTGTGGCGATTAGGGCAAGCCGAGTCAAGGCGCGCCTTCTCTTTGCGCTTTTGGACACGATCTGCGTCGTGGCCGGATACAGCTTCGCCGAGGTCATCTACTTCCGAGACCAGCCGCCTTCTACTTATTGGCAGCGATTCTTGATCTTCCTCCTAGTTGCAGTGGTTGTCACACTTTTGGCCAACCACCTCTTCGGGCTTTACGAGCGCATGTGGCGACACGCTGGCGCACAGGAAGCTCAGCAGCTCGTCCTCTCGTCGGCAGTCGGCATGTCGGTGCTTCTCATCATCGACATGGTCTGCGGAGTACTGCACTTCACCCTGGCTCCGGCCAGCGTGATCGTCGTGGGAGCTGTGTTCGCGACAATGGGCATGGGCGTGTTGCGCTTTCATTCACGCCTTTTCGCATGGCAGCGGGGATCGCGGCAAATGGGCCTGCGTGTCGCCATCGTCGGAAGCCGCGACATGGGTGCCGCCGCAATCCGAGAGATGCAGCGTTGTCCCAGCGTGGGCCTGATCCCGGTGGCTGTATTCGACGATGACGCAGCAAGCCACGGCCTCTCGCTGATCGGCGTTCCGGTCGTGGGCAGCATCAAGGACATCCCGCTAGCTTCCAGTCGCTACACACTCCAGCAGGTCCTCCTCGCAATACCTTCACCCGCTCCTGAACTCGTTGAAAGTGTCCTGCTCGCCTCGGAGGAAGCGGGCGTCCCCATGAAGGTACTTCCCGGGTTGAGCAATCTCATGAGTGCGTCAACTCATTTGGCCGCAGTCCGTCAGGCACGGGAACCGAGCATCGAAGATCTCGTCGGGCGAACGCCGGTCGCCTCGGAACTCGACACGATTCGCGACTCCATAGCGGGTCGCCGAATACTGGTGACCGGCGCCGGTGGTTCCATAGGCTCGGAGATCTGTCGGCAGCTCTCCAGCCTCGACCCGGCGCTATTGGTGCTGCTGGATCATGACGAAACTCACCTTCACGACACCTATCACACGCTGTCGAGTACATGTGAGCAGGCATTGGTCGACATCACCGACCGGACGGCGGTCTTCGAAGTGTTCAGGCGATACCGACCCGAGATCGTCCTCCACGCGGCTGCACACAAGCACGTCCCGGTGCTCGAGGAATACCCAGTGGCAGCTGCTGACACGAACGTGTTCGGCACCTTGAACGTCGTTGAAGCGTGTGCCGAGGTCGGGACCACCCGATTCGTCCTCATTTCGACCGACAAGGCCGTCTCTCCCTCAAGCGTGATGGGAGCCTCCAAGCGCTTGGCCGAACAGATCGTGTTGGACCGCAGACCCCCGGACATGGCCTACTGCGCAGTCCGCTTCGGCAACGTGCTCGGCAGTCGAGGCAGCGTGATTCCGACGTTCGCCCGCCAGATTGCCAACGGCGGCCCGGTCACGGTGACCGATGCCAGGATGACCAGGTTCTTCATGAGCGTGGAGGAGGCCGTCCAACTCGTCCTCCAGTCGTCGATGCTCTCGCACGGCGGCGAGATCTTCATGCTCGACATGGGCCAACCCGTCAGGATCCTTGACCTGGCCAAGCGCATGATCCGGCTCTCCGGGTACCAGGTCGGCGTGGACATACCCATCGAGATCATCGGCAGACGGCCAGGAGAGAAGTTCGACGAAGTACTTTCCATGCCCGACGAAGAGATTCTGGGCACGAGCCATCCACACATCCACCAGCTGGCGCCGGTCGCCCCACACCGCGATGCTCTGAATTCGGACCTCAGGTGCCTTTACGAGGCCTCGGAATGTCGCGATGTCAGCGCTGTCCGTTCGCTCCTCTTCAAGTCGGTAACTCCTAAAGGCGAGGTATCGGAAGTGTTCTCCGACGCAAAGGCTTCTCCGCCCACAAACGGGAAGCCCGCCGCCCTCGAGGCCCCCGCGATGAGTCAGTGGACGCTCAACACTGCCCCAGCTCCAGTTGGCGGCGGTGGCGGCGGCGGATGAGCCGCGGGAAGACCCGACCTTGGTCGTCGTCTAGGTCAGCTGTACGAGGTTTCAGCGCGAAGCGTCGAGTGTTCGAAGTGGACACGGCGAGGACCGAACGCTTGGGAACGGACGACCGACTACTTGGTCGGTTCCGCACCCTCCAGTCGAACTGACAACACAGATCGACGCAGCAGATGCGGTCATCGTGGTGACCGAACGCGACGTTCTGACTACGAGGTAGTCAACAGATCACGCCGTCCGTTATGTCCTCCACACGTGTAATCGACTGGACAGTCCGCCATCGATCGACTGTAATTCAGCGGTGCAGCCGAGCCCCGCACACTGTTCTTGGCGCACAGCGTTCAAGCGTTCACTCGAACGGACTCTGTAGATGAACGTCGTCGTCACCGGAGGAGCCGGGTTCATCGGGGCCAACCTGTGTCGGTCCCTGAGGAGCCAGACGTTCGTCGACCGCCTCGTCGTCATCGATGACCTGTCGAGCGGGCGGCGAGAGAACCTTGAGGCAATCGACGGCGTCGAGCTTGTCATCGGGTCGATTCTCGACCCTCCGCTCCTTGACAACGTCTTGCAGGGGGCTGGGGCTGTGGTCCATTTGGCGGCGCGACCCTCGGTTCCTCTATCCATGACGAACCCGATGGCGAGCCATCTCGTGAACGCATCGGGCACCTTGGAAGTCTTGGAAGCGGCGTGCCGGGCCGGAAAGCCCCACGTCGTGGTGGCATCGTCCTCGTCGGTCTATGGAGCTAACCAAACGCTGCCTAAACGAGAGGACAACGTCGCAATGCCGGCCAGTCCGTACGCGGCCAGCAAACTGGCGGCGGAGTCCTACACCTTGGCGTACGGTCGCTGCTTCCATCTGCCGGTCCTGGCGTTCCGGTTCTTCAACGTCTTCGGACCGCTGCAGTCCGCGGACCATGAATACGCCGCCGTGGTCCCTGCCTTCGTTGATTCGGCCCTCCGGGAAATGCCGCTACCCGTTCACGGCGACGGAGGTCAAACTCGTGACTTCACCTTCGTTGACAGCGTGACAGCTGTGTTGACAGATAGCGTGCGTCGCACGGTCACCGACACGGAGCCAGTCAATCTGGCCTTCGGATCTCGTGTCTCGCTCCTCGACCTCATCGAGCTCCTTGAGAGAGTGTTGGGAAGGGCGTTGGACCGAGACCATTTGGATCAGCGACCCGGTGATGTACGCGACTCACAGGCCGACCAGACGAAATTGAAAGAGCTCTTCCCCGCCATAGAGCCGGTGACACTCGAGGTGGGGCTTCGGTCCACGGTGGAATGGTTCCAGGCCGAATTGCTTAGGAGCTGATCCTTCTTGTCGTCCGAAGAAGACGTCAAGTGAGCGCAAGCAGCGATGAGCGTCCGGTGGTGCTGCTCGCGGGCCGCAACGCTGCCACAGACATCGTTGCAAACTATTTGCACAATTCTTTACCAAATCTGATCGTCATCACTGAAGACCGACCGTCTCGGATCTCGTTGGCCCGTCGGAGGGCAAGGCGGCTCGGATGGATCACCGCGCTGGGCCAGGTTCTCTTCGTGGTCGTTCTGATGCCGGTACTCCGCCAACAAGGCCGCAGGCGGCGGCGTGAGATCCTGAGCGAAACGGGTCTGGACGAGCGGCCCTTTGGAGAGTCCTACAGAGTGTCGTCGGTAAATTCGACCGAGACCATGGGGCTGCTCCGAGATCTTGACCCGGTGCTGGTCGTCGTGAACGGAACTCGGATCATCTCGTCCGCCGTGCTGCGGTCAATGGACTGCCCATTCATCAACTTGCACGCCGGCATCACACCCCTATATCGAGGTGTCCACGGCGGCTACTGGGCGCTCGCCTCAGGGAGACCAGAGGAGATCGGCACAACCATCCACCTGGTTGACCAGGGAATCGATACCGGTGCCGTCCTGGCCAGAGCGTATTTCGACACTTCGCCACGCGACTCGATCACCACCTATCCCTATCTGCATCTGGCAGCAGGGCTACCTGCGATGGAGTCCCAGATTGCTCTGGCCATCAAGGGCGAGGCGCTTCTCGCTGTTGAAGACCAGCTGCGTGAAGGTTCACAGCTGTTCACCCACCCAACCTTGTGGGGCTACTTGCGACAATGGTTGGTGCGAGGCGTTCGCTGATGTATTTGCTCCGACCACTTTCAACGGGACGATCAGCAGTCTGTAGAAATCCATGTCATGCATGACAGACATGCCCCGATTGGCGCAGGGTTCGTGCATGTCGACCTCGAAATGACCGGGGCCGTCCCCGCACGAGCTCCTTGGCGACCTTGACCACGGATCGGACGACTGAGTCGGGTTAGATCGATCCCTCTCGAACGTCGTGGCTCATTGGGTCAGCCTTGCGGCGACGAAGAGTGAGGTCCCGGTCGGCCACTTCTTGCGCAAAGCGAGTGACGCTGAACCCACTCCGTACAGTGCGTCGTTCACCAGGCGCGGAAGGTCAGGAAACTCAGCGCTCTCATCAAGCTCAGTACTGGCCGTTGCTGCAGGCGAACGTCGAACTCGAAGCATCGCGAGCGGGACCATCTCGGGGAAGATGAAACTCATCTCCCCCACGCTGAGGCCTAGGCCCTCCAAGCACGACCCGAGGGTCTTCTTGTCGTACCGTCGGAAGTGGCCCAGTGCTACGTCCCACTGTGACCAGAGGCGACTGAGCGCTGGCACGGTCATGAGAAGCGTTGACCCCATCTGCATTTTGCCGACGAGTTGAGCCAGGAATTTATTGTCGTCTTCTTGGTGTTCGAGGACGTCGAGGAGAGCCACGTATCCGGCCCCACCGAAATCAGCTCGGTCCCCAAAGTCCGATTCCCGCGCCGTGGTTTTGACGCAGGAATTCCCGGAGGGACTCGATTGGTTCGACAAATCGGTAGTTGGCCAGAGGACGGTCCCGAGCAACGAAACTCGCCCAATAATCCCGCACCTGCACCTACGTCGACCAGCTCGAATCGAGACTGTCGGGGCAAGTGCTGGCGAACGACTCGCCAACGCAACCGTTGCCAGAAAAACTTCCGGGAGTGCTCAATCTGGCGCTGCAGATGAGCCTCTAGGGCGTCGCTCAAAGCCTTCCTCCATGCCAGCCATTGAAATCCCACGGGAGTGCGAGAACACCACAAACAGAACCACGAAGTTACCGAGTGCAAGAAACGAGATGATGAGGATACCGAGGAGCGTGAACGTCGCCCAGCCAGGAACGGCAGCCGCGGTAAATATTCTGACCGACACGACGGCCAGCCCCGCCAGCACGCCAAGGCTGAATATGGCGGTAAATGCAGTGAGCGCCCGAACTGCTATACGGTCTGTGAATGGCATGAGCATTCGAACTCCGTGCATGAACAGGCGCAGGGGGTTCATACGGGACATGCCGGCGTATCGCCTGCCACGCTCGCAGGGAACTGGAGTGACCTCTATACCCAGGCTGACGAGCGTGGAGGAGTAACAGAGATCGAAGTAGGGGTGCAAGAGCATGCGCTGCGCCAGCCATCCGCTGTATGCCGCATAGTTGCCGCTACGGACTGTCGTGCCGGTAAGAACCCTGAACATGATTCTGAACAAGAAGTACATCATGCGAAACCGCATGGTCTCGTGGCGTTTCGTCCGCCTCGCGACGCAGAGTCCGGTATGCGCAGCCGAAGAGTCAATCAGTGGATCCAAAAGGCGCGGGAGGTCCTCCGGGCGGTCTTCCCCGTCTGAATCCATGGTCACAACCAGGTCCTCGTCTCGGAGATCAGGGAGAAGAATCCGGAGCCCGAAGACGATCGCCCGCTGATGGCCGACGTTAAATGGAGGGGACAATACTCGGACGTCGGCAAGCGCAGACAGTTCAGCAATCTCGGTGTCAAAGCCGCCTGTGTCGTCGATGACCAGGAAATGCACGCGAAGGTGCTCTAGGAGCCCAGAGCCATTCACTGTGTCGAGGATGCGGTCATGGAGCATCTTGAACGAGTCGACGTCCTTGTAACTCGGACAGACGATCCACAAGCGAGGTGCTCCCACTGGAGCGTCTCTTGTATCGTCACGGGGCATGTGCTCGCTGATCCCTGGCATCTAGACCACCAAGGCGTCCGGTGGGTTTGGACGTGTGCTCTGACTGTTTCGTCGGTTCCTAATAAGAGCTACGACGAAAGTCAAGCCAAGGCCGACGGCGGCGCAGCATGCCAATATCAGCCCGATGGTGAAGGTCTGCGGCCAGTAGCGCAACACGATGACATGATGACCCGGCGGTATTCGAGCCTGGAGCATAATGCCCGAGAACCGTTGGAGGGTGAGTGGCTTCCCGTCAATTGACGCGTTCCAACCTGGTACGTCGGTTAACCGGAGGCGCAGCACCTGGGCTGTGCGGGTGTTCGTAACGATGTGCCAAGTGGCAGGGTCGGAGTGGGTAGCGGCTACCGGTGTTCCTGGAGCATCGAGCGGCGGCGACGTGTCATTCGCCGGAATTGCTGTCAGCGTGGCTGCTGACGCATCGGGGACGCGGTAGAGCTCCTCGTCTCCCACGTGGGTGACGAAGGACGATCCCTTCGGACCGGCCGTGCCATGGGGCTCGAGAATAAACTGCACCCCGTAACGGCGTGCCAACGCCACCGTGTCCACATTTGGGCAGTACTCGTAGAACGCGCGGTAAAAGCCCTCGGACTGGCCAGTCGACGCGTGCCACGCCGACCAGAATTGCTTCGGCGCACTGGGGTCGTAGAAGTTGAGTTCATGGACCCCGTATTCGTCGTTCACATTCGGGACGATCCCTGTGGAAAGGCACACACCTGATCCGGAGGCAACTGTCGAGGAGCCCACAGCCCGTTCCAACGACGCCACGGCCGGTGTCGTAGCGAAGAAATGGGAACTCGACGACCAGAGCGGGGCGCCGGCGGTTACGAGGAAGACTGTCTCTCCAGCGAGCATGAGGGCTCCCGCCCGCCAAGTCGAAATCGGCGCGGGAGCATACGAGGACCTGTTTCGAGTGTTCCTGGTTGATCGATTCGATGCCGTCGCCACCAGTAAAGGGCCACGCCGACAGCCGCGATGCCGAGAATGATGTCGATCGATGGCCAGATGAAGCTCCTCGTCCGAACGGATCGTGCCAATGAGGGAAGCTGAGGCACTGTTGCAACGAAGCCGATCGCCATCACGCCGGCGACCACGGCGAACATTCCGCCGGTCCACCACCAGGCTCTGTCGCTGTGAGTTCTCAAAAGCGCATCGATACCGATGCCCGCCAGAATGGCCATTGCGAATGTCACGAAGAGCAGGGCCCGATGCCACTCGACTTGGCCGACACCGGGAAGCCGGGTCATTAGCGAGCCCAGCGGCGGAAAGAAGACGATTCCCACGCCGATGACCGCGACCGCCGCGAGCGCGACGGTGACTTTGTCTCGCCACCTCAAGACCGCCGCCACCACCGCCAAAAACAGCGCGATCACGCCGATATACGCGACGTACTCGCTGTAGTACTCGCCGTCGAAAGGATTGAGAGGGCTGAGAAGGTGACTGCCGCCAAAGGGTAGACCGTCGAACCCCTGGAAGACGAAGTAGATGAGGTTGCGGTACGGCAGGATCTGAGTCTCGGAGATAGTCCCGCGTACGGCTGATTGTTCCACCTGAAGCCCAGGCAAGATGAGTGGAGCTCCCAGCGCCAGCCCGGCGATGGTGCCGCACCCCAGCGCGACGATCGACCGTCCAGTCGAAGCCATGCCGTGTGATATGGCCACTTGAATCAGCATCACCGCGACGAATATCGCCAAAGCGCAGGCCAGGAGGATGAGAATCTCGGGCTGGCCTGCGTAGACGGCAAGGGCAAGCGCGACTGCGAACAAGGCGACGTATCGGAGCACGTGCTTCCCGCGAATAATCAACACAGTGAACGCGAAGAGCCAGCCGGCCCAGGACATCACCGAGGAATGGGGCCAGCCGAGCCATCCCATGAACGGGCCACTGAGCTCGAACGCCGTCCCAGCCATAGCGGAGCCGATCACCCCCAAGCCAAGTACCCTGCCGAAGAAGTAGCCCCCTGTGCCGGCGACGATCAGCGTCACCAACACACCCGCCGTGAACGTGTACTGGACGGGTAACAGGTATCCAACCAGTGCCGGCAACCCGAACGCGGCCGATTGCCAGTTGAACGCGAGCGGTAAGCCCGTCCCACCATACGGATTCCAGAGTGGAAGCTGTCCGTTGTGGACGTCTCTCCAAGCCAGCGTCTGCCACGGCATGATCGCATCGATCTGATCTCCCGATGTGGGGTTGTGAACTGTTACGCCTGATTGATGCGTCAGCGGATACTTCGAGAGGATGTCAAAAGGCCCAAGGTGCAGTCCGTGCATAAGTGCCGGCAGCAGCGCCGCGATCCCCGCTGCCACCACCCAGAGGACACCCGCGAGGTCGGAGACCCACCCGGGACGTCGTCGCTCGGAGGGTGGCGCCGCATCCGGCACCTCCCCTGCCTCGTTTTCAGGTTTCACATCTTGCATCAGCTCCATCACCCGATGCCCTCCCCCGTCGGGTCAACGTGCGATTCCGCCACGTCGGCGCAGGCTGCCCCCGAAAGTGTCACCCGTTCAGCATGGAATAGGACAACCGCAAACTGGTATTGCACCGTCCCCCGGAACGTCGGGGCGAATCTTTCTATCGCCAGAGCCGTTCCCGCTTCGTCACCGCGGCTCCATACTCGATCGTCAGCTGCAAAGGTCACATCACTGTCCCAGAACCCGGTTTGGGAAGAGTTTCGACTCACGAACCGGTCCCGCGCAGCGCGTGGCAGAGGCTCATTGTGGAGTTGGTGGGCACTGATCGGACGGAGATTGCCTGAGAGGTGCCGACCACGTTTGAGCCCGTCGGAACAACGCGGGCGGTCGCCGAACCCTTGAGATAGTGGCCGAGTAGTAGGAATCCTCCCCTGGATTGATGGAGCTGCCCGAAGAGTTCTGGTGTTGGACTTCTACGATGCAGACTTGGATTGAGTTGAGGTAGGGATCCGTCATGACGGAAAGAACGGTCCACCGATGCAGTTTGATTCTAAATCCGAGACTCGTAGCTGTTGGCCACCATGGAGCGGGCCCGCTGTTGATGACGGCGACCCGAAAGAGGTGCGTCCCCGTCCGTTCAAGCATGACAGTCGTCTTGCCGTATTTCAGAATTGGAACGGCACTCGTGAAATAACGAGCTGGCTTATCGAGGTAGATTCCGATCTCGTTGTTTATCGATGCCTCTTGTTCAATCGGAACCCACGTGCCGTGTTGAATTTGCTGCCCTGGGGAGTTACTGAAGTCTTGACCGCTTGACAAGTAGAGACCGGTACAACTGTTGACATCGTAGATTTGTCCGGTCGGACCCCAGTAGGGCAGACGCGGGCCTCGAACAACCGATGAGGAAAGTGCCCCGATACTCAGTGCCTTCTGAGCCTCGACGAATCGTAACGCCTGAGGAGTAGTCCACGAGTTCACCGACTCGAGCGCAGCTCCCACGTTTGCAACTATTCCAAATAACGCTAGAAACAGCGACAGCCGCGAAAAGGGTGAGCTTTAGGCGACGTGGCCTTTGATCCGCCCTGCGCCAAAGGTCCACGATGCCAACAACGCTGGCAATGACGAGCAACGGCATAAAATCAGCCAGGTAGCGGTCAGCGATGTAACCCCACAGCAAAACACCCGTCGTAGCCGCCGCCCCGGTGACAAATAGAATTCTTGTTAGCCGAACCGACCCAATCGAGTTAGGTCGAAAGGCCGTCACCGCACCCCAGAGACCGAGTACGAAGAGGAGGGGCATCGTCGCGGGAACACTGCCGGTCGGAAAGGTCTCGTCCAAGACCGCGCCGCCTATTGCCGTCGCCGGTGATCCAGGTAGGGTGATGAACGGGAACAGATTGCTGAAGCGAACACCGCCGGGTTGCAGGTACGCCGTCACAGTGCTGGGCAGAAACTGCAACCCGAACCCCTTTCCGCTGTTCACCGCGAGAAAGTGTCTTCTGTGGGCGTTGATCTGAGTCCACACCTGGTCGGCTAACGGCAAGGAAATGGGAGAGCCGAATTTCGCGATGTTGACTGCAGACGCCGCGAGAAGTGGGATTACTGCAGCAGCCAATATGGGGAACCACCATCGTCGGTTGTCAGGTCCTCCTCGGCCCAACAAGAACCAAGCAGCAACGAGAAGCCCCCCGATGATGCAGGCCCAGCCGGTCGAAAGGCGATTCAGACTGGAAGCCAGGATGAATAGTCCCGCACTCAATACGCGCCAACCCGTTGGCCGCTCCATTACCCCGAGAAGGGCGAATAAGCAGCCAAGGGTCAGAGCGACACCCCATGCGAAGTCTTCGTCGTACACCCAGGGGTTTGCCGCCAGGTAGACGAGCACCGACCCACCGGTGATGGCAGCGACCAAAACACCGCAGGATGCTGCTTCGGACCACGCCATTTGTACCGAGCCCCGGACCAAAATTCGAACGCGCCAGAGCAGGAGGGAAACCAGAAACCCTGTGAGGAGCCACGCCAGGAGTAACGACGGGGCGGTGAGGCGTCCGAACAAAGATGGAAACACGAAGATGAAAGGGGCGCGGAAAAGCGAGGGGAAGATACCGAAATAAGTGAAGGCGTGACCGTTGTGAAGGAAACCCTCGATACCCAGCTGGCTAGGAGGCGAAATATAGAGATGGCCGTGCGCCATAGCTTGGGCCTGGATGTCGTAATAATTTGAAGGACCAACCGAACGGGTGGCGTAAACACCCGGATTCCAAAGATCCCACAGCACAAATAGATAAGGAACGGCTACAACGGCCATTCCGACCGATACGGAGACGACAAACCTCTTCAAGCTCGAAAAACTGCTTGCAGTCTCTGTCGGGGGATCGGCGGACACAGGCTGGTCGAGAACTGCCTGCCCGAGCACTGTCCTTGTGCTCGCCAATTCAGTCGCCGTGCGACTTTGGTCGGAGGCGTTCGATCCTTCTCAGCAGTTGTTTAGCTGTCTGGTCGCTCAACCCGAGACGTCTCTTAGTCCAGTCGTAGGCCCGAAGAAGCTGTTTGTCGGCATATATCGCGACGGAGTGAAGTCCGTCGCCGGGCCGTGCTCGATATTCAGTCGAGCGCACGGTAGGTGCCGTTTCAACGGTGAAGTAGTAGAGCGCCAGCGATTTGCGCGTCACACCTGGAGGGCAGTCCATTGGTTCCGGATGCCCGTGGAACGAATCCATGTCGGTGGTGAAAATCACGGCCCGATTAGCGACGGGGGCGATCGATTTGACGCATTCCTTCATATCTCGGCTCCAAAGCTCGAGATATCCCCCGTACTCTTGGGCCCAGTCTTCGTTGAGATACAAGAGGAGGTTCACGCGGCGTTGCCAGGTGCGGTGGTGAGGGTGAACCGTGAAGTCGGCGTGTACGTTCAGAAACCCTCCCCTTGTGGACTGGTGCAAGCCACCACCTTCGAGGGAATCGTCGGCAAAGAGTCCCTCGAATCCGGTAAGACCGCTCAGAAAGCTGACAAATCGATCTGAATTCAGTTCCGCCAGAATCGACTGCAGGGTAGGACCCCATGTTTCCGGATCGGTCTGGCTGAATTTTCGCTCGTTGGCGTGCGAATATGGATTCCAGTTCTCCACATCTAATGGTGGAAATTCTGCGATAGCACGCGTGACAACCGCCGGCAGGAGGAAGTTTTCGATCACAATGTGGGGAAACGGTGAGGCGCATTCGTATCGGGGCGTCAAAACGCCGAGTTCACGTTCCAGCGCCTCAAGGTCGAGAACGCCTTGTGGCGTGTCGTTGCTTGCCATGGTCAACCTCGTCTTCAGGGGCGATCGGGTTACATCCGGGTGTGAGCGAAGAATCGGCTACCGAGCCGGTTCCCTGGACGGTCGCTCAGAGTCATCTGGCTCCAGTTCAAAAAGAAGTTGATATGAGAACAAACCTGGGAAAAGCGTCAATCCAATAGCATCGATCCCGCCAATTAGCTTGAGCGCCACCGTCGGTGCCGATCCCCCCCGACTTGCTACCTCAACGGGTAGTCCCGTGCGAGACCGTTGCCGCACGCGCATGCCGGCGCGACCTGCCATCCGTTCGAAGCTGTTCTGAGTGAAAAACCTCAAATGGCCCGCGTCAAAAATTCCCCGTCGTTCATAGTCAAAGCGACCCAAAAGGATTCGCAATCTCGGATACCAATGAGCGACATTCGGCACGCTAGCAATGACGATGCCGCGTGGCGCTAGCACGCCCCGCAGGTCCCTGAGTGCTTTCTCGGGGTTTGCCAGATGTTCGAATACGTCAGCGGCGACAACGGCGTCGAAATCTTGACCTATCCCCGGCGGGAGTCCGACATTCAGATCGGCTTCGAAGAAGTCGTCGAGCCGCTTCCTGACTCCATCCAATTCATGGGTATCGACACCTATCACTTGGTGTCCGTCAAGGCGGAGTAGTTCACCGAACCGGCCATCTGAGCAGCCGAGGTCAAGGATCCGTTTCGGTGGACCATCGCTAAGCCAGGAGATGATCTGGCGATGCGACGAGGTTTCGTCCATCTTGAGTTCGTATGCCTCGTCCGCGAAGGCAAGCTCGCCCGATCCAAAACCCATCTTGTGGATCCGATATCTCGAGACATCGGTCGCGACGTTTATGGCGTATCGCAAGCCATTCACGTATGAGATATCTCCGCCGTAGTACGACGGTATTGGCACCTCGACGATGGATTGACCAGCCTCATGAAGCTGGAGGATTATCTCAGTGTCAAAATCAAATCCGTCGGAATTGCTTTCAAACGGAATCTGATTTAGTGCTTTCACTCGGTACGCGCGATAGCCACTGTGCCATTCGGTGAGGTCCAGTCCCACAATCGAATTGCAGTAACTGCTAAGGACCCGATTTCCGACGTACTTGTACATGGGCATGCCTTGAGGGCGGCCCAGCCCGCTGTCGATCAGTCTCGACCCCAGGACGGCATCCGCGGAGCCGTCCTCGAGAGGCTGAAGAAGATCCTCAATGACTTCGGGTGCATACTGTCCGTCTCCGTGGAGCAATACAACGATGTCAAGTCCACGTTCGACGGCCCACTTGTACGCAGCTTTTTGATTGCCCCCGTAGCCCAAGTTCCTGGGGCGCCGGATAACGGTGAGAGGAAGGTCAGTGTGTGCTTGATAATCCTTGCCAACGCTGTACGTGGTGTCACCGCTGGCATCGTCACAAACGACGACGTGTTCAACTTTCTCTTTGAAGCTGGAAGGAAGCTGATCAAGGACAGATGCCAACGTCTCCGCCGCGTTGGAGGCAACCACTACTACCGCTACCTTGGCTCGTTCCCCCATGGCTTGCCCCACCGTCATTCCCTTCACGAATTGCGTAAAGTAGTGGCATAGATGGCCGTCGACATCGTGGGATCATACTTCGACCGGCTTGGTGGCGCGGCGCGGCGAGTCGAAATCAAGACGTCTTCTTTCCTGTGATCGCTTCTCGTTGCAGGGATCGGCACAAACTCATATTCGATGCTGGGACCTTGTCATCAGCGACAGATATGGAGGACACGTCGCCTTCGGATTGAGTCCTCGATTGAAGTACTTTCGCCGACCCAGGTCCAGGCAAATAGGTCCCCGTCCTAGAGATCACCTTGCCTTCTGAATTTTCCCACCAAACATTGATCCGGTTTAAGTAAGGATCTGCCCACACATCCATCTTGTAGGTCGTGTTCGGCGTGACGGCAGCTACAGGGCTTGAGACGGGTGGCCAAGCGACGCTGGGTGCATGGGGGTTTTGGATCCCGAACAGGACAAGTCGGTCTGATATCGGTTGGACAACAACCCTCACATCGCCAAAGCTGAACACTGGGACCGCGACCCCAGGCTTTATTGGCCCATTGAAGGAAACCGAAATGGCATGGTGTATATCGTCCCCCTGCTCGATGACATCCCACGTAGCGTGTTGGATCTGGAGTCCGGGAGCGTACGCCACACCTTGCCCGGTAGAGAGATAGACACCCGCGCAATCACGCACTATGTAGATCTCGTTGGCTGGCGCCCAGTAGGGAAGCGATGCAGCCTCCTTGACCTGCCGAGCGATCGGATGCCCCGTAAGGTCGCTGACCTGCTTCACCGTCGTCACGTAGTTCGCTGTCTGAGTTGGCAGCCATTCACCTGTGGGTGAAAGAGCAAGCCCAAGGTTGATTGCAATGCTGAACACGGCAAGGAGAAGAACCACGACAACTGCCAAGCGCCTAACTTGAGGCCGATTGCTCTCCAACCTCCGCCATGTTGCAATCAATCCAACGGCTCCTCCAAGTACGAGGAACGGAACGAAATCGCCAAGATACCGGGGTGCTATATAGCCGTAAACGAAATCAATCGCCGTCGCTCCCGCAGCTACAACAATCGGGATCCGCATCAATCGCACGCCACGTCCGGGGTTGCGCCTGAAGCAGACGACTAGCCCGCAACAACTCAAGAGGAATAGGAGCGGCATTGATGCCGGGACGCTTGGAGTTGGATATAGAGCATCAAAAATGTATCTTCCTACAACATTGGGCGAATGGACCGGGAGGGTAAAAAAGGGAAAGGTCGCCTGAACTCGCAATCCGAACGGCTGCATATATGCCCACAAAGTGGTCGGAATGAAGTGGAAGCTGTACCCTTTCCCCCCGCTTGCTGCCAGGAAAACCCGCCGGTGTGCATTCACACGAGTCCATACCTGGTCACTCAGGGGCAGACTGTTGAGAGTAGTGCCGAACTTCAGCCAGTTCACGGCGAGCCAAAGCGGAATCGGCACAATTGCGGCCGCAGCAGTTGGAAGAGCCCATCGCTTGTTGTGTTCGCCCCCCCGTCCCAAGAAGAACCACGCGGAAATAATCAGAGTCCCCACCACGCATGCGAAGGCTGCCGGCTGACGGCCAAGGATGCCCGCAACAAGCAACACTCCGAGCAACATGACTCGTCGCTTCGTCGGGGAGTCGAGCATGCCCAAGAAGACAAAGAGAGTGGCAAGTGTGACGGGGATTGCCCAGGCGATGTCTTCGTCATACACCCAAGGCGAAGCCGCCAGGAATAACAGCACCGAACCGCCGAGGATGGTCGCAACGAAGGCAGCAATACAGCCGGCTTCTCCAAATCCTAAAGCCGCGTCTCCCCTAATGAGGGTACGTACTCGCCAGATCAGTAATGATGCAATGAGTGCGGTCAGGATCCAGGCCGCCATGATGGAAAGAGCAGTCAAGTGTCCAGCAGCGTGCGGCAGGATTAGAAGAATCGGCATTCTGAATAAAGAAGGAAGCAGGCCGAAATACGTATACGTACGGCCGTCGTGTAAAAACCCTTCGACTCCGATGCTGCCGTTTGGCACCGATAGGTGTCCGTGCAGCATGGCTTCGGCTTGCAGATCGTAAATACCTGCCGGACTGACACTGCGGAAGATATTGAATGAGCCTGTCCAGAGGTCGAAGAGTGAGTAGAGGAATGGACCGACGACAACGGCGACTCCCACAACAGCAGCTTTGGTGAAGCGACGCCGATTTTTCGAGAGATCTTGAGATTCTTCGAGTGATTCTCGAGTATCTGTTTGATCGATCGTTCTGGCTTCTGCTGTCAACATCCTGCTGATCTTCGCATTCGGTAGAGCCAAATATGCATCAAGGACCCATCTTGGACCGAAGCGAATGGCGCGCAGGCGGGCTGATACCTCGCACAGGGACACTTAGGCCGCACTATCGGCTCTTACTGTTGTTGGAACGTCCGAGGAGCCGGTCGAGGTTCTCGCCCAGATCCGATTACTTTGGTTCCAACTCAAAAAGGAACTGATACGAGAAGAGGTTTGGAGAGAGAACCAGTCCGAGACGGTCCAACCCCGACGCGAGCCCCAGCAATCTCGACGGAGATGGCCCGCCCCGTTTCGCAACCTCCAGTGGGATGCCGGCGCTGGATCGACGTCGGACCCTCCAGCCTGAACGCGCAACCAATTTTCGAAACTCCGCTGGGTAAAGAATCTCAAATGATCCCCATTGAAGACCCCCCGACTTTCGTAATCGAAATGCCCTGACAGGACGCGGAGCCGGGGATACCAATGAGCGATGTTCGGGACGCTGGCGACGACGACGCCACGGGGAGCAAGGACACCACGTAGCTTCTCCAGTAGGTCCTGGGGTTCAGCAAGACGTTCGAACGTTCGCGCTGCAATTATCACGTCGAAATCCCCATCGATGTCCTTCGGAAACCCTTGCCTCAAATCTGCTTCAACAAATCCATCAAGTCGCTCGCCAACTCCGTCGAACTTCTCTGCGTCGACGCCAATCACCGTGTGGCCCTCTAGCCGGAGAAGATCGCCCAACCTGCCATCGGAACAAGCGAGATCCAAGATCCTCTTGGGCGGTCCTTCCATCCATTTGATGAGGTCGACTTGCCCAGCCGGGAGGCTGCTATGGATCTTGCCGGACTCCTCTGCGAAAAGCAGGTCCCCAGAGCCGAACCCCATCTTCTGAAATCGGTAACGGAGAACATCGCTGACAACATCTTTCGCGTAGCCCATTCCATTTACCCGACAGATCTCGTCGCCGTAGAACGTGGGAATAGGAACCTCAACGATCATCTTTCCTGCTTCAAGGAGCTGGAGGATGATCTCGGTATCGAAGTCGAAGCCATCGGAATTACGCTCAAACGGAATGTCCTTCAGCGCTTGGATGCGGTATGCCCGGTAGCCACTGTGCCATTCGCTCAGTTCCAAGCCAGTCGCAGCATTGGATATCCGGCTCAGAATCCGATTACCTGCGTACTTGTAGAATGGCATGCCGCCGATTCGAGCGGATCCTGGGTCCATCAGGCGAGACCCGAACACGGCGTCGCATTGGGTCGTTTCGAAGGGAGTTACGAGATCCTCAATTACCTCGGGCGCGTATTGGCCATCACCATGAAGAAGCACGACGATATCGAGGCCATGTTCTATGGCCCACTTATACGCTGCCTTTTGGTTGCCGCCGTAACCTAGATTCTTGGGCCTCCGAATAACCGTGAGTGGTAAATCGCCGTCGGCTTGGTAGTCCTTGCCAACTGCATAGGTACAGTCACTGCTCGCGTCGTCACAAACAACCACTTCGGCCACTCGCGATCGGAAATCGGTGGGGAGCCGATCGAGCACCGAGGCCAGCGTTGAGGCCGCGTTATCACGCGACAACGACGATGCCGATTCTGTCGTTCGTACCCACTGACTGTCCCCCGCCTGCTGCGTTCCGCACCGCGTCCCCTAGTTCTCCCAGAACGGCGCCTGGGCGCCGTTGCCCCCAAAAAGGTTATCGCACGGTCGTTGCCTACGGATAGTGGCCACCCAGCCAAACTACGTTGCTGTAGTTTCTCACCTTAGGCGGGTTGACCGAGTCAGCTGGTTGGACTCGACGTTTCCGTATGCAAGCTTTGAAATCTGGAGGTCGCCCGCCTGACCGAACGGCGAGCCAGCGGCATAACGCCACACGAGGCGCGCTGCGCCTTGAGAAATTCGACGTTGCTCTTGCGGTACGGGGTGGACGGTAAACGAGCCTTCACGGTCCGCCAGTCACTTGTGATCGTCCCGAGTTTGGAGTGCTTTGATTCGCCGAGAACCGAGAACGGCGTATCCACGAACTGCCTCACTATGTTGTCGTAGTTCTCCTGGAGAACCGCCGAGTGCGGGTCGAGTCCCCGAACTACCCCCAGTCCCGTCGGAGCGATGTCGACGACGGCGATGTCCAGTTCGGGCCGCCACTCTCTGAGGATCAGTATCAATCGCCACACGTCGCCGCTCCAGATCTCCGTCGACTGTTCCCGCTCAGCGCTCAGTTCGTCGATTGGCAGGCAGTCGTGTATCAGAAGAACCGTGTCAGATGAAGAGGCACGCTCCAAGTTGATGAAATCACGCAGCGCAAACTCGAAACGGTGCATGCCGTCGATGAACCCTAGGTCCAGGGGACGACCGCCGAAAAGCGTACGGAGGTCGTGTTGTGCGAAGAAGTCGTCGCTCGTTTGGCTGAAGACCCTAGTGCCGCGCCGGAGAGGGAACTGCACATTCGGAAAGGGGTCGATACCAACCGCCACTGTGCCAGGGAGAGTCAAAGTCAGAGACCGGCCCAGTGAAACTCCGATCTCCGCATATGTCTTCGGCACCAGGTGCTGATGAATTTCTGTCGAGCAGACCAAAATAGGGCTGCCAGGGCGGTATCCGCTGCTGATATACCCAATCGACGAGTTGCAAGACCTGAATTGTAGCTGCCAGAAACAGAGTCTGTCGCCGCGCGTGGTGCCGGCACAACAGCCTCGTGTCACTCTCATCGTGCGAGGTCCAGAACGATATTTTCGTTGGAGCGCTGCGGATAGCCCCAGCGAGTGCCGCCTTGTGGAGTGCGCACCACGTCGGACGAGCGCGTGCTCACAAGGCCCGAGAAGCGACGCAGAGTCTCGCGTGGTCGTCGATGAGTTGAGGACTTAGAAGACTATGCCGTCTGCCACGATCACATTGGTGACATCGACTTGTCAGCACTGGTTGGCGACCTCGGTTGAGTGTGGGTCTTCAAATCGAGCGGGATCAGATAGTTTAGTGCCATGAAGGAGCTAGTCACCGACGAGATGCTCGCGGCCTTCGCCGTGCTGGCGCCGCTCGACGAGGCATCTGTACGCGTCAATGAGCGCTACGGCGATCTCGCCGACCGGTTCAGCTTCTGCGTGCCTTACCCGGTCGAAGGCGTGCAGTGGCGCGAGGAACTCAAGGGCTTCCGCCAGGGCTGAGACGACGACCAAGGGGGCAGGGCTTGCACAGGGGGACGGCAGTGATTTGATGGCACGTTCGCAGGCAGGGACTGTAATCCCGCATCTAGGGCATCCCCGCTGGCGTCGTCGGCGGCGCCTGGCCCGAGGCACAAGCGCCGACACTCCCATGCGTCCGGTGCCTCGACCCGAGCATTCGCACTAGCAGACGTGACGGCTCTTCCCACCAGCTTCGCCCCCGCCGCTGCGAGAAGGGACCCAGCAATGCACCGGCGCGGGGCAACGCGCCAGTGGATCCGCGAGGCGTGCGGCGTGGGTTGGGTAGTCGTCGCCGCCGTCGTTGTACTGATCCCAGCGCTCCGGCACGGCGCGTCGCTCGGTCCGTTCGACGATCTGTCGGCGTACGGCCTCACCACGCACCACGGGGTGGTGCCCCACATCGCCCAAACGGGCGACCAGATCGCGGAGACGGTGCCCTGGGCCGTCATCAACTGGGTGCAGATCCATCAGGGACATCTGCCGCTGTGGAACTCGTACAACGCCCTCGGGCTACCGCAGGCATTCAACTGGCAGGCCGGCTCCTTCTCGCTACCCGCACTGGTCAGCTATGTGGGGCCCTTGCGCCTCGTCTACACAGTGCAGCTACTCGTGACGCTGGTCGTCGCCGGCACCGGCGCGTACGTGCTGGGCCGGGTGCTCGGCCTGGGTGTCGTGGCGTGCGCGTTCGCCGGCACCGTGTTCGAGTTGGGCGGAGCCTTCTTCACCGTCCTCGGCTGGCCCCTCGCCTCGGTAGCCTCGTGGGGCGGGTGGATCCTCGCGGCATGCGTACTGGCGCTGCGGGGACGCCACCGGTTGCGCTCGGTCGCCATGCTGGCGGCGGGCGTGGCGGGGGCCATCTACGCCGGGCAGCCAGACATGCTTTCGGCGATGGCACTGGTGATCGGCGTCTTCGTGGTGGCGATGCTGGCCCAGCGTTCCAGAGCGCTCGGCGGATCAGGCCCGGTCCGGCGACCCCTGACCGACATCGTGCTCGGTGCCCTGGCCGGTTGCGCGCTCGCCGCGCCGTTGCTGCTGCCGGGCTTGCAGCTGATATCGGGGTCGGTCCGGAGTGCGCGCGTCGCCTACCAGGCCCTTCCAGCGCGGGACCTGATCCACCTCCTCACCCAGAACTACGACGGCACGCCGGTCGCCGGCAGCCAGTGGCCGGGCAACGACTACATCGTGTCAGCCATGTACGTCGGCGTCATCGTCGTCGTGCTCGGCGTGGTGGCCCTGGGAACCGCGTGGCGACGGCCCGAGATCCGGGCACTCGCCGCGATCCTGGTAGTGGGAGCGGCCGCCGTCTTCGTGTCTCCCCTGGTCCATCAGATCGGCACGCTGCCGGTCGTCGGCCACCTCGCCTTGAACTTCCTCCTCGTGCCATTGAGTCTGGTCGTGGCGGTCCTCGGTGCCATCGGCCTCGACGTCCTCGCCCGGTCCTGGCGGTCCGCATCGGTGCGCCGCCTGACAGTCGCCGGTTTCGTCATGGCAGCGCTCCTCCTCGCGGGGTTGTGGCTCCTCGGTCGGGGCCACCTCACCGCACACGAATCGACCCTGCGCTCGCAGGGCTTCGTATGGCCGACCATCGAGGTGCTGTTCGGCTTAGCCGTGACAGGTGCGCTCTCAATCGCCGACCGGGCGACGAGGCAAAGTCTAACGGCCTGCGGCGGGCAACCCAGGGGTGCAGACCCGAGGTGGGGTCGTTGGGGTGCTGTCGCACTGTTGGGTTGTGAGACTGTGTTCTTGGTGGCCGCAGGCGCGCCGATGTGGACCTCGAGCGCCAGCGTCGCTCCAGCAGCGGCGCCCATCGCCTCGTTGCGGCGCGCCGTGGGCGACCATGTGTTGGCCTTCGGCAAGTCCTCGTGCTTCGTACCACCGACGCTCGGCATCCTCCCCGAGGCCAACATCCTCTACGGCATCCACGAGTTCGACGCCTACGACCCCATGACCCCCTACGCCTACTTCACCTCGTGGTACGCCAACACCGGCGGGTCCGCGGGTGTCTACGTGCCTCCGAGCGCCTTCTGCCCGGCGGTCACGACCGCGGCCGATGCGCGGCTGTACGGCGTTGGCTTCGTCCTGGAGCCCGGCGGTGGACCCGGTCCGTCCGGCGCCATCTTTGTCGAGCGCGTGGGGGCCGAGTCGCTGTACGAGATACCTGGCGCAGCGGCCGCCACTGTGACGCCGCTCGGGCCGGACGGTCGTCTACCGGCGACACGCGCCCCGGGCACCCCGGTGGCCATGATCAGCCCCTCACCCTCCACTCGCCAGGTGACTGTGCACACCGACCGCCCCGCAGTCCTGCGCCTCCGCCTCACCGACGTCGCGGGGTGGCACGCCACCATCGACGGCCGACCACTGGCCCTCACCCGCTTCGCCGGCATCATGCTCGAGGCGGTTGTGCCACCCGGCCGCCACGTCGTGGTCCTGCACTACTGGCCGACCTCGTTCACGGTCGGACTTGCGATGGCGGGCACGTGCGCCGTCGTCCTCGCGCTCGCGTTCGGTTGGCCATTGCGAAGAAGGCGGCAGCAGCAAGTGGCTCGTCACGCGAGAACCTCTCTCGAGCCGTCGGCGGCGCCCGACGCGGTACCCACCGGCGGCGCCTGCCACCAACCGGCCCCGACACCGAGGTGACGACCGTGACACACGACCCCCCTAGCCGCGCACAACGCCTCAGAGCGCGATGGCCGGACCTCTTGGGCCTCGCGTGGGTGGTCGGTGCGGCGCTCGCTCTGCTGGGACCCGCGCTGGCGCGCGGCGCCTCGTTCGGTCCATTCATATCGCTCGACCAATTCGGGCTCTCCTACAACGCGCACGTCATCGTCACGAGCTCCCAGCGGGGAGACATCGTCAACGCCATGAACGTGTGGTCCGCCTTGTCGTGGAGGCAGGTCCATGCCGGCCATCTACCCTTGTGGAACCCGTACAGCGCGCTGGGCATGCCGCTGGCGTTCAACTGGCAGTCGGCGCCATTCAGCCTGCCCTCCCTGGTGGGCTACCTCTTTCCCCTGCGACTGTCGTTCAGCGTGCAGACGATCGTGACCTTGCTCATCGCCGGTACCGGCGCGTACGCGCTGGCCCGGATGCTCCGGCTGGGTGCGCTGGCGTCCGCGTTCGCCGCCACCGCGTTCGAACTGAGCGGCCCCATGGTCGGGTGGCTCGGCTGGCCCCACACCGCGGTGATGGCGTGGGGAGGATGGCTCTTCGCCGCCGCCCTGTACGTGATCCGGGGAAAGCAGCGGCGGGCGTTGCCGATCGCCCTCATGGCGGTCGTGGTGGCGTGCGCAGTCTACGTGGGCCAACCCGAAGTGCTCGGCCTGATGGGTATGGCGCTGCTGCTGTTCCTGGCGGTCTACTTGGGTCTGCGCTCGCGGCCACACTTCGGAGGCGGGGCGGTGGCACGTCCCGCACTCGACCTGGCGCTAGGCGGTGTGGCGGGGCTCGCCCTGGCCGCGCCCCTGTTGCTGCCGGGCCTGCAGCTCGAACAGGGCTCGCTACGCAACGCCATCCCACCGGACCAGGGTCTGCCGGCCCACAACTTGGTGTACCTGCTCTTTCAGGGGTACGACGGGCTCCCCATCGGGGGCAACCACTGGTTCGGATACTTCTTCTACGTCGAGACCGCCGCCTACGTCGGCGTCGCGGCCCTCGTCATGGTGCTGCTGGCGGCCTGCACCCGGTGGCGGCGGCCCGAGGTCCCCGCCTTCGGCGCCGTGGCCATCGTCATGTTCGCCATCGCCTACGTCGGACCGCTGAACTCGTTCCTGGACGGGCTGCCGGCAATCGGCCATATCCTGTGGCACCGGTCACTGCTGCCGATGGCCTTGGCCCTGGCTCTGCTGGCCGGCCAGGGCGTTGACGTCCTCGTTCGGCACTGGCGCGACTCTCGGGTGCAGGTGATCGCGCTCTGCGGCTTCGGGGCCGTCGCAGTGATCGTGGCCGGGCAGTGGCTGTTCGGCTCCGGACATCTCACCCATGCCGAACTGGTGCTCCGCGACCGCAGCTACACCGGACCGGTAGTCGGAACGGTCATAGGACTGATGACGATCGGGGCGCTCGTCCTCGCCCGGCGACACTTCGGCGATGCGCCCGACGTACGCTCACCCTGGAAGCGGGTCGGGGTGTGGGGCGGACTGGCGCTGCTGGTGGGCCAGACCGCGTTCCTCCTCGGTGCCGGGGAGCCTCTCATGGCGTCGAGCTCGTCCTATTTCGCCGAGTCGCCCTCCGAGGTCGCGCTGCAGCACACCGTCGGCGACTCGACGGTGGCCTTCGGCACCAACACCATCGTGTGCACCGGTCTGGGTATCACCCCAAATGTCAACGCCTTCTTCGGCGTGCACGAATTGGCACTCTACGACCCACTTGTTCCGGCTGCATACTTCACCGCGTTCCGCCGCCAGACCGGCCGATCGGCCGGAGTTCCGGGCTTCTACAGCTACTGCCCCGCCATCGATTCGGTGCCGCTCGCGCAGCTCTACGGCGCCCGCTACATCTTGGTGCCGGCGAGCGTGCGGGGCCCTGCGGGCACCACCTTCGTCTCGCACCTGAACGGCGAGACCCTGTACCGAGTGCCCAAGGCGTACCCGGCGACGCTGGTGACGGCGACTCACCCCGCCGGCACGCCCGTCGCCGTCGAGCACCCCAACCCGTCGACATGGCAGCTCGTTGTGCATGCCGCCTCGCCCGGCACCCTTCATCTGCGGCTGACGTCGGTGCCGGGATGGAACGCTACCGATAATGGCCATGCGACGACGGTGCGCACCTATGAGGGCATCATGCTGCAGGTCGCGGTCCCCGCCGGCACCAGCACGGTCGTGCTGCACTACTGGCCGAAGACATTCAGTGTCGGCATCATCATCGCGGTCACGACGTTCGCAATTTTGATCGCCGTGCTGTTGATCGAGACCTCGCTCGAGCTCCGCCGACGGGCGCGGACGAGCGCGGATACGAAGTCCAGCAGCGGGTCGAGCCTCCCCCAGCCACACCCGCTCTCGATTCGAGCGCACCCTTCACGGTAGGGAAGGTACAAGTTGTTGCCTGGGAGGATCAGCCGAGCGTGCTGTTGATCGTGACCGGCACGAGTGGATCGGGCGCAAGTCGACCGTCCTGCCGGTGCACGTCTACCAGTTGGCAGCGGACGCCGTTGTCGGCGTGCAGTTCGATTCGATCGGCATGCCGTTCAGTGCCGACATGAGGAAGGCATGGCGCTCGTCTCCGATCATCTTGACAACCCGACCGCCTGCTTGGACCGCACTGGACCAAGCGGCCGACCCAAGCGCGCCAAGGCCAAACTCTGTTCCAGCAGGCTCAGCCGCTCCGGTGACGTCGTGCACACCCGCTTGCCCGGCGGCAATGCTCATGCACGGCCCACTCGGCGCCCTCTTTGTCAACCAGGTAGGAGACGAGGCGCTCTACAAGGTCCCGGGAGCGTCGCCTGCCACTTAGCCCGCTACTAAACAACGGGCAACCGCAAGCCCTGATGTACGCGGGCAGATGCGATTCTGCGGGCCCGTGTACCACCTGAGAACCACGTCATCGAACTACTTCTGGCCCGACACATTCAACGTAGGACTTGTCCTTGCTGCCCTCATTTTGACCGGATTAGCCGTAGTGATAATCGATGGAGACAGGCGTCAGAGCGGCGGCGCAGCCCTCAGCCCCATAGAGAAATCGAGCGAAACCGAGCACTTGGGAGATCCTCAGGCAGTCAACGGTCTGTGGGGACTTTCGATATCTGCTCCCTGCTACGGTCCGCTGCCGGAATGAGTGCGCTAACGGATGACAGGTACTTACCTTCCGGAAACGAGGTCGGTTCCGCGCCCGGAGATCGCAGGTTCCGCCCGGACGTGCAAGGGCTTCGCGCCGTTGCGATCCTCCTCGTGGTGCTGTTTCACGCAGGCGTTTCTACCTTCAGTGGCGGCTTTGTCGGGGTGGACGTGTTCTTCGCTATCTCGGGTTTTGTCATCACTGGACTCTTGCTCCGAGAGCGTGCTTCGTCGAATGCCACGTCGATGCTCAGCTTCTATGCAAGACGTGTGCGCCGCATCCTTCCTTCGGCCACGTTGATAATCGTTGTCACGGTAGCCGTCGCTCGTATAGTCCTCACTCGAAGCGCCGCAAATGGAACGGCTGTAGACGGTCAGTGGGCCTCGGTGTTTCTCACTAACTTCCACTTCATTGCGGATGGGTCAAACTATCTCGCATCGCTGAAACCTCCGTCTCCGCTCCAGAATCTCTGGTCGTTGGCCGTCGAGGAGCAGTTCTACATCGTTTATCCGGCGGCGTTCCTATTGGTGGCTTGCTTGCATCGCTGGTCGTTGCGAACCCGCCTCGCACTGATGTTGGGCTTCACGGTAATCGGCTCCTATGCCTTATCCATTGTCATGACTCCGGCCAACCCTGCGAATGCATTCTTCTCTCCGTTCACCCGTGCGTGGGAGCTGGCGCTTGGCGCGCTCGTCGCCCTTTTCAGCGACATGTTCCGTCATCTGCCTAACGTGTTTGCTGCCATCCTCTCGTGGCTGGGCCTAGGCGCTGTCTTCTTTGGCCGCGTTCGTCTTCAACGCGACCGACTCCTTACCCTGGTTGGCTAGCCGCCGTCCCGGTTGTGGGTGCCGCGTGCATCATCGTCGGCGGCATCGCGACTCCCACGTGGGGCGCGGAGCGTGTTCTCGGGTTACGACCCTTTCAGTGGCTGGGCCTCGTCTCTTATTCGTTTTATCTCTGGCATTGGCCCATCCTCACTTTGGCAGCACAGAGCCAGGGGGAGACTTCGCTACCGGCAGGGAAGGCTTTGCTCTGGGTCTTGCTGTCTCTTGTGCTAGCCATCGGTACATATCTGGTGGTGGAGAACCCTATTCGGCACTCCACATACTTGGTGGCAAGGCGTGCAGCGACGATGGCCGTCGGCGGAGGTCTGATTATCGCCAGCCTTTGTGTGACCACCTTCGCAGCGGGCCCGAGCTCCGCAAATGTTGAGGCAAACGTTGCTATCGCTCCTTCTGGTTATCCGTGCGTTCTTCCGTCAAAAGCAAACATTGCCGCGCTCCGTAACTCATACGAGCAGCAAGGTGGAAAGACTGTCGGCCGGAAGTCATCTCAAGAGCTCCGCGTGGTCGTGGTCGGAGATTCAACCGCCTGCACGATGTTGCCAGGACTCACGGCAGTTGGCCCATCGTATGGGGTGCAATTCGGAAACGGAGCCGTAATCGGGTGCGGCATCGTCAGTGGCACTGTTGCGCCGTTGTATCTGTACGGCGAAAATGTCCATGCGTTTACGAGGAGTTGCCAACACAAAGCCGACGATGCTGAGAAGTCTGCGATTCGTCGCGACAAACCCAACGTCATCGTCTGGGCCAGCACAGATGAGGCGGATTCGATAGTGGCGAACACACCCTCTGGAAATGAAGAGCTCACCGCCGGCTCGCCACAATGGAAGACCGTCATGAAGCAACGTATAGACAGTCGAATCCAGCAGTTCATTTCAAATGGGACGAAGGTCATCCTTTTGCTACAGCCACCGTTTGTAGACGAGGGTCACTCCACCAAACCGACCGCGCACGACGTCGCTTTTGAACGAATGAACTCGATGCTTGTGCAAGCTTCGAAAATGGATCCCAACGACGTTAAGGTCATCGACCTCGCTTCTCTGGTATGCCCGTCTGGACCACCCTGCTCGTACTTAGTGGAAGGCCTATCTTTGCGCCCCGACAACTTCCACTACGGAGCAGTTGGCACGTTATGGGTTGCCAAGTGGTTGGTGCCAAGGATAGTCGCCGATTCCAGTTAAGAGTTGATTCCGCTGCTCGGAATCGTGCCGTTCTTGGGGTCCCTACCTGGTCAGGGCATATAGGTTTCCGACGTATCGGGAATCGCCTCTACCGCCGACGATCAGGGCTACTACGTAGTGAGAGCTAATGGCGCGGTTCATAATTTTCGGAGACGCAAAGCCGTACGGCTCGCTGACGCACCTCGGTGTCTGCGTCTCGGACATTGTGAGCATCGTCCCGACTCCCGACGGAGCCTGCTACTGGCTGATTGGTTCGGACGGTGGAGTGTTCGCATTCGGGGACGCTGTGAATCTGGGCTCGCTCCCGAGCCTGGGCGGCGATGTGCATGACGTCGTAGGAGCTGTGCCTACGGGATGACGTCGAAGTCCCAGGCACTTTGAGGATCGATCTCCCCTCAGTAGCAACATGGGGCTTGCAAACAAATAGAACGAGCCTCCTGGCCTGCCCCCGATAACGGATCCACCCGCTATGAGAGTCCGGGCTGGTTTTGGCGCCACTGCTCGGCGAACTCGACCGGCGTGAGCTGACCGAGCGACGAGTGTGGTCTGTAGGTGTTGTACTCGATCCGAAAGTCCTCGGCCAGTACCTGGGCCTCGAGCAGTGTCTCGAACGCTTCCACGTTGAGCAGCTCGTCGCGCAGCTTGCCGTTGAACGACTCGATGAACGGGTTCTCCCACGGGCTCCCCGGTTCGATGTAGACGGTGCCCGACTCTGAGAACCGGCACCAGTCCCGCAGGGCGTTGGCGGTGAGCTCGGGGCCGTTGTCCATGCGCAGGAAGTCTGGTGCCGCTCCCTCGGCGGCCACGAGGCGCTCGAGCACGACGACGGTGTCATCGGCGGTGATCGAGCGCTGCACTTCGATGGCGAGAGCCTCCTTGGTGAACTCGTCGGTGATGTTCAGCAGCTTCAGGGTCTTGATGTCGGTGGTCTGGTCGAACTGGAAGTCGATGGCCCAGACGTGGTTCGGGTGCGTGGCCCGCAGCCGGGTGCCGTCGATGACCGAGATCCCGACCCGGGAGCGCTTCTTGGCCTTCTTGAGGACGCGAAGTCCCTCGTCACGGCACAGGCGCTGGATGCGCTTGTGGTTGACGCAGAAGCCCTCGCGGCGCAGGATCGTCGTCATGCGGCGATAGCCGTAGCGAGGATGGGCCCGGGCCAGCTCACGAAGTCGAGCCCGCAGGAGCTCCTCCTCGGGCCCGGGACCGGGGCGGGCCGGCGCTGGGTGGAGCGGGACTGGCCGACCGCCCGACACGCCCGACGCTCCGAGACGCCAAGCGGTCCAAGAGCATGGACGACCGCCCGGCGGCGGCGTGCCGGGCTCAGAAGTTTCCCTTGGCCACTTCTTCAGCATCTCGATGTCCAGCACCTGGTCGGCCACGATGCGCTTGAGCCGGGCGTTCTCACGCTCGAGCTCCTTCAGTCGCTTGGCGTCGTCGGCCTTCATGCCGCCGTACTGGTTCCTCCAGCGGTGATAGGTCTGCTCGGAGACCTCGAGGTGCCTGGCCACCGTGGCGAGCTCGGCCCCTTCGGCCACGAGCCGGTCGGCTTCTCGGAGCTTCCGGACGATCTGCTCGGGGGTGTGCCTTCGATGCTGCACGGTGTTCATCCTCCTTTTGCCCACCATGGTGGGCAAGGGGACTGACTCAGGTGGTGGATCCATTCGGAGGGGTCAGGTCACTCCATCAGACCCAAGGTGATTCACGAGGCCCCTCTGGACGCGGCTTCAGTCGACGGCGCGACTACTGTCGGTTGGCGTCGGTCGAGAGGTCACAATGGACCAAAGAATGGACTCGTTGTAGGCTCACCATTTGCGGCACCACTGGGGGGCAATCGGGTGGCAGAGACAGACAAGGGGTCGCGGCGTACCCCCTCGGGACCCAGTATCGGCGCTTCCTTCTCGCCGCGTCACAACAGCCTCAACTTCCTCAGGCTGGCGCTTGCCCTCTGCGTTGTGTTCTCTCACACCGTGCAGGGTTCCTGGGAGAATGACATGTTCCATCGAATGGGATTCGGGGAAATCGCAGTTTTTGGATTCTTCGGGATAAGTGGTTACCTCATAGCGAGCAGTGCGGAGCACAACAATGTCCTCCGTTATCTCTGGCAGCGCTTCCTTCGGATATTCCCTGCCTTCTGGGTATGTCTGATTGTGGTTGCGGTCATTGCCTCAATGGTTCCCCTTCAGAGCTTCGGCATCCTTACGTCCTGGGTAGCGTCAAAATCAAGCCCATCAGGATGGGTACTGCACAATTGGTGGCTCAGGATCACACAACCCACGATTGATGGGCGCTACTGGAACAACCCCCTCTGGACCCTCATGTATGAGTTCCTTTGCTATTTGGTCTTGGCAGCCCTGGCTATTACAGGGCTTCTGCGGCGTCGCCTGGCCGTGGCAATCCTTGCGGCTGGCGTCTGGGGACTCCAGATTCTCTTCACCTTCATCCCCAGCCTCCACGATAAGTTTGTAGGAGGCCACAACTTCTGGATCATGTGGTTCATCAAGTTCGGCGTTGTGTTTCTCACTGGGACTCTGATCTACCTCTACCGCGACCGTGTGGCTGATTCGGGGCTCCTCGCCCTGGGCTGCAGTGCAGCACTCCTGGGCAGTTTGTGGCTACCGACAAGTTCGGCTGGCGACTATTGGGTCTTCGCCCCGTCTGGGCTCTTCGTGGCACTAATCGCCTATCCCATGATCTGGCTCGGCATCCATCTTCCGCTGCAACGGGTCGGCGCTCGGAATGACTATTCCTATGGAACCTATATCTACGCTTACCCGGCTCAGGTTCTTCTCACGATATTCGGAGTGAATCATTGGGGAGCGCTGCCGTTCTTTTTGCTTACCGTCCTGTGCACGATTCCCTTTGCCGTCGCGAGCTGGTGGTTTGTTGAGCGACATGCCCTACGGGCAAAGAAGCTCGAACCCAGAGCCGTGTGGACTCGTTTGAGGAGTGCCCCATCGCGCACGATGCGTCCCGACCGGGAGCAGGTGGGGGAAGCGCAGAACGTTCCATCTGCGCCATAGGGCGCATCGAGCAAGCACCAGTTAGTAGCGCCCCGAGCGACGGTTGTGGCGCGGTCCTCGCTTCTCTCATCTGGCCCGGGGGCTGACCGCTGCGCCAAGGGCGGGTTCCTTCCTGAGGCCCATCTGCAGCTCGTTGAACTGGACCCTACCGGGGAACTAGCGACGCCGGTCACTGCAATTGGTCACAGATCGGCTGATCCTCCGACACGTACTGTTGTACACAAGCCCGCACTGGCGCTTACCAGGCGTCGGCGCGGGTCGTCCGTGATACGGACGCCTAGCACTTCGTAGAGTCCTGTGGCTCGATCCCGGCACGAACTGACTCGCGGGCAATACGACCCCGCCAACGGCGGATCGGACGGTGTCGTCGCACCTCCGTACGAGGAATCCGTGAGGTCAGGACTTGTGGCCTTGTTACAACCGTCGACGCGAACCCCACACAACCATGGCGACAACAAGAACCATAAGCGCCGTAATTGCTATGGCGATGCCGATCGTTAGGGTGGTCGGCCAGTAAGTGATGGTAATTACGTGATGACCGGGGGAATTTGCGCTTGCAGCATCACATGATCGAACGCCACAAGCTGTAGGGACCTTCCATCGATCGATGCGTGCCAACCGGGGAGGTTGGTCAGTCTGAGACGCAGCTCCCCGGCATCGGGAGAACGGGTGGTCAGGTTCCAGCTCGTTGGACTCAGGTGGGTCACTGGTATGACGATGCTCGAGGCATTGATCGGTAGCTTCGAACGTCCCCGAACAAGGGTGCTGAATGTTGCCTCGCCCGAGTTCGGAATCCGATAGAGGTCTTCATTGCCGATCCGAACATCGAACCTCGAACCGGAGGGGCCGGGCGAGCCCTTCGCCTCGATGACGTATCTGATCCCGAAGAGCCGAGCCTCGCTGGCGGTCTTCACCACTGGCAGGAAATAGAAATATCCGGGAAAACCCCCAGAGTCACCGGTGGAGTCGAGCCAAGAGGTGAAGTATTTGCGAGGAAGCATGGGGTCGTACGCCGCGAATTGGCTAATTCCGGTACGCGACGTTGGCGTCAGGTTGGATGGCGAGACCGTGTGCCGGAAGGCTTCCAAAACCCACTAGAGCGTTCCCAACGTGTGCTTTGAGCGCAGAAGTGGCGCTGGTTGGCGCATAGAACGTGCTGCCAGAGCCCTCCCACGTGCTGCCCGCTACGAGCAGAATTTGTTTGACAGAGTAGAAGTGCCACTCCGCATACGACGGTCAGAGATCGCCATGTGGATCGCTCGATACGCGAAGCAACTTCCCCACGTAGGAGATAGAAGGTGAGGACAACTGCAAGGCCGACTACTACCGTCACGATCGAAGACCAGAGATCCACTGGCAATGAAAACTCGTTGCTCCAAATGACCCAGCCGGTAATGATGGCGGCTCCCGATAAGACCAGCAGCAGGGTTGTTAGACGAAGCAGTCGTATCTCCCACGAATTGCGCAGGAGGGCGTCGAGGCCGCATCCGGCAAGGACGGTGAGAACGAAGGCCAACAAGAGCCCTCCTCGAGAACTCCAGAGGACAGATCCAATGAGAGGCATATCTCGAGCGAGGGCCACGGCCGGTTCGACGGTGACGACGCAGATCATGAATACACCGACGATCCCTAGGGCGATGACTTCCGCCCTCCTTCGATATCGCCATACTCCGACGATCGCCAGGACGAAGATCAAAGCTCCCAACCACGATGAAAACAAGTGCACTCGCGGCACGAAGTAATCGATGAGCAACGTCGTTGGCTCAGCTCTATTCTGGACGAGGCCCGTCGTTGTGCTTCGAATGGAGGAGTCATAAACCTGGGTACCGGGAAGGACGAGCGGCGCGGCCAAGCAAAGCCCGAGGACGGTAGCTATGAACAAGTCACCGAGCGGGCGGATCGCTGCGTGGGCATTGGCGATTCCGTGCTGAAGAAGGAGCCAGACAAAGAGAAACAGCCCCAGGCAGATCGAAGAGAATGACGAGTACTTCGAGCTGGCCAGCGTAGACGGCAAAGGCGAAACTGACGGCGAAGAGCGTTACCGCCCACACACGTGCACGGCGACTTTCGCACCTGACGACGAGCAAGGCAGCGGCAAAGAGCCACCCGCTCCACGCCGCGACGGTGGCGTGTGGCCATCCCAACCAGTTCAGGATTGGTCCGGAAAGTTCGAACGAGGTGGCCGCAAACGTGGACGCCAGCACCGACAGGTGCACGACACGCAGACAGAACAGATAGAGCCCAGACCGGCGAGAACCAGAGTTACCAGCATCTGAACCCCATACATCAAGTTCAAAGGGAACAAGTAGCCGACGAGCGTTGGAAGGCTAAGGACACCCGTCTGCCATCCAAAGGCCAGCGGCGTCCCGAGAACGCTGTAGGGGTTCCACAGCGGAAGCTGGCCATGGTGGACCTGCGTCCAGGCCAGCGACTCCCAGGGCATGAGCGCAAATGTCTGATCCGTAGCGAAGGGATTCCGAATGGGCTGGATCTTCTGCGTTTGCGTCAGCCCGTAACGGCTCAAGAGATCCAATTCGCCAAGCGAATGGCCGTGCAAGAAGGCTGGAAGAAGGACCGCCACGCCGGCAGCCACTATCCATCCAACACCGACCGCGTCTCGACGCCACACGTGCCCATTGGGCGTTCTTCCGTCCGGAGCGGACTTGGAATCGATATCACTCGACCCCGAAGATTCTGATAACTCGACCCCCACCCGGCGCCCCCAAAATCGCGATCGAACGGGACAGTCTTTGATGTTCGACTGACCCGTGTCAAGCCTGGTTGCAGATCAGAGACGTGACCGAGAAGATGAACAGCCCTCAACGGAGTGGTCACCACCGCTACGCACGAAGGGTGGTAAGTCATTGCCGACTGGCGGAGATCCGTTCGTGAAGCGGACGCCATAGCCCTTGTGACGTCGCCGATCACTACTTGCCCGCAGTGCTGATCGGCGGCATCGAGGCACGCGAGCCCCGTCAAACGAAGGCAGGACTGCGCTACTTCAACGTTGCGGTTTGGAAGCGTAACGAACCCGGGGCTCGGAATCCGAAGCGCCGAGAAGGTGGCAAGCGACATCGACGTGCACCGCGTAGAAGGCCGTCGGAGTGATTCTCCGAGAACCTCATAGTCGATCTCTGGAAGCCATATGAGCCAGAAATTGCCGGGGCGCCATCAAGCGATTCGGCCATGCCGGGTGGACCGAGCGAATCTGGGACACGATCCGCATTCATCTCGTTGCCGCGGCCGTCGGCCACCCGATTTTGAACGTGTCGCGAGCGATTATCGCGCCGCCTGGAGTGACGACACCTCATCGAGATCCGGGTCCAGTACGAGCGGTCGGTAGGGCCGGGTAACGCGGCCTGTCCTAAGCCGTCCCGCCGGCCCTCACGGCTGTGTACTCAAGGTCGACTACGACCCGGCGACACCACCTTCCCTCTACGCCCGGTCAGTGCGTCCTTGATTCCTCGGGCGCGGGCTCGAGGTTCATGCCGCATTCCGACGATCTCAGTCGAAATAGCTCGCATTGCCGCCCAAGACCATCGGCCGTAAAGGTCGGAGCTAAGCAGGATCCGGTTCCTGGCACCGTAGTAGCGGCGCCAGGAGCTCTCCCACTGCCCGGGTCGGCGTCGATTCAAGACGACGACCGAGGGCACTCCCGACAAACTGAATCCCTTGGCTCTTAGGTACACGCTGAACCGATAGTCGTCCCAACCAAAGAAGTAGTCAGATGTGAAGTCGCTCAATGCCTCTAGCGCCGGAGTTGGCAGCAGGAACCCCGACCATTGAGCGAAGTCCAGCGAAACCAACGAGCCTTTCGACTCGGGAACTCGGTAGAGAGGACCGCGCCAACTCGACGACGCCCACACCGCACCGTGAGCCCGCGCCACATAAACCACAGTCGGGTCGCGCTCGGCGACAGCCAACATCAATCCGATGGTCTCCGGCGCGATCTCGGCGTCGTGGTCTAACAGCAGCGTCCAGTCGGGCCGTGACTCGAGCGCGACGACGGCGCCGCGGGAAAACGCGCCGCCCGAGCCGAGGTAGGACTGATCGACGACGACCTCGAGTTCGTTCGGCCAGTCCTCTGCGCTGGCTTCGGGTCCGTTGTCAACCACCACAATCCGGGTCGGAACTGGTGACGACGAGCGCACCTGCTCGCCAAGTGCTGTGACCTCGGACACCCAATGGGTAGTCGGGATCACGACCGCCAATGTCGGCACGGCGCGTGACGTTAGCGGGTGCGAGTCGCTCTCCCATCCAGCCAGGCACGCTGAACATCGGCGCGTTCGACAATCGGGCTCAGCCGGCGTGGGGCGGCTAATCGGGCGACCGACCGATGGCTCCCCCGCCCCTGGGCGGTGGAAAGACGGAACGACCGTGAGGACGCCCTTCGGAGGAGTGTCTACAGTGGGCCGCCATGCGGTTGCCGGGAGGGGGGAACAGGAGGCATACCAGCCGCGGGACGTTCGCCTGCGTTGTCGACCGAGACCCGCGCTTTCACCTCGAGGCGCTGCGTTGGTTCGCGTCGCTCCATGGTGTTGCCGGCGTGGACCCGGGCGATCTCGTCGTCCACGCGGTGCGGGGCGCAAGCTCGGAGGCCCTCGACCTCCTCGAAGAGAAAGGGGTGGCCGTCCGCTCCATCGAGCCGTTCGATCCCCGTTCCCCCCACTGCAACAAGATCGCTGGCGCGTTGCGACTGGCGGAAGTCGGGGTGGAGGGGACGGCGGTGCTCACCGACACCGACATCGCCTTCTGCGAGGATCCCCGTTCCCTTCCGCTGCCCGATCGCGCCGTGGCTTCCAAGCTGGTCGACTTCGCCATCCCCCGGCTCGACACGCTCCCGCGCCATCTTCAGCGAGGCGTCCCTCGCGCTCCCACCTCTCGAACCGCTTGACCGTCGATCAGGGCAGTCGACCGTCGCCGGAAACGGCAACGGGGGCCTCTATCTGGTCCCCGGCCCGCAACTGCCCCAGGTAGCGGCAGCATGGGCCCACTGGGCCCGGTGGTTGTTGGAGCGTCGCGAGCTTCTCGAGGGCTGGGGGACCTTCGTCGACCAAGTGGCCATGGCGCTGGCGATCGCCGCGGAGGGATTCGAGGCGGTCCGTCTCAAGCGACGCTGGAACCTGGCTACCAACCAGCCACCATTTCTCCCCCGCCGGACGGGTCCGCCGGCAGTCCTCCACTACCACACGAGCGTCGACAGGATGGGGCTGTTGTCGCCGACCGGCCGGCCCGCCGTCGACCGTCGCATTCGCCGCGTGAACGCGGCCATCGGCGAGCTCTGGCAGCAATCGTTCCCCAACTCGTTGTTCTGGCAATGGCGCTACCAGACCGACCCCGAACTCGGATCGGGAGTCGGCAGCCGCGGCAAGGCGCTCGAGGACAAGCGCGAATTGCTCGCCCGGATCGCCGCCGAGCTCGCGCCGGTGTCCACCCTCGACGTGGGGTGTGGTGACGGCCAGGCGACGACAGGGATCCCGCTCGGCCACTACACCGGCCTCGACCTCTCCGAGGAAGCCACGCACCTCGCCCAACTCGGCCGGCCCGACGGTGAGTACCACGTGGGAACCCTCTTCGATTGGCCGGTGGAAGCCGAACTCACCATCTGCCTGGACGTCCTCATCCATCAGCCCGACACCACGACCTACGAAGACCTGATCCGCCGGCTCGCCGACTCGGCGTCACGCGCCCTGTTGATCTCGGGCTATGAGCACCCGAGCACTTCGGGGTCCCCCGTGGTCCACTTCCACGAGCCTCTCTCGACGACCCTGCAACGTCTCGCGCCCGGTGCGCAGGTACGTGCCGTGCGTGAACTCCATGAGATCACCACCTTCTTGGTGCTGTTCGCTCCGAAGGAGCCGGGGGCCCAACCCTCCTGACATCTCGCTCAGGCGGTGCGGCGGCCCAGGCGTCGGTAGATGTCCTCGATCTGGTGACCGGCAGCAGCCACGTCGAACCGCGTGCTCAAGGTCTGGGCGGCCGTCCCCAGCTTGCATCGCAGTTCTGGGTCGGCGGCGAGGCGCGCGATGGCGTCGGCCATGAGTTCCGGTCGTCCCGGGGCAACCAGCAGGGCGCTCTCGTGATCGGTCAGGATGCCGGGCACTCCACCGACCTTCGTTGCCACGATGGCCAGACCGATACTCGTCGCCTCCATCAAAGTGACCGGCATTCCTTCGTGGTGCGAGGGGAGCACGAAGATGTCCGAGCCGGCCAGGAGGCGCAGCACGTCGCCTCGGGGACCGAGGAACCTGAAACGGTCATCCAGTCCCAGCTCGTCGTGACAAGTCTCGAGCTCCTCTTTGAGCGGGCCGCGTCCGACAGCGGCGAAGCGCACGGGCAGGCCGCGCTCGGCGACGATGTGGGCGGCCTCCAACAGGACGTCGTAGCCCTTTTCGGCACGGAGGTTGGCCACGGTGATGGCCAGCACTTCGTCGCCGCTCACACCCAACTCGGCACGTACTTCCCGGCGGATCTCATCTCGACCGGCGACCAAGGCCTTCGCCGATGACAGGTCCACCCCGTGCACCACCACCTGGGCCCGTGCCCGCAGTGCCGACGGCAGCGCGTCGTGGGCCGCCGGCGACACGACCACCAGGGCGTCGTCGAGCCCGATGGTGCTTCGGTTGAGCACCCGGACAGGGGTCGGGGTCCGGTCCCACAGGCTGTGCTCGGTGTACATGAGGGTCGGACGCCGGGACTTAGGTATCGAAGCTGCCACCAGCCGGCCGACGGCCGCCGTGTAGGGCAGATGGAAATGGACGATGTCGAATTGGCCGTCGAGCAGGAGGCGGCGGAACCTCGCCATCCACCGCAGGTCGAAGTCGCTCCGGGCCTGCAGTCCGTGCACGGGGACCCCGGTGGCCCGCACCGCCGGCACAAGCCCGTTCTCGGTGGCCAGCACGTAGGCGAACTCGTAGTCGAAACCCTCGCGGTCACGTACCGCCAGCATGTCGACCAGGAGCCGCTCGGCGCCCCCGTACCCCATGCATTTGATGACTACCAAGACCCGGAGGCGCTCCCCAGGCCCGTTCGAAGCGCACTCCACCCGCCCGGACACGGGGCGATGCTACCGGCCGTGTGCCGCGGTCCTTCCTGGTCCCCGTGGGCGATAAACTCCCCGACAAGTCAATTTCGTGGCTAGGCCCGATTGGCCAGGTGGGAGGCGTATATCACCACCTGGAACTGGACTGCCAGGGGCTCTTTGTCTGGGGATGGGAGGGGCAGTGTCGGTAGTGGAGACTGATCCGTCGGATCAAGGCGTTCTCGTCGTGACCGACGTTGCGGCCATCCCCGAAGAGCCCCCACCCGAGCTCATTTACCACCACAAAGTGTCCATGGTGGCGTCGGTCCGCAAACTCTGGAATGCCCGCGAGATCATGTACACCCTGGCCGAACGGGACTTCCGGGTCCAGTACAAGCAGGCCTCGCTCGGCATCATGTGGGCACTCCTCACCCCTCTGCTCACGCTGGGCATCATGGTCGTCGTCTTCTCGCGAGCCAAGACCTTCGGGACTGAGGGCATTCCCTTCGCCCTCTTTGCCTTCGTCGGTATCCTGTGCTGGACGTTCTTCGCCGGCGCGCTCGGGAGCGGAGGAGGCTCGCTGCTGGCCAACAAGGGCCTGCTGGCCAAGACCCAGTTCCCCCGGGAGTGTTTCCCATTGGAGACGATGGGGGTCACGGGGTTGAACACGGTGCTCTCGTGGTTCCCGCTCGCCATCTTGTTCGTCGTCTTCGGCCGGGCCCCGGCGATCACGACACTGTGGGCGCCGTTGTTCATGTTGATCGAGGTGCTCTTTGCCGCGGGCGTCACCTTGGCCGTCGCCGGAATCATCATCCAGATGCGCGACCTCGCGCAGGTGCTCCCGATCATCATCTCGCTGGGCCTCTTCGTCGAGCCGGTCATCTGGCCGCTCTCCAAACTCCCGCAGTGGATCTTGCCCATCTACTCGTTCTTGAATCCGCTGGGCCCGGTCATCGACAACGTCCGGCGCACGATGCTGCTCGGACTGGAACCCGACTGGAACCTCATCGGCTTGGCAACGCTCGGGGCGATCACGTACATCCTGTTCGGCTATCGCATCTTCAAGCGGTTGGAGGTGAGCTTTGCCGACATTGCCTGACGGGACGATCCAGGTCGAACACGTCTGGAAGAAGTTCCGGGCCGACCTCACCGTGCCGCTCTTCTACGACCAGTTGAAGCGGCTACAGGGCTCTCTCAAGTCAGCGGGACGCCGCAATTACCGCTGGGTCCTGAAGGACATCAACCTGGACGTGAAGCCGGGAGAGTCGGTCGCCCTGGTCGGAGTCAACGGCTCCGGCAAGACCACCTTGCTCAAGGTCATCAGCCAGGTGACCTACCAATCCGCCGGGCGTTGTCAGGTCCAAGGGCATATAGGGGCGCTGCTGAGCGTGAGCAGTGGACTGCACCCAGACCTCACCGGCAAAGAGAACGTCTACCTCTATGGCACGGTCCTCGGGATGAGCCGGGCCACGATCCGCAAGCGCTTCGACGAGATCGTGGAGTTCGCCGGGCTCACCGACGCCATCAACCGGCAGGTCAAGTTCTTCTCCATGGGCATGCAGATGCGCCTCGGCTTCTCGGTCTCGGCATTCTTGGAGCCCGATGTACTGCTGGTGGACGAGGTCCTGGCCGTCGGCGACGCCAACTTCCAGCAGAAGTGCCTGGCCCGCATCGGCGAGATTGTCCGGATGGGGACGACGCTGGTGTTCGTGTCCCACGACCTCGCCTCGGTCGAAGCCAGTTGCGAGCGGGCGATCTGGCTCTCCGACGCCGTGGTCAAAGCCCAGGGGCCCACCAAGGACGTGGTCGAGATGTACCGGACCTCGGTGGAGCAGAGCGCCTCGATGATCGTGCCCACCGACGGCAAGATCCGCGCCTTGAAAGCCGAGATCAAGTCGGCCGATGACGGGCCCATCCGCTCGGAGGCCGACGTCGACGTTCGTCTTGTCGTGAACGCCCCCGAGCCCCTCGAGGCGCGGATCTTCATTGGCGTCTCCCAGGGGACCGCCTTTCCCATGTTCGTCGTGAGCCAGATCACCTTCATCCCCGCGGGCGACTTCGAGATCAAGTGCCGCCTGAGCCACCTGCCGCTGCCAAAGGGGCACTTCTCGTTGTGGTGCTGCATCGACAAACCACCGTCGGTCGGCAACGAGGTCTACCTCCCGTGGCAACCGTTGGCCTCCTTCGACGCCTTCGGGGCCGAGCCCCTGCGGGCGCCCGACGGCGTGATGGTCATGGCGCCGGTGTACGTCCGGGCGGACTGGGAGATCAACTGAGGGTCCCGGAACCGGCGGCTCCCAGCGGCCCCCAAGGCCGGGGGGACCTCGACGGGGTCACCGCCGTGATCCTCACCCACATGCGGCCCACCCTCGCCGGCGACCTCACCAGGTCGCTGCTCGAGGTTGAAAGGCTGCCTCCCGAGTCGATCATCGTGGTGGTGAACGGGGTGGGTGGCCTCGACGATCCCGGCCTCGAGGCCAAGGTGAAGCTGATCCGGCTGCCCGAGAACCTGGGACCGGCCGGCGGCTTCAAGGTCGGCATCACCGAGGCGTTCTCCGATCCCGACACCTCATGGGCGTATCTCTGCGAAGACGACATCGGCCTCCTCCCGCTGCCGCGGCCGCGCCTCGCGGGGCTCATGGCGCGCATCGCCGCCTACGGCGGCGACCGACCCGTCGGGGCCGTGGTGGCCTTCGGTCGCAGCTTCGTCGGACGCGGATCGCACACGGTCAACGACGAGCTCCCGGCCACCACGCCGCACGCGCTTGCCCCGACCCATGTCGGCTCCTGGGGGGCCACCGTCATGTCCCGGCGGGTGTTCGAGCGGGGCATCCTTCCCGACACCGACTGGTACTTCGGCCTCGAGGACTTTGACTGGTACTGCCGTATCCGCGAAGCCGGCCTCGAGGTGCTCGTCGACGTGGAGGCGGCGCAGAAGGTCGCCGCGCAACAGAGCACCGAAGGCCGACGCGGCGTGCTGGCGGCGCGGCGGCCCACCGACGGTGACGAAGCTTGGCGCGCCTACTACCACGCCCGGAATTCGTTCGCCCTGGCCCGGCGCCATGGGGACCCGACGTGGCACTTCTGGCACCTGGCCTACTCGGCCCGAAAGCTCCAGCAGGCTCAGAGCAACGACGAGCGCGTCGCCATCGTCCACGGGCTGTGGGACGGGGTGCTCGGCCGGATGGGCGAGCACCCCGACTATCACCGTCGGGTCGGTGAGCTCCCCTTGTCTCGCGGTCCAGGCGACGACGAAACCCCATCGGCCAAGTAGGAGAAGTTCGCCCAGAGCCGCACGTCGACCTCCGGGCGCCGCGCGGCACAAAGCGGCGACATCGGGCGCGTAGAGCTCGACCAGTCGTGCCCGGGCGTCGTCGTCGAGGGCGGAGGCGGCACCCCCGGATCGCGGACGCGATGCCGTGGGCATCGCCACATTCGCCAGGCCGAGGAACTCGAAGGTCGCCGCCAGAGCGCCCCCGGGATCGGCGACACAACGCTCGTACTGGAGCACCAGCAACTGTGCGGGGTCGAAGTGCTCCAGCCACTGGGTCAGGGCGCGGTCGTAGTAACCCCACTCGATCGCCTCGACAATGACAGGACCCGAAGCCGCTCGACCGCTTCGCGCCGCGTGGTCGAGACCGGATGCGAAGCGCTCCACCGGATCGCGCAGCAAGAGCAGCAGCTTGGCCTGAGGAGCGGCGCGTGCAAGAAGGGGGGCCACCCATGGCGATGAGAAATAGTCCGGCGTCCACTCGCCGGCCAGGGTCCCGGGCCGGCGAGGGAACCATCCGTGGTAGCGGGCGATCTCGGCCGAGGTGAAAGCCCTGGTGGCGAAGCGGTCGAAGAAGTGCCGCTCCTTGTGGATGTCGGGGCGCGACGAGACGTCGGGATGGACCGCCAGCAGCCCATACCACCAGGTCGTGCCGGCCTTCTGCGCCCCGATACCCACGAAGTCGGGCGCCCCGGTGACCTCGCCCGGACGGAGTGCCGGAGGCGTGAAGTCGAATTGGGGCTCCCAGGGGGCGTAGCGGCCCAGCGCGTGGAGCGTGGCCAGGCGCAGGGAGGGGGGCAGTTTCTGCAATGCTCGACGGCCCACGCTCACGGCGCCCCCCTTCTCACCAGAGCAGGTGCCCCATGGCGACTTCATGGAGCGGCGGGCTTTTCGGCGACACAACAATCCTGCAGTCTGTAGCCGGGGTGAAGAGGCTCGACGATGGCGAGTCCTGCGGTCTTGCACATCTCCCGTACCAGATCCTCTGCATACCCCACGGCCGCGTCCTCGTTGTCGGGATTGAGAACGGCGTAATTCCCCGCCGGCTGCCGGTGCATGCGCTCTGTGAGCTCGTGCGAATACCCGTCTTCGTTGTACCAGAACCACGTTGTGCAACTGACGCCACCCGGACGAAGAACACGAGCGGTCTCCTTCAGGTACTGCTGGGAGACCTCTGGCATGAGGTGCGTGAACACCGAGTTGGCACAGACGAAATCAAACGACTCGTCCTCATAGGGGAACCGGAAGGCCGCAGCGTCGGGAAGCTCGGGGTCAGGCTTGTAGTAGGTGTTGCGGAGCGGAGTGGCCGTGAACCGAAAGTTGGGATACGCGGGCGTGATGTTCTCCCGGCACCACTCGATGCACTCAGGGAGTATGTCGAAGCCCTCGTAGGAACCAGACTCGCCCATATAGCCACAGAGATATCTGGCGATGCGCCCGATCCCGCACCCGATGTCGAGAATGCGGTGGTCGGGCCTGAGTCCTGCCATGTTCATCCGGGCGAGAAACATCAGCGGGATCTCGTGGAAAGCCTTGATGGGTCCGGCCTGACGGAGGAGCTTGGGCGGAGGCATTGGCAGATGCTCTTGTTCGGGGAAGATCCCGGCCCGAGGCGGGGGTGAAATCCATTCGCGGACGAGTTGGGCTCTCCATCTGATCCGCTCGCTCAACCCGTCCTGTTGTGTCATACCGGGGCCGAGTCTCCAATGTCGCGTTGGAGGCGGTCAACTCGGTCGGTCCGACCGGCGCCTACGAGTTGGGGCAAGGCCCGAGTTGCCTGGGCCGAAGAGTTCCTCTCCGAACGGTGCCTGCGGGGACCAGGGGCGGCCCGATCCGGTGGCGATGTTTCCCCGGCGCAGGAAGCTGGCTCAGAAGTCGTCACTCAGGCAGCTCTTCTGCGCCAACGAAAGACGTCAGCCCAGATACGCCACCCGGTCCTCGACCTGTCGAAATGGGATTCGACGTAGCGACGCATCTTCCGCGCTGTTCGGGAGTCACCCATCCATCGGTTGCCGATCATGGCCAGTCCGTCCTCGATTCCCGATCCCATGTCAAGTCCGACGTAAAGAGATCCTCCACGCGTATCTTTCCGTGCGGAGTGTCCGAGGATGGTGCGTACGTAGCCGCCAAATGTTCCACGAGACAGACCTGGTCCAACAGAAATGCGCCGTCCACCTTTGTCGCAGGAACCACATTGCGGGCGCGGAATCCGGCTGGCGGGAGGTCGAAGATCGGACCAATCGCAGCACGCTCACGCACCATCTTGCTTGCGCTCCAGGCCACGGTCTTGCTCCTGCTCGGAGATCGGGCCGGCGAGTTGCGAACGTGATCCAGGCCGAGTTCCCTGTCGAGGATGTACATGGCTTGGTAGGGGTTTTTGAGTTGAAAGCACGTGCGTGAGAGGTCGTCGGATCCTGGCATAGAAACCTGAACCCGCGGTCGACTCTTGACGTTTTGACGCCGTGTCTGGTCGACCACGAACCGAGAGCCCTGGTAGCTCTCGAATCGCACAAAACCCGGCAATAGTCCGTGCGAAGCCAGCAGGGGCCGGAAGCGGCACCAATACGCAAAAGCCTCGGGTGTCACCCGAATGTCGTCTTCCAAGTAAATCAAGTGCGAGACGTGCGGGAAACGCAGTGCGCGTCTGAATAACTCTTTATGGCCCCAAGTCAGGTAGTAGCCATGTTTCGATCGACGGCGGGGCAGCCACTGAACGGCCACAACGTGCCGTCCCCTTCGTGGCAGAGAGAAGAGCGAGTCAGCGGAACTTGCAGTGTCAATGAGTGGCACTTCATCGACCGAGACCCGTCGATCACGCAACTCCGCGGCGACGCGGTCCGGGAGTGTCGTGAGGACCGCGACGATGATGTCCTCAGCATCGATCTGGAGGAGGCTCTGCAAGCTCGTCGCGAGAAGATCGATTCGAGCGGGTATTCCTGCGGCTTCTGAGGGTTCGGTCGGCAGCCAGTGCGCTATCGCCACGAAGAGCGAAATACGCATAGCGGCGGGAGGGTTTGGGCGAAGTGCGTGCGGGCGGCGGCCGCGAACTCGATCGAAAGTGACTGCACTCACTCCGTCGAGGTTCCTCAGTTTGAGTCGAAGTGCAGAGGTTCTGACCGTTAACGAAGTGCGGACTCGGCGCGCGAGTGAGTTCTCGAACATGTTGAGGTGGCCCGGAGTCGACTAGTCCCAACTAAGGGTACGACACGATACCGCGGAGCTCGCACGGCCGGGCGTGCCGCTACCATTCGGCGTGTGAGGGTCGAGAGCGGGCCGGGCCTAGTAGGAGTGGTGGCTTTAGGGCCCCAGAGCTACCGACCGAGGTCGTCCCCTCGACGGCTGCACTGCTCACCCCCGGTCTGCCCCCGAGATGCCCTAGAGTTGCTTTGGTACCCTTTCGGCACCCGGCACGCCTCGTCCGCCTCGAGCACTGACGCCCACGTTCCATCCATGACTCGTCCCACCGTGACTGGCCTCACCGTGATTGGCGAACCCTTTTTCATCCCAGCTGGACCGCGTTGAGCGAGCGCACTCCGGTCTTCATGTACTGGGAGGACCTGCCGGGTCGCGCGTGCCCGGCCTACCTGGACCTGTGCTTGGAGACCATCCGCTGTCATGTTGGCCCGCACATGGAGCTGCACGTCCTCGACCAAGACACGGTCTTCGACTGGATTCCCAACCTCGACGCGTCGATCTGGCGGCGGCTCCCGCTTCCCGCCAAGCGCTCGGACTACGCCCGCACCAGGCTCACGTACCACCACGGCGGATTGTGGCTCGACGCCGACACCATCGCCATCGCACCACTCGAGCCCCTGACCGCCTACGTGGCCGACCACGACCTGGCCTGCTGGGGCCGTGACGTCGAGGGCCGCTTCTTCTCGAGCCTGATCGTGGCCCGGGCCGGGGCACCACTCATCGAGAAGTGGATCGAGGCCCAAGACCGCGCTCTGGCCGAATGCGACGACTGGGGCCAGCTCTCGTGGAGCGCTCTCGTCGCGGACGCCTTCGGCCCGTTCATGGGCGACGACCGCTACGGCAACGTCCCGTCGTCGAAGGTCGCTCCGGTGCTGTGGAACGACTGGATGCGCTTCTTCTCACCGTTCCAGTCCCCCGCCCCGGTGCTCGCGGACGCCCCCATCTTGATCACCCTCTACAACAAGGGCATGGGCCCCATTCTGGAGGACCGCTCGGCGGCCGAACTGCGCTGCGGCAAGACCCTCTTGTCGCGTCTGTTCCGCATCGCCCTCGGCGAGTCGACGCTCGACGACGAGCTCGATCTTGCCACCCGCTTCTCCAAGCTCTCGGACCTGCGCTACAGCCTGAACGGGCGACGGATCGAACGCCGTGTGCGCCGGTTGCTCTTCGGCAAGCCCCCGCCCAGCCTCTACCAGGCGAGCACGCGAATTGACGGCTGAGCGGGCCCCGCGGCGCGTCCTGTTGGTCGATTCGGTGGGCAGAATCGACGGCGGCACCCAGATGATGCTCGACGAGATCATCCACCGAGCCGATCCGCGACGTGTCTCGCTCACCATCGCGTGTTTGAAGGACGGCTCGTGGCCGAAGCGCCTCGCCGACGAAGGCTTCAGCGTCCACGTCCTGGAACGAACCCGCTGGCGTGATGTCGGAAACGTCGTCAAGGTGGCCCGCCAGCTGAAGGACATCATCCGCCGCGAGCGGATCGAACTAGTTCATGGCAATGAGAACTCGACCATGCTGTACGCGAGCCTCGCGGGTCGGTGGGCCCGGGTCCCGGTCGTGTGGAACATCTATGACCCCTTGACCGGGCCCTCGCTCAAGCGCCGCATCTCTTCGAGGCTGCTCGCGTCGCTTCGCCCGTCGTGGATCATCTTCGGCACGATCGTCGCCTCGGGCGGGGTGCCACGAGGGCGGTCGATCCCCACATCGACGATCCTGCCGGGAATCGATCTCACCCGCCACGGCGAAGGCAGCGGGATCAGGGCGCGAGCCCAACTCGGCATCGCGGCCCACGCGCCGATGGTAGCCACATTCGGCCGGGTGGACTACTACAAGTCCCAGCTCGATTTCATTCACGCCATGGCCCGGGTCGCCAAAGCCAAGCCCGGCGTGCGCGGTGTGCTGTGTGGGTGGGAGAGCGAGTCGGAGTACTCCCGGGTGCTTCGGCGCACGCGCACCGAGCTCGGACTCGAGGAGACCGTCACCATCACCGGGTTCGTCTCGGACGCGGCGAAAGACGACATCATGGCGGCGGCCGACGTGGTGGTCCATCTCGCACGCCGCGAGCCGTTCGGGCTCGTTGTCATCGAGGCGATGGCAGCCGGCAAACCGGTGGTCGCGGCCGACGCCGCCGGCCCGCGCTCGCTCATCGACGACGGGGTCACCGGTGTCCTCGTGCCCATCGGGGACATCTCCTCGATCACCGCGGCAATCAACGGCCTGCTCACCGATCCCGCCGAGCGGGCCCGGCTGGGTACGGCCGCACGGGCCGAAGCGCAGCGGCACTCCGTCGCCGACATGGTCACCAAGACCGAAGACGTCTGGGACGAGGTGCTTTCCTAACCGTGCCCACACGCGAGGCGACCGGGTTACGATGCCCCCGACGGCGGTCTGCGCCGGATGTGCCCGGAACGTTGGAGTGTCGTTGATGGCCAAGACCGTGAATTCACCCGCCGCCCGGCCACGGCCCAAGGGCCGCGACCCCGAGCGCAACGGCGCGCTGGCCGCGTCGCGACCGGGTGATCAACGAGCGCCTCGGTGCGCTGGCGGACGACGCCCTGGTGATCAACATCGGATGCGGCATCGTGCGCCGCTTCGAGCCCGTCGTTGCGTGTCGCTACCTCGCTACCGACATCCGGCCTCTCGGCAACGTCGACTTCAGCGCCGACGCTGCGGCGCTGCCCGTCGCCGATGACACGGTCGACCTCGTCTTGGCCCTCGAACTCCTCGAGCACGTCCCCCAGCCACTCGCCGTGCTTCGTGACATCCATCGGGTCTTGAAGCCAGGTGGGACGGTGGTCGTCTCGGTGCCCTCGACGGTCCCGCGCCACGACGACCACGACTACTGGCGCTTCACCGCCCAGGGCCTCGCCCAGTTGTGCTCGGAGGTCTTCGAGGACGGTGAGGTCAGCGTGTTCGGCGGCACGTTCGAGGCGCTCGGCTACCTGGCCCAGTACTACACATCGCTCACCTTCCACCGCTTGAAGCTCCCCACCTACCACCTGCATCAGATCTTCCCGCCGATCGGCTACTGGTTGGACCGCCACAACTTGTGGTCGTCGTCGACCACCGCACTGCATACGTTGGCCTTCGATCTTTTGTTCATCGGTACCAAAGACGCATCCGCCGGCCTGACCCAGGACACCCGCGACGGGTAACAGCAGAGAGCGAGTGGCGCGACTTCGTCCGCCAGTACGATCCCCCTGATGCCTGAGCTCGGCGGGACTTTCTCACCCACATCAGCGATCCGGCTCACAAGTGGACTCACTGCTTCCCGGTCGACCAATGTCAGCACGAGCCGTACCAGAACCGGCCGGCGCTGGTTTGGGAAATCGATATGGGGGGCTCCTCGTAGGTGTGGATGCAGTTCCTCGGCCGCTACGCCAGGATCATCAGCCTCGACAGCGAGGACAAGAGCCGCTACGAAGAAGACCCGATCTCGATCCGCACCGGCGACCAGAGCGACCCGGGGTTCCTCCAGTCGGTCTTAGACGAGTTCAAGATCGACCCGAAAGTGAGGGCGGCTCGTCGTCGGAACACGCCAGCCAAACGCCTCAAGAACAGGGCAGCGGGTCGAGGCAGAAAGAAGTCGGCCCAGAAGATCGCTCGGGCCACCGACCCGCCACGAGAAGAAGCTAGCGAAAACGTTGCTTGAGGGGCTTGACTGCCGTTAGGAACTCACCCAAAACACACTCGGTATCGGCACATATCGTGCGGATTGAGCGATCTACGAAGGCGGCCGTTCCGACATTGCGTGGGTTCTTCACGATGTCCGACGCACACTCACCTGCCGGTTGTAGAGTCGCCCGTGATGATGACCACTGTGCTCCCTCCGTGGACACGGCGAGGCATCCTCACTCGCCGGTTGCTGCGCCGTCCCTACCTGCGTGATCCCGTCCGCATCGCCTGGGACCGGTTCGCGGCCTCCCGCCGCACAGCAGTCTTTGTCCAGATCGGCGCTCATGATGGGCGCAGGCTCGACCCGCTCGCTCGCTGGATAGATCGCCATTCCGGATGGCGTGGCGTGCTCGTGGAACCGGTGCCAGCGCAGTACGAGCTTCTGCAGCGCCATAGAGGTGGCGATCCGCGCCTGACTCTCGTCTGTGCGGCGGTAACCGACCACGTCGGCGTGGTGGAGATGACCGTTGTCGATCCCGTGGCCGAGTTGCCGGACGGAGTGACGCTCCTTTCAAGCTTGCGCCGTGACGTCGTGGAGAAGCACGTCGTTGCGCTCAACCCGACGCACGTACGGTACCTCCAGACGCTGGAGGTACCGGCGGTCACCTTTGACCGTCTATGCCGAGATTGCGGAGTGAGCGATATCGACATCGTGGTCGTCGACACCGAGGGCCACGATGCCACCATCCTTGCAACCATCGACCTCGATCGGTGGCGGCCTGCGGCCATCTTGTTCGAGACTGCCCACCTCGGCGACTCGGAGCGCGATGCATGCAACCGGAGGCTGCAGAGCGCGGGGTATCGCCTAGTGACGAACGGACTCGACACGTTGGCCCGGCTGTAGGGATCTCCGAGGAGGGTGTCGCCCGGGCTCGACCGAAAATGCGAAGACTGGCACGGTCGTGGCCCCCGAACCGCCGGGGGGTCGCATTGGAGGGGCATTTGAGAGCGGGTGCTGTCGGGCGGGTGCCGATGTTCGGGCACTTTGCCGCGTAGTGCCTTGAGCGACCGATATTGCCCCGGTTGTCGGATGGGACGACCTGCGTCACCCCTTTCCGTCTAGCGATGGGGGGGAGCGAGAGCCATGGGCTCGACCACCCGGTCCCCCTCCCTCGATGGGAAAGCGGCGCCAGGCACAAAGCCCCGTTCTCGGTGAGGTTCTCGAAGCAGCAACTGCTGTGGACGACCGACAGACGGTCGGGTACCCTGACCGCCATGAAATGGGTGGGGGTAATCATCTTGGTCGTCGTCGGGCTGCTCGCGGCGTTCGTCGCCATCGAGTACCTCACGGTGCAGATCCACGCGCTGCCGAGCTTCATCCCCGGCCGCGTGGCCCTCAAGTACGGCCACTACCGAAAGCGCGGGGCGCTGGCTGCACTGATCGCCATTGTCGCCTTCGTGATCGCCGCGGTCCTGGCCGTGCGGATCTGGCGCAGCGATCAGGCGCCGACCGCCTCGGCGGGGGACGTCTTGCGGGCGCCGTCACAAGGCGCGGCGGCGAGCCCCGAGGAGCCGACCACCAACTGAGGCATGCGTGGATGGCGGGGCACCCGGCCGGAGCAGGGCGCACGAGCGCCATGCCGGCAGACGTTGTCGACCTCCTCGGCGAGGGGCCGAGCGGCGCAGTAGTGCAGTAAAACTGCGTCCGAATAGCCTTGGCGCGACTAAGCGAGATCTATAGAGTCCTGCTCGACTGAGTGGTTGGGGGAGAATAGGCGGTGGGAACCAACATGGCACAACTCGCGAAACCGCTCTAAGGGCCTGCATCCCAACCTTGTCGGTGCCTCCTCCTCTCTCCGGCATGCCCAAAGGGCCCTGGGTCCTCGTGATCGGGACCCATCGCAGCGGCACATCGGCCCTCACCGGGGGGATGGGCGCACTCGGGCTCGCCCTGCCCCGCGACGAGGACCGCCTGGAGTGGGCCGAGTCCAACCCCGATCACTTCGAGAGTGTCGGGATGCTGCTCTTCGACGAGCGGGTGCTGCGGTCACTGGGCGGCACCTGGCAGCGACCCCCCGAGATCCCCGAGGCATGGGCGGCCTCCGCAGCGGCCCGAGGCTTCGACGCCGACGCAGCCGCCGTGGCGGCGGCGGCCTTCCCCGGCTCGGGGCCGCTCGTGTGGAAGGACCCCCGAGCGTGCCTCCTCCTCCCCTACTGGCAGCGCCGCATCGATGCGCCGCTCGCCGCGGTGTTCGTCTGGCGCGACCCGCTGGCCGTGGCCCGCTCACTGGCCACTCGCAACGGCTTCAACCTGTTCCACGGGGTGGCCCTGTGGGAGCACTACAACCTCGCCGCGCTCCACGCGCTCGAGGGCATGGAGGTGCTGGCGACCTCCTATGAGGCACTCGTCGACCGGCCCCACGACGTCTATCGACAGATCGCTGCATGGCTTGACTCCCTCGAGCAACTCGCGCCGTGGCGCGGGAACTGGAACGTCGAGCGGGCGACGGCCACGGTGGACACGCAGTACCGCCACCAGGCGGGCGATCCGACCTGGCCCTACCTCGAGAGCCAGCGCCAATTGCTCGACGTACTCGGGCGCCTCGACGGCCCCCATCGGTCCTTTGACCCCGGTCCGCTCCCCACGGCCTCGCCGTGGGCCAGCGGGCTGTTGGAAATGGCAGGGCGGGTCACCGCCGAGCGCGCCTTGGCGGAGGTCTACAACTCGCGGAGCTGGAAAGTCACCAAACCACTGCGGTACGTCGCGAGCAGAATGAACCGAAGCCAAAAGCGGGCTCCGGGGCCAACTCGCTGAAAGAGCCGTCGCCTCAGGCATCCCGACGATTCCGATGCTCAACGGAGCGACGAGTTTCGGCGGGACCGGGCCGGGATACATTTTGGTTCCCATGCTGGAAGAACTCGGTGACCAGGTCGCGCCTCCGGCGAGCGGTACCGGGCGCCCCGTGCACGTCCTCGTCGTCGCCTACGGCGACCCCGACACGCTGGCGCGCTGTCTCGGCGCCTTGGATCATCGCTACCCGATCAGGGTTGTCGACAACTCCTCGTCGCCGCACACCCAGGCCCTGGCGGCCGAGGCAGGGGCCGGCTACCTCGATCCCGGTGAGAACCTCGGCTTCGCCGCCGCCGTCAATCTCGGACTGGCCGACCTCGACCTCTCGACGGTCGACGTGCTGTTGTTGAACCCCGACGCAGTCATCGAGCCCGGGGCAGTCGAGCTGCTCGTGCGCGAACTCGCCGCGTCCGCCGATCTGTGCTGTGTCGCTCCGGCCCAGCGCCAACCGGGCTCTCCGATCGCCTCGCCTGTGTGTTGGCCGTTCCCGACCCCGCTCGCGGCATGGCGCCAGGCGCTCGGGTTATCACGCTTCGACCGGCACTGGGACTTCGTGATCGCGTCGGTCCTCTTGGTGCGGGGCACTGCCCTCGTAGCGCTCGGCGGCTTCGACGAAGGATTCTTCCTCTACGCCGAGGAGACTGACTGGGAACGGCGCGCCACGCGGGCCGGCTGGCGGATCGGCTTCAGCCCCGACGCCGAAGCCCTCCATGAGGGCGCCGCCACCGACGACGACAACCTTCGGCGGTTGGTGCGCTCCCACGCCGGGCTCGAGCGCTACATCCGCAAGTGGCACGGAACCGGGGGCTGGCGCTCCTACCAATTGGCCGCCACGCTCACCGCGGCTCGCCGCGCCCTGTTCGCCAAAGGAGAGCGCCGAGCGCGATTCTGGTTTCTGGCGCGGACTTACGCCGTCGGCCCCTGTCGTACGGCGCGACGCATGGGCGTGCTGCCCGAGCGTTACCACCGGATCCCGCGCTTCGCTCATCCGGGCACCGGCGGGGATCCTCAGCGGTAGGCGGTCATCCCCCCGGCCCGTGCACGCCGCTCTCTCAATTCGGGCGGGGCGCGATGTCGGGCTGGTCGTCTTGTTGGGGGGTAATCGGCGTGACCGTCTCGGGTCGGCCGAAGCGCTCGAGAGCTCGCTTCACGTCGTCACGCTCTTCGGCCGTTAGTGGGGCTGATGCGTAATCGTAGGAACGGTCGAAATCAGTCGGCCGTTGGATCTCGGCGACGACCGCCATCGCCTCATCGGAGCACGGTCGCCCCAAGAACGTGGCTATTTCCTGAAGGACGGCTGACGGTTCGAGGACTGAGCGTTCGTAGCTCACGATCAGGCAATGAGGCGCAGTCGCCAAGAAGTCAGCCACCGCCATGTTCACCCGTGCCCAGTACAGCAGCTGAGCCAGCTCGGGATCCCTGCCGTCTTCAGCCACGCCAAAGAGTCGACCCCACTGCAGGCGCTGCAGATCGTTCTTGCTCTTGGCGATGGCGAGACCGCTGCGCACGACGTGGATATATCGAAGCTCTGGGATGCCGGCGTACATCGCAGGGAGAAAAAGATGGCAAAAGGGGACCTTCCAACCCCACGGCTGGCTCGGGTCCGCCTCGCTGTCCGGGACCTTCCGGACCTCTTGGCCGATGAACTGCATTCTCCGGTAACGGCGTAGGGCACGGACAGCCGGCCTTTTCACTCCTCGCGGATTCTTGTCGGGAAGTGACAGTGCCCGTCGGTACATCGCCAGCTTCAGGCCGGCCCGATGATCCCCGTTTCGGATGGCCACGTAGCGCTCGAGGGCGTCGAGGGCGCTCGGGTGATCACTCGGGATCAGCCCGCTGCGGACATCACGGTACAGATCTGGGTTGCGGAAGAGGAAGGTGAAAAGGAGATCGTCGAGGGAACGATTGAGCGAGATACCGATGTCGTAGCCCAGGGCTGCGATCATCGAAGCGATGACCCGGGTTCCGCTCCCCCCGACTCCTCCGATTGCCACTGGTTGGTGACGAACATCGCTGCCGACGAATGGCAGTCCAGCGGTGCCGTCAAGGGTTGAAAGGAAGGTGATGTTCTTGTTCCCGAGACTGCCCGCGGCGCCGTCGGAGCCGTCGCTCGGCGCCGTCGGTTCGACCATGGTTTTCTGCCCCTCCCGACCGATCCCTTGGTGCTCGACGGGTCGCACGCCGTCTCGCGGTCGACCGGGCAACAGTACACCGCAGGACCGCAGGCCCAGCTGATGGCCTGGCCGCGGACCGTTGGGAGTCATCGGCGTCCGCTCACGCATGTCGTTCGAATGAACAAGGGAACCGCTCGGGATCGACGCTCCCGGGCGGGTCCCGCAATTCGAGCATCCGGGCACTCGTGGGGACCCTCAGCGGTAGGCGGTCATCACCGCGGCCAGCTGGCGACTGATGACGGGGACCGAAAACGAGGCGACGACGAGCTGCCGACCGCCCCGACCGAGCGCGACGGCACGCCCGGGGTCGCGGGCCAAGGTCACGAGCGCCTCGACCCACTCATCCTCGCTCGACGCTGCAAGGCCGACGTCCCCCATGGCGAGCACCTGCGCGTTCATCCCCACCGGCGAGACGACGGCAGGGATCCCGCAGGCCAGGTACTGCAGCATCTTGAACGCGCACTTGCCCCGAGCCCAGTCCGAGTCCGGCAGCGGCATCAGCCCCACGTCGAAGCCGGCTACGACCGGCGCCTCGTTCGCCGGGCTCCACTCCACGAACTCGACGCGCTCGGCCGCGATGCCCGGCAGCGGCCGAAAGTGGTTCGCCATCACCACCAGCGTGGCCTCGGCCACCGTGTCGAGGAACCGACCGAGGGCCGGTGCGATCGATTCGAGGTAGCCAAACGTGGTGGCCGACCCCGTCCAGCCCACGACGAAGCCGCGGCCGGACCTGTCTGCGGGCGAGAACCGCTCGGTGTCGACCGCCGTGGGGACCACTTCGACCTGGCGGGCGTGCGCGCTCATGTAGTCGGCCAGGAAATCGTTTCCGGCGATGACGCAGGCGGCCCGTCCGGCGGTGGCCCGCACAGCGCGTTCGTGCCCCGGCGAGAGGAGCCAGATGGCGTCGTCGATGTCAAAGAGGAGCGGCCGATGCAGGTACGGCTCCAACGTGAGATGCCCCGGCAGCATCTCGCGTTCGAGCCACGTCACGTCGTTTCGCCACGACCCCGCGACCGCGGGCAGGCGCGCCGCCAGCTTGGCCACCGGGAGTGCGGTCCGACCCAGGCGAGCGGTGAACTCGCTGCGCCGCCACGACGCCGGCACCGAGGCGTACTTGGAGACCCGTGGCGGGCGGACCGTGACCTCGACCCCGAGGGCCCGCAGCGGGGCCACGTGCTGGAACACCCGGAACCGGCTCGACGGCGCCAGTCGCCCCGAGACCACCGCCTCCACCCGCACGGGCCGCTTGGCGCCGGGACCGGCGGCCCCGTTGCTCACCGAGGCCGCCACGGGGCCAGTATCTCAGACCCCACGAGCGATCCCCTCGGCGCCCGCCGCCGCTGAGCCCGCTCGCCAACGTTGTTCGCCTGGGTGCGAATGGTCGCGTCGGGCTGGGCGAAGATCAGGGCCTGTCGCCTGTCGGTGACCTCGGCCAACTTTGGGCAGGTGTCCCCTACGTTTCGACGCTTGCTGACTACCTCGCAACCGAGCTCGCGCCGCGACCCCGTCGGTGGGCCCACCAGCAACGACGTCGACTTCGGGAACGTGTACAGCGACGAAGACACCTTGACCATCCCCTACACAGGTCCATTTCACCGGGATCTGACAGGAGCGAGCAGGTCCCAGTTGGGCTTGCCGGCCTCACCTGGGTCTCGGCGGGGTTCGACCACCAAGGCACCGATCGCCGTCAGCAGGTCATCGATCGGGCCCGTCGATTCTCCGACGAGGTGCTCGCTCCCGCGCTGAACCCCAGGATTCTCCGCCACCGGCAGTTCCTCCGGTGGCCGCCCAAGACTAGTAATGCCTGCTCCACCTGGGATTCGGTCGCCGTCGAGGGCCGCCCCGCCCGCGCAGAAGACGGGAAGATCGCCTACGCTCATCTGGGGAGCGTTTCGTGCGAGCATTAGAGTGGTTCGACAAGGAGGGGTGGGTGTTCCAGGTCCGGCCATTGGCGACCGTCGGCGCGGCTGCGCTGTGCCTCGGCGTCGTGCTCGCGGGCCTCGTTGGCGGTGCTGCTGCCGCCGCCGCCTCCCCATCGCTGGCCACGACGACCACCGTTTCGGCCGTCCCCACGACCCAGCCCTACGGGGTGCCCGGACAAGAGTTCGTGGTCAACGTCACCTCGAGCGCCGCCCCTACCGGCACGGTTGCGGTTTCGAGCGGCGGCCAGCAGCTCTGTACCAACCTCGCACTCAACCCGGTCGGGTCCACCGACACCTCGAGCGCGATCTGCGTCGACACCGGCGATACCCTGGCGGTGAGCGCGACGGTGATCGCGCTCTACTCCCCTGACAGCGCAACCTTCGCTCCTTCGAAAGGCAAGGCCTCGGGAGTCGTGGTCGCCGCCACCACGTCGGCGTCCCTCACCACGTCGAAGCCCACCGGCACCTGGGGAGCCGAGCAAGGGATCGTCTTCACCGCTTCGGTCACCAACACCGAGTCCGGCAGCACCGGCACCCCCACCGGCACCATCACGGTGGAACAGGGCGCCACGGTCGTCTGCACGATTCAGCTGGCGAGCGGGAGCAACACCGGCACCTGCGCTCCGGGCCCGACCGGGCTGGCTCCGGGCACCGACGCGGTCAGCGCGATCTACGACGGCGACACGAACTTCGCCACGTCAGCGGCGTCGGCGCCGGTGACCGAGACGATCGCCGAGGCGCCAGCGACCGTGACCGCCAACGCTCAGACCATGGTCTATGGAGGCGGCGTGCCCGCCTTGACCACCACGGTCTCGGGGCTGGTCGCCGGACAGACCCTGGCCACCTCGGACATCAGCGGAGTGGCCGCGTGTGCCACCACGGCCACCGGGGCGAGCGAGGTGGGGGCCTACCCGATCACCTGTTCGGTCGGGACGCTCAGCTCATCGGACTATGCGTTCACCTTCGCTCCGGGCACCCTCAGCATCTCCCAGGCCTCCACCACCACCTCGGTCAACGTCTCGGCGTCCACGGTGACGCTGAGCGTCGCCCCCCAGTTCTCGGGGAGCCCCGCCGGGAACGGTCGCGGTCAGCCTCGGGGGCACGAGCACCTCGTGCACCCTCACCACACAGGCCAACGGACCCTCCAGCTGTTCGGTGCCGGTACCCACCTCCCTCGCCGCCGGGACGTACCCGCTGAGCGCGAGCTATGGAGCGAGTGCGGACTTCGCCGGCTCTTCGGGAACCGGCCAGCTGGTGGTGGCGGCCTCGAGCACCGGCTCGGGCTCACCGCCCGGCGGAAGTTCAGGAGGGGGCACTTCTGGCCAGCCCGGGACGACCCGGGGCAGCGGGGTCGCCGGGCCCTACCAGACCCCCCAGCAGCTGTTGGCCATCGCGGCGGCCGGGGTGGCGCTCCAGAACAAGGACGCTCTGGAGGCCCTGCACCAGCAGGCGCTGACCCAATTGGCCAGGGACGAACTCTTGAAGGCCCTCCACAACCTGAAGGGCGGATCGTCGTTGGCCCAGGGCTTGGCTGGCGCCACCTCGGGCTCGACCCACGCTCAGGCGGCAGGTCCTGGCGTTCGTTCGGGGTCCGGCGGTGGAGGAACCGGCACCGGGAACGCTTCGTCTTCCGACGACCCCGCCACGGTCAATCTGGTGGCGAGCCAGTCCAAGCCGACCAGCCCGGCGATGACCGTGTGGTTCCTCGGACTCCTGGTGTTGGCCTTCGGGGTGGTCGCCATGGTGATGCTGCGGCGCCACGCCCTCCGCGTCCGGGCCCTGGTGGCGTCCGCCGCGGACGACGAGGGCGCGGAGTAGGCACAGACTCCGCGTCCGGCGCCACCGGACGCGGATCCTTCATCACCGCTGCGTGGGCGATTCCGCCCAACGGCACGTAGGGCAACACCTGGACGCTCGCATCGCTCGCGGACCAGGTGATTCGCGCCACCTTGAAGAAGGTCCCGTCCGCTGAGAGAAGAAGCCGGAGGCCCTTGACACCCCCGGCCTTCTGCGTCGCACGCGGATCCGGGCCGTTGGACCGGTGAGCCGCTACCGGCACGTCTCCATGAAGGCCGAGGGGTTCCCCTCCAGGCGGTCTGCGAGGCGGAGGTCCCGACCTGGGCCTCCTACGATCGGGTTGAGCGCTCCAAGGCGTCCACCGACGCCGAGTGGGACGAGGCGGTCGTCGTCAACGAGATGTACGACATCCACGACCACCACGACGACACCCACGGGTCCCCCCGAATCACCGACGAGCTGAAGCGCCGGGGCTATGGCGTCAACACAAACGAGTCGAGGGCCTCCAAGCCGAGCAGGGCCTCTACGCCAAAAGACGGCCGGCGCAAGATAGGTCCGCACCATGATCACTGACGTCAGCGCCCCGCCGCTGCCCGATCTGGTCCAGCGCGACTTTTCCCAGGCCAACCGGGCGCGGGCACCTGCGGCGACATCACCTACATCCCGACGGGCGAGGGCTGGCTGTACATGGCCGACGTCCTCGACATCGGCAGGCGGCGGATCATTGGCTACGCGCCGTGCGACCACTGAGAAGCGAGCTCGTTGAAGGATCCCGCGACATGGCTGTCATCACCCCGGGGCGGCGACGTCGCCGGCATGGTGTTCCACCTCGACCGCGGGGCCCGGTACACGGGGGAAGGACGTTCGAGCCCTGTGCGCCAAGCACAAGGTCTCCCAGTCGGTCGGGCGCATCGGCTCTGGCCAGGACGACGCCGTGGCGGAGAGTTTCTGGGCGAGCCTCAAGCGCGAGTTCGTCTCGCGTTGTCGCTTCGCCACCCGGGCCGAGGCGCGCAGGGCGATCATCGCCAAGCCACGGAAGACCTCTCCCTCAATGATGGTGATCGTCCTTACACCACTCGCTGGGACTTGGCCCTGGTGTGCCCGGAGCCCCTCCCCCGGGTGCGGGCGTGGCATCGGGCGAGCCACCGCGAGGGCGCGAAGGAGCGACGGGGGTTCCCCGTGAAACATTTGCAAAGGCGTGCAATGAGTCCACGCGCGGCGGCGAGTTACTCGATGTGGCCCACCAAGGGCGGTGTTAACGCGCAGTTTCCGAAGCCCCAGCGCGTGCAACGTGTGCTCGAAGTGATGAACCCCGTCGTGAGCGATCGGGCGCCGCGGATGATCCCGCCCGGCGGAGCGACCTCCGAGCCGAAGTCCGGCCAGGGCGAGGATCCGGCATCCCAATCACGAGCGTTAACACCGGACGGTGGCGGCGCGCTCGCCGAACCTTCGGCGCCGGGAGCGCTCGGGGCGGCGTCCGTGGTCGTCTCGCCCCTCGCTGCCGGGTCCGCGCCTGCGGATTCGCCGCCGCTCAGGGTGTTGCATGCGCCTCCTGCCCGGGTGTCGAAGGCCTGGGCTCGAGATTGAACGTCCCGGCGTTCTCGGCACCGGGTATCGCCAGGGACGACAACGTGGCGCCGGCAAAGCGGGTGCGCTCTGACCAGGCAGTGCATCGACTGGTCGAGGGAGTTCTTCGCACGTGCCGTGGCCTGGGCGCGTGAAGCCAAGGATGGCCTGGAGTCGCGCCGGGTGCGGTCGAACTCGACGGGAGCGAGCTGCACGCGACGAAGAGTCCCGTCAGGGCGCCCACAGATCACCCGCGTCCCAGCTCTCACCGGGCAGACTTCTGATACAGCCCGGTTCGGAGACGGCAGCCTAGGAGGCGTTGTTCGACGATGAGCGCCCGCACCGCGCGACTGGCGCGGTGCAGGTCCTCAGGCCCCAACGGACGAGGGAGAACCCGGCGTGGATTACTTCACCCGGAATTCCTCCCAGCCGCGCCAGTTCGGCACAGGGGGACTGCTGGCGGGCCGATGGCTCCGACGATCGAGGCGGCTGTCCTCGAGGCGCTCCCCGATCTTCAGGCGCCTCGGTGTTAACACACGGACCGGCGGGTCCCTCGGCTGCATGGTCGATCGGGACGCCGACCGCAGTTGGCGCCGCAGGCGAGTCCGCCGCTGAGTCGGAGGGCGTCTCGCCTGCGCGCGCCTGGTCGATCATTCGCTCGAAGAGCGCACGGACGGTGACGCCCTCCTCGGCGGCGGCGGCCTCCAGCCAGGCGCGCCGGTCGTGGTCGAGCCGGACGCCGAGCACGGTGGATTTGGAGGTAGCCATGGCGGATCAATTGTAATTCGGGTGTTAACAACGTGCTCTTTAGGTGTTAACGCCTCACATCTGGGCAGCTCGGCCCTAGGAGGACGAAAATTTCCGCCCCGTTCCGGCTGCGCTCGGGTTCAGTCAGCCCCGGAACGGTGCTCCACGTGAAACGTTCGTTGGGCGCCCTCGATCCCCCGCAGGTCGACCGGCTCGAGCGGCACGGAGCAGCCAGTCGTCGGGCGTCAGCTCTTGCGCCGCGGACTCGGTCACGACGAGCTCACCGGGACCACCGACCTTGACCAGACCGCGCCAGGAGATTCACGAGCGGCCCGAAGTAGTCGCCCTCTCGGGGGACCGCGGGGCCGAGGCCGACCACTCCCCGGGCGGGCGGCAGCATCGGGTCGGCTGCGACGGCCCGGCAGACCTCGGTGCCGATCCGGCAGGCGGCATCCGCGGTCGGCGCGGCGAAGAACACTTCGTCGCCGATCGTCTTGACCACCCGGCCTCCGGCGAGGACGGCGCTCGACCAGGCGGCCGACTCGAAGCGGGTCAGGGCGAGGTTCTGCTCCCGGAGATTCATCGTCTGCGCCCAGGCGGTCGAGCCGACGAGGTCCACGAAGCCCAACGCCACGACTTCGGTCGGGCCCTCGGTCACGTCCTCGTTGGCGGGGAACGGCGCCAGCCAGCTCCGCGCGTTCTGAGCTCGGAGCTGTGACCGCTCGAAGGCGTCCATCACCATGCGCGCCAGCACGTCGGGCACCGGGTGAAGGCTGTCGTCGCGGCCTCGGCCAGGCGGGCACGCGCCAGCTCGTCGGGCCCCTCGCGGACCGTCCCGGGTCCCAGTTCGGCGAAGAAGAGGGCGACGGCGGCCTCCGCGATGTTCATGGCCGCCGCGCCGAGGACGCGGGTGAAGGCCAGGATCGCCTCGTCGCCCATCAGGTCGGCCCCCTGCTCGAACGCGGCCATGAGGCGCACGAGCTCGGACGGCGACCTCGGTGTCGGCTGCGGCCGGGATCCCGGCGGCCAGCAGCGCGCGCAGGACCCGGGGCAGGGAGACGCCGCTCTCGGCCGCGATGTCGCGCACGGTGGCCATCGGGGTCTTGCCCTGCGTCACGAGGTCGCCGGCCACCCCGGGGAGCATCCCGTTCCGGTGCGCTTCCACCATCTGCTCGATCGTTGCGCCGCGCTCGGTCAGGTAGTCGAGCGAGCGCGAGGCGCTCGGCCGAGCCCGGATCGAGCGGGTCGTAGAGCCCGACCCGCTCCCAGAGCTCAGCGTCCATCCGGGTTACTCGGCCCAGATCAGGGTCGCGGAGGGTTGTGGGCGGGCCAAGCCCTTGAGGACCGCATCGCGATGCCCGTCGAAGGTGAACTCGCCCGAGCCCTGGACCAGCTGCTCCGACAGCGACGACACCAGGATCTCATCGGGTCGGGCGGCATCGGCCAGCCGGCTGGCCACGATGACGGTGTGCCCGAGGTAGTCGTCGCCCTCGGCGACGGCGTCGCCCGTGTGGACGCCGATGTGCACGGCGATCGGCTCGTCGCCGTCCCCGGGGACGAACGCCGCGAAGGCCCGCTGGATCTCCATGGCGCAGCGCAAGGCTCGTGCCACCCCACCGAAGGCGATCATGAAGCCGTCCCCCTGGACCTTGATCTCGCGCCCGCCGTGGCGTGCCAGCGCCTCGCGGACGATGCGGTGGTGCTCGCGCAGCAACCGGGTCGACGCCTGGTCGCCCAGGCGCTCGGTCATGCCGGCGTAGTCGACCATGTCGCAGAAGAGGATGGTCACCGTGCTGTCGGCCGGCTGCGCTTCTTCCTCCGGACCCCGATCCGGCAGGCCTCCATGATGATGGTGGTGCCGCTCGGCCCGGCGTTGCTCCCGCAGCTCCCGCCGGAGGTCCCGCCCGAGGGCCGCCATGTCGGGGGGAGACGGGAGCCCCGGGGGTCGGGGAGGCAGCGACCGGATGGACCGTCCCGCCGACCGGTTGGGCCGGCTCTTGACCTCGATGCCCCCCATGATGGCGAACCCGTGGATCACGATGCGGGGTGATCCCCGCACGATCGGCACGTCTCGCAGCCTGAGGCTCCGGCCGCCCATGATGGAGAGGCCCCGCAGGTCGACGTCGAAGCCCTCGGGAACGATGATCTGCAATGCCACCCCAGAAGGCCACGGCGGTGATCTCCACCTCCGGGCCCTCGATCTCGGCCCGGCGCAGATCCATGTCGCAGCCGCCCATGACGGCGACGGCGTTGGTCTTGCGGCCGATGCGCCAGCGCCCCTTGGTGCTGTGCCCGCTCATGATGGCGATGTGCCAGCGCCGGGCCCGGCTCCCGGCCGGCTGGACCTCGGCGGTCGGGGGCGGCTGGGTCAGCGGCAGGTCCGCCATCACGGCATCGAGGTCGCCCCGGGTCTTGGCCTCGAGGGCCAGCCCGACCCGCTCGGAGAACTCGTCGAGCGTGAGCCGGCCCTCGACGACGTGCTCGCGCAGGAGCGTGACGGTCCGGTCGCGATCGGCGTCGGCCACTCGCTCGCTGAGGGCGCCACCGGGGGTGGCTGGTCGCTGCTCCTCCGGAACCGGGAAGTCAGCCATGGCCCAAGTCTGCCCGCTCCCGGCGGTCCGGGTCGGACCTGACGGCCCATCAGGACACCCCGCGGGCAGCAAGTTAGGCTCGTCGGCCGTGCGAGGCATCCTGAGTGCGGCGGGCTACGTCCCCTACCGTCGGCTGGCCCGGGCGGACATCTCGTCCTTCATGGGCAGCGGCGGCGGCAAGGGGACCCGCGCCGTGGCGTCGCACGACGAGGACACCACCACGCTCGGCGTCGAGGCCGCCCGGCTGGCCCTGCGGTCCGCTCCCGGACAGGTGCCCGACGCGCTGTGGTTCGCCACCTCCCAGCCGGCCTACCTCGACAAGACGAACGCCACGGCGGTCGCGGCGGCGCTCCGCCTCCCCGGTGACGTCGGCCGCCTACGACTTCGGCGGCGCGCTGCGCTCGGGCATGGGCTCCCTCGTGACCGCGCTCCGGGGCGGCGGGACCACCCTCGTCGTGGCCGCGGACATGCGCGACGGGCTGCCGACGAGCGGGGACGAGTCCTCGGGGGGTGACGGCGGCGCGCGCCGTGCTGGTCGGCGACGGGCCCGGAGTGCTGGCCGAGTTCGTGGCCGCCGCCTCGGCCACCGACGAGTTCACCGACCGCTGGCGTGCGCCCGGCGACCGGGTGTCGAAGCTGTGGGAGGAGCGCTTCGGCGAGAATCGCTACCTCGCCCTGGGCCAGGAGGCGCTCGGCCGTGCTCTGGAGGCCGCGGGCCTCGAGGCCGGAGACATCGGGCGGCTGGTGGTGACCGGCATGCACGGCCGCGCCGTGTCGGGCCTGACCAAGAAGCTGGGACTCGCCGAGGGAGTCGCGGTCGACGACCTCACCTCGAGCGTGGGCCAGAGCGGCACTGCGCACCCGCTCCTCGTGCTGGCCTCCGCCCTCGAGTCGATGGCGGCATCGGCACCCGCGTCCGGCACGCCCGTCGTGGTGGTGCACCTGGCCGACGGCGCCGATGCCGTGGTGCTGCGGACCACCGACGCCCTGACCGGCTGGCGCCCAATGCGAGGTGTTAACGACCCAGATCGACAACGGGGCCCCGATCACCTACGCCAAGTTCCTGTCGTGGCGGGGCCAGCTGCAGCCCGAGCCGCCGCGCCGTCCCGAGCCGGCCCGGGTGTCGAGCACGGCTGCCCATCGCAACGAGGAGCTGGAAGTTCGGGTTCGTGGGTTCGAAGGACCGCAGCTCCGGCGCCGTGCACCTGCCGCCCTCACGGGTGTCCATGGAGGGCGGCGCCGTCGACGACATGGAGCCGGTGGCCATGGCCGACGCCACCGGCACGGTGGTGACCTCCACCATCGACCGCCTGGCCTACTCGCCCAGCCCACCCATCGTGTTCGCCATCGTGGACTTCGACGGGGGCGGGCGCTACCCGGTGGAGCTGACCGACGTCGACGCCGGACGAGATCCGACCCGGCAGCCGGGTCGAGATGACCTTCCGCCGGCTCTTCAGCGCCGACGGCATCCACGACTACTTCTGGAAGGCGCGCCCGGTGCGCGACGGGAGGAGGGTCCTGATGGGATCGCACGGCGTTCGCGACAAGGTGGCCATCGTCGGCATGGGGTGCACCAAGTTCGCCGAGCTGTGGGAGAAGGGCCTCGACGACCTGATCGTCGATGCCAGCACCGAGGCCTTCGCCTCGGCCGGGGTGAGCAAGGAGGACGTCGACGCCTACTGGTTCGGCACGGCGCAGAGCGGCATGAGCGGCATCACGCTGGCCCGCCCCCTGCAGCTGCAGAACAAGCCCGTCACCCGGGTGGAGAACTACTGCACGACCGGCTCGGAGGCCCTGCGCGGCGCGGTGTACGCCGTGGCCTCGGGTGCCTACGACGTGGCCATGGCGGTCGGGGCGGAGAAGGTGAAGGACAGCGGGTTCCAGGGGCTCGAACGCGATGAACCCACCGGGCGACGGCACGGCCCGGACGCTGACCGCGGCCGCGATGTTCTCCATGGTCGCACCGGCCTACGCCCAGAAGTACGGCGTCGACGAGGAGACCATGGCCGACGTCCTGGCGTCCATCGCGGTGAAGAACCACTACAACGGGGCCCGCAACCCGCGGGCGCAGTTCCGGCGCGAGATCACCAAGGAGGCCGCTCTCGGCCTCGCCACGCCTCGCCGGCGGCCTCGGTGTCTTCGACTGTGCCGGGGTGGCCGACGGCGCGGCGGCGGCCATCGTGGTGCGGGCCGAGGACGCGCCGCGACTACACGGACAAGCCGCTCTACATCAAGGCCCTGTCCTTCGCCGCCGGGAGCGGGTCCGGCCTGATCGACCCCGGCTACGACTACACCCACTTCCCCGAGTGCGAGGCGGCGGCGGCCGACGCCTACGCCCAGGCGGGCATCACCGATCCCCGCCGCCAACTCGCCATGGCCGAGGTGCACGACTGCTTCACGCCCACCGAGCTCGTCCTCATGGAGGACCTCGGGTTCGCACCGCGCGGCACCGCGTGGAAGGAGGTGCTGGCCGGCGCCTTCGGCCTCGACGGCGACCTGCCGGTCAACCCCGACGGGGGCCTCAAGAGCTTCGGCCATCCGGTCGGCGCCTCGGGCCTGCGCATGTTCTTCGAATGCTGGCTCCAGATGCGCCACGAGGCTCCGCCGGAGCGCCAGATCGCCACGACCGATCGTGGCCTCGCCCTGACCCACAACCTGGGCGGCTACCCCGGCGAGATGGTCTCGTTCGTCTCGGTCGTCGGTTCGCGGCTGGGCTGAGTCAGTCCAGCAGCTCCTCCAGCGGCGAGTACGCGAGGCCGTGCGCCTCGGCCACGGGCCGGTAGACGATGCGGCCGTCGGCGACGTTGACCCCCTCGGCGAGCGCCGGGTCGGCCCGGACCGCCTCCCGCCAGCCCCGGTCGGCGATGCGCAGCGTGTAGGGCAGGGTGGCGTTGGCGAGCGCGTGGGTCGAGGTGTGCGGCACCGCACCGGGCATGTTGGCCACGCAGTAGAAGACCGACCCGTGGACGTCGAAGGTGGGGTTGGAGTGCGTGGTCGGGTGGGTCGACTCGAAGCACCCGCCCTGGTCGACGGAGATGTCGACCAGGACCGAACCCGGCCGCATCTGCTCGACCAGCGCGTCGGAGACGAGGCGCGGTGCCCGGGCGCCGACGACGAGCACGGCACCGATGACGATGTCCGCCTCGAGGCAGACCTCCTCAATGGCGTGCTCCGAGGAGGCGATGGTCTCGAGCGCGCCCCGGAAGTGGTGGTCGACCTCACGCAGCTTGTCGAGGTTGCGGTCGAGGATGAACACCTCCGAGTGCATGCCGACGGCCATGGTGGCCGCGGCGAAGCCGGCCACGCCGGCGCCGAGGATGACGACGCGGGCGCAGCGCACGCCGGGCACGCCGCAGACCAGGACGCCCCGCCCGCCGCCGGGCCGCATCAGGTGGTGCGCGCCCATGAGCGGCGCCATCCGGCCGGCCACCTCGCTCATCGGCGCCAGCAGGGGCAGCGAGTTGTCGGCCTGGCGCACGGTCTCGTAGGCGATGGCGACGTTGCCGGCGGACAGGAGGGCCTCGGTGCACTCGCGTGACGCCGCCAGATGCAGGTAGGTGAAGAGCACCTGGCCCGGTCGCATCCCCAGCCGGTGGAACTCCTCGGGGACCGGCTCCTTCACCTTGCAGACGAGGTCGGCCGACGCCCACACGTCGTCGGCATCGTCGAGGATCTTCGCTCCCGTGCGCACGAAATCGGCGTCGGGCATGGACGAGCCGTCGCCGGCACCCTTCTCCACGAGCACGGTGTGGCCGGCCGAGGTCAGCTCGCGCACCCCGGCAGGCGTGATGGCCACCCGCCACTCGTCCGTCTTCACCTCGCTCGGGATCCCGACGATCATGGCTACTCCTCGATGTTGCTCATCACGTGCTTGATGCGCGTGTAGTCCTCGAAGCCGTAGGCGGAGAGGTCCTTGCCGTACCCGGACCGCTTGAACCCGCCGTGGGGCATCTCGGCCACGAGCGGGATGTGGGTGTTGATCCAGACGCAGCCGAAGTCGAGGTCGCGCGCCATGCGCATGGCCCGGCCGTGATCGCGGGTCCACACGGACGACGCCAACCCGTACTGGACGCCGTTGGCCCACTCGAGCGCCTCGGCCTCGTCGCTGAATTCCTGCACCGTGATCACCGGGCCGAAGACCTCGGACTGCACCATCTCGTCGTCCTGGCGCAGGCCGGCGACGACCGTCGGCGCGAAGCAGTAGCCGCGCTCCCCCACCTGCTCGCCGCCCGTCACCACCGAGGCGTGGGACGGGGCCCGCTCGATGAAGCCGCGCACCCGCTCGAGCTGCGTGGCGTTGTTCAGCGGCCCGTAGTCGGCCTCCTCGTTGTCGCGACCCCCGACCGTCGTCCCCTCCGCCTGCTCGACGAGCGCGGCGAGCAGGTCCTCGTGCACCCGAGGACCGGCGAGCACCCGGGTCGCCGCGGTGCAGTCCTGCCCCGCGTTGAAGTACCCCGCGCCGGCGATCCCCTCCGCGGCCGCGGCCGGATCGGCATCGTCGAACACGATGACCGGCGCCTTGCCGCCCAGCTCGAGGTGCACCCGCTTGAGCGTGGGCGCCGCCGCCGCGGCCACCTCCATGCCGGCCCGGACCGACCCGGTCACCGACACCATGGCCGGCGTGTCGTGCACCACGAGCGCCCGTCCGGTGTCGCGGTCGCCGCAGACCACGTTGAAGACACCCGGGGGGAGGAACTCGGCCATGATCTCGGCCATCAGCAGCGCCGTCACCGGCGTGGTGTCGGACGGCTTGAGCACCATGGTGTTGCCGGCCGCCAGTGCGGGGGCGAACTTCCAGACCGCCATCATCATCGGGTAGTTCCACGGGGTCACCGCGCCGCACACGCCGAGCGGCTCACGGCGGATGAACGACGTGTGCCCCGCCATGTACTCCGCCGCGGCCAGTCCCTCGAGGTGCCGTGCGGCGCCGGCGAAGAAGCGGATCTGGTCGACCATGGGCGGGATCTCCTCGTCCATGGTCAGCTGGAAGGGCTTCCCCGTGTTCTCGGACTCGGCCCGGACCAGGTCCTCGGCCCGGGCCTCGAGCGCGTCGGCGATGCGGATGAGCGCCAGGCTGCGCTCCGACGGCGTGGTCCGGCGCCAGGACGTGAAGGCATCGGCGGCCGTCCGGAGCGCCCGGTCGACGTCGGCGGGCCCCGAGACGGGGGCTTCGGCGAAGGGCTCGCCGGTGCTGGGGTCGATCAGGGGTGCCGTCGGGCCGTCCTCGGCGTCGGCGTAGGCACCCCCGATGAAGTTCTGCAACTTCCGCATGCCGCTCCCTTCCCACGTGGCCGCTTGCTACAGGATCACAGATGACGGCGTCGCCAACAAGCGTTTCCGCAATATTGGGACCTCAATGTGACGGATTCTGCTTGACTGAGGGGCGTAACATGACACAATTCGCACATCGGGGGCCACGCCCCGAGTGTCGGAACCGAAAGAGGTGAGACATGCCGGACCTCGACGAGCCGGCGGAGACGGGTTCACGGGGAGAGGCGGCGCATGCGTCGGGCACGCTGCTCGACGCACCCAACCGGGCCATCATCGAGGCGCTGCAGCGCGACGGGCGCCAACCGTACGGGGCGATCGCCGAGGAGGTCGGGCTCTCGGAGGCGGCCGTGCGTCGCCGTGTCCAGCGCCTGCGCGAGTCCGGGATCATGCAGATCGTGGCGGTGACCGACCCGCTGCAGCTCGGCTTCACCCGCCAGGCGATGATCGGGATCTCCGTCGAGGGAGACGTGCGCCGGGTCGCGGAGAAGCTCTCGGCCATGACCGAGGTCGAGTACGTCGTCATGTGCGCCGGCTCGTTCGACATCCTGGCCGAGATCGTGTGCGAGGACGACGAGCGACTGCTCCACGTCCTCAACGACTCGGTGCGCTCCATCCCCGGCGTGCGCGCGACGGAGACGTTCTTGTACCTGAAGTTGGCCAAGCAGACGTATACGTGGGGCACGCGTTGAGCGCGTCCCGAGTGGAGGAACGATGAGCACCACCAATCCGGAGAACTCCAACCTGAGCAATCAGGCGCGACGCAACCTGTGGATGCATTTCAGCCGCATGGCCACCTACGAGGACCACGAGGTGCCGGTGATCGTGCGCGGCGAGGGCGCCTACGTCTGGGACCAGCACGGGAAGCGCTACCTCGACGGCCTGGCCGGACTCTTCACCTCGCAGATCGGTCACGGCCGCACCGAGTTGGCCGAGGCGGGCGCCAAGCAGGCCGAGACCCTCGCCTACTTCCCGTTGTGGACGTACGCGCACCCCCGCGCCATCGAGCTGGCCGAGCGCCTGGCGGGCTACACCCCCGGCGACCTCAACCGCGTCTTCTTCACCACGGGCGGCTCCGAGGCGGTGGAGTCGGCCTGGAAGCTCGCCCGGCAGTACTTCCGCCTGATCGGGCAGCCGCAACGCACCAAGGTCATCAGCCGCTACATCGCGTACCACGGCACGACCATGGGCGCGCTCTCCATCACGGGCATCCCCGATCTGCGCATCCCGTTCGAGCCACTGGTGCCCGGCGCGATCAAGGTGCCGAACACGAACTTCTACCGGGCGAACACGACGTTCTCGTTGGGAAGGACCCCCGATTCGGACCAGGAGGGGCTGGCGCCGGGGACCAACACCGAGCTCTTCCACGACGACGAGGTCGCCTTCGGCCGCTGGGCGGCCGACGAGATCGAGCGGGCCATCCTCCAGGAGGGACCGGAGAGCGTGGCGGCGGTGTTCCTCGAGCCGGTGCAGAACGCGGGCGGGTGCTTCCCGCCGCCGCCGGGCTACTTCCAGCGTGTCCGCGAGATCTGCGACCGCCACGGTGTGCTGCTCGTCTCCGACGAGGTCATCTGCGCCTTCGGGCGCCTCGGCCACTGGTTCGGTGCGCTGCGCTACGAGTACCAGCCCGACATCATCACCGTGGCCAAGGGGCTCACCTCCGGCTACGCACCGCTCGGCGCGATGATCGCCTCGGACCGGCTCATGGAGCCCTTCCTCGGCCCGGGCGCGTCGTTCCTGCACGGGTTCACCTTCGCCGGGCACCCCGTGAGCTGCGCAGTGGCCATGGCCAACCTCGACGTCTTCGAGGGGGAGCAGATCCTCCAGCACGTGCAGTCGACCGAAGCCGCATTCCGCGGCGCGCTCGAGAGCCTCTACGACCTGCCCATCGTCGGCGACGTGCGCGGTGCCGGCTACTTCTACGGGATTGAGCTGGTGAAGGACAAGGAGACGCGGCTTTCCTTCGACGACGAGGAGTCCGAGCGCCTCCTGCGCGGCTACCTCTCCGGCGCGCTCTTCGAGGCCGGGCTGATCTGCCGGGCCGACGACCGGGGGGACCCGGTCGTCCAGCTGTCCCCGCCACTGATCTGCGGACAGGAGGAGATCGACTTCATGGCAGGGACGCTGCGCGAGGTCCTCTCCGAGGCGTGGCGCCGGATGTAACGCCGGGGCACGCTTCGGGGTATCAGCGGCTCTCGCTGTGGTGGGAGGCCGTGCCGGCCCCGCTGCCGCCCCGCCCCGCCCTCACCCAGGACCTGGACGTCGACGTCTGCATCGTCGGCGGCGGGTTCACCGGGTTGTGGACGGCCCACTCGCTCGCGCTGGCCGATTCCTCCCTGCGCGTCGCCGTCGTCGAACGCGAGGTGGCGGGCTTCGGGGCCTCGGGACGCAACGGCGGCTGGTGCTCGGCGCTGTTCGCCACCTCCGACGCCGCCCTGGCCCGTCTCCACGGCCTCGAAGCCATGCGGGCCATGCGCCGCGCCATGCAGCAGACCGTCGACGTCGTCGGCGCCACCGCGGCGAGCGAGGGTATCGACTGCCATTTCGCCAAGGGCGGGACGGTCGACCTGGTGCGCAGCGAGGCGCAGCGGGTGCGGGCGTTGGCCACCGTCGACGAGACACGTGGTTTGGGGTTCGGCGAGGAGGACCTGCGCTGGCTCGGGCCCGACGAGACGCGGGATCTGATCGGCGCCGACCGCATCCTCGGCGCGACGTTCACACCGCACTGCGCCGCGCTCCAGCCGGCGCTGCTGGCCCGAGGGCTCGCCGACGCCGTCGAGCGGCGCGGCGCGCCGCGTCTACGAGCACACCGAGGTCCTCGAGATCCGGCCGGGCTCTGGCGCCACGCGCCCCTCGGTCGTGACCCGCGGCGGCACCATCGACACGACCGTCGTCGTCCGGGCGACCGAGGCCTGGACGCCGACCCTGCCCCGGTTCCACCGCGACATCGTCCCCGTGTACTCGCTCATGGTCGCCACCGAACCCCTCGGCGACGGCTTCTGGTCCTCGGCGGGCCTCGAGAACCGCGCCACGTTCGCCGACCACCGGCACATGATCGTTTACGGGCAACGGACGGCAGACGGCCGGATCGCCTTCGGGGGCCGGGGCGCGCCCTACCACTTCGGGTCGTCGGTCCGTGCCCGCTTCGATGCCGAGCCGGCCGTCCACGCCCTGTTGCGCAGCACCCTCACCGAGCTGTTCCCCGCACTGGGGGGAGCGCGTTTCACGCACGCCTGGGGGGGCCCGCTCGGGATCCCCCGCGACTGGCATTCGTCGGTCGGGCTGGACCGCGACACCGGCCTGGCCTGGGCCGGGGGGTACGTCGGAGACGGCGTGGCCACGACCAATCTCGCCGGGCGCACCCTGGCCGATCTCATCACGGGTGCGGACAGCGACCTCGTGGCCCTGCCCTGGGTGGACCACCGCTCACCGCGGTGGGAACCCGAGCCCCTGCGCTGGCTCGGCGTCAACGCCGGGTTGTGGGCCATGAAGGCGGCGGACCGCAGTGAGGCCCGCCGCGGGCGCCCGAGCCGGGTGGCCGAGACCATGGGACGCCTCCTGGGCCAGTGATCGGTGCCACAATCTCGCTCGTGCAGGAGACGGCGGCCGAGGCGGTCACCAAGTTGATCTACACCTACGCCGAGCGGATCGACGACGGTGACTTCGCCGGGATCGGCGAGCTCTTCGAGCACGCGACTCTCACGTTCGAGGGCTTCGGCGACGCCGTGACCGGCCGCGACGCCATCGAGCGCCTCTACACGCGGACCACCAGGCGGTACGAGGACGGGACGCCGCGCACCAAGCACGTGATGACGAACGTGATGGTCGACGTGGCGGATGACGAGTCCACGGCGTCGTCCCGGTCCTACTTCACGGTGCTGCAGGCCGTGCCCGGCGCACTCGCCCTGCAACCGGTCATCGCCGGGCGCTACCGTCACAGCTACGAGCGGGTCGACGGGCGGTGGCGGGTGACGACGATGCACATCACAATCGACCTCGTGGGCGACCTGGGGCACCACATGCTCTTCGACCTGTCGCCGTGAGACTCTCGTTGGTCTACGGCTGGGACTGCACGCCCGACGCGTTCTGGGCCGTGTACTTCGACCCCGAGTTCGTGGTCAGGCTCCATCTCGAGTGCCTCGGCTCGACCTCGGCCGAGGTCCTGTCCCAGGAGGGGGACCTCTCGAGCGGCCTGGTGCGGACCCTGCGCTACGGCCAGCGTCCCCCGATGCCCGGACCGGTGCGCAAGATCTTCGGGGAGGAGGTCGTGACCACCGAGGTCAGCACCTACGACCCGGAAACCGCGACCACGACGTTCACGATGACCCCGGGCACCATGGCCGACAAGACGCACATTCAAGGCGCCATCGCCCTCAGCAGCGAGAGCGGGAGCACGGTGGAGACCTTCTCGCTCGACGCCCGCGTCAAGATCTTCGGGGCGGGCCCGATCGTGGAGCGCTTCATCGAACATCAGGCCCGCGACATGCAGGAGAAGGCGGTCGGGTTCATGCGCGGCGAACTCGAGGGCTGAGCGAGCAGACACGTCCAGCGATCGTTTGGCCCGACCCTTCAACGGTGAGCCACTTGACCGGGGTACCCCACAGCACTCATGCTGCCGTCGGCACACATCTTCGGCCGCCACGCACCGGACCCGCCAGGACGGAGTGTGTGGATGGAGAACCGAAGGGGGCGTCCACGACGAGTCCGCCGAGGCGAGAACGAGGAGGTACTGCGGTGGCAATCGCCGAAGAGCTCGCGGTGATCCACGACCTCGAAGTGGGCCAGCCGCTCCACGTCGAGCAACACGGCATCGACTTCATTCCCGAGAGCGAGCGCTGGGCCACGCCGAGGGATATCGGCATGATGTGGGCCGGCGCCAGCGTGCAGATCGAGTACTTCATATACGGGGCCATCCTGATGACGTTCGGCCTGACGTTCGCCCAGGTACTCATCGTCATCGTCGTCGGCAACCTGTCGTACTTCCTCCTCGGGCTCTGCTCGCTGCAGGGTCCCAACGCAGGCACGGCGGTCTTTGCGATCAACCGGGCCCCGTTCGGACCCAACGGTTCGCGGCCGATCTCGGTCTTCAACTGGCTCACCCAGATCGGCTTCGAGGTGGAGGGTCTCATACTGATCGTCGGAGCCGGGCTCGTCCTCATGACCAAGGCGGGCTACCTGCCCGGCAGCCCCGCCAAGGTGGCTCTCGTGATCGTGGCTGTGCTCATTCAGGGCATCCTCCCCTTCCTCGGCCACGCCGCCATCGTGAAGACGCTGCGCCTGCTCGTCATCCCCTTCCTCGTGCTCTTCGCCGTCATGCTGGGCTTTGCGATCCCGCACGCCAACCTCCACGTCGTCAAGAACAGCGGGGACTGGCAGGCCGTCACGGAGGCACTCGCCTTCACCATCGCTCTGAGCGGCCTCGGCTGGGTCGAGAACGGCAACGACTACACCCGGTACTGCCCGACCGGCACGTCCAAGAAGGGCATCGTCGGCTGGGTCTTCCTCGGCACCGCCCTCCCGGAGATCCTCATCATGACACTCGGCGCGCTGGTCGGCACCTTCGTCGTGAACATCGGGACGGGAGCCGGCGGGTTCCTCCCCTTCGCCCACCAGAGCGCCATCCCGTCGTGGTTCGTGGTCGTGTTCCTGCTCTTCGCCATCGTCCAGATCTTCGGCGTCAACAGCCTCGACATGTACTCGTCGGGCGTGACCCTGCAGGCCATCGGCGCGCCGGTCCGCCGCTATCAGGCGGTGCTGATCGACTGCGCCATCGCATTCGGCATCACCATGTGGGCCATCTTCAGCGGCTCGTTCACGGGCTACCTTTCGGACTTCGTCGACCTGGTCATCGTCTGGATCGCTCCTTGGAGCGCGATCTTCCTGGTCGACTGGGCCCTTCGCCGCTACCGCTACGTACCGAGCGAGCTGCAGAAGACGGGCCGAGACTCGCTCTATTGGCGTAAGGGCGGCGTCTTCTGGCCGGCCCTTGTCGCCCAGGTGGTCGGCATGTACGCCGCCATCTCGGCGCTCTATGTGAATCCGACCTACTACTTCCGCGTGCCTCACTGGATGAACGAGATCACCGACCACACGCAGGACGCCGCCCACTACGGCGGGGACTTCAGCATCTTTCTCGGCATGGGGGTGGCGGCACTCGTGTATCTCGTGCTCGCCGTCCGCAGCGTGCGCAAGGAGGCTGACGCACAGGACGCACTCCTGCAAGAAGAAGGCCTCCTGCCGGCCTGAGGAGGGTCAGTCCCAATCCTCCACGAGGGCGCCGGACCCGTCGGGGTGGAACAACGGCATCGCGCCGAGGCTGCGGACCAGCGCTGCGTCGTCGCCCAACGCGCGCTTCCAGCCGCCGCCCTCCGTCATGAGGGTCCCGATGACGACGGGTTCCGCGTCCATGCGGCGGACGAGGCGGAGAGCCGAGGCCAGGGAGGCCCCGGTCGAGATCACATCGTCGACGATGGCCACCCGCCGACCGCGGACGGCGGGTACTCGAGCCGGATCCATGCGCAACCGCTGCGGCTTGTCCGTCGTGATCGAGTACACGGGCTCTGACCACGTCTCGCCCAAATGGATCTTGGGCGTCTTGTGCAGGATGACGTAGTCGTCCAATCCGAGCGCCCGGCTCGCTTCGATGGCCAGCGGGATCCCCATCGTCGCCACCGAGACGACGATCTCGGGCCGTGCAGGCCGCATCAGTTCGGCGAGCTCGCGACCCGCCGTCTCCGCGAACGCCACACCCAGGTCCACGCAGATGAGCAGTGCGATGGTCAGCTCGTCGGAGAGTGCCACGAGCGGGAGCTCGACCGTCTGGCTCCCGACCGTGGTCGTGTACGTGCGATCGGCCATCACCCTGCGGCGAGCTTATGTCCCGCGCCGGATCGACCGGACGAGAGGACGGCACGCCGGGGCCCGGGCTCGCCGAGTCGTACCGGGAAGGTCGGCGCAGCGGACGGGAGCGACGGACCGAGGAGGGGCCAATCTCCAGTGGCCAGCTGGAGATCATGTGACCTAGGTCCCTGTTTCACCCCCTGGGCGCGCTCCAGAATGGCTGCTGGCGATCGGTGCGCCAGGAGTGCTCGCGGGCACGGGCAGGGACGCGGAGACACGACGAAGCGAAGGGGCACGTTGGACGTAGCGGCGCAGGCGACAGAACGAGATGCCTCCCCGGGGCGGGGTCGGGATCGCCGTGGCGCCCTCGACCCCCGGTTGCTCCGCTACGCCAAGACCACCCGGCGCTTCGTCGTTCTGGCCGTCGCGGTGGGCGGTGCCACTGCGCTGCTGGTGGTCGCCCAGGCCTTCCTGATCGCCACGATCGTCGCGGGGGCCTTCGTGGACCACCGCTCCGCCGCCTCGTTGCGCGCTCCCCTGGTGGTCCTGCTCGCGGTGGTGGCGGGTCGCGCCACCCTGGCCTGGGCCACCGAGCGTGCGGCACACCGGGCGTCGGCATCGGCCAAGTCCGAGCTGCGACTCGCCGCGACGAACCCGGGTCGCCGCGCTCGGCCCACAGGGCCTCGACGGCCGCAGCGCGGGTCAGCTCAGCGTGCTCCTGACCACCGGGGTCGACGCACTCGACGGCTACTTCTCGCGCTACCTGCCCCAGCTGTTCCTGGCGGTCATCGTGCCCGTCACGATCATCGGCGTCGTGGCGGGAGCGGACTGGGTCAGCGCCGTCCTCATCGCGGTCAGCCTTCCCCTGATCCCTCTCTTCATGGCGCTGGTCGGCGCCGCCACGAAGGACCGCACCGCCGCCCGCATGCGGTCGCTCCAGAAGCTGGCCGGGCACTTCCTCGACATCGTGGCGGGACTGCCCACGCTCAAGGTCTTCGGTCGTGCCAAGGCCCAGGCCCGGTCGATCGCGGCGGTCACCGATCGGTACCGCTCGGCCACGATGGCCACGCTGCGCTTGACCTTCCTGTCGTCGTTGATCCTCGAACTGCTCGCCACGGTGTCGGTCGCGCTCGTCGCGGTCGCCGTCGGCCTGCGGCTGCTCGGTGGGCACATGACCTTCGAAGATGCGCTGTTCGTGCTGGTGCTCGCGCCGGAGGCCTACCTGCCCCTGCGGGCGCTCGGCGCCAACTACCACGCCAGTGCCGACGGCATGAAGGCGGCCGAGGAGATCTTCGAGCTGCTCGACGACCCCGGGGCGGGCCCGGTGGGAGGGTTCACCCGCCCGGCCAGCGTCGGGATCCGGATCGCCGGGCTGGACGTCACCTACCCCGAACGCGGGGCGCCCGCCCTCCACGAGATGGACTTCCTCCTGGAGCGGGGAGAGACCGTGGCCCTGACCGGTCCCAGCGGGTGTGGCAAGTCGACGCTGCTGGCGGTCGTCCTCGGACTCCTGCGCCCCGATGCCGGGACGGTGATACTCGGCGGCGTCGACCTCGCCGAAGTGGACCTCGCCGACTGGCGCCGACACATCGGATGGGTGCCGCAGCGGCCACACCTCTTCGCACGTTCCGTCGCCGAGAACGTCCGGCTCGGGCGACCGGACGCCTCCGACCACGACTGTCACGGACGCACTCGATGCGGCGGGTCTGACCGAGGTCGTCCGGCGGCTGCCCCACGGGGCCGACACACTCCTCGGTGAAGGAGGCGCCGGCCTCTCGGCCGGCGAACGGCAACGCCTCGCTCTGGCGCGGGCCTTCGTGCGCGACGCGCCACTCCTCCTCCTCGACGAGCCGACCGCCGGCCTCGACTACGAGACCGAAGCGGACGTGTTGACGGCAGTCCGCCGGCTCGTCACGGGCCGCACGGCGCTCATCGTTGCGCACCGCCCGGCACTGGCGGCATTGGCCGACCGCGTCGTCGAGCTCCCGGCTCCACTGGTGACGACGTGAGCGACCGCGCCGCCAGTCTCGCACGAACGCTCGGCCTCGCGTATCCCGCCCGCCGCAGGTTGGCCCAGGCCTCGCTGCTGGGAGCCGGCGCCATCGCGGCCTCGATCGCACTCATGGGGACCTCCGCGTGGCTGATCTCACGTGCCGCCCAACACCCGTCGGAGGCGTCGCTGACACTGGCCATCGTCGGGGTCCAGTTCTTCGGTCTGTCGCGTGGATTCCTCCGCTACGGAGAGCGGCTCGTCGGCCACGATGCCGCCCTGCGCTCCCTGGCCGACCTGCGCGTGCGCGTCTACGAGCGTCTCGAAGCCCTGGCCCCAACCGGTTTACCCGGCTTCCGGCGCGGCGACCTCGTGGCCCGCGTCGTCGACGACGTCGACTCCTTGCAGGACGTCGTGCTCCGGGTGATCCAGCCCTTCGTGGCGGCTGCGCTGGTCGGAACCGTCACCGTCGCCGCTCTCTGGTGGTTCCTGCCGCAGGCCGGCCTTGTCCTCCTGCTCGCCTTGGCCGCGTCAGCCACGGCGGTGCCATGGCTGACGGGACGCCTGGCCCGGCGAGCCGAATTCGAGGCAGGCGGTCGTGCGCGGCGAGCTCAACGCCGATGTGGTCGACCTGATCGAGGGCGCACCCGAGCTCGTCGTGATGGGCGCCACCGACAACCAGTTGGCACGCATCGAGGTCTCCGACGGCGCCCTACGCTCCATCGCACGTCGCGGTGCGGGCACGACCGGCATCGGGCTCGGCCTCACCACCGCCCTCGCCGGCCTCGCCAGCTGGGGTGCACTGACCTTCGGAGTGCACGCCACGCACGCAGGTTCGCTCAACGGCGCGCTCCTGGCCACGCTGGCCCTGGTGCCGCTCGCGGCCTTCGAGCTCGTCGCTCCGCTTCCGGCGGCCACGCAGGCCCTCCAGCGCTCGCGGGTGGCAGCCGGGCGCGTCTTCGCGACCATCGACGCACGTCCTGCCGTCGTCGACCCTGAGACACCGGCTTGCATCGAGAACGGTCCGCACACCCTGACGCTGCGTGACGTGTGGGCGACCTACCCCGGCGCCGGACGTGCAGCCTTGCGCGGCATCGACCTCCATCTGCGACCGGGCCGCCGCGTGGCCGTGGTCGGGCCCAGCGGAGCCGGGAAGTCGACGCTCGCAGACGTGCTCGTCCGGTTCCTTCCCGCCGACGCCGGGGAGGCCGCTCTGGACGGCACTCCCCTCGAGCGTTTGGCGGCCGACGACCTCCGTCAGGTCGTGGGACTGGTCGAGCAGCGCGCCCACCTCTTCGACACCACCCTGGCCGAGAACCTCCGCGTCGGCCGGCGCGAGGCCACCGACGCCGAACTCACCGGGGTGCTCGGACGGGTCGGCCTGGGCGACTGGCTCGCGGGCCTCCCACGGGGGCTGGCGACGGACGTCGGGGCGGAGGGCGCACGACTCTCGGGAGGCCAGCGCCAGCGCGTGGCGGTCGGCCGGGCGCTGTTGGCCGACTTCCCGATCCTCGTGCTCGACGAGCCGGCGGAGCACCTCGATCCCGCCGCAGCCGACGCCCTGACCACCGACCTGCTCGCCCTCACCGAGGGTCGCTCGACACTGTTCATCTCCCACCGCCTCATCGGACTCGAGCAGGTGGACGAGATCGTCGTGCTCGACGCGGGGCAGATCATCGAACGGGGCACCCACACACATCTCCTCACTGCCGGCGGCCGCTACGCCAGCCTGTGGTGGGAGGAGCGCTTGAACGATCGACCAGTCCTCGACGAGCCGTCCTCTTCCCGGCCTCCACGGCCGGGTCACAGGCGACTCTGACCGAAGGGAGCGACCAACCGTGAACCTCGATCTCGCCCGCTGGCAGTTCGCCATCACGAGCATCTACCACTTCCTCTTCGTCCCCGTGACGATCGGGTTGGCGTTCCTCGTGGCACTGCTGCAGACCGCGTGGTACCGCAACGGGGACGAGACGTACCGCAAACTCGCCCGCTTCTTCGGCACGCTGCTGCTGATCAATGTGGCCATCGGCGTGGTGACCGGGTTGATTCAGGAGTTCGAATTCGGCATGAACTGGTCCGCCTACTCCCGCCTCGTGGGCAACGTCTTCGGTGGGCCGCTGGCGATGGAAGGCCTCGTCGCATTCTTCCTGGAGTCGACCTTCCTGGGCATCTGGATCTTCGGTTGGAACCGGTTGTCCAAGAAGGCACACCTGGCGACGATCTGGCTGGTGGCGGCCGGGACGATGCTGTCGGCGGCATTCATCATGGCGGCCAACTCGTGGATGCAGCACCCCGTCGGCTACACGATCAACCACCAGACCGGACAACCGCAACTGACCAACATATTCGCCCTCTTCACCAACCCCGTGTTCCTGTGGGGCTACACCCACGTGGTGCTGGCCTCTCTGGTGACCGGCAGCGTGCTCATGCTCGGTGTCTCCGCCTGGCACATGCGCAAGCAGCATCAGGTCGAGGCCTTCCGGCGTGCCGCCGTCATCTCGCTCGCCGTGCTCTTGCCGGCCACGGTCCTGGCCCTGTTCGTGGGGAGCGAGCTCGGCGTTGTCGAGGAGACCTACCAGCCGATGAAGATCGCCGCGGCCGAGGCTCTGTGGAACACATGCCCGAGCCACTGCTCGTTCTCCGTCATCCAGATCGGCGGCGGGAACAACGACCAGACGCCGACCCAGATCATCAACATCCCGGATCTGTTGTCGATTCTCGCCACGAACCACGTGGACGGCACGGTGCAGGGGCTGAACAACCTCAACGCCCAGTACCAAAAGGAGTACGGGCCCGGGAACTACGTGCCGAACGTCTTCATTCAGTACTGGTCGATGCGGGTGATGGCCTACCTGGCCACCGTGGTCTTCATCCTCGCTGCGTGGGGGGCATGGCTCCTCTACCGGCGCCGGTTGGACAGTGCGAAATGGTTCCTCCGAATAGCGCCCTGGGCGGTGCTCCTGCCCTTCCTCATCAACACGGCCGGGTGGCTGCTGACCGAGAACGGGCGCCAGCCCTGGATCGTCCAGGGTCTCATGAAGACGGCCAACGGGGTGTCCCCGTCGGTGTCGGCCACAGACATCTGGATCTCCATCGTGATCTTCGTCCTGGTCTTCGCGGTGCTCGGCGTGGCCGATGCGTGGCTCATGCTCCGCTACGGCCGCCGCGAGCTCGGCCACGACCCACTCGCCAAGCTGACATCACCCGGCGGTGACGCCGGCACCCCGCCCACCGGCCACGGCTCGTCCTCATCGGACGACTCGGCCCTCGTCTACTAGGAGCCCCCCATGACACTCGGAGATCTCTGGTTCATCGTCGACGTGCTGTTCTGGGTCGGCTTCTTCGTCCTCGAAGGGTTCGACTTCGGCGTCGGCATGCTGCATTCGTTCCTCGGACGCAACGACACGGAGCGACGCGTGCTGGTCAACACGATCGGGCCCGTGTGGGACGGCAACGAGGTCTGGCTGATCGTGGCCGGCGCGGTGATCTTCGCCGCCTTCCCCGGCTGGTACGCCACCATGTTCTCGACCTTCTACCTGGCCCTCGTCGTGCTGCTGCTGGCGCTGATGGTGCGTGGACTCTCCTTCGAGTACCAGCGGAAGTTCGACGACCCCCGTTGGCGCTCGACCTGGCGTTGGGGACTCACCATCGGGAGCGCCCTGATCCCGCTGTTGGCCGGCGTCGCGCTGGGTGACCTGCTGCACGGCCTGCCCATCAACAGCGCCCACCAGTACACCGGCAGCTTCTGGGGCCTCCTCACACCCTTCGGCCTGTGGACAGGGGTCACCTTGATGGTGCTCTCCCTCTTCATGGGTGCCACCTACCTGACATTGAAGACGACGGGCGAGCTGCACGAACGGGCCCAGCGGGCGGCGACGGCCATCGGCGTCGCCTCGGTCGTCGTGACCTTCGGCTTCATGACGTGGATCCACGTCGGCCTGAGCACCGGATTCGTCCCCGAGCCCATTGAGGCCCTCGCGCTCATGGCGGTGATCGCGGCAGCCTGGCTCGCCTCGGCCAAGGCGGAGGGCTGGGCCTTCGTCGCAGCCGCCGTCGGCATCGGCGGCACCGTGGGCTCCCTCTTCTGGGAGCTGTTCCCGCGGGTGATGATCTCGACCACCAACACGGCCTACAACCTGACGGTCAACAACACGGCCAGCCCGCCCTACACCCTGAAGGTCATGACGGTCGTCGCCGTGATCTTCTTCCCGATCGTCTTGGTGTACCAGGCCTGGGGCTACCACATCTTCAAGAAGCGACTCTCGGTGCCAAGAGTGGGTGATGCCGACGCGGCGACATCGGCGGCGGAGGTGACGGCGGAGACCTGATGGGGACGCCAGTGGACGCCGTTTGGGCCGATCGATCAGAGCCCGGGGCTGCTCTGCATGATCCCTCCGTCGGCGAAGATGGTCGTCGCCGTGATGTAGCTGGCACCGTCACCGGCCAGGAAGGCGACGACGGAGGCGATCTCCTCCGGCTCGGCCAGCCGGCTGATCGGGATCGCGCTGTCGAGCTTCGCCAGCGCGGCAGGGTCGTTGACGGTCTGCGCGTTGATCGGCGTGTTCACCGCCCCCGGCCCGACCCCGATCACGAGGACGTTGTGGGGGGCCAGTTCGACGCCGGCCGTCCTCGTCAGCATGCGCATGCCGCCCTTGGAGAGGCAATAGGGGGTGTTGCCGGGCATCGGCCAGTCCTCGTGGACGGAGGTCATGTTGATGATGCGGCCGCCGCCGCCCTGCGTGATCATCTGCTTGGCCGCGAGCTGCGTCCCGAAGAAGGCGCTCTTCAGGTTGACCGCCATCACCTTTTCGAATTGCGCCTCGGTCGTGTCGAGCACCGAAGTACGCGTCTCGATCCCCGCGTTGTTGACCATGACGTCGAGCCGTCCGTAGGTCGAGACGGCGGTGTCGATCATTCGCTGGAGATCCTCGACCTTGGAGACGTCTGCCTCGACCCCGACGGCCATCTCTCCCAACCCGGCGATCTGGCGCTCGAGGTCCTCGGTGGCCTGCTCGTCGGCCACATAGTCGATCACGACCCTCGCACCCTTCGCGGCGAGGGCCAGCACCACGGCCTTGCCGATGCCGGAGTTGCCTCCGGTGACGATGGCAACCTTGCCCTCGAGGTCCTCTGCCATGGCTTCCTCCATTCCGCTTTCCGCCCGATCGCGGATCTCGAGCGATGTGCGGACCCTATCGAGCCAGCCGGGCCAGGGTGATCGAAAGCGTCGGCGCCGGGGACCGGCCGCCGCGTTCACCCGATCGTCACACAGCGGACCTCCATTCACCCAGGTGCCACCGGCCGAGGACGATTGGCCCTATCGGAGGTGCGCCCCGGTTCCCTACGATCGCGAGGGTGACCGACAGCCCCGCCGCGCCTCAGGACGAGACCTTTCCCCCGATCGCCGACTACGGCTTCATCTCGGACTGCGTGAACAACTGTCTCGTGGCCCCGAACGGCGCAGTGGAGTGGTTGTGCTTGCCCCGGCCGGACTCCCCCAGCCTGTTCGGCGCCCTTCTCGACCGCACGGCCGGGAGTTTCCGGTTCGGGCCCATGGGCACCCAGGTACCCCATAACCGGCGCTATGTCCCCGGAACCATGGTGCTCGAGACGACGTGGCACACCCCGACGGGTTGGCTGGTGGTGCAGGACCTGCTCGTCATTGAGCCCGTGACCGACGGGACGCGCCGACCCGACTATCGCCGGTCTCCGGGTGATGCCGCCGCGCACGGGGACACTGCTGCGGCTGGCCAAGTGCATCGAGGGGCACGTGGAGGTCGTGGCCAACGTCGTGCCCGTCTTCGAGTACGGGGTGCAGACCGGCATGTGGGACTACGACGGAGACGGCTACGGGACCATGACCGTGAAGCCGCCCGCGGGTGACCCCGTGGTCACCGTCTCGTCCACCGTCCGTCTCGGCGCCGTCGGGGCCCGCTGCTACGGTCGCTCGACCCTCGGCAAGGGGGAGTCGGCTTTCGCCTCCGTGTCCTGGGGCGGCCATCCGCCCGCCGACCTCGACGAAGCGCAGGCCCAGCTCGACTCCACGGTCGCCTACTGGCGGGACTGGCTGTCCAACGGCACATTCCCCGACCACCCCTGGCGCAGTCATTTGGAGCGCAGCGCCCTGACTCTCAAGGGGCTCAGCTACGCGCCGACGGGTGCCGTCATGGCGGCGGCGACCACCTCTTTGCCCGAGACGCCCGGCGGGGCGCGTAACTGGGACTACCGCTACACCTGGATCCGCGACTCCTCCTTCATGTTGCGCTCGCTCTACCGGCTCGGGTTCGACTGGGAGGCGCTCGAGTACTTCGCCTTCGTGCTCGAGGCGCTGGCCGGGCAGGGGCAGGACTGGGAATTGCAGATCATGTACGGCATCGACGGCCGCAGGGACCTGACGGAGACCACCCTCGACCACCTGTCGGGCTGGCGGAACTCACAACCGGTGCGGGTGGGCAACGGCGCCTGGGACCAGCACCAGAACGACGTGTGGGGCATGATCATCGACGCCGTCGACATCCATCTCCGCCAGGGCGCGGCGCAGATCGTCAAGCCGGTCTGGGAGGGGCTGTCCAAGCTGGTCGACTCCGCCATCGCGCACGCCGGCGACCCGGACCAGGGAATCTGGGAGATCCGGGGCGACCCCGAGCACTTCACGGCCTCCAAGGTCCTGTGCTGGGTGGCCATGGACCGCGGTGCCGACATGGCCCGGACCCGCCACGACGAGGACCGGGCCGAGCAGTGGCGCAAGGCGGCGGACGAGCTCAAGGCCGAGATCCTCGACCAGGGCGTCGACTCCCGCGGCCGGTTCCGCCAGCACTACGGCAACGAGGAGCTCGACGCATCGCTCCTCCTGATTCCGATCCTCGACTTCCTGCCGCCCGACGACGAGCGGGTGCGTGCCACTGTGCTCGCAATCGCCGACGAACTCACCGAGGACGGGCTGGTCCTTCGCTACAAGGTCGACACCACCGACACGGGATTCGAAGGCAAGGAGGGCACGTTCACCATCTGCTCCTTCTGGCTCGTCACCGCGCTGGCCATGATCGGAGAGCACGAACGTGCCCGCGACCTGTGCAAGAAGCTGTTGGCCTTCGCCGGCCCGCTCCAGCTCTACGCCGAGGAGATCGACGCTGCCACCGGCGAGCACCTCGGCAACTTCCCCCAGGCCTTCACCCACCTGGCCCTGATCGACGCCGTCGGCCGCCTCATTGAGGCCGAGCGGAACATCCCGACTCCCTGAGCGGACGAGCCTCGTGAGCGCGACGCCTCGTCACCGTGTGGTGGTTGTGGGAGGCGGCTTCGGTGGCCTGCCCGCCACCCGCCTGCTCTCCCGCGCCGACGTCGAGGTCACGCTCATCGACCAACGGAACCACCACCTGTTCCAGCCCCTCCTGTACCAGGTGGCGACCGGCATCATGTCGGCGGGTGAGATCTCGTACGTGCTGCGGCACATGATGCGCCGTCGCAAGAACGTGAGTGTCGTCCTGGCCAAGGTGACGGGGTTCGACCTGGACACACGGGTCGTGCACACGGCGTCCCTCCCGGGCGAGGACGAGGACTACCCCTATGACAGCCTGATCGTCGCAGCGGGTGCCGGCCAGTCGTACTTCGGTCACGACGAGTACGCGCTGGTCGCTCCGGGGATGAAGACGATCGACGATGCCATGGAGCTGCGACGCCGGGTACTGGGCGCCCTCGAAATCGCCGAAACGCGGACGGACCCGGCCCAACAGCGCTTCTTCATGACCTTTGCGATCGTCGGGGCCGGGCCGACCGGCGTGGAGTTGGCAGGCCAGATCCGCGAGCTTGCGTGCCGGAGCCTGACCCGCGACTTCCGGCACATCGATCCCACCGCCGTCCGGGTCATCCTGATCGACGGCGGCAAGGAGCCGCTGGCCAACTTCGGGGATCGCCTCTGCGACCGGGCCGCCAAGGAATTGACGAAGATGGGCGTGGAGCTGCGCATGGGCCTCCGCGTCGTGGGCGTCGACGCGCTCGGGGTGGACACCGAGAGCGCGGATGGGGAGAAGGGGCGCTTCGAATGTGGGACCACCATTTGGGCGGCGGGCGTCCAGGCGTCACCACTCGCCCGCATACTGGCCGACGCCACCGGGGCCGAGACCGACCGCGCCGGACGCATCGCCGTGCTCCCAGACCTGACCCTGCCCGGCCATTCCGAGGTGTTCGCCGTCGGCGACATGGCGAGCATCGACAACCTGCCCGGCGTCTGCGAGGTGGCCATGCAGGGCGGCCTGCACGCGGCCAACACGATAAAGCGGCGGCTGAAGGGGCGCGAAGGAGTACAATTCAAGTACCGCGACCTCGGCAGTGCCGCCGCCATCGGCCGATTCAAGGCCATCGTGAGCGTCCGCGGGCTCCGTCTCAGCGGCTTCCCCGGCTGGGTGGTGTGGCTCTTCGTCCATGTCGCCTTCCTCAACGGTTTCGGCCACCGGCTGACGGCGCTGTGGCGGTGGAGCATCTCGATGGTGGGGAGCGCCCGGCCCGAGCGCGTCTTCAGCGTCGGGCACACGGGCGGCGACCTCAGCCTGCCCGACGACGTCAAGGGCGAGGTCCTGCCCAAGCCCTTCCCGATCCTGGACGAGGACCCCGGGGTGCTCGACCGCATCGGACGCCGAGAAGAGCCGACGAACCCCACGGCACCCGCCGAGGGAGCCGGGACGCAGCCCGCCTGATCGCGCGCACCGACATCCGGCCCGAGCCGATCGGGCCAACTAAGTTCCTCGGATGATCCTCGATCGATTCCTCGTCACCGACCAGGTGGCTGTCGTCACCGCCAGCGGGCGCGGCATCGGCGCCGGCGCCGCCGTCGCCCTGGCCCAGGCCGGAGCGGACGTCGTCCTTGCCGCCCGGACCGAAGACCAGCTGCGCGAGGTCGCCAAGCAGGTGGAGGCGGCCGGGCGGCGCGCCGTCGTCGTGCCCGGCGACCTCACCGATTTCGACCTCATGGCCTCTCTGGCCGAGACGGCGTTCAGCGAGTTCGGCCGTCTCGACATCGTCGTGAACAACATGGGCGGGACCATGCCGCGCCCCCTCCTCGACACCTCACCCCGCTTCCTCGAAGAGGCCTTCCGCTTCAACGTGTCGGCCGGGCACGCCCTCGTACGGGCGGCGGTGCCGCGCATGCTCGAGGGCGACCATCCCGGGGGCGCCATCGTCAGCATCTCCTCGGTGATGGGGCACGTGGCGGGCCGCGGGTACCTCGCCTACGGCACCGTCAAGGGCGCCCTCGAGCAGTACACCCGCCTCGCCTCGCGCGACCTCGCGCCGCGCATCAGGGTGAACGCGATCGGCGTGGGCTCGACCGCCACCTCCGCGCTCGACATCGTGATGTCCTCCGACGAGCTGCGGACCGCCATGGAGGACGCCACCCCGCTGCGTCGCCTCGGCCAGGTGGACGACATCGCGGCGACGATCCTCTACCTGGCCTCCCCCGCCGGCTCCTACGTCACCGGCAAGGTCATCGAGGTCGACGGCGGGCTGCAGTCTCCGAATCTCGAGTTCCCCATTCCCGACCTCTAAGGAGCTGCCGTCATGCCATACCGCGTCGTGCAGTGGGCGACCGGCAACGTCGGACGCCACACGCTGGCCGGCATCGATGCCCATCCGGACCTCGAACTGGTCGGCCTCTTCGTGTCCAACCCCGAGAAGGTCGGCCGAGATGCCGGCGAGCTGGCCGGCCTCGGACGGAGCCTCGGCGTCACCGGCACGAGCGACGTCGACGCCCTGCTCGCCCTCGCGGCCGGATTGCATCGTGCACACCGCTATGGCGGACGACCGCCTCGGTGAGGCAGTGGCCGACCTCGAACGCTTCCTGTCCGCCGGCATCAACGTGGTGTCGTCGGGACCGGTGTTCCTCCAGTACCCCGAGCCGGACGACGCCATGGCCACCCCTCTCGATCGCCGCGGCCACACAGGCCGGCGTGTCCCTCTTCGTCAACGGCGTCGACCCCGGGTTCGCCAACGACGCCCTGCCCCTGGTGCTCTCGGGCATCTCGGAGCGGATCGAGGAGGTCCGCTGTTCCGAGGTGCTCAACTACAACACGTACAACCAGCCGATGGTGCTCTTCGACATCATGGGGTTCGGCCGCGACCTCCACGACGTCCCCATGCTTCTGATGCCGGGCGTCCTGACGATGGCCTGGGGCAGCGTCGTGCGGCAGATCGCCGCGGGTCTCGGTGTGACCTTGACCGGCGTGACCGAATGGTACGAGCGCGAGGCTGCGCCGGAGGACTTCGAGATCGATGCCGGCACTATCAAGGCCGGCACCGCCGCGGCGCTGCACTTCGAGGTGAGCGGCATGGTCGGTGACCGGGCCGTCGTCGTGCTCGAGCACGTCACCCGCCTACGCGACGACCTCGGGCGCAGCATGGCCCCAGCCGGCCGGGCAGGGCTGCTACCGGGTCCAGATCAGCGGCGAGCCCGACTACACGCTCGACCTCCAGCTGATGGGCAGCGACGGCGACCACAACACGGCCGGGCTCAAGGCGACCGCCATGCGCCTCGTCAACGCGGTACCCGCCGTGATCGGCGCCGCACCCGGGCTCGTCACCGCGCTCGACCTCCCGCTGATCACCGGACGGGGGCTCGTCGCCACCTGAGGGTTCCGCATCGCACGAAACGTCGATGAGGAGGGCGGAAGGCCGCCTCGACCCGATGGAAAGGTGGGGGCCGGGCGGGGAGGGGGTCGGATAGAGACCCCGGGGATCCCGGCCCCCACCCCCATGGGCCTGCCCGCCTGAAATTTACATGAGATTGGACTGAGAAAATAGAGGTTGAGGCCTGAGAGGGTCGACCGGTGAGCGCACCCGCACGCCCTCGGGCTTTGGTATCGGCCTGCCTTTCCCTGCAAACGCACGGAGTCGTGTGCCCATGACCAGGGAATACGGAAGGACGCAGGCCCGAACGGGGGTCCCGCCGCAGGTCGTGGCGGCAGACTGGTCCGAACGGTCCGAATCCTCGCCAAAGTCACGGGCGTTGCAGATTGGCGAGCCGGACGCGCCCGGCCACCGAGCGACCGGCCCGACCTCAGGCCGACGAGGCGACGCCCACCACCGGTTGGTTGAGCGGCTGGCCCCCCATGGAGCCGAAAAAGGCGGCGTCCCCGTAGTTGAAGATGCCGCCGTCGGACGCCACCAGCCAGTACCCGCCCCCGTCGGACGTGGCCGCCATGCCGACGATGGGCCGGTTCAGCGGCTGGCCGCCGGTAGAGCCGAAGAAGCCTGCGTCGCCGTAGTCGAAGATGCCCCCGTCGGTCGCCACCATCCAGTAGCCGCCCCCGTCGGACGTCGAGGCCATGGAGACGATGGGCGCGTTGAGCGGCAGCGAGCCGGCCGAGCCGTGGAACGTCGCGTCGCCGTAGGTGAAGATCCCGCCGTCGGAGGCCACCAGCCAATAGCCGCGGCCCGACGTGCTCGGAGCCATACCCACGATGGGCTCGTTGAGCGGCTGCCCGCCCCGGGAGCCGTAGAACGCGGCGTCGCCGAAGCCGAAGATGCCGCCGTCGGTGGCGACCTCCCAGTAGCCGTTGCCGTCCGGCGTCGGGGCCATGCCCACGATGGGCGCGTTGAGCGGATGACCACCCATGGAGCCGTGGAAGGCGGCGTCCCCGTAGTTGAAGATGCCGCCGTCGGCGGCCACCAGCCAGTAGCCCTTCCCGTCATGGGTCTTCGCCATGCCCGACGATCGGCCGGTTCAGGTGGAGCGAGCCGGTCGAGCCGTAGAACCCGGCGTCGCCGAAGCTGAAGATGCCGCCGTCCGACGCGACGAGGCGGTAGCCGTGGCTCGAGACACCGCGAGCGGGACGTTCTGCGTGCCGTTCGGACCGTGCACGACCAAGGTCGCGCTGAAGGTGCCGACCGATGGCGGCGTGAAGAGGACGGGGACGTTGCACGAGCTGCCCGCCGCGAGATTGCAGCCGCCCGACTGAAGCTGGAACACGCCCTGACCGCCGCTCAGGGACACGGAGACGTTCATGGCCTCGCCCGAGGCCCACAGTTGGACCGATGACAGGTTCCCGGTCCCCGGCGAGCGCCGGTACCGGCGGTGCGGAGACGCCGACCGGGAGGTTCGGCGTCACGTTCGACCAGGTGTAGTACGGGGCGTCCACGGTGTCGCCCCCCACGAGGAGCTGCACCGTCCCCGGGTTCCACCCGGCTCCCATGAGCAGCGGCGCGGCGTAGCTGCCGAGCGCGATGTCGCGGTGGGCCCAGCACAGCGGTGCACCCGGTGCGGAACACCCCGAGTTCACACCGGGCCACCCGTCCTGGTACATCCACAGGATCATTGACTCGAAGATCGACGATGACGAGGAGTAGGTGGCGCCGCCGCCGTTCGCGTAGGGCGGGAAGCTCGGGTCCCGGCCGGCCGCCGCCCCGGCCTGTGCCAGCGCGTCCAGAGGCGCGGCGAGCCCCGTGACGGGAGGGAGCCCCCGGTCGACACGCTCGAGATTGGTCACGACGAAGATCTGCTGCTGCGGCGTCAACGACGAGAAGTTCGTCGGCAGGCTCATGGGGCTCACGCCCTCGGCCTCGCGATCGCCGTCGATCGTGACGAGACCGGCCGGGCAGGACGGGTTGGGCTGCGCGACACTCCCACACGGCCCGCTGTACCCGGGCGGGGGGACGACGTTCGACGAGCGGGTACTGCGGCGGGACGATCGCCGCGCCGGCCGAGTCGGAATGCACCAGCGGCAGCAACGATGCCGCCGTCACGATCACCATGCATGCCGCGCGTCGTGCAACCGTCATTGGCCTCCTCTGCTGCTCGGCAAAAGGTGTGAGCTTTCCAGGTCGACGACCCCCGGACAAGCACCCCAGGTCAGAGCGTGGTGGACGCGTCCAGGTTGGCGCGCCGGACGCGACGGAGTGGGACCCCAGTCAGGAGTAGCGGGCGGCCCTGGTCCCCGGTGGGTTGTGGGTACCGGGGACCGCATCGGGATTCTCGACGCAGACCTCGGACTCGAGGCCGTCGGGATCCCGGAAGAAGATGCTGAGCATCGGGCCGAAGTCGGTGACGAAGTCGTCCGCCGCGCCACGGGCCATCAGTCGCTCGCGGATCGTCTCGAAGGCCTCGACGGATGCCGCCTGCAGTGCCAGGTGGTCGAGGCGGCCGCGCCCGAACATCGGCGTCTGGCGGTCGGCCTCGGTGTTCCCTTCCACCTGGAACACGTTCAGCTCGGCCCAGTCGCCGATCTTGATGATGGAGAGCCGGGGGCCCTTGCCCTCGGGGAACTCGGAGCCGTCGCGGAGGATCTCCGCGTCGAAGACCTCCCGGTAGAAGTCGTTCAGGCGGGAGGCGTCGTGGGTGAGCACGGCGACGTGGTTCAGTCCCTTCAGCAGCATGGTGCGTCCTTCCTCGTGATGGTTCCGATGCACAATTCCCCCACAAGTCGGGCACCCGGCACAACTCCCGTCAAGAGACCTGGCGCACGCGGGTCAACTGCTTCGGTCAACCGGGCGACACAACGGTGTGCCGACGACCGAGACGTCCGCCTCGCGCCTCGTCGCCGCCGGTCGCGCGATCGCCGCCAGTGTCGCCGTGTGGCTCCCGTTGCTCGCCGGCGCGGGCTGGGTGGCCAACGCCGCCACGACCGCGTCGGCAGCTCCGGTGTTCGTGTCCGTCACCACGACAGGACCCGACGCTTCGGGTGGCGACACTCCCACCTCGCTGCCGACCCCGGCGCCCCAAGCCGCAGCGGTCGTGGACGTCCCGGCCGTGTCCGGCGGAGCGGGCGCATCCGCGGGCTCGGTCGAACAGACCATCGCGGTGTCCATACTGCCCGGTCCCTTGACCATCACCCCCGTGACCGAGACCATGGACCTGTCGCAGCTGCGCGGCTTCGACCGCGGACTGTCCTTCTACCGCGGCCAGCTTTCGCCCGTGACCGTGGTGGATGCACGCGGGTCACTCGTCGGCTGGCGGGCCAGTGTCTCGTTGCAGGGCGTCGCCGGCGCGTCCGCCGCGGAGCTCGCCCGCGCCCGCCTGTGCGCATCGGCCCGCGCACCCACGATGGTGGCGGGGAATCTCAACGACGTCGTGCGAAGGGTCCCGCTCTCGTGCGCCGGCGTCGGTGGCACCGTCTCGGTGTTCTTCGCCGCCCCCCAGGGGGGCGGCGGGACGTTCAGCGACACCGCCGACCTCACGCTCCTCATGCCGGGCGGCACTCTGCCGGCGCAGGTGACGGCGTCGCTCGCCGTCGCCGTGCACTGAGCCTCTTCCTTCCCCACAGCTCCCATCCTTCCGGGCGCACACGGCGCCTCCGTCTGCGCCGGCCCGATCGACTCCAAGGAATTTCCGGGCCGGCGTGTCGAGAACGCTCCAGCAGCTCCGACTCCCTTCCGAGCGGCGCCACCCGGGCGCCGGAGAAGGAAGGATGGAGCCATGCGATTCATGCTGTTGCAGAACTACGGGGGTGTGGAAGCCGACTGCGCACCATGGACGAGTGGAGCCCCGAGGAGGTCCAGGCGCACATCGAGTTCCAGCTGACCCTCAACCGCCGGCTCGAGGAGCTGGGCGAGCTCATCGACGCGCAGGGTCTGGCGGGGCCGGACCAGGCCCGCATCGTGGTGTCCGACGGCACCTCGGCGCCCCTGGTGACCGACGGCCCGTTCCCCGGAGTCCAAGGAGCTCCTGGCCGGCTACCGCATCGTCGAGGTCGACACGCCGGAGCGGGCCGTGGAGATCGCGGCGGAGATCTCGGCCGCGCCGGGCCAGGGCGGGGCACCCATCCGCCAGCGCATCGAGGTGCGCCAGGTCATGAGCGCCCCCGACCCCGAGGTGTGACCGACCACACCGGCGTCGAGGGTCTGCTGCGTCGAGCTCGCCCCGCAGGGCCCTCGGCGCCGTGGTCCGTCGCTACGGACACTTCGCCGACGCCGAGGACGCCGTGCAGGAGGCACTGGTGGCCGCTGCCGGCGTCGTGGCCCGCAGATGGCGTGCCCGACCGCCCGCTCGGCTGGCTGGTGCGCGTGGCCTCGCGCCGCATGACCGATCAGTACCGCAGCGACGAGGCGCGACGACGACGGGAGGACGTCGCTGCGTCGTGGTCCAAGGAGGCACCCGATCCGGCCACGGGACACGACGACACCCTGGTCCTCTTCTTCATGTGCTGCCACCCCGCGCTGACGCCGTCGTCGGCCGTGGCGCTCACGCTGCGCGCCCTCGGCGGGCTGACCACGCGGGAGATCGCGGCCGCCTTCCTCGTCCCCGAGGCGACGATGGCGCAGCGCATCAGCCGCGCCAAGCGCACGCTGGCCGACGGCGGCGGATCGTTCGCCCTCCCCGACGACGCGGCCAGGGCGCAGCGCCTCTCGCTCGTGCTCCGTGTCGTCTACCTCGTCTTCAACGAGGGCTACGCGTCGAGCGGGGGGCCGGACCTGACGCGCCTCGACCTCGCCGCCGAAGCCATCCGGCTCGGCCGGCTGCTCCACGAGCTGCTCCCCGACGAGCCCGAGCCGACCGCGCTCCTGGCGCTGATGCTGCTGACCGAGGCGCGCCGTCCGACGCGCACGGCGGCCGACGGCGCCCTCGTCGCGCTGGCCGACCAGGACCGCGCACGCTGGGACCGCGCGCTCATCGCGGAGGGAACCGCGCTGGCCGCCGCCGCGCTGGAGCACGGACCGCTGGGCGAGTACTCCGTGCAGGCGGCCGTGGCCGCGCTGCACGATGCGGCGCCCCGCTACGAGGACACCGACTGGGAGCGGATCCTCTCGCTGTACACGGTGCTCGAGCGCATGACCGACAACCCGGTGGTGCGGTTGAACCGGGCGGTCGCCGTGGCCATGGTGCACGGACCCGACGCCGGGCTGGCGCTCGTCGACGAGCTGGCCGCCTCCGGCGCGCTGGCGCGCTCGCACCGGGTCCACGCCGTGCGGGCCCATCTCCTCGAGCAGCAGGGTGACACCGCGGCGGCGCGGGCGGAGTACGTCACTGCGGCCGCCGGCACCGACAACCTGCGTGAGCGTGACTACCTGACCCTGCGGGCCGCCGCGCTCGAACGGTGAGTCCGGTGACGTCCCCCTCAGCGCGGCGCGCGGCATGCCCAGACCGATCATGGCGACGATGTCGCGCTGGATCTCGTTCGTCCCGCCCCCGAACGTGAAGATGGTCTGGCCCGCGGGCCTGGTGCTCGAGGCGACCGCGCAGGACCGCACCCGGGGAACCCTCGACCAGGTAGCCCGCCTGGCCGACGACCTCGAGCAGCAGCCGGTAGACCTCGAGGGCGAGCTCGGTGCCGTACACCTTGGTGGCGGACGCGTCGGCGGGGTTCAAGCCCTTGTCGGCGCCCACGCCACCTTCCAGTTCAACAACTTCAGCACGTCGACCTTGGCGTGCACCCGGGCCAGGCTGATCTGGGCCCACTCGTGCTCCAGCACCGTGCGCCCGTCCCGGAGCCGGTGCCCCTGGGCCCAGCGCCGCACCTCGGCCAGGCTCCGCAGCAGCCCCGAGGCCGGGCAGATGGCGACCCGTTCGTGGTTGAGCTGGTTGGTGATCAGCTTCCAGCCCTGGTTCTCCGCACCGACGAGGTTCGCCGCCGGGACCCGGACGTCCTCGTAGAACGTCGAGCTCGTGATGTCCCCCGCGATGGTGGACAGCGGGGTCCAGTGGAACCCCGGGGTGTCGACGGGCACGATGAAGACCGACAGCCCCTTGTGCTTCGGGCGCGGCCGGGTCGGTCCGGGCGGCCAGCCAGACGTAGTCGGCGTACTGGATGGCGCTCGTGAAGATCTTCTGGCCGTTGATCACGTACTCGTCCCCGTCGCGCACGGCCCGCGTCTGCAGCGACGCCAGGTCGGTGCCCGCCGAGGGCTCGGTGTAGCCGATGGAGAAGTGGACCTCGCCGCGGAGGATGCCGGGGAGGATCCGCTCCTTCTGCTCGTCGGTGCCGAGGGCCATCAGGGTCGGACCGACGCTGTTCAGGGTGAGCAGGGGCAGCGGCACCCCCGCCCAGTGCGACTCCTCGACGAAGATCATCTGGTCGATCGGGCCCCGGGCCTGGCCGCCGTACTCGACGGGCCACCCGAGGCCCAGCCATCCGTCGCGGCCCATGCGGCGGATGTAGCGGGTGTAGGTCGGCTCGTCGTGGGACGAGCCCTCGACGTCTGCGACCAGCTCCTCGAAGTACGCGCGGAGCTGGCGCTGCAGGTTCCGTTGCTCTGCCGTGAGTTCCAGGTACACCGTGGCCTCCGGTCCGGTCGCGCGCCGGGCGCTCGCCAGCATTATGCCGTACGGCCCGCCCGATCCGGGGACGCACTGCTCGAGTCCCGGCGTGGGCGAGCCTTTCTCGCTCACGGTGACGTCACCTCGATGCCGTGGGACGAGCAGTGGCTCCCCTACCAGACGGCGAGGCCCGGTGGGTGTCCGTGACGGCGCAGGGTCCGGTCCTTCGTGACGAGTCGCCATCCGTGCTCGACGGCGGTGGCGTAGATGATCCGGTCCGCCGGGTCACCCGGGAACGTCGTCGGTAGCGACACCGCGGCGTCGGCGATCGCCGTGGTGATCGCGATGGAGCGCACGTCACGAGACAACTCGTCGAGCCAGCTCCGGACCGAGATGCTCAGCTCGATGCGCTCGTGGCGGGCCATCCATGCCAGCTCGTACCACGAGATGGCCGACACGGCGAGCTCGTCCGAGTCCTCGATCGCGTTGGCGGCTGCCCGGCTGAGGCGCTCGGGTTCCGCGGACCACCAGTGCACGACATGGCTGTCGAGGAGGATCGTCGTCACGAGGCGTTCCAGTCCTCCCCCGTCGAGAAGAGCTCGTCGTCCGCCGCGACGGTGCGCGCCCTGCCGGCGAGGCGGCCCTTCAGCGGTCGACCCCCCCGGGCCGCGACCAGGCGCGCCACCGTGTGCCCGTGCTTGGTGATCTCCACCTCGTCGCCGGCGGCGACGGCGTCGAGGAGGGCGAGAAAGGTCGCCTTCGCCTCCGTTGCGGTCATTTGACGATCCATATGGTCAGTATAATGGTCACTTAGCGGAAGTCCCGGCTGGCCGGCACCGCCGTCCCGACCACGAGCGCCTCCACCCGCTCGGCGTCGAAGCTGACCGCGCCCTGCCCCTTGCGCACGCGCCCGCGGATCGACAGCACGGGCGCGTGGCGGGCCACGTGCTTCCAGCGGGCCCAGGCGCCGCGGGAGAAGACGACGTTGACGTGCCCCGTCTCGTCCTCGAGGTTGACGAAGACGGCGCCGCGCGCCGTCTCGGGGTGCTGGCGGTGCGTCACCACGCCCGCCACGGTGGCCCGGTCGCCGTCGTCCAGTGCCTCCAGCGCCACGGCGGTCACCACGCCCATCGCCTCGAGCCGCTCGCGGGCGAGGTGCATGGCCGTGCGCTCCGGCGCCAGCCCGAGCGCCCACAGGTCGTCGCCCACCGCGTCGTAGAGGCTGGGCTCGGGCAGCGGCGGGGCCTCGGCCCCCACCACGATCCCGGGCAGGCGGTCGGGCGTCCCCTGCGCCGCCGCCCCGGCCGCCCACAGCAGCCGGCGCCGGCTGGCCGTGGTCCCCGTGACCTCCCCGGCCCCGTCTCCGTCCTCGGGACCCTCGGGGTCGAGCGCCCCGGCGGCGGCCAGCGTCTCGAGCTGGGCCTGGGTGACGCCGGCGCGGCGCACCAGGTCCTCGCCCCCGCGCCAGGGCCGGCCGGCCACGATCCGCTCCGCCGTCGCCTCGCCCACCCCGCGCACGGACCCGAGCCCGAGGCGCAGCACCGCCTCCCCCGCCGCGGCCGCCTCGAGCGACGCCCCCACCGCGGAGCGGTTCACGTGCGGCCGGCGCACGCGCACCCCGTGGCGCCGCGCGTCGGCCACCAGGGACTGGGGCGACCAGAACCCCATGGGCTGGGAGTTGAGCAGCCCGGCGGTGAACGCCGCCGGGTAGTGCAGCTTCAACCAGGCCGAGGAGTACACCAGGTGGGCGAAGGACACCGAGTGCGACTCGGGGAAGCCGAAGTTGGCGAACGCGGCGAGCGCCTCGAAGACCTGGTCGGCCACCGCCCCGGTCACCCCGCGCGCCGCCATGCCGTCGTAGAGGCGCGCCCGCATCTTCTCCATGCGCGCCGCCGAGCGCTTGGCCGCCATGGCCTGGCGCAGCTCGTCGGCGTCGGCCGCGCTGAACCCGGCGATGGCGACGGCCATCTCCATCAGCTGCTCCTGGAAGAGCGGGACCCCGAGCGTGCGCTCGAGGATCGGCTCGAGCAGCGGGTGCAGGTAGGTGACGGGCTCCTCGCCGCGGCGGCGCCGGATGTAGGGGTTCACGGCGTGGCCCTGAATGGGGCCGGGCCGGATGAGCGCCACCTCGATGGCGATGTCGTAGAAGGTGCGGGGCCGCACCCGGGGCAGGGTCCCCATCTGGGCCCGGCTCTCGACCTGGAAGACCCCGACCGTGTCGGCCCGGCACAGCAGGTCGTAGACCGCGGGCTCCTGGGGCAGCTGCCCGAGGTCGACCTCGGTCCCGTCGAAGTCGCGCACCAGGTCGACCATGCGGTGCAGCGCCTCGAGCATGCCGAGGCCGAGCAGGTCGAACTTCACCAGCCCGATGGCGGCGCAGTCGTCCTTGTCCCACTGCAGCACGCTGCGCCCGGGCATGCGCCCCCACTCCACCGGGCAGACCTCGACCACCGGCCGGTCGCACAGCACCATGCCGGCCGAGTGGATGCCGAGGTGGCGCGGCCGGTCGAGCACCTCGGCCGCCAGCTCGGCCACCAGCGGCGGCACGCCGCCACCCTGCGCCGCCGCACCGACGGCCTCGTGCACCGCGGCGGCCGACGACGGCCCCCGCCCGTGCCCGGCGTCGATGCCGGCCGACCAGGCGTCCACCTGCTCGGGGCTGAAGCCGAACGCCTTGCCGACGTCGCGCACGGCCGAGCGCGGCCGGTACGTGATGACGTTGGCCACCTGGGCCGCGTGGCGGCGGCCGTAGCGCTCGTACACGTACTGGATGACCTCCTCGCGCCGCTCCGACTCGATGTCCACGTCGATGTCCGGCGGCCCGTCACGCGCCGGGGAGAGGAAGCGCTCGAAGAGCAGCCCGAGGTCGACGGCGTCGACGTTGGTGACGCCGAGCGCGTAGCAGACGGCCGAGTTGGCCGCCGAGCCCCGCCCCTGGCAGTAGATGTTCAGCCGCCGGCACACCTGCGCGATGTCCCACACCACGAGGAAGTAGCCGGCGAAGCCGAGCTGGCCGATCACCGCGAGCTCGTGCTCGATCTGCTTCCACGCGCCGGGCACCCGCTCGGTCCCGGGCGGCCCGTAGCGCGCCGTCGCGCCCTCGGTCACCAGCTGGCACAGGTAGCCCTGCTCGTCCATGCCGGCGGGGACGGGGAAGTCGGGCAGCCGCGGCGCGACGAGGCGCAGGTCGAAGGCGCAGGCCCGCCCGAGCTCGGCGGCACGCGCCACGACGCCGGGCCAGCGGGCGAAGCGCCGGGCCTGCTCGGCCGCGGAGCGCAGGCAGGCGGCCGGGGCCGACGGCAGCCAGCCCTCGAGCTCGGCCAGGGGGCGGCGCGCCCGCACCGCGGCGAGCGTGGTGGCGAGGCGGAACCCGGCCGGCGTGGCGTAGTGCACGTTGTTGGTCGCCACGGCGTCGACCCCCCAGGCGACGGCGAGGTGCGCCAGCGCGTCGTTGCGCGCCGTGTCGAGCGGGTCCCCGTGGTCCCACAGCTCCAGCGCAACGTTGGCGCGGCCGAAGGCGTCGACGAGGCGCCCCACCTCCCGGGAGGCCGCGCTGGGCCCGGCGTCCATCAGCGCGGCGGGGACCGCCCCCTTCCGGCAGCCGCTCAGCACCAGCCAGTGGTCACCCGCGGCGCGGGCCAGCGCGTCGAGCGTGAAGACCGGCCGTCCCTTCTCCCCGCCCTCGAGGTGCGCGTCGGCCAGCACCGTCGACAGGCGGGCGTAGCCGTCGGGGTCGCGGGCGAGCACGACGAGATGCGCGCCGGTCGGGTCGGGCTCGCCCGTGCGGGGGCTGGCCGGGGCCAGCGTCACCTCGGTCCCGAAGACCGTCGGCAGCCCGCACGCCCGCGCCGCCTCGGCGAAGCGCACCACGCCGTAGAAGCCGTGGTGGTCGGTCAGCGCCAGGGCGGCCAGCCCGAGCCGGTCCGCCTCGGCCACCAGCTCCTCGGGGTCGCTGCTGCCGTCGAGGAAGCTGAACCCCGAGTGGGCGTGCAGCTCGGCGTAGGCCTCGCTCATGGGGCACGCTCAGTCATAGAGCGCCTCGACCCACCACTGCCCCCGTTCGGTGCACAGCAGGCGGGCCACCCCGTCGGCCGTGACCACCTGCAGACGGGCCCGGCGGCGGCGCACCGACCACCAGCGCTCCGTCACCGGCCAGGGGCCGGCCCATCCCGTGACCGGCTGCCAGGGGCCGCCGTCGACCGACAGCCGCTCGACCGCACCGGTGAGCAGTCCCCGGCCGCTCACCGCGACGGCACGGCCGGCCGCGTCGGCCACCTCGGCGCGACGCGGCGACGCGCAGCACGTCGCTCGGCGCGGGCGGCGGCAGCCGTCCCGGCCACGGCGCGCCCGCCGCGCCCGCGTCGGTGTCGGGGCTCCCCCAGGGCACCAGCACCGACTGGCCGGCCGGGTCGCGCCCGCCGCGCAGACCGGCCCATCAGCACGGCGTCGGTCCCGAGACGCTCCTGCACCCGGACGAAGGAGCGGGCGGCCCGGGCGTCGGCCTCCGACGCGCCGCCGAAGAACCCGGGCTGGGAGGGCGGGGGCGAGGCGTCCCCCCGGTCGGGGTCCTCGCCCCGCGCCACCCGCAGCCGCCGCTCGATGGCCCGGTCGCGCAGCCCCGCCAGCTCCCCGCTCTCGCCCCGGGCCACCGCGTGGCAGGCGGCCGCGTCGGCCCCGAAGCGGTCCGAGACGTTCGCCGCCGGCAGGGCGGCGAACTGGCCCAGGGTGGTGACCCCGAGCCGCTGCAAGGTGACGGCCAGGTCGGGCCGCGCCAGCGTGGCCACCGACCAGGGGGCGAGAAAGTCCGCCGACCCCCCCGACGGGACGATCAGCCCGGCGCGGGCGGCGAGGGTGGCGGCGAAGAGGCCGTCGGCCACGCCGATGGCCGCCTCCTCGCCCACGGTCCCGGCCAGGCGCGACACGACCGCCTCCTCCCCGCCGAAGAAGCGGGCAGGGCCGCGGGCGGGCAGCGCGCCGACCCCGAGCCGGACCGGATGGACCCAGGGACAGAGCTCGCCGGCCCGCGCCAGCACGCGGGCGAAGCGCCGGGCCTCTTCCCCCTTCGCCCCTTCCTCGAGGAGCTCCGGGCACCAGATGACGACCAACCGTTCCACTTCTTCTTCTCCACCGCTCCGCTCAGGCCGCCTCCGGCCCGTCGCCGGGGCCGACTGCAGACGGCCGTTGCCCTTGCTGCACTGCCGCGTCTTCGGGTCGTCCGTCCCCGGGCTGGCCGTCCCCGGCCACCGCGACCGCGCCCGAGCCGGCGGGCAGCCACAGCGAGCACTCGGCGACCCGCCCGGCGGCGCGGCGGCCGCTGACGCGCACCTCGGCGCGCCGGCCGCGCAGGTGGCCGTGGCCCTGGCCGATGCCCGCCCACTCGACCGCTCCCACCGACAGCGCCAGGTCGCCGGCCTCGGGCCAGCAGGCCACGCCCTCGAGCAGCACCACGAGGGCCGCCTGGCGCTCGCGGGCCCGGGCGGTCAGGTGACGCGCCGCGGTCAGGCGGGCCCGGCCGGGCGGGCGCACCAGGACGGCGTCGACCCCGGAGAGGAGGTCGCCCGCCGCCTCGGCCCACCCGCTGCCGGGGTGGGGCACGAAGACGACGCGGCGCAGATCGAGCCCCAGGCCGGCCGCCGCCACCACGCCGGGGTCGGGCAGCCCGACGGCGGCGCACCAGCTCCCGGCCGCCGACGCCGCGGCCAGGAGCGCCAGCGCGAGGGTGGTCGCGCCGTGCCCGGGCTGCCCCACCACGGTGGTGGTCGTGCCGCGGCGCAGGGAGCCGCCGGGGAAGAGCGGGGCCAGCGGCGGGGGCACGGGCAGGGTCCGCCCGGCCACGGGTGTGGTGGGCCGGACCCGGTCGGCCAGACCGGGCGGGAGCTCCCGGGAACGGGGGGACGGCGGGTCCCCGGCTTGGAAAGCGAACATATGTTCGTACCTTACCGAGGCCCTGTGCCCTCTGCTCGGGGACCAAAAAACCCAGGTCAGAGGTGGGACCGCCCCCGAGGTCACCCATACGTCACAATGCAGCCGCATGTGCGGACGGTTCGCTCTCTTCACTCCCCCCGCCCGGATGGCCCGCTACTTCGGGGCCATCCTGGCCGAGGGCACCGACCCCGAGCACACGCCGAGCTGGAACGTGGCGCCGACCGACGAGGTCCTCGGCGTCCGCGACCGCCCCGTGCGTCCCGCGGGCGACCCGGAGGAGAAGCGGCGCAGACGGACACGGTCACGAGCGAGCGGCTGCTCATGACCTTCCGCTGGGGCCTCGTCCCCTGGTGGTCCAAGGACGCCACGTCGGGCGGCCGCCTCTTCAACGCGCGCTGCGAGACGGTGGCCACCAAGGCGTCCTTCCGCGAGGCGTTCAGGGAACGGCGCATCATCGTCCCCGCCGACGGCTTCTACGAGTGGCACACGACCGAGACCGGCCACAAGCAGCCGCACTACTTCAGCCGCGCCGACGGCATGCCGCTGGCCTTCGCCGGGCTGGCGGAGCGCTGGCGGCCGAAGGGCGCGCCCAGGGACACGCCGTATCTCAGGAGCTGCACCGTCATCACCGCGCCCGGCGGCGCGGACATGGCGGGCATCCACGACCGCATGCCGGTGATCCTCGACCCCGCCACCTTCGACCTCTGGCTCGACCCCGCCAACGAGGACAGCGAAGAGCTGCGCGCGCTGCTGCGCCCACCACCGCCCGGCACGGTGACCCATCACCCGGTCGGGGCACAGGTGGGCAACGTCCGCAACAACGAGCCCGCACTGATTGAGCCCGTGTGAGCGCGTCCCGCTTCGACCGCCGCACCTTCCTCGCCGCGGCGATGGCGGCCGGGGGCGCCGGGGCGCTGGCCGCCATGACCCGGTCCGGCGTCGCCGGGGCGGCGGCCATGGCCCAATCGGCGGCGTCCACCGCGCCCGCCGGATCGGACCTGGGGGCGATTCGAGCACGTCGTCTTCTTGATGCAGGAGAACCGCTCCTTCGACCACTACTTCGGCAGCTACCACGGCGTGCGCGGCTTCGACGACCACCCCGCCCACTCGCTCGGTGCGTTCGCGCAGGCGTGGCCCGGCGGGCCCGCTCCCACGCTGCTCCCGTTCCACGTCGACTCGGCGTCGGGCATCGGCGAGTGCACGCACGACCTCAGCCACACCTGGGGGGCCCAGCACCTGTGCCGGGGCGCGGGGACCAACGCCCACTTCGTGCGCACCCACACCTCGAGCGCCTACGAGGGGCCCGAGCAGGGCGTGATGACGATGGGCTACTACACGCGCGCAGCGACCTTCCCTTCTATTACGCGCTGGCCGACGCGTTCACGATCTGCGACAACTACCACTGCTCGGTGCTCGGCCCGACGGACCCCAACCGCCTCATGGCCCTGTCGGGCACGATCGACCCCACGGGCCACGCCGGGGGGCCGGTGCTCATCACCAACGAGGACACCGACGCCATCTACAGCGTGAGCTGGGACACCATGCCCGAGGTGCTCGAGGACGCCGGCGTCAGCTGGAAGGTCTACAACCCGGCGGGCCCGATCTACGCGCCCGCCTTCTTCGAGAAGCACGGCCTGCTGATCGGCGATGCCATCCTCCCCTTCTTCTCCCAGTACAAGAGCCCGTCGTCCGCGCTGTACCAGAAGGCGTTCCTACCGCAGTATCCAGCCGACTTCGCCTCCGACGTGGCCCAGGGCACCCTGCCGGCCGTGAGCTGGATCCTCCCGCCCGCCGGCTACGACGAGCACCCCCCGTCGCCCCCGGCGCTGGGCGAGTGGTTCACCTCGCAGCTGCTGGCGATGCTGACGTCCAACCCCAAGGTCTGGTCCAAGACCGTGCTCTTCCACATGTACGACGAGAACGACGGCTTCTTCGACCACGTGGCGCCGCCCGCGCCGCCGGCGGGCACGCCCGGCGAGTACGTGAGCGGGTCTCCGCTGCCGTCGGACGCGGAGGGTGTCGCCGGCCCGGTCGGCCTGGGCTTCCGGGTGCCGATGACGGTGATCTCCCCCTTCAGCCGTGGCGGTCACGTGGCGTCGCAGGTCTTCGACCACACCTCGCAGCTGCGCTTCCTGGAGGAGCGCTTCGGGGTGCGGGCCCCCAACATCTCGGCCTGGCGCCGCCGGCACACGGGCGACCTGACCTCGACGCTCCGCATGGGCAGGGCGAACCTGTCGCTGCCTGCGCTGCCGAGCACGTCGCACGACCAGCAGGCCGACGTCGTGGCGGCGGGGTGCACCCCGGCCGAGGTCCTCGGCGGCCCCGGCACCTTCGCCCGCTACCCGATCCCGGTGCACCAGACCATGCCGCGCCAGGAGACGGGCTGAGCACGCCGGTTGCCCCGGGGTTGTTGTCGAGACATTGTGCGACCCAGGGTCCGAACGGCTCTATGGGGCGACGGTTGCGCTGGGCAGAATCGCTGTAGGCGAGACCCGGCGCACTGGCGAGGTGCCGGGCAGGACTTCGGCCCTTCTCGTTCATCGCACACCATGGACAAGGACCCGACCGCACAGCACTGGCTCTTCAAGGCGACCAACGTCCTGGCGCGCGTGACGGGCGCCGAGCTCCGGTTCTCGGCGGCGATGAGCGTGAACGACATCACGATGCTGGCGGCGGCGGACGAGCTCGAGGTGGCCACCAGGGAGGCCATGGTGTGGACGGCGGCGAACGCCTGCCCGGACGTCGAGGTCGGGGGGCGCGTCCTGCTCATGCTGCGCACCTGCGCCGAGGTCGCGCTCACCGCGCAGTGGGCGATCACCGACCCCGACGTGGAGACCTCGGAGGTCGTCAACCGCCTCGGGGACCTCCTGGCCATCATCGACTTCCACTGGCAGACGCTGGACACCTGGTAACGCCCCCGGCGTGGCCGCCCTCGCCCCGCGGCACGGTGGTGACCCCAATGAGGGGTGCAAGCTGGACTTTCTCTCAGGATCCGGCCGTTTCGACCGATACGTATTTGTGAGCCTGTTGTCGCTCAGCCCGTTCAAGGACCGCCAGGCCTTGCGGGACGCCGCCGAAGCCTCCGATCACCCCCTCGAGGCGCACAAGCGGCGCTTCTGGTTGTCCCACAGCCGGCTCGGCTATCTGACCCTGACCGCCGCGGCGCTCTTCGTCCTGGCGTACGTCGCTGCGACGCCCGACGGGCCCCACCGGCTCGTCCTGCTGACCCTCAGCACCCTGACGTTCGTCGTGTCCGTGGTGACGCTGAACTTCATCGACAGGATCTCGCGGCACCCCGGGCGAGCATCGTTCTCACGGGTTTCGACGCTCGGCGCAGCAACGGTCCTGACGCTGTGCATCTATCTGGACGGGGGTCTCGACAGTCCCCTCATCGTGCTGATGGCGCTGCCCGTCATGAGTGCCGCCCTGGCGCTTCCCGCCAGGGACGTCGTGATCTGTGGCGTCGTGGCCTGCGTCGAGTTCGGCGCGGTCGCCCTCACCAGTGCACACGTGGAAGCCTCGACCAGCGACGTCGCCGCGCTCGCCGCGCTTCTGATCGGAACGGTCATGCTCAGTGCGGGCTCCGCCGTGTACCGCTCACGGCTCGAAAGAGACGAGGACCGGCTCGTCGGGGAGCTCCGCCGCCAGGCGCGCACGGACACTCTGACCGGCTGCCTCAGCCACGGGGCCTTCTACGACCGGCTCGAATCCGAGATCGACCGTGCCCGGCGCCACCACGAGCCCTTGAGCGTGTTGGTGGCAGACGTCGACCTCTTCAAGTCGTTCAACGACACCCACGGTCACGCCGCCGGAGATGCGGCGCTCGCCGAAGCCGGGGCGATCATGCGGACAGCCAGCCGGTCAATCGACGGCGTGGCGAGAATCGGGGGTGACGAGTTCGCCGTGATCCTCCCGAAGACGGACCTGGCCAGTGCGGGCGTCTTCGCCCAGCGGATGGTCGACCGCTTCGCCGGACACACGGCGGGGATCAGCATGAGCATCGGGTTCGCCGAACTCGACCGAGGCGAACCGACGAGCCAGAGACTCTTCCGGGACGCCGATCGGGGCCTCTACCGGGCCAAGGCCGCCGGGCGGGCCCGTGCCGGCACGATCGGCGACCCCGCCACCGGTGCGCCCGCCGGTGGCGGGTGGACCCAGAACCTGACGAACCCTGTGTTCGCCCAGGCCGATTGGGATCGACTGGAGCAGAGCCTGCGCGAGTCGAACCGAGGCGTGCTCGAGGCGTCGTCGATCATCGACTCCCTCCAATCGACGGAATCGGTCGGTTTCGGCTACGTGGACCGGAATTTCCGGCTCCTGCGGATCAACGCCATGCTCGCCGCGGTCCACGGTGGCACCGTCGAGGACTCGATCGGCCGGACGATCCCGGAGGTCGTCCCGGCCCTCTGGCCCACCCTCGAGCCCCTCTACCGGCGCGTCGTCGACGGCGGCGAGGCCGTCGTCAACCAGGAGGTCTCGGGCCCGACCGCCTCGGACCCCGATCGGATGCACTCCTGGCTCACCAACCTCAACCCGGTCACCGTGGGCGGCTCCGTGATCGGCATCGCCATCATCGTCGTCGACATCACCGAACGGAAGCAGCTGGAGGAGAGCCAGGCCACGCTCACCCGGTCCGTGGTCGGCGCCCTCTCGGCTTCCGTCGAGATGCGCGACCCCTACACCGCCGGTCATCAGGCGCGAGTGGCGCGCATCGCCGGCGCCGTGGCAGGCGAGCTCGGTCTCGAGGCCGACGAGATCGAGGCGATCGAGCTGGCGGCAAGGATCCATGACATCGGCAAGCTGTCGGTTCCGCCGGAGCTCCTCGTGCGTCCGGGCCGCCTCACCGAGTCCGAAATGGCGCTGGTCCGGACGCACAGCCAGGCAGGATTCGACCTCCTGGAGCGAGTCCACTTCCCCGAGCACGTGGCGAAGATGGTGTTCCAACACCACGAGCGTTGCGACGGTTCCGGATACCCGCTGGGTGTCCACCGCGAGCAGATCCTCATCGGCAGCCGCATCATCGCCGTGGCGGACGTGGTCGAATCAATGGCGTCCGGACGACCGTATCGGGCGGCGCTCGGTCTCGACGCCGCGCTGGACGAGATTCAGCGCGGCGCCGGCACGTTGTACGACGCGGACGTCGTGGACGCCTGCCGCAGGGTGCTGGCGAGCGGCCGGATCGTGTTCGACCACGCGGCCGCCTGATCCTCGAGGCGTCCGCTCAGAGGGCGTGCCAGGGATGCCCCTCGGGGAGGAGCATCCGCAGCCGTTGGCGTCGGGCCTCCGCAAGCTCGGGGATCACCACGTGCGCATCGAGATCGTCCTTCGGCCTGACGTCCTTGCTCTTGAAGAGGAGCTGGAGCTCGGGAGCGAGGTAGGGGATCCCGTCGTCGTCGCGCAGGACGGCCTCGTCCCACGGCAGCCGCACGGTCGGATCGCGGCGGTAGACCCAGAACTCCCGGGTGCCTTCGCCGACGTTGACGTCGAGGCACCACGGCCGGCCGGCGGACTCACGACACCACAGGTTGTTCTGATTGGCCTCGGCGCGGAGGGTGGAGCCGGACCACGGTGTGAGCCTGCCTGCGGCGGCGACGTGGACGTCCCAGCCGACCAGCAACTCGCGCAGCGCGGCACTGTCCTGTCGCACCACGCCGACGTCGCTGTCCTCGTGCCCGCGCCACGAGCGGCCGAGATACAACTCCAGGGCGTGCCCGCCGCTTATCCACCAGCGGGCGGGGTATCCGCTGAAGAGCCGCACCACCTGGTCCGGCGCGAGGCGGTTGCCAGGCACCGAGGTCGCCGTGCGTCATCGGCGGTTCAGCGTAGGGCCGGGGTGGACGGGCCAGCGATGCGCGGGGCGATCCTCCGCCTTCGGGCTCACCGGGACTTCGGGGAGACCAGCACCGTGGCGTCCGCTACGGCGACATCGAGGTCCGCGTTGACCTGGCTCAGTCCGTGGAAGCTGACCTCGGTGGTCATGCCCCCCTCGTTCCACACGAGCAGCTCGTGCCCCATGTACAGCTCGAAGGTCGTCGGCCCGCTCGACACCTCCGGGCACTGGTAGAGCTGGGCGCGTGCGCCGGCCACCCGGATCGGCGTCGCCGTCGGCGCGGGCACGCAGTAGGCCGGCACCGGGGGAGCATTCCGGCGGTGCGTCCCCGCAACGACCGACTGCAGACCCGTCCCGGTCATGAACACGAAGTGCCCGAGCGGCCCGCCACTGATCGACTGCATCGGGACGACGGCGCCGTTGTACTGCTGCAGGGTGACCCCGGCATAGCCGGGGGGCACCTCGAAGTTGGATTGGCTCATGTCGAGGAACGATCGGCTGCGCTGGATGACCGCCGGCCCGCAGCCGTTCTCTCCGAAGGCGCCCAGGCAGGGCCCTGGAAACGGAACCGTCGACAGCGGGATCGGGGTCGGCACGAGACCGGGGCACGGCACTGGCCGCTTCATCTGGTCAGCGAGCTTCTGGCACTGCGCTCGCTGCGACGCCGAGAACGGGATCAACGGAACGCCATCGACGACCTTTGCCGTCGGGGCGCGGGCTCGCCGTGGCCCGTGCCGCGGCGGGCTGCGCCGTGAGCCCGAGGCCGACGACGGCCGCGACGAGAACGGGGAGCAACGGCGACGGCCGGTGCGACGGAGGCCAGCGCGGCAGTTTCGTGCGGATTCCCCCGTCACCCCCCGTGCGCACCGGAAGATCGTAAGCCGAGGGGGTCGGCCGCCGACGTCGGCGGCGGATGCGTGGGCAGCGGCGCGGCGGCCTTGAACATCGTGCCGGCCGCGCCAGCCGACTAGACCATAGAGCCATGGCCGAACGACGCGACCCGGGTCATCCCGCTGGCGCTGGCCAGCCCGGAAGAGATGTTCGTCCTGGCCCCGGCGGACCTGTTCTCCGAGTACCGGAACTTCATGACGGGTCTGGAGTACTGCATCAGCGTGCTGCGCAGCAGGCCGTCGAGCGCCCCGGTGCGTGTCGAGCTTGCCCTCCCCGCCGACCAGATCTCGGAGGGAATCGACCAACGGATCCGCCGCACCCTCAACCGCTACTGCGAACACCGGATCGCCTACAACCAGCGGGAGCGCCGGGCCGTGCGGCTCGACGGGCTGTTCTCCCTGTGGATCGGGCTCCCGATCGTGATCCTGGGGTTCGTCCTCGTCATCATCAAGTCGAGCATCGTGGGCGCCAGTGGGAACGCCAACCTCGTGGTCGACTCGGGCGGGTGGGTGTTGGTCTGGGTCGGTCTGTGGTTCCCGCTCGACACGCTCTTGTTCACGCCGTTGTCGTACGGGCGGGAGAACCGGGTGCTCAGCGCGACTCCGGACCGCCGACGTGGTCGTGGCCCCGCAGCCCGCCGTGCCGCTCTGACACGTCCCGGATCAGCCGCCGGCGGCGGATGCAGGCAAGAGAGCTCCGCCTGCACCCGCGACGCGTCGTCGGTTCCGGCCTCGACCTCGACCTCGACGAGCTTGCGGCGACTCCTCGCTCCCCGCACGAGGCTGACTGAGCGGCGGGGCACGTCCAGCCGCCACCGCGACGGCGCTCAGCGCCGCCTCGGTCGCCCGCCCGGCGTCGGCCGGCTCGACCACGCGCACGACGAGCGCACCGTCGAAGTCGCCCCCGACGGCGGAGCGCGACGAGTTGGGCCGCACGTAGATCTCCACCCGCATGGCCCCCAGTCTGCCGCCTCCTCGATCCAGCCGCAGGGTCCGGGGCGTCGGACACGGAGCGTCAGTCGGGGGCGGGACCTCGGGAGCGGAAGGATCGGGTCCCTCGGCGTCGGTGGTCGATGCGTAGCTGTCCCCGCTGGCGGCCGAGCCGAACCCGCCGGGGTCGTCCTGGGGGGTCTGCCAGTAGATCGCCACGCGGCAGATGCGACCGTGCTCGTCCAGGTCGAACGCATAGGCCTCGTCGAGGTGGAATTCCCGATCGCCGTAGCGGAGGTGCTCGGTCACGGTGGCAGAGGCGGCCGATCCGTCGGGGGCACCGATGATCCGGGTGACGTCGTTGCGGTAGTCCGCGGGCACGGTGCCGCGGAGGAAGTCCAGGTAGGCCTCCCGTCCCGAGAGCCGGTCACCGTAGGGACCGATCCGCACCACCGACTCGCTGAGGACGGTCGCCAGGCGGCTCCAGTCCCGCGCCGTCAGGTACGAGAAGTAGCGCGCCACCGTCTCGGTCGGGCTCGGCTGTCACGGGCGCATCTCGTGCCGGGCCGGTCGTGGCACCCTCAGCTCGGCGCCGGCACGAAGCTGAAGCGCACGTGGCGCCGGGGGTTGTCGACGTTGAGATCGACCAGGAGAAGGGACTGCCACGTGCCGAGCGCGACCCGGCCGCCGACGACCGGGAGCGTCGCCGACGGGTTGACCAACACGGGGAGCAGGTGGTCGGCCCCGTGACCGGGTGATCCGTGCGCGTGCCGGTACCGGTCGTCGCGTGGAAGGAGACGTCCGAGCGCGTCGAGCAGGTCGCCTTCGGAGCCCGAGCCACGTTCCATCAGGGCGAGGCCGGCCGTGGCATGCGGGACGAAGACGTTGACCAGTCCGTCACCGCGCCCGGCACAGAACCGCTCGAGCTCCGTCGTGAGATCGACGAGCCGCTCCCGGGAGGTGTCGATCTCGATCTCGGTCGTGTGCATGCTCCCCCAGTCTGCCGTGTCGGCACGCTCCGGTGCGATGGCCGCGACGCGGCCGCACCACTTAGGATCGCCTGCGGAACCGACACAGGAGATGACCGTGACCAAGGCGGAGGACAACCGCACACTGATTGAGGGATTCTGGGACGACCTCTACCGGCAGGACTTCGGATCCCTGGTGGCACGCTTCGAACCTCTCGGCGAGTACACCGACATCTGCACGCCCGATGACGACGTCGCTCGGGGCGGCGCCGAGATCACGGCCCGGCTGACCCTTGCGTTCGGAAAGCTGACCCGCCTCTTCGACGAGCGGCTCCACCTGGTGGCCGGCGACGACACGGTGATGACCGAGCACATCGAGCACTGGGAATGGCCGACGGGCGAGACGATGGCGCTCGACGTGGCGTCGGTCCACGAGATCCGCGACGGGAAGATCGCGTCGTGGCGCGACTATTGGGACATGGCCGTGCTGACCGCGGCGGCGCCACAGTGGTGGTTCGACCACGTCCTGCAGGGCTGGAAGTAGGCGGCGAGACCGTGCCGGCGGCGCGGCGACCGAGGCGCCTAGTTGATCGCCAACAGGATCAAGGCGAACAGGCATCCGGCCAAGACCGCCACGCCGAACCAGAGGGCCTGCTTCTTCCGCGGGTATCCCCGTCGAGGGCCGCGTTGGCGTCCACTCCTGTCGCACCAGGGCGGCCCGCCTGATCAGATCGGCCTCGAGCACCGGGCGTGCGGCCGGCCTGCCACCGATTGCTCGTCCAAATCCCCGGTCGGCTGGCGATCCGGCTCCCCGATCCCCTTCCCCACGGTGAAAGTCTGGCAGATCCCGCACCGGCGTCACCGGACGCGGCGTGCGACACACGCGCCGGTGGCGGTCCAGCCCGGCGCGGTACGCTCACCGACCGGTCGGAGGGAGTCGGATGAACGATGACGAGGCGCGTGCCGCCGGGTCCACGCGGGAGCGGGTCCGAGAGCCCGGCGGCGTCACCTGTTCGCTCAGTACGGCACCGCACTGTGGCTCTTCGGCCTCGCCGTGGTCCTCGGAGTGGGGGCCTATCTCATCTATCCCGACGATGCACCCGTCGTCCCGGCCGACGCGGTCCAGGGTGTCGCGGTGTTCGCCAACTTCACACCGAACGCCATGAACATCAACGAGACCCCGGACCCAGCGGTCAACGGCCTCACCCTGCAGATCGTGCTGCACGCCGCGTCGAAGCTGCCGCATACCGGGTCGGTCGACGTCGTGCTTCCCGGCAACGGCCTGGGGATCGAAGGGCTACTGCCCGGTGGCCGCCGTCAGGTGCAAGCCGGACGTGGCGGGACTCAAGAAGGTGTCGTACTTCCTCCCCCAGACGTGGCAGGACTACGGATCGACGAACCCGCCCCCCGACCGCTACGAGTTGCGGATGTCGATCACCGTGTCGGACGTCGGTTCGAACCTCGGCCGCAACGACGAGTTCGTCTCGGTGCTGATCCCACCGATCTCGTTCCAATCGACACCGACCCTGGGCTACACCAAGGTCTTCACGGTGTACGCCGAGCAGATCCCCGGCGGGAACGTGTACACATGGACCACGGGGGCGAATCCGGTCTATGTGAACGGGTTCGAAAGGTGGACGGTCGCGTCGGCGGGATCGATCGAGGACACGGTCAGCCCGACGCTCAACAGCGGCACCGATCTCGCCGTGCAGGCTCGCAACGGGAACCTGCAGTTCATCGCCGGGATCGTCGTGGGCGTGGCGGGCGGCGCGCTCGTGGTGGCCCTGCAGGAATGGCTCGACTGCGAGGCGCAAACCGAAGCCGGGCGAGCAGCAGCCGGCGGCCTGACGCTGCACCTCAGCGGGTCAGCGGGTCAGCGGGTCAGCGGGTCAGTAACCCGGTTCGGCGCCTCGCGGGAACCAGGCCCAGGGACAAGGAGCGCGCCGACGGCGATCAGCGCGCCGGCCACAGGCGACGAACGGCCAGGGATCGAAGCCCGTCTTCGGCAACGAGGAGGACGGGCCGATGCTCGACGACGGGAGGTTCAACGTGAGGTGGGCGCTGCAATCGCCTCCCGCGTCGTTGCTGTTGGTCCCGTCGGGACAGGTGGTCCCGTCCCAGACGACGCCGGACAGGCGTGGCACCCGTCAGCACGGCGCCACCGAGGTTGGCGTCGGTCAGCGTGGCGCCCGCGAGGTCGGCGTTGCTCAGGTCGGCTCGAGTCAGGACGGCGTGGGACAGGTCGGTGCCAGACCGAGCGCGCGCCGACGAGCGCACGCCGACGCACTGCGTGTGATGGGTGGCGGACGGGTGCGACGACGATGGCGCAGGTGCCGATGGTCCGCGAACCGGCATGCCCCTTCGAGGCGGCGGCCGCCGCACCCGGTCGCACCGGGACCCGAGCACCAGGTACCAGGTGGCGACGACGAGCAGCCACGGGACGCGCGGTCGCGCGTCGACGGCAGAGCGTGCAGCGCAGCGGTCGAATCCCCCTTCACCGCGCCAATCCTGACAGACGAGGCTCGGACCTGCCGGTATCCATCATCCGTCACCACGCTCGTCGCCGAGCGCCGGTCCGGATCGGCCTGGCAGACTCACACGCATGACCGGCTGGGGCGATTTCGAGACGCAGGCGCCTGCGCTGGCGGCCTTCGGAGCAGACCGGCTGGCCGCGGCTGCGGCATACCTGGCCACGATGCGCAGCAACGGCAGCCCTCGGGTCCATCCCGTCGCGCCGATCGTCGGGGGCGGGCGACTGTTCGTCTTCATGGAGCCGACCTCGCCCAAGGTGCACGACCTGCGCGAGCGCCGTTCGTACGCCCTGCACAACGGCGTGCCCGACACCTACGGAACAGGTGGGGAGTTCTACGTCAGGGGCGTCGCCACCCGGCTGGACGACCCCGACCTGCGATCGGTCGCCAGTGCAGCGTCCACGTTTCCCATCGAGGATCGCTGGGTCCTGTTCGAGTTGGGAATCGACGAGGCACGCTGCAACGGGTACGGCGACGTCGAGCTGCCGGACCCGCCGCGCTGGACGGCACCCGGGTCATGAACGCGTCGCCGCCCGGGCCACGATCACGTCGGGCTCGCCCATGTGCGCACCGAGGCGCGACCCGCCGGCCCGTCCAGCCGGTGCGGCTGAGCGCCCGGTCGAAGTAGCCGACGTCGAAGCCGAGCTCGAGCCAGCCGTGGGTGCGGCTCGACCAGACCGACAGCCCGTCGAGCCGCGGGCCCCACGGGTAGTCCATCCGCTGCACGGGCTCGGCGGCAAAGAGGACCGCACCACCCGGGCGCACGATGTCGTGCAGCCGCCGCAGCATGGCCAGGTGGTCGGCGCAGTGATGGAAGCTCTCGAAGAACACGGCGGCGTCGAACGGCTCGGGCGCGGTGAAGGTCAGCATGTCGGCCTGCACCACGGCGACGCGTCCCGGTCCCTGGCACCGGTCCTCGATGAGGCGGCAGAACTTCTCGTCCAGCTCCACCGCGGTGACGTCGAGCCCCGTCGCCACCATGTCCTCCGTCAGGTTCCCCCATCCGGGGCCGAACTCGACGACCCGCCCGCCGCTCCGGAGCCGGCGACATGACCTCGGCCAGGCAGTCGAGGAGGTGGCCGCGGGCGACCAGGTCGCGGCCCACGAGTGCCAGTGAACCGCTCTGATAGGGGAACGGGCGCGCCAGCGCGGCCGATAGGTCGAACGGCGAGGTCTCGTTGACCGTGTCGTAGCCGGCGCGGCCCGAGATGTCGCGATAGAGCTCCCACGTCCACTCCCGGTAGGCCTCCGAGAAGGGGTCGTCCGGCGGCGGCGTGGGCAGCGCCAGCACGAAGCCGTCGAGCAGGGCGCGTGCCCCGTCGGCGTCGCTGCCCATCAGCGTCGTGGCCCGTGCCAGTACGGCGTCGAGGTCGTCGAGGGCGACGGGCCGCGGTCCCGGCCGGCCCAGGGCGGCACGCACCCGCCGCCGGAGTCCTCGCGGGAGGGCGTCGACCGCCCGGCCGCCGATAGTGCACCAGTGCGGGACTGGACCGACCCATGGGAGGGTGACGCTATCGGGCCGGCGGGTGCGGCCCTCGATCCCCGCTCAGCGGGGGCGCCGGCGCAGGTTCGAGTCCGCGATGGCCGCCGGCACCCAGCCGACGTCGGTGTCGTTGAGGTCCGTGCCGGGCGGCACGATCTCGTCGATGCGGTCGAGCACGTCGGCGGCGAGGCGCAGCTCGAGCGCCGGGAGCTGCGACTCGAGGTGCTCCATGGTGCGCGGGCCGATGATGGGCGACGTCACGGCCGGGTGCTCGAGCACGAACCCCAGCGCGAGCTGAATGAGGCTGAGCCCGGCGTCGTCGGCCACCTTGGTGAGCTCCCCGACGGCCTGGAGCTTCTGCTGGTTCCCGGGCTTCTCCATGTCGTAGTGGTGCGGCAGCATGGCCGAGCCGCCGGCTGGTGTTGTCCTTGCCCGGGCCGAAGGCGCCCGAGAGCCAGCCACCGGCCAGCGGGCTCCACGAGAGCACGCCCATGCCGTACTTCTCGCACATCGGCAGCACGTCCTTCTCGATGCCCCGCACGAGGATGGAATAGGGCGGCTGCTCGGTGACGAAGCGCTCGCGGGCTCGGCGCTCGGCCACCCACTGCGCCTCCACGATCTCGTGCGCCGGGAAGGTCGAGCTGCCGAAGTAGCGGATCTTGCCGGCGCGCACCAGGTCGGTCAGCGCGCCGAGCGTCTCGTCGATGTCGGTCTCGGGCGACGGCCGGTGGATCTGGTACAGGTCGATGTAGTCGGTGCCCAGGCGGCGCAGGCTGTTGTCGCACTCGGCCATGATCCAGCGGCGCGAGTTGCCCTGCGCGTTGGGGTCCTGTCCCATCTGGCCGTGCACCTTGGTGGCCAGCACGACCTTGTGGCGCTTGGTCTTCGCCAGTGCCTTGCCGACGATCTCCTCGGACTCGCCGAACGAGTAGACGTCGGCGGTGTCGACGAAGTTGATGCCGGCATCGAGGGCGGCGTGGATGATGCGGATCGAGTCGTCGTGGTCCGGGGTGCCCCAGGCCCCGAACATCATCGCCCCCAGGCAGAGCGGGCTGACCTTTAGGCCGGTGCGGCCGAGCGTGCGGTACTCCATCGGGCCGACACTAGCCACGCCTCCGGCTCGAAAGCGCCGCGCGCCCTCCTTCAGCCGCTCAGGCGGAGCTGGCATCGGCGGCGGCCCACAGCAGCGTGGGCTCGCCGCTGCGCCCGAAGCTGCGCAGCGCGGCCTCCGTCAGCTTGATGGCGTGCTCGTCGCCGGAGGCCAGCGCCCGCTCCACCAGGTCGTCCGCCGACGGGGACCTCCGGTGCGGGCACCGGGCTCCGGCGGTCGACGTCGTAGGCGACGTGCAGGGCGGCCACCGCCTGCCACACGTAGCCCAGCGCGGCGTCGCGGTCCTCCCCGGCCAGCCACGGCAGCAGGAGCTCGGCGGCGAGGGGCGAGGTGACGGCATGGAGCAGCCCGATGGTGCCGCCGCCGTCGGCGTTGCGCAGGTAGGCGCGCGCGCCGCCGGCGGCCAGCTCGTCGAGCAGCGCCACGGCGCCGCCGGTCCACCCGAGCGACGCCACCGCCTGCTCGAACTCGTCGGCGATCTCGTCGACGCCCGCCACCATGTCGCTGATCAACACCTGGCGCGGCGCGTCCTCGGGGAGGTAGGGCAGGTCGGCCAGCGCCTCGGGGACGCCCTCGGACCCGATGAGCAGCGGCGGCCCCGGGAGCTCGTGGTAGCTCGAGGCCCAGAACGCAAGCCCGCTCGCCACCTCGAGACGCCGGGGCGCGGTGTCGGCCGCCGCCAGGGCGCGCACGGCGTGCCCGGTGCGGATCAGCCCGTGGGTGGCCGCACCGACGGAGCCCGGGAGCAGCCGCGGGGCCCACTCGCCCACGACGGCGGCCGGCGGGCGGTCGGCCACCTCCCGCTCGAAGAGCGCGAGCCAGTGGGGGAAGCGCTCAGCCTGGCCGAGCGCGTCCGGCCAGTCCTCCTCGGTCAGCGGCCGGCTGGCGGGCGCCGGGGCTTCGTCGAGCCGCCGGCGGTAGCGCTCCACCCAGCCGGCGATGGCGTCGTCGCGGCCGAGGTGCGCCAGCGCCTCGGCCACCATGGGACCGTGGTTGGCCAGGCCGAGCGACCCGTACTCGGGCGCCGTGCCCGCGAAGACGGTCAACGCGTCATCGAGGGCCTGGGTCTCCATCGCCCCAGTATGTCGGTGTCCGGGCCCCGGTGCCCGTGGCGGCGGCCGCTACGATCCGGCCTTCGACGACGGGAGGTCCGATGGCGACGACGCCACCGCTGCACGGCATGAGGATCATCGAGTGCTCGGCCCTGGGGCCGGCGCAGATCACCACGCCCCTGGTCGACCTCGGGGCGGAGGTGATCAAGGTCGAGCCGCCGGCCGGCGACTACATCCGCGAGATGACCTGGCCCATCGTCGAGGGCACGTCGCTCATGCACCTGCACCTGAACCGGGGCAAGCGGTCACTGGTCCTCGACCTGCGCACCGAGGCCGGCGTCGCCATCCTGAAGGAGTTGGCCGCCTCGGCCGACGCCGTGGTCGAGGCGATGCGCCCGGGCTCGCTGGCCCGGCGCGGCGTCGGGTTCGACGACCTGCGCGCCGTGAACCCCAAGATCGTGTTCTGCACCATCTCGGGCTACGGGATGACGGGCCCCTACCGGGACTACCCGAGCCACGGTGTGGCCTACGACACCTGGGCCGGCATCGTCAACGTCGCCACCGACGAGGAGGGGTTCACCTACATCCCCGAGCACGTGTCCATCGGGATCCATGCCGGCCCGCTCTTCGGGGCGCTCGGCATCCTGGCCGCGGTGCATCCGCGCCCGTGCCACCGGCGAGGGCTCGTACATCGACATCGCGCAGTCCGACGCGGCCGCGGCGATGGACTGGCTGCGCAGCGAGACCTGGCGGGCCTACGAGCGGCCCGAGTCCGAGGTCACCGGGAACAAGGCGGACGACTACGAACGACGCGCGCCGGGCACGGCCGGCATGGTCGAGGGCGTCCGCTACCAGGTCTACGAGACGTCCGACCAGCGCCACGTCCTCTTCATGGCGTCCGAGCAGGCCTTCTGGAAGAACTTCTGCGAGGGCGTCGGGCGCATGGACCTCTTCGAGCGCTGGCCGGGCTCGAAGTACGCCGACCACGCCCGCGGCAACCGGGAGCTCCAGCGCGAGCTGCGCGACATCTTCCACGCCAAGACGGCGCAGGAGTGGCTCGAGTTCGGTGGCCGGGTCAACACGCCGATCGCGCCGGTCAACACGCCCAAGACCCTGCTCGACGACCCCCAGTTCGCCGACCGCTTCCCGCTCCTCCCCGCAGCGGAGATGGGTGCGGACCAGCTCTTCACCCCGCTGCACTTCGTCGGCGAGGCGCTGCCGCACCCTGCCAAGGCGCCCACGGTCGGCCAGCACACCGAGGACGTCTTGCGCTCCGTCCTCGGATATGACGACAATCAGATCTCATCCGCCCGTGACGGGGGGGCATTCGGAACCGACGCCTAGGTGGTGGCGCCGGCACAAGGGAGGGTCTGATGGACAGGGTCCGGCTGGGCGTGCTGGGCGCCGGGAACATCGCGGCCATGAACGTGCGGGGGTATCTCGAAGACCCCCGCTGTGACGTCGTCGCCGTCTGCGACACCGACGACGAGGTGGGTCGCGCCGCGGCCAAGGAGTGGGGGGCGGACTGCTTCTACGGCGACCTCTCCGACCTGCTGGCCGACGACTCCATCGACGCCGTGGAGGTGCTGACGCCCACCCACCTGCACCACGACCACGTCATCGCGGCGCTGGAGGCGGGCAAGCACGTCTCGGTGCAGAAGCCGGTGGCCAACACCATCGAGGACGCCCTCGAGATGCAGGCGGCGGCGGAGCGGTCCGGCCGCGTCCTGCGCATCAGCGAGTGCTTCGTCCACTACCCCCCGCTCGAGCTGGCGAAGCGCCTGGTGGCCGACGGCGCCATCGGCAAGCCGACCTCGCTGCGCATCCGCACCCTGGTCGGCCAGACCGACTCGGCCTTCCAGGCCGCCCTGCGGCCCGAGGGCTACGGCTGGCGCCTGGACAAGCGGAGCCCGGGCGGGCACCTCTTCGACGACATGGTGCACAAGTACGCCATGGCGCTGTGGCTGCTCGACCTCGACATCACCTCGGTCCAGGCGGTGGTGCGCCGCCGTGACCTCTTCTTCGAGCCCTGTGCGGTGATCTTCGAGTACGAGGATCCCGACGTGCTGGGCATGATGGAGGTCCAGTACTCGCCGAACTTCTACATGCGGTCGCAGTACTACGGGGCGGACGAGTTCTTCGAGATCACCGGCGACGAGGGGCAGATCTGGGTCACCCGCGCCACCGGCGAGATGCTGGACCTGGCGCCCGTCATGCTCTTCACCGGCACCCCGCACGAGCGCAAGACGACCGAGTTCACCGACCTCGACGCCGACTGGGGCGCCGGCTTCGTGCGCTCGTCCCAGCACTTCGTCGACGCACTCGTGCACGGCTCCCCCGCCGCGATGACCGCCGCCGAGGCCACCGACGTCCTGCGGCTGTGCTTCGGGGTGTACCAGGCGGCGCAGCAGGGCATCCCCGTCGACCCCCGCAGCGTGACCGGGTCGGTCAGCCCGCCCGGTTGGGGCGAGTGGTAGTCACTCCCGGGCGGCGGCCGCACCTCGGCATCGGCCTGCACCCGGACCCGGGGGCGATGACCACCGATCCCGGCGCCGCCGAGGTCGTCGACGCGACCGAGGAGAACCGCTTCGTCATCCGGGGCGACGGCGGTCTCGAGGCGGAGCTCGTCTACCTCACCGACGAGGGCCGCCTGGTGCTGATCCACACCGGCGTGCCCGAGGAATGGGGGGGCCGGGGCATCGGCGGCCGCCTCGTCCGGGCGGCGCTCGAACGCGCCCGGGCCGAGGGCCTGACCGTCGTGCCCTGGTGCCCGTTCGCCCGCCGCTGGCTGCGCGACCACGACGGCGAGGCGGCCGGCGTCGACCATCGACTGGGACACGCCACCACCGGGTGGCAGCGGCTGCGGCGCCGGTTCGCGCCAGCCTAGCCGAGGCGGGCCCGCAGCGCGTCGGCGAGGTGGCGCGCCTGGCGCGCCGGATCCGTCCAGCGGCGCCCGTAGCGCCATCCCGACGCCGCGATCTCGGCCAACCGGCCCGGGTCCTCGAGGCCGCGCTCGACGACGTCGACGATGTCGTCCGCCGCGGGGTCGTAGGTCAGGCAGACGTCCCCCGACTCCCAGCGGGCCGGCTCGGGGACCTGCACGAGACGGTGCACCGGCTCGGAGAGGGTGACGCGCCCGCGGGCCCAGGCGTCGGCGTGGCGGAACGTGAGGTACCCGTTCCCCGCCGGCGCCAGCACCATGGCCGACCGGTCGAGCTCGCGCACGTAGCGGCGCCGCAGGTTCGCCGGCGCGCCGTCGTTCCAGTAGGCGGCCTGGCGGATCCGGACCCGCCCCGGCGGCAGCGCGGCCTGCAGCTGCCGCACGAGATGGCCGCGGTAGCGGCGGTCACGCGTGTCCGCCAGCGGAGGCGCCCAGCCCGGTTCCCGGAAGAACCCCGCGAAGTGGACGTCGATGGCCGCGGCCGCCACGTCCGGTGGCGCCGGGAGCCGGCGGACGAGCGGCGGGTAGGGCAGGGGGATGACGTCGTGCGGGCCCCCGCGTGACCGGCAGGCTCGGGCCGGCCACGATGTCGGCCCGCAGCACGTAGCGGTGCAGGGGCTCCGCCCACTGCCGCGGCCCCCACCACCCGCGCGCCGGGTCGTCCCAGCTGTCGAACGGGAAGTACACGACGGTCGGGAGCTCCGACGCCGCGGCGACGCGCTCCGCCGCCTCGACGTCGCGCTCGGTCCACGTCCACTTCGGCATCGGGAGCACCGTGACGTCGGGTTTGCCCTCGACGAAGGCGAAGGCGGACTGCACGGCCGACTTCGGCCACCAATCGGGGAACTGGTCGGCCTCGGACCGCCCGACCCGCAGGCGGCGGCAGGCCGACCCCGTGCTCACAGTTCTTTCGGCGAGGCGATGTCGATCCAGCCCTTGTCGATCCAGCCCGCCTGACCGACCTTGCCGGCACCGCCCCCGCCGCCGAACGAACGGCCGACGTTCATCAGGTTGTTCAGTCCGGCCGGCGCGAACATGTCGACCGCGAAGCCCGACACCTCCCCCTGTGCCTCCTCGATGTCCTTGCGCAGTGCGTCGACGATCGCCCCGCACTCCTCGTCGCTGAGGTCGAAGGACGACAGCGCCGGCGCGCCATCGGCGAAGACCCGCTGGGCCACTTCCTTGTCGTCGCGGATCGTCTCCACTGCCTGGTCCACACCTGATCGACTCATTTGCATCCTCCTCGGGCTGAACGAACACACGTACGACGGCGCGCCGGCGCGGCGGTTACAGGCCCCGCACCGGCGGAGCGGTCGACCGCGGCGCGGTCAGTGGCGGGCGAAGAACTCGACGAGGTGGCGGGCGACCTCGTCGGCGTGGGTGAGGATGCCGATGTGCCCGGCGCCGGGCACCTCGCGGTACTCGGAGCCCGGGATGGCCGCCGCGGCCTCGCGGGCGTAGCGGGGCGGCGAGTCGGTGTCGTGCTCGAACGCGAGGACCAGGCACGGCACGCGCACCTCGGGCCAGCGGGTCGTGCGGGCGGGGTCGGTCGACCAGGCCAACGCCGCCTCGTACTGGCCGAGCCGGCCCGGGTTGGGCCACGGCGGGACCTCGCCCAGCAGCGACAGCCACGTGCTCACGACCTCGGAGTCCTGGATGTCGGCCGTCGGCAGGTAGCGCATCGTCTCGGTGGCGTAGAAGAGCGGTGGCAGGTCGTAGTCGAGCCGGGCCAGGTCGCGCTCCACGGTGGTGAGGGCGACCTCCCAGGCCGTCGGCTTGTTCGCGCTGCCCATCAGCGCCGCGGCCCGGACCCGCTCGGGGTGGTCGAGCACCAGGGTCTCTGCGATCCACCCGCCCATGGAGTGGCCGGCCAGCCGCACCGGGCCGTCCCAGCCGAGGTGGTCGAGGAGCCCCAGGGCGTCGCCGGCCATGACGTCGACGCTGTAGGGAGCCGGGGGCGAGGACGACGGCTCCACCCCCCGGTTGTCGAAGGTCACCACGGTGTAGCCGGCGGCCGCCAGCGGCGGCACCAGGGAGAGGTGCCAGGCGGCGGCGGGCTGGCCGCAGCCCGCCACGAGCACGAGCGGCTCCCCGTCGCCGGTCACCTCGTAGGCGCAGGACGGCCCCGTCGACCTCGACCTCAGGAATGGAGCACCTCCGAGAGCAGCTTCGGCGCCACGTTGCGCCCGCTGAGGATGACCACGGTCTCGCGGCCGCCCGGGTCGGGCTCGATCACGCCGGCCCGCAGCGCGGCGACGCCGACGGCGCCCGCACCCTCGAGCACGAGGCCGATCTTGGTGGCGGCGTAGGCCATGGCCGATCGGATGTCGGCCTCGCTGACCGTGAGGACCGAGACGCCGTGATGGCAGCGCGATCCCGACCGTGACGGCGCCGGGCTCGAGGTTGCCGGCCAGCCCGTCGGCCACCGTCGGCTCGACGTCGATCGGCACGATGCCGCCCGCCGCCAGCGCGGTGCTCATGGACGGTGACGCCTCGGACTCGATCCCCACCGCCCGCACGCCCGAGCCCTCGAGGCCGAGGATGATGCCGGCGAGCAGCCCGCCCCCGCCGCAGGGGACGACGACGGTGCCGAGGTTCGGGACCTGCTCGAGGAGCTCACGGGCGAGGGTCGACTGCCCGGCGATGACGTCGGGGTCGTTGTAGGGGGACACGTAGCGGCTCCCGTCACGCGCCGCCAGCTCGAGCGCGTGGGTCTCCGCTTCGCGGTAGCCCTCCCCGTGCAGGACGAGGCGCACGTCGAACTGCTGGAGCGCGGAGACCTTGGCCGCCGAGGCGCCGGTGGGCACCACGACGGTGACCCGGGCGCCCAGCTTGGAGGCCGCGTAGGCCAGGCCGAGCCCGTGGTTGCCCGCCGACGAGGCGACGACGGCGCGACCGGGCTCCTCCTCGAGCGTGGCCGACACCGCGGCCAGGCCGCCGCGCACCTTGAACGAACCCGTCGGCTGGAGCGTCTCGAGCTTGGCCGACACGCCGGGGCCGAGCTGGGGGGTGCCGACCGTGGGCGTGACGGCCAGGAAACGGCGCACCGCCTTCCACGCCTCCTCCATGTGGCCCGGCCCCGGGAGCATCACGTCGCGCACCGGACCAGTCTGGCCGAGGCGCGCCTGGCATGCTGATCGCCGTGCAGACCGGGACCCGGACGATCGACGGTGCCACCGTCCGCGTGCACGTAGACGTGGCCGCCCTGGCGCGGGCGGCCGCCGACGAGGCGGCGGAGGTCATGCGGGCGGCGGTGACGGCCCGCGGTGTCGCCCACGCGATGTTCGCCACGGGGAACTCCCAGCTGGCCTTCGTCGAGACGCTCGTCCACGAGACCGAGGGGGTGCCCTGGGCCGACACGGTCGTCTTCCACATGGACGAGTACGTGGGGGTCGGGCCCGACCACCCGGCGGGCTTCCAACGCTGGATCCGCGAGCGGATCGTCGAGCCGGCACGGCCGCGTGCGGCCCACTACGTGGAGGGGCTCGGTGACGCCGCGGCCGAGTGCGACCGCTACGCCGCGCTGCTGCGGTCCTACCCGCTCGACCTGTGCTGCCTCGGCATCGGGGAGAACGGCCACCTCGCCTTCAACGACCCGCCGGTCGCCGACTTCGCCGACCCCTTCGACGTCAAGGTGGTCGAGCTCGAGACGGCCTGCCGCCTGCAGCAGGTGCACGAGGGCCATTTCGCGGAGCTCGAGGCCGTACCGGCCCACGCCATCACGGTGACCATCCCCGCGCTGCTGCGGGCGAGGCGGGTGCTGGCCATCGTCCCCGAGGCGCGCAAGGCGGCGCCGGTCCGCGCCGCGCTGACGGGACCGATCGCCACGTCGTGCCCCGCGTCGGCCCTGCGGACGCGGACCCACGTCACCGTCCACCTCGAGCCCGAGTCGGCGCAGCTGCTGCCCGACTGAGCGGCGCAGGATCCGGCAGCTGCCCGACGGGCGCCGGCGCCCGTCGGGGTGGTGCGCGATGGCGAAACTAGATTCCCCGTCATGGATCCGGACCCCGAGCTCCTTCGTGCGTTGGAAGCGGCGGTCGCAGCCGAGCCGGGGAACACCGCGCTGCGCCTGCACCTGTCCGGGCTCCTGATGGACGCGGGGCGACCCGCCGACGCGCTGGGACACCTCGAGATCATCCTGCTGGGACAACCGGACCACGTGGTGGCGCTCGGCCTGGCGGCCCGCGCCGGCACTGCGGTGGGCGACAGCCGTGCGCCCGGATGGGCGCGGCTGCACGCGCTGCTCGACGCGGGAGCGAGCGGTCCCGGTTCGTCGAGCCGGACCGGGCAGCCAGGCTTGCAGGCGGTCGGGGGTGATGCGGCGGACGAACCCGAGGCGGAGCACGACTGGGACCGTTTCCTCAACGAGGTGCTCCTCGACGCGGGCCATCTCCCGCTGGTGACGCTGGCAGACGTCGGAGGCCTGGACGACGTCAAACAGCGCCTGGAACAGTCGTTCCTGACACCGTTGCGGAATCCCGAACTGCGCAGGACCTACGGCGCGCAGCTCCGCGGTGGGCTGCTGCTCTGGGGCCCTCCCGGGTGCGGGAAGACGTTCCTCGCCCGCGCCGTCGCCGGGGAGTTGGGCGCCCAGTTCGTCACCGTCGGGCTGCACCAGGTCCTCGACATGTGGTTGGGGAACTCGGAGAAGCAACTCCACGAGCTGTTCGAGCTGGCGAGGCGCAACCCGCCCTGCGTGCTCTTCTTCGACGAGCTCGATGCCATCGGGCACTCACGCCTGAACCTCAGCCGGAGCGCGGCGCGGCAACGTGGTGGCGCAACTGCTGGTCGAGCTCGACGGGGTCGAGACGTCGAACGAGGGCATCTTCGTGATCGGGGCCACCAACCAGCCCTGGGACGTCGACCCCGGCCTGCGGCGCCCGGGTCGCTTCGATCGCACGATGTTGGTGCTCCCCCCGGACACGGAGGCCAGAGCGGCCATTCTGCGCACCCACCTGGCGAACCGGCCCGTCGGTGACGTCGACCTGGAGGAGCTGGCCCGGGCGACCGAAGGCTTGTCCGGCGCGGACCTGCGGCTGGTCTGCGACGATGCCGCCGAGCTGGCCCTGGCCGACGCCGTCCGGTCGTCGTCGGCCGAGCCCATCGGATCTGGTCACCTCCGCACGGCGATCCGAGGCGTCAAGCCGAGCACCGCCGCCTGGTTCGAGTCCGCTCGCAACCACATCCGGTACGCCAACCAGGACGGGCAGTACGACGAGCTGGCCGCCTTCTTGAAGCGTTACCGGGCGCGGTAGGGCGCGTACGTCCATGGCCACGGCCGACGATGATGTGACCGCGCTCGTCGACGAGGCCGAGGCACTGGTCGACGTCCGACGCTACGGCGAGGCGATCGAACGCGCCCAGGAGGCGGCGAGGCGGGCGCCACAGGATCCGAGGCCGTTCCAAGCCTGGTCGCGCGCCCTGTTGGGAGACGACCAATTCGACGGGGCGGCGCGCATGGCCGAGGAATCGATCCGGTTGGCGCCCGATGACGCCATCGGCCACCGCCTGCGGAGCCGTGCCCTCGTCCACCTCGCGGTGCAGGAGCGAGGTGCGTCACGCACCCACAACGCGGGGGTGGCCGTGGCGACCGCCCGAGAAGCCGTGCGGCTGGAGCCGTCGAATCCCAACAGCCATCTCGTCCTCGCCGAGGCGCTGTCGCTCGCCAACGGCCATGCGGAGGCGGATGCCGAGGTCCAAAAGGCGATCCGCTCCGCCCCCAACAGCGTCGCCACGTGGGTGACGGCGAGCTGGGTCGCGCTCCGCGCCAAGAACTGGAGCTCGGCGATCACCGCCTCCCAGAGGGCACTCGCGCTCGATGCGAACAATCACGCGGCGATGAACAATCTCGGTGTTGCCCTGCGAGCGGCCGGCAAACGCCGGGAGGGCTCGCAGGTCCTGGCCAACGCGGCGCGGATCGACCCCGACGATCGGACGGCCCGCCGGAACCTTTCCCGGGCGGGCGTGCGGACGGCGCGCCTCGTCGTCATGGTGCTGCTCATCCCCATCGGGTTCGTGACCCACCTCGGCGTGACGCTGTATCTCGCCTTCGCGATCGGCAGCAACGTGCTCATCTCCCGGAGGCCGGATCTCGTGCTCCGGGCCGAGCGCTGGGCCGCTCCGATCGCCCTGTTCTTCGCTCGAGGGGCGAAGGCACCGGGGAGCTCCGATCCGGGTGCCGTCGGCGTGGGCTCGGAGCTGCGGGACACGACCGGGGGGGACTGGTCCGCCACGCGGGGCCGGCAGCGGATCCGTCCCTCGGTCTTGATGCTCGTCGTGGTCTGCGCCTGGGCGGTCACCCTGGTCATGGTGCTGGTCGCCTTTGCCGTACCCGGCACGGACAGGCTGATCGCGGCCGTGCTCGTGCTGGCCTGCGCCGGTCTGGCCCTGTGGCCGACGCTGACGCTGGCGCGCCGGCAACGCTGACGGCTTCGAGCTCGGCGCAGCTGCTGCCCGACCGAGCGGGGCCGCTATGTGGGGGGCCCAGACCCCCGACGCCCGCTGACGTCGTAGAGGTGGTGGACTGGGTCGTGGATCATGTAGCGGCCGAAGCCCGCGACGTCGAAGCGGGCGCCGTCGCTGCGCCTGCCGCGCCGGAGCCACTGCTCGCCCCGCACGCCGTCGAACGCGTCGGCCAATTGCAGGGCGGCGCCGCGCAGCTGGGCCGAGACGGCGGCGGGGTCCTGCTCCAGATAGCGCTCCTCGACCGCCGTGGCGTCCTGGTCCCAATTCGCGAAGAGCGGGTCGTCCTGGCGCAGCATCAGGCGGAGACGGATGCGGTAGAGCAGGTACACGTCGCGGACGTGGCAGGCGTACTCGAGCGGCGCCCAGCGGTCGTCGGCGGGGCGGCGGCGGAGCTCGTCGGCCGGCCGCACCAGGAACTGCTCCCAGGCCGCGGCGTTGGCGCGCACCAGCGCGCCGACGGTCTCGGGCGGGACCGACGCGGCGTCGAGCCCGCACTCGGGGCACGGGCGCTCGAGCACCCAGGTCCAGTCCTTGTCGTCGGGCACGATGGGCACGCTCAGGCGCGCCCTTCCCGGTGGAGCCAGACGAGCAGGTCCGCCGGGGCCATCGCGGCCACGCGCTGGTGATAGTGCGCCAGCTCGCCGGCGCTGAGCAGCGCCCGTCCCTCACCCGACACGCCGTGGCGGAAGAAGGCCGCCGGGTCCTTCAACACGCCGAGCGTGTCGGGGGACGACGCGCGCGCGGGCTTCCGCATCGCCTCGAACGTGGCGGCACGGACGAGTCCCGGCCAGCCCCCCTCGTCGACGGCGATGCCGAGTCGCGCCGCCAGGCCGCGCATGGCGCCGTCGAGGTCGGCCCGCAGGTCGTCGTAGTGCACCAGCACGACGTTGGGGTCGTGCCGGCGGGCCCAGGCGACGGAGAGATGCAGCATGGCCCCCGGCAGGGTGTCGAGCCACTCCCGGGGATCGCCCTCCCAGTCGACGAAGCCCAGCAGCCACTCGTGCAGCGGCGGGAGGGGCGGGCGCGGCGTCTCGGGGTTCCCCGTCAGCTCCGCCATGCGGCGGCGGTCGATGTTGGCGCCGTGGTGGTACAGCGAGACCGCCACGTCGAGCGGATGGCGGCCCACCACGACGTAGGTCACCCGGTCGTCGAGGGGCACGCCGTCGAGCGGGGTGTGCGTCTTGATGACGCGCCGCTCGTCCTGCGCGGCCAGGCGCGCGTAGACCTCGTCGGCCGGCCGGACCAGGTGGTCGAGCCAGGGCGACAGCGCGCCCAGACGACCAGGCAGGTCCGGGGTGCCGTAGACGAGGAGCAGGCAGATCATCTGGACCCACGTGGTGCCGGACTTGGACCGCGTGCTGACCACGATGTCGCCCGGGCGGAAGGGGAAGTCCCACCAGCGGGCGCTGTCCTCGTCCGGCGAGGTGTAGCGGAACCGGGCGCGGCCGCCGTCACCGGGCCCGGCGGTCGGTCCCGGTCGTCACCCATGCCGCCAGCTTCGCGGACGGCGGGACCGTCGCGTCGTGGCCACGGCAACCACATCGAACCCGTCGGGCAACGGAGGGGCAATGGCGGGTCCGTAGGTTGCGGGCACGGAGATCTGGGGATGCCGGGCACCGGGGCCCGGCAACCCGACGGGGGGGCACTTGACGAACGCGATCGCCATGGAACCGGGCCCGACCGTCCCCGTGTCCCCGCCGCGGCCTCGGCGCCGGCGACTCAAGCGCATCCTCATCGCCACCGGCTCCGGCCTCCTCGCCCTCATCCTCCTGGCGGCGGCGTGGATCGGCATCAGCCTCTACCGCATCGACCACGCCGTGCACCACGTCGGCGTGCCGGCCTCGCTGCTGGCCAAGGGCAAGAACGACCTGCTGGCCATCGTCAAGGGCCCCGACCACAGCGAGCAGATCTTCGTCTTCCACGCCACCGGCGGGCACACGCACGTGCTCAAGATCCCGAGCAAGCTGGGGCTGCCGTTGCCGGGTGGCGGCACCGTGCCGATCCAGACGCTGAGCCTCCACCGGCCCGCCACCATCATCGCCGGGCTCGACCGCCTCGGCATCCCGGTCAGCCACTACGTGGGCGTCGACCTGCACACGGTCGACCCGGCATCGAGCCTCGGGCAGCTCGCCACCGGCAGGCTGTCGGTGACGTCGCTCATCTCGGACCCGACCGGCACCACCTCGCTGCTCGAGCAGGTGGCCTCGCACATGTATCTCGGGCCCGGGACCCCGGTGTCGGCCGTCCTGTCCCTCATGAACGTGCCCACCGCCAACCCCGTCAACGTCCCGACGGACACCGACGGGCACGGCAAGGTCGTCCTGGCGTTCGGCTTCTCGACCATCCTGCGCGGCTTCCTGTAGTGGCGACCGGGCGGGGGCGGGGCGGGACGCGGCGCTGGCGGGAGTGGCTCCATCGCGCCACCCACCACTCCGCCGAGGACGACCGTCAGCTGGTGCAGGCCGCCGAGTCGTCGCGCCGCGACGGCGACGACGACCGCGGCGAGCCCGGTGGGCCGGCCGAGGCGGCCGGGAGCGGCGGACGGACCGGGGACCGGAGGGCCGCACCCAGGTCGCACGCGTCGCTCGACCAGGTGCTCCGGCGCGCCGCCGAGGCCCGGGACGCGCAGCACGACACCACCCAGCGCTGAGGCCGCCGTCTCGCTGGCTGCGCTGCGCCCTCCCCTACGCCCCGTACGCACCATGGGGACGGTGTATCGCCTGCCTCCGGCGGCCATGATGGGGTGATGCAGTTCGTTGATGACGCTTCCCCGACGGCCGAGGCGCCGCTGGACCATCGGTTGTCGATGCGACTGCTCGGCGCGTCTACCGCGAGCCTGATCGGTTTCGGCCTCTGCTACCTGTTGCTCCGCCGCAGCGCTCCGGGCCGGCGCTTCGACGCGGCCGCATTCGCCGGCACGCTCGCGTTCAATCCCTCGGATCTCGGCGGCAACGATCTCAAGCTAATCATCGGGCCCACCCTGATCCTCGCCCTGGCCGCCCTCGTGCTGATCGGCGCGATACGCCGGCGTTTCCTGTTGGGCGTCGCTGCCGCCGTCGCTGCCGCCTTCGCTGTCGGGGTAACCGACTTCCTCAAGGATGCGGTCTTCACCGAGCCCGTTCGAGGCCACCCCCATACGTTCCCGAGCGGGCATACAGCCGCCGCGGTGGGCTGTGCCATGGCCCTGATGCTCGTCACGCCGTCGAGCTGGCGCGCTCCGGTGGCGGTGGTCGCCGGGGCGTTCGGTTGGATCGTCAGCGTCCAGGTCGAGATCGCCAGCTGGCACTCGCCAAGCGAAGTCATCGGCGGCGCTCTTCTGGCCTTCGCCGCGGTGACCGGCGTGGCCGCGCTGCTGGCGTGGTTCCGACCAGTAGAGCACCAAGCCCTCCGCTACGAATCGGTCTCCCTGGCCGTGCTCGGCGTCGTAGGCATCTTGGCCGCTGGCACCGCCGGGGTGGCCCTGGCCCACGGTTTCGGGCGGCTCCCGATCGCCCTGCTCCCGCGGATCCCGCAGTCGCGAGTGGACCTCAACGAGTTCGTCGCCGGAGCGAGCCTGAGCGTGATGGCCGTCACCGCGTTGATGGCAACCCTGCTTCTGCTCCTCCGCGGGACCCAGTTCGGCGGGCCGGCTCGGTCCGGGGCGGCTGCACCTCGAGCAACTTGAGCACATCCGCGACGCCGACCCAGCCCCAACAGGTGCGCCCCGAACGGCGGCGGCTGAAAAGGACCGTCGACTTCGCGGCATTTGCAGCCGTCGCCCGGCTACCTCTGGTGCCCGCAGACCCGACACACACCGGCAGTGGTCCGTTCCCGATCGAGAAGTGCCGATACCGACCATCCGGTGTGACCCCGTTCGCCGGCAGTGGGCGCTAAGGGCGCACCCCATGAGCGTCTACACCGAGGCCCCACTACTCCCCGTGGTCAGAGAGCGACGCTGCCTTACTCGGTGACCCAGGAAGAGGCCAACAAGGACGAGTGCAACCACTACTCCTCTGGACAGCGCTCTCCTGGCGCTTCGACCTGCCGCCATCGCCCCATTCTGGCCCTATCAGCTCGCTCAGGTCGACCGGACGGGTTCTTTGCCCAGGGTGCCTCCGTCGCCGGGCCGGTGTCACTCGGCCCTGCTTTCCTCCCGCTCGGTCATTGCACCGCCTGCCGGACTTACGAGGGCTGCCCCGCGCCCACCCCTTGCTCTCGATGTCCCGAGTGACTTTTTTGAACGGTGAGCTGCCCGCATTGACTGCAAGTTACGCGTTCGGAAGTCTCCGCCGCTCCGCAGTTCGGGCAAACGCGGTATGTGTGTCCATTTCGCATGGCCCCATCTCCTTGCCTAGCAAGGATCATCATGACGACCGATGCCTGCATGGTGTAAGAGCCGTTCGCACCCCGTTTTCACAACCGCCTGACATATCAGCTAAAGCGGCGGCCGTCGTCGTAAGTGCAACTACGTCGAAGTGGCGGAGAGTGGGAGCCGTCCAGTCCAGACAGTAGAACGCCGAATGACGCCCGATCATCACCACAGAGGCTCCAAACGGCGACGGATGGACCCTGCCCCCGTTCGTCGGGACTGGGTGCCACGCTGCGGCACGAGTGGGGCAGGGCGTTCGCCGTGGCCGTTGCGTCGACCGGTTGAAACCGCAGGCATTATCGGACGGTGATCAGGGTCAACGCCGTGTCGACCACCCAGGCCTCAACCTCGTCGTAGGTCCATCCGTAGTCGCGGCGGAGGGTGCGCCAGGTTGCCGGGAGGGACAGAAGGCTTAGGACGTCGCCCGCTCGGGACGCGGGCATCGACTCCCTGAGCGAACCGAGCGCCTCGATCCTCTGGACGACAATGCCGCAGGCCGCACGATGCATGACCAATCCCTCGTCCCAAGCCTGGGCGGCAACCGGCTCGAACGGTGCGGCCGACTCGATCGCGAACATCAGCTCACCCGAAGTCTCGAGCAGTCGCCTCACCCCTGTTACAAGCCAAGAGATCGCCTGGCGGGCATCACGTGCGCGGTCGAAGGCGGCGTGCGAGTCTTCCGGCACCTCGGCGAGCACTGGGATCATCTTCCTCAGCTCGCTGAGGATCGCCGGCTTCTTGCCCACGCTCACATAGACGGTCGGCACCGCAACGCGTGCCGATTCAGCGATGTCGGCGACGGTGGTGCCGGCATAGCCCCGCTCAATGAAAAGAGTCCGTGCCGCTTCGAGGATCGCCTGGCGCGTGGCCTCGGCCTGCTCCTGCCTGCGCTCGGAGTGGTACTTCGCCCTTGACACTGGGGCCATCCTATCCTTATTCTATTCATTAGAACTAGCATCTATCCATGCGGAGGAGTCGATGGCCCGTTTCCTGGTTGCGACCTATCCGAGCCCTGGGCACGTTGGCCCTGCCGCTGCTGTCGTGGAGGAACTCACCGGCCGGGGCCATGAGGTGCGCTGGTACACGGGTCGCGGCTTCGCCGAGGTCGTTGCCAAGTCCGGGGCGCAGTTCTGTGCCATGCCTCAGACGCTCGACTGGGACTACAACAACCTCAACGCCGCATTCCCCGGTCGAGACAATCTCAAGGGTTTCAAACAGAACCAGTTCGACCTGACCGAAATGTTCGTCCGACCTCTGCGCGAGCACTTGCTCGCACTCAAGGCCCTTCTCGTGGAGGAGCCCGCCGAGGTGTTCGTCTCTCACACCATCTTCTATGGCGGAGGGTGGCTCCACGAGATGGGTGGACCACCGAACGCGACCCTTGGCGATACGTGCCTCACGTACCCGAGCCGGGATACTGCCCCGCCAGGGATGGGGTTGGCTCCTCGGGACGACTGGGTTGGCCATATGCGCAACCGGGCTCTCCATGCCATGGGTCGGGGCACCTTCTTCCCCCCGATTGCCAAGGCAGCTCGCAAGGTCCGAAGCGACCTCGGGCTGCCTCCGAAGCAGATACGAGACCTCGAATTTGGCCTCTCGCGGTACCTGCACCTTCAGTTGTGTCCCCCCGGATTCGAGTACCCACGTTCGGATCTCCCTCCCTACGTCCATTTCGTCGGCGCCCCCCTGCCGGCAACGCCAGCCGAGTTCGTTCCGCCGAGCTGGTGGCCCAGACTCCTCGAGTCGAAGCGCGTCGTTCTCGTCACTCAGGGAACCATCGCCACTGAGCCATCGAATCTCCTTACCCCCGCCCTGGAAGGACTCGCCGGCAGGGACGTGTTCGTCATCGCGACGACCGGCGGCGCCGATCCCGCTGCTCTCGGGAAACCGCCTCCGAACGCGGTCGTCGAGGAGTTCGTGCCCTACGCCGCGCTCTTACCGCACGTCGACGTCATGGTGTCGAACGGCGGATTCGGTTCCGTGCAGCTGGCCATCGCCCATGGCGTGCCCATGGTGGTTGCCGGCACCACTGAGGAAAAGAAGGAAGTGACCGCCCATGTCGAATGGTCGGGCGTGGGGACGAACCTGCGCACCAATCGCCCCTCACCAAGAGCAGTTGCTGACGCCGTCGATCGGGTCCTGAACGAGCCGAGATTCCGGGAGCGAACGAGGGTGCTGAACGCCGAGGTTGGGGACACGAGCCCATCGAATAAGGCCGCCGAACTCCTCAACGCCCTTGCACACAACACAATGGAAAAACCCAGCCTCGGGGAGGGACGATGATTGATGGTGAAACTGATGCCATTGAATTGACACCTAAGCAGCGGGGCTATGTCCGCCGCGGGCATCGCATGGCGTTGCGCTATCCCCGGGGCACTCGCCTCTTCAGCAACGCCAATCGCGTCCTTTTCCGCCTTACGAAGGGACGAGTAGGTGGCGAAATGCTCGGTGTCCCGATCGGGCTGCTCACAACGACCGGTTGAAACAGCGGTCAAGCAAGGACCGTTCCAATCGTCTATCTCGACGAGGGGTCACATTTCCTGGTCGCACCTTCGAATAGCGGACTCGGCTCGCGTCCCGCGTGGTATCTAAACCTCCGAGCCCACCCCATCGCCGAGATGCGCACGCGTGGTGGCACCGATGCCGTCGTCGCTCGCTCGCGAGCTGACTGAATCCGAACTGGACGAAGCCTGGGGACGGCTTCTGACGCACAATCCCCTATTGGGTGGCTATCAGTCCTGCACCAAGCGTCAAATCCCCGTTGTCGTCCTTGAACGACGGCAGAATCAGGCATCGGGCTAATCCGAAGGATCAAGGGGGTATCCGATGAGTGATGCCCATACCGGACGGACGCCAAGCTGCCCCACTTCGCCGGCTCGGTGCGCGGCTCATCCCGCCGAGCCGGGCTGCCGAATCGATGGTGACCAACCATCAGCAACCCGACTCTCGGGTGGGACGCCCCGGCCGGGAATCGAACCTGGTGCACTCGTTTAGTCGGAACGAGGCAGTCGTCCAGACCCAGGGCGCTGTAGAGAACGGTCGCTCGAGGCCGACAGCTCGGATTAGCATTGGGGATAGTCGGAACGAGGCAGTCAGTGAGAAGGGGCCCTCGGGCCCCTTCTCCGCGCCGGTTGACCCGAAAGCATCCCGAAACCGGGTCGGGTGTCCCCGTGCGCCGGGACGGTGGGACATTCCGCACGTTGAGGAGGTTCTGGGCAGTGTTTGAAGAGACAGAATAGACCGGTGGTTGCCGAGAACTGGAAGTTCCGCGTCACACTGTCCCGTTCCTATGGCGCGTCCGATGTCGTTGCGGTTCGTGGCGAGTGGCTGCATGGAGAGTTGACCACCTGGGATCAACCGGCAGAGCTAGTCGTTGGCGACACAGTGAAGAGGATCGACCTAGTAGTGGCGCAGTAATCAGAGGGCCGGTGCAGTAGTCCGGGGCGGGCATCCTAGATAGTTCGGACGGGGTGTCCCCGAACGCCGGGACGGGGACCGCGGGTGGCGCATGGCGGGGCCGCGATTGTCCACCCTACGATTGGTCACCATCATGGAGACGACAAATCTTGCGGACCTCTATGGGCTGCCAGCCATCGACTGGACCATCATCGAAGACCGTCTTGCACGAGGATTCACCCAAGCCCCTGGGACGGGAGGACCTGATCGACACACGAGCTGGTTGGCGACGGTCAACCGCGACGGGAGCCCACATGTGACAGGCGTCGGTGCGCTTTGGTGCGATGGAACCTTCTGGTTCGAAACCGGAGAGCGGACGCGCAAGGGAAGAAATCTCGCAGGCGACCCTCGTTGCACATTGAGCCTTGCCACCCATGAGTTCGATCTCGTCGTTGAGGGCGTGGCCGAGAAGGTCACCGACCCGGCCGTGGTTGCAACCATGGCAGCGCAATGGAGCGCCCAGGGCTGGCCGGCACAAGTGGATGCGTCCGGCGTTGCCCTCACCGCTGAGTACAGCGCCCCATCTGCTGGACCTCCCCCGTGGTCGATCTACCGCATCAGACCGCACCATGCGACTGCGCTGTTGATATCCGACCCGGGAGGAGCCACCCGCTGGCGATTTGCTTCGGAATGACCTCAGTTCAGATCGGCGGCAAGTAGGCCCGTTCGCCGGGACGGTGGGGCAGTTCGGCACTTCAGGGACAGGCGGCCGGGCTTCGCTCGGCGTTAGCGTCAACCAGTTCATATCGCAAACACCCAACGCTTCGGAGGCCGCCATGCCCCAGGTCCGTGTCCACAACTTCTCGATCTCCCTGGACGGGTTCGGGACCGGCGAGGGCTTGACCTTCGACGCTCCGTTCGGCCACGCCGGCCATCGTCTGCACGAGTGGGTGTTCCCCACCCGGTTCGGCCGCTCGATCATCACGGGGCAGTCAGGGGGCACGACCGGTGTCGACAACGCGTTCGCAGAACGCCTCAATGTCGGGTTTGGTGCCGAGATCATGGGCCGGGGCAAGTTCGGCCCGCAGACCGGCCCGTGGACCGATCTCGACACCGACGACGAGTGGCGTGGCTGGTGGGGGCCGAACCCGCCGTTCCACACGCCGGTGTTCGTGCTCACGCACCATCCGCGCCCATCGATCGAGATGGAAGGCGGCACCGTGTTCCACTTTGTCGACGACTCTCCGCAGGACGCTCTCGACCTCGCCCAGCAGGCCGCCGGAGAACTCGACGTGCGCATCGGCGGTGGCCCGACGGTCGTCCGCGACTTCCTCGCCGCCGACCTCATCGACACCCTCCACGTCGTGCTGGTGCCGATCCTTCTCGGCCGCGGCGTTCGACTGTGGGACGGCCTCGAAGGCATTGAGGAGCGCTACAACAGCGAGGCAGTCTCGTCACCGAGCGGTGTCACCCATCTGACCTTCACACGCCGATGACCGATCCCTGCTGACGAGCTAACGACCTGCCGCCTAACGCCGGCCACGGGGTGGCACCAATCCCGTGGCACTCTGGAGAGTCCAGTTCCTCCCGCTTCGGAAAGACTGATCCAATGACGTACTTCCCAGACCTGGCTCCGTGCGATTACGGGACTCTGAGGTGGAGAGCTGAAAACGAGCTCGCCGTGGGTTGGCTTTCGGTCGACCATCCCTTCACCACTGGTGACTTCCCAGCTGACCTCTTGGATCGCCTCGCAACGCTCGCCACAAAGCCACAAAACCTCTGCCGAGGTAAGCACGACTGCGACATCTGTCCGCCCCCAGTCGAAACGCAACTCGCCTCGCGGCCGCTATCGCCTCAGGGTCTGCCAGTTGGGCGCAGATTCGAGCGGTTACCAAACGGAGAGGTCCGCGACGTGTGGATCCAATGGGAGCGTAAGGATTGGAGTGTCTACGTCGGTGTGAGAGAGGTCGACGTTGGAAACGGTGAGATCCGAATCAGAGGAGAAGACGATTGTGTATTCGCCGCGCCGACGATGATCATTCACTACATCTTTGAGCACCGCTACCTGCCACCCGCGGCGTTCATTGAAGCCCTTCGGCTGGGCCGCGTTCCTGATCCGCCACCCCCACCCGAGGGGTTCGAATGAGTGGTGGGCGGCGACCATCCCGGCGCAAGAAGTCAGGTATCCCGTACGCCGTGTAGGTGGGACACTTCGGCACGGTGGGGCACCTCCAGTCCTGGCCGTCGAATATTTGGGGGCACCCGCGGGCCCAGGAATATCGGTCCGTAAGAGGATCCTTGAATGGCACCGCGAGTTGACCGAGCGGTCTCGGCGCTCACGATTGCTGCTGCGTCATGAAAGCACATGGAGGCCACCCAAATGGTTCCTTCGGACGAGCGTATTTGAGCTAGCCGTCGATACGCGCTGCCGAATCGGGCCCCGTCTGGCGATGGCTCTAGCCCAAAAATGAGCCTGTCCATGAAGGCGGAAACTTCAAGGTCGTCACGAGCGAGGGGCGGTCAGGTGGCCGGAACTGTGGTGGCTGGGAAACCGTTGCCGGCAAGGTCAGGCCCGATGATCACGACGACGTCAAGGCCAGTGGCGTTCGCGACCGGTACGGCCCCGGTCATCGGTTGGACCGCTGTCGTCGGCACGCCAAGCTCGGAGGCGATCAGCGCGGCCGCTTGTTGCTGCGACGGGGCGTAGTAGATCGTCGTCGTCGACGCCGCGGACGTACTGTTCCCCGGAGGGGAGACATTCCACCCGCTTTGCTGGAGCTGTTGGGTGAAATGGCCGGCTGCGTTGGGTTTCTGAGTGCCGTTTGCCACCAGAACCTTCACACTTGAATGAACCACGGTCGACGTGGTCGTTGATAGCCGGTGCAGGGAGGTCGTCGCGGTGCTGGAAGTCGTCGCGGTGCCGGAAGTCGACGCGGTTTTGAAGTGAGGACCGACCACCGCTCCTACAAATCCCGCGAGGGCGAGTGCCCCCAAGCACGCAATGGCGATGCCGATACGCCTCCCCCAAGAGGTCTGCTCGTACGCGTGGAGAGGACTCACGATGCAGATCTTAGAGAGCGCGACAGTAGGAAGCTCTTTGTCGGAACCGGCCCGCTCGCGGCTCTCGCAGCCCGGGCTGGTTGCCATTCCGTGAGCTGAACTCGCTCCGGGAGCGGCGCAGTTCAGACGGCCTGACACAACGGGACCGTCCCGTAAGACCCGCCCAGAGAAGATTCACGCACAGGTACCTCGTACGGGACATCCGACGGCACGGTTCGGAAGCTGTTCACCCGCGGACCCGGGCCCCAGAATGCTCAGCATTTCGTCGCCACGCTGTATCCCCGATCACCGGGACGGTCGCGCACTTGGGGTGTTGACTCAGATCTAGGAGGGTGTGTCGCGATCGGTACCACGTGGAGGCGGGTCGGTGCCTGGGACTCCGCCATCACTTACGTGCTCGGTCCACTCAGACCCTGACCAGTACCGCTTCTCATGTCGACCCGTGGGGTCAATCAGCCAACCGGGAGCGATGCCGGTGAACGCAATATGGCCGGAGGAGCCGCCGACGGCGTTCGACGCTTGGTCAGTGGATGTGGCATCTGCGAACGAGCGCGTCGGTGCCGATGCCCTCGAGCGACCCCGGTGGCGCTGAGAGGACAACATCCGCAGGGCGAACAGGGCGACAAAGACCACCAGGGCGATTGTGGAACCGTGACCGTAGAACGTGACCGCAGCCTATTGGATCGGATCAGCCAGATCTCGTCGCGGTCCAGCTGCCCTCGTACGCCGGTCTGTGGATACTGTCACGACGACGGCGCGATCCTCGATATCCACTTCCCGACGTCCAGTTGGTCACCGCCGGAAGCGACGGGCCACACCTCGGCGCCGGGCAGAGACTTGCTCTTGGCGCATCGCGGCTGAGAACACGGGCGTCGATTCGGGAAGGTGGCGACGGGGCGCATCAGCCTCGATCAACCGAGTTCGCGGAGCCGGTGAATGTGAGGGACGCACGTACCGGTAGGTCAAGAGTCCCGATCGCAGGTCTGAGGTGTCGAGCCAGTTCTGTATGCCGGGGTCGGTGTGCGAGAGGACCACACGAATGATCCCATCGTCGTCGACGTGCAGTTGACGGTCGTTCAGGCTCGTGACGCGATTGGCGAAGTCCAAAGGCACCATCCAGTCGAGGACGTAGGTCTGAATGGACCAATAGGTGACCTGGGGTTGTTCGAACTCCACAAGGAGAGCGTGGCCGTGGTCAAGCTCCCATTGACCAGCGCCGTGGAGCATGTTGTCCGCACCTCCAACCGGCTTGTGCGGTGCTTGGAGTTCGTTGACCGGGAGAAATGTTCGCAGGCCATCGACGTATTCCTTCCAGATCTTCACGCTCGCCTCGACCCATGCGGCCACACGGTCGAGGGCGTCGGCGTACGCCGTGGGCGTGAGATTGCGCACCGGGCCCACGTCATCGAGCCGCTCGATGTAGAGGGAAGCTAAGGCGTCATACTCCCAGTCGCCGACGAACTCTCGGACGTTGAGGTAGACCGCATCGGCAGCGAGGGGTAGCCAGTTCGCTGCTTGCTCGGGCCCTCCGAGGATGAGCTCGAGGTTGCAGTCGTCGCCCACCTCGAGCTCCTCGAGCGAGAGCTCCGCGAGAACGGCCGTCTTGCCGAACACGAACTCGCCGTCTTGAACCGAAAACAGCAACTCCTTGACGCCACTGACGTCACCGGAGACGCGATAGATCCCGACCGGGTCGAGCATGGCGCGGTAGTAGTTGTTGTCAGTATTGGTGGCTCCGAACGGCGTCGTGTCGTCGCCGACACGGACGAGCGAGGGCCACGCTGGGTCCCCAAACTCCACGAAGATCTGGTGCGCCAGGTTGGTGAGCCGATTGACGTACCGATAGCCCTCAGCTCGCAGGCGCGGGTCACTGGGGAAGCCCTCACCGGCGATGCTTTCGCCCACGGCCTTGATGCGTTCGGCGAAGCTGCGCCACGCAGTGTCGACCTCGGCTACGCCCTCGGTCACAAATCCTCCTTCACACGCTGGTGGAATCCATGCTGTCCCTGGGAGCCTAGAAGCCGCATTCCCAAGGGCGGTCATGTGATCGATCGTGATCGAATAGGTCCGGGACCTTCCTCGAGGGACACTCCGTCACCCTGGGAGAGGAGTGCGTGCCGGCGTCAGCCGGCGGCCGGGACCGGGGGCTCGTGGCCGAGCCAGCGATCGAGGAAGGGCAGGGCCTCGGTGCCGTGCCACTGGTGGCCGGCCTCGAAGACGTCGTGCACCAGGCGCTCGGCCGCGCCCTGCTGCGCGTAGACGAGGCGGGTGCGGCGCACCGACTCGGCGGCGGTCGCAACCGGGAACAGGAGGTCCTCGGTGCCCGACTCCACCAGCATCGGCCGCGGTGCGACGAGCGCACCGACGTCCTCGTGCTCGAGCCGGCCCAGCATCCCGAAGAGGATCTGCGAGCCGCACATGTTCCACGGCATCTTGTGGCTGTCCGCCCACGAGGAGAAGTAGCCGCTCACGACCGACGCCGCCACGCGCTGGTCGACCGCAGCGGTGAAGAGCGTGACGGTCCCGCCGTAGGAGATGCCCACCATGCCCAGGCGCGCCGGGTCGACCAGCGGGTGCTGTTCGAGCACATCGAGGCAGCGCCGCAGGTCCCATATGTTCTGGGTCAGCGGGTTCCAGCCCGCCATGGCGGCGTGCACCAGGTTGGTGTCGCAGGCGTAGTGATCGTCGGGGTTCCAGTCGAGCCGCTCGCCGAAGCAGCGCAGGTCCGGCGCCAGCACGACGTAGCCCCGCCGGGCCAGCTGCAGCGCGTAGTCGGCGTTGGGCATGTCGGTGTGCTCGAGCCCGACCACCTGCGACTTGCCCGGACCGTGGCCGTGGCACGCGAGCACGGCCGCCCCGGGAGGCCCGCCGGCGCGCCCGTCGGGCACGAGCAGGTAGGCGGGCACCGACATGGTGTCCTCGGTGTCGAAGACGATCTTGTCCCGCCGGTAGCCGTCGCAGGCCACCGACTCGAGGGTCTCGACGTCGAGCGGCACCGGTGCCGGCTCGGGCCCGAGCAGCTCGGCCAGGCGGGCACGGCGGCGCTCGGCCCACGCCGGGAGCGAGGCGGGGTCGGCCTCGGGCAGTGGGTCTTCGTGCACGGTGGTGCCCAGGCGCACCATCCACTGGTACCAGGGCGAGTAGTTGCGCGCCGGCGGGGTGAGCACGAGCGCCCCGCTGTCCGTGTCGTCGCTCATGGCGTCCCTCTCCCCTCGGCGTGGTGGTCGCTGCGGGGCCAATGTAGGGGGCAGGGCCCGCCGATGCGGCGCTGCCGCCCCGACTCGGGCAGAATTGCGCAGTGACCCTCGCCACGTCCGTCAGCGTCCACCCGATCTCCCCGACCATCGGCGCCGAGATCTCCGGCGTCGACATCTCGGTCCCGCTGGCGCCCGAGGTGGTGGCCGCCATCCGCGACGCGCTCAACACGCACCACGTCATCTTCTTCCGGGACCAGTTGCTCGGGGCGGAGCAGCAGGCCGACTTCGCCCGCCAGTTCGGCGACCGTCACCGAGGCGCACCCGGTGCTGCCCTCCATCGACGAAAGCCCCGAGGTGCTGGCCATCGACGGCGAGGTCGACCGGGCCAGCTGGTGGCACACCGACGTCACCTTCCTCGAGACGCCGGCCATGGGCTCCATCCTCTACATGCTCGAGGCGCCCGCCGTCGGTGGCGACACCATGTGGGCCAGCCTGCAGGACGCCTACGACGGGCTCGCCGAGCCGGTGCGCGCCCTGTGCGACAAGCTCATCGCCATCCACCACGACCCGTGGTTCGCCGCCGACGTGGCCGAGCGGGGGGGCTACGAGTGGGACGGCACGTGGCGCGAGAAGCTGCTGCCCGCGCTGCACCCCGTGGTGCGGACCCACCCCGAGACGGGACGCAACGGCCTCTTCGTCAACCGCCAGTTCACCCGGACGATCTTCGGGCTGTCGGACAACGAGAGCGCGGCGATCCTCGAGATGCTCTACCACCATTGCATCAAGCCGGAGTACACGTGCCGCTTCCGCTGGCGCGCCGGATCGGTCGCGTTCTGGGACAACCGGGCCACGCTGCACTACGCGCTGGACGACTACGGCGACGCACCCCGCTACGCGCACCGGGTCACCCTGCGGGGCGACAAGCCCTTCGGCCCGGCCAGCGCGCGGCCCAACGGCTGACGGGCTGATCGGCGTCGGTGGCGGCGGCCGGACTGCCGGCCGACCTCGGCATTGCCGCGGCGGCCTTCCTCGGGACCAACATCGACAACTGCCTCGTGACGATGGCCATGGTGGCGGGCGCCCCCGTCGAGCGGGCCCGCCGTATTGCAGCCGGCCAGGTGATCGGCTTCGCCCTCCTGGTCGCGGTGGCCGCGGCCGCGGCCGCGGTGCTCTTCGAGTTCTCGGCGGCGGTCGTGGGGCTCCTCGGGTTGGTGCCGCTGGCCATCGGCCTGAAGGGGCTGATCGGGCTGCGCCGGGCGGCGGACGCGGACGGGCGGCGGGCGGGCCCGGGCCGCTCGAGGGCCGCCGACCGCGCCGTCGGGCGCTCGCTCACGGCGGCGGCGCTCGTCACCATCGGGGCCGGCGGCGACAACCTGGCCGCCTACATCCCGCTGTTCCGGGTCGGCGGGACGACCAACGTCGCGGCCATCGCCGCCGTCTTCGTCCTGGGCGAGGTGGCCGTCACCGCCGTCGTGCTGGCGGGAGGACGGCATCCGACGGCGAGGGCGCTGATGGACCGGCTGGGGGCCGTCGCCGTGCCGGTGCTGCTCTGCGCCATCGGCGTGCTGGTGATGGTCCAGGCGGGGACGTTCTCGCTGCTCTGAAGCGTGCCGGAGCGCGGTGACACGAGCACGGACGTGGCGGATCAGCGCGGCCGGCGGATGCGGAGGCGGTTGTCCGAGAGCGCCACGCTGAAGCGACCCTGGGGGGACTCGTGGAGCAAGAGGCGGCGCAGGTCGCCGGTGAAATCGTCCAGCCGGTCTCCGAAGAGGTGGGGTGCGGTCGACGAGGTGGAGAGAACCCAGGCCACCAGGTCCTCGACCGAACGCTCGAGGACACGGTCGTCGGGGACGACCACGAGCTCCTCGGGCGCGAACCCCGCGGCCCGGAACACCGCGTCCTCCCCGTCGGGCGAGGTGTTCCGGAACCCTTGGCCGGCACGGCGGTCGGGGCCGAGCCAGCGGCGACGCAGCTCGTCGATGGCCGCCTCGGGTATCGGCGGGTACGGCCCGTTCGCGGGTACCGACCCCGGCGGGTCGGTGTGCCAGAGGTCGACCTGGACGACGGCACCATCGGGATCGAGCATCTTCCGGACGGCGGAGGCCACCCGGGGCCGGTCCATCCAATGGAACGATTGGGCGAAGCTGATGACCCGGAAGGTTCCGAGGGATCCGGGCAGATCCTCGGCTCGCATCCGGACCCAGCCGGCGTGCGTGATCTGTTCCTCGGCGGCCGCGGTTCGGGCCTCGGCGAGCATCCCGGGGTCCGGGTCGAGTCCGGTGATGCTCTCGAAGAGGTGGGCGAAGGCCAGCGCCGCGGTGCCCGGCCCGCAACCGACGTCGAGGAGGCGCCCGCGACCGTCGAGGTCGAGGTGCGCGGCGAGAGCAGCAGCGAGGGCCGGGGCATACGGCTTGCGACCCTGCCGGTAGTAGCCGGCGGTCCCCTCGAACACGGTCTCGTCCCAGGCCCAGTCCTGCCATCGATGGCGCGTGTGTCCCTCGGCCATCGGCTCAGTGTCGCAGACCATCACGGGGTCGTGGCGAGACAGCCCAGCGGGAACCGAGACGACGGGTTCGCTACCGTTACGGCGATGCCTGTCTGGCCCGCCGTCTCCTACGACAGTTGGAAGGAGACGTGCGACACGCTTCACGCGCACAGCCAGCTGCTGGGCAAGCTGGCTGTGCGGCTTGCACCACCCGAGCAACAACTCCAGCACGCGGCGTTGCGCCTGACGGCACGAGGTTGGGAGACCTCCCCGCTGCGGGCGCCCGACGGTTCGGGGTCGCTCGTCGTCGTGCTCGATCTCATTGCCCACGAGACCAGGATCGAGCACAGCAGCGGCCGGGTCGAGCGTGTCGCCCTCACGCCCGATCGGGCGGTCGGCGCCGTGACGCGAGAGGTCATGGCCGCGGTTCGCCGTCTCGGTGGCCCGGTCGAGATCGACCCGGCGCCGCAGGAGGTCTCGTGGAGCGTGCCGCTCGACGAGGACGGCGACCACGCGCGGTACGACCAACGTCAGGTTGCCGATTACTTCGCGGCGGCGACCCAGGCCGCGCTCGTTCTCGGCGAGTTTCGGGCGCCCTACCGCGGACGTTCGACACCGGTCAACGCCTGGTGGGGTTCGTTCGATCTCGCCGTGAACCTGTTCTCCGGGGAGCCGGCCGAGCCTCCGTCGAGCGACTTCATCATGCGCAACGCCATGAACGCACAAGAGGTGGCGGTGGGCTGGTGGCCCGGCGATGCGCGGTACCCAAGCGCGGCGTTCTATGCCTACGCGCACCCGGCGCCAGACGGGTTCGGCGGTGTGTCGCTGCCCGTGCCACACGCGCGCTGGGACGGAACCCTGGGCGAATACATCCTCGACTGGGATGACGTCCGTGCCAGCGCCGACCCACGAGCACTCGCGTTGGAGTTCGCCCGCGTTGCGTTCCGTCACGCCTGCGCCATCTGCGTGTGGGATGAGGGTCTGGCCGCCAGCGCGGACGGGATCCCACCTCCGGTCGTCTGAGGCGCTGAGGGTTCACGGGATCGACGCCTTCCCCCACCTCGACTCCCCGTGCGCCGGACCGTCGCCCATACTCGAGAGGTGCCGCCTTCGAAATGGGTGGTCCCGGCGGACACCGCTGCTCCGGGCGGGGCTCCGGGAGTCGGCGGCCCCTCCCCATAGAATCGGCCCGGAGGGTGGGGATCCTCCGACCTTCGCATACCTCGGGAAGAAGGAAGAGACGACGAGCATGACGCAGACCGGGTCTCAGAAGAGCAAGTCTCCTTCTCAGCTGATCGACGCGAGGATCGAGGAGCTCGGCGACTGGCGGGGCGAGATGCTCGGCCGGCTCCGTGCCTTGGTCAAGGAGGCCGATCCCGACGTCGTCGAGGAGTGGAAGTGGCGAGGGCGTCCCGGTCTGGGAGCACGACGGCATCATCTGCACCGGCGAGACCTACAAGAGCGTCGTGAAGTTGACCTTCGCCAAGGGTGCGGCGCTGAAGGATCCCTCGGGCCTCTTCAACTCCAGCCTCGAGGGGAACACGCGGCGTGCCATCGACTTCCACGAGGGCGAGAAGATCAACGAGAAGGCGTTCAAGACCCTCGTCCGTGCCGCCGTGACCCTGAACGAGTCCAAGGCCAAGAAATAGGCGCTCGGAACCGCTCCTCCTCGGGCTGAGGTGACGCTGCCGCACGATTCCGCCGCAGAACATGATCTGCGTCAATGTCACCGTGTCGCCGTAGGACCCCGCCCCATCGGTCATGTCCCGCGTCCTGTTTCACCCTTCAGCGCGACATGGGAATGACGGCCGTGCGGGCGTAGACGAGCGTGGTGAGCCGATCGCTCGATCTGTCGGAGATCTCCACCTGAATGGGTGCGTCCGGTCCGTCCCCCAGGAGATTGCAGCTCGACCGGACCGGGCCGGCGCCGGTCTGTGCCAGGTACCGCAGGTCGAGATCGATCACCACGGCCGGGAGGTCGAAGCGCGCCGACGCCAGCTCCTCGGCGGCGGCTTCCGCGACGAGCGCCACCATGGCACCCTGCAGGGTCCCGGCCGGGTTGCGCAGTCCCGGCGTCACCTCCATCTCGACGACACCCGCGGCCGCGTCGAGCACCGCAATGCCGGCCTCCTCCCGGAGTGGCCGCGTCAGGAAGCTGGACCCGTCGAAGATGGTGCTCACGCGCTCCGGTGGCACCGGCGGCTTCGGAGGATCCGTCTCGCGGCGCGGCACCCTGGCGAAACCGATCGCGCCCGTTGCGACGGGCGCACCCTCCTCTGTCACGAGATCGACCACCGCCGTCGCCGAACGCCGACCGCGGCGCAGGATGGTCGTGCGGGTCGAGATCCAGTCCGGCGCCGGCAGCGGCCGCATCCGCACCGACATGTCCGAGGTCAGCATCCACGCATCGGCATCGTCGTCGAGGATGATCCCGGCCGCCACGTCGATCATGAGCGCGAGCACGCTCGCCCGCACGGCGCCGTGACGCAGCACCTCGGGCCGGGGACCCAGTTGCAGGCGGAACTCGCCGTCACGGACCTCGGCGATGACGCCGAGACGGGCCGGGACGGAGAGGTCGCCGCCGAGGAGGTCGGTCATCGGGTGGCTCGGTGGGGCATGGGCCCGGGAGGCTAGCGGCAGGCTTCCGGCCGCCACCAGTTGCCGTTGCCGGCCGTGACCGCACGTCGCAGGCACGCGTGTGCGCCGGGCGTCGCGCCGGCACAAGGGGTATCGCCTGATTCACGGTGCCCGCACGGAACCGTGTCCAACGCGCACCACTGTTTCACACATCTCACGTCCTCCGCTCACCGTCGAAAAAACTCACGACGTCTTGCGCGATCCTTCCAAGGCTGGGGTCGATCGGCTTCGGACCAACCTGCATGAACATGTGTCCCATGTTCTGCACCAGGACCAGTTGCGCTTTGTCACCCGCGGCCCTGAGGTCCCGATAGAGCTCAATCGACTGCGACTTGAGAACTTTCGTGTCGTCGACTCCCTGTACGAGGAGGATGGGCGGCGCGTTCGGAACGACGAAGTGCGTCGGGCTGGCAAGGATCGGATCCCGGTGACTCTGGCCGAACACCTGCTGAATGCCCGAGGAGGAGAAGCCTGACGCTGGCTGCGTGAGGTTCGCCGGACCGAAGATGTCGGCGACGGCGAGAAGGCTGCTCCCTTCCGCCGGGTAGGGCCCGACGTCGAACGTCGAATGCGGGCCCGTGAGGGCGGCAAGGGCAACGAGCTCTCCGCCGACGCTGGTGCCGAACCCGAACATCTCCGTTCTGTCGAGGCCGTAGCGAGGTGCGACGGCTCGCAGAAACCTGATTGCGCACTTGACGTCTTCGATCTGCGCGGGAAATCGGAACTGCGGGGCCAGCCGGTAGTTCACGCTGGCGACGGCATAACCGGCAGAGGCCAATGCGTCGAGGAAGACCGGGTTGATGTCCGACTTGTCGCCTGCGGTCATTCCTCCCCCGTGAACGTAGATCGCGATGGGGAGCGGGCGAGCGGACGCGACGCGAGGAATGAAGAGATCCAACTTCTGTGACTGGCAGTAGGTCAGATTCCGATCGGCTGTGCCTCGCGTGAACGCCACCTGCGGTGGTGCGGTACCGCACCCGGCGAACAACCCGGTCAGGAGCAGCCCGGCAAGGAGCGGAATTCGCCGGATCACCTCGACCATCTTCGGGTCGGCCACCCGATGCCACCAGGGCCCTTGGTCACCTGTCCTGGAAGTCTCGGGGTGCCCGCAGAACGGCGGCGGGCGACCGTCCCGACCAGGGCCACTGCTACATTTCGGCCGTGGACCACGAACGGTTCGGCCCGATTGATTTCGACCGGTTCCACCGGGACGAGTTGCCGGCGCTCCTCCAGAGCCGCGGCGCCGTCTTCTCCGACACCGACGCCGCGGTCGTCCGCCCGTTGGGGTTCCAGCTCTCACGACGGCAGGGCCTACACCTACGTGCCCGAGGGGAGGACCTTTTCGGTCCGGCCCGGCACGGCCGCGGCACAGACGGTGGTCGAGCTCTCCGCGGAGTCGTGGTGTGCCTTCGCGTGGGAGCTCAAGACCTGTTTCGCCCTTCTCTACGCCGACCAGCTGACGGTCCGCACGGGCAGCTTCGGCCAGATGGCGCGCTGGGAGCCGCCGCTCCGGGTCGCTCTGAGCGATCAGATCCTGTTCGACCTGGACCATCCGGCCCGCATGGAGGACGAAGCCGGGCGCGATATCGATCTGACGAGAAGCTTCACCCTCGAGGACCCGGTGGACGTGACCCGGGAGTTCCTGCACCGGGTTGGCTTCGTGCACCTGCGGGCCGTCCTGGACGCCGCCGAAGTCGAGGCACTCAGGTCCGACGTCGGTGACGCCCTGCGCCGGGCGCGACCCGACGACCGGAAATCGTGGTGGACGACGGTCGAGGGCCGTGAGGTGTGCAACCGGGTGAACTATCTCAACGACGGGTCCCCGCGGATCGCCGCGCTCGGCGCCGACCCCCGCTTCCTCGCCATCGCCGCGCTCGGGGGCGACGATCTCCGCGATGCCCACGATCGCCTCGACGGCAACAGCGTCGTGATCAAGGTGCCCGGGTCCGACGGGGGGCTGGCCGACCTGCCATGGCACCGCGATTGCGGCATGGGTGGTCACCCCGTCAAGTGCCCCATGCTCAACGTGGGGATCCAGCTCGATGCCGCCACCGCCGCCGCGGGCCAGCTCGAGATGATCCCAGGTTCGCATCGGGGAACGTCCCGGTTGCCCGACGCCCGCGAAGCCGAGCGCCACCCGGTCGTGGCGTTGACCACGGAGCCGGGCGACGTCACCGTGCACTTCGGCCACACCCTCCACGCGGCGCCGCCACCGGACGATCCGCACGGCTCCGGGCCGGCGGGCGCTCTACCTCTCGTTCGTGCCTCCCGTTGACCTTCGAGATGGTCGGCCCCGGCCAGGGGTACAACGACGTGCTCTTCACCAGGAGTGAGGGCCGCGTGCAGCACGTCGACCAGTTCGGCTGACGCGGCCGTGGGAGCGCGACGAGGACCGGTGGTCAGGTCCGGGATGGCGCGGGCAGCGATGTGTCGTGCCGAAGGGTCGCCCAGCGCAGCAGCACCAGCGTCCGGATGGCCCACCAGCCGGGGTCGATCTCACCCTTGGCCATCGACAACCGGCCCGACGTCGTGGCCGCGTGGTGGTTGTTGTGCAGCCCTTCGCCGGCGACGAACCAGGCCAGCCATTGGTTGTTGGTGGCCAGGTTGTCGTGCGGCCGCTTGCCCCACTTGTGCCCGATCCCGTTGATGGCGCCGCCCCCCAGCAGGTACACCGATGCATGGGTCACCGACGCGATCAGGGCGATCTCCCATCCGAACAGGACGGTCAGGAGCGCGATGCCGAGCCCGAGGCCGAGCAGGGCATGATTGAACAGCACCGTGTCCCAGCGGTCGCCGGGGAGATCACGCGCGTAGCGCCGACGGCGACGGGGTTCCGGGCGACTCTCCGGTAGAGCAGGGCGTTGCCGAACTGGACCCACGAGTAGCCGAAGATGACGGGCGAGTGCGGATCGCCCTCCTCGTCGGTGTGGGCATGGTGCTTCCGGTGCACCGCGACCCACTGGCGGGGGCGGGTCCCGGTCGACATCCAGATGACGATCCGGCAGGCGAACGCCACCGGACGCTTCATGGTGATGGCCCGGTGGGCCAGGGCCCGGTGCAGGTACACCGTCGTGACGACGAAGGCGACTTGGGAGATCAGCAGCCCGATGAGGACGGCCTCGAGGACCGCGGGCACACCGCCAATTTAGGCGACGAAGGAGGCAGACGAGCGGTCGCTCCGACGACAAAGGAATGGGGGGCCCCAATGGGTCGCCTCGGGACCGGGCCGGTACCTGGTCGCACGAATGCGACGGCGGGGCCACGTTCCCGGGCGCGACAATGAGAACTCCTGTGTCCGACACCGTCGACGCCCTGATCCTCGACCTCCTCGAGTGGGTCGGCCCGCACGCCCGCCCCTACGCGGAGGTGATGGAGGCCTGGCGGACGTCGTGCCCGCGCCTGCCCGTGTGGGAGGACGCCAACGACCGCGGCTTCATCGAGCGCCGTCGTGAGCCCGGACGGGGCGAGCTCGTCGCGGTGTCGCCCGCCGGGGCGGCGTACCTCCGCCACCACCGCGCCACGCTGGCGCGCTGACGAGCCGGGCCCGCCGGCGCTGGCCCGCCGGGCCGCGCCGTGCTTGACTGCGACCGCAGCCGGACGGAAGGGAGTGCCCCATGGAGGACCTGCAGGGCAAGGTGGCCGTGATCACGGGCGGTGCCAGCGGCATCGGCCGCGCCGTGGCCGAGAAGGCGGCGGCCGAGGGGATGAAGATCGTCATCGCCGACATCGAGGAGGGCCCGCTCAAGGAGGCCGAGGGCGAGCTCACCGGGCCAGGGCGCGGAGGCGATCGGCGTGGTGACCGACGTGTCCGACGCCGCCTCGGTGCGCGAGCTGCGCGACCGGGCGCTCGAGCGCTTCGGCGCCGTGCACCTCGTGCACAACAACGCCGGCATCGGGACGGGCGGGCCGATCTGGGACTTCTCCGAGGAGGACTGGCGCTGGATCATCGGGGTCAACCAGTGGGGCGTCATCCACGGCATCGCGACGTTCGTGCCGCTGCTGATGGAGCAGGGCGAGGGGCACGTGGTCAACACGGCCTCCATCGCCGGGCTCACCACGACGGCGTTCCTGGGCCCGTACCACGCGACCAAGTTCGCCGTCGTGGCCATGTCCGAGGTGCTCTACAAGGACCTGCAGACGGCGGGCTCGCCCGTCGGCGTGTCCGTCCTCTGCCCCGGGTTCGTCCAGACCCGCATCGCCGAGTCGGACCGGAACCGGCCGGCGTGGGCGCCCGAGCCCAACGTCGAGGGCGCGGAGGAGCTGCGCGCCGTGATCCAGGCCATGGTCGACGGCGGGATCACCCCGGCGGCGGTGGCCGACCGGGTGATCGACGCCGTGAAGACGAACACCTTCTACATCCTCACCCACCCGGAGCTCACCGAGGCCATTCAGATCCGCTGCGACGACATCGTGCAGGGTCGGCCGCCCACGGCGACCAACATCGCCTGAGCGGCGCCGGGCGTCGTGCCGTTCGGCTGACCGCTATTCCTCGTGCAGGGCGTGCGCCGTCGCGGTGCGGGCGGCCCAGCGACCCGGGACCACGGCCGCCGCGTTCGCCAGCACCAGGGCGACGGACCGCCGCCAGGAACAGCGACCACACCGGCACCGCCGGGGCCGGCACGGCGCCGATCTCGTCTGCGAAGAGGGTCCACAGCCACCGGCCGAGCACGATGCCGAGCGGGATACCGACCACGACCCCGATCGGCCACCGCGATGGAGGCGTGCCAGGCGACGGCCGCCGACAGCTGCCGCTGGACGAAGCCCAACACCTTGAGCAGCGCCAGCTCGCGGCGGCACCGCCGCACCGACGCCGCGAGGGCCAGTCCGAGCGCCACGACCGCCGCCAGGGCGAGGCCGACGGCGAGCAGGAACGGGGTCGTGCCCATGGACCGGTAGTTGACGATCTGGGCGGGGCGCTGGACGCCGAGGACGGTGGCGACGTTCCCCCCGCAGATCGAGTCGGGCGCCTGCTGGGCCAGGATCTCGTTGGCGGCGTCGGAGAGTCGCTGCGCAGCGGCGCGAGCCCTGTGACGAGCCCTGGCCTCCCCGGACCCGCATGAAGACCATGTTGGGCCCGTTGCAGGACGGGCTGTAGCCGTGCGGACCCAGGCTCTCGGTCACGGGGCCGGCGTCGGCCGGGACCGCTGCGCCGACCCCCATGGAGGTGTGGAGCCCCTCGGCGATCCCGATGGCCGGCATCGTGGCCACGCCGACGATCGTGAGCCGGATGGGACGGCGCGGGTAGCCCGGGACGTAGTGGAGGTCGACGGTGTCGCCGATCCGCTTGTGCAGCTGCGCCAGGGTCGCCGCGCCGAGGACGATCTGGTGCGACGTCGCCAACGCCCGGCCCGAGACGATGGGTGGGCCGACCGGGCAGCCGGGGTTGGACAACAGGGTCGGGACCTCGACCCCGTCGAGCTGCATGGTGGCGAACGAGACGCCGGACGACGTGACCCCGGGATCGTGGCGGAGGGTCGCCAGCGCCGCGTTCGGGACGGGCCCGTACCCGTCCGAGCTCTGCACGGCGTAGTCCCAATTCCAGCCGTAGAGGGCCGGCTGGGAGACCAGCGCGTGCAGGCTCGAGCCGAACGTCAGCGTCGTGGTCACGACGATCATGGCGATCACGGCCGACAGGACGGCCCAGCGGAAGTGACCCGCTGCCCGCCCGTTCCGCGGGTCGACCGAGAGCGAGGCGCCGGCCACGGCCGAAGGCGGCAGCCCGGTCCGGGTCACGAGCCGCACGCGTGGTCGAGCGGTAGGCGCGGGCGCGGTGCACGCCGCTGGGCGCGGTGCGGCGCCCCGAGGAACGCCATGAGCACCGCGGCCGACCCGATGACGACGACCAGGACGGCGAACCCGACGCCGAGCACGGTCCAGTCCGCGTTCACGCCCCGGTCGGGGTAGACGGGACGGACCGGACCGATCGGGAAGAGGAGCGACAGGGCCACCGCCACCCCGACCGCGAGGACCGACCCGAGCAGGATCGATCCGAGGATGCCGAGCAGGCCGTCGAGCCCCGTGGTGGCCGGGTCGGCCCCGACCGGCCCGCATGACCTCCAGATCGTGCTCCCGGGCGCTCAGCTGGCGGGCGATGAGTTGGATCGCGAGGAGCAGCGCCGCGAGGGCGGCGATGCCGCCGAACGCCCCGAGGGCGAGGGCTTCGGGCCGGATCGACTGGTCGGCCTGCGCCTCGAGCTGCGACGTGACCTCGAAGTCGGTGAAGAAGCGCTCGGTCGAGTTCCAGCGCCGCTCCACGGCCGCGACGTCGGCCGTACCCCCCCGCAGTTGCACGCCCAGGTACACGATGCTGTCGGCGCCGTTGACCGAACGGGTGAGGGCGGGCGTCGCCACGATGTAGGTCGGGAACTTGGCGATCTGATCCTGCACCACCTCCCGGTTCAGCAGCCCGATGCCGACGATCTTGAGCCCGATGCGCCGGGCCGGACCCAGCACCCGTGACTCGGGGTGAGCGCGACGGGGATCACCTCACCGAGGTGCAGCCCCAACGCCGCCGCCGCGTTCTGCGTGACCATGACCTCGTCGGCGCGGGCGGGATCGGCCATCCGCCCGCTCGTGACGGCGAAGCGGTCCTGGTCGAAGAGGAGGCCGTCGACGCTCCCGACGAGGATGACGTTGCTGTTGAGGCTCCGCTCGTCGACCCGCCCCTCCTTCACGAGCGACGCGGGCAGCCCCTCGTAGCTCTCGACGTGCGTCACCTGCGGGTAGCGGCGCACGGCGTCGACGAGCCGCTGCGCCAGGTGCGGCTGTGGAGATGCCCTGCCCGCCGGCCGGCACGATCGTGAGGTCCGAGGGGTTGGTCGCGGCCAGGAACGTCGAGAAGGACGAGTCGGTCCTCCGCGCCGCCGCCAGTGACCCCAGCGCGACGCCGCCGAGCAGGCCGATGAGGAGGACGAGCACGAGGTAGCTGGCGCGCTGGCGCCTCCAGGAGGCGACCGACCGGTACCAGGCGGTCTGCACCGCCGTCGAGCCGTGCGCACCGGCGCCACGCCGCCCGTCCGCCCCCGGGGCGGGCGGGGAGGCGGCCTGCTCCATCGCCCCAGCCTGCCCGACTTCGGCCCGCCGCCAATGTGGTCAGCAGGTGCGCCGACCTCGTACTAGCACGAGGACCGGACGGGACCCGGCGCCCTCAGCCCGTCGGCAGCGGCTTGAAGGGCTGCACCGTCACCCAGCACGTGCCCTGGGGCTTGTGGTTCGTCTTCAGCTTGCACTGCGACGACGGCGGCACGTTGTTGTGGATCTTGACGACCTGGTACTGGGTCGGCCCGTAGAACTTCGACGGCCCGAAGCTCCACACCGGTGAGAGCGTGCCCGGGTAGTTCGTGATCTTCGACATGGCCTCCACGAACGTCTTCCGGTTCAGGTCCTTGCCGGCGTTCTTGGCCGCGGTGGCGAAGAGCCGGATGGCCCCGCACCAGGCCTGAATGGGGCCCTGCTCCTCTATGTAGTAGCTCTCCGTGCCCGGGATGGGCTTGGGGTGGTACGAGTGCCACGTCGAGAAGCACGAGCGCACGCCCGGGTCGTAGCCGCCCTGGCTCTGCGGCCGGGCGTCGTCGAAGCCGCCCAGCGTCTCGGTCGTGACGCCCTCCTGCCCGTTCAGCGCCGTCTCGTACGGGACCGGGATCAGGCCGAGCGCCACCTCGATGGTGGACTCGTAGTCGCTCAGCAGCAGCTGCGGGAAGAACTGCTGTGAGTTCTCGGCCGACAGGTACGGGAAGAAGGCGTTCTCGGGGATCAGCGGGAAGACCGACTGCACGCCGGCCGCCTTGAACCGCTCCACCGCCAGCTGCGCGTCCGAGTTGGTGGTGGCCGACTGGCTGGGGTTGCCGGCCACGGTCGCCACCTGCGGCGTGATCCCGGCCTTCTTCAGGTCCGGCAGCAGGTAGCTGTTGAGCGCGGCCTGGTCCCCCGCCTGGTCGGAGACCACGATGCCGACCTTCTTGCTCTTGGAGAGCCGGCCCGAGCTCAGGCCCCACTGCACCGTGGCGGCCAGCACCGGCGCCTGGTCGGGCCCCGTCCACCACAGGTAGGGCGAGCCCAGCTGCGTCCAGTTGGTGGTCGTCGACCAGGCACTGATGAGCGGGGTGTGGCCCTGCTGGGTGACGCACAGCTGGTTGTCGCCGATCCACGTCCCGATCCCGTCGACCACCGCGAAGACCGCCGGGTTGCCCTGCGTCCACTGCGCGCACAGCGACTGCTGGTTGGCGTTGTTGGCCGGGTCGAAGCTGACGATCATCGGGTTGATCTTGCGGCCGTTGATGCCGCCGCTCTTGTTGATCTGGTCGACGTAGAGATGGATGGCTGCCAGCTGCTCGTTGTACTCCTTGTCCTGCGCGAAGCCGAAGCGGCCCGCCTCGCTGTTGATGGCGACGACGGGGAACACCACGTTGATGGTGGTGGCCGTCACGCCGCGCGTGCTCGTGCTGGCCTGGCTGACCGGCGTGCCGCTCGCGCTGTTCGCGCTCGCGACCTCCGCCGCACCGGCGGCGCCGGGGCTGCCGGGAGTGCCCGAGGGCGCCAGGGCGACCCAGGCCAGCAGCGCCACCACGATGGCGAGCACGATGACGGCGGTGCGCACCTGCATGGCCCGGGGCCGCCGGCGCAGCCGGCGCCAGGACCGGCCCAACGGCGCCAGGGGGTGGTGCAACGCCCCCCGCGGCGCAGAGACTTCCGTGCTCGTTCCCATCCTCACACTCCTTCGTCGCGGTCTGGACCGCCGCCCTCCCCGATGGGGCCCGAGGCCATGAGGGCCTCGTCGCTCGCACCAAGGTAGGCGGCCAGCGCCTTCGGGTCAGCGCGGATGACGTCGGGCGGCCCGGCGGCCACCACCCGGCCCAGTTCCATGACCACGACCTGGGAGCACAGCTCGAAGACCAGGGGCACGTCGTGCTCCACCAGGACGATCGTCGTGTCGGCCACGGCGTGCAGGCGGCGCAGCAGTGGGATGAACGCCTCGGCCTCCCGCTGGGCGATGCCGGCCGTCGGCTCGTCGAGCAGCAGCAGCCGGGGCCGGGCCAGCACGATGGAGGCGAGGTCGACCACGCGGCGCGTCCCCGTGGACAGCTCCGCCGTGCGGTGGTGGCGGAAACGCTCGAGCCCGAAGGCGGCGATCACCTGGTCCACCGCCTCGAGCTTGCGCTTCTCCGCCCGCCGGGCCCAGGGGAGGCGGAGCGTGGTCGGGAACACCGCGACCTCCGCCCGTGGCGTCCTCGCAGAGCAGCAGCACGTCGAGCACGGTCAGCTCCGGGAAGAGGCGGCAGTCCTGGAAGGAGCGGACCATCCCGATGCTCACGCGCTCCTCGGGCAGGTACTCGGCCAGGTCGGTGTCGTCGAGGCGCACCGTGCCGGAGTGCGGTGCCACCAGCCCCGAGATCACGTCGAGCGTCGTCGTCTTCCCCGAGCCGTTGGCGCCGATGAGGCCGACGATGGCGCCCGGCTCCGCCTCGAACGACACCCCGTCGAGGGCGTGGACGCCGCCGAAGTGCACGTGCAGCCCGTCCACCCTGAGGCGGGCCGGGTGGGCGGAGGGCGCCGCCGCCTGGCTCGGGGCCGCCGACCGTCACTTGTCCGCTCCGTCGGCTACGAGCGTGCCGGCCATGTCCCCCACGTTGCCCGAGGGCGCCACGGGGGGTCCGGCCTGCCGCGCCGCCATCCGCTCCTGGGCGCCGCGGATCCCGAGCGCCACCAGGTCGCCGGCGCGGCGCAGCAGCTCGGCCAGTCCGCCGGGCAGGTAGAGGATGAACGCGATCAGGCCCAGGCCGCTCGTGATGAATTGGATGGTCTGGTTGCTGCCGAACATGGCGGGCAGGCCCTCGAGGTACAGCGCACCGAGGATGGCGCCCGAGATCGAGCCCAGGCCGCCGATGACGATCATGGAGATGACGAGGAACGAGGTGGTCGGGTCGAACGTGATGTCGGTGTTGTTGAGCTGCTGGGTGGCGAAGGCGAAGCACACGCCCGCGTAGCCCGCCATGAACCCCGAGAGCCCGAAGGCCAGCAGCTTGGTGCGCAGGATGGGGATCCCCATGGCCGCGGCGCCCATCTCGTTGTCGCGCACCGCCACCAGCCGGCGCGCCACGCCCTTGTCGCGCCAGATCCGCACCATGTAGATGGACAGCAGCAGCACGCCGAGCGAGAACCAGGCGAAGGCCCGCTGCGAGCTCAGGCTGATGCCGAAGAGCGTGGGGCGGTCGAGGACCGTGTAGGCGGGGTTGGGCAGCCCGGTGCACAGCGTCTTGTGGATGCCGGGGAGGGTGAAGCACGGCGTGGCCAGCACGGCCGTCTGCATGAACAAGGCGAAGGCCAGTGTCGTCACGGCCAGGAAGAGCCCCGGCATGCGCAGTGCGGGCAGGCCGACGAAGATGGCGACCACCGCGGTGACGGCGCCGCCGTAGAGCATCACGAGGGGCAGCGGGAGGGAGGTGCCCAGGTGCACCGCCACCAGCGCGCCGACGGCCACCAGCCCGAACTGTCCGAGCGACACCTGGCCCGCCCACCCGGTGAGCATGGTCAGGGAGAGGGCGACCACCGCGTAGATGCAGATCTGGCTGAACAGGACGTTGTTGCCGACGGACAGCACCTGGGGCAGCAGGACCGCCACGGCGACGGTCAGCCACATGCCCGTGACCGAGACCCGGCGGCGCAGCTGGTCGACCCCGGCCCGCATGGTGGTGACCGCACCGTGCTGCCACGTGCTGCGGTCACCGGTCCGCACCCCCTTGCGCAGCGCGCCCACCCGCACCAGCAGGACGGCCATGACCACGAGGAACACCACGAGCTGCTGCTTGGCCGGCGAGGCCACGTTCCACGCCAGCAACTCGAGGAAGATCCCCATGCCGACACCGGCGACGAAGGCCACCGTCAGGTTGATCATGGCCCCGATGAGGGCAGCGGTGAGCGCGTAGAGGAGCAGGTCGGGCGAGAGCGCCTGCGTCAGCGCACTGGTCTGGTTCGGGGCGTTGAGGATCGCCGTGAACGCGGAGAGCGCGCCCGCCACCGTCCAGGTCAAGGTGGAGGTCCGGCGGATCCACACCCCCGAGAGGCGGGCCGAGTCGGCGTTCTCGGACATGGCGCGCATGGCCAGCCCCCAGGAGGTGAAACGGACCGCCAGCACCAGGGCCGCGGTGACGATGGGCGCGACGATGAGCGTCATCACCTCGGTGGGCGTGATGATGAAGGGGCCGAGCGAGAACGAGAGGTCGAACGGCACCGGCACGGGCTTGTAGAGGTTCGAGGGCCTGATGAAGGGCAGCGCGGTCAGCGCGAGCAGCACGTAGCTCAGCCCGATGGTGGCCACCATGACGAGGACACGGGGGCGGTTGAAGAGCCGGCGCAGCACCAGCTCCGACCCGGCGCCCACCAGGGCGGCCAGCCCGACGGAGAGCGCCAGCGAGAACCAGTAGTTGAAGTGGAAGTCCGCGGTGAGCTTGACGAGGAAGACGGCGGCGATGACACCGATCTGGCCCTGTGCGAAGTTCAGGACGCGGTTGGTGCGGTAGACGAGCACGAGGCCCAGGGCCAGCAGCCCGTACCCCAGCCCGTAGAAGACGCCCTGGACGAGGACGAAGTTCGGCGCCGAGAAGGCGAGCATCGCCGCTACCCGAGGCCGGAGGCCGCGGCGCCCAGGAAGACCGGGCGCAGGAGGTCGTCGCGGGCCATGAGCTCCGCCGTCGGGCCGTCGAAGCGGATGGTGCCGCGCTCCATGAAGAAGCAGCGGTGCGCCAGGCTGAGGGCGCGGTTGAGGCTCTGCTCCACCAGGATCACCGTGGTGCCGGCCTCGTTGATGCGCCGCACCATGCCCATGAGCCGGTCCACCGTCTTGGGGGCGAGGCCGAGGGCCAGCTCGTCGATCATGAGCAGCCGTGGCCCCGTCATCATCACGCGCGACAGCGCGAGCATCTGCTGCTCGCCGCCCGACAGCGTGCCGGCGGGCTGGTCCAGGCGCGACGCCAGCTCGGGGAACACCGCCAGCGCCTCGTCGTAGGCCTGGGCGGCCCGGGCCTTGTCCCCCCGCAGCGTGTGGCCGCCGATGCGCAGGTTGTCACGCACGCTCAGCCCGGGGAACGTCATCTTCCCGCCCACCAGCAGCGCCACGCCCTCGTCGATGATCTGCTCGGGTTCGAGGTACGTCGAGTTCATCCCGAAGAGCCGGATCACTCCCCGGTGCGGGTGCGACAGCCCCGAAACGGCACGCAACAAGGTGGACTTCCCGGCCCCGTTCGTGCCCAGGAGGGCCACCATCTCTCCCTGCTCGACCTGCAGGTTGACGTCGAAGAGCACCTGGTTGGTGCCGTAGAAGAAGTCGAGGTTGTGGACCTGCAGGGACGGGATCGCCCCGCCCGCCTGGCGTCGCTTGCCCTCGGCGTAGCGCTCGAGCACGTCCTCGATCACGAGGGTGATGTCACGGCGCACGCTGCGCGAGCCGATCACGAGCAGCAGCCCGCCCACGGCGCAGACGGGGAAGATCAGCGTGAGCGCCACGATGATGCCGTGCAGGCCGCCGATCGCGTCGGAGACCGCGCCCAGGACCACCGAGCCGGCGAAGCCCCCGAAGACGAGCGAGTAGACGCCGAACATGGCGAAGCAGATGGTGCGCATCTCGGGCGGGGCCGTGGCGGCCAGCGTGAGGAAGATGCAGATGGCCAGCGGCGACACCGCGGCATTGGCCAGGAACTGCAGCGTCACCACCATCCAGAGCTGGGGCACGTAGAGCGAGAGGACGAAGAGCCCGCCGTAGAGCGTGATGCAGATGCCGGCGATGACGAGCGGCCGCTGCGGCGCGCGGCGGAAGTAGCGGTCGCCGAACACGTAGGCGATCGGCAGTCCGAGGAAGGCGGCCAGCCCGATGATGGCGTAGACCTCGCTGCGCTGCGCGGTGTCGAGGTGGAACTTGTCGATGAAGAAGAGGTTGCCGAAGAGCGGCGCGCCGGTGCCGGCGAAGCCGAGGATGGCCACGGCCACCAGCTCGTAGTAGAGCGAGCGGATGCGCAGCAGCCTGGTCATCGCGGAGCCGAGAAGGACCGCGGGGCGCCTTCTCCTGCTGGGCCTGCAGGTCCATGCCCGACGCCTTGAGGATGTGGCTGCTCTCGTTGGCCCCCTTCTCGGGCTCGCGCAGCGTGAAGAGGGCGAAGCCGAGCGGGATCCCGGCCAGGGCGACCAGCAGCCCGTAGCGCCAGTTGTGGGCGATCGTCACCACGTAGCCGAAGATCAGGATCCCCACCGTCTGCGACAGGGGGTCGGAGAGGTTGTGCCAGCTGAAGACCCGCCCCCGTCCCTCGGTCGGGTAGGCGTCGGACAGGTACGAGTTGTGCACCGTGTTGTTCACCCCGGTGCCCACCGAGGCGGCGAGATACAGGAAGGCGAACCACCACACGTTGGGCGAGATCGCCATGAGGGCACCGAAGCCGGCGAAGACGAGCAGCGCGACCGCCGCCACCACCTTGCGGCTGCCCCGGTCGGCCCACAGCGCCAGCGGCACCGCCCACAGCAGCTGGGACACCTGGGCGATGAAGGCCACGGCGCCCAGGGACGCGTTCGACATGTGGAAGGACGTCTCGAGGTTCTTGCCGACCAGAGCGATGCCGTTGCCGAAGGTGCCCGGAACCAGCGCCGCCGCGGTCAGGAGGACGAGCGGCGCGTAGCCGTAGCGGTGCAGGATGCCCGTGAGCGGAGGCGGCTTGCCCTCGCCGGTGCCCGGCATGACCTCGATGTCGGCCACGACGTCGGGGTCGCTGACCTGCGCCACCGCTTCCTTCAGCAGGTCATCGGGGACGGCGAAGTCGAACAGCGGATCGTTGGGCACTGCGGTGGCACTCTATCCCTGACACATGCGTCAGCGAGGGCTGCGTGGATCAGTCCGGGGCGCCGACCGTCGCCACCGTGAGCGGCCCCTCGGGCAGCACGGCCACCCGCGCCCGCGGCCCGAGGCGCCCGAGCGCGGCGGCCACCGCGCCGTCGAGGTCGGGGGCCGGCACGAACAGCGCGGCACGCGCCTCGCCGCGTCGAGGCCGTCGGCGTGCACGAGCACCTCCGCCCGGGCCAGCACGCGCCCGAGCACCTGGGCCTGCCAGCGGTCGAGCTCGGGGGCGCCGGCGTCGCCGACCAGCTCCGCCGGGGAGCGCGCGCCCGCCAGCAGGCGGGCGAACGCGCCACCCGCGGGAACGCCGTCCTCGCAGGCCGCGGCCATGACGATGATGCCCCCGTCGCGCACGATGCGCGTCGCGGCCGCCATCCCCTTGACCGCCTGGTAGAGGTTGCGGTCGAGCGGATACCCGCCGTTGGTCGACACGACGAGGTCGAAGGGTGCGTCGACCTCGCGCACCGCCGAGGCCTCGACGAAGGCGCAGGCGGCATCGTGCGCCTCGGGCAGCGGCCCGGCGAAGACCGCGGTGACCCGGCGGACCCGGTTGATGGCGACGTCGAGCGACAGGTGCGGCGGGGCGAGCGCGGCGGCGGCGCGCACGAAGTCGTGCACCGGGTTGCCGTCACGGGTCACGAACGTGGCCCGCTCGTCGGCGATGCGGCGCGGATGGTGGGCCTCCAGGGTGGTCACCGTGGCGGCCAGCCCCGGGCACACCGCCTTGGGTCCGCCGCTGAAGCCGGCGAAGAAGTGGGGCTCGACGAAGCCGGTGACGATGCGGGTGTCGGCTTCGACGTACTCGCGCTGCAGCAGCACCGGCACGCCGTCCACCTCGCCGACGGGAACGTGACCGGCGCCGGTCGCATCGTGGTCGACGATGGCGTAGCGCGCCACGATGCCCGGGCCCACGAGCTCCTCCATCTCGGGCGCCGTGGCCTGGCGGTGTGTCCCGGTCGCGCACAGCAGCGTGATGCGGTCGTCGGGCACGCCGGCGCGCTCGAGCTCGGCCAGCAGCGGCGGCAGCACGGTGCGGTTCGGCATGGGTCGCGTCAGGTCGGGGAAGACGACGGCCACCCGCCCGCCGCGCCGGACGAGCTCGGCCAGCGGCGGGCCGGCCAGCGGGCTCCGCAGCGCGGCGGTGATGGCCCCCGGCTCGTCGTCGAGTGCCGGCAGGTCGCGTCGGCTCGATCACCTCGGCGCGGTCGGGCACCTCGACCGACGTGCCGTGGCGGCCGTAGGCGAGGTCGACGCGCACGGCGGCTCAGAACGCCGGCATGCGGTCGGGCCCCGGGAGCGACTCGGTGGCCGCCAGCGCGGACTCGGCCACGTGGTCCACCCGCGCCCGCAGGCCGCGGTAGACCTCGACGACGCCGGGATCCGGCACGATCAGCGCCTCCATCGGGTCGAGCTGGTCGAGCGTCAGGCCCATGCCGAGCGCACGTCCCGCCAGCAGCGCCGCCCCGGCCGAGGCGGCCTCCCCCGAGCGGTGGCGCGTCGCCGGCATGCCGAGGACCGACGTCAGGACCTCGACCCACACCGGCAACCCGGAGCCGACGCCGCCGAGGGTCACGCCGGCCGCGGTGGAGCCGCCGAGGCGCCCCACCGTCACCACCTCCAGCACCCGCAGCACGTCCCAGGCCACGGCCTCCATCACGGCCCGGGCCAGGTCGCTGGCGCCGTGGGCGGCGCCCAGCCCCACGAACCCCGCCCGGGCGTCGTCGCGCCACCACGGGGCGCGTGCGCCGTCGAGCCAGGGCACCGCCACCACCCCGCGCGCGCCGGGCGGGCTCTCGCCGGCCAGGCGGGCCAGGTCGTCAGGGCTGCGGTCGAGCAGCCGGCCGAGCCAGGCCAGGAAGGAGCCGGCGGCGGAGAGGCCGCCCTCGAGCAGCCAGCCGCCGTCGGCGGCCCGCGTCACGACCGCGCCGGCCGGCGAGGGCACCGGGCGCTCGTGCACCGGCACCGACACGTTGCCGGTGGTGCCCCAGCTCACCATCGGGTGGTCCTCGGAGGCGCCGGACCCCAGCACCTCGCACTGCCGGTCGCCGGCGCCGATCACCACCGGGATGCCCGGCTTCAGGCCGAGCTCGGCGGCCGGCACCGACTTGAGCTGCCCCACGACCGTGTCGGGCGGCACCACGCTCGGCAGCTTGCCCAGCGCGGGGCCGGCCAGCTCCCGCACTGCGTTGCCGTCGAAGTCGTACAGCCCGCTGCGCGAGGCGAAGGTCGCGTCGGTGACCACCTGGTCCGTCATGCGGTAGACCATCAGGTCGCGCGGCGACAGGAGGATGTCGGCCGCCGCCAGGCGCTCCGGCTCGTTCTCGGCCAGCCAGGCCAGCTTGGCCGCCACCGCGCCGGCGTCGAGCGGGATCCCGGTGCGGGCCCGGTTGATGTCGTCGCCCCCCATGCGCTCGGCCAGCGCACGCGCCGCCGCGGCGGCGCGGTGGTCGGACCACAGGATGCCCTTGCCGATCGGCTCGCCCTTGCGCCGTCACCGGGACGAAGGACTGCCGCGCGCCCGAGCAGGCGACGACGTCGACGTCGGCGAACGCCTGTGGCGCCTGGGCCCGGGCCTCGGCACACGCGATGACGAGCGTGGTCCACCAGCGCAACGGGTCCTGCTCGGACCAGCCGACCTCCGGGTGCGACGTAGCCAGCTCCGCACGCGCCAGCGCGACCAGGCCACCGTCACCCCACAGCCCGACCTTGGTGACGGTCGTGCCGAAGTCGATCGTCAGGATCACCGGCCGTGCACCAGCGCGTCGACGAGGCCGGCCATCTCGGCCGGGTCCGGGTCCTGGTACAGGGTGCGGCCCATGGCCATGCCGGCGCCGCCGCCCTCCATGACGTCGCGCACCTCGTCGAGCACGCGGTCGCGCCCCGCCTCGGTGCGCGGGCCGCCCAGGAACAGGACGGGCACACCGACACTCGCCACCACCCGGGCCACCGCCCGCTGCCGCTCGGCGCCCGCCGGCGCCGCCGGCACGGGGACCTTGATCACGGGCGCGCCCAGGTCGTGCGCGATGACCGACGCCAGCACGACGGCGTCGGTGTCGCGGCGCACCCGGCCCTCGTGCCAGATCAGCGGCTCAATGAGGGCCTCGAGCCCAGCCGCCCGCGCCTGCTCGAGCACCTGGCCCAGCAGCTCCAGGGCCGAGGCCGTGTGCGGGTCGTCGATGTCGATCCGCGTCATGTGCTTGACGCCGGTCCAGCCGTCGCTGGCGGCCCGCGGCACGCTGGCCACGAGGCGGTCGTCGAGCTCGAAGACCGAGCCGGCCAGGCCGGTCCGGTTGATGGAGAGGTAGGTGCGGTGCAGCGCCGTGACATGGCCCGCCGCCGCCAGGGAGGTCAGCGGCTCGGCCGTGGCCAGGATGCCGTCGCAGAACGGCAGCGCCCGGGCCAGCGCGCCGGTGAAGTCGGCCCAGTTCTCGGTGGTCAGCACGGCGCGGGCGCGGTGGTCCGCCGCCAGGATGAGTGCCGGTGTGGGCAGCGTCCCCGGGGGCGTCATCCGGCGCCGGCCAGCGCCAGGACCACCTTGGCCACGGCGGAGAAGTCCTCCCGCCCGTAGCCGGCCGCGCTCGCCGCCGTGAGCATCTGGCGCGCCGTCGCCGTCGTCGGCACCGCCACGCCGCGCCCCGCCGCGTAGGCCAGGGCGAGGTCGAGGTCCTTGGCCATGAGGTCGGTCATGAAGCCGGGCTGCCATCCGTTCGACGCCGGGCTCTCGGCGATGACGCCGGGCACCGGCAGGCGGGTCCGCACCGCCACGCAGTCGCCGGTGGCGTGGGTCAGGACGAGCAGCAGCTTCTCCATGTCGACGCCGGACGTGACCGCCATCGCGGTGGCTTCGGCCGTCGCCGTCATCTGGGCCGCGTAGATCACGTGGTTGCACAGCTTGACCACCTGGCCCATGCCGGGTCCACCGACGTGCACGACGAGCCCGGCGAAGGGGTCGAGCGCCGGCTCGGTCTCGGCCAGCGTGGCCGCGTCGCCGCCGACCATCAGCGTGAGCGTCCCCTTGTGCGCGCCCGCGGTCCCACCCGAGAGCGGCGCGTCGAGGTAGCGCGCGCCGGTCTCCGCCCACCCGGGCGTGCTGGGCCCGCTCCACCTCGGGGTCGATGGTGGAGCAGTCGACGACGGTCGTGCCCGGCGCCGAGCACCGGCAGCATGGCGTCGACGACCTCGACCACCTCGGGCGAGTTGGGGACGCACACGAAGACGACCTCCGCGGCCGCGGCCACGCCCCGTGGCGACCCCCCGTCGACCGCGCCCTGCGCCACCGCGGCGTCGATCGGCCCCCGGCTGCGCGAGGCCACCGTGACGTCGTGGCCGGCGGCGACGAGGTGGCCCGCCATCGGCAACCCCATGGCGCCCAGCCCGATGAATCCGATGCGCATGCGTCTCCCTCCAGAGGTCCGGGGCGGCTACGAGGCGAAGTGGGGCAGCCACTCCGCCGTGCCGGCGAGCAGCTCGTCCACCATGGCCTCCATGGCGCGCAGGTCGCCCCGGCCGGCCAGTGGGTCCAGGGCGAACGCCTCCGCCGCCAGTGCGCGGTCGCCCCGCAGTGCGGCCTCGACGGTGAGCTCCTGGGTGGCGACGTGGCGCCGCACGATCTCGTCGTAGGGGGACGGCAGCGCGGCACGGTCGCGGCCGCGGATGCCGTCGGCGTCGATGACGCAGATCGACTCCAGCACCACGTCGGGCGGGAGCCCGACGCCCTGGCCCGCGTTGGGGATGTTCACCGGCGCCTCGAACGGCTCGCCGGTCAGCATCGCTTCGATCATCGGCGAGGGCAGCTCGCCCGACTGCCAGGTCTGCAGGTCCTTGGTCCCCGCCAGCCAGGCGTCGACGTCGGCGACGTACTCGGCCTGGTGCTTCTCCCGCCGCGAGATCGGGCTGAGCTCGATGTTGTAGGTCGCGCCCCAGTCCGACTCGGCGGTCAGCGCGAACGGCACGAACTCGGCGAGGTGGCGGTCGCCGGCCGCCGGGAAGGTGCCCCAGCGGTCGAGGAGCGTCAGCTTGAACAGGTGGCGCTGCGCGAAGTCGAGCTTGGAGAACTTCTCGGCCTCGGGGCGCCCCTCGTAGGGTGCGAGCGAGGCCAGCCCGCCCACCTCGTCGACGAGCTCGCGCAGCACGTCGAAGCCGTCCTCGCCGTCGACCTCGAGCGACGTCAGCACGGGGAAGTGGTTGACGCCGGTCACCGACGGCGACGACCGCGTCGCCCGGCCGGCCGAGGGCGATGGCCAGGTCCATGCAGAAGTTGCCGACCTCGTGGCAGAGCCCGACCGTCTTGATGCTGGTCTCCCGGCTCACCGCCCGCGTCAGGGTGGTCATCGGGTTGGTGATGTTGAAGAGCCAGGCGTCGGGGCAGCACTCCTCCATGGCCTGGCCGATGCCGACGAGGACGGGGATGTTGCGCAGGGCGCGGTTGATGCCCCCGGGGCCGACGGAGTCGCCGACGGTCTGGGTGATGCCGTGCGCCGCCGGCACGTCGAGGTCGACCGCCATGGAGCGGAAGCCGCCCGTCGAGATGCACACGATGACGAAGTCGGCCCCGTCGAGGGCGGCCCGGAGGTCGGTGGTGGTCGCCACCGTGGCCTTGGCCCCCATCGCGTCGTTCAGCTTGTGGGCCAGCGCCTCCATCTTGGGGAGCGGCGCCGGGTCGATGTCCTCGAGCACGAGGTGCATGCCGGCGAGCGCCGGCGTGCCGAAGAGATCGGCCATGAGCTCGGGGCCCCACTGGTAGCTGCCGCCGCCGACGATCGTGACGTGGGTGCTCACGCCGCCACAGTACAGTCCCGGTCGTGCGCAGCCTCCGGCGTCGTGCCCCCCTGGTGCTGGCCGCGGTCTTCGCGGCCAGCGGCACGGTGCACCTGGTCCGGCCCCGGGCGTTCGCGGCGATCATGCCGCGGGCCATCCCGCAGGAGCGGCACACCGCGCTGATCTACGCCAGCGGGGTCGCCGAGCTGGTCTGCGCGGCCGGGCTGGTCCGGCGCACCCGCTGGGCCGCCGCGGCCAGCGTGTCCACCCTGGCGGCCGTCTTCCCCGCCAACGTGCAGATGGCCCTCGATGCCGGGACGGGGCGCAACGCGGGCCCGGCCGACAGCCGCGCCGTCGCCTGGGGCCGGCTCCCCCTGCAGCCGGTGCTGGCGTGGATGGCGCTCCAGGCCCGCGCTCCCCGCGACGCGGCCTGAACGCGGTGGAGATCCGGGTATGCCGCCCCGGTGACGACCACCTCGTCGCGGCGGCCTCCCATCTCTTCGACGGCCCGGCCGAGCCGGCGGCGACTGCACGCTTCCTCGCCGGCGAGGGCCACCACCTGCTCCTCGCCTACGAGGACGACCGGGCGGTCGGGTTCGTGAGCGGGGTCGAAGTGACGCATCCCGACAAGGGCACCGAGATGTTCCTCTACGAGCTGGCGGTCGACGAGCCCTCCCGGCGGCGCGGCATCGGGCGGGCGCTGGTGCAGCACCTGGCCGACGTCGCGCGTGGCGCCGGCTGCTACGGCATGTGGGTCGTCACCGACCACGACGACGTCGCCGCCCGCGCCACCTACGAGGGATCGGGGGCGCTGCCCGAGCCGGGTCAGGTGGTCGAGGTCTGGACGTTCTGAGGGCTCGCGCCTCAGGCCAGCCGCTTCTCCCCCCAGAAGCAGGCGAACGGGTTGTCGTTGTAGGGCGGGACGTCCACGTACCCCGCCGCCCGGTAGAGGTGCTGCGCGTGGACCTGCTTGGGCCCGGTGTCGAGGCGGACGGTGGCGTAGCCCAGGGACAGCGCGGTGCTCTCGAGCGCCGCCAGGAGCGCCGTCGCCACGCCCCGTGAGCGGGCGGCGGGGTGGACGTACATGCGCTTGACCTCCGCCACGCCGTCACCGAGACGGCGCAGGCCTCCCCCGGCCACCGGCTCCTCGCCCTCGTACCCCACGAGGTAGGCCCCGCCCGGGGGGCGCAGCTCGGCCGGCGTGAGCGGCGGGTTGTCGAGCCGGCCGGGCGACGCGTAGGCGTCGTTGAGCTCGGCCCGCATCGCCGCCAGCAGCTCTGCGGCCGGGTCCTCCTCGGGGTCCCGGCGCTCGAAACGGAGGGCGGACCGCGGGGCCGCTCGCCCCCCGCTCACGCCACCCGGTCGGGGTGCAGTGCCTTGGCCATGCGCCGCATGCCCTCGCGCCAGGGGACCGTCGTCGGGCCGATGAGCTCGTGCATGCGCGTCGTGTCGATCTGCACGCTGTCGATGGTCTGCTCGGTCGGCTCGAAACGTGCGTCGGTGCCGGCCAGCTCCGCCAGGTAGGTGCACCACTCCTCGATGCTGACCGGCTCGCTCCCGCCCCAATTCACCGTGACCGCGGGCACCGAGGCCACGCCGAGGAGGCGCGGCACCATGGCGAAGATGTCGTCGGCGTGCAGCGGGTGGTACACGCTGGGTGCGTCGACGTGGACGGGGACGGCGTGTCCCGACAGCATCATGTGCAGGTGGATGGCGGGCCAGCCGCCGTTGTCGCCGTAGGGCACCGACAGGCGGGCGATCGTCGTCGGCAAGGCCGAACCGCTCGGCGCCCCACCGCGCCGTCGCCTCGGCCGCGATCTTGCAGATGCTGTAGGTGCGCAGGAACGGCCACACGCCGTGGTTGTCGCCGAGCGGGCCGTCCTCGTCGAAGACCCGGTGCCCGGCGGGCTTGTAGACGGCCGTCGAGGAGCAGTGCAGGAAGGCGCGGGCGTGCTGGTGGTGCTCCATGAGGCAGGCCAGGCCGCCGCTGTTGGCTGCCAGGTCGCGCTCCCAGTCGTTGGTCTTGGCGACCGCGAAGTGCAGCACGTAGTCGGCGTCCGCGGGCAGGCCGGCCACGTCCCCCGACACGAGGTCGACCGGCACGCACTCCACGCCGGCGGCCTCGAGCTCGTCCCGGGCGGCGGCGTCGGCGAAGCGGGCCGCCCCGATGACGCGGTTGTCGCGGGCGAGCGCGGTGGCCAGCGGTCGCGCCACCTGGCCCGTGACGCCGGTGATGACGATGGTGCTGTCGGTGAGGGTGTCGGAGCTCATGCCCCTTTCGTACTCGCTACGCTGCCCGCGTGCACCTCTTCGCCGCGTACCTGGGGGGCGAGCTGGGCCCGGGCCGCGTCGGCGAGGACCACGAGGTCGTCTTCGTGGTCGCCGAGGACGAGGTCACGGCACGGCGGGCGGCCAAGGCGAAGTGGGGCGGGAGCGGCCGGGCCCACGTCGACGCCCTGACCCGGCTCGACATGGTCGACGGCCACGGCATCGGCCTGACCAGGTGCGGCGAGGGCGACGCCACCGAGACCATCGGCTACAACGAGTAGGCCCGCTCACACGACCGGCGACAGCCCGCCGTCCAGGTTGACGGCGGCGCCGGTCACGTAGGAGGCCCGGGCCGACAGCAGGTAGCAGCCCAGGTCGGCGAACTCCTCGGCCCGCCCGAAGCGCCCGAGCGGGATGGCCGCATCCTTGGCGAAGCGCTCGTAGAACTCCTCGAGCTCCACCTCCGACGCGGCACGGCGGCGCCACTGCCCGCTCTCGATGAGCCCGATGAGCACGGCGTTGACCCGGATCCCGTCGGGCGCCAGCTCCTTGGAGAGCGCCTTCATCAGCGCCATGCCTGCCGCGCGGGTGACCGAGCTCGGCTCGCTGGCGCCCCCGGGCGCCTTGGCCGCCATCGCCAGGGTGAAGAGGACGGCGCCCCCGCGGGCACCGCAGGTGGGGCAGGGTGAGCCGGGTGAGCCGCACGGCGGCCATCAGCTTGAGCTGCACGTCGGACTCCCAGGTGTCGTCGTCGATCGACTCGAGGGGTCCGGCCGCGGCGCGCCCGGCGTTGTGCACCACCCCGTCGATGCGCCCCCAGCGGGCCGCGGCTGCGTCGGCGAACGCCGCCAGGTCCCCGGCGACCGACACGTCGGCCCGGACCGCCAGCACGTCGGCGCCCTCGTGCGTCAGGCTCGCCTCGGCCGCCCGCAGCCGCTCCTCGTCGCGGCCGCAGATCGCGACCGACGAGCCCTCGCCGGCGAGCCGCGCCGCCAGCGCGAGCCCGAGCCCGTCGCTGCCTCCCGTGATCAGCACCACCTTGCCTGCCAACTCCAGGTCCATGTTCACTCCTCCTTGCGGGCCGACGACGCGACGCCGGCGACGAACGCGTCGGCCTCGGGTTGCGACCGCAGCCGGACGAAGCGGAGTGACGCCCAGCGCGGGTCGTGTTCGGCCTCGCTGAACCGGCGACGGTAGACCTTGTGCCGGGTCGCCGCCCAGGCGATGATCGACTTCTCCGGCTTGAGGGACCACAGGTTCGACAACGGCTCCCGGTTGCCGTTCCACAGCTCCTCGCGGGTGATGGTGCGGCGCACCGTCCGTCGGATGGTCCGCGACATCACCGTCGCGTAGGGCAGGTCGAACCAGACCACCGTGTCGGCGCGGCCCCAGACGATGTCCTGGACCACCGAGTAGGTGCCGTCGACGACCCAGCGGTCCGCCGCGGCCACCACCGTCACCCGCCGCCGGAACTCGTCGTCGCCGAGCTGCGTCCAGCCCGGCTGGTGGTAGATGGAGTCGAGCTCGACATGGGGCGCGTCCAGGCGCTCGGGCCAGCGCCCGGGCCAGGGTGGTCTTCCCCGAACCCGAGCACCCGACGACGGCGACCCGTTCGATCTCTAGCGCTCCTGCTCGGTCGGCCGCACGAGGATCTCGTTCACCGCCACTCGCCGCGGTTGCGTGACCGCGAACCTGATGCACTCGGCGATGTCCTCGGCATGCATGATCTCCATGCCCCCGAATTGCTGCGCCATGCCCTCGAGGATCTCGGGGCGGTTGTGGAAGGCCAGCTCGGTGGCGGTGGCCCCGGGCTCAATGAGCGTCACCCGCACGTGGCGCGTGGTGACCTCCTGGCGCAGCGACTCGCTGAAGGCGCCGACGCCGTGCTTGGTGGCGTTGTAGACGCCGCTGTTGAGGCGCGCCACGCGCCCGGCGACCGAGCTGACGTTGACGACGTCGGCGACCGAGCGCGGCTCGGACTCCGCGGCGGCCAGGAGGTGCGGCAGGGCGGCGTGGGTGCACGAGAGCAGCCCCAGCAGGTTGAGGCTGACCATGCGCTGCCACTCCTCGACGGGCGCGCCGACGATCGGCCCCAGGAGCATGACGCCGGCGTTGTTGACGAGGGTGTCGAGGCGACCCAGCTCCCGCACCGCCGTGGTGACGGCTCCCTCGGCCTGGGCCGGATCCGTGATGTCGGCCTCGATCACCAGCGCCCGCCCCGTCCCCCCGATCCGCTCGGCCAGGGCGTCGAGCCGGTCGCGTCGACGGGCCACCAGGGCGACGGTCGCCCCCTCCTCGGCGAGTGCGATGGACGTGGCCTCGCCGATGCCGCTGCTGGCACCGGTCACCAGGGCGACCGTCCCTTCCAGTCTCTTCGTCATGGAGCCTCCACCTCGTCTCGTGACGGCCGCCGGCCCGGCCGTACGCACGGTCTAATGGCACGCGACGCCGGCCCGCCCGGGCCCCGGGCGACGCGGGCGCAGCGCGGGAGCGGCGGCGACGGCTATCCGGCCCCGGTGGGCTCCTTGTCGGTCTCCTCCCCCTGCGGCTCCTCGCCCGTCGAAGGGCTCGATCCCGAACAGCCCCACCGGGGTCCCGAGGTCCTGCGGGCACGCGGGTCGGCGTGTCGCGGTTGAGGACCTCACCCCGGAAGAAGGCCGGGCGGAGCGAGGCGTAGACCAACATCAGCACGATGCCGAGGACCACCGCACCGAAGTCGAGGAGGAAGACACCGCCGATCTGCCAGTGGGTGATCGGCATGGTCCACGAGGTGTAGCTGTTGACCGGCTGCCAGTAGTACCAGAAGGCCCAGCCCATGGCGAACCACAGCATCAGCCACCCCGCCAGCGGCAGGATGCCGCGCATCCAGAGGTTGCGCGGGCTGTCGCGCAGCGTGCTGCGGAAGTACCAGGCGCACGAGAGGCCGGTGAGGCCGTAGTAGAAGGCGATCCACACGCCGAGCGCCGAGACCGAGTCCGAGATCACCGCGTCGCCGCTGGTCGCGTAGTTCATGATCACGTAGAGAGCGATGGACACCCCGCCCATGGTCAGCGTCGACGTGGTCGGCGTCAGGAAGCGCTTGTGGATCCTGGCGAACGCGCTCGGGATGGCCTTGAACACCGCCATGGACAGCGTGGTCCGGGCGGTCGGCAGGATCGTGGTCTGAGTCGAGGCGGCGGCGGAGCTCAGCACCATCAGGATGAGCAGCTTGGTGAGGAAGTTGCCGAAGCCCGAGGTCCCGAAGATGGAAGTGCCGAGCACGGTCAGCACGTCCCCGTTGTGGTTCGGGTTCTGCAGGCCGATCCCGTTGGTCCCGATGCCGGCGTAGGACTGCGTCGACATGATGACGAGGGCGTAGGTGGCCAGCAGGATGACGGTGGACGTCACGGCGGCCCGGCCCGGGATCTTGTCGCGCTCCTTGGTCTCCTCGTTGACCGAGACCGCGGTGTCCCACCCCCAGTAGATGAACAGCATGAGCGTGAACCCGACCATGAAGCTCTGCGGACCGGGCACGTCGAAGGGGTTGAACCACGTCCACGACGGCGTCAGGTGCCCCGGGGGCGCGTGCCGGCGCCGACCTTGTACCAGGGCCACGATGGAGAGGACCAGGAGCATCGTGATCTCGATGCCGAGCAGCACCTTCTGGAAGTTGGCCGAGATCTCGATCCCGACGTAGCAGATGGCCGTCATGGCGACGATCCACCCGACCCCGACCAGGAGCACCCAGCCGCTGTTGACGTTGCCCGCGATGCCGTACGGCGCCGAAGAGCTGGAAGAGGTAGTCGGCGGCGACCTGGGCCAGGCTGGCCATCACCAGGATGTCGGCCACGACGATGCCCCAGCCGCCCCACCACCCGGTCTTGGGGCCGAAGGCGCGCGTCGCCCAGGTGAACGTGGTGCCGCAGTCGGGGTCTGCGCTGTTCAGCGCCTTGTAGCCGAAGGAGATCAACAGCATCGGGACGAAGGCGCAGATCGTGATGATCGGCGCCTGCAGGCCGCCGATGGCGATGACCACGAACCCGAGGGTGGCCGCCAGGCTGTAGGCGGGGGCCGTCGAGGCCACCCCCACCACCACCGAGGAGACGAAGCCGAGGGCGCCCCCCTTCAGGCCCTTGTCCGTCCCCTCCCCTGCTCAGCGAGTGAAGCATCGAGATGTACCACGGGCACCCCCAGGATTTGTCAAGGATGGTTTTGCACCATACTCAAGCGAGCGCCGGAAATTCTCTGAATTGTTTGCTGATCCCGTCTGCGAGCGGGAGGATCTGACCACCTTTTCATGGAGGGATCCCGCTCCCACTGCCCGATTTCGTCGCTACCTCGGGCCGGACTCGGTCTGGCCGATGCCCTCCCGGAGCTTCTGGAGGCTGGACGAGAGGAGCCGGGACACGTGCATCTGGCTCACGCCCACCGCCACGGCGATCTCGGACTGGGTGAGGCCTTCGACGAAGCGCATGCGCAGGATCGACTGCTCGCGGGGCGGGAGCGTGGCCAGCGCCGGTCCGAGCAGCGCCCTGTCCTCGACCGAGTCGTAGTTGCCGTCGTGCTCGCCGAGCCGCGCCGAGAGGGGATCGTCCTCGCTCTCGGTCGCGTCGATGGAGGCGGCGCGGTACCCCTGGCCGGCCTCGATCGCCTCAATGACGCTTTCCTCGCTGGCGCCGGTGGCCTCGGCCAGCTCGGCCACGGTCGGACTGCGGCCGAGCAGTTGGACCAGCGCAGCGGTGGCGTGGCCCAGCTCGAGGTAGAGCTCCTGCACCCGGCGGCTGGCGCGCACCGCCCATCCCTTGTCGCGGAAGTGCCGCTTGAGCTCGCCGATGATCGTCCGGGTGGCGAACGCGGAGAAGTCGACGCCGCGCGCCGGGTCGAAGCGGTCGACCGACTTGACGAGGGCCACCGACGCCACCTGCACCAGGTCGTCCAGCGGCTCGCCGCGGTGGAGGAAGCGGCGGGCGAGCTGATGGGCGAGCCCCAGGTTCGAGGTGATGAGCTCCTCGCGTGCCGCGGCGTCGAGCGGCGTGGACTCAGTACCGGGGTCGTCGGACGGCGGCCCGGGAGTCCCTTCCCGGCCCGTCCGTCACTCCGCATGCCCCCCCCGGCGCTTGCGCAGCCACGCGCGGACGGATCCGTCCTGGCTCTCCCGGCCGTGCTCGTCGACCAGCGCGTCGAGGATCTGCTCGCTGAGCTGGGCGATCTCCGCCGCCTCGGGTCCCGGCGCGTCGCCGGCGGCGGCCCGCTCGAGCGTGCAGACCACGCCGATGGCGTCGCCGAGCACGGTCAGCTCGAGGCAGAGGTCCCCGTAGCGCGCGTCGCTCCCCTGCAGGGTGAGGAGGCACAGCTCGCCCACGGCGAGCCGGAGGTCCTCGAGCTCCTCGATGTCGAAGCCGGCGCGGGCCGAGATGGCGCTCGTGACGAGCCGGGCCAGCACGATCAGGTCGCCGCGCGCCGGGAACCTGAGCTCAATCCGGTCGCCCGTCACGAGCACGTCGGCGGCGTCGGTCACGACGCGCCTGCGGCCTGGAGGGAGTCGGCGATGGTGAACACGTTGGTCAGGCCGGTGATCTCGAAGATCTTCATGATGCGCGGGTCCGCCACGACGATGTGGAGGTCGCCGCCCGCTCCCGGCACCGCTTGAGCGCACCCACCAGCACGCCGAGGGCGGTGGAGTCGAGGAAGGTGACGCCCAGCAGGTCGAGGACGACGGTCGACTCGCCCTGGGCGATGACCCGCTGCAGGCACTCGCGCAGCTGCGGGGCGGTCGCCACGTCGATCTCCCCGCTGACCGCGATCACCGGTGGCGACGAGCCCGCCCGCTCCGTGATGTCGAAATCCTGATCCACTCCACCCTCCTGCGTCCCACGGGACGGTCCGGGGCCGTCCCCGGCGAATATGCAATGGCGATTGGCCAGAGCGTTCTATAGCCCCTCGGACCGAGAACCTAAACCTTCGGGCCCCAGGACCGAGAACCTGGGCCTTCGGGGTTTCCCCGGTGCAGGCACGGGTAGATCAGGCGCACAACCCCGGTGAACGGCGGGAACGGAACCGGCCGCCCGGCAGGGGGAATAGCGTTTCACCCACGAGCCCGACGGCTGTGACCGGGAGAGAGATTCGTGCCCGAACTTGGCGAAGACGACCTCGAGGCGACGCCCCGCAGCCAGCGCGCCGATCGGGCCGAGGCCGTCGCCACCCTCATCGCGCTCCTCTGGGTCTCGACGGTCGCCATCGTCTTCGCCATCTACGGCGGGAACATCTCACTGGTCGGCTTCCTGGCCATCGCCCCCTTCATCGCGGCGGCCTTCGCGCGCCCCTCCCGCGTCCTGATCGTCGGGCTGCTGGCCTCGTTCTTCGCCCTCGTCATCAGCACGCCGCCCCACAGCTACGGCGAGCTGAACCACACACTGCGCGTGGTGACCCAACTGGCCGCCACGGCGGTGGCGATGTGGATCTCCTACCTCCGCGGCCAGCGCAACGTGCAGCTGTGGACGGCGCGTTCGGAGACGAGGAACGAGCGGCGCCGACGGGTCGCCGCCGAGACGGCCCAGCGCATGCAGGCCATGGCCCGGGCGCTCACCACGGCGGCCGACCCGGCTCAGGTCGCCGACGCGGTGTTCGCCGCGCTGCGCGACGAACTGCATGTCGATGCGGCCACCTTCGCCCTCACCGGCGACGGGGGCCGGCTGCACACACTGCGCCGCTTCGGCTACGGCCCCGACGAGCCGGTCGACGCGGTGCTCTCCGCGCTGCAGCCCGGCGGCCCGGTGCTGGGTGACAACGTCGCGCTCTTCGCGGAGACGCTCCAGGACCTGCGGCGACTGCGTCCCGACATCTACGCGGCCCTGGAGTCGAATCGGTTCCGGGCCCTGGCCGTCGTGCCCCTGGTCGTGTCCGATCACACCATCGGGGCGGTCGTCGTGCACTGGGACGACGACCGCGAGATCTCGGATCCCGACCAGAGCTTCCTCTTCACCATCACCGGCGCCGCCGCGCAGGCGGTCGAGCGGGCCCGCCTCACCCTCACCGAATTCGTCAACCTCGAACGCGGCCAGCATCTGCACCAGCTCAGTTCGGCCCTGGCCGCGGCGACCACGCCCGGTGATGTCGCCCACGCCGCCATCGCCGGCGGCCGCCGCGCCCTCGGCGCGCAATCCGCCGTCGTGCGCGTCCCGGCGTCGGGCGAGCGTGCCCTCACGTGCCTGGCCAGCAGCGGGCACCCGTCCCTGCTCTCGCGGGGCATGGTGCCCGTGGACGACAGCCACTCGGGCTCGTGCTTCTCGGGTGGCCGCACGGTCGTCACGACGATCGGCGCCGACGGGAAGGCGGGCGGACGACAGTTGCGGCCGAGATCGTGCCGCGGGCGCTGCGCGCACTCGGGGAGCCGGTCACGATCGTGACCGAGCCGCTCATCGGAAGCGTCGGGCCGCTGGGTGTCCTGTCCCTCGCCTTCGTCGCCCGGTCCGAACTGGGCGAGCCCGACCTGCGCTTCCTGTCCACGCTGGCCGGGCTCACCGCCCAGGCACTCGAACGCGCCCAGGTCTTCGAGCACGAGCGCGAGGCGCTGCGTGCCGCCGAGGCCGGGCGTGAACGCCTGTCACTGCTCTCCGAGGTGACGCGGCTGTTGAGCTCGAGCCTCGAACCCACCACCGTGATCAAGCGGACGATGAGCCTCGTCGAGGGGCGGCTCGCCGACTCGTGCATCGTCCAGGTGCCCGGCGACGGCGGGCTGGTGCGTCTCGACGTGCGCGAAGCCAAGGCGACCGAGACACCGCGGGCCGACCGGCGCCGCGCCCGCGAGCTCGTCCCCTTCAACTCCGATGCCCCGTCCGCCGTCGCCTACCGCACGGGCCGGACGCAGCTCGCCCCCCTCCATCCCGGACGGGGACGGGGCGGATCCCCAGGCGCTCGCCACGGCGTTGGCCGTCCCCCTGACCGCCAACGGCGAGGTCATCGGCGTCATGACGTTCATCGACGGCCCGGGCCGCGTCTTCGAGTCCGACGACGTCTCGCTGGCGACGGAGGTGGCGAGCCGGGCCGGGGTCGCCCTGTCCAACGCCACCCGCTTCCAGCGGGAGCACGTCGTCGCCGAGGTGCTCCAGCGGGCCGTGCTCCCCGATTCGTTGCCGGCGGTCGAGGGTCTCCTGCTCGACGCGGAGTACCGGGCCGGGGTGGCCGGCACCTATGCCGGGGGCGACTGGTACGACGTGTTCGAACTGGGTGAGGACTCGGTGTTCTTCAGCGTCGGCGACGTCATGGGCAAGGGCGCCGCCGCGGCCGCCCTGATGGGTCAGGTCCGCAGCGCCATCCGCGCCTACGCCGTGTCCGGGCTGTCGCCGACCGAGGTGCTCTCGTCCCTCGACCGCCTCTTCGACGCCCTCATTGAGGACAGGGTCGCCACCGCCGTGGTCGGCACGTTCACGCCGTCGACCGGCCGTGTCGTCCTCAGCAACGCCGGACACCCGCCGCCCCTCGTCGTGCGGGCGGACGGCAGTGCGACCTTCTGCCCCATGCAGCGCTCACTCCTGATCGCGGCGGGACTCAGCGGCGCTCCCCGGCCCCGCGACGAGCTCGTGCTCGACCGCGGCGACTCCCTCCTCATGTACTCCGACGGGCTCATCGAGCGCCGGGGCGAGGTGATCACCGAAGGCATGGAGCGCCTGGCGACCACCGCAACGGTGATTGCGCGTGACGGCTGGCCCGATCGCCCGGCGGCGACGCTCGCCTCCATGCTGAGCGCCGAGGACCGCACCGACGACGTCGTCGTGCTGTACCTCAGCTACACCGGCGTACCGGACGAACGCTTAAGCGGCCAGCCTGTGGGTACGTCACGGGATGGCATGTCGACGCTGCACCTCGAACCCGTGGTCGAGAGCACGCCCACCGCGCGCCACTGGATCGCCGCCCATCTGCGCGATCTCCCGGCGGAGGTGACCGGCTACGCGGCGCTCCTGACGTCGGAGTTGGTCACGAACGCGGTGCTGCACGCGGCCACCCCGATGTGCGTCACGCTCCACATCCTCCCCGATCGCATCCGCGTCGACGTGGCCGACGGCAACCCCGCTTTCCCGTCGCTCAAGGAGTACGGCCGGGAGGCGGCCACCGGGCGGGGCCTGACCCTGTTCAACACGCTGGCGTCGAACTGGGGGGTCCAGGCGGTCGACGGCGGGAAGATCGTGTGGTTCGAGCTCCCCGTGGACTTCCCGGTCTCACCCGCCAGCGTCTCCGACGGGAGCTTCCGCTTCGACCTGGCCGGCATCACGCACCCCGACCTCCACGGTGATCCGGACGCGTCGCCCGACGTCGCGGTCCGCTTGATCGGGATCCCCGTGGGGCTGCTGCAGAAGTCGAGCGAGGAGTACGAGGCGCTCTTCCGCGAGCTGCGGCTCATGAAGGAGCGCTCCGACAGCTCACCCGGCGCCCCGGTGCTGCCCGAGCGACTGGCCGTCCTCGTGACCGAGATCGGCACCCGCTTCAGCGGCCTCGGGCCGGGCATGGACGAGATGTGGCAGCGCGCCGTCGACGACAAGGTCGACCACTTCGACTGGACGCTCGTGCTGCCGCAATCGGCCGTCGTGGCGTGCGAGTTCTACGACGCCATGCTGGACGAGGCCGACGAGTTCGGGCTCTCACAACGCCTCCTGACGTTGCCGGCGTCGCCGACCAGCGTGGCGGTGCGCCGCTGGTTCCTCTCCGAGCTCATCGGCCAGCTGCACGGGAAGGCGCCGGTCGCCTGGAGCGACAGCCGGTTCCACAGCGAGCTGCAGACGGTCTCGTCCCGCTGATTCCGGCGCGTCAGCGCCGGGAGGTCGCCTTCCGCAGCACCTTGCCGTAGTGCTCGAGGCCCTCGGTCGAGAGCCCCGCCGACGGCCCGCTGGCGATGGAGACCCGCTCGGGGACGATCCCCCACACCGGGACCTTCAGGTCGGTCCACCACTCGATGGTGGCCTCGAGGTCGTTGGTGCCGAGCCGGGCCGAGCAGATGACGACGCCGGCCGGGATGTTGCGCGGCGTCATCTCCAGGGTCGCCACCACCCGGCCGGGCTCGACCCCGCCGGCTCGGGTCGGGATGACGACGGCGTCGGCCCGGGCCAGGGCCGCCTGCACGACGGTCCCCTCCCCCGGCGGGGTGTCGACCACGACGAGCCCGTCCTCCTGGTTCATCGCCTTGGTCACCGTCCGGACGGAGGGGCCCTCAATGAGGTCGACGCCTTCGAAGGGATCGGCGTCGTACCACTCGGCGGTCGAGCCCTGGGGGTCGGCGTCGACCAGCAGGATGGGGCCGCGGCCCCGGCGTGCCCCGACGGCGGCCAGGTAGACCGCCGATGGTCGTCTTGCCGACCCCGCCCTTGACGTTGCTCACCACGATGTTCATTGCGTCCGGTCCTCTGTCGCTCGGGAAGTCGGCCCTACGGTACCGGTCGGCCGAGCCGGCCCGTCACGGCAGGAGCAGCAGCCCCAGCCGGCGCCGGGTGATGATCACCCCGGCGACGGCCATCGTCACGAGGTAGGCGATGTGACCCAGGAGGGTCCAGCTCCAGATGCCCAGGTCGGCGGCGCGGACGAGCACCACCCCCTGGTAGAGCGGGGTGCAGCGCACGACGGCCTGCAGCCACCCCGGATACACGGTGATCGGGTAGAAGGTGGCCGAGAAGAGGAACAGAGGGATGAAGGCCAGCGACACCATGTCGAAGTCCTGCCAGGTCCGCATGTAGGTCGTGCCGGCCATGCCGGCGGCGGCGAAGGCCAGGCTGATGAGGATCGCGGCCGGCCAGCACAGGATCGCCCACGGGGAGACGATGTAGCCCAGCATCGCCATGATGGCGAGGAAGGCGGCGGAGTAGAGGGCGCCCCGCAGGACACACCAGCTGAGCTCGCCGAGCGCCACGTCGCCGACGCCGAGCGGCGTCGAGAGCATGGCGTCGTAGGTCTTGGCGATCTTCAGCTTGAAGAAGACGAGGAACGTCGAGTCGAGCATGGCGCCGTTCATGGCCGAGGAGGCGAGCAGTCCCGGCGCCACGAACGCCGTGTAGGGCACCAGGTGGCCGTCGACGTCGATCGGCCCGACCAGGTGGGAGAGGCCGATGCCGATGGAGAGCAGGTAGAAGAGCGGCTCGAAGAAGCCCGACACGATGAAGATCCACGAGCGCCGGTAGACGAGGATGTTGCGCTCGAGGACCCGCGTGGCGTGGCGACCACCGAGGAACGCGAGCGGCGTGATGCGCGCCGCCACCCCGGGCGGACGGCGATCGACCACCGCGCCTCTCCCGCTCGTGCCGAGGCTCACGTCACACCACCAACCGCTGGGCGAAGGTGCGCCGGGCGGCCGCGTAACCGACGGCCACGCACGCGCAGAGGTACGCCACATGCCCCAGGTCCGCCCACCCCACCTGCCCGAGGGTGAGGTCGCGACAGAGGGCCACGCCGTGGAAGAGCGGCGTCACGTAGGCCACCACCTCGAGCCACGTCGGCAGCTGCGAGACCGGGAAGAAGGTGCCCGAGAACAAGAACATCGGGATGATGGCGAAGCGGTAGAGCGTCGAGAAGGCCGAGTCCTTGTCCTGGGTCGCCGCGAAGGCGGCGACCGGCGCCGCGAACGCGACCCCGGTGAGGATGCCGGCGGGCAGGGCGAGGACGGCCCACGGGGAGTAGACGATCCCGAAGGCCGCCATGACGGCCAGGTAGATGGAGACCACGATGGCGAGGCGGGCGGCGATCCAGGCCAGGTGGCCGAGCAGCACGTCGTACACGTCGAGGGGCGCGGCGAGCTGCGCCAGGTACGTCCGCATCCACTTGATCGCGCCCATCACCGGGTAGGTGGCGTCGTTGGTCCCGATCTGCATGCAGGTGCCGGCCAGCAGCCCCGGTGCCAGGAACGCGACATAGGTGACGCCGTCCACACCGTGGGAGTGCTTGTTGATGAGCGAGCCCAGGGCGACGCCCATCGCGGCCAGGTAGAGCACCGGGATGAGGAAGCTGGTCACCACGGAACTACGCCAGGTCCGCCGGTACTGGTAGCCCCAGTAGCGGGCGGCGCGCAGCCACATCGGCGTGGCCATGCGGCGGGCGGGCACCGCGTCGCCGTGGCGGAAGAGCGCAGCACCCCCCGGCGCCCCCGCGCCGCTCACCGCACGTCATCGGGTCAGTCGACCAGCGAGCGGCCGGTGAGGCGCAGGAACACGTCCTCGAGCGTCGAGCGGCGCACGAGCGTGCTCTGGGCCACGTGGCCCATGCGGGCGACCTCGGCCAGCGCGGCGTCGCCGTCGTCGGTGTAGAGGAGGATGCGGTCGGGCAGCACCTCCTGACGCTCGGCCAACTCGACGAGGGATGGCGCGACCTCCTCGTGCTGGCCCGGGGCGAAGCGCAGCTCGACGACCTCTTTCGTCGAGTACTTCTCGATCAGTTGGCGCGGCGTGCCCTCGGCGGCGAAGGAGCCCTTGTCCATCACGACCAGCCGGTCGCACAGCTGCTCCGCCTCGTCCATGTAGTGGGTCGTGATGACGAGGGTCACGCCGTCCTGCTTCAGGCGGTAGAGGCGGTCCCACAGGAGATGGCGCGCCTGGGGGTCCAGCCCGGTCGTGGGCTCGTCGAGGATCAGCAGGTCCGGGTCGGAGATCAGCGCCCGGGCGATGGTCAGCCGCCGCTTCATGCCGCCCGACAGCGGGTCGACCCGATCGTGGGCCCGCTCGGTCAGCTGGGCGAACTCGAGGAGCTGGTCGGCCCGCTCCCGGATCACCTTCTTGGGCATGTCGAAGTAGCGCCCGTAGATCATGAGGTTGTCGAGCACCGTCAGCTCGAGGTCGAGCGAGTCCTCCTGGGGCACGAGCCCCATCCGGGCCCGGATGCGCGCCCCGTCGTTGGCGGGGTCCATCCCGAGCACGCGCAGCGTGCCCCCGCTCAGGGGGCTGATGCACGAGATCATGCGCATCGTCGAGGTCTTGCCGGCGCCGTTGGGGCCGAGGAACCCGAACGACTCGCCCTTGGCGATGGTGAAGTCGACGCCGTCGACCGCCACGAAGTCCCCGAAGCGCTTGAGCAGCCCGTGCGCCTCCACCATGGGGGCGGGGACCTGGTCCGGTGACCCGGGCGCGGGCGCGCCCGTGCCCGCCCGCTCCGTATCGGGGACGTGAGTCATCGGCGAGGAAGATGACGCCATCGTCAGGGAACGATACCGTGCCGCCGAGAACCCAGAACGGGGAGGGCGCGGCACATGGCTGGAACTGCAGCGGGGCGGGCGTTCCCCCCGGGCTTCACCTGGGGCACGGCCACGGCCGCCCACCAGATCGAGGGCGGCAACACCAACAACGACTGGTGGGCCTTCGAGCACACACCGGGCTCGGGCTGCGCGGAGTCGTCGGGCGACGCCTGCGACTCCTGGCACCGCTGGGAGGAGGACGCCGACCTCGTCGCGGGCCTCGGTCTCGACAACTACCGGTTCTCGGTGGAGTGGAGCCGCATCGAGCCGGCCGAGGGCGAGATCTCGCGCGCCACGCTGGCGCACTACCGGCGCCAGTGCCTCGGCCTGCGCGAGCGCGGCGTCGACCCGGTGGTGACCTTCCACCACTTCACGACACCGACCTGGCTGACCGCACAGGGCGGTTGGGAGACAGGGCTCGCCGTCGAGCGCTTCGGCCGCTTCTGCTCCGTCGTCGCCGAGGCCCTGGGCGACGTGATGACGCGTGCCTGCACGCTGAACGAGCCCAACATCGTGGCCACGATGGGCTGGCACGCCGGCATGTTCCCGCCCGGGAAGACCGACGTCGCGCTGTCCCGCCGGGTGGGCGCGCACCTGGCGGACGCCCACCGCGTCGCCGTCGACGCCATCCGCGCCGCCGCTCCCGGGGTGCCCGTCGGCCTGACCCTGTCCATGACCGACTACCAGCCGGCGCCCGGAGGCGAGGAGAAGCTCGAGAGCATCCGGCACCACGCAGAGGACGTGTTCCTCGACGCCACCAAGGGGGACGAGTTCCTCGGCGTGCAGGTCTACACGCGCATGCTGATCGGGCCCGACGGCTGGGCCGGCTACGAGGAGGGCGTGCCCGTCCTCGACATGGGCTACGAGTTCTACCCCGCCTCGCTCGGCAACTGCCTCCGCCGGGCCTGGTCCTACACCTCCGGTGCGGTCCCCCTGCTGGTCACCGAGAACGGCATCGGCACCACGGACGACGAGCAGCGCATCGACTACGTGCGCCAGGCGCTGGCGGGCGTGCTCGACACCATCGAAGAAGGGGTGGACGTGCGGGGCTACACCTACTGGTCGCTGCTCGACAATTTCGAATGGGCCCTGGGCTACCGCCCGCGGTTCGGCATCGTCGGCGTGGACCGCGCCACCTTCGCCCGCACGCCCAAACCGAGCGCCACCTGGCTCGCGTCGGTGGCCGGGGCCAACGCGCTCGACGACTGAGGGCTCATACCGAGCTCGCTGACCTCGCCCTGCCGGGCTCAGACAGACGCCAGCTCGGTGTTGGCAACGATGGCGTCGGTCACCGACGCCCACAGGGCTTCGGGCAGGTCGTGCCCCATACCCGGGTACGTGATCAGCATCGAGCCGGGCACCGCGGCCGCGGTCGCCTGCCCGCCGCTGAGCGTGACCAACGGGTCGGCCTCGCCGTGGAGCACCAGGAAGGGCAGCCGAACACCGCGCAGACCCTCCGTGCGATCGGGCGACGCGAGCACGGCGGCCAACTGGCGCGCCGTGCCGTCGGGGCAATAGGAGCGGTCGTAGGCCTCGCCGGCGCGCTGGCGCAGCACTGCGTCGTCCACCGGATAGCCCGGCGAGCCGATCACCCGGCTCCCTTGCACGCTGGCCGCGATCGCCTCGTCGCGGCTCGTCGCCACCGGTCGCAGCAGGGCCGTCATCGCCTCGCCGGTGGGCGCTCCCACGGACCGGTCCCCCGTGGTCGACATGATGGAGCAGGCGGACAGGAATTGATCGGGATGGTGGATGACCAGCGCCTGCGTGATCATGCCTCCCATGGAAGCGCCCACGACGTGGGCACTCGCGACCCCCAGCTCGGTCAGGAGCGCGGCGGCGTCGTCGGCCATGTCCTCCACCCGGTAGGGCGCCGACATGGGGTCGCCCAGGAACAACGAGGTGAACTCCGGCGTGCCCTCGAACTTGGTCGAGAGGCCGCAGTCGCGGTTGTCGAATCGGATCACGAAGAAGCCGCGGTCCCGCAGCCCGTCCACGAACCCCTGGGGCCACGTGATGAGCTGGGCCCCCAACCCCATGACGAGCAGCAGGGCGGGGTTCGAAGGATCACCCTCGGTGACGTACTCGATGTCGATCCCGTTGGCGTGGGCGGTGGGCACGGACAGCCTCCCTTCGTGCGGATCCTCGCCTTCCTACCAGGCGCGGCTTTCCCATCAGGCGCGAGCCCCGGCGAATGGTGTGCGATCAGGCGGAGGTCGGTTCTGCCAGAGCGGCTGCCCGGTGGCTGGCGCGGCGACGGCGCAGGCGCGGTCCCGGCTCGACGCCGACGAGGAAGACCTCCACCGACCCGATGCAGACGATGAAGATGGGAAAGGCGGCCACGTCGAAGGTCCAGTGCTGAATCGTGAGCAGCAGGATGGCCATGCTGACGACCGCCCCGACGTAGGAGTACACGGTCTCGGTCTCGGGGTGGGTCCAGCTTTTCATCATGGTCGGCACCCCGGCCAGGAAGTCGGCCAGGATGGCGGCCGAAATGGCGAGCACCCCGTTGCGCGTCGCCAGCCAGACCGCCGTGCCGACCGCAGACATCACGCCGCAGGCGTAGTCGAAGCGCCGGATCTTCCAGACAGCGTCCGGATTGTGGAACGAGGCGGCGAAGACGAGCAGCGGCATGAAGCCGATCATGAACGTCGGCAGGACGCGCAGGCCCACGCCCTCGTCGAGCTCGACGGCGGTCGCCAGCAAGGGCGCGATGGCCCACATGAGCCACGTCACCCGGTTGGGCTTCGTCGTCCCACGGAGGGTGTCCCGCAGGTATACGGCTGTGCCCAGCGCGCCGATTGCGGCCCCGAGGAAGATCCAGTTGACGTTGATCACCGCCGGACAGTCTGCAGTGCCGCGGACCGCCCGTCATGTCCGTCCTGGCGACGCCTCCCGGCACCGCCAGGCGGGTAGCTTCACCAGAGGGAAATCGTTCCCCGAAGGAGCGTCGGTGCCGAGCGACCATCTGCAACTCAGGGGCTTCCGTGGCTGAGCTCCTCGCCGTCGCGTTCCTCGGCGGGCTGATCACCGGGCTCTCCCCGTGCATCGTCCCGGTCATCCCCGTCGTCATGGCCGGCGGCTCGACGGGCACGAGCAGGGTGCGCCCCTACGTGATCATCGCCGGCGTCGTCGTGAGCTTCAGTCTCTCGGTCCTCTTCGCCACGTCCGTCCTGAGCTTCCTCCATCTCCCCCAGGACCTGTTGTTCTGGCTCGGTGTCGCCCTGCTCGGCCTGCTCTCGGTCGGGCTCCTCGTCCCGAAGGTGGGCGAGCTCATCGAGCGGCCGTTCGCGCGGCTCGGGTCGTCCCGTTACGCCACCGAGGGCGGCGGCTTCATCCTCGGGCTGAGCCTCGGGCTCGTCTTCGTGCCGTGCGCCGGCCCGGTGCTCACCGCCATCTCGGTCGCCGCCGCCCACCACCGGGTCGGCGCGACATCACTGCTCGTCACCCTGTTCTACGCCGCCGGCGTCACCGTCCCCCTCCTCGTGCTGGCCCTCGTGGCCCAGCGGGCGACCACCTCGTGGACCGCCCTGCGTAGCCACCTACCCACCGTGCGCAGGGTGGCCGGCGTCGTGCTCGGTGTCGCGACGCTGGCCATCGCCTTCAACTGGCTCGGGGCGCTGCAGCGCGACGTCCCCGGCTACACGACGGCCCTCGAGAACCACATCGAGTCAACCGGCTCGGCCTGCACCCAACTCCGGGAGCTGAGCGGCGAGCACCAGAACCAGTTCGCCGCCGCCAACGCGCGCCTCGAAGGCAAGAAGGCGACCTGCACCGCCACCGACACGGGCAACTCGCAGAGCGGGCACCTCGCCGCCGGCCGCAGGAGCACGACGACCACCTCCTCGACCACGGTGCCCGGCGCTCCGGGTGCGCCGGCGCCCAAGCCGCGGGTGTTCATGGCCAGCAAGACCAACCTGCCCGACCTCGGCCGGGCCCCCGACTTCACCGGCATCACGGCCTGGTTCAACACGCCGGGCAACCTTCCACTGAGCCTGCACGCACTACGCGGCCAGGTGGTGCTGGTCGACTTCTGGACCTACTCGTGCATCAACTGCCAGCGGGCCCTCCCCCATGTCGAGGGCTGGTACAACGACTACAAGAAGGACGGCTTCGTCGTCGTCGGTGTCTCGGCACCAGAGTTCGCATTCGAACACGTGGTGTCCAACGTGGAGAGTGCGGCCGGGACGCTGGGCATCGACTACCCCGTCGCGGTCGACAACGACCTGGCCACGTGGACCGCGTACAACAACAACTACTGGCCGGCGGACTACCTCATCGACCCGACGGGTGTCGTGCGGGCCTACACCTTCGGGGAGGGCGGCTACGGCACGATGGAGAGCAACATCCGCATGCTGCTGTCCGCGAACGGGGTCACCGGGCTGCCGGCCCGCACCGACGTGCCGGACAAGACGCCGACGAACACCTCGCTCACGCCCGAGAGCTACGTCGGCTACAGCCGGCTGAGCAACGAGGTCGGCACGCCCGGTGCTCCCGGACAAGACCGTCGTCTACCACGCCCCGTCCACCATCCCGTCCAACAGCCTCGCCTTCGGCGGCACGTGGACGGTGCACTCGGAGGAGGCGACGGCCGGCCCCGATGCGACGCTCGGCCTCCGATTCACCGCCAACACCGTGTATCTCGTGATGAGCGGGCACGGCACCGTCGGCGGTGGCGTTCAACGGCCGTCACCTGACGACGCTGACCGTCGGTGGCGTCCCGAAGCTCTACACGCTGTTCTCCGGGAACGTGTTGCAGTCGGGCCTGCTGACGCTCACGGTGTCCCCCGGTGTGGAGGCGTACGACTTCACCTTCGGCTAAGGCAAGGCCGACCAGATCGTGGGTCATCTCACGCAGGCGGGCCAGGAGCTGAAGGACGCCGTACACAGCGGCAAGAGCAGAGAAGTAGCCGATCCTCCACCGTTCCCGGCCAGCGGCGCAGCGGTCGGTGACGCCCTGGTTCAGTTGATCGACCGCTGCCTCCCTGCCCAGTAGGGAGCCCGGAGCTCGCGCTTGAGGATCTTGCCGGAGGGGTTGCGCGGGAGGGACCCGACCGCCTCGACCGAGGTCGGGCACTTGTAGTGCGCCAGGACGGCGCGGCAGTGGGCGATGACATCGGCCTCGTCGAGTGTCGCGCCCGGCGCCAGCACGACGATCGCCTTCACGGTCTCGCCCCACTTCTCGTCGGGCACGCCGATGACCGCCGCGTCCACGAGAGCCGGATGCGAGAGCAGCACGTTCTCCACTTCGGCCGGGTAGATGTTCTCGCCACCGCTCACGACCATGTCCTTGATCCGGTCGTGCAGGTAGAGATAGCCGTCGGCGTCGAAGTACCCGGCATCGCCGGTCCGTAGCCACCCCTCGGCGTCGATGGTTCTCGCCGTCTCGTCGTGCTTTCCCCAGTAGCCGGCCATGTTGTACGGAGAGCGCGTCCAGATCTCACCGACCTCGCCTGCGTCGGCATCCTTGCCGGTGTCGGGATCGACGACCCGGAGCGCAACGCTCTCGTGCGGCTTGCCCGCCGAGCGGAGCAGGCCACGCCGGGGACCGTCCGGGTCGTGATCCTCGAACGGCAGCGCCGTGATGGCACCGGTGGTCTCGGTCATCCCGTAGACCTGACAAAAGCCGCAGCCGAAGGCAGCCATGCACTTCACGAGCACGTCCTCCGAGATCGGCGACGCCCCATAGAAGATCAGGCGGAGGCTCGAGAGATCGGTCGTGGCCAGGGCCGGCGTGGCCAGCAGCATCATCAGCACGGCGGGAACCACGAACATCTCGGTGATGCGCTCCGTGGCGACGAGGTCGAGCAGCAGGGTGGGGTCGACGTCGCGCAGGATGATGGAGCGGCCCCCGCGGGACATGGCGCACAGCGCCCATCCGGACCCGCCGATGTGGAAGAGCGGCATGGCGACCAGGCTCACTGTGTCGTCGGTGACGCTGAAGGTGATACCCGCCTCCGAGATCGCCGTCGACAGGTTGGCGTTTGTCAGCATGACGCCCTTGGGCAGCCCCGTGGTCCCCGAGGTGTAGAGCTGCATGCTGACCTCGTCGGGCGGACCCACGTGGCCGGGGTCCTCGGCGGCGCACCCCTCGACCCAGCGGTCGAAGGAGACGGCACGCGGGTCGGGACACGGAGCTGCGTCGGCGTCGCCGACCACGACGATGCGCCGGACGGCGGGCAGCCCGCCCGGCATGGAGGCGAGCGCGTCGAGATAGTCGGTGTGGACCGCGAGCAGCGGAGCCTCGCAGTCGTCGATGATGGCTGCCATTTCTGCGGGGGCGAGACGCCAGTTGACCGCGACGTTCACGGCGCCGATCAAAGCCCCACCGAAGAGGAAGTCGAAGTAGGCCATGCCGTTGCGGTCGAGGAACGCGACGCGATCCCCGATGCCGAGGCCGTCCCGCCGCGCCGCCTGGCCAACACGGCAGGCCCGATCGAACTCCTCGCCCCACGTGCGGCGCTGATCGCCGTGGACGAGCATCTCGTGCTCCGGCTGCCGGCCCGCCAGGTGCCGGATCAGCCCCGCCACGGTGTAGCGGTCCCGTTCGGCGACTGTGACGCTCCCTGGCACGACAGACCTCCTTGCGGTGACGTATCGGGACGGGACCCTACGCAGCGCCGAGCGTCCGCCGCAGCATGGGCGGACCGGCCGAATCCACTTTCGGAGAGATCCGATCGCTACTGGTCAGGCGCATATTTGTGAAATTGACGGCGAATTTATGTTCCTTATTGACTCAAATACGGGCCCTCTACCAGGGGCTTTGTGATTGATATCACAAAGCCCTTGGACAAAGGTCCAGGTCAGACGCTTCCGCAAGAGATGAACGGTGGTTCTGTTCCCCTGACTGGTAGATTGGTCACCGCAAATTGATATCGGCCTTTGGCGTGCATGCCGTGAACGGAGTTCCGGCTGCATACAGGAAGCACCCGGCCGATCGGACCTACTCAAACTGACCAAGGTTCCGGCGCGCCTGCCTGCAGGCACCGCCGTGACCACGAATCGAGGACGACACCAGAACCACCCCCGAGGGCTGTACCGAACCGGCCGCACACCCTGCGGCGATTTGCCAGAACGGAAGATGCCTGCCCGCTCTCCGTTCGGGGCGCGAATGCAATGGCCGGAGCCCGCCTACACCGAGCAGAGCCAGGCGCAACGACGCGCCCGACGAAGGGAGGTGCCGTGCGGATCCGCATTGCACTAGGGACGGCAGCCGCCGTCATTGTCTTGCCAGCATTACTTTTCGCGTTGTTCAGCATTCCCGCCGCTTCGGCGCGGGTGAGCCGACATGAGGCGATCAGCCAGCACAGAGCTGTGCGGGTGAATTCGAAGCTCATGTCGTACACACAGGCCGAGAGGGTCGCGAAGCTCGCGACGTACTACCAGGCGGTGGCCGTCCAGCAGGAGGCCACGTACCTCAAGGAGCTCGCCTTCTTGAAGGCCTACCAGCAGCTGCAGCAGCTCCAAGCGGCCCAGCGAGCCGCCGCGGCGGCAAACCAGGCACAGGCAGCGGCTGCGGCCGCGCGGGCGCAGACCGCCGCGGTCGTCGCCGCTGCACCGGCTCCTGCTCCTGCTCCTGTTCCGGCTCCGGCTCCGGCCGGCGCGGTGTCCGACGCCACCAGCACGAACACACCGCACTGGGCCTGCATCCGACAGCACGAGTCGGGCGGCAACTACAGCGTCGGCGGCGGCGGGGCGTACCAGTTCGAGTTCGGGACGTGGACCGCATTGACGGGGTTGCCCTCGCCCGCCCAGGACTACCCCGCATCGGTCCAAGACGCCGCCGCGCTCAAGTTGTTCTCCCAGCGCGGCTGGCAGCCATGGTCCACCCGCTACGTCTGCGGTCTGTAAGGACCCAACCATCGATCGGTCCCGGCATGCCGGGGCCCCGAAATGAGGACCACACCGAGCACTAACTCAAGAGGGCTGTACACCACCGGCCGCACACCCTGCGGCGACAAGCCAGAACGCGCGACGCCTTCCCGCTCGCCGTTCGGGGCGCGAATGCACTGGCCGGAGCCCGCCTACACCGAACCGAGCCAGGCGTGCGCCGAGCGCGCGCCCACGAAGGGAGGTGCCGTGCGGACCCGCATTGCACTCGCGACGGCAGTCGCCGTCATTGTTGTCTTTCCAGCTGTACTCATGTCGCTGCTCAGCAGCGACACGGCCTGGGCCCAGGCGACCCGCCACCAGGCGGTCAGCTCGCACCGGGCCGATATGCCCCGTGCCGTGCACATCAACGACACGTTGATGTCCTACTCCCAGGCACGCAAGGTCGCCAAGATGGTGACCTACTCCAACGCCGTCCGGGCGGCCCAGCAGGCCGCCTTCTTCCAGGCGGTCGCGACCCAGGCGAACACCATGCCGGCCGCATGGCTGGCGACGGCCATCTGCGAAGAGGGGGGTCGCAACGACCCGTACGCCGGGTACTTCGGCATCCTCGAGTGGAACCACTTCGCCGGCTACCCGACCGCGGGCAGCGCGCCGCTGTCGGTGCAGCTGGCCTGGGAGGCGCGGTACGTCGGAGGACCGCCCGACGCACCGGGGCACTGCCACAGCTACTGAGCCGCAGGCTCCTGTCGCCGCCGCTACCCCGCTTCGAACATGGCCGTCACCTGTGCCATGTCGAAGTAGTCCCGCCATGCGGTGATCTTCCCGTCCGCGACGTGGAAGGCGCCCATGACGGGCAGGGGGGCGGACTTCCCCTTGATGGTGAAGGTGTCGGTCCGCTCGGTGAGCACGGTCGACCCGTCACTGGCCAGGTGGTGCACCTCGAACTCGAGCGCCTCGCACATGCCGACGAACATGGCGATCACCGCCATGGTGGCCTCGATACCCTCCGCCGGCTCCATCGGGAATGTTGTGGTACACGACGTCGTCGGAGAAGAAGGCCCGCAGGACATCGGGATCCCGGGTGCTCGCTGCGGCGCAGAAGTCACGGACGACCTGTTCGGCACTCGGCATGGCTCTCCTCTCCCCGGCGACCGTCGCAGCACACGGTAGCGAAGGATCCGCCATGATGAAGGGGTGACCGCACCGACCAAACAGGTTGCCGTGCTCGCCCCCATGCAGCCCGAGCTCAAGGCGATCGTCAAGTCCTTCGGCCTGCAGTCGGCGGCGGGAGATTCCGTCTTCTCGCACCGGGGCACGGCTGGCGACTGGTCGGTGGCGTCGCTCGTAACGGGCATGGGACCGGAACTGGCCCGCGACGCCACCCGCCGGGCGCTGGCCGCCGGCCCGTTCGACCACGTCATGGTCATCGGCATCGCCGGCGGACTCGACCCCGACCTCCCGGTCGGCTCGCTGATGGTCCCGAGCCGGGTGCAGCTCTATCCCGACGGCCCCGAGTACCTGACCCGCCCCGTCGGGTCCCGGGAGGCTTCGGGCGGGCTCATGACGACCGACGGGCTCTTCGACGACGACAGCATCTGGCGGCCGATCCTCGAGCGCGGGTTCGGCGCGGTCGACATGGAGGCGGCGGGGGTGGCCGAGGTCTGCGAGGAGGCCGGCGTCGACTGGTCGGTCTACCGCGGCATCAGCGACCGGCCCGACGAGCACATCGTCGATCAGGCCGTGTTCTCGCTCAGCAAGCCCGACGGCTCCGCCGACCCCGTGGCGCTGGCCAAGTACCTCGCCCGCGATCCGCGGCGCGCCAAGGCGCTGGCGCATCTGAACCGCTGCATGCAGGCGGCCGCCAAGGCGGCCGCCGACGCAGCCTTCGCCGACCTGGCGGAGGGTTAACCCTCCTCGGATTCGACGAGTCTCGCCTCCGACTCGTCGCGGCGGGCGATCACGTGCAGGTCGATGTCGTTCTCGGACGCCATGCGCAGGATCTGTTGAATGACCGACCCCCTGGTCATGGACTGCCAGCGGGTCAGGCGGGAAGTGCCCACCACGATCTGCGTGATCTGCTGGTCGACCGCGGCGGCGAAGATGGTCTTGGCCACGTCGTCACCCTCCAGCGTCTGCCACCTGCCGCCGACCGCCCGCACCACCTCCTCGAGCTCCGCCGTACCGGCCCGCGAGGCGTCATCCCCGGAGATCACGTGGACCGCGATGAGGTCGGCCTTGGTGCGGGCCGCGATGCGGGCCGCCCTCCGGATCACCGACGCGTTCCCGGGGGCGCCGGTCACGGCCACCATGATCCGCTCGGTCGTCTCCCAGAGCTCGCCCGCGATGCCCTTGGAGCGGAGGAACTCCAACAGCTCCTCTTCGGTCTCGTCGGCGACGAAGCGCAACGAGAGCTCGCGCAGCGCGACGAGGTTCTCCGCCCTGAAGAAGCCGTTCAGCGCCGACGGAACCTTGTGCTCCGGATAGATGTTGCCGTGCAGCATCCGGCGCCGCAGTTGGTCCGCCGAGGAGTCGATCAGCTCGAGCTGATCGGCCCGCCGCACGACCCAGTCGGGCACCCGCTCCCGCACGCCGACGCCCGTGATCCGCTCGACCGCATCGGCCAGCGACTCGATGTGCTGGATGTTCACGGTCGTGATGACGGCGATGCCGGCGTCGAGGATCTCGAGCACGTCCTCCCAGCGCTTCTCGTGCCGACCTGACCCGGGCACGTTCGTGTGGGCGAGCTCGTCGATCAGGACGACCTCGGGCTTGCGCGCGATGACGGCGTCGAGGTCCATCTCCTCCCAGTCGGCGTCGCGGTACACCACGTGCTTGCGCGGGACGACGGGCAGGTCGCGGATCTGCTCCATCGTGTAGGCCCGCTTGTGGGTCTCGACGAAGCCGACGACGACGTCGGCGCCGCGCTGGAAGCGCCGCCATCCCTCGTCGAGCATGGCGCACGTCTTGCCGACGCCGGCCGCCGCGCCGAGGTAGACCCGGAAGCGCCCGGTCGGCCGTACCCCCTCGTCTTCGCCTGTGGTGCTGCTCATTCCGGCCTCGGCTGGTTCGTGACCTGCGCGCCGTCGGTACACTCGAATGACCCTCCGACGGACGGAAAGCAGTGAGCGACGTGACGCCAGGCAACCTGGTTACCAAGCGAACGTACCAGCGTACGGCCCTGGGGATCGCCGTTACACTGGGCGGTCTGGGCGCGCTCCTGGCCCTGCATGTTGCCCTTCCGGGCACATCTCAGCATCGCCATCCCGGCGCTGGCGTTCGTGCTGCCCGCCGTGATCGGCGTCGTGATCGGCGGCTTCTTCCCCGGCGTCGTCGGCGCGGTCGGAGGCTTCCTCCTGTACGACTGGTTCTTCCTGCCGCCCTACAACACGTTCACGGTACGCTCCCCCTCCAACTGGATCGCGCTGGCCGTCTACGCCGTCGTCGTGCTGATCGTGGCCCGGGTGGTCGACAAACTGCGAGAGGCACGGGAGGAGGCCCTGAGGCGAACCGACGAGTCGGAGCGCCTGTTCGAACTGTCGCAGGCGCTCATCGGTGACCTCACCCTCTCGCAGCTCCTGACCCACATCGCCGGCACACGTGCAAACCGTTTTCTCGCCACGCTGGACCGCACTCGTGCTGCCGGAGGGCGGGAGCGGGGCCATCGCACCCGCCGGGGTACTGAGCGTCGCCGCCACGGCCGGAGAAGCCCTGACGGAGATGGACGTGGCATCGATCACCTCGGGTGGCGGCCAGACCCGGTCCCTCGGGCTCGTCGACGACGCGCGGACCACGCCGCGTGTCGATCGCGCTCGTCGTGAGCCACCGGCCGGTGGGCATGCTCGTGCTCCAGGACGTGCAGCTGGCGGAACGGGACCGCAGCCTGCTCAGCACGTTCGCCAACCAGGCAGCGCTCACCGTCGACCGGGCCCAGCTCCGCGAGCAGGCGCTGCGGGCGCGGCTGCTCGAGGAGATCGACCGCTGGCGCAGCGCGCTCATGGGCGCCGCCTCGCACGACCTGCGCACGCCACTGGCCTCCATCAAGACCGCCGTGTCGAGCCTGCGCCAGGTCGACGCCCACCTGGGACCCGAGGACCGGGCCGAGCTGCTCGAGCTCATCGAGCTGCAGGCGGACCGGCTGGCCCGCCTCGTCACCAACCTCCTCGACATGACCCGCATCGAGGCCGGAGCGCTCGAGCTGCGGCCGACGACTCTGGCGTTCGACGAGCTGGTCGCCGAGGCGCTGGCGGCGCTGGGCGGCCTCATGGCGCCCGGGCGCGTCGGTGTGGACGCGCCGGAGGACCTGCCGCTCCTGCACCTCGACCACGTTCTGATGAGCCAGGTGCTGGCGAACGTGCTCGAGAACGCGGAGCGGCTCTCGCCAGATGACAGCGTGATCCGCGTCGTGGCACGGACCGCTCCGGGGAGCGCGGCCACGCTGGTCGAGATCGCGGTGAGCGACGACGGCCCCGGCATCGCCCGCGAGGAGAGCGAGCGCGTCTTCGACATGTTCAGCCAGAACGGCGGCGGTGGACGGGCCGGTCTCGGCCTGGCCATCGCGAAGGCCTTCGTCGAGGCTCACGGCGGCCTGATCTGGATCGACCCCGATGTCGCCCGGGGCGCCCGGGTCGTCTTCACCGTGCCGTGCGAGACCCGCGTCACGGCGCCGGTCTGAGCGCCCCATGACCAAGGTGCTCGTCGTCGACGACGATCCGTCGCTGCTGAAGGCGCTGCGGATCGGACTGACCGCCCGCGGCGACGAGGTGACGACCGCGCACTCGGGCACCGAGGCCGTCAACCAGGTGGCCCTGGCCGGTCCTGACCTCGTCATCCTCGACCTCGGCCTGCCCGACATGGACGGTCTGGAGGTGTGCCGCCGCATCCGCGAGTTCTCAGACGTGCCCATCGTGGTGCTGTCCGCCTTCGGTGACGAACGCCGCAAGGTGGAGGCCCTCGACAACGGCGCCGACGACTTCGTGACCAAGCCCTTCGGCATGGCCGAGCTCGAGGCCCGCCTCCGGGTGGCGCTGCGCCACGCCAGCGCCCGCCAGGGCGACGGCGGGGAGCATCCGACCACCCTGCACGTGGGCGACCTCGACGTCGATCTCGTCCACCACATGGCGACGCTGGCAGGTGCCCCGCTGCACCTCACGGCGAAGGAGTTCGAGCTCCTCGCCTACCTGGCCCGCCATGCCGGCAAGGTCTGCACCCACCACATGATCCTCAAGGACGTCTGGGGGCCCGGGTACGGCGCCGAGTCCAACTACGTGCGGGTCTACACGCACCGCGTGCGCAAGAAGATGGGGGACGAGGAGGGTCGGGTCCTGAAGACCGTGCCCGGCATCGGCTACGAGCTCGTCCCCGACGCTCGCTCCCCGGCGTCGAACGAGTAGAGCGGGTTCCGCATCAGCAGCACGCCGTCCTCGAGGGCCGGGGTGCCCTCGGCGACGAGACGGCGCCCCACGGCGATGCCCGGTACGCAGGCGCGGCCCATGAAGCGCAGTACCAGCGATCCCGTGCCGTCATCGAGGACGGCGTCAGTGCGGACCCAGGGCCGCTCCGTGGAGAGGACCGACGCCACCTCGCCGGCCACCACGGCCCGCCGACGCGGCACCAACGCCGCGATGAGGGTGGTGGCGCTCACGCCTTGAGCTTGGCCAGCGCCTCGTTCAGCTGGAGCACGTTCACGAAGGGCGAGCCCAGGAAACCGAGCGGCATGCCCTGGGTCTGCTGGGCGATGAGGCTCCGGAGCCTGGACGGGGAGATGCCGGTCGCCCGAGAGACCATGGGGATCTCGGCGTACGCGTCCTGTGGCGTGATGTCGGGGTCGAGACCGCTCCCCGAGGTGGTCACGAGGTCGGGCGTCGGGTTGACGCCCCGCGCCTTCCAGTAGGCGACAAGCTTCTGGGTGTTCTGCAGCAAGGTCTCCGAGCGAGGCCCGAGGTTCGTGGTCGCCGAAGAGCCACTGTTCAAGACGCCGGGCTTGCCGGGGATGTTGTTCGCCTCCAGCGGGTTGTCCCCTCCACCGGCGGCCGGGCTGGCCGACCCGGCATACGGCCCCAGGTTGTCGGGACGTCCCTGGAACACACAGCTGCCGAGCGGATGGCCGGGGCAGCGTGTCTGCGACCAGTCCTGGCCGATGAGCCTCGAACCGTTGGCCGTGATGGAGCCGTCTGCCTGGCCCCGGAAGAAGGCCTGGGCGACCCCGGTGCCGGCGAAGGCGTACAGGAAGCCGAAGAAGACGGTGAAGACCAGGACCGAGATGATGGAGCGACGGAGGTGGGTGATCATGTGAGGCTCGCTATCAGTAGGCGTGGAGGGCGACGAGGATGATGTCGATGAGCTTGATGAAGATGAACGGCACGATGATCCCGCCCACGCCGTAGATGAAGACGTTTCGGCGAAGGATCGCCTCTGCGGACGCCGGCCTGAACTTCACTCCTCGCAGCGCGAGCGGAATGAGCGCCACGATGACGAGGGCGTTGAAGATCACGGCCGAGAGCACCGCACTCTCCGGGCTGTGCAATTTCATGATGTTGAGCGCGTTGAGCTGCGGGTACGTGGCCACGAAGAGCGCCGGGATGATGGCGAAGTACTTGGCGATGTCGTTGGCGATGGAGAACGTCGTCAGCGATCCCCGGGTGATGAGCAGCTGCTTGCCGATCTCGACGACGTCGATCAGCTTGGTGGGGTTGGAGTCGAGGTCGACCATGTTGCCGGCCTCCTTGGCCGCGGTCGTCCCCGTGTTCATGGCCACGCCGACGTCGGCCTGAGCCAGGGCCGGCGCGTCGTTGGTGCCGTCGCCGGTCATGGCGACGAGCTTCCCGCCCTCCTGCTCGTGCCGGATGAGCTCGAGCTTGGCCTCCGGGGTCGCCTCGGCCAGGAAGTCGTCGACGCCTGCCTCTTGGGCAATGGCCGCAGCGGTCAGCGGGTTGTCGCCGGTGATCATGACCGTCCGGATCCCCATCTGGCGCATTTCGTCGAACTTCTCGCGGATCCCGAGTTTCACGACGTCCTTGAGCTCGATCACCCCGAGAATGACCGGGCCGTCCGCCACGACCAGCGGGGTGGACCCGCCCCGGGCGATGCGATCGACGATCTCTTGGAGCCCGTCGGGCGGCGTGCCCCCCTGCTCGACCGCCCACGTTCGTACCGAATCGGCCGCACCCTTGCGGATCTGGCGGCCGTCGACGTCGAGTCCGGACATCCGGGTGGTCGCCGAGAACGGGACGAACTCGTGCGAGCCGACGGGCAGCTCCCGCTCGCGGATGTTGAAGCGCTCCTTGGCCAGGACCACGATGGACCTGCCCTCAGGCGTCTCGTCGGCCAGCGAGGCCAGCTGGGCGGCGTCGGCCACTTCCTCTTCCGTGTGTCCGTGCGCCGGGAAGAAGGCCGACGCCATGCGGTTGCCGAGCGTGATCGTCCCGGTCTTGTCGAGCAGCAGTGTCTGCACGTCGCCCGCCGCCTCGACGGCGCGTCCGCTCATGGCAAGGACGTTGCGCTGCACGAGCCGGTCCATGCCGGCGATGCCGATGGCCGAGAGGAGCGCGCCGATGGTGGTCGGGATCAGGCAGACCAGCAGGGAGACCAGGATGACGACCGACACCGTCGCCCCCGAGTAGACGCCGAAGGCCTGCAGGGTCACCACGACGGGGATGAAGACGATGGTCAGCACGGCCAGAAGGATGGTGAGGGCGATCTCGTTCGGGGTCCTCTGCCGGTTGGCCCCTTCGACCAGGGTGATCATGCGGTCGAGGAAGGTCTGACCGCGCTCGGCAGTGATGCGCACGACGATGCGGTCGGAGAGCACCCTGGTTCCCCCGGTGACGGCGGAGCGGTCGCCTCCGGACTCGCGGATGACCGGCGCCGACTCGCCGGTGATGGCCGACTCGTCCACCGAGGCGATGCCCTCGACGATCTCGCCGTCCGAGGGGATGAGGTCGCCCGCCTCGCACACCACGAGGTCCCCCTTCGCCAGCTCCGCGGCCGCGACCCGCTCCTCAGAGCCGGCGGGTGTGAGGCGGCGTGCCTCGGTCTCGGCGCGCATGCGACGCAGGGTGTCGGCCTGAGCCTTACCCCGTCCCTCCGCCATCGCCTCGGCGAAGTTGGCGAACATCACCGTGAGGAAGAGCCACACGGTGATGGACCAGTCGAACACGCTGGGATGCGCGATCGACTCGATGAACGTTACGACCGTGCCGACGAGCACGACGAACATGACCGGGTTCTTGATCTGCACCCGAGGGTCGAGCTTCTTGAAGGCATCGACGAGGGCCCGGCCCATGATCTGGCGGTCGAAGAGACTCCGAGACCCGGCGACGCCGTGGGGCAGGTCGCCTGGCTGGGATTGCGGTGGTGTCATGACTGTGGTCATCAGAAGAACTTTCCGTGGCTGAGCTGCTCGACGATCGGGCCGAGCGAGACGGCAGGGAAGAAGGTGAGGCCGCCGATGATGATGATGACGCCGATGGTCAGCCCGACGAACATGCCGTTGTCGGTGCGGAACGTCCCGAGCGAGGCGGGTACGGTGTTCTTGGCGGCCAGGACGCCTCCGAGCGCGAGGGCCGGGATCATGATCCCGAAGCGGCCGATCATCATGTCGATGGCGCCGACGATGTTGTAGAAGGCGGTGTTACCCGTGAGTCCGGCCATGGCCGACCCGTTGTTGTTGCCCTGCGACGTGAGGCCATAGAGGATCTCGGAGAACCCGTGAGGACCGGCGTTGAGCGGGCCGGCCCGCCCGGCATGGAGCGACACCGCGATGGCCGTGACCACGAGCACGGTGACCGGCATCACCACCGCGGCCAGGCCGGCCAGCTTCACCTCCCGGGCCTGGATCTTCTTGCCCAGGTACTCGGGTGTTCGCCCGATCATGAGGCCACCGATGAACACCGCGATGACGGCGTAGATGAGGAGTGGTGTACAGGCCGCTGCCCGTCCCGCCCGGGGTCACCTCGCCGAGCATCATGCCGGTCATCGGGCCGAAGCCACCCATGGGGTTGTACGAGTCGGTGGAGCTGTCCACGGCGCCGTCGGAGGTCTGGGTCATCGAGACGTTGAACAGCGCGCTCGTCGTGTCGCCGAAATAGGAGTTCTTGCCCTCGGTGTTGCCCACCGTGGAGTGCACGCCGGCCGTCGCGATGGCCGGGTTGTTCTGGTGCTCGGCGTAGGCGGTGAAGCCGACCCAGGTGCCGAAGATCAGCACCATGGCGATCAACAGGGCGACGCCGTGGCGGATGCTCCCCACCATCTTGCCGAAGGTGTACGTCAGCGCGAACGGGATGGACAGCGTGAGCCAGATGTAGATGAAGTTGGTGATCGCCGTGGGGTTCTCGAAGGGGTGGCCCAGGTCGACGTTGAAGAAGCCGCCGCCGTTGGTACCCAGCTGCATGATCGGCCCCATGAAGCCGGCCGGTCCCCGCGGGATGGTCTGCGTGACGCCGTTCATCGCGTTGTGGATCGACACGGGGCCGGCGAGGGTCTGCACCGCGCCCAAGGCGACCATCACGATCCCGGCCAGGAAGGCGATGGGGAGCAGGATGTAGAGCATGCAGCGGGTGATGTCGACCCAGAAGTTGCCGATGGTGGGCGAGTTCCGGCGCGAGAAGCCCCGGGTCACGGCGATCGCCACGGCGATCCCGACGGCGGCGCTGACGAACTGCTGCACGGTCAGCACGCCGATCTGGGAGAAGTACGACATGGTCGTCTCGCCGCCGTAGTTCTGCCAGTTCGTGTTCGTCATGAACGAGGTGATCGTGTTGAAGCTGAGCGCTTGCGGCACGGCCCCGAAGTGCTGGGGGTTGAGCGGCAGCGACCCCTGGATCCGCATGAGGACGTAGCCGACGACGAGGAAGACCCCGGAGAAGATGACGGTCGAGCCGGCGTAGCGCTTCCAGGACTGCTCCTTGTCGGGGCTGGTTCCGAGCATGCGGTAGAAGGGTCGTTCCAGCCAGGCCAGGAAGGTGACGCGGCCGTCGAAGACGGCGGCCATGTACGAGCCCAGGTACCGCCAGGCGAGCCCAAGCGTGACGATCAGGAGGACGATGGTCCAGAAGAAGCCCATGTCAGATCAGAACCACTCGGGCTTGAACATGGCGATGCCCAGGTAGATGAACATCACGATGGAGATGCCGAGGAGGAGTCCCTGGACCCAGGTCATACCCGCTCCAGGCACCAGATGAGGCCCAGGAACGCCGCGACGAACGCGACGAACCCCAGCACTGCGAGGAAGTCAGCCATGGGTCCCATCGTGGCGGCGCGTTCGTCAACCCGACGTGAACGCGACGGGACGCGGCGTCAACAGAATGTCAATGCCCGCCGGGGGCCGGCTGTGCCTAAGGTGAGCACGGTCGACGAAGCGAAAGTGGGGTGAGGACGATGGCCTTGGACCTGCAGGGATGCCGCACACTGGTGACGGGGGCCTCGTCGGGCATCGGGGCCGGCCTGGCCGTGGCGCTGGCCGAGCGGGGCGCCGTGGTGGGCATCTGCGCCCGCCGGGCCGAGCGGCTGACCGAGGTGGTCGGGCGCTGCATGGAGCACTCCCCGGACAGCCGGATGTGGGTGGTCAACCTGGCCGACCCCGACGCCGTGGACAAGCTGGCCGTCGACGTGATGGACGCGTTCGGCGGGGTCGACCTGCTGGTCAACAACGCCGGCATCCCCAAGCGCCGCCACACCACGGCGCTCGACATCGACACCATCACCGCGGTCATGCACGTCAACTACCTCTCGCCGATGCGCCTGACCATGGACCTGCTGCCCCAGATGCTGGCACGGGGGTCGGGCACCATCGTCAACATCTCGTCGATCGCCGCCAAGCTCAGCGCTCCCGGCGAGGCGGCCTACGACGCGTCGAAGGCCGCGCTCACCGCCTTCTCCGAGGCGATGGCCGTGGACCTGTGGGAGGACGGCATCAAGGTCATGGTGGTCTACCCGGGCGTCATCGACACCGAGCTGTTCACCCTGCCCGACAACGACGTGCCCGACCTGCCGGTGCCGGCCGAGCCGGTCTCGGTCGCCGTCGACGCCATCCTGGCGGGTCTCGAGTCGGGCGCCGCCCAGGTCTACGTGCCCGAGTGGTTCCACGGCGTCACCGCCAACAAGGAGAAGGACGTCGGCGCGTTCCTGGAGGGCACGGCGGCCTACCTGCGCGAGCAGAAGCAGAAGCACAGCCAGAAGGCCTGAGGGAGGACGCATGAAGATCGAACCCGATGCGGCCGGCATGAACGCGGAGCGCCTGGAGCGCATCACCGAGCACTTCGCCACCCGGTACGTCGATCCGGGGAAGATCGTCGGCTGCCAGATCACCGTGGTGCGCGGCGGGCACGTCGCCTACGCAGCGCTCGCTCGGCCTCATGGACCGGGAGCGCCAGACACCGATGGCGGACGACGCCATCTTCCGCATCTACTCCATGACCAAGCCCATCGCCTCGGTCGCCCTCATGCAGCTCTACGAGCGCGGCCTGTTCCAGCTGCTCGACCCGGTGCACCGCTACATCCCCGAATGGCGGACCCAGCAGGTGGGCGAGGTGCAGGACGACGGCTCCGTCACCCTGGTGAAGACCGCAGCGCCCCATGAACATGCGCGACGTCCTGATGCACACGACCGGGCTGCCCGGCGGGCTCTTCCCGGGCAACCCCATCGACGACGCCTTCAACAAGGCGCGGGCGGCGCTCGGCGGCGGGCAGACGCTCGAGAGCGTCACGGGGCTGCTGGCCGAGCACCCGCTGAAGTTCCACCCCGGCACGCACTGGAACTACGGGCTCTCCACCGACATCGTGGGGCGGCTGGTCGAGATCCTCTCGGGGCTGCCCTTCGACGAGTACCTCCGGCGCGAGCTCTTCGAACCCCTCGGCATGGTCGACACCGGGTTCTTCGTCCCCGAGGCCTCGCTGCCACGGTTCGCCGCCTGCTACGAGTACCGCCCGGCCAACACCCCGCGCCTCCTGGAGGGCCCCTTCGCCAACGGGTTCGTGCGCCCCCGCACCTACCTCTCCGGCGCCGGCGGGCTCGTCTCCACGACACACGACTACGTGGCCTTCTGCCAGATGCTGGCCAACGGCGGCCAGCTCGACGGCCGGCGCGTGCTGGGCCGCAAGACGCTGGAGCTGATGACGGTGAACCACCTGCCCGGCGGCGCCACGCTGCAGGACATGGCGATCGGGGGCTTCGGCGAGGCCGGCTTCGAGGGTGTCGGCTTCGGCCTGGGCTTCGCCGTCGGCCTCGGCCCGGCCGCGACGACCATGGCCGGCTCGGCAGGCGACTTCTACTGGGGGGGCGCCGCCAGCACCGCCTTCTGGGTCGATCCGGCCGAGGACCTCTTCGCCGTCTTCATGACGCAGCTCTTCCCCTCCGTCGCCTACCCCTTCCGCGCCCAGCTGCGCGCGCTCGTGTACCAGGCCATCGACGACTGATGGACGGCGCTGCCGAGCCCGTCGGACCGACCGACGCCACTGCGGTCCCTCGCTTCGCCGGCATCGGCACCTTCGCCCGCCTGCCGACGGTCACCGAGGTGCCGCGCTGGGACATCGCCGTGGTCGGCGTCCCCTTCGACGGCGGCACGAGCTACCGGCCGGGCGCCCGCTTCGGCCCGGCGGCGGTCCGGCAGGGCTCGCGCCTCCTGCGCCCCTACAACCCGGCACTCGATGCCCTGCCCTTCGCGCTGGCCCAGGTGGTCGACGCCGGTGACATCGCCTGCACGCCCTTCAGCCCCGAGGAGGCGGTCGGCCAGATTGAGGCCGCGGCCGACGCGCTCCTGGCGGGCGGCGGGCGGCTGGTGGCGATCGGCGGCGACCACACCATCGCCCTGCCGCTGCTGCGGGCGACCGCCCGGCGGCACGGGCCGCTCGCCCTCGTCCACTTCGACGCGCACCTCGACACCTGGGACACCTACTTCGGCCAGCGCTTCACCCATGGGACCCCCTTCCGCCGCGCCTGGGAGGAGGGCCTCCTCCGGCGCGAGCAGAGCGTGCACGTGGGGCTGCGGGGCCCGCTCTACTCGGACCACGACCTGACCGACGACGCCGGCATGGGCTTCGCGCAGGTCACGACCGACGACGTCGAGAGCCGTCGGCGTGGCCGCCGTGGTCGAGCGGGTGCTGGCGCGGACCGCCGGCGCGCCCGTCTACGTGTCCGTCGACATCGACGTGCTCGACCCGGCGCACGCCCCCGGCACCGGCACGCCCGAGGCCGGCGGCCTGACCAGCCGGGAGCTGCTGTCCCTCCTGCGCGGGCTGGAGCCGGCCGGTGTGGTGGGTGCCGACGTGGTGGAGGTCTCCCCCGCCTACGACCACGCCGAGATCACCGCGATCGCCGCCGCGCACGTGCTCTACGACCTGATCACGCTCATGGCTCGCCGTCGGGAGGCCTGACCCGCCGCCACCGGGCCCGAGCACGCCGGCGCTTGTAACAGTGCATTCACGTGCGGGAAACCGACCGCGAACGTTGCACTCGTAGGGTGAGCCTCACGGCGTTGACGAGGGGACTCATGGTGCCAACGTGAAGCGAGACCTTCTTGTTGGGGTGGCCCAGTGGCTGGCCACACCGGGTGAGCCGCGCCTGAACATGAGCGTGGCCCTCGGCATGATGGACGACGCGGCGTCTCGCGGGGTCGAGCTGCTGGTTCTCCCGGAGTTGTGGTCGTGCGGCTACGACCCCGAGACGCTGGGCCGTGACGCCCGGGCCGACGCCGAGCCCCTGGGCGGACCGAGGTCGCAGCAGCTCGCCGACGCGGCCCGCCAACGCGAGATGTGGCTGGCCGCCGGGAGCGTGCCCGAGCTGGACGAGGACGGCCGGATCTACGACACCGCCCTCGTCTTCAGCCCCCGGGGCCGACTGGCGGCCTGGCACCGCAAGGCGCACCTCTACCCGCCGACCCTCGAGCACACCGTGTTCAGCCCGGGCGACCGGCTGACGACCTTCGACGACCCCGCCCTGGGCCGGGTCGGGCTGGTCGTGTGCTTCGACGGCGACTTCCCGGAGGTGGCCCGGACCCTGGCCCTGCGCGGCGCGCGGCCTGGTGATCGCCCCGGCGGCGTGCGAGGTGGAGGGTGCCAACGCCTGGGACCTCCTCTACCCGGCGCTGGCGTTGACCAACAGCCAGTGGTGGGTGCAGGCGAACCAGGCCGGCTCACACTCGACGTCGACCCTTCTGGGCGCCAGCCGGATCGTGGCCCCGACGGGCACCGTCGTCGCGGAGGCCAGCCGTGCCGCGCCGGGCGCCGCCTGCCGGGCCGAGCTGCTGGTCCACCGGATCGACCTGCACATCGCGTACCAGCGCGAGGGCATCTCCGGCCTCCTCGAGGACGAGCGCCACCCGGACCTGTACTTCGACCGGGTACCGGCCCAGTCGGCCTAGGCCGATCCTCGATGACCGGGCCGCGCCCGCTGTTCCGGCCCCGACCGGCGGGTGGTGGGCATACTTGCTCCCATGGCCGCACCGGAGGTCCCTCGCCTGGTCCTCGCCTCGGCGTCCACGGCCAGGCTGCGCGTGCTGCGCGATGCCGGCTTCGACCCCGAGGTCGTGGTCAGCGGGGTGGACGAGGACGTCGGGGACCTGCGGACCACCGAGGCGGTGACGCTGTTGGCCGAGCGCAAGGCGTCGGCGGTGGCGCCCCGGTGCGCAGCGCGCCCTGGTCCTCGGGTGCGACTCGCTGCTCGAGCTCGACGGGATGTCGCTCGGCAAGCCGTGCGTCCGGCGCCGAGGTCGTCGCCACGTGGCGGCATCTCTCGAACCGGCAGGGTCGGCTGCACACCGGTCACTGCCTGATCGACACGAGTTCGGGACGGCGGGTGGGTGACGTCGCCAGCACCCTCATCTGGTTCGGCAGCCCGAGCGACGAGGAGCTCGAGGCCTACGCGCGCACGCGATGAGGCGTTGCGAGCTCGCCGGCGCTTTCAGCATCGAGGGCCACGGCGGCTCCTTCGTCGACGGCATCGAGGGCTCCCCGTCCAACGTCCTCGGGCTGTCGCTCCCGCTCTTCCGGTCGCTGCTGTCCGAGCTGGGCGTGCGGATCACCGATCTGTGGCGTGACGCCCGCCGTCGCCCGACCTGAACTCGCGGCCGCGGCGTCCGAGCCTCAGGTCGCCGTCAGCTCCAGCAGGAACTCGGAGACCGTTCTCGGGCTCGGTGATCATCAGGTCGTGCCCGGTGTCGATCTCGAAGACCCGGTGCGCGCCCCGCGTGCGCTCCTCGACATCGATGTTGCCGGTGCCGAGGGGATTCACGCAGACGATGTCGGTCCGCGGGATGCGCCGCACCGCCTGCTCGTCTGTCAGGCGGAGGTTCTGCTCGAAGGTCCGCCACGGTTGCGGGGTCAACCGTCCTTGCATCCACTCGAGTGCTTCCTGGTCCGTCACGCCGTAGAAGCGCCCCGCCTCCGGCATGTTGTTCAGGACGAGCTCGACGCCGTCGACGACCGTGCCCATGCTCCGGGCCATCTCCATCAGGTCCGGGGACACGTCGGCGAGCGACTGGCCGTCCGTCGGCGTTGCCGCATCGAGGTAGACGAGGTGCCCGACGCGGGAAGGTGCCCGGTCCGCCACGCCGGTGATGACCATGCCCCCGTAGCTGTGACCGACGAGGATCACGTCGTGCAGGTCCTCGTACTTCAGGACCGCCACCACGTCGTCGATGTGCATGTCGAGGTCGACGTCGGGTCCGAGGAGGTGGGCGCGCTCGCCGAGGCCGGTCAAGGTCGGCGTGTACACCTCGTGGCCGGCCCTGCGCAGGAAGGGGGTGAGACGCTGCCAGCACCAGCCGCCATGCCCACCACCGTGCACCAAGACGAACGTCGCCATGACCGTCTCCCCTTCATCCGGCCGTCCGGCTCGTCGCCGGGGCATCTGCACGAGACTCGCAGCGGCCCGCAGTGGCGCTCACCCTAGGCCGACGCAGCCGAGGTGATCGTCAACGATGTGCGACGACGCCGAGCGGACGCTTGCGCTCCGTCATCGGGCGGCGGGTCCGCCGACCGTTAAGGTCTGACGCCATGAACTTCTGGGTGACGTACCCGCTGATCTCGCATCCGTACAATCCCGAATTCGTCACCAAGGCGGGGCTGACCGAGTTCTGTCGGGCCGCCGAGGCGGCCGGGTTCTCGGGGATCGGGTTCACGGACCACCCCGTCCCGACGGACCGCTGGCTGCAGGCGGGCGGGCATGACGCCCTCGATCCGTTCGTGGCCTCGTCCTTCTGCGCCGCGGCGACCGAGCGCATCCGCTTGATCCCGAACATCTTGGTGTTGCCCTATCGCAATCCGTTCCTGGTCGCCAAGTCGGTCGCCACCCTCGACGCGCTGTCCGGCGGCCGCTTCACCCTGTCCGTCGCCACCGGCTACCTGCGCGGTGAGTACGCCGCGTTGGGCGTCGACTTCGATCAGCGCAACGCGCTCTTCGACGACGCCATCGAGGCGATCCTCGGGATCTGGGGCAACGACGACTACGCCCACCAGGGGTTGACCTACACGGCAAAGGGCCAGTCCGCGAACCCCAAGCCCGATCCCGTCCCTCCGATCTGGGTCGGCGGGAACAGCCGGATGTCCCGTCGCCGGGTCGCCCGCTACGGGAACGGCTGGAATCCCTTCCCCGCGCCGCGGGTCCTGGCCCAGACGGCCAAGACGCGGCCGCTCGAGTCCCTGGACGACCTGCGCCCGATGCTCGACGAGTTGTGGCAGTTCGTCGACGAGGCCGGGCGGGACCGGTCCACGATCGACGTGTCGTTCGGCACCGGTGCAGGCGGGGATCCGGAGAGCGACGCGTTCAATGCGGACGCCCAGCTCGCCGCCGTCGAGGATCTGGCGCGGCTGGGGGTCACCTGGTGCGGCGCCGGCGTGCCGGGCGACTCGCTCGCCCACGCCGTCGAGTCACTCCAGCGCTTCGGCGATTCGGTGATCGGGCGAGCGTAGGTTCGGGTCGGAGGGTCGGTGACGACCTACGTGATCTACCAGGCCGACGTCTTCGACCCCGCCGGGTACGAGGCGTACAAGGAGCAGGCCGCGCGGAGCATCGCCGCCGCAGGTGGCCGGTACGTCGTGCGTGGCGGCGACGCGGCCGTCCTCGAGGGCGCGCTGCCTGCCGGCCGCACCGTGCTGCTCGCCTTCCCGACGCGGCAGGCCGCGCTCGACTGGTACCACGGCGCGGCGTACACGGCGGCCCGACGGCTCCGCGACGGCGCTGCCCGGGCGACGCTCTACGTCGTGGACGGCGTGGACGAGGCCACGTAGTCCGGCCGGGCCACCCGTCCGCCGCCCACGGCCGTTGGTAGGGTCGCCGCCATGGCAGAGCATGCAGGCACCGGGGACACGGTCTCGCTCTACGACGGCCTGCTCAGCGACCCGCGCCATCCGGCGCTACACCGACGAGCCCGTCCCCGACGAGGTGCTGCGCGACATCCTCTTCGCCGCCACCCGGGCCCCGAGCGGGTCCAACCGCCAGCCCTTCCGCTTCATCGTCCTCACCGACGGGCCGGTGGCCCGCGAGGCCAAGCGCGCTGCTCGGCGAGGGGGCCCGCACGTTCTGGGCCGCCAAGCGGGAGGCCGACGGCTACGACAAGGGCTCGGGCGCCGACGCCGACTCCCCGAAGGCGCGCATGGCCCGCACCATGCAGCACTACGTCGACACCTTCGAGTCCGTGCCCGTGCTGATCCTGGCCTGCTTCGTGCACTACCGCCACACCAACTACACGGACGGTGCCTCGGTCTACCCCGCCTGCCAGAACCTGCTCCTGGCCGCCCGCGCCCTCGGCTACGGCGGCGTCATGACCGGCTGGCAGTTCGCCGCCGACGCCGAGCTGCGCGCCTTGCTGCACATCCCCGAGGAGGTCGAGCTCATGGCGACCATCACCATCGGTCGCCCGCAGGGGCGGCACGGCCCGGTGCGCCGGCGGCCGCTCCCCGAGCTGGTCTACGGCGAGCGCTGGGGGGAGGCCCCCGACTGGGCGGTCGACCCGGAGGGGGTCGCGCACACGGCGGCGGGGCCGCCCGCCGCCAGCTAATACAGTCTGGGTGTTGCGCCCGCTCGCGGAAGGCTGACCATGCCCCCTGTCGACTCCCCCGTCTTCGACGCCGACAACCACTACTACGAGGCGCTGGACGCGTTCACCCGCCACCTCGACCCGGCGCTCGGGCCCAGGGTGATCCAGTGGGTGGAGGTCGGCGGCCGGCGCTACCACGCCCTGGGCGGCACGATCAGCCGGGCCGTCACCAACCCGACCTTCAACCCGATCGCCCCCGCCGGCGCGCTGGTCGACTACTTCCGGGGCAACCCCGACGGCCGCCCGATGCACGAGCTCATGGGGTCGCCCGAGCCCATCCGCCCCGAGTACCGCGACCGCGACGCCCGCCTCGCCACCATGGACGCCCAGGGCCTGGCCAAGGTCTGGCTCTTCCCGACCCTCGGCATGCTCTACGAGGAGTCGCTCAAGCACGACCCCGGGGCGGTGGTGCTCCTGTTCCGGGCCTTCAACCGCTGGCTCGCCGAGGACTGGGGCATGGCGTACGCGGACCGCATCTTCGCCGCCCCCTACATCTCGCTGGCCGACGTGGACGAGGCCGTGCGCGAGCTCGAATGGGCGCTCGACGCAGGAGCCCGCACCGTCGTCATGCGGGCCGCGGCGCCGACCACCGTCACCGGCCCGCTCTCGCCGGCCGCCGACGTGTTCGACCCCTTCTGGGCCCGGGTGAACGAGGCCGGCATCACGGTGGTCGTGCACGCCGGTGACGCCGGGCTTTCCTCCAACGGCTACGCGCCCGACGGCTTCTCGGCCTCGTTCCGTGCCGGCGGGGGCCGGCCGAGCATCAAGATGTTCGCCATCGAGCGGGCGGCCCACGACTTCCTGGCCACCCTCATCCTCGAGAAGCTCTTCGACCGCTTCCCCAACCTGCGCATCGCATCGGTCGAGAACGGCTCGGAGTTCCTGGCCCCGCTCTTCAAGAAGATGCGCACGACGGACAAGCGCATGCCCGGCTATTTCACCGAGGACCCCGTCGTCACGTTCCGCCGCCACGTGTGGATCAATCCCTTCTGGGAGGACGACGTCAACGAGATCGTGGACCTGATGGGCGACGACCGGGTGATCTTCGGGTCGGACTGGCCGCACATCGAGGGACTGCCCGAGCCGACCGACTGGGTGACCGAGCTGCAGAAGCTGCCGCCCGAGTCGGTGGCCAAGATCATGGGCGGCAACGTGTCCGAGCTCAACGAGCGGCGGCCGGCGTCGTGACCGAGGTCGTCGACCGCAGCGAGACGGTGGACTCGGCGGCGCCCGCGTCCCAGATCGAGCCGCACGTCATCGTCCTCTTCGGCGCCACGGGCGACCTGGCGGCGCGCAAGCTGCTGCCGGGCCTGCTCCATCTCTCCATGACCGGGATGATGCCCGAGTACCGGATCGTCGGGCAGCTCGACGAGCGACCTGAGCGACGAGGACTTCCGCCACCTGGCCCGCCACGCCTGCGACCAGTTCGCCACGGGCAAGATCTCGCTGCTGCAGTGGGCCAACTTCGAGAAGCGGCTCACCTTCGTGTCCACCACGGCCGGTCCGCGAGGCGCTGGCCGACGCCGTGCGCCAGGCGGAGGACGAGATCGGCGGCGAGCCGCGCCGGCTGCACTACCTGAGCATCCCGCCGGTGGCGGACCGCGGCCGTGATCCAGATGCTGGCCGACGCCAAGTTGGTCGAGCGCTCGCGGGTGATCATGGAGAAGCCGTTCGGCACCGACCTGGCCAGCGCCGTGGCGCTCAACGACATGCTGCACCAGGTCTTCGACGAGGAGCCAGATCTTCCGTATCGATCACTTCCTCGGGCAAGGAGGCGGCGCAGAACATCCTGGCCTTCCGTTTCGCCAACGGCCTCTTCGAGCCCATCTGGAACCGGGACCACATCGACCACGTGCAGATCGACGTGCCCGAGACGCTCGGCGGTCGACGACCGCGTCGACTTCTACGAGGCGACCGGCGCGTTCAAGGACATGGTGGTCACGCACCTCTTCCAGATCCTCGGCCTTCATGGCGATGGAGCCCCCGACGGCGCTCGAGCCGGCGTCCATCAGCGAGGAGAAGAACAAGGTCTTCCGCTCCCTGCGCCCCCTCGAGTGACCCAGGTCGTGCGCGGCCAGTACGAGGGCTACCGCGACATCCCCGGCGTGGCGCCCGACTCCGACACCGAGACGTTCGTCGCCCTGCGCTGCGACATCGACAACTGGCGCTGGGCCGGCGTGCCCTTCTTCCTGCGCACCGGCAAGCAGCTGGGCGGCGGCGAGCGCATCATCTCCATCGCCTTCCGCGAGCCCCCCAAGTCCATGTTCCCCGACGACTCGGGCGTGGGCAGCCAGGGCCCCGACCACCTCACCTTCGACCTGGCCGACTCCTCGAAGCTGTCGCTCTCCTTCTACGGGAAGCGGCCGGGGCCGGGCATGAAGCTCGAGAAGCTCAGCCTGCAGTTCGCGCTGCACGAGACGGGCCAGGACGCCGACGTGCTCGAGGCCTACGAGCGCCTGATCCACGACGCCATGGTCGGCGACCACACGCTGTTCAACACGGCCGAGGGCATCGAGCGGCTGTGGGAGGTCTCGACACCGCTGCTCGAGGACCCGCCCCCGGTGCAGTCCTACCCCAAGGGGAGCTGGGGGCCGCCGGCCATCAACGATCTCATCGCGCCGCGCACCTGGCGGCTGCCCTTCGAGCGCCGCTGGCGCGGGACCTCGGCTTCCTGAGTCAGGGCTGCCGGCCGGTGTAGGCCACGAGCTGCGCCATCGGGTCGGCGGCCGGGCCCGCCGGGACCTCTGCGCCGAACGCGTCACCGTCGCGCAGGGCGGGCTGGATCAACCCGCCGCGGGCGAGGCCCAGCACGTAGGTGCTGAGCCCGTCGTTGCCCGGGAGCTCGCGACCGGTGGCGCGGGCGTAGTCCCAGGCGTGGACGAGCAGCTCCATGGACAAGATGCGCGACGCGAGCTCGGCCGGCATCTCCCCGCCCGCCAGCTGGACTGTCCCCTCCAGGCCACGGCGGCGCCAACCCTCGAGCACGGGCTGGGCCAGGTCCGAGATACGGACCTCGTACGCCGCGCCCTCGTCCGGCGAGACCGACACCCCGGCACAGCCACCCAGGGCCACCAACGATCCCGCCAGGTGGCCGGTCAACTGGTCGACGTCGAACTTGGCGCAGGGCGTCTGCGCCTTGCCGTCACCGGGCCCCATGCCCCGCAGCACATGGGCGCACACTGCCAGCGAAGCCTCGGCCGCGCTGAGCTGGTCCCATGCCTCCGCTTCGCGCTGGAGGGAAGGGTCGAGGCCGGCGTCGCCCTCCTGGCCGGCGGCCACCAGCCGCCCCAGGAAGTGGTCCCAGCCGTGGGAGTGGTTCTCGCCCTGCTCGGGCGTCAAGCCCTCGTGCACGAGGCGCACCGTGGTGCCGCCCTCGGCCGGCTCGAGCGTGACGGTGACCGTCGACGCACCGGGGGGGAGCGCCTCGTCGCCCTCCCATCCGAACGTGTAGACGAGACGTTTGCCCGGCTCGATCTCGACGAAGGACCCACCCGCGTTGGCGCCGGGCACCACGGTCCAGCGGTAGTCGCCGCCGGCTCGCAGGTCGACCCGGGCCGACAGCGCCTGCCAGCGCCGCAGGCGCTCGGGCTCGGTCAGCAGGGCGAAGGTCTGGTCGGCGTCGAGCGGCACCAGGACCGACTTGTCAATCGTCATGGGGAGTCCCTTTCTTCGATGGTGCGGGCGGATGCGGTGGATCGGCGGCGGCGAGCTGCTCGAGCTCGCTGGTCCAGAAGGCGTCGAGGGTGCTGCGCAGCGCCGCCATGCCCGCCGGGACGAGCCGGTAGCGGCGGAACCGGCCGTCCTGCCGGGCCTCCACCAGGCCGGCTGCGGCCAGGACCCCGAGGTGCTGCGAGACGGCGGGGCGGGTGACCGAGAACTCGGCCGCCAGCTCCGTGACCGTGCGCTCGCCGCCGCGCAGCAGCTCCAGCAGCCGGCGGCGGTTGGGCTCGGCCAGCACGGCGAGCAGGTCGGGGACGGCAGGCTGCGGCCCGGCCTGCGTCTGGCTCGTGGTCACCGTCACCGCACAACATGTTAGTAGAGACTAACACGTTCTGCGCGGACCGCAAGCCCGCTCCGGGGCGCGCAGGGACTAGAAAGGGCGACCTGCGCCGTGAGCGACGACGCACGCGACAAGGGAGACGAAGTGCCGAGAATGGTCATCACCCACAACGTGGTCGACGTCGACGCGTGGTTGCAGTTCAAGTCGGAGCGGGCCGAGAGCGTCGCCGCCATGGGGGGGAGCAACGTGGTGGATCTGGTGGCGCACGACGGCAGCAACGCCGTCGCCGTGATGGCCGACGTGGACGATGCCGCCGCCATGATGGCGGGTCTGGCTTCACCGCCGCCGGAGATCGCGGCCGTGATGGAGAGACACGGCGTCCGCCCACCCCTGGTGGCCTACGTGGCGAAGTAGTCCGTCCCGCTCATTTCTGCCGTGCGGACCAGCGCGTGTTGGCTTCTTCGAAGAGTCGGCGGGTGCGCTCGAGGTCACGGGGCCGCTCTTCGTGGGTCTCGGGGTCCCACTCGGAGCGCTCCACGGTGAAGAAGTCGCCGCCGTAGACGTGCAGCGCCACCGCGTACTCGCGGCGGGAGTTGGCGACCGAGTGGATGACGTCGTCGCCGAGGACGAGGACGTCACCGGCCGGCAGCTCCCGGCCGCCCATTGACTCGAGGCCACTGGGAGCTCGTCGGAAGAACGCGTTGTCCTCCTGGCCCCCGTACATGCCGATGGCCGCCCACATGCGGTGCTCGTGCGGGTACAGGGACATCCCCGGTGTCCATGCGACCTGCAGCACCGTGAGGTCGGACGTGTGGTGCAGGGTGGTGATGCCACCGACCTCGACCGGACCGAGCGCCTCCTCGAGCCCCGCCGGGTTGGTCACCAGCTCATCGAGCACGTCGCGCACGGCCAGGACCGGCGTGTGCTCTGCCAGTGCCGCCTGGCACCTGGCCACGATGTCGTCGACGGTGAGCGCCATCGCTCCAAGAGTACGACCATTGCCTTCCGGCCGACGTGCGGATCCGACAGCGAGCGGGCGCCGGACATGTCTTCCCTTGACATCTCCGTTGCGGACCATTATCTTGATATCAAGATAATGGTCCTCAAGAGAATGGGGCCACGAGAGAGAGGTGGACACATGGCACAGGCGACATTGCTGGTTCGACACGAGGTCGAGGACTACGCGGCGTGGCGCTCGATCTACGAGAGCGTCGACGGGCTCCGCAAGGAACACGGCTGCACCGATGCCGAGGTGCTGGTCGACCCCGCCGACAAGCAGGACGTGTACGTCCTGCACCGGTTCCCCACCGTGGAGCAGGCGCAGGCCTTCGCCGGCAGCCCCGAGCTGCGTGAGGCCATGGGTCGCGCCGGGGTCAAGGGCGCACCGCGGATCGAGATCGCGCTGGAGGCGTGAACTGAGCCCGTCTCCGCCACGGGACCGAGGTGGCGCCCGCAAGGGCGCTGCCTCGGCGCCGCCCGAGGCAGCGGCATTCGAGAAGGAGTTTCCCGGGGCGTCCTGGCTGTCCGCCCAGGTCGTGCGGAACCTCGAAGTGGTCGGAGGGCACGCCGAGGCGCTGGTCGCCGCGGTGGCACGTCGTCACGGCCTGTCCCACGCAGCGCTGAACGCGGCTGCTCCCCGAGGTCGTCCAGACCACCACCGTCGTGTTGGCCGGGATCGACGACACCGAGCTCTACGCCTTTCTCGGCACGCTGGCCCGTATCCGCGATGCGATCGCCGCCGCCCCCGACGATCTGCCGGCCCCGCCCCCTCGTCGCACGCCCCGCAACCTCGGGCGCTCATGAAGAGGAAGACTGACGAGCCGGACGGCGAATTCTGGTCGTTGGTCACGCCGCTACCCGCTGTGGCCTCGAGCACGTTCTGGGCGGAAGAGACCTTGGAGAAGTGATCACGGCTGATTCCACCTGGCAGGGAGGGATGGGAGTTCAGGCTTCCGTAGACCCCACCCTGCTCGCGGCGTGCGTCGCAGGGAACGCGCTCAGAACGAAACGGTCCCTAACGATGCCCGGGGATCGGTCGTCGGCACGATCTCCTTGCCGAGAGGTGCGATCGCCACTGCCGCCAGCTTGAAGTTCCCGAGTCCCAGTGGAATGCCGATGATCGTCAAGCAGAGAACGAAGCCGAGAACCAGGTGTGCGATGGCCATCCAGAGGCCCACAAGGATGAACCAGATGACGTTTCCGATCGTTGATGCGGCACCGGCCTCGGGCCGTCGGACCACGGTGCGGCCAAATGGCCAGAGCACGAAGGCAGCAAGCCGAAATGCGGCGATGCCGAATGGAATGGTGATGATCAGGACACACATGACGAGCCCGGCCACTGCATAGCCGACTGCGAGCCAGAACCCGGACAGGACGAACCAGAGGACGTTCAGGATCGTTCGCACGGGGGTGAGTATCCCATGGGCGGCTCCCGGGACTTCGGCCAGACCCGCGCGTTCCCACCCCGGCCCACCGGGGCACCCCGGCTCAGCCTTGTTCAGTCACCGACCGGCTGATCGATCGGCACGGCTCGCACATGGAATCCGCCGGTACGACGTTCCAGGGGACCGTCGGCTGGTGCGTCGGGCTCCCGTTCTTCGGGTTCCGGGCGCCGAGCATCGGTCTGATCCTCAATCACTTTGACGTGAGCGGAGGCCGTTCGTGGTGTCACTCCCGATTCGGATGCCTCGGCCAGCCGCTCGAGCTGACGCTTCTCCCTGCGACGCCGGAAGGGACCACCCCTCGATGTCGGTATGTCCCCCTGCCCCATGAGCTGAGCCTAGGGGCTGAGGAGCTGGCCACGGTGGCTCTGGCTGGGCCCCCGCCCTTCACCAGAAAATGGCGGGCTCCGGTTCCGTTCCGACGAGCTCACTAGTCTTCGGCGGTGGCCCGTTCGCCGCAGAGGGATGGTGCAGGTGATGGCAGGAGCCAATCGGGGGGAGATCGAAATCGTCGGCACCACCATTGTCGAGGAGCTCGCTGACCGGAGCGAGGTCGAATGGCAGCTGAACGCCGTACCCGAGCTCGAGTGGGCCGAAGTCTTCCAAATGTCGGGCCCGTCGGAACGGAGCGGTTCGATCCAGTGGGTCCAGGGCAGCGGGCCCGACGTCATCGGCCCGGCCGTACGATGGTTCGTCCCGAACGGCCAGATCGACGAAGCGGACGCTGAGGTCAGGCACCGTCTGTCAGTTGCAAACGCGAGACTCGGGTTGGGCCGTAACGACTAGGCGGACAGAGTCGCTCGCGGAGATCTCGGCTGAGTCCTTTCGCCCGGGTAGCGGCCCCGGCTGCACACGGACGGACACTGCGCACGTTCATTGCGTTCTCGTTCGAAGCGCTCGCCATTCTTGGCGCCGGTATGTTTTCATAACGACTCCAACGCGAGCACTGAGGAGGTGCACATGAAGATCAACTCGACGAACCGTCGGATCCCGCTGGTGTGCGCCACTGCCGCCGCGGATCGTCACGCTCTGCTGGGCTGACCGGCATCGAGCTCACAGGCGAGCGCCGACGGCGCCGTCTCACACCTTCCGGCCACCGGCGCAACGTCGCCGCGCCCTTTGTCACACCTCCGGTCGATTCTTCTTCCCTGCCTCTAAGGAGCACCGATGCACCCCGAATTGCTACGGGTCCTCGCCAAGGCCCGACATGACGATCTCCTCGACGAACGTCGGACCCGAGTGCACACGAGGATCCGACTCGATCACGAGTCACAGCGGTTCCATCGTTCGCGCCAGCGGGTGGGCTCCCTGCTCATTTGGGCAGGCGCACGCCTGATCGGCGAGCACCGGGACGCGCTGGAGCTGGCGCACAAATAGCCCGACTGCGGTCGCTCGTGCCGCACGGGGGTGCACCCTCTGCGAGCCCGTTCTGCGAGCCCGGCCCACGGCGGTGGCGCCGGGTCCGATGAATCTCCACGTCCTCATGCCGATGGTTCCATCGGGAGGGGAGGGACGGTCCCCCATCTTGGGGGTGCCCGCCGGGACTTCACCTCGCATACTTGATCCAACAAGGGGTGGGGGCCAGGTTCGCGAGGGCATCGTGGTGATTCACCCGGCGCCGGAGCGAGCGGCGGGCGGTTGTCGATGGCGATTACAGGAGGCAACGGGAGACCACGGTTCATCGACTTCGCTGAACTCGAGGTCTGGTTCAAGAGAGTGCGCCTGCCCGGTCCGGTCACGGAGGCCGAGCGCCAATTCGAAGATCTCGTCCGGTCCAGCGAGGCACGGGCTCCGCGTCTCGCTGCCTACGACGAGCTCGCCGCCGCGGCCGACCGTGGGCGTCGTTGGATCGAGGTGAACCCCTGTCCGGACGAAACAATCGGATTGCACTTCATTGGTCAGATGGCGGCTTTTGGCGACATTGCACACACCGTGCGATCGGCCGTCACACTCCACGGTGACGGCATCGTCATGGTTGATCGGCTTCACGCCCTACGACGTGAGATCGATCTGCACGAGAGAGGTGATCGAAAGACTCGAGCCAAAGGTGCGTCGGGCACCGCTCAGCGTGGATCAGGTGCTCCCGTGATGAGTTGAGACGCGTCTGACCAGAAGTACCTGTGCCCAAGTGCCATGCCGCCCCCGGGAATGGCCCACGCAATGTGGTCTCCACTCTGGTACCCCCTCGAGCGTCATAGAAGGACTGCGCTGCCGTGTTCTGGTCGAGGACCCACAGGTAGAGGGGTTCGGAGGGCCGCTGCCGTGTGAGCTCTTGGGCCGCTCGTGAAAGCAACTGCGTGCCGATCCCTTGTGCTTTCAGGTTGCTTCGGACATGCAGATTGTCGAGAAGAGCTCCCCATACCGGATCGTGGCCGAAGACCGTGTGGGCAAAGCCGATGACTTCCGCATTGGTTTCGGCGCACACCGTGAACTGATTCGGCGGTGGTATCCCACCGACAAGGAGTCCACGCCTCGTGATTGCCGTCTACATCGTGACCAAGAATATGACTCGTGAGCAGCACGCCAAGGGTCGTGACCGACTCCGTGAGGCGGGGGCACCCGAAGCGCCATGAAGCTCCATTCGTGCTTCGATGAAGATGGCCAGCTTCAGGTTTCGACGTCTGGGAAAGCCAGGATGCGTTCGATGTGTTCCTGACGTACCTCGGGCCGGTCATGGAGGAGCTGGGCATCGAGCTGGCGCAGCCGCCCGCCATCGTGCCGATTGTGGACCTTGTCCAGCAATAGCCGCCTGAAGCGCACGAAGATCACGAATCCGGGCCTGCGGTATTGCCGCACACCGGTCCTCCCGAGCCACTTCCCCGAGTGCCCCGTCGCGCTGAACTGCCCACGTCCCGGTGTGCGGGGATACCCCCCCTCGTCCGAGCAGACGTCAGTACCGCCTGACTCACGATGTCCCGGTGCTCGTGTCGTCCAGGCCTCGCGCAGCGATCGCAAGGCCGGCGTCCCACCCGGGCGCTCGACCATTGACCGGTGGATGAATTACCTCGATGCTCGCCCCGCTGCGCGCCAGGACCCAAGAGACAACCGAGTTCGAGTTCCACATTTCGCCCGTCTCGAACTCGTCGCGGCCCCATACGGGTGTGGGAATCGACGGCAACGTCTCGAGGATTCTTCCGGCGACCTCACCGTCGTCGGTGATCCTGATCGGGCTCCCTATCGCCTGATCGATGTCGGGAATGCTGCCCTCGCGCCAACGCCGAATCTCATAGCGGAAGATCCGGAATCGGCCTAGCCAGCGCATCCCGACGGGGCCTTCCGCCACGACACCTCGTCGTTCGCCGTGCAGATCAGGGACCGGCGCCTGCTCGATCATGAAGTGACCTTCTGCCACGGTTATGACGAGCGCCGAATGGTAGAGGTCGTTCCGAGGACGACGGGCACCCAGTGCTGACGCCGCCTCGAACAGCTTTCCGCTGATCCGGACGACGTGTGCTCCAGCACCCAGCGGGATCCAGTACAGATCGACAGCTGCCTTGTGGCCCACTGCAGGTTCCACGTCGAGCGCAGGTTCTGCGTCATTCATCGTCGGTCGCGCATGCTGATTGGAAATATCGTTGCGCCAATAGCAGGGTCATGTTCCTTCTTCGGAACCGCTGTTGCCCTCCAATCGTGCCTTGATGTTGTCCACGTCGCGCCGGTACATCGACTGTAATCGGCGTCGCAGGAATGGCGCCGCCAGCTTGAACAGCCCATGCGGCTCAAGCTCCATGCGCATGATTAGGTGGGTGCCGTCCGGGGCCGGGACCACGTGGCCGCTGCCGCTGGCTTTCAACGTGGCTGAATCGCCAACTGAAGCCCATCTTGTCGGGCGCTCATAGCTGGTGTACTCGATAACCATCTGCGGACCTCTGGCGAACTCGGTCGTATATCGAGCTCCGACACCGATAGGCCCATCGGTGATCTTTTCGATTCGTCTCATCATGGGATTCCACTCCGGCTCGTGACTGAGATCACTGCAGTAGTCGAACACGGCCTCGGGGGGACATCTGATGTCTACTTCGACCTCAATGAGCGCTGGCCGCACGCAACCATCTTCCATTCTCGGCTCTTCCGATCCGGTTGGCTCGAGCTCGCTGAGAGCCTGCCACGAATCAAATCCGCGGGACAGAGGCACCAGCCCATACGTGACCACCCCACCCCGGCGTCACGGGATGGCGACCGTGCGTCAGCTCCGCTCTGCGCCGCCCGTGGCGGCGTGCTCCGGGCGCTGTGGCGCGTCCATTGGCGATCGGATCGAGTGTCCCGATTTCGCCGCCCTGGTCCTCTCGATGTTGGAGGCCCACAGGCGGCGGGACGTTCGCCTCTGGTCCCGCGCCACTCCTGGCGGTTCAATTGACATCACATCCACGCTCGGTCACGTGGGCATGAGGCGTGCATCCACACGGGTCGGGTCCATGTGCGGGTCGTCGGCAACCAGGAGGTCAGGTGATGGGGACAGTCACCGGAGGCGAAGTCGTCGCAAGGGCACTGGCGGCAGAGGGTGTCCAATTCCTCTTCGGGCTGCCTTCGCCAGAAGCGGACCCGCTGCTGGCCCAGTTGGAGCGCAATGGGATTCGCCTGGTCACGGTCCGACACGAAGCGGCTGGCGTGCACATGGCCGAGGGTCTCTACAAGACGACCGGTCGAGTCGCCGCAGTTCTCGGCAATCCGGGTCCGGGCTCGGCGAACCTCTTGCCCGGGGTGGTCACGGCTCGTCATGAAGGCGTGCCCGTGTTGGTCCTGACTTCGCAACACCGCCTCGGGATCGTCTATCCGACACCGCCGTCGACGTTTCAGGGTCAGGACCAGCTCGACCTGTTCCGTCCGACCGTGAAGTGGGGCGGTCCGGTGTTCGAGTGGGAGCGGATCGGCGAGGTCATGCGGATGGCGTTCAGGGAAATGTGGAGCGGACGGCCCGGACCAGTCCATGTCGAGTTGCCTGCACCGATTCTCTACGCCGAAGGCGACGAAGCATCCGCCGTGGTCATTCCACCGGCGGCCTCGCGACCTCCCTTGCCCCGAGCGTCCGAGTCGCAACTGACGGAGGCGGTGACGATGCTGTGTGACGCGGAACGGCCTCTGGTGATCGCAGGCAGCGGCGTCGACCGGGCCGGCGCTGGCGAGGCACTGATTGAGGTCGTCGAGTTGCTCGGGTGCCCGGTGATCACGAGCATGGCCGGACGGGCGAGTGTCCCGAGCACCCATCCCAATTTCGTTTCCGGCTTCGGCTCAGGCGGCGACCTGGCTCGCTGCGAGGCAGACGTCATCTTGGTTGCCGGGTCCCGGATGGGCAACCTCGATCTTCCGTTCGACAAGTACTGGGGGGACCCGGCCGGGCAACGACTCATTCAGATCGATATCGAACCTCGGAACATGGGCGTCACCCGTCCGCTGGCCCTCGGCATCGTCAGTGATACGCGGGACGCGCTCGAGGGTATCGCCAGCCTCTTGGCCAAACGAGAAGCGGCTCCCCGTGACGGCACGGATCTCGAGAGATACCGGGAAGTCGATGCGGCGTGGCAGGAGCGGCTGTTGGCGCCTGTCGCACAATGGGCAGGACCGGGCATCCACCCGGCCGTCGCGATGGCGATCGTCGGCCAGGTCTTCGGGCCCGATGCGGTCTACGTGGCCGATGGAGGCAACACCTCCTTGTGGGCCTACGGAGCGCTGCCGCCCACCCGGCCGCGCTCGTATCACAGCATTCTCGAGCTGGGCATGCTGGGCTCAGGGATCCCCCAGGCCATCGGGGCCAAGCTCGGCGCTCCTGAACGCGACGTGGTGTGCGTCACCGGCGACGGTGCGGCGGGCTTCAACGCTATGGAGTGGCAGTCGGCGGCACGCGAAAGGCTCGACATCACCACGGTCGTGTTCGCCGAAGGGTGCTGGACGATGGAGGAGCCGAATGAGCTGGCGTTCTACGGGCAGACCTTCGGCACGAACCAGGGCGAAGTGCGCTGGGACATCATGGCTCAGGGCCTTGGATGCCATGGCGAGTACGCCGATCGGATCGAGGACGTCGAGCCGGCGTTGCGACGGGCACGAGAGGTCGACGGGCCGGCGGTCGTCTGTCTCCGTACCGACCACGACGCAAACCTTGCCGTCCCGCCGGAGATGATCCAACGATTCTTCGAGGTGTACTCAGGTCCCGCGCCGGAAACAATCGCCTAACTGGATCTCGGGCGATGGTGGTGGGCCCACCGCTCGCCACTGGCGACTCGTATGCGATGCTCTCGCCGTGACAAGAGGAAGGCTCGAGGCTTTCACAGATGCCGTAATTGCCATCGTGATGACGATCATGGTGCTCGATCTCCGTCCACCTGCCGGCCACGGTTTCGGGGACCTCAAGCCACTGGTACCAAAGCTTCTCGTCTACGCGCTGAGTTTCACGTTCTTGGCCATCTACTGGAACAACCACCACCACCTGATGCAGGTCGTTCAACGCATCGATGGTCGGGTCCTCTGGGCAAATATGGGACTGTTGTTCTCACTTTCGCTGACGCCGGCAGCGACGGCGTGGTTGGGTGAGCAACCGGGAGAAACCGCCCCGGTGATCATGTACGGCTTGGTGCTGCTTCTTTCGGCCATCGCCTACTTCCTGCTTACCCGGGCTCTGCTCGCGCTGCACCCGGCGGATTCACTACTGGCCAGGGCTATTGGCAACGACCGCAAGGGTCGCATCTCGGCTATTGCCTATGTGGCGGGGATCGTTGTAGCGCTTTTCGAACCATGGGTAGCCATTGCGATCTACGTCGGGGTGGCTGTCGTCTGGCTCGTGCCAGACAGGAGAATTGCCAGGGTCATAGAGGGTGGGGAGGTGGCGGACCCCTGAATCCCCGAGGAGGCGACACCGATGAGCTTCGCCAGAAGCCGCGAGGTGGCATCTCGTCCCGGCGGTCGGGGCACCTTCCCGCCCAGGTGAGGGTCTTGCCATACTTCAATTGAGAAGTGACCGGTCGCAGGCGGGGTCTGTGGCCCAACCAGTGGAGGTGCCAGATGGCCGAAGTCCCACCGCCAGCAGATGAAATCTTGCTGACCCACTTCATCGTCTCGGACGACGTCGAGCGCTCTCGGCGCTTCTACACCGAGGTACTGGGGGGCGAGGTGGCCTTTCGAGGAACCGACACAGGCCCGGTCAACGTCAAACTATCCAACAGCTGGATCGTCATCAATGTCGGCGGAGGCCCGACGGACGACAAGCCGGCTGTCACCCTGGAAACGCCACGCGATCCCGACCGGGTCAGCAGCTTCCTCAATATCCGGGTCAGAGACATCGAGGCCGTGTACGCCGAATGGAGTGCCCGGGGCGCTCATTTCCTGACGCCGCCGAAGCAGCATCAGTATGAGATCCGTTGTTACATCCGCGATCCCGACGGTCATCTGATCGAAGTAGGTCAAACGACGGACCCAAAGGGGGACTGGTCGCCCGCTCAGTGGCCGTCGACGAGGTCCGGAGAGAGGTCCGAGTGAATGCGGGATCTTCGAGTTAACCCCTTCGTCACGTAGGGGCGGGGCAAAGTCGATTCCTTGGGACTGCCCGGAGCGAACCCGCCTAACACAGGATCTCCACGTACCCGTCGGTCCCATTGACGCGGATGCGCTGCCCGTTGCTGATCAGCCGGGTGGCATGCTCCACGCCCACCACGGCTGGCAGCCCGTACTCGCGTGCGATCACCGCACCGTGGGTCATCAGGCCCCCGACCTCCGTCACCAGTCCCGTGATCCCGACGAACACCGGCGTCCAACTGGGGTCCGTGTAGGCGGTAACCAGAATGTCGCCCGCCTCGAGATCGGCCTCGGCCATGTCGAGGATGACGCGAGCCCTTCCGTCGACGGTCCCGGCAGACACGGGCAGGCCGACGAGCGCGCCGGCCGGGACATCGACACGTTCATACGTCCCGGTGACGACCTCGCCGTCCGATGTGAACACCCGGGGTGGCGTGAGCGCTTCGTAGGACCGGAACGCCTCCTTGCGCCAATCGATGAGCTCGATATCCACTTGGTTGGTCCCCACGACGTCCTTGAGCTCCCCGAACGTGAGGTAGAAGACGTCCTCCTTCTCACGAAGCAGGTCGGCTTGCACGAGCCGCTCGGCCTCTTCGAGCAAGGCCTGCTTGTAGACGTGGTAGCGGCTGACCATGCCGTACTTGGGATACTCCCGGTATCCGATGAAGGTCCGGACCCGATCGATCATCCGCTTGGTTTCGTCCGCCTTGCGCTCCCCGTCCGGCAAGCCCCGCAGACGCGTGAGTAGTTCCAGCTCCGTCTCCCGCGCCTCCTGCCGTCCCTGCTCAAAGCGCCGCGCTGCGGCCCCGGGCTCGAAGTTCTTGATGTGGTCGAGGAGCAGGGGAACGAGCACGGCGGGACGTTCGCTCCAGCGCGGCCTCGTGATGTCGATCTCACCGGCGCATCGCATCCCGTACCTGTCGAGGAAGGACGCGATGGCGTCTCGGGCTTCGAGTCCGCCCTCGAACGTCGGCAGCAGGTCCAGGACGCGTTCGTCGCGGACCCCCTGCAAGAAGACCACGACGTCCGGATGGGGTCGGATCACGTCCGCCACATCCAACAACGCCAGGCCCATCTCCGACGTGATGTTGTTCGGAACTGACTGCGTGAGCGTGTCCGCCGCGTTCTTCTCACCAAGCCACTCCTGCAGCTGCTCGTTCAACCACCATGTGGCCTCCATCGCCGACATGAACACCTGATGGCTGTGCGGATCGAACAGGATCCGCTTCAGATCCTGGATGTCCTCCTCGATGAAGTCGAGCAGCGCGGACCCGGCCTTCCCACGGATGTCACTCTTCAGCTTCGCAATGGAAGCCTCACTGCGCTCGATCAGCCCGGTCACGAGGGCCGGATCGGTTTCGATAGGGGCGGGCACGCCGCTCGGGCGTCGCACCGGGACTCGGGTCGCTGAGGGTGGGGACGAAGTCGTCGCGCTCGAGGATGCTCTTCGAGCGCGTCCCCGACAAGGGGATCGCCTCTCCCGAGCACCTCCAGGAGACCGGCGCGGCTCGTTGGTGACGCCAATCCCGAGGCCGACATCGACGAAGAGCCTTCCGCCGGCCACGTACATCTGCCGAGGCGTGGTCAGCTGCCAAAAGGAGAGCCCCAGGGGCTTCATGGCGTCGGTCATCATCTGCGCATGACCGACGGACACGTAGACGTGATTCTCTTGGTCACCGGCCGCGGGGATGGGGAACAGCGTGGTGATCGGGCGGCTCTGGACGATCTGGAAGCTGTCATCGACCAGGCACCATTCGATGTCCTGGGGCAAGCCGAAGTGCGCTTCGATCAGTCGTCCCAGCTGCACGAGCCGCACGACCTGCGCGTCGGTCAATGCCGGCTGTTCCTGGCGCTCCGGCTCGATCGCCAGTTCCCGTGTTCCGCCCGCTGGTGAAGCGTAGATGCCGATCCTCTTGTCGCCGAGGTCCCTGGCGACGACTTCGCCGTCACGCACCTTGTAGACGTCCGCGTTCACCCGGCCCGAGACCAGCGCATCACCGAGGCCGAAGCAAGCTTCGACGGACGCGACCCTCCGGTTCGATGTCACGGGGTCGGCCGTGAAGAGGACGCCCGCCACCTCCGGGAAGACCATCCTCTGCACGACGACGGCCATGTGGCACCAGCCGGTGGTCGAAACCATTCCGCAGGCGGTAGGTCACGGCCCTCTCCGTGAAGAGTGAGGCCCAGCACTGGCCGACGTGCCTGACGATCGCCCCCGACCCGACGACGTTCAGGTAGGTGTCCAGCTGACCGGCGAACGAGGCCGTCGGGAGGTCCTCTGCCGTGGCACTGGAACGGATGGCATAGGCCGCGTCCTCGCCGAGCCTGGTGACCCAGCCGGTGATCGCCGCCGCCAGATCCTCGGTGATGGTGACCTCTTCGATCGTCCTGCGGATATCCGCGCTGAGCGTGCCGATCGCTTCACGGTCGTCCGGGCTCAGGTGTGACAGCCGATCGATCCGCTCGTCGACGGAGGGCACGTCCGCCATGATCCGCCGGAAGGCGTTCGTCGTCACGCAGAAGCCGGCCGGCACGCAGATGCCATCGATTCTCGAGAGCTCCCCCAAGTGCGCGCCCTTGCCGCCGACGACTGCGACCTGCATCAGGTCGATCTCGTCGAAACCCAGCACGTCGCACCCCATCAGCCCACCTTCCCCTTCAGACCCTTCGGATCTGTCCCATTCCCGCTGACGATCGCGGCAACCGCCCGTGGCCGGTCTGCATTGTCAACACGTCACTGGTCCTTGCAGCAAGCCCCCCACCCTGCTGTATCTTGGTAATGGCGGGACGATGACGAGCGTCTTGGCGGCGCAGGAGCCCAACTCATTGAGCCGGATTCCGCTGGCTTCGGGTTACGGCCGATTTTCGGTAGGGCTCATCGAGCCGTGCGCGTTCTGACGGACCTCTACTCGGAGTGCCGACGTCGAGCCATGGCAAGCGAATGGGGAGGAAGATGTCTGCCCCACGCTGCGGCTGACGTATTCCTGACGCGCCGAGTCTTCCGGGCTGACCAGTGGCTCCGAGTACCGAATGATGCACCCCTTCCCGGCAATGTACGGGGAAGATGGCCGGGGCGAGTTCAGCTCACCCGGCGAAGGGTGTTGTGGTCGGTGTGGGCGAACGGCTTGTCGAACTCGTTCATCCGGAGCATGGTGACTTCGTCATAGGACCAGGTGTCCTTACCTGTGGTGATGGTGACCTCGTAGCTCAGGGTGCTGGCGTTCTTCGCCAGGTACTTGTTCTCGCCGATGTTGTACTGCGCCTCACCGAGCGCTGCTTTGAGGGTGAACTTGGTGGCGCCGGCAGCCGCCGTTCCTCCCGCCAGAGCCGTGATGCCGCGGGGGACGACGAAACCCTTCATGACCTCGCCGGTGGCCGGGTCCCACAACCAATAGCCGACCTCCGTGTGGAAGGGATTCTCTTCGTCGCCTCGCCACATTGCGCTCTTGTAGTCCAGGCCATACAGATGCTGGTCGCCGTTGTCGACCGGGCCGAATGGCTTCATCGTGCACTTCTCCAAGTAGGGGCTGCCGAGGACCTTCCCCTCGGAGTGCGAGAACGCTGTGTCAAGGCCACCCTTGTCACTCTCCCACTCCCCGGCTAGCGCTGCTAGCGGACCCCAGTCATCGCCCATGACCGATTCCTATCACGCCACACGTCATATGGGAAGAGCGAAGCCCTGACGGGGGTTCATCCCCATCCCGGCGACATGGGGGACTGCGAGCGGCTCAGGTCAAAGTACGGCGGCGACCGCGAAGCGGCTACCTCAGGGCACGAGCAGCACGCGACCGAAAGCCTGCCTGCTCTCGATGTAGGCGTGCGCGCCCGCAGCGTCCGAGAGCGGGAAGGCACGGTCGATGACCACCTTGCAGCTCGCCCCTCGCGATGGCGTCGAGGTGCCCGGCGATCATGGCGTGCGCACGCGGGTACAGCAGGAGCTCGGCGCCCAGGAAGTAGCCCGACAGCGTCTGGTTGTTGGGGCGCATGCCCGAGATGTCCAGGTGCTCGGCCGCCGAGCGGCCTGCGTCGCCGACGGTCACGCACCGGCCGCGGTAGGCCAGCACGTTGACGCTGCCCTGCAGGGTCACGCCGCCCACCGAGTCCACGACCACGTCCACGCCGCGGCCGTCGGTCAGCCTCCGGGCCTCGGCCACGAAGTCGTGGGTGGCGTAGTTGATGCCCTCGTCGAGGCCGAGCGCACGCAGGCGCTCGAGGCGCTCGTCGCTCGACGCAGTGGCGAAGACGCGGGCGCCGGCCCGCTTCGCCATCTGTATGGCCGCGATCCCCACCCCGCCCGCGCCGGCGTGGATCAGCGCCGTCTCCCCCGCCTGCAGCCGGCCGAATTCGAAGAGGCAGTCGTCGGCCGTCCCGAAGGGCACCGGGACGCACGCCGCCTGGTCGGTGGACACGCCGTCGGGGATCTTCCAGGCGAAGCCTTCCGGCACGGCCCGGCGCTCGGCGTGCGAGCCGTCGAGGCCGACCGTGACGGCGCGGTCCCCCACCGTGAAGCCCCGGACGTCGGCACCCACCTCGGCCACGGTGCCCGCGCACTGGTAGCCCACCACGTGCGGCACCCGGGCCAGGTCGCCGCCCAGCCGGTTGAGCGTGTCGCCCCCCTCGATGCTGACCGCCTCGACGTCGACCAGGATGTCACCGGCCCCGGGCACGGGGTCGGGCACCTCCTCGTAGCGGAAGACGTCGGGGTTCCCCGTCTCGTAGTACACGGCTGCCTTCATGACCGGACATACTCCCGCATCCGGAAGCGTCGTGTCCTCTTGGCGTACCAGCGGGAGGTCTGGGGCAGCTGGGTGGCGATCTTGCCGTTCTCGTTCTTGAAGTAGCTCTGGCACCCGTCGCTCCAGATGGTGCCGGCGAGGGCCTCGCCCAGCTCCCGGTTGTAGTCCTCCATGACGTCGCGCCGGACGTCGACCGCGCCCGCCCGGCGCAGGCGCATCGCCCGCAGCGCGCGCAGCACGTAGTTCGCCTGCGCCTCCAGGATGACGATGATGGAGTTGCCGCCCTGGTTCGTGTTCGGGCCGTAGAGCATGAAGAAGTTGGGATACCCCGACACCGTCAGGCCCATGTAGGCGTGCGCCACCTCGGACCAGTCGTCGTGCAGGCGCCGGCCACCCACGCCGACGACGTCCATGCCCTTGAGGTACTCCGTGGCCTTGAAGCCGGTGGCGAGGACGATGACATCGGCGGGCCGTTCCTGCCCGTCGGCGGTGACGATGGAGTCCGGGGTGATCCGTGCGATGGGCTCGGTGATCAGCTCGACGTTGTCGCGCACGAGGGCCTTGTAGAAGTCGCTGCACACGAGGGTGCGCTTGCAGCCGAACGGGTAGTCAGGCGTGAGCTTGGCGCGCAGGTCGTCGTCCTCAATCCGGTGGTGGATGTGGCTCAGCGCGATCGCCTTGAGCTGCTCGGCCGTCTCGTCGCCGTGGCGGAAGGCGATCGTGTTCTCGAAGGCCCAGTAGATCTCGCGCCGGTGTCGTCGTATGGCGACGGGGTTGCGGGCGAAGCGGCGCTTCTCCTCCTCGGTGAAGGGCTTGTCGGAGCGGGGCAGGATCCACTGCGGCGTGCGCTGGAAGACGTCGACGGCGGCGGCGACCTTGGCCACTTCCGGCACGATCTGTGCCGCGCTCGCGCCGGTCCCGATGACGGCGACCCGCGTGCCGGCCAGGTCGTGCTGGTGCTCCCAGCGGGCCGAGTGGAAGCAGGGGCCGGCAAAGGTCGCGAGTCCGTCGATGTCCGGGAACGAAGGGGTCGTGAAGGTCCCGATGGCGCTGACCAGCACGTCGGCGTCGTAGGTGCCGCCGTCGGCGTCGGTGAGGTGCCAGCGCCGCGCCCCGTCGTCCCAGCGGGCCGCCGTGATGCGGGTGTGGGTTCGGAGATGGGGGCGGATGCCGAAGCGGTCGGCGCAGTCCTCGAAGTACTCGAGGATCTCGGGTTGCTGCGCGTAGGTCTTGGTCCAATCGGGCTTGAGGGCGAAGGAGTAGGAGTACAGGTGCGACGGGACGTCGCACGCCGCGCCGGGGTAGGTGTTGGCTCGCCACGTGCCCCCGACGCCGTCGGAGGCCTCGAAGATGACGAAGTCACGTTGGCGCGCCTTGGCCAGCCGGATGGCCAGGCCGAGTCCGCCGGCGCCCGCCCCGATGATGGCGACCCGCCAGTGCGGGACCGCGGCACCCGCCTCCGCCTCGCCCCCCGGCGTCACCGTCCGTCGCCGCCCGCCGGCCGGGCGGCCAGGTTCCGTCGGGCCAGGTCGTCCATCAGCTCCACCGCCACGCCGTTGGGGTCGCGTACGACGGCCAGGCGCACGGGACCGACGGCCTCCACCGTCGGCTCCCCCCCGACACCGAGCGCGGCCAGGCGGGGCAGCACCGTGTCGAGGTCGGCGTAGAGCGAGAGCAGGAAGAAGCCCTCCGCCGGCCCCGGCGCGGTCGCCGGCCGGCGGTGCGGTGCCGTCCATGACGACCAGCTCGACGATTCCGTCCTCGGGTGCCGTCGGCTCCCCCAGGAACACCGAGCGCAGCGTCGAGGACGCGGCGCCGAAGAGCTCACGCCAGGGACCCTCGAAGGTCTCGTCCATGATGACCTCGAGACCGAGGCCATCACGCCAGAACACGAGGCTGGCCTCGACGTCACGCGTCGCGATCGCAGAATGGTGCACCTTGGCCACGGGCCCAGAGTCTGTCACTGCCGGCCGGGTACGGTCTGGCGCTGGGCGGGACCGAAGGGAGGCCGATGAACGACGAGACGGAGCCGCTCGCACTGGTGGTGGGCGGCGGGTCGGGCATCGGCGCCGCCCTGGCCGACCGGCTCCGGGCCCGGGGCACCACGACGGTGACCTGGGACATCGCCGGGGCGCACGACGTCACCTGCGACGTGACCGAGCCCGCCGCCATCGACGAGGCCGTCCGGCTGACCCGGGCGCGCTGGGGCGTCCCGACCTGGGTCACGGTGACCGCCGGCGTCGGGCACGCCGGGCTCCTGGCCGACGCCTCGGTCGAGGACTTCGACCGGATCATGCGCGTGAACGCGCGGGGCCCGTGGCTGTGCATGCGGGCCTGGGTCGGCGCGATGCGCGACGAGGGGGTGGCGGGCTCGTTCGTCGCGGTCTCGAGCGTCAGCGCGCGGCTGGTGGACCGCAACATGGGCGTCTACTGCGCGTCGAAGGCGGCCCTGTCGATGCTGGTGAAGGTCGCCGCCGCCGAGTGGGGCCCCTTCGGTCTCCGCGTCAACGCGGTGGCACCGGGCGTGACGCGCACGCCCATGCTCGGCCGCGGGCCCTCCACGACCGTCGGGGGCTCACCGTGGCTGGCCGGCGTGGCCGAGCGCACCGCGCTGGGCCGGCTGGGCGAGGCGGACGACATCGCGCAGGCCATCGTCGCGTTGCACGCCATGGAGTGGGTCACCGGCCAGGTGGTCGAGGCCGACGGGGGGCTTTCGCTGCACAGCCCGATCGACGCCTTCGGCGGGATGCTGCGGCGCGACCGCGCCGCTGAGCGGGCGAGGCGCTCCGTTCAGGCGGCGCCCTGCGGCCGCAGCCCGTCGCAGACGATGGTGAGCATGTCGCCGGCCGGCGCCCCGACGGCGTGCGCGGCCGGCCTGACAGGTGGCACCGACGAGCGCGACCACCATGGCCGCCGTCACGTCGGGGCGCACGGCGCCGACGGCCTGTGCCCGTTGCAGGAGCACGCCGACGGCCTCGCGGAGCTCGTCCTTCACCTCGGCCGCCGCCAGGTCGAATGCCAGGCCGGCGCCCATGACGGCGACCAGGAGGTCCCGCTTCGCCGCGCCCTCCTCGACGATGTGGTCGAGGAAGCCGAAGAAGGCGGCGGCCGGGTCGGCGGCATCGGCCAGCGCCCGGGCGTCGACGGTGAGGGCGGAGAGCCGCTCCAGCAGGATCGCCTCGCAGAGCTTCTCCTTGGTCGGGAAGTGCCGGTAGAGCGTCCCCACCCCGACCCCGGCCTTCTCGGCGATGGTGTCGACGGGGACCTCGATCCCCTCGGCCGCGAACACCACCTCGGCCGCCTCGAGGATGCGGGCGCGGTTGCGCTGGGCGTCCGCCCGCAGCGGGCGCGCCACGCCGCACCGCTCGGCTCGTCACACCCGCCCGGTAGCTTCGACTTCGGGCCCACGGAAATCTCTCCCTCCCCGTTGACAAACGGAGTCTCGGTTCCGTATAGTCTAACTGGAACCAATACTCCGATTCCGATTGTAGGCCATCCGAGCCCCCGGGACCAGACCCTTTCCCAGGTGAGGACGTCGGCGGCAGCGCCGGGCCGAATCGGACTCGGGCCTTCCAGGAGACGGAGACCCCATGACCACGACCCTCGACCGCCCGGACCAGGCGACCGGACCCGGGCCGGACCTCGACCCCAAGCGCTTCCGGGCGCTGGCCATCATCGCCGTGGCCCAGCTCATGGTGGTGCTCGACGCCTCCGTGGTGATCATCGCCCTGCCCTCGGCCCAGCGGGCCCTGCACATCTCGACGGCCAACCGCCAGTGGATGCTGACCGCCTACACCCTCTCGTTCGCCGGCCTGCTCCTCCTGGGCGGCCGCATCGCCGACTACTTCGGGCGCAAGCGGATGTTCGTGGTCAGCCTCATCGGCTTCGCCGGCGCCTCCGCCCTCGGCGGCCTGGCCCAGAACTCGGCCATGCTCTTCAGCGCCCGCGCCCTGCAGGGTGCCTTCGCCGCCGTCATGGCGCCCGCCGCCCTCTCGCTGCTCACCGTGGCCTTCACCGAGCCCAAGGAGCGGGCCCGGGCCTTCGCCGTCTACGGCGGCATCGCCGGCGCCGGCGCCGCCATCGGCCTCATCCTGGGCGGCGTGCTGACCGAGTTCGCCTCCTGGCGCTGGACGCTCCTCATCAACGTGCCCATCGCCATCGTCGCCGCCGTGGCCGCCTTCCGCTACGTCTCGGAGAGCCGGGCCTCGGCCAACCACGGCTACGACCTGCCCGGGGCCGCGACGGTCACCGGCGGCCTGCTGGCGCTCGTCTACGGGTTCACCAAGGCGGGCACCGACGGCTGGAGCTCGCTCGGTCACGCTCACCCTGTTCGGCGCGGCCGCCGTGCTCCTGGTGGCCTTCGTCGTCATCGAGCAGCGGGCCGCCCACCCGCTCCTGCCCGCTGCGGGTCGTCCTCGACCGCAACCGGGGCGGGTCGTTCCTGGCCTCGCTGCTGGTCGGCACGGCGATCCTCGGCACCTTCCTCTCGCTCACCTACTACTTCCAGGGCGTGCTGCACTACTCGGCCCTCAAGTCCGGGTTCGCCTTCGTGCCCTTCTCGCTCGGCATCATCACCGGCGCCACCGCGGCCAGCCGGCTGCTGCCCCGCTTCGGGCCGCGGGCGCTGCTGACCGGCGGGCTCCTGATGGCCGTGGGCGGCCTGGCCCTCTTCAGCACCCTCGACGTGCACTCCACCTACGTGAGCGTCGTGCTCCCGGCCGAGGTCATCGTGAGCCTCGGCATGGGCCTGTCGTTCGTGGCCATGAGCAGCACGGCCCTCATCGGGGTGAGCCCCGAGGACGCCGGCGTGGCCAGCGCCCTGGTCAACGCCACGCAGCAGACCGGGGGCACCATGGGCGCCGCCCTCATCAACACCATCGCCACCAGCGCCACCGTGTCCTACGTCGCCGTCCACGGCACCTCGCCGGCGTCGCTGACGGCCGGCGCCATCCACGGCTACACGACGGCCTTCACCTTCAGCGCCATCGTGTTGGCCCTGGCGGCCACCGCGGCCTTCACCCTCATCCGGCGGCGCGCCCGCACGGCCGAGGCGATGGCCGAGGTCGAGGGTGGGGGCGAGACGCTGGCGTTGGCCGCGGCCTGAGGCGCCGGCCGCCGCAGGTCGCGGTTACTCGCTGATGATCTCGATGGCGTACTCGGGGCAGTTGGCCACGGCCAGCCGGGCCTTCTCCTCGAGCTCGGGCGGCACGTCGTCGACGATGACCGAGGCCTGCCCGTAGTCGTCGACGTCGAAGATCTCGGGCGCCAGGCCGTAGCAGCGGGCGTGGCCCTGGCACTTGTCGGGGTCGACCCGCATCTTCATCAGAAGACCACCGGGCAGATGCGGGGGCCGCGGACCTGGCCGCCGGCCCAGGTGACCTCTGCGCCCTCGGCGAGCGAGAAGTCGGGGATGCGGGCGAGCCACTCCTCGAGCGCCACCTGCAGCTCCATGCGGGCCAGGTTCGACCCGGCGCAGCGGTGGATCCCCGAGCCGAACGCCACGTGGCGGTTGTGGGCCCGGTCCAGCTGGACCTCGTCGGGGTGGTCGAACACCTCGGGGTCGCGGTTGGCGGCGGGGAAGTTCATCAGCACCTTGTCCCCCGCCTTCATGGGGCAGCCGCCGTACTCGATGTCCTCGGTGACCTCGCGGGCCATGGTCACCGGCGAGTAGGCCCGCAGCAGCTCCTCGACCGCGGTCGGCATCAGCTCGGGCTCGGCGACCAGGCGCTTGCGGTCGTCGGGGTGCGTGGCCAGGTGCCACAGCGACGAGCCGATGGCGCTCCAGGTCGTGTCGACGCCGGCGATGAGGACGAGCGCCGCCATGCCGAGCACGATGCCGTCGTCGACGGGCTCGCCGTCGACCTCGGTGGTGAGGAGCTCGCTGAGCAGGTCGTCACCCGGGTTCTGGCGCCGCTCCTCGAGCTGCCCCAGGAAGTAGTTGAGCAGGCCCTCGGCACCGCGCTGGCGGCGCTCGGCGTCGTCGGCGAACTCGAGCACGTCACGCACCCAGCCGGTGAAGGTGTCGGACAGGTCGGGCGACACGCCCAGGATGTGGGCGATGACCCGGACCGGGATCTGCTGGGCGTAGTCGGCCGCGGCGTCGGCGCGGCCCGACGTCGGCGAACCCGTCGAGCAGGCGGCGGCACAGGTCGCGGGTCAGCGGCACGTAGCCGTCGACCCGCCGGTGCGAGAACCAGGGCAGCAGGAGCCGGCGCGTCCAGGTGTGCAGCGGCGGGTCCGACGAGATCGGCGGCAGCCCGTACTCGAGGTTGGGCCCGTCGAAGTTCTCGTTGGGGTCCTCGTCCTCGTCGCCGGGGATGACCGCCACCTTGAGCGAGCTGAAGTGCTCGATGTCGTGCGCGATCGCGGTCACGTCCTCGTAGCGGGTCGGCAACCAGCTGCTCTTGCGCCGGTCGGTGTGCGCGATCGGGCACGTCTGGCGCAGGTCGTCCCAGATGCTGAACGGGTCGGTCACGTAGCGCGGGTCCAGGACGTCGAAGTCGGTGGCCCAGTCCTCGACGGGCGCGGTCTGTGTCATGGGGAACCCCCTTGGTCTCTACGGCCCACCATAGTGCGGCCCTCTCCGGGCCTCCGGTCGATGCCGCGAAGTTGTGACCAAGGTCCCAGGGGCCGTGCAGCGGGGTCACACGCCGCCGGCGCAGGGTGCCGGCACGGCATCTCGCCGGGACGCACAGAGCGCAGGAGCACGACGACATGAAGAGCACCCGACGGCACGATCCGATTCCGACCACCGCCAGAGAGCTCCCGGAGCCGCACCGCGGCGCCCGCTGGCGCTGGTCGAAACCACGCACGGCGCTGGTCGCCGGTGGTGCGCTGGCCGCGGTGCTGAGCCTGGGCGCCGGCACCGCCTCCGCCGGCGCTGCGACAGCGAGCTCGAGCAGCCCGGCCGGACCGCGCGGCCAACCCCCCGCGGGCCCACGACCGACGGTCATGGGCAAGGTCACCGCGCTGAGCGGCGACGACATCACGGTGCAGACCCGGGGCAAGAAGTCGACGACGGTCGTCTACTCCTCGGCGACGACCTTCACGACGATCTCCGGTCCGGGCGGCGCGTCGGTGGGGTCGAGCGCGTCGGCCCTCGAGGTCGGCAGCTTCGTCGGGGTGCAGGGCATCAAGAACAGCGACGGCAGCGTCAGCGCGTCGAGCATCGTGGTCGGCACCGGCCCCCCACCAGCCGGCAACGGCACGCCACCCAGGCGGGGTGCGCCGCCCGTGGGTGCATCTAGCGCGTGACCCGCTCCCCGTGGCGCAGCACCTCGTACTGGCGGCCCTCGTCGTCGGCGGTGATCCGGGTCAGTGCCCCACCCGGCTCGGTCCGGATCACCGCGGCGCCGGTCGGCGCGAATTGCACGATGTAGGCCTTGCGCACCGCGCCGGTACGGTTGGGGCCCGTCGAGTGCGGCGTCAACGACGAGAACACGACGATGCTGCCGGCCGCGCGCCGGCACCGCCACGGCGTCCGCCGGGTCGCGCAGGCAGACGAAGCCGATGTCGGAGTACTCGTGGGCGAGCGTGCCCCGCCGGTGCAGGCCCGGCACGACCCACGGGCACCCGTTGTCCTCGGTGGCATCGGTCAGCGCCACCCAGCAGGTCAGGTACTGCTGGGGCTCGACGAAGGCGTACCCGTTGTCCTGGTGCCACGGGAACGGCGACTCGGTGCCCGGCTTCTTGTACACCGCCTGGTCCCAGTACAGCCGGACGTCGGGACCGATGAGGTCGGCGCACACGTCGGCGAACAGCGCCGAGGCCGTGAAGCGGCGCAACAGCTCGGAGCGCAGCACGAGGTGGGTCGTGAAGGTGATCTCGTCGGCGCGCGCGATGAAGAACCGTCCGCCCTCCATCGTCCGCAGCGCCTCCTCCTGGCGCGCCTCGAAGGGGTCGATCGTCCGCACCAGGCCCGCCACCTCGTCGGCCCCGAGCGCGCCCTCGAGCACGAAGAAGCCCCGCTCGTCGTACTGGCGCGCCTGCTCGGGGGTCACGGCGCGGAACGGGCCGGCGTGGTCCGCCCAGCTGAAGCCGGTGTTCAGGTCGTGGACCGCGGGCCCGGCGCCGGTCACGATCCGCTGGAACCGGGGCTCGCGGCGCTCGGCCGCGGCCCGCACGCCCTCGGCGAAGTCGGCGCTGTCGCGCAGGCGCAGCTGCTCGGCGCACTCGTGCGCCATGGCCGACCGGGCCTCCTCCACCAGGCCGCGGCGCAGCGTCGCCCGGATGGAGCGGACGGCCAGCGGGCCGGCGGCGGCCAGCTCACCGGCGTAGGCGAGCGCCGTGCCCAGCGGCTCGCCCTCGCCGTCGGGGGCGAGCCGGTCGCACAGGCCGAGCGCGAGCGCCGCGCCGCCCCCGACCCGGCGTCCGGTGAGCAGCAGGTCGGCCGCGGCCTGCCGGCCGACGGTGGCGGGCAGCGTCACGGTCAGCGCGAAGCCGTGGTGGAAGCCGAGCCGCGCGAAGTTGGCGCTGAAGCGGCTCCCGGCCGTGGCCACCCGGAAGTCGGCCGAGAGCGCGAGCCCGCAGCCTCCCCCGATCGCCGCGCCCTGCACGGCCGCCACCACGGGGAGCGGCGCCGCGAAGAGGCGGAGCGCCGCCCGGTACAGCTCGGCGATGTCCTGCCCCGCGTTGGCCGCGAAGTCGAGCCCCGCGCAGAAGTGCCGGCCTTCGGACGCCAGCACGATGGCGCGGCACCACCCCGATCCGTCCAGCTCCTCGTAGGCCGACGCCACCGCGGCGATCAACGCGGTGTCGAAGTAGTTGTTGGGCGGACGGTGCAGGCACACGACGGCGACGTGCTCGCCGTGCTGCTCCACCGAGACGTCGGGATCGCTCACGGCTCGAATGTCCTCCAGGCTGCGCCAGTAGATCAGCGCGTCCTCGCCCTCGACGGCGTCGGGGATCCGGCCCACCTCCTCGAAGCCGAGGCTTGCGGTACATGCCGCGGGCCGGGTTGGACTCGAACACCAGGTTGAACTGCATGGCGTCGAAGCCCAGCCGCCGCGCCTCGCGCAGCGAGTGCTCCACCATCGTCCGCCCCACCCCGGTGCTCCGGTACGGGGCCAGCACGAAGTAGCCGGCGTTGGCGATGTGGGCCGCCCGGCCGACGAAGTTGGGCTTGATGTAGTAGGCGCCGATGAGGTAGCCGCCGAAGCGGGCGACGCGACACCGCGCCGGAGTGGTCGATCCAGTAGTCGTCGAAGTCGTCACGGGTCAACGGGGGGAGCTGGGGGAAGCCCTCCCGCGCGCCGACGATGCGGCTGAAGGCTGCGAACAGCTCGTCGTAGTCGTCCTCTGCCGCCGCTCGGATGTCCACCGGCACGGCACCAACGGTATCGGCGGTGCCGCTGCGCCGCGACTGATCGCACGGGGGATGTAACCGTGCTCGGCGCTACCCGGCCACCGCGAACCCCGTCGAGCCGGTGCCGGGTCGCACCGCTTCGATCGGGTCGCGCAGGTCGTCGATGTAGCCGAGCGCGTACGCGCCGCGGTCGTACCCCATCAGGCGCAGCAGCTCCGTCGGCAGCGTCTCGGCGACCTCGCGCGGCACCGAGAGGTACTGGTTCTCCTCCTGGCGCAGCCAGGCGACGTTGTAGGTGATGTTCAGGCCGATGCGGGTGGCGCCGGAGCGGTTCGGGCCGCCACCGTGGTAGACGCTGCCCGAGTAGAAGAGGACCGAGCCGCGCGCCATCTCCGCCGGCTCGGTGTCGTCGAGGGCGAAGGTCAGCTTGTCCTCACGATGATTGCTGCCCGGCACGATCCGCGTCGCCCCGTTCTCCTCGGTGAAGTCGGTCAGGGCCCAGATGGTGTTGCACTGGACCTCGTAGCCCGGCGGGAAGGGGAAGAAGTCGAACGCCCACTGGTCCCGGTGGATGGGCTGGGCCGTCTCCCCGGGGCCGATGGCGATGGCCTGGGTCAGGTGCAGCTGGATGTTGGTGGCATGCCCGAGGAAGGTGCGCGCCGCCCCGAGCGCGAGCGGGTGCATGACGAGCTCGCGGCAGGCGGGCGAGCGGGCGATCAGCGATCCTGTCCGCCGGGTGCGGCTGCCGCTGAAGTCGTCGGGCCCGGTCGGCGTCGCGTCGAGGTACGGGACGGAGCTCGGACTCGATCCGGTCGAGCAGCCCCGGCGCCGCCACCCCGTCGACGACGACCGCGCCGTCACGGCCGACGGCCGCCGCCACCTCGTCGGGGCTCGTGTCGCTGGGCAGGTGGGCGATGGGCACGCCCCATCCTCCACAACCGCCCCCCGGGCGGCAACTCCTCGCTGCCCGGCGTCCACCACGAGGCCCAGGTCGGCCAGCTTGCGCACCGTCAGCCGCACGTCGTCGTCGATCACCGCGGCGTCGGCCCCGGTGGCACCGTGGGCCTCGGCCAGGGCACGCCCGATATCGTCCGGGGTCCTCGTGCCGTCGCAGAGCTCCCAGACCGCCGCCGCGCTCGTGTTGAGCAGGATCATGAGCTGCCCCACCTCGTCGTAGAGCGCGACGTTGTCGTCCAGCGGCACCGCCGAGGCGCCGTCCCGGCGCGCCGGCAGCCGCGTTCCCCTCGGGCCAGTCAGCGGTCACGCGCACCTCCAGCCGGGCGCAGCCGCCGCCTCCGCCACCAGGCCCTCGACGAGGCGGCAGGCCTCGTCGAGGTCCGACATCGTGAGGGCGAAGCAGCGGCATCGCGCCGCGAGGCGGCCGAGCGCCTCGGTCGCCGTCGCCCCGTGGGGCAGGAGGTTCACGGCGTTGACCGCCAGCGCGAAGAACGCCTCGGTGTCGCTCAGGCGGGTCAGCGCGGTCACCGCGCCGGGGTCGTAGCGGGGCACGACGACGAAGCCGGGTGCGCAGAGGCGGCCGATCCGTCGCCCGGTGCCCTCCCCGACCGCCACCTGCCACTCGTCGCCGGTCCGGGCGCCGTCGGGTCCGGTCGCTCCACGGCCCGCCGGATCCATGTCGGAGAGCGCGGCGAAGCTGCCGGGCTTGACCGTGATCGGCTTGGGGTAGGGCAGGAGCATCCCGCTCGCCAGGTCGAAGGCGGCCAGCTCGTCGGTGAGGTACCCGAGTCCCGCCTGGACCAGCCCCGCCACCAGCGTCGACTTGCCCGATCCCGAGGCGCCCGGCACCAGCACGCCGGTGCCCCCGGCCTCGAGCGCGCCGGCGTGGAAGAGCAGATGGTGGCCGCTCGCCTCGGCCGCCGAGCGATTGACGTCCCACACGACCCATCCGACGGCGTCGCCGTGGGATTGCCCACGTGCGATGTCCCGGCCGTCGCGCCCGACGTCGACGGTGCCGGCGCGGTCCGTCGACGTCAGCGAGTACCAGTGGGGGACGGGCGCGGTGTCGCCCGGGTCGCGCAGCCCGGCCAGCACCCCGTCGACGAGGCGGCCCAGGCGCTGATCGTCGGTGCGCACCGCGAAGCGGTACGACAAGGCCGTCAGGCTCGGCGTGCGGTGCGCCCCGCTCGCGTCGGACACCACAGTCGATCAGGCTGGGTCGCCTGCGCTCCCCGCCTCGTGCGCCTCGGTCGGGCCGCCCGCCGCCGGCTTGGGCGTGCGGCTGGCCCAGTGCTGCATGGCCCACCCGCCGGCGACCAGCGCCCCGCCGATCTCGGCGTCGCGCTTGATGTCGAGCCCGGTGAACGCCAGGCTCCTGGACGGACTCGTTGCCGCGGCGGTCGTGACCTCGTTCGCCCCGTTCGCGCCGCTGGCCCCGTTCGCCCCGCTGACGCCGGGGTCGCCGGTGGTCCCGGCGCTGGTGGACACGCCGCCTGTCGTCCCGCCGCCGCCTCCGTCGCCGCCGCCGCTCGTGCCGGAGAGCGTGGCCCCGGCGGCCGGCTTGGCGGTGAGGATCTCGGGCACCACCCAGGCCGCTGCGCCGGCGCCGGCCACCGCGGACATGCGCCCGAGCGCCTGGCGCCGCGAGAAGCGGGGCCGGCCTCCCGACGGAGATGCCGCTCCGTCTGTGTGTGCGTTGTCGCTGTGCATGTCGACCGCCGATCCTGACTCGCTGGCGCGAGCGACCCGATGTTCCTCAGACTGCGAACCAGTGGCGTCCCGAAGATCCAACCTGCATTGCAGGACGGCCGGCGCCACCACTGGTCTTGCTCCAGTGCCTAGGTAACGCCCGGACACGGCCTTTACTACCGCGTCACGCCACGAATTTTGCAATGTCCGTGACAGACTCCCCGGGAGCCCCCTCGGGGCCGCACGGCGGGCACGCCCGCCCCGTTCTGCTAGTGCCATGACGGCACTCCACATTCCCTTCGGCTCCCGCACCTCGCTCGGCTTCGCCCCGTCGGAGGGGCGCCACCTCTCGCCCCTGTGCGGCGAGGGTTCGGGTGGCGGCGCCACCGAGCAGACGGCGAGGCTGCTGTGGGAGGCCTGCCGCCGTGATCCCGATCCGGCCTCCGTCCGGCGGGACCCTCGCCGGTGGGGCCGACGTGGCCCGGGCGGTGACCGCCGCGTCGGAGCACCGTATCGGCCCGCTGCTGTGGCGGGCGCTCGGCGCCGCCGGCTGCCTCGATGCGCTCGGCCCCGACCGGGCGGTGCTCGGCGCCATGGCCGACGCATTCCGGATGGAGGCGCTGCTCCTGCTGCCCCGTGCCGTTGCACTGGCGGTCGGCCCGCTCACCGATGCCGGGCTCGAGCCGGTCGTGTTCAAGGGGCCGGCCGTCGCCGCCCGCTACCCCGAGCCCGGGCTGCGCCCGATGGAGGACATCGACCTCCTGCTCCCCCGGGCCGACCACCTGCACGCACTCGGCGCTCTGCGCCGGGCCGGTTGGCAGGTGGCACGCGCCGGCGGGAGCGACCTCTACGACACCGCGCTGACCCACCCCGAGGTGCCCTCGCTGTTCCTCGAGCTGCACTACGGGCTCGAGTGCACGTCGCAACGCGTCACCGCGCTCGACCCCGAGCGGCTGTGGGCGCGGCGCAGGCCTCTGGCGTGCCAGGGCACGCCTGCGTTCGGGCTGCCGCCGGCCGAGGAGCTCGTGGTGCTGGCCGCCCACGCCGGCAAGCCGCACCACGGCTTCGTGCGGCTGATATGGATCGCCGACCTGGCCATGATCGTCGGGGACGCCGCCCGGCGCGGCGCGCCGGTCGACTGGGACCGCGTGCGCGCCGTGGCCGTCGCCGCCCGGTGCGTCACGGTGGTGGGAGCGGCACTGGAACTGGCCCGCCGGGCCGGCGTCGACGCGCCGAGCCGGTCTCTTCCCGGTGCCCACCCGGGGCTGGCGCAGCGACGCCATGGGCCGCCTGCTGTCCGTCACCTGGCCCCTGACCCACCTGGAGCTGCCCGGCTATCAGCTCAATTACGCGCTCGACCGACGCCCGCGCCCAGCGCGTGAGGATCCTCCTCGTGCTCCTCGCCTCGGGCCATGGGGTCGCCACGCGGGCGCGCCGCCTCGCCGGACTGCCGCGCTGACCCGGTTCGCGGCCCGCGCCCCTCAGGGACCGGGGAAGACGGAGCGCAGCGGCCCGAGCACCGCCGCGTCGCCCGTCACGGACGGTGTGTGCGCCGCGTCGAGGCGGCCGTAGACGAGCCGGCAGAACGCCTCTGCGGGCAGCACCAGGTCGGGCGCGCGCCCGCTCCCGCCGCGCCCAGGTCCACAGCGTCGACGGCCAGGCGGAGGGTGAACTCGCGGGCCGGGTCTGTCGTGGCGACGACGATGTCGCGTGCCGCGCCCGTGGGCCGTCCCGTGAACCGGGCGATCAGCCCCAGGTTGTCGACGATCGACCGCGGCGGCGTCGTGCGGGAGGTGGGCGTCGTCGTCGAAGACCACCTCGATGTCCCAGGTGTGGAGGGCATGCTCGTTGACCCGCGCAGAGGCGAACTGGTCGAAGTCGAAGGTCAACGGCCCCATGGGGAAGGTCAGGCGGCTGCGATCGGCGGGGCTCACCGACTCGAGGGCCTCGAGCACGGCCTCGTCGACGACCAGGGCGTCGTCGGCCTTGGCCCGGCCCGGCTTCGCGTTCCACTCGTCCCACACCGAGGCCGGGAAGTCGTCGGGGGTGGCGCGGCCGGCCAGGGCATCCTCCAGCCGGCGGCGCATGATGACGGCGGCGGACCCGAGATGCGACAGCACGTCGGCGATCGACCACTCGCTGCAGTAGGACTGCGCCTCGAGCTGGGCGTCGTCGAGGCCCCGGCAGAGCTGGTGCAAGCGGCCGACCGAGGCGCGGAGCGGGGCCAGTTGGTTGTCCATGTCCCCGGTCTACCCGCCGGCTGCCCGTGCCGTCGCCAACGCCCGCATCCACCATTCGAGGTCGTCGGCCAGCAGCGCCAGCCGGGGCTCGAGCGGCGCGAAGTGCGCGGCGTCGTCGGGGTCGTCGGCGGCGAAGATGGCGCGCATGACGTCGGGCAGCACGTGAACGGCGTGGCGCAGCGGCGCCATCTCGAACTCGACCGCCACGGCGCGCAGCTGCTCCACTGCACGCGCCCCGCCGGTGTTGCCCCAGCCGACGAAGGCCACGGGCTTGCGCCGCCATAGCAGCCGTCCCGGTATATATTTAACTTGACAGCTAACTAACTCTTAGGTTAAATACATGGCATGACGATGACCGAGGAACGGCTCGATGCGGCGTTCGCCGCGCTGGCGGACCCGACCCGGCGGGCGATCCTGAGCCGCCTCGCTCGGGGCGACGCGACCGTGAGCGAGCTGGCCGCCCCCTTCGACATGTCGTTGCCGGGGATCTCCAAGCACCTCAAGGTGCTCGAGCGCAGCGGGCTCATCTCGCGGGGCGCGACGCCCAGTTCCGGCCCTGCCACCTCGAGGTCGAGGCGCTCGACGGTGCGCTGGACTGGATCGGCGCGCACCGGCGCATGTGGGACGAGCGCTTCGACAAGCTCGATGCGCTGCTGGCCGGCATCCAGCGGGCGCCCGCCCCGGCAGCGCCGCGCCGGAAAAGGGGCGTCGCAGTGTCTGAGCACGGTGCCCCCAACGAGCTCCGGTTCACACGGGTCTTCGACGCACCGCGCGAGCTCGTCTTCCGCTGCATGACCGACCCCGACCACCTCACCCACTTCTGGGGCCCCAAGGGGGTGCAGCACCCCACGCGAGGGCATCACGGTCGAGGCCCGCCCAGGCGGCGTCTTCGAGACCGTGATGGTCAACGACAGCGACGGCAACGAGTACGCCACCCGCGCCGTCTACGACGAGGTGCGGCCGCCCGAGCGGCTCTCGTGGACCGAGGCGCACTCGGGCATGCGGGTGACGACGGAGTTCGTGGCGCTCGGACCGGAGCGCACCGAGGTGCGGATCCACCAGAGGTACGTGCCCGAGGCCTTCCTGCTCCCCGAGGTCCAGGCCGGATTCCTGTCCTCGCTCGACCGCTTCGACGCGTATCTGGCGCGGCTGGACGCAGAGGAGTCTGCCGAGACGGGACCGGATCACCCGGAGAAGGAGGCATCACCATGAGGAGTGGCACCGTGCTGCATACGGACACAGACCTCGCGGCGGCCGTCGCGGAGGAGTACTGCGCTCTGGCCGACCTGCTCGAGGCGTCGGATCCCGCGGCGTGGGACGCGCCCTCGCTGTGCGAGGGCTGGCGCACCCGGGAGGTCGTGGCGCACGTGACGATGCCGGCGCGCTACGCCGGCCCGGCCTTCATGGCCGAGCTGGAAGCCGCCGGCGGCGACTTCACCCGCCTGTCGAACACGGTGGCGGAGCGGGACGGGGCGTTGCCCGCCGCGGTGCTCCTCGCCGACCTGCGCTCCGAGGTGCTGCACGCGTGGCAGCCGCCGGGGGGAGGGATGGACGGTGCGCTGACGCACTGCGTGATCCACGCGCTCGACATCATCGAGGCGGTCCCGCTGGCGCGGCGGCTGCCCGACGAGCACGTCGCACGGGTCCTGGGCATCGTCGCCGACCCGGGCGTGCCCAACCTCTTCGGCGTCGACCTCTCCGGCGTGACGCTGCGGGCCGACGACCTCGACTGGTCGTGCGGTTCGGGCGCGGCGGTGACGGGGCCGGCGCAGGCCCTGGCCCTCGTGGTGTGCGGCCGCCTGCTGCCGCCGGGCCGGCTGGGCGGCGAGGCGGCCGGCCGCTTCACCTCGGGCTAGACGGGGGGTCCCCGCCGCCGACCGCGCCGACCCCCGTCACTCTCTTGCGAGTACCCGACGCTCGTGTGTCGAAGGCTGTAACGTCACCGGCGATGCCGGGGGGCTGGTACGCATGACTGCTCGTGGGGCGCGCCCAGAGCGGATCCGCACCGCCCCCTGCCCCGGGTAGGTCGCCCGGTGGGCCCAATCCTCGAGGCGTCGACGGCGCCGGCGTCACCGCTGGACGCGCCCGGGGGTGATGCCCTTCTCGTCGTCGATCAGGTAGGCGTCGGCTTTCGGCGGGCTCCTGGCGCTCGACGAGGTGTCGATGGCGGTCGCCTCGCGCGAGGTCGTCGGCGTCATCGGGCCGAACGGCGCCGGGAAGACGACCCTGTTCAACGTGATCTGCGGTTTCGTCCATCCGAGTTCGGGCACGATCACCTACCGCGGCAAGGTCCTGCGCACGCATCACCCCCACGACCTGGCCAAGCTCGGGATCTCCCGCACGCTGCAGGGCATCGGCCTGTGCGCCGGACTGACGGTGCACGAGAACGTCATGCTCGGGGCCGAGCCGGGGCTGCACAGCGACCTGGCGTCGTCCTTCCTCGGGCTGTGGCGCTCGAGCCGGGAGGAGCGGCGGGTGGCCGCCCGCGCCATGGAGGTCCTCGACGAGCTCGGCGCCGCCGACTATGCCCGCCGGCTCCCCTCCGCCCTGCCCTACGCCATTCAGAAGCGCACCGCGCTGGCCCGCGCCCTCATGGCGGAGCCGCAGCTCCTGCTGCTCGACGAGCCGGCGAGCGGGCTGTCCGAGAGCGAGATGGACGGCGCTCGGCTCGAGGATCCGCGGGCTGACGGAGCGCATGGCCGTGCTCCTCGTCGAGCACCACATGGACCTCGTCATGTCGGTCTGCGACCGCATCGTCGTCCTGAACTTCGGCCAGGTCATCGCCAGCGGCACCCCCGACGACATCCGCGCCGACCCCGCCGTGGTGAGCGCCTACCTCGGGCAAGAGGTGCACGACCGCGAGCACGCCGGACGACTCGCGGGCCGGACCGTGCTTGAGATCCGTGACCTCAGCGTCTCCTTCGGTGCGGTGCAGGCTCTGCGCTCGGTCTCCTTCGATGCCGAGCCGGGTGCCGTCACCGCCGTGCTGGGGGCCAACGGCGCGGGGAAGACCACGCTGCTGCGCACGATCTCGGGGCTGGTGAAGCCCCGCGAGGGCTCCGTGCGCTTCGACGGGGAGCCGCTTCTCGGGCGCCACGTGGAGACCATCGCGCGGATGGGCGTCTCCCACGTGCCCGAAGGCCGCGGCGTCATCGAGGAGTTGACGGTCGAGGAGAACCTTCGCCTCGCCACGCTCTGGTGCCTGCGCAAGCAGGAGCGCCAGGCCGCCATCGCAGAGATCTTCGAGCTCTTCCCGCGCCTCGAGGCGTTCCGCAAGCGCGCCGCCTCCACCCTCTCGGGCGGAGAGCGCCAGATGCTCGTCCTCGGACGGGCGCTGATCTCGCGGCCGCGGCTCCTGCTCCTCGACGAACCGAGCCTCGGACTGGCTCCGATGGTCACGGCGCAGCTGATGGCCCTGATCCGCGAGCAGACAGAGGGCAAGGACATCACGGTGGTCCTCGTCGAGCAGAACGCGCGCAGCGCCCTGTCGGTGTCGCATCACGCCGTGATCCTGAACCTCGGCCAGGTGGTCGTCTCCGACGCCGCCGCCACCGTGGCCGCCGACGACGCCCTGCGTCACCACTACCTCGGGTTCTGACGCCGTGAGCCTCTTCATCGACTACACGCTCAACGGCATCGCCAACGGGATGATCTACGCCACGCTGGCACTGGCGCTGGTCCTCGTCTACCGGGCGACCAAGATCATCAACTTCGCGCAGGGTGCGGCCGGCATGCTCACGACATTCATCGCGTTCAGCCTGCTGTCGCGCGGGCTCGGCTACTGGTGGGCCTTCGTCCTGGTGCTCGTCATCGGCTTCGCCATCGGGGCGGCGACCGAGCGCATCCTGATCCGACCCCTGCACGGGCGGTCGGAGCTGAACCCGGTGATCGTCACCATCGGGTTGCTGGTCGTGTTCGAGGGACTGGCCGGCGCCATCTACGGCAACGCCAGCCGCGGCTTCCCGGCCGCCTTCTCGCAGGCCGGCCTGCGGGTCGGCAGCACGACGGTCGCCTTCTCGCACTTCGACCTCTTCATCCTGATCGCGGTGCTCGCCCTGATGGCCGGGACGCTGGTCCTCTTCCGCTACACCGCGCTGGGGCTGCGCATGCGGGCGACCGCCTTCTCCCGCGAGATCGCCCGGCTGCTCGGTGTGCGGGTGGGCATCCTGCTCAGCCTCGGGTGGGGCCTGGCCGGCGTCGCCGGATCGCTGGCCGGCCTCCTGGTCGCGCCGACGCGGTCGTTCGGCCCCTATTACATGGACCTGATCCTCGTCTACGGGTTCACGGCCGCGGTGATCGGCGGCCTCGAGAGCCCGGTGGGCGCGCTCGTGGGCGGGCTGATCGCCGGCCTGTGCATCTCCTACGTGGGCGGGTATCTCGGCTCGGGTCTCGAGCCGCTCGGCGCGCTGGCGCTGCTGATGGTCGCCCTGATGGCCCGCCCCGAGGGCATCTTCGCCCGCCCGCCGGCGAGGAGGGTCTGAGGTGGACGCCGCCACGATCGTCCGTTCGCTGCGCCTGCCCCGCCAGCCCCTGCTGCGCCACCTCCCCGTCGCGCTCGCGGCCGGGGCCGTCCTCTACGTCGTGACCCTGCGGCTGAGCTCGTACGACGACTACCAGGTCGGGGAGATCGCGGCCTACGTCGTGGCCCTCCTCGGCTTGAGCCTGCTGACCGGCGCCAACGGCCAGATCTCACTCGGCCACGGCGCGTTCATGGCGGTCGGCGCCTACACGATGGCGCTGCTGATGAACCACACGCAGAGCAACTTCATCCTCGAGTTGGCGGCGGCCGCCGGGGTCGCCGCCGCGGCGGGCCTCGTGCTCGGCCTCCCGGCCACCCGCCTGAAGGGGCCGTACCTGGCGGGCATGACGCTGCTCTTCGCTCTGGCGGTGCCGTCCGTCGCCGACAAGTGGCCGGCCACCTTCGGTGGCGACCAGGGGCTGATCACGACCGTCCCGACCGCGCCGGGCTCGCTCAGTGCCGAGGAGTGGCTGACGCAGATTCAGATCGCCGTGGCCCTGGTCGTCATGGTGCTGGTGGCCAATCTGCTGTGGAGCCGGTACGGCCGCGCCTTCCGGGCCGTGCGCGACGACGAGATCGCGGCGTCGCTGGCAGGGATCCACGTGGCGCGCACCAAGGTCATGGCCTTCGCCATCAGCGCCGGGTGCGCCGGGCTCGGCGGGGCGCTGCTGAGCCTCTCCACCGGCGTCGTCAACACGGGTGAGTTCCCGCTCACCCTGTCGATCCAATTGCTCGCCGCCATGGTCCTCGGCGGCACGGGCACGCTCATCGGCATGGTCTGGGGCGGGATCCTGCTCGTGTACACGCCGCAGTGGTCGACGTCGCTGTCCTCGGACTTCAACCTGGGCACCGGGGCGAACGCGTACCTCGCCACGATCATCTTCGGCCTCGTCCTGATCGTGGCGATGATCGCGGCACCCAACGGGATCCAGGGCGGGCTGCGCTGGGTGTGGGGCCGGCGACCGCACCTCGGCGGGGGCGGGGGCGGGGCGGCGGCACCGGTGCCCGCGCCGACAGTCGATTAGAGACATCCACAACACAGAGAGAAGGAGGAGCGATGCGAGCACGAACACCGAGACGGATCGGGGGGGCCCTGTGGGCCCGGGCCCTGATTGCCGGCTCCCTGGGCCTCATGCTCGGGGTGACGCTGCTGCCGGCGACGGCGAACGCAGCGAGCACACCGGGTGTGACGTCGTCGTCGATCACCATCGGCGCGACCGTTCCCCTCACCGGGCCGGCCGCCCCGGGCTACGACGAGATCGCGCCGGCCATGAACGCCGTCTTCAGCTATGTCAACGCGCATGGCGGCGTCTACGGGCGCAAGATCAATTACCAGTACCTCGACGACGGGTACAACCCGGCCAACACGGCGACGCTCACCCGCAAGCTCGTGCTGCAGAACAACATCTTCGCCGACGTGGGTTCACTCGGCACGCCGACCCAGACGGCCGTCCAGAGCTTCTTGAACGCCCAGAAGGTCCCGCAGCTCTTCATCGAGTCCGGCTGCAACTGCTGGAACAACTCGAAGTACCCCCAGAGCCTCGGCTGGCAGCCGCCCTACACCGTGGACGGCAAGATCCTCGGCGCGTACATCAAGGCGAACTTCGCCGGGAAGAAGATCGGCTACCTCTAGCAGGCCGACGAATTCGGGCAGGACGTCGTCAAGGGCCTCGACATGCAGATCCCGAAGTCCTCGGTGGTGTCGCGCCAGACCTACGACGCCGCCACGCTGGCAGGGCCGCTGTCCAACCAGATGGCGGCGCTGAAGGCCGCCGGCGCGCAGGTCGTCGTCCTGGCCACCATCCCGGCGGCCACCGCGCTGGCGATGCTGCCCGCCGCGGTCATCGGCTACTTCCCGCAGTACGTCGTCGACAGCGTGGGTGCGGACTCCCCGACGGTCGGCCCGCTGCTCTCCTCGTTCGCCCAGAAGGGCGGGGGCACGCCGGCCCAGGTGGCGGCCGCCAGCGGCCTGCTGAACGGGGTGATCACGACCGCGTACTTCGCACCCGAGTCGGACACGGCCAACCCGTGGGTGCAGGCCGAGAAGAACATCCTGCAGCAGTACGCGCCATCGCTCTACGCCAAGTCCGGGCTGGACGGGAACACGCAGTACGGCGTGGCATTGGCCTACACGTTCGTGCAGGCACTCCAGAAGGCCGGGAAGAACCTCACCCGGCAGAGTCTGATCAATGCCATCAACACCAGCGGCAGGAAGTTCGTGACCCCCGGCTTCGTGCCGTTGGCCTACTCGAGCTCCGTACACTTCGGCTACCTCGGTGAGGAGGTCGTCAAGCTGCAGAGCTCGGCCCCGCCCGCAGTGACGCCGACAGGCAGCTGGATCGGCGGCGTCGCCGTCGGGCCCGTCCAGGTGACGAACGCCGGCCCCGGCCCGATCAAGAAGTACACGGGGCCGACGTCGGTCCCACCCAAGAGCCTGTCGTCGTCGTCATCGAGCGGCTGACCGTTCCGGCGTGACCGGCGGCGGCGGGACTCCCCCGCCGCCGGTCGCCGGCCGGACTCAGGCCGGGACGCCCACGGGCCTCGGCGCCATGCCCACGGTCACGGCCCCGCGTAGTGAGCGCAGCGTCTGGCGGTAGGAACCGATCAGGCTGTCCTCGACGTACCCGAGATCGTTCTCGAGGCAGAAGGCCCTGACGATCCCCTGGGCGCGGCGAGGTTGGGCCGGGGCATGCTCGGAAAGAGGTGGTGCTCGATCTGGTAGTTGAGCCCACCCAGCAGCAGGTTGGTGAACCTGCCTCCAGCGATGTTCCGGGACGTGATCACCTGGCGGCGGACGAAGCTCAGGCCCGCCTCCGGATCGACGATGGGCATGCCCTTGTGGTTGGGGGCGAAGCTGCAGCCGAGGTAGACCGAGAAGACCGCCTGCTGGACCGCGATGAAGGCCACCGCCTTCAGGGGGGACAGGACCCAGAAGACACACGTCAGGTACAGCGCGACGTGCAGTGCCAGGAGGGCGCCCTCCACGACGGCGGCGCGGTCACGCTCACGGATGAGCCTCTGGACGCTCAGGACGTAGATGCCCGTGCTGCGCAGGACCATGAGCGGGAAGAACAGTGGGGCGCGCCAACGATCCATCGCACGAGCCAGGCGGCCCCCCGTGACACCCGCTCCGTCGACCGTCGCCGGGCCCGGAGGTCCGTCGCCGATGTCGGGATCACGCCCGATCTCGTTGGGATGCGCGTGGTGCGCACTGTGCTTGGGCACCCACCAGCCGAAGCTCATTCCGATCAACACGTTGCCGACGGCGAAACCCAAGAGCCGGTTGGCCCGGCGGGAGCGGAACACCTCTTGGTGGCCCGCGTCGTGCCCCACGAAGCCGAGCTGGGTGAACATCAGCCCGAGAAACGCGGCGATGGCGAGCGCGAACCAGGAATTCCCCAGCAGGATCAAACCGGCGAACCCGGCGCCGAACGCGCCGACCGTCAGGGGGATCTTGGCGCCGTAGTAACCGAAGCGACGGTTGAGCAGCCCGGCTTCTCGAACCTGGCGGGCCAGGACGCCGAAGTCCTCGGGCGAGGCTTCGATGGTGTTCGTCTGCACAGTCCCACTTCCGCGAAATCCCGTCGTAGAGCGCTACCGCGGACCGAGGCAACACCGAGAGTCGACGCTCTCATTCCGTTCCCCCATTGTAGGTCCGGGATCCCGTGGATTGTCGGTCGGTGATCATCCCACACGATCGGCTCGTCGTTCGCGCACGTCGGATTGAGCGGACGACTTCATCAGGTGGCGGTGACCACCTGATGAAGGGTGCGGTGACCCCAAGACCCCAACATCGGGTGGCGCAGGGCGATCGGCAGCAGATGTCGCGAATTGTCAACGAAGAGTGAATCTGCTCTGCGATATCGAACCCGGACTTCACCAGAAGGTTGAGATTCCCCGTCGGCATGATGCCGGGAGCTTCGGCATGAACGGACCGCGACCTCGCTGATCGTCGAGAGAACGGACAGACCCAGATCCTCGACCGCCTTCTGGAGGCGACGGCCTGATCCCGCAGTACCCGTGCGGCCTTCTCACCCTGCTTGAACGTCTCCTCGGCCTGCGTGCGGGCGATCGCCGCCGGCCTTCGACGCTCTCGGCATGCCCTCGGCACCTTCCCGCGCCGCGTCATGGCAGTTCTTGGTCGTCCTGTCCGCCTCAGTCATTGTGGGCACGATGAACTCCTTCGTCGTGGAACCGCTGAGGCCCCCGGCACCCGCGGAACCGTACGGCGGGCAGTCGGAAGTCAACGAAACGGCACGAGGTTCCTTGCCGTTCTGCTCGTCTTCACCGATCTGTCTCGTGGCTAACTCTCTCGACACGGAACGGGCCGTGCGACGGCTCTACGCCGGCGGCTCGCCGAACCCCACGCTCGCCGCGGCTGCCGTGCGCGCATCGATCAGCTCGTGGGAATAGATGTCGAGCAGTGCCAGGGCGACGAGCCGGTCCCCCTCCGGTTCGAAGATGTCGGCACCGATCGCCCGCGACACGTGGTCGTGCAGCAGCGGGATACCGATGGCCATGGCGGTCACGACGGCGGCGCGCATCCTGCGGTCGATCGCAGAGGGATCCGAACGCGCGGCGTCGGCTCGGCTCAGCCATTGCTCGGTCATCGACACCATCTCGTCGAAGATCGGCCCCGCCGACGCCGAGCCGTCGGCCAGCGAGCGCGCCACGTAGCGCCCGAACCGCTTCGTCAGCGCCCGGGTGCGTGCCCCGGCGCCCGGATCCTCGAGCAACTGTCCGTTCACCCGGTGCAGGGTCTCGAAGACGTAGTCGTCGCACGCCGTGCGCAAGTCCCCCTTCGACCCGTAGTGATGGCGCAGCAGCCCGGGTGAGACTCCGGCGCTCCGCGCAATGGCCCGGATGGTCGCCCGCTCGTAGCCCTCCTCGGCGAAGTGCCTGAGGGCCGCCTCACGAATGCGCGCCCGGGCGGTGAGGTCCTCGAACGCGACGCCGCCCTCGTCGATGGGGCCACTCATCGCGGGAGTCGTCTCGGCGAGCTGCACCGTCATGCTCCCTGCAGGTCCCGGCGCCGGAAGCACAGGCCGCCGACGAGCGCCGCCGCCACGCCGACGCCGGTCATGACGCGCGTTGGCCTCCCACCGCGGCGGTACCGCGGGCGCGGACGCCATCTGGTGGAAGACCGACGTGTCGAGCACCCAGTGATCGACGGCGCCGATGCTTCCCACGATCACCAACAGGAGCGACCACGCCAGGTACCCGTAGACCACGACCGAGGTCGTCCGAGGCCGGACGCCGAAGGCCAGGACGCCCAGGCCGAGGATCGTGATCGCCGGGGGCACGAGGTTCACCCCGGCCTCGAGCAGGCTCGTGAAGCTCGCGCCGGCGTGCTCGCTCGAGGCACCGAGCCAGCCGAAGACCCCGGCGGCGACACCGCCGAGCAGGAGGACGATCACGGCCACGGCCAGGCGGCCGCCCAGCCACGACGCACGTGAGACCGGTCGCGCCACGATGTGGTCCAGCCTGTCCCTCGGACTCCTCCGACCGGGCCAGGGTGACCTGGCCCGCTGCGACGAAGGCGAGCAGCACGGCTTCGATGAGGAAGCACACGCCGAGGACGGCTTCGGCGCCGTTCCCGGTGGCGCCGAGCCTGTTGAACACCTCCTTCACCGACGAGCCCGTGATCGTCGCGCTGGCGGACTTGGCGATGAGGCCGTAGAGGAACGCCGAGAGCGCGATGGCGACGCCCCAGCCGAGGACGGTGGCCCGCATCATCCGGATGGCGAGGCCCGTCGGCCCCGAGAGCAGCCGCAGATGCGGCATGGCGTGCGCCGGGTCCGGCAGGATGCCGGCCCCGACGTCCCGGGCACCGGCGAGGAGCACCGCGCCGGCGGCGACCACCAGAGTGAACATGAGGATGGGCACCAGGGCCGCCGGACGGGGCGCCGTCAGGGGTTGGAGCTGCTCGACCCAGCCGAGAGGGCTCACCCAGATCAGCCAGTGCAGGCCGACGCCGGCATCGGCGATCATCCGGATGGCGTACGCCACCCCGAGGAAGACGGCGGCGAAGGAGGCGGCCTGGCGGCGGGTCCCCGCCAGCTGGCTCGTGAGCGCGCCGACGGCGAGGAACATGCAGCCGGTCGCCACCATGGCCAGGGCGAAGTAGAGGGTGGGCCCGGCCGCGATGGCTACGCTCGAGCTCCGGCCGGAGAGCACCGCGATGACCGCGGTGACCGCCCACAGCACGAAGAGGCCGGCGCCCAGGCCGACCAGTCCCTGTGCGGCCGCGCCCCGCCGGGTGGTCTGCCCCGCCGCCAGCAGGTCCCACCGCCCGTCGTCCTCCTCGCCGCGCAGCAACTTGGTGCTGAGGAGCAGCCCCCACACGGCGCCGAGGATCATGAGCGTCATGGAGATCTTGAAGACGGTGAAGCCCGCCACCGTCTGGAGTTGCGGCGCCGGACCGAACAGTGCGCTGGTCGCCTTGTTCGAGCCGTAGGCGGCGGCGAGCGCGTCACGCTCGGCCTGGGTCTTGTAGATCGTCGTGTAGCTGATCTCGGACGACGCAATGGAAACGCCGAAGATGAGACCCCACAGGATCCCGGAGCGAACGGCCCTCGACGCGGTGAGCCGGCCGACCACCGTGCCCGGATGCCGCTCCAGGCGGACCGGTTGCCCGAGGGCGAGGTCAGCCTGCATCGTGACGCACCACGGCCGGTCCCACGACGGTCCCGCCGTACTGGGCCAGGAACAGCTCCTCCAACGACGGCTCGCTGATCAGGAGCTTGGTGACGCCGGCCTCCGCCAGCATCTTCAGGAGCGGCGCGACCGAGCCGCGGACCTGGCAACGGAGGACATGCCCGTCTGTCGTCACCGAACTGACTCCCGGACCCCTCGAGACGTCGGGTACGGGTCCATCGAAGGTCGCCTCGACGCGGACCGCGCTGAGGTGGCGCATGTCGTCCAACGTGCCCGACTCGACCAGCTTCCCCTCCCGCAGGATGCCCACCCGATCACACAGTGCTTCGACCTCGCTCATGATGTGCGACGAGAGGAAGACGGACTGACCCCGATCACGGGCTTCTCGGATGCAGGAGCGAAAGGCCTGCTCCATGAGCGGATCGAGACCGCTCGTCGGTTCGTCGAGCACGAGCAGGTCGGGACGGACCATCAACGCGCCGATGAGGACGACCTTCTGGCGGTTCCCCTTGGAATACGCCCTCACCTTCTTGTCCGGATCGAGGTCGAAGCGGGTGATCAATTCGTCGCGGTAGGCCTCGTCGACCTGGCCGTGGATCCTCCCGAGGAGGTGCAGCGACTCGGCACCGGTCAGCGAAGGCCACAGGTTGGCCTCCCCGGCCACGTAGGCGAGGCGCCGGTGCGCCTCCACCGGGCTGGCCTGGCTGTCGAGGCCGAAGATCTCGCAGCGCCCCGCCGACGGCTGCGCGAGGCCCAGCATGAGACGGATCGTCGTCGTCTTGCCGGCGCCGTTGGGGCCGAGGTAGCCGACCACCTCCCCCGGCGCGACCTCGAAGTCGAGATGGTCGAGCGCCACCACCTCGCCGAAGCGCTTCGTCAAGCCTTCGGTTCGCACAGCCAGGTCACCCATCGCGGACCCCCGTTCGGGCATGGTTCGACACGAGCGTATAGCAGACTGTCCTCTTGTATAGGACCTCAGACGACTGATCGAGATGGGCGCCGATCGACACGACACGGCTCTTGATCTGCGGCTCTGCGCCGGGTGTCCCAGAAGAGCCTCCTGATCGGATTGGAGAACCACGCTCTGCCAGAATGACCCGGCGTACCGTCGGCGGGTGTGAATTGTCCAGTACCACTCGGTACGAAAAGCCTGACGGCCCGTCAGGTCCGGCCGGCACTCCTCCCTGGAGCAAGGCCCTTCCCCACCCCACCGGAGGGCCAGAAGTGACATATCCAAAAACCAGAACGCCATTGGCCGTCCGGGGATCTTCGGTTATAGTGACCCGCGCTGGTGAGGGCCGCGCACATAGTGTGCTTCACCTGGCCAAACGTGCGAACTGCGGCGGGCTGCTGCGGTACGGGGCACGGCGCACAGAGGCGCCGCACGGCAGAACTGAATAGGAATGCGCTGCTGCGCTGCAAAGGGGGCGCCGGATGCTCGAATTCGTGATTGCCGGGCTCGCACTCGGTGGGATCTATGCCATCGCGTCGGCCGGCCTGGTCATCACCTACACCTCGTCGGGCATCCTGAACTTCGCCTTCGGTGCGATGGCCTTCTTCATCGCCCGCCTCTACTACTACCTCCACACCCAGCAGAACTGGTCGATCGCCACCGCGGCGATCGTGTCCATCGGGATCGCCGCGCCCCTGATGGGGATCTTCCTCTACGCGATCCTCTTCCGGTTCCTGAGGTTCCGCTCCCCTCTCATCAAGGTCGTGGCCACCATCGGACTGCTGGTGGCCATCCCCGGGATCGCAACGGTGATCTTCGGCACGCGGGGCAATCCTCCAGGCGCCAGGGCTCGCTCCCGAGCCCGTGCACGTCTACCAGTTCCTCGGCGTTCCCGTGACGCTCGACCAGATCATCGTCTACATCTGCGTCGTGGCGACCGTGGTCATCGGTGCCCTCGTCCTGCGCTACACGGAGGTCGGACTCAAGGTGAGGGCCATGGTCGACTCGCCGGCCATGACGGACCTCTCGGGGACGAACCCCGAGCTGGTGTCCGCCGGCGTGTGGGCCGTCAGCGTCTTCTTCGCCGGCTTGACGGGAGTCCTGGCCGCCCCCGGCATCGGCCTCGACGCGGGACAGTTCACCCTCCTCGTCGCGGCGGCGTTCGCCGCCGTCATCGCGGCGAAGATGCGCAGCCTGCCGATCGCCGTGGGGGTCGGGCTGCTCATGGGCATCGCCACTTCGCTGGCCCAGCGCTACCTCCCGTCGAACAGTCAATGGACGGCCGAGGTCATCGACGCCATCCCGTTCATCGTCATCGCCCTGGTGTTGCTCTACAACCTCGTGCGGCGTGGACGCGTCGGTGAGATCGAGCGCGTCGGTGGTGCCCTGGACCGGGCCATCACTCCGCAGGGCGAGAGCAAGCTGGCCGGCTCCACCACGAGCGCACTCGAGACGGGCTCCCTCAGCCTGATCAGCAAGTATGCGGGGCCACTGCTGCTCATCGTCGTCGTGTCCCTGCTCCCACTCGTCCTCCAGGGCTACTGGGTCGGGGTCATGGCCCAGGCCTTTGCCTTCGCGGTGATCTTCCTTTCCTGGACGCTGGTCACCGGGGAGGGCGGCATGCTGTGGCTCTGCCAGATCACCTTCGCCGGGATCGGCGCCTTCACCACCGCCGAGTTGGCCACCAACCACGGCTGGCCCGTGCTGGTTGCCGTCCTGGCCGGCGGTGTGGTCGCCATGGTCATCGGACTCATCGTCGGCCTGCTCAGCATCCGCCTCGGGGACCTCTACGTCGCCCTCGTCACCCTCACGTTCGGGCTGATCGTGGAGAACCTGGTCTTCACCCTGCCCCAGTTCGCCAACAGCGGGTTGGGGCTGTCGATCAACCGTCCGAGCTTCGCCACCTCCGACCGCGCCTTCGCCTACGTGTGCCTGGTGGTGTTCTTCATCATCGCGCTGTTCATCGTGAACTTCCGCCGCTCGACTTCCGGCCTCGCCATGAACGCAGTGCGCTGGAGCGATTCGGGTGCCAGGACGACCGGCGTGAGCGTCGTGCAGATGAAGGTGACGGTCGCCGCGCTCGGCGCTCTGGTCGCCGGCATCGGGGGAGGGCTGCTTGGCTGTGCAGCAGACCACCATCGTGCCGGCCGACTTCGCCACCTTCATCGGTATCGTCTGGCTCGCGGTCGTGGTCACCTTCGGCATTCGCTCCACGGCGGCGGCGCTGCTGGGCGCACTGTCCTTCGTGATGCTGCCCGCACTGATTCAGCACTACCTGCCGACGTCGATCGGCAACTACCTGCCGATCTTCTTCGGCCTCGGCGCCATCTCGGCGGCCAGATACCCCGAAGGCACGCTGGCCGAGTTGAGCCGCTCGTTCCGCAGCTGGCTGCTGCGGATCGCGGATCGCCAGCCGACGCCGGTGTTCGCCGATGCACTCTCCCCGGATGCCGCCGTGGCCAACGGAAGCGTCGCCGGCGTCCCGAGACGGCGGCGTCATGGCGGAGAAGGTGCCGTGACGGTGTCCGAGGCCGAAGCGGTCACCGCGGTGCCCGTGCTCTCGGCACGAGGGATCACCGTCCAGTTCGGGGGTTTGCGGGCGCTCTCGGACGTCGATCTCGATGTCGCCCCGCGCAGCATCGCGGGGCTCGTCGGACCCAACGGTGCCGGGAAGACCACGATGCTCGGCGTGCTGTCCGGGCTCCAACGACCCACGGCCGGGCGTGTCTGGCTCCGGGGCGAGGACGTCACGAATGCCACTCCCCAGGCACGCGCCAGACGAGGCCTGGCCCGCACCTTCCAACAGCCCGAGCTCTTCTTGGGACTGACCGTGCGCGAGCACCTCGTGCTGGCCTACCGGGTGCGCTTCGAGCGGCGGCGGCTGTGGCGCGACATGATCGACCCTCGTTTCCTGCGGCCGCCCTCTCGTGCGGAGAGCGAGCGTGTGGACGGTCTCCTCGAACTGCTCAATCTGACCCGAGTGGCCAAGGCGCCGGTGGCGGCGCTGCCGCTCGGGATCTGCCGACTCGTCGAGGTCGGCCGGGCGCTGGCGGCCGACCCGCAGGTGATCCTGCTGGACGAGCCGCTCTCCGGGCTGGACATGAAGGGTTCCGAGGGCCTGCTGACCGTCTTCCAGCGGGTGGTGGAGAAGGCCGACCAGCGCAGTGTCGCTCTTGCTGGTGGAGCATGACGTCGCAGCGGTCCTCGCCCTCTCGAGCTGGATCTTCGTGCTCGACTTCGGTGAGCGCATTGCGGCGGACTGCCCCGAGGCGATCCGCAAGGACCCGTTGGTGCGGGCCGCCTACCTCGGCGACGACGAGGACGTCGACAGCCGACCGCCGGTGGCGCCGAGCGACGAAGTCGGGACCGTCGAAGCATGAGCGAGCCCATCCTCAGGGTCGAAGGCCTCGACGTGCACTACGGGACCTCGCAGGCGCTCTTCGGCGTCTCGGCCGACGTCGCTCCGGGATCGGTGCTGGCCGTGCTGGGGGCCAACGGAGCCGGGAAGAGCACCCTGGCGCGCACCGTCTCGGGCCTGGTACCGCCTTCGGCGGGACACGTCTTCTTCGACGGCCACGACATCACCGGCAAACCGGCGCATCGCATTCGCAAACTCGGCCTCACCTACATCCCCGAGGGTCGCGGCATCTTCCCCGGCCTCACCGTCATCGACAACCTGAAGATGGCGGTGGCGCAGGAGAAGCGTGCCGAGCGGGCTCCCGCCATCGATCGGGCCATCGAGCTCTTCCCGGTGCTGGGTTCCCGGAAGTCACAATCGGCGGGCAGCCTGTCGGGTGGAGAACAGCAGATGCTCGCCCTGGCCCGGGCGGTGGCGGTCCTCCCCAAGCTGATCATTGCGGACGAGATGTCCCTCGGCTTGGCGCCGCAGATCGTCGAAGCGGTGTTCCAGAGCCTCGAGACAACGCGTCAGGCGGGCGTCACGATCGTCTTGAGTGAGCAATTCGTGCACCGGGCTCTGTCACTGGCCGACACGTGCGTGATCCTCACGCGTGGCCGAGTCGGCTGGGCCGGCCTGGCGTCGGATGCAGGCGAAGAGGTCATCGACCGCTACCTCGGCGATGCGGAACCGACCTCCGCATCGGTGTCGTGAACGGTGCCGATGCACGCCGACCCTTCTCGTCGGGCCCCGGTGCCCGCACTCATCGTGACCCAGGTCAGCGCCCATACGACGGGGGCTCTTCTCGGATGGGGGGTGTCTCTCATCGAGGAAGGTGACCGAAATCTGGGTCTGCGGATCGCTACGCTCCGCCACCTGGCGGTTGGCGCCCGCGTAGCTCCAAGGAGTGGCCTCCGAGTGTGATGCCACTCTCCATGCAAAGGAACATCTCGTTCCGGGGAGGAAACATGAAGCAGTTTCGGTTGTTGACGCTCTCGGTCGCCATGACCGGGCTCATCGGGCTTCTCACGGCCGCATCGGGTGTCGCTGCCACCGAGGCATCGGCCTCGGGCTCGCCCATCACCTTGGCGTACGTCAGCTCGCTCACCGGTGCCGGCGCGTCCCAGGACGCGGGTCGCAGTCGGGCTTCATCGCGCGGATCGACGAGCAGAACGCCATGGGAGGAGTGAACGGGCACAAGCTGGTGCCGCTGGTGATCGACGACCAGACCAGCCCGACCGTCATCGCAACGGCGCTCCAGGACGCCCTGTCGAAGGGCGCCTTCGGCATCGTCTCGCAGAGTCCGCTCTTCTTCCTCGCCGACAAGATCCCGAACCAACAGGGCGTCCCGGTGACCGGCTCGTACGACGACGGTCCGGAGTGGGGCACGCAGCCCTTCACCAACATGTTCGCGTCCGATCACGGCAGCACCGACCCCAAGTCCCCGGTCAACACCCTGGTCGGAAGTTTCCTGAAGAGCCATGGTGGCACCGTCATCGGGACGTACGGCTACGGAATTTCGCCGTCGTCCGCCGGCGCGGCCAGAGGAGCCGCGGAGGCGTTCAAGGCCGCCGGTGGCAAGGTCGGCGTCGAGGACACGTCGATCCCGTTCGGCGGCGCGAACTTCACCTCGACTGCGCTGATCGCGAAGCAAAATGGTGTCGATGCGATGACGCCGAGCATGGACAACAACTCGAACTTCGCCCTCGCCACGGCACTCAAGCAGGCCGGCGTGAAGCTCAAGGCCACCTTGTTCGCCACCGGCTACGAACCAGACGTGATCAACTCGCCCGTGTGGTCGACCCTGCAGGGCGACTACTTCCTGAGCGCCTTCCGCCCGTGGTCGCTGCCCAACGCAGGCACCCAGCAGATGCAGGCCGCGATGGAGAAGTACGCCCACTTCAGCAAGACCCAGTTCGCGACCTTCGGTCAGACCGAATCGTGGCTCGGGGCTGACCTCATGATCAAGGGACTGCAGATGGCCGGCGCCAACCCCACCCGGCCGGCGGTGATCAAGGACCTGCGCAGCCTCAAGGCCTACAACGGGAACGGGCTGCTTCCGATCACGGTCAACTACTCGACGATCTTCGGGCACGACCCGGCGAACTGCGCCTGGGTCGTGAAGGCGGGGAAGACAGGGTTCACGCCGGTCTCGTCGAAGCCGTTCTGCGGTCACGACATCGCGGGAACGAGCACGCTCTCCGGGTAGACGTATTCGGCGGCATCACACCACCGATCGGTCAGCGTCGCGACAGCCGGCTGCCGGGTTCCACCTCAGGGACCGGTGTCCGACGCCGGCCGGGTGGTGGCGATCGCCTCGCCGGCCCTCGAAGGCGGCCGGTCAGGCGTCCGGTCTCGATCCGTCCGCCTTCGCCTTCCAGTGTCTGTCCACGAAGCGACGGATCTCGCGCATGACCTCCTCGTCCTCTGGAGCCATGCCGAAGAAACCACCGTGACCGGCGGCCTCGGTGACGTGAAGGTCGGCGGGGATCCCCGCGACGCGCAGCGCACGGTGCAGGCGGACCGTGTCCGAGAGCAGCATGTCGCGGGTGCCGGTGGTGAGTATCGTGGGCGGGAACCCCTTGGTGAAGTCGCCGAAGAGCGGTGAGATGTACGGATCCCTGAGGTCCCGACCGGCCGCGTAGAGGAGGAAGGCCGGCTTCCCGTTCCCTCGCAGAAGGGGGTCGAGTCCGAGATTGGTCTGCAACGAATCACCGGACCCGGTCAGGTCGCTGCCGGGCGTGAGGAGCACGACGGCAGCAGGCGGCGGCATCCCCTCGTCGCGCGCCCGCAGGACGAGGGCGGCGGCAAGGTTGCCCCCGGCTGAGGCGCCACCCACGATGATCTCCTCGGGGCGATACTCCTCGAGCAGGGCGCGGTAGGTACGCATGCAGTCGTCGAGCCCCGCCGGAAACGGGTGATCGGGGGGCATGCGGTAGTCGACGGCCCATACCCGTGCGCCGACACGAGACGCCGAACTGATGCCCATGGCGCGGCAGGACTCGCCGCGGCCGTAAATGAACGCACCGCCGTGGATGTCGAGGAACACGCGCCGGTCATCGTCAGCCAGACCATCCGGAACGATGACATACACACCCAATCCGTCGAGATCGACCAGCTCCGTCGTCACCGGGGCGCCCCGGGACCTCTCTGCCAGCAGGGCGGCCACCGTCTCGTCGTACGCGGCGATCATGGCCCGCCACCCCTCCACGTCGTCGAGTTCGGGGTACTCCACCGCTTCCATGGGCGGCATCGCCAGCACGGCCTGCGCCTCGGGGCTCACCGAGGTGGGGATCGGGATGTCGCGGGCAGGCAGGTGCAGCGGCGGCGGCGGCGATCCGGTCATGCTGCGCTCGCGCCGAGGAGAGACCGCAGCCAAGCGCCGATCTGCTCCCAGACGGGCGCCGCGGCGGGAAACCCATGGTTGATGAACCCGTGCGGCTGGCCGGGATAGCACACCTCGTCCACGTCGACGCCGTCCGCTCTGAGCCGGGCGGCGTGGGCGCGACCCTCGTCCCGCAGCAGGTCCCAGCCGGCGAGCACCACGAGTGCCGGAGGGAGACCCTTCAGGCTCGTGGCGTGCATCGGAACGGCGTAGGGGTCTCCCGCTAGGTCACGGCCGCCACCGTATTCGTCCCAGACCCACGTGGCGTTGCCGATACCGGGCGGTTCGTCGAGCTCGACGACCGCCACGCCTCCCTCGACGCTTCGCACGGCCCTCACGATTTTCCTTCCCTCCACTCCGGTCCGCATCGGATTGCACCGACTCGTTCCGAGCCCAGAGTAGGTTCAACGGCCGATGACTGCAGCACTCGAGTTCTGGGTCTACCTCCCCCAGATGCGCATGACGATGGACCAGATGGTCGAGCGGGCTCGCGCCGCCGAGGCGGCCGGCTTCTCCGGGATCGCGGGCATGGACCACCTGGCGCCTCCCGGTGCCGAGAGCACGCCGATGTTCGAGCCGATGACGGCGAATGCCTGGCTCGCGGCACACACCGACCGTCTCCGGGTCGGTTCCCTCGTCCTCTGCGACTCGTTCCGACACCCAGCGCTGCTCGCCCGCGAGGCGGTGACCGTTGATCACGCCTCGGGCGGCCGGTTCGAACTCGGCATCGGCTGGGGTTCGGTGCCGAGCGAGTTGGAAGCGTTCGGGATCGGATCGTCCGAACCGACGGCTCGGATCGGTCGGCTCAGAGAATCGCTCGAAATCATGCTGGCGCTGTGGCGCGGGGAGGTCGTCGACTACGACGGTGAGCACTTCCAGCTGCACGGCGCCCAGCAGCAGCCGGGGCCACTGGGAAAGATACCGATCGTCATCGGGGGCGCCGGGAGGCGCACCATGGAACTGGTGGCGGCGTACGCTGACTGGTGGAACGTGCACATCGGGATCCTCGACCGGCTGGACCAGATGCGCGAATTCTCAGGAAGCGCCCGCTGCTCGCTCCAGATTCAGGTCGCCGTGGTGCCGTTCGAGAACCAACGCGACGAGGTGACCGAACGAGCTCGGCGGCGCTTCGGTGCCACGCCGGTCGTCGGCACCGCCCCCGAGCTCATCGACCATTTCGGGTCACTGGTGCAGCGGGGTGTGGAGCGGGTCTACGTGTGGTTTTGCGACTTCGGTCCTCCCGAAACGCTCACGGTCGTTCGGCGAGGAAGTACTCCGTCACTTCGACAACTGATCATCCCGCTTCGGTCGCCAGCTGGTCACGAGCAGCAGCGCGGCCCCGACGGCACCACCACCGAGCGAGATGACGAATCCCGGCCAACCCCACAGCCGGGTCAGGGTGTGTATGTGGTCGTCGACACTCCACTGCCCCGGGCCGAGAGTACCCACGGTGATGCCGAGCATGGTCAGCACCATCACGTATTCCCAACCTTCCCCAGGACGAAAGATGAAGAAACCGTTCTTCAGGTGATTCGTGATCCAGGCGACCAGCATCACGCCGACCACTCCTGCGCCGGCCAGCGGCGTCAGGAGACCCAGCACCAGCAAGGCACCCGCGCCCACTTCGGTGATGCTGGCGAACCAGGCATGGACGATCCCCGGCCGCATCCCGAGTCCATCGAACCAGCGGGCCGTCCCGGCGATCTTCCCGCCTCCGAAGATGTGATTGACGCCGTGGGCGATGAAGACGGCACCGAGGACGACGCGTGCCAGCAGCAGGGCCGTATTTGCTGACGAGGGCGAAAGGGTGTCGAGTAGGTGCAACGGAGCCTCCGGATACTCAGTTCAAGGTCCGGACGATACCTGCAAGTTCATGCACCGTCGTGTTCTGTCGAGACCTCGCCGCATGCCGGGTCACGATGACCAGCGGACCGTGACCGTGCCGGAGCTCGAAGCTGACCTCGACCTCCCATTCTTTGCTTAAATGGTGCGCTGACCTCGGGCGTTACCCCGTCGCGGCAGGTGACGCCCATTCGGGAAGGAGATCGGTTGCCGACATCAGCCTCGGCCGAGAGCGAGCGGCCGAACGGTCCTCGCTCGTTGAAGGGCACTCGGACGAGGGTGCGACTGCTGGAGGCGGCCAAAGAGATCTTCGAGGAGGACGGTTTCCTCGAGGGGCGGATCTCGGACATCGCCGAGCGGGCCGGTCTCTCTCACGGGTCCTTCTATCACTACTTCGACTCCAAGGAAGAGATCTTCCGTGAGGTCGCGGTCTCGGTCGAACAGAAGCTCGTCGAACCACTTGGGTGGGGTGATTCTCGACCCTGAGTCCCGGGCCACGCCACAGGACCGGCTCCGAGAAGCGCTGCGCCGGCACCTCGAAAGCTACCGGCGTGAGGCTCGGATCATCGGGGTGATCGAACAGATGTCCCGCTACGACAAGGAGGTGAGCGCCTTGCGGATGGAGCGCCATGCGCGCTACTCCCAACAGGTTGCCGCCTCAATCCGGAGCTTGCAGGAGCACGGGCTGGCCGACCCTGACCTGGATCCCGAAATTGCCTCCGCCGCGCTCGGCGCGATGACCAGTCGGTTCCCCGAAATGTGGCTGGTCCAGGGAGCGGTGACATGCAGCATGGACAAGGCGGTGGATCAGCTGACGCGGCTCTTTGTGAACGCGTTGGGCTTGACCGATCAGCGCGCCGACAGAGCGCAACGCACGAACGCAAGCTGAGAGCAGCCCCCGCAAGCGATGACGGGCCGGGGGGTGCCCGAATACGTCAGACGGTCACTCCGACCCGCATGATGTTGGCGAGATTGCCGCCCATGATCTTCGCCACGTCCTCGTCGGAGAATGTCTTCGGCAGATGGTCGAGGTAGCTGCACGGCTCGGCCAGACCTTCGGGATGTGGGTAGTCCGACCCGAAGAGGAGATGGTCGGTGCCGAGCACCCCGGCAAGCGTCTCGATGTCGTCCTCGTGGAACGGGCTGATGTAGACGTTCCGCTTGAAGGCATCGACCGGATTCTCGGGGAATGCCTGCGGCATCTTCGTGTACACGTCCTCGAGGTGCTCGAGGAAGGGCAGTACCCAGTTGGCTCCGTTCTCGATGAACGCGATCCGCAGCGTCGGGAAGCGCGTCAGCAACCCATGACAGGTCATCGCTGCCGCCGTGTCCTCGGCGGCGCGCTTTCCCATCGTCACCGCTCGGAAGGAGTCCAGTGCGGAAGGGCAGCATCTCCGTCGGACCGGTCCAGTCGCCCACGTAGCGGGCGTAGCCGCTGTCCGAGGCGTGCATCGACACCAGGATGTCGGCGTCGACCACCCGTTGCCAGAACGGGTCGAACTCCTCGAAGGCGAACGAGCGAGACCCCCCGTATCCCGGCACCGGTGCAGGACGGATGAGCACGGTCTTGGCGCCGCGCTCGAGCACCCACTCGAGCTCCTCGATCGCCTTCTCGACGATGGGAAGGGTGATCACCGGCGTCGAGTAGATGCGGTCCTCGTAGTTGAAGGACCATTGGTCGTAGAGCCACTCGTTGAGCGAATGGATGGCCGCGTGGGTGAGCTCGGGATCGTCCCGCATGCGCTCCTCGAGGAGGCTCGCCAGCGTCGGGAACATGAGGGTCCGATCGATGCCGAGCTCGTCCATCAGCTCGACCCGCGGCCCCGGCTCACGGAAGGCCGGGATGGAACGCATCGGCTCGCCCACCAACTCGCGGTAGGACTTGCCCTCGGGGTTCCCGTTCCGGAAGTACTCCTCCTGGGCGCCGGGTCGGGCCACCACGTCGAAGGTGGGGTTGGGGATGTAGTCGCTGATCAGTCCCCGGATCGTGATCTTGGTCCGCCCGTCGACCTCGACGTACTTGATGGCGTTCTTGTACTTCTCGGGCAGGTGACGCGTGAACGCATCCCGCGTCTCGTACAGGTGGTTGTCGGCGTCGAAGACGGGGAAGTCGCAGATTCTGGACATGTGCTCCAACTTATTCATTGACCGTGTGCCGGTCAGAATCGGATTCTGTGGCTCCTCAGGCTACTGTATTATTGACTTTGACGTCAACATTTGAGAATCGGTCGGTCGGTCCCGCGGCCCGGGCGTCGTCATCACGAGGGGAAGAGGTCGGGAAATTGCCGTTGGCCAGCAACGATGAGGTGTACTACGACCCCTACGACTTCGAGATCGACGCAGATCCCTACCCGGTCTGGAAGCGCCTGCGTGACGAGGCGCCGCTCTACTACAACGAGAAGTTCGACTTCTTCGCGCTGAGCCGGTACGAGGACGTCGACCGGTGCCTGCTCGACTGGGACGGCTACCGTTCGGGCCGCGGGTCGATCCTCGAGCTCATCCGAGCCGAGATCGACATCCCTTCGGGCGTGATCCTCTTCGAGGATCCCCCGATCCATCACATCCATCGCTCCTTGATGTCCCGCGTCTTCACGCCGAGGCGCATCACCCAACTCGAGCCGAAGGTCCGCGAGTTCTGCAAGCGTTCACTCGATCCCCTGGTCGGATCGGGGTCACTTCGACTTCATCGGTGATCTCGGCGCGCAGATGCCCATGCGGACGATCGGTTACCTGCTGGGCATCCCCGAAGCGGACCAAGAGGCCATCCGCGACCAGCTCGACGAGGGTCTCCGGATTGAGGAGGGTCAGGAGATCCCCGTTGCCGGGGCGCTCCGAAGACCAGAGCCGAGCTCTTCGCCGAGTACATCGACTGGCGTGCGAGCATCCGTCGGACGACCTCATGACCCAGCTCCTCAACGCCGAGTTCGAGGATGAAACGGGCACCACCCGCCAACTTCGTCGCGACGAGGTCCTCAACATCGTCGCCCTGCTGGCCGGCGCCGGGAACGAGACCACGACGCGGCTCATCGGATGGACCGGCAAGCTCCTCGGCGAACATCCCGACCAGCGGCGGGAGATCGCGCACGAACCGATCGCTCGTCCCCAATGCGATTGAGGAGATCCTGCGCTACGAGGCGCCGTCACCGGTGCAGGCTCGGTACGTCGCTCACGAAGCCGAGCACCACGGGACGATCGTCCCCGAAGGCAGCGTCATGGTGCTGCTGAACGGATCAGGCAACCGGGACGACCGGCACTTCCCCGACGCCGACCGGTTCGACATCCACCGAGAGATAGGCCGGCACTTGAGCTTCGGCTTCGGCATTCACCTCTGCCTGGGTGCTGCCCTCGCCCGGCTCGAGGGCCGGGTGGCTCTGGACGAGGTGCTCAATCGGTTTCCGGACTGGGAGATCGACTACGACAACGCGACCCAGGCACGGACCTCGACCGTCCGGGGATGGGAGCAGCTCCCCGTGTTCACCTCCTGAGGTCCGAGCGACAGTGGATCGGACCGCACCGTCGGTTACCGCGTGGAGGGGAACCCCAGGTCGATGGCACTGTCCGTGGGCTCCGGCCAGCGCGACGTGACGACCTTGGGCCGCGTGTAGAACCTGATGCCCTCGGGGCCATAGATCGGCGAGTCACCGAACAACGAGGCCTTCCAGCCTCCGAAGGAATGGAACGCCACCGGCACCGGGATCGGCACGTTGATTCCCACCATGCCGACCGTCACCTCACGTTCGAACTGACGGGCAGCGGCGCCGTCCCGCGTGAACAGAGCCACCCCGTTGCCGTACGGATTGGCATTGATCAACGCGACGGCCTCGTCGAAGTTCGGCACCCGGACCACGCCCAGGACCGGCCCGAAGATCTCGTCGTCGTAGAGCCTCATCCCGGGCTTGACCTCGTCGATGAGGGAGCACCCGGTGAAGAACCCACCGTCCCGCTCGTCCGTCGAGCCGTCGACGACGACCCGTGCCCCCTCGTCTGCGGCGCCCTGCACGTACGACGTCACCCGGTCCCGGTGCTCGGCCGTCACGAGCGGCCCCATCATCGATCGGGGATCGTCTCCGGGGCCGACGACGACGTCGGGGATTCTCGCCGCGATCGCGTCGACGAGCGGGTCCGCGACCGCTCCAACGGCCACGATGACCGAGATCGCCATGCATCGCTCACCCGCCGAGCCATAGGCCGCCGAGACCGCAGCGTCGGCGGCGGCACCGACGTCGGCATCCGGCATGACAACCATGTGGTTCTTGGCGCCACCCAGCGCCTGGACGCGCTTGCCCTGGCGTGTACCAGTCTCGTAGATGTGGCGCGCCACAGGTGTGCTCCCCACGAAGGACACCGCGTCGACTCCCGGGTGGTTCAAGAGCGCGTCGACCGCGACCACGTCGCCCTGCAGCACGTTGAAGACGCCGTCGGGGAACCCCGCCTCCTGCACCAACTCGGCGATCAGCAGAGACGGAGAGGGATCCTTCTCGGACGGCTTCAAGATGAAGGTGTTGCCACAGGCGAGGGCGTTCGCCATCATCCACAGGGGCACCATGACCGGGAAGTTGAACGGCGTGATGCCGGCGACCACGCCGACCGGGTGGAGCACGGTGTGCACGTCGACCCCTTTGGAGACTTCCGAGCTGTGGGAGCCCTTGAGCATCTGCGGAATCCCACAGGCGAACTCGACACACTCGAGCCCGCGCGCCACCTCGCCGGCGGCATCGCTCACGACCTTGCCGTGCTCCTGGCTGACGAGCAGCGCAAGTTCCTCTCGGCGAGCCACGATGAGCTCTCGCAGCCGGAACATCTTGTCGGTGCGCTGCCCCAACGGCGACTCCCGCCAGTGAGCGCCGGCCTCGACCGCACACCGGACCGCCTCATCGACCTCCGCTGTCGAAGCCAGGCTGACCGTCTTGGTCTGTATTCCGACGGCAGGGTCGAACACGGGAGCAGAGCGCCCCGATGTACCCGCCGTGGCGCAGCCCGCCACCCAGTGCTCAACCGATTGCACGTCGAAGCCTCCGACTCGACGCGGCAGCACGTTCGAGGATGCTCACGATGATCCGGGCTCGGTGTCTCCTACCGCCGTGAGTCAGCGCCGAAGACGGAGACGCCCTCTCGTGTCGCCATCTCTCCTCCATGCAGTGCTCACCCACCGTGCAGATGTTCCCCGACAGCCGCACAGTACTGTCGGACCATGGCAAACGCAACGGTGGGCGGGTCGTCCACCACGCGTCGGAGCGTCGCTGGACGCGGTCCATGGGTCGTCGTGCCGAGATGGATCCGTGGTCGGCCGGTAGCGTCGTTCGGGATGTCGCCTCCCACCACATCGAGTCTTGCGCACCCAGGCCAGTACCTGCCTTGACGGACCCATCGTTCCCCGGTTCGGGTGGCGGCCGCAGCGAGTGCCGCGCCCGGCCGACGGAGACCGGCTCGTCCCTGCCCTCTCACGGTTCGGGCCTGGTGGGGCGACGAGTTGGTGGCCGAGTCGTCCGCCGCCGTCCACGTCGAGCAGTCGGGTCCGCCGCCTTGGATCTTCCTTCCCATCGAAGACGTGCGCCTGGAGGCCTTCCACCTCGAGGGACCGGCCCGTGGCTGCCGGCGACCTCCCGGTCGAGGGCGGAGAGCTCTGGAGCATCGAGCCGAGCAGCGACCCCCACGTTCTCGCGGCGACGGACTGGCAGAGCCGGGATGACGCCGCTCCGGACGGACGAGGTGTCCTGCGCACCTTCCCCGACGCGCCGGCCACTGAGTGGCAGTCCGGCCTCGCCGTCTTCGATCATCGCCAGATCCGACTCGAGCTCGTGGACCCGATGGGGCTGGACGATCCGCGCAGTGTCACCGTCAAGCGGTTCCCGACCTGGGGGGATGCCTCGGATCTCGTGGATGTCCTCGATCTCCGACCCGATGGCGAGAACCGATACCGCAGCGTTGCTCGAGCGGGCCATCTCCGCTCTGTCGTGGAGGGCAGCCAGCTGCTCGGTCAGGCCATTGTCGCTGCCGGTCGCCACTCCCCCGGTCGGCGGGCCGTCTCCGCGCACATGATCTTCCTACGCGCTGGCGACGCGGCCCAGCCCTTGCGCTTTGATCTTCGCGAGCTCAGTTCGGGCCGGACCTTCACGACTCTCGCAGTCGATGTGACCCAGTCGGACGAGCACTGCGCCACGGCGAACCTCCTCCTCGACGTCACCGCCTCCGACCTCGTTCGCCACTCCGAGGATCCACCCGACGTGCCGGGCCCCTACGCATGCCCGTCCTACGACATGTCGGTGACAGGACGCGACGTCCGGGTGGTAGCCGGGACCTATACGGACGATCCCGACGCGCCGGTGGGCCCACCCGTGGTCGACGCGTGGGTTCGGTTCCGCGATCTCCCCGACGACCCATGCCTGCATGCAGGATTACTGGCCCAGTTCACCGGGCACATGTCGATCGCGGCAGCCCTCCGCCCACACCCGGGAGTTGGTCAACGCCAGGCCCACCGCACCGTCTCCACCGCCATCAACGCGATCGGACTGTCACTGCATGCCGACGTCCGAGCCGATCGTTGGATGCTGTACCACCATGTGTCGACCTTTGCGGGTGACGGCATGACTCGCTCGGAGTGTCGCGTCCACGACGAGCGGGGCCGGATCCTGGCCTCTTTCTGCGTCGACGCAATGGTGAGGGGCTTCGAGGGGATGACGGCTCCGTCAGATGACCGGAGGGCCTTGTGAGTCTGTCCACGGGCCGAGGACCGTTGAGCGCCCAACCGGCCGGACGCTTCAACAAACCCGTACCCGACGGGCTGGTCTATGTGGAGCCCTTCCCCCGCCGGGTCCGGGGAGTCCGTGAAGGAAGGGCCGTTGTCGAGAGCGAAGGCGTGCTGTTGGTACACCGCCGGGGGCTGCCCCCGACGTTCGCGTTCCCGGCCGCCGACGTGAGCCAGGTCCCGAACGAGCCGGAGCCGGACGCTCCCGGTTACGTCCGCATTGCTTGGGACGCGGTGGACGAGTGGTACGAAGAGGAGGAACGGGTCTTCATGCACCCCAGAAATCCCTACCACCGCGTCGACTGCGTACTGACGTCCCGCCGATTGCGCGTGATGGCCGAGGGCGTGGTGCTCGTGGACACCGCGACGACCATCGGCGTCTACGAGACGTCCCTCCCGCCCCTGCTCTACGTCAGCCGCGAGCAACTGTCGGCAGACGTCCTCACACCGAGCGCCACGACCACGTACTGCCCCTACAAGGGAACGGCGACGTACTGGTCTGCCGACGTCGGTGGCAAGAAGTTGGCAGATGTCGCCTGGTCCTACGAGGAACCCAACTCGGAGTGTCGTGCCATCCGGAGCCATGTCTGTTTCGACAGGGACAAGGTCGACGTGCAGGCCGACCTGCCGGCGTGGCCCGCCCGGTCCGGGGCGGTCGACGAGTGAGTGGTTCGCAGCACATCTTGAGCGAGCTCGGGTTTGCCGTATCGCAGGCCGCGGGAGACCTCGTCGGAGAGGCGCGCATCATCCCCGAGATGCACGTGCCGGGCTCGCGTTCTCTGCGGACGTCCATCCTCGCGTCGTGGGCCGACCACCTCTCCGGGCTCCTCGCCATCACGGTCACCGCACCGCAGGTTCCGGTCACCGTCGAACTCGACGTCCATCTCTTTGCTCCCGCCCCCGCCTCTGGGACGGTGCGGTGCACCGCGAAGGCCCTCAAGGCCGGGCGTTCGGTCTTCATGGCCGGCGTCACCTTTACCTCCGATGACGGGATCCCTCTCGCAGTGGGTGGGGGCTCCTTCATGGTGGCTCCCGACCCGAGCCTTCGGCTCCCGACCACGCTGAGCCTCAACGGTCCTCCGGCCGTGCAGACCCTGCGTGTTCCGTGGGCGCAACGGGCCGGGTGCGAACGCCGTGCGCCCGGGGTGGCTGTGCTGCCGCGGTCGGACGACGGGCTCAACTCCTCCAACACCGTCAACGGAGGCCTCATCGCGCTCGCCGTCGAGGAAGCGGCTCTCTCACTGGCACCCGGTGCGACACTGTCCTCACTGAGCCTCCGGTACCTGCGTCCCGTACGCATCGGCCCTGCCATTGCCGCTGCGGAGGTGAGGTCCGGGCTGGGACAGATCGAGGTACGTGATGCCGGCAACGACAACCGCCTCTCCGTGCTCGCCACCACCCGGTTCTTCGACGGCTGACAATCACGAGTGGAGGTTCGAGCCCGATGAGGAATAGCGGGAACGAGCCCGAGATCGGGGCGAGCGACGACGGCAGCGTACGCATCCTGACCCTCAACCGTCCCGACCGGATCAACGCCTTCACAGCGGCGTCCTACCGTCACCTGGCTCGGGCTCTCATCGACGCCGACGAGAATGCGTCCGTCTCGGTCGTGCTCCTGGAGGGGGCCGGCCCGGGATTCTCGAGCGGCGTGGACCTGGCGGCAGTCGGTGTGGACGATCTGAGCCTGTCCGGGTGCTTCGACGACCTGGTGACTTCGCTGATCCGTTTCTCGAAGCCCCTCCTGGCGGCGGTCCACGGCGTGGCCGTCGGCTTCGGCGCGACGATGCTGCTTCACTGCGACATCGTGATGGTGGCGGACACGGCGCGATTGCGGTTCCCATTCACGGCTCTCGGAACCACGCCGGAGGCGGCGAGCAGCGTCCTGCTGCCGCTCCTCGTCGGGACTCAGAGGGCGGCCGACCTGCTCCTCACGTCACGATTCATCACCGGAGCGGAGGCGGCACAGATAGGTCTGGCCGCCCGCTGCGTCCCGGAGGCGACACTGCACTCCGAGGCACGGGCATTGGCACGTGAGCTGACGGAGGTGCCGGACGCAGCTCTGGCCACGACCAAGCGACTGATGAGGCATGGCACCGCAGACGTCACACGACAGGCGCTCGACCGGGAACGAGCAGCGGCCATCTTCCTTCGCGACGAGCTCGGACCCATGGGAGACAAGCCATGAGACCTTGCCGAGGTCGGGTCCGGGTCTGGGTCAGTCCGGGCGATCAGCGCTGCCCGGCTCGAGACGCTCGATGATGCTCTGCACGAACGACATCGTTTCGTCATGGCCCGCGGTGACGCCGAGGGCATCTTCGAGAGCGAGCACCTGCGAGAGGCCCGTCATCATGAGCAGCGCGACAATCGGGGGCAGCTGATCCGTGCTGATGCCGTCGGCCACGAGCGCCGCGGTGAGAGCTTCGAGCTGGACCGTGCGGAAGCGTTCGGCGTAGCGTGCGATCTCGGCGCGGATGACCTTGCGGTGGTTGGCCAGTGCGACGAACTCGACCGAGAAGGCTGCCCCACGCAGATCTGCGTTGAGCCGCCAGAGGGTGCGCAGCGACGGGTCCGCCGCCATGGCCCGTTCGAAGCGGGTGAGGTTTGCCTCGGCGCGCCGCCGGAAGACCTCGACGAAGAGGTCGTCCATCGTGCGGAAGTAATAGTGGACGAGCTGCGGCTTGAGTCCCGCCCGGGCCCCGACGCGCCGCGACGTGACGGCGGCATAGCCCTCCTCGAGCAGCAATGCCTCGGCGGCCTCGACCAGCCGGGCCCGGCTCTTGGAATCAGTCGCGCCGATGCGCCGGGGCCGGGACTCGGACGAGGTTGGCACCCGGACAAGTTGCCACATCTCGAGCGGGGTGCTAAGCACTTGCCAAAATTCGCTGAGCAATCGCTCAGCATGGCCCGATACCGCCCGTCGCGGCGGGCGGGAAAGGAGACCGCGTGAGCGATTGGCGGACGATCGACTTCTTCAGTGACGAGTCGTTGCTCGAGGACCCCTACCCCTACTTCGAGCAGCTCCGGGCCGAGTGTCCCGTGCTCCCGCTCTCACATTACGGCGTCGTGGCGGTGACCGGCTACGAGGAGGCGGGTGAGATCTACCGCGACACCGACACGTTCTCCTCGTGCAACTCGGTCATCGGCCCGTTCGCGACTTTCCCCGTCCCTCTCGAAGGCGACGACGTGGGCGCCATCATCGACCGCCATCGGGACCAACTGCCGATGAACGAGCACATGGTCACCATGGATCCCCCCGACCACACCCGGGAGCGAGCGCTGATCATGCGGCTGATCACGTCGAAACGCCTCAAGGAGAACGAGGCGTTCATGTTGCGACTGGCCGACCAGCTGTTGGATGAATTCATCGCCGACGGCCACTGCGAGTTCATCGGCGCCTATTCGCAGCCCTTCGCGATGCTGGTCGTCGCCGACCTGCTCGGGGTGCCCGAAGAGGACCATCAACGGTTCCGTGAGGGTTTCGGCCTGAGCCAGAACCCAGGGGGGTTGGGCGGCAGCGAGGAAAGCCAGATGGACCTCAACGCGTTGGCCTGGCTCGATGCGTGGTTCGCCGAGTACATCGAGGACCGGCGGCGCCAGCCCCGCCATGACGTGCTGACCGACCTGGCGCTGGCGACCTACCCGGATGGCACCATGCCCGAGGTGACCTCCGTGGTCCGCACGGCGACGTTCTTGTTCGCCGCCGGCCAGGAGACCACCGCCCGCCTGCTCGCGGTCGCGTTGAAGTACCTCGCCGACAACCCCGGGCTGCAGGACGACCTCCGGTCACGCCATGAGTTGATCCCGGGTTTCATCGAAGAGGCCCTTCGCATCGAGAGCCCCGTGAAGGCCGACTTCCGTCTGGCGCGGCGCTCAACGACCATCGGTGGGGTGGACATCGCTGCGGGCACTCCCGTCATGCTGCTGAACGGCGCCGCCAACCGCGACCCCCGGCGCTTCGAAGATCCGGCAGAGTTCCAAGCCGAGCGCCCGAACTCACGGGCGCACATGGCGTTCGGTCGCGGTGTGCACACCTGTCCGGGTGGTCCCTTGGCCCGGGCCGAAGGGCGCGTCAGCCTCGACCGCGTCCTGGACCGGATGCGGGACATCCGCCTGTCGGAGGAGCATCACGGGCCTCCGGGAGCCCGACATTTCACATACGAACCCACGTGGGTCCTACGCGGACTGAGCGATCTGCATCTCGAGTTCGCGCCGGCTGGAGAGAACCGGTGAGCCCCGTCGCGGTGGTCACCGGCGGAGCGTCGGGCATCGGTCTCGGTGTCGCCCGCCGGTTCGTGGCGGACGGTTATGACGTCGCCATCCTCGACCGGAAGGGTGCCGACGCCGCGGCCGCCGAGCTGCAGGGAGCGGGCGCCCGGGTTCTGGGGGTGGACGTCGACGTCGCTGACCGCCAGTCGGTCGAAGCGGCCTATGGGCGGGTCCGCGCCGAGCTGGGTCCGGTCGGCATCCTCGTGACCAGCGCAGGTGTCGAGTCCTTTGACTCTCTGCTCGAGATCACCGCCGAGAAGTGGGACCGGATCATTGCGGTCAACCTGACCGGCACCTTCACGTGCGTCCAGGCCGCGGTGCCCGACATGCTCGCCGCCGGCTGGGGCCGCATCGTCACCATCTCGTCGTCCAGCGCCCAGTCCGGCGCGCCCAACATGGCCCACTACGCCGCGTCGAAGGGCGGCGTCATCGCACTCACCAAGTCGCTCGCGGTCGACCTTGCCCGCAGCGGCATCACGGTCAACACGATCCCACCCAGCCTCGTGGACACCCCGATGGCGCGAGCTGCGGAGGCAGCGGGCGACTTCCCCGGGGTCGACGTGGTCGGCCCGATGGTCCCGCTCGGCCGGGCAGGGACCCCGGCCGACATCGCCGCCGCATGCTCCTTCCTGTGTTCCGAAGGCGGCAGCTACATCACCGGCCAGATCATCGGTGTGAACGGCGGCATGTACATCTGAGGAGGCACATGGGCGACGGAGACCCATGAACCCCAGCGGTGAGATAGGCAGTTCGGCGTGAACAACAGCCTGCGCAACCGTTGCTCCGCGCTCTTCCGCGACCACCAGGTCGACGCATTCGGCGGGACCTTCCACGTGCCCGATCGAGACACCTACCCGGCCCTGTTCGCCTGGGACAGCGGATACCACGCCCTGTCGCTCCTCCATCTCGATCCCACGATGGCCTTGGAGGAGCTGCGCACCTTGTACGGGGCCAACCGACTGCCCGACGGGCTGCTGTCCCATCAGCGGTACGTCCCGGGGGCGGAGGAGCATCAACGCTTCATCGAGAAGCTCTTCGGGCCGATGTTCGACGACGACCGAACGCCCTTCGTGGATCCCCCGACGGCCGCCTACGCGGCGGCCCGCCTCTCGCGGGCCATCGGCGCGCCTGCCGACGAGGTGCTGGACGAAGCCGTCTCCCACCTGCGCGCGCTCGCTCGCTGCCGGACGGTGGGCGGCGGTTCGTTGCCTGCCGTGCTCCACCCGTTCGAGACGGGGACTGAGGGGAGCGCGCTGATGCGGGGTCTGCTTCCGGGCGGTCTGGGAGCCTCACTGACCCGGCTCAAGGAGCTGACCATCTCGTGTCGCGCCGCCGGCATGGCTCCTGAGGCTGCCCTGGCCGCGGGCCACGGCTTCGTGGTGTACGACCCCACCATGTGCGGTTGGTACCTACTGGCACTCGAGGAGGTGGCAGCCGCCTGCCGAGCCAGGGGGCGTGAGGCGGAGGCGGAGGAGAGCGAGGCCAGCGCCCTGGCCGTGGCCCGGGACGTGGGTGCGCTGCTCTGGTGGGACGAAGGCCACATCTTCGCCGCCCATGACGTGGCCCGGTCCGAACCGCTGCACGGCATCGGGGCGATGGGACTCGTCCCGGCTGCCAGCCGCGCCGTGACGGCATCGGGCCTGTCCCAGATGGTCGCCGACCGCCACCTGGGCCCCGAGGGGCCCATGTGGGGCCCCCGTGGGTTCGCCGCCGGTGCGGTCCTTCCAGGCCGTGGCGTGGGTGGTTACGTCCAATGGGACGGGAACGCCGTGTGGGGAGCGACGAGCTACTGGGCCTACCTGCTGGCAGCCCGGCTCGGTCGGTGGGCGGAGGCCCGCCGACTGCGCGACCAACTGGGGAGCCTGATCGACGGGCAGGGATTCCGGGAGTTCTACGACGCAATGACCGGCGAGCCGGGCGGCGCCGGAGCGGGGTCCGGGTTCACCTGGCCCGCCTTGATCTTGGACATGGCCATCCCGTCGGAGGACGCCTCTTGAGGCGCGCACTCGCCCACCGTCTGCCCTTCGTCGCCCCCGTTACTTCGCCGCCGCGGAGCTCGCGAACTGCAGCACGTTCTTCGCCGGGTCATAGGTGACCAGGTACACCGGACCGATCGCGTAGGCCCGGCCCGGGCCGAACGAGACCGGTGCACCCGATCCGGGGATGACGGCGTTCCTCAGCCCGTACCCGGCGTGGGCGAAGCTCGACCCGGTGAGGTTCTTGCCGGCCGCCTTGGCGATCGTCGTGAAGAGTGCGAGATTGACGCAGGCCGATTCCACGGCGTAGAACGTCTGGTCCGATCCGGTGAGCGGATCCGTGGGCGGAGTGATCTTGAGTCCCGGGTATGCCTTCCGCACGACCTGGTCACACTGCTGCACCGCCGGCGTGTGCCAGATCTGATAGTTCGAAGGAACGGGGCTCGAGGTCAGCACGTTCTTGAGGTACTTCGGCGCGATCGAGGAGCCCAGCACGGCGCTCTCGAGGCCGGGTTCGCTGGTTGCGATCCATGCCGGGCTGTACGTGCTCTGGTTGGCCTGCAGCGACTCCGGCCAGATCGTGGCGCCGGTACCCACCGCAACCACTTCGTTGACCCGGGCGGACTGGAAGATCTGCGTGATGACCGCCGCCTGCTGATACGTCGCGGCCTGGTCGCCCGACGGAGCACTGTCCACGGCGCTCTTGACGACATGGACACCCAAAGACGCCAGTGCAGATTGGACGACGTGCAACTCACGTCCGTCCGTCTCGGATCCCGCAAACAGGCCGACCGTCTTCCCCTTGAACACGCCGCTGTGCGCGAAGACGGCCAGTTGCCGCTGGTCGTAGGCCGCAAGCGGCGGTTCCAGGGTGAAGTTTGGAGCGCCACCGGATTGCACGTTCTGGAAGCTTCCCGCGATCGTGGGAACGTGGTACTGCTGCAGATAGCAGTCGGGTTGCTGCGGCGCAATGGCAACGAAGACCTGGTCGTCCTGGGCAAGCTGGGTGCACGCGGTGATCGCAGGTGCGGTTCCGACCGGGTTCACCGCCACCAGGTAGGGCACCAGATGCCTGCCGTCGATGCCGCCGTGTGAGTTCAGATTGGAGATCAGGGCGTTGTAGGCGTCGGGATAACTCCCCTGGTCCAACATGATGCCGAACTTCCGGACACTCGCAAGGTCCACGTACGGGACCCCGACCCGGATGGTCGTCGCACTCACGCCCTGGCTCGGTGGGCTTGATCCTGCCGGCGCCGAGCCGCCGACGCCCGTGAGACCGCTGACAACGACCGAGGTCACGGCGAGGGCGGCGAAGCCCTTTCGCACGCTCGGCCAGCATGGACGCATCGGTGGATGGTACTGCCGGGCGGCGAGGTCCGAGGGTCAGGGCCTCGTGCGTGCGGACAATGGGGGCCCCTGGCGCGACACGCTCACGGCAACGCCTCGATGGGCGGGACTGTCATCGCGCGCTCCCGAGCGCCGCCGAGCTTCTCGTCGTCGACGTGGCCGTCGGGTGAGCCCGCTACCAACGGCGACCTCGTGAGGACGACCACGCCCACCACCAGCACGACCAGAGCGAGGACCTCGAGGCTGATCCAGATTGCGCCGCCGCGAAGGATGTCACCGAACAGGGTGATGCCGAGCACGATGCTGACGAGTGGATTCGTGGTCACCAATGTCGTGCGGGACGCCGTGATCGGGCCGGCGTGGAGCGCGCTCTGCAGCAGGAAGACGGTACCGACGCCGACGACCGCGAGCATGTACGGTTCGAAGTGGGTGAAGACGGCGCTCCAGCCGTGGTTCAGATAGCTCGTGATCGCCTTCGTGAGGGCCGAGGTGTACGACGCGCAGACGGCCGTGGCCGCACCCAGGGCCGCCGCACGCCACCAGCGCGGGCCACGTAACCCGGCAATCACGCCGACGGCAATGGCACCTGCCATGGCGGCTGTGGCCACGACCCATTCGGTCGGGGAGGGGAGTTCCTGGCCCCCATGTGGGCGGGCGACCAGGAAGAATCCACCGAGCCCGATCACGACGGTCACCGCTCCAATCCATTCCCGCGCCCCGAGGTGGTACCGGAACCAGGCGGCGAGGATCAACAGCAGGAACAGCAACTCGGTCGTGAGCACGGGCTGCACCGAGCTCAGCTCGCCGTGTTTGAGTGCGATGGCTACGAACCCGAACTGCACCAGGCTGAACGCGAATCCGATGAGCCAGATCTTCTGCCGGACCGCATGCCCGATGAGGCTCGCCCGCAGGGCGGACGCCTCCGGCGCCGTCTCGACGCCCATGCGCTGCAACACTGACGTCAGAGCGTTCGTGAAGGCGGCGAGGGCGGCGAAGAAAACTGCTACCACGTCGCCGCCAATCTCCGTGCCTCGGCTTGCGGTCCCTTCATGGATACACCGGACGACCCTGGCAGGCTCGACCGCCGGACGCGACAATGACGCTCCGATCTCCTGGAGGAGGCCATCAGTGATTCGCGCCGTCCTGTTCGACTTCGGCGGGGTCATCACATCGAGCCCGTTCGAAGCATTCGCCCACCTCGAGGTCGAACGCGGTCTGCCGATTGATTTCATCCGCACCGTCAACGCCACCAATCCGGACGCCAATGCGTGGGCCCTGCTCGAACGGGGCGAGGTCGACGTCGAGGCGTTCGGGACGCTGTGGTCGGCCGAGTCCCGGGCGCTGGGCCACGAATTGGACGGGCGGCTCGTGCTCGAGCGGCTGGCAGGGGAGATCCGGCCGCAGATGGTGGCGGCGATCCGCGCCTGCGGCACGGCCTACAAGACGGCATGCCTCACCAACAACTTCACCCGTGCGGAGTCGGTCCTTTCGGCCGAGGTGGCAGCTGTCTATGCGCTCTTCGATGCGGTCCTCGAGTCCGCGTGCTGGGTGTGCGAAAGCCGGACATCCGGTTCTACGAGCTCGCGTGCGAGACCCTGAGCGTTCAGCCCGACGAGTGCGTCTTCCTCGACGACCTCGGCGTGAACCTCAAGCCGGCGCGAGCCCTCGGGATGCACACCATCAAGGTGACCGAGCCCGCCATGGCGCTCGCCCAGCTCGAGGCATTGCTCGGGCTCGAGCTCGGCAAATGAGGATCGCCGACGCCGTCCCATACGGTCAAAAGTGATAGACCCGCTCCGCGTTCAGTGCAAAGAGCTTGGCGCGGGACTCGTTGTCGAGTCCGGCCGTCACGCTGCTGAACACTCCGTAGAGCTCGTCGAAGGTGCCGTACATCGCATCAACAGGGAAGTTGCTGGCGAACATGCAGCGGTCGACCCCGAACGACTCAATCGCATATTCGAGCCACGGGGCGAAGGCATCGACACGCATGCACTCCAACGGCATGGCAAGACCAGACAGTTTGCACAGGACGTTGGCGCCGAGATCCGCCAGCGCGTCGATGCCGACCCGCCAAAGGGCGCGCTCCTCGTCGGAATTCGACCGGGGCCATCCGGTGTGTTCGACCACCACGGTCAGATCATCGAACGCGGCGAGCTGCGTCGCCGCCTGTTGGAGCTGATCGGGGTGGGCCATGAGCTCGAAGACCAGGTTCCGCTCCTGCAGGGCACGGAGCGCTCCGACGTCGGGTACCGGATTCGCGTTGACGCCCATTGGGCGGACCCCGCGGAACCGTGACGCGGCCATCTGCCGATCGATGAGCTCGACCGCTTCAGCAACCGACTCTGTGGGCGGGAGGCCGCCGATGATCGCATCCGGGCCTCCGGCGGCAGGAGCGTTTCGATCGAGTTCGATCGTCTCGTCGATTGAGTTCCCGCCGGTCGCGGCGGCGACGTTGATGAACTTCTCGACGTTCCACCCGGCCGTCTCCGTCTGGTAGATGTCGACGTCGAAACGGCGGGACATCCTCGAGGCGCTGCCGGCGCCGCTCTCTTGGGGGCGCGAGAGGTACGGGTACCAGTCCTCGCGAGCCGGGTCCCAGAGATGGACATGAGCGTCGACGATCCGCGTGGGCCGGATGGTCATCCCTCCTCCCCGGGTTGCGGATGACCGGCGACGATCTCCCTGAGCGTGGCGTCGAGCCAATCGGGTACGGCGGGCCCGCCGTAGGTGATGCTGCCGCTTGGTCGCGGGTGACTGCGCAGGCCGATCCAGCCGGCGCCCACCACGAGCTCCGCACCGGCCAGTCCGGTTGACCCGGGATTGCCCAGGAACTCGGCAACGAGCGCAGCGACCGGCCCCGCGGCCTCCGTCTCCGAGGTCTCGATGCTCGCGGCGAAGGCTGCGACGCGTCCCTCTGTCGCACCCGCCGCAACACGCGCGAACTGTGCCGACGCCTGGGCTCGACTACGACCTCCGTTGGTGACGGCATCGGTGAGGGTCACCAGCTGCACGGGACGGGCGGTGTTCGATGCGTAGTCGGCTGCCGCCCGCGCCCATGCGGCGTCGGCGTAGATGTGGTCGATGATCCCACGGTGCTCGGCGAGCACCCGCTCCCACCCCTCCGCCGAGGCCGCCGGTTGACCACCCGCGGGTGCGACGACGATGGCGTCGATCGGTCCCGCGGCGTCGACAACGGTGCTCAGCGACTTGGCAGCCTCCCCGAAACCGCGTGCACCCTCGGCGCGGTGGCATGTGATGGCTCGAGCGTCCAGGGCGGCGGTGAGCGAGGCCGCCAATCGTGGACGGTCGGTGACCACGGCACACGATCGCCCTTGTGCCGGTGCGGTCTCGGCGGGTCCCGGATCTCCGAATATGCCCCCGAAGCGGGGGTTGCCACCACCGCCGCTGACCTGGCTGGCCTCGGCCGCGGCGAACGCGCGCGGGATGATGGACCCGAGCACTCCCGGGAGGCTGGCCACGTCGCCCGTCCGAACCACTTCGAGCAGCCGGGGCTCCTCCACCACCGCCACCTCCGAGCCGCCGGCGAAGAGCACCCGCCCGCTGCACCACCGGAACCTGTCATCGACGAGGTAGGCGCCGAAGGGCCCGAGGTCCTCGGGCCGCGGCACCGAGTTGAGCGAGAGTCCGCCCCCGCCGGAAGCCTTGCCCTCCCGGCGGGCACGCTCGATGGCGGCGGCGACCATCCGCGTGGCGGCGATCGGTGACATCGCGTTGACGGTCACCCCCGGCGGAGGCTGCCGCCCCAACTGCCACGTGAGGGAGGCGATGGCCCGCTTGGCGCAGCTGTAGGCCCCGGCATCGGCGGCGCGCCACCCCGAGCCGGAAGTGACGCCGAGGATGCTGCCGCGCCCGGCGGCAGCCATCAGCGGGAGGGCCGCGTCGAGCACGTTCAGGTAGCCCCCGAGGTGCACGCCGAGCACCGCGAGCCATTCCTCCTCGGTACCCTCCGCGAAGCCGGTATGCCGCGTGATGCCGGCGACGTTGACAACGGCGTCGAGCCCGCCGTGCTCGTCGGCGAGTCCGCCGAACAGGTCGCGCACCGCGGCGCCATCCGTGACCGACACGTCCGAGGCCCGGGCCGAGCCACCCGCTGCGACGATGCGACCGGAAGTCGTCTCCTCCGGCTCCCCGAGCCGCTCGGAACCGTCGAGGGTGACGAGGGGATCCATGGTGACGACGTGCCAGCCGCGACGTCCGAGGTCCTCCGCGATGGCCGCTCCGATCCCGGCCCCGCCGCCTGTCACGACGGCGACCTCTTGGCGCGCGCTCACGATGCCGGCGACCGGACCTCGAGCTCCAGGCCCTCGAAGCTGCCGGCCTCGAGCCATTGCTCGAGCAGCTCGCAATAGCCGAAGACGTCACCTCTCCCCGAGCCGTAGTTGCCGTTGCGGGGGTTCGTCAATTCCGGGTGACCCTCGTTGTTGAGGCGCGACGGCGTGCACGCAGACATCACCGCGCTCGGGTCGACGAAGGAGTCGACGATCTTCTGCGTCCACTCCTCCTCGGCCGCGGCACTCACGTCGAACACCTCCACGTCCTGATGCACGAGCCGGCCGATGACGCCGCCGACGAACTTGGCCCCGAACACGGCCAGGCGTGTGTAGTTGACAGTCACCACCGCCTGCTGCCCCGGCGCGGGCATGACGAACATGTTCGGGAAGCCCCGGGTCATGATCCCGAAGAGGCTGGAGGCGCCGTCGGCCCACTTCTCGGCCAGCGTGACACCGCCGCGTCCGACTATCTCGTGCCCCGCGCGTCGGAAGAGAGGAGTGACCTCTGCCTCGAAGCCCGTCCCGTAGATGATGCAGTCGACGTCGTACTGCTTCCCGTCGACAACCGGGCCCTGCTCGCTGATCCGTTCAATCCCGGCAGGGCAGTCGACCAGCGTGACCTTCGGGTTGTTGAATGCCAGCAGATACTCGTCGTGGAAGCACGGCCGCTTGCAGAGATACCGGTAGTACGGCTTGAGGATCTCGGCCACGGCAGGGTCGGCCACCAGCTCCTCGACCCGTCGCCGGTGCGCGTCCATGATCCCGTAGTCGATTCTCTCTGCGCTCCGACGGAATTCCTCCGGCGTCATGCCTTGAGTGCGCGGTGGATGCTGGACCGCCGCGTAGTCGTGCGTCCACCCGTCGTCGACCTGGTCGACCTCGACGGAGAGGCCGGACATGATCGCCTCGAAATTCTCCATCCGAGCCTGTTGCCAGCCCGGCACGAGCCCGTGGGCAAAGCCGGGATCCGTCGGGCGGTTGCCCCGCTCGCCGATCGCCGACGGCGTCCGTTGGAACACATAGAGGTGCCGTGCCGACTCGGCCAGCGGCGGCACACATTGAATGCCGCTCGCCCCGGTGCCGATGAGGGCGACGGTCTTGTCCGCCAGCCCCGTGAGCGGCTCGTGCCGACCTCCGCCGGTGTACTCGTAGTCCCACCGGGCCGTATGGAACGAGCGACCGGCGAAGTCCTCCATGCCACTGATGGCAGGCAACTTCATGAGGTTGAGGATCCCGACCGCCAGCACGTACCAGCGGCACGTCAACTCGTCGCCGTCCCGGTCGGTGTGGATCTGCCACCGGGCCGTGTCCTCGTGCCACTCCGCGCGGGTCACCCCGGTGTGGAACAAGCCGTCAGCGACAAGGTCGTACCGGTCTGCGATCGCCTCGAGGTGGCGCAGGATCTCCTCGCCGTAGGCGTAGCGGTGGGTCGGTACGTAGTCGAGTTCCTCGAGCATCGGCAGGTAGATATACGACTCGACGTCGCACATCACGCCGGGGTAGCGGTTCCAGTACCAGGTACCTCCGATGCCGCCTGCCTGGTCGACGATGCGGATCCGCTCAATGCCGGCTTGGCGGAGCTGAACACCGGCCAGGACGCCGGCGATCCCCCCGCCCACGATGACCACCTCGACGTCGTCGACGACCGGATCTCGCTCGATGAACGGCGTGAACGGGTCGTCACGGTATCGCGCGAAGCGCTCGTCCGTTCGCAGGTCCCGGATGTCCGCACGGCCGGGTACGAGACGTTTGTCGCGCTCAAGCAGGTACTTGGCGCGGACGCCCTCGGGGTCGTAGTTCGCGTCCGTCGGATCGGATCCAGGCATGCCGCAACACTAGGCCAGGACTCGATATCGGCCCTGGGCGGGACAGATCTACGGGTCAGGCTCGGTGGTCTTCAGGGTGATGCGGTCCGGCCCTGGCGACCAGACGGTCCCCGTCGCCAATCGATGGGCATTCGTACTTTGATCAGATAGTCGCCGTCGATGAAGGTAGTCACGGTGTGAGACGGCGTCGGGGCCCGATCTCCCGGGACTCATATTTCCCTACCGTCGATCCGGCTTGGTGGAATGGATGGACCATCGGATGGACGGGCGGCCACCTCATCATTGAGCCCCGATTCGCTCAGGGGGCTCGCCCAGCAGCTGGACCGTGCTCCCCGCCAGCACCGGACCCGCAGAGTGGAGATGACAGCGGACTGTGGTCCCAGCCGTGGTCCGGTACGGCTCCGGCTCGACTTGCGTGCACACATCCATTGCGAAGGGGCAACGGGTTCGGAACCGGCACCCCACCTCGTTGCCCGTCGCTTCGCCGACTTCGCCGCGCAGGAGGACCCGCTTCCGCTCGTGTTGCCGCGACGGATCAGGCACCGGGATCGCGGAGAGAAGCGCCGCCGTGTAGGGATGGGTGGGTCGTTCATAGACCTCGTCGGCGTCGCCTTCCTCGACGATCTGTCCCAGGTACATCACGGCGATCCGGTTGCTGAGGTGGCGGACGACGGAGAGGTCGTGGGCGATGAAGAGGTAGGCGACGCCCAACTCGTTCTGCAGGTCTGTCAGCAGGTTGATCACCTGAGACTGTGTTGAGACGTCGAGCGCACTGATCGGCTCGTCGCAGATCAGCAGCCTGGGCTCGAGCGCCAGTGCCCGGGCGATCGCGATGCGCTGGCGCTGCCCACCGGAGAATTCGTGCGGCTGGCGCGACAAGACGTGTGAACCCAACCCGACCTGGGCCAGGAGTTGCACCACCCGCTGCTCCCGCTCGGCTCTGCTCATTGAGGTGTGAATGGCCAACGGCTCACCGACGATGTCGGCGATGCTCTGCTTGGGGTTGAGGGACGAGTAGGGGTCCTGGAAGACCGCTTGCATCATCTCCCGGTGCTGGCGGAGCGCTGGTCCGCGCAGGGAGGTGATGTCCTTACCGTCGACCACGATCGTCCCGCCGGTCGGGTCGATGAGACGGAGCACGAGCCGGGCCAGGGTGGACTTGCCCGACCCGCTCTCTCCGACCAGACCCAGGGTCGTTCCGGCACCGATGCGCAGGCTGACATCGTCGACCGCCCGGACCATCCCGGTGATCCGCCGCAACACCCCACTCCGCAGTGGAAAGTCCTTGACCAGGCCGGTCACCTCGAGCGCCCATGCTTCGGCCTCCGACGACAATGTGGTCCCGTCCGACCGGTTCGCTGAGGGTGCCGCACCGAGATCGTCCGGCGGGCCGGACAGGACCAGCTCGTCCTGTCGGAGGCAGCGAGCCAACATCACGGAGACTCGAGCGTCCCCCATCGGCTCGCTCGTCGAGCCCCCGCCGAGGGAGCTGTCCCGCATGGGTACCGGCGCCACCGTGCACGCTTCCTGGGCGTAGGAACAGCGCGGCGCGAACCGGCAGCCGGCGGGAAATTGGTCCGGACGCGGCACCATGCCCGGGATGGCGTGCAACGGCTCGCCCCTCGGCGTGAGCTGCGGGATCGAATGGAGCAGGGCCTCGGTGTACGGGTGCCGGGGACGAGTGAAGAGTTCTGCGGCCGCCCTTTGTTCGACGATCTGCCCGGCGTACATCACGGCAACGTCGTCAGCCACGTCGGCGATCACCCCGAGATCGTGGGTGACGAAGATCATCGCCATGTCCTCTTCGCGTTGGAGCGACTGCAGCAGCTCGACGATCTGCGCTTGCGTCGTCACGTCCAGCGCCGTGGTCGGCTCGTCGGCGATCAGCAACTTCGGTGAGCACGACAGCGCCATAGCGATCATGACGCGCTGTCGCATACCGCCCGAGAACGCGTGGGGGTAGTCCTCGGCCCGGTCGGCGGCCCGGGGGATCTCCACCCTGTCCAACATCTCGACCGCAACTTTCCAGGCGACGTCGCGCGTCAGCCCGAGATGCGTGCGCACTTGCTCGGCGATCTGGTTGCCCACAGTGAAGGCCGGGTTCAGACTCGTCATCGGCTCCTGGAAGATCATGGCGATGTCGTTCCCGCGAAGCTTGCGCAGCCCGGCCGGTCCGAGGCTGGTGAGCTCTTGCTGTTCGAAGCGAATCGAGCCGGCCACACGGGAGACCTTGGCCGGCAAGAGTCCCATGACCGCCAGCGCCGAGACCGTCTTTCCCGAGCCGCTCTCACCGACCAGACCCAACGTCCTCCCCCGGCGCACCGCGAAGTTGGCGCCCTCCATGACCGGGAGCCACTGCTGGCGGGTGAGGAATTCGACGCGAAGACCGTCGACCTCGAGGAGGGCGGCCTCGGGCGCCGGGGTCGGCGTCTCCATCTGTGCCTTACCATTGGCACCTGGGTCCGCCGCGCGCCTGCGGATCTTGTTCCCTTCGGCACCGACGAGGCCGCTCCCCGCGGGCCGCTCCCGACCCAGTGCGTCCCGCAAGCCGTCGGCGACCAGGTTGAACGCCAGGACGGTCAGCATGATGGCGATCCCGGGGAAGATGACCGCCCAAGGTGCGGAGTTAATGAATTGAAATCCTTCTTGCAGCATGCCACCCCAACTCGGGATGGGCGGCTGCTCGCCGATGCCGAGGAAGCTCAGGCCGGCCTCGGTCAGCAGGGCGAAGCCGAGCGCGAGCGCGAGCTGAATGATGATGGGCGAGGCGACGTTGGGCAGGACGTGGCGCCCGATGAGCCGATTGGACGTGGCACCAAGGCTTCGTGCCGACTCGATGTACGCCTCCTCACGCACCGCGATGACTTCGCCGCGGAGCAAGCGCACGAAACTCGGAACGAACACGATGGCGATGGCGATGGCGGCGTCGTTGATGTCGGCGCCGAGCAACGCGGCCACGGTCAGGGCCAAGATCAGTGGCGGGAAGGAGAACAGGGCGTCCATCGCCCGCATGATCACGGAGTCCACGGCACCCCGGAAGAACCCGGCGATCAAGCCAAGCGGGATCGCGATCACCGCGGCGAGACCGACGATCTCGAACGCCGCCCGCAACGAGATCCGCGCGCCCCAGATGAGACGGCTCAGGATGTCGCGTCCGAGATCGTCGGTGCCGAACCAATGCGAAAGCGACGGACCGGCGTTGACGGCGTTGATGTCCTGGGCGTCCGGCGGGTGGGGCGCGATCAGCGGGGCGAAGATTGCGGCGACGATCACGGTGAGAAGGAAGATCACACCCAGCGATGGCCCAACGCTGGTGGAGGAAGCGGACCCAGAAGCCCGGGCGCCGTCCGGGCAGCTCGTCGGGCCTGTCCCCCGTCTCGGGGATGGTCGTGAGACCGACGAAGGGATCGCCGGTGTCGGGCGTGCTCCAGGTACTCATCGAGGCGACCTCACGACAGGCGGACCTTCGGGTTCAAGTACGCGTAGATGACGTCGACGACGAGGTTGATGAGGACGAACGCGGTGGCGACGACCAGGACCACGCCTTGGATCTCGGGGATGTCCTTGTCGTTGATGGCCTGAATGATGTAGGTGCCCAGCCCAGGTAGGGAAAAGATCTGTTCGATGATGAGGGTGCCGCCGAGCAGATACCCGAACTGAATGCCGATGACGGTGACGGCCGGGCTGAGGGCGTTCTTGAGTGCGTGCTTCCCGACCACCATGCGTGGGCTGAGTCCCTTGGCCACTGCCGTGCGCATGTAGTCCTGATCCAACGTGTCGATGAGGGCGCCACGCACTTGGCGGGCGATCACCGCAGACCCGCCGATGCCGAGTGCCAGCCATGGCAAGAGCAGGTCCTGGAACCATTCGGCCGGCGACTGCGTGATGGGCGTGTAACCGAGGGCCGGTAGCCATCCCAGCTTCACCGCGAAGACGATCACGAGGATCATGGCCAACCAGAAGTCGGGGATGGCCACGGCGATGCTCGAGCCCACGGTGACCCCCCGGTCGCGGGCGGTGCCCTGGTGCAGCCCGGACACGATGCCGGCCGGCAGGCCGATCAGGATGGCGACAATCATCCCTCCGACGGCGACGCTCAGTGTGACAGGGAACCGGGCGGCGATGCCCGACGCCACCGTCTCGTTGTTGAACAGGGAGTTGCCGAAGTCGCCCTGCAACGCCGCCTTCAGCCAATTCCAGTACTGGACGAAGAAGCCCTCGTTCAGATGGAGCTGTGCGGTGATCTTTGCGATCTCCGCTGGAGTCGCCTTGGTCCCTCCGGCGAGGGCGATAGCCGGGTTGCCGGGGATGATGAGGATGAGCGAGTACACGCCCAGGGAGATGAGGAACAACAGCAGGACGGTGATGAGCAGCCGACGGGCAACGAAGGTCAGAAGGGAGCCGCCGCTCGACACGATTGCGGATGGCTACTTAACGAGGTCCAATGCTGCGGTACACCATCCCGTTTCCAGCATTTATCGGGCGGTCCACGACCGCCGCTACTTCTTGATGTAGATGCCGGACAGGTTCGAGCGGCATTGGCCGATCGGTGCGACCACCTTCCCACCGACCCGACTCTTGTTGTACGCGACGATCGACGGCATGAAGACGACCGGGACGATCAGCCCCTGCTTGATCACCGTCTGGTCGATCTGCTGCATGAGCGGTCCCTGCAGGCTCGGGCTCAATGACGCATTGGCCTGGACGATGAGCGGCGTCAGCTGCTGGTTGACGGAGCCCAGTGCGTTGGCGGGAAAGCCGGAGGGTTCGAAGAGGGCCTCGAAGCTGTTCGTGAGATCGGGACCGTTGCTGAGCTCCTCACTGAGCACGGCGTCTCCCTGCTTCTTGATGTAGACGTCGGTGAGGAAGTCGGCGCCGGGGATCTGCTGCAGGTTGGCCGTGAACCCGGCAGCAGCGAGCTCCTGCTGGAGAAGTGCGGCCGCCCGAGCGTACGTCGCATCCCCGGACGGAATGATCAGGGTGAACGACACACCCTTGGGGTAGCCGGCCGCCTTGAGCATGGCCTTCGCCTTGGCGGGGTTGTAGGAGTCGGAGGTGCCGAGAGACTTGGAGTAACCGGGTGACCACGATGGCACCGACTGGAAGGCCGCCTCTCCGAGGCCGTCGAAGACGACCTTGTTGACCGCGGCCCGGTTCACTGCGTACTCGAGCGCCGCCCGCACCTGCTCGTTGGCGAAGGGCCCCGTGTTCTGGCGCAGCTCGATGGCCATGTAGTCGTAGGACTTGGTCACCGAGATGCCGACGTTCGGGTCGCCCTTGAGCTGGGGATAGTTCTCGGGCTCGACCTGGATCATGTCGACCGCGCCCGAAGTCAACGCGGTGGCGGCCTCGGGGCCCTGCGTCACCTGGGTGAAGTCGACCCCACCCAGGGGATAGGCCTTCGAGTTCCAGTACTTGGGGTTCTTCGTGATCACGATCGACGAGCCCTGGCGGTAGCTCTTCAAGAGGTAGGGTCCGGCGCCCACCGGCTGGCTCGACTGGGTGGAGATCGCGCTGGCCGGGTAGATCTGGCCGTCGACGTAGGTCAGCGCCCACAGGAAGTCACCGGCGGTCGGCTTGCTGAGGTTGACGACCACGGTCGAGGGATCGGGCGTCTGGATGCTGGCGATTGCGAACAACGACGACCGCAGCGGGCTGGTCTTGGTGTGGTTCAGGCTGGCGGCCACGTCGGCCGAGGTGACCGGCTGGCCGTTGGAAAAGTCGAGGCCCGGCCGGATGTGGAACGTCACCGTGGAGCCGTTGTTCGAGACGGTCCAACTCTGGGCCACGCCGCCGCCGATGGCGCTGTTGCCGGGCGTGGTCATCGACTGGTAGATGTTGGCGGTGACCGTGTACGAGCAGTCGTTCTGCTCGGTCGCCGGCGCGAAGTCGTTGCTGAACTCGTTGTTGAGGTCGAAGCCGTACTTCAGGACACCGTTGGGGTCGACGTTGGAAGGCGAGGCCGCGGCAGGTCCGCCGGACGACATCGCCTGGACCAGCGACGTGAGGAGAACCCCCGCGGTGCCAAGGGCGACGACGCTCCGATGGATCCGTCGTCGAGCTCGGGGGGTCGAGCCAACTCCGTTCGTACGACCCGGCTCCTGTCCGACGTTCCTCATGTGTATCCCCCTAGCCTCGCTTCGGCTGACTCCGGCGACCGCATCTCCGGTAGCGGGGAATATAACCATTCACTGACACCCGTGTCAGCTGGCGTGCCTTGCGCTTCGGAGGCAGTGGCGATCGACTCAGGACGAACAGCCCTTGTCCAGTACGTTCAATGGAAGCGACCCAGTGTCAGGGTATTGATGGACAAGAAGATGGAAGATTTGAACGCTGAGGCCGAGGATCTCGAGCGTCGCGGCACGACGTTCACGCGGCGCGACGGAACATCCGTCAGGGGCCGCCGGATTCAGGTTGATCCGTCGGAGTTTGACGGACAGCTGGTGGAGTTCGCGGTTCACAAGTCCGGACGGGCTGATACCAACTGAAAGGGTCGGTCATCTCTCTGACCAGGGTCAATGAATCCTTTGGGAACTCGGATGGCCGAACACAGCCTCCCAGCCATCGATCAATCGTCACCCACGCCCAGAATCTCCAGAACCAGCGGGATGCCTTTCAAACCCAGGCGCCGGAACTGCGCGTCCCCGACGCGATCCAGCGGGATCAAGGTACTCCATCATGGATGCGGTGGGAATTTTCGCTGCCCCTGTGGACGGCGTACAAGTGGACACCTGGGATCCTCGAGGGGATGCTATAGACGGGACGGGGGGCACCGGAGGGGTGGTGGTCACGGAACATGGAGCAGCTGGGCGGCCTAGACGCACTGTTCCTGTCTTGCGAGACGCCGACGATGCACATGCACGTCTGCGGACTGCTCATCTTGGACACCACGACCATGGGTCCCGGTGATCCGTTTGAGCGCATCACCACCTTGCTCAAGGCACGTTTGCCGGCAATCGCCCCGATGCGCCACCGCCTCTCCACGGTGCCCCTGAACCTGGGACGGCCGTTCTGGACTGACGACCCTGACCTCCGCGTCGACCGCCACCTGCGCCGCATCGTGCTCGACCCGCCGGGCGACGAGCACCGGCTCGCCGAGGTGGCGGGTGAGTTCTGCAGCACCCAGCTCCGGCGCGACCGCCCGCTGTGGGAGATGCTCATGGTGGAGGGACTGCCTGACGACCGGATCGCGCTGTTGGTGAAGATGCACCACTCCACCATCGACGGGGTCACCGGAGCCAACCTGCTGGGCCAGCTCTTCGACCTCTCTCCCGAAGAGGCGGCGTCGGAACCCCACGATCCGGCTACACCGCTCCCGCCGCCGAATCCCTTCGAACTGCTGGGCCACACAGTCCTCTACCGACTGCGGTCACCGGCCGATCTCGTGAAGCTGGTTCCCGAGACGATCGGGCGGATCGGGGGCGCGGTCTGGCGGGTAGCACGCGGGGGCGGCTCTGACGGGATCGCCGTGCCCTTCACCGCCCCCCGCACGTCCTTCAACGCTTCGGTTTCACACCGTCGCTCCGTGGCCTTCGTCGACGTGCCGCTGGAAGAGGTGAAGGCCGTCAAGCAGGCGGTCGGGGCCACCGTCAATGACGTACTTACCGCCCTCGTCACGAGCGCGCTGCGGCGCTACCTCTCAGAGCTTGGCGAGCTGCCTGACCGCCCCCTGCTCGCGGCGGAACCGGTCTCGGTGCACGGCCAGGCCGGCGCCCAGCACGGCACCACGCAGGTGTCAGTGATGTTCACCATGTTGCCCACCCACGTCGCCGATCCGCTCGAGCGCCTCCGCCTGAGCGTCGAGGCCGATACCAAGGCCAAGGAGTTCCACAAGCAGCTCGGCGCCGACACGCTGCTGCAGTGGACCGAGCACCTCTGGCTCGACGTGCTCTCGGTGGGTGCGCACCTCTACTCCCGCTTGCACGGCGCTGACCACCATCCCGTCGTGCACAATCTGATCCTTTCCAACGTGCCCGGACCGCCCATCCCGCTGTACTTCGCCGGTGCCCGCGTTATCGGCATCTACCCCCTCGGCCCGGTGATGGACGGCGCCGGCCTGAACGTGACCGTGCTCTCGCAGGAGGACCGCGTGGGATTCGGGTTCATGGCGTGCTCGGACCTGGTCCCCGACGCCTGGCGCATCGCCGACGCCATCCCCGATGCGCTGCATGAGATGGCCAAGGCCGTCGCGAACGCCGACGGCATCTGAGGTCGATCGCTCGCCTCAGGTGGCCGGAGTGAAGGCGGCCGTCATGGCCTCGGCCAAGAGCTCCTTGACCGCCTTCGACCAGAAGAAGCTGACATGCCCGCCCGGGTACGCGGCGAGCGACGGACGCTCCCAGTGCAGCCAGAGGCGCCTCGCCTGGCCAAAGGTGGACATCCGGTCGCCCAATCCCGCGTAGATGTATCGGCCTTCCTTGGGGACGGCGCAGGCCATTGCGAGGGGCGACACGACGCGGTGCACGTCGTCAGCGTGCTGCCCGAGCACACCGAAGTGCCGCGCCCGCTCGGCAACGGCCGGAGGACTGTGCCGACGGAAGAGATCGGGCAGATCGACGACCGGCACACCGGCGATGACGCACCGAAGTCCGGGCTCGAGGGAGGCTGCAAGCGAGGCCACCAGGCCGCCCAGCGACTGGCCCATCACCCCCACGCGCTCGGCACCCTCGGCGGATTTCAGCCAGGCGATGAGGCGCCGCACGTCCCACGTCGCCTGGGCCATGCCGTGCATGCTGTCGACCATGTCGATGGTCATGAGGTCCTCACCCCGAACCCGTCCCGAGGCCCTTGGGCCGTGCAGCGGCAGCACCACCACCGCGACGTGGATGCCCATCCGGTGTAACTGGGTGGTGCGGAACGAGCGCAGGTCGATCGAGGCGTGTTGCCCCATGCCGAACCCGTGGAGGCAGACCATCCAGGACCCGTGGTCCCGGCCCGGGGCCCTCGACACCCACGCGTGCGCCGTCCGGTTGGCCTGGTGCTCGAGCCACCGCTCCCGGCCGGGCTCGTCGGGATGCGGCTCCCACCCGCTGGAAAAGGTGGTGTGCTCGTAGCCAAGCCCGTGGGCCGCCTCGTGGACCGCCCGTACGTCGTCGGGCGGCGGGGGCTCGCGGTGGTAGGCCGCGGGGTTGTCGATCCACCCCCGGACCGCGAAGAACTCGCTGGCGATCGCCAGGTCAGCGGCGGCCGGGACGTAGTCCTCTTCTCTCGGCAGTAGGTCCGGATGCCGAAGGGCGGCGATCAGGACCTCGTCGAGGTATGCCTGGGCGGCCAGCGCGGGCGTCGGCCGCACTTTGATGATGCTGTCGTCGTCGGCGATCCTGGCGGTGCGCCGCTGGCTCCGGACGAGGAAGTCCACCACCCGCGGCCCGGCGCACAGGACACCGGCAATGCGAGGGTCGCGGATCGCCCGGACCACCCCCGCGATGAATCCACTGAAGGCAGGGACCCGCTGGCCCCTGTTCCTCACTTGGGTGACAAAACCTCCCATCTCCGTCAGCGTACGGCCGGTGCGGTCCTTGCGAGTCCACATGTGAAGTTCGCCCCGCCGCTCGCAGTCGACTGGAGAGCGTGCGAGCAGTCAGCCCATGGGCATCTCGTGTCGCAAAGGGCAATTTGGCTCTACTCGATCTGGCAGTCACGCGGTATTCCGGCCGCAGTCAGACAGCAAGGAAGTGCGCTGTGCGCGAGGATTTGGTCGTTCGAGAGGCGGGGCGGTCTGGGTCCCAGGGCCGGCCGTGATCAGGCTCGCCCACGGGCGCACCCGGTGGCTCGTCGTCGTCGCCGCGGTAGTTGTCATCGTGGTCGGCGCTGCCGGATTCGAGGTGATCCGATACCTGCTGCGCGAGCATCCTGGTCCCAAATCACTTCCTTCCGCAGTGAAGGCATTTCAGGGGGACGAATCCACCCCGGCCGGCAGCAGGTCCGCCACGAGTGCACTGCCCGCCGAGGGTGTCTACCTCCTGAAGGGCCATGGTTCCGAGCAGATCTCGTTTCCGCCCAACTCACAGCTCGACGGAGCGGTGATGCCCGCGACGATCACGTACCAGGCCGATAACTGTTGGCGATGGCACGTCGACTACAACGTCGCGCACTGGGAGGAGTACGACTTCTGCTCCCGCGGTGGCCGGCTGGTTCTCTCCGGAAGCCGCGTCTCCCAGTCGTGGGACTTCGGCGACATCAAGATCAACAACCTGGCCCGGTTCACGTGTCCTCCCGTCAGTGTCGTACTCCCGCAAGATCCCAAGCCCGGGCAGACGCAGCGGTACTCGTGCACGGGCACCAATTCGGCCGTGGCGGGGCAGAGCATCGCGGCGATGACGATTCGCATCGTCGGGATGTTTACGTTGCGGATCGGCGGCATCGCCGTGCCTGCCGTCCACGAGCTCCAGCGGGAGACACTCACGGGTGGTCAGAGAGGCCGACTCAGGGAGGATTGGTGGTTCGTTGCGACGTCCGGCATGCCCGTGCGCGTGGAGCGACGGATCACCCTGTTGAGCAACTCGCCGGTCGGCACCATCACCTACACCGAGGCTGGGTCCTGGCAGATGGGCTCACTGCGACCCCGAACGTGAACGTCCTCTGGTCCACCTTGTTCCCTGGATCTGTCCCGGTCTTCATGACTTGGTCAGGCTCGGCCTATGGGGTATAGGCCAATTGCAGCCCCCACTGGATTCGAACCCGTGTCGCCACCTTGAGAGTGTGGCCAGAATCGTCCGTCTAATGCTTTGGAATACGTCAGTCCCGGTGATGACTGGCGTCTGACCTAGGCGGTCTGTGGCAGTCCATCCTCACCAACCCATTGGATGGACAAAATCAATGGTCCGGATTCATCTCAGCCCACTCCCCGGCGTGCTTTGGTGACGGCCGCCTGAGTCTCGAGTGATTTCCGATCAGGCTCGGCCGCGGAGACGTCGTCGGGCCACGCATCGACGATCCTGCTCGACCACTCGGCCCAGCGCTCAACCATGAGATGAAAGTCGAGTAAGAACTGGCCGACGAGGAGAAGCCACGGGAGTCGCTCGGGAAAAGGACCGTTCCCGTCGAGATACGCCTGAGGAACGCGGGCACTGGCGCCTAGTCGCTCTCTGCTCCCATCCCGGACTGCGTCGAGCGTGGCGAGCAGATCCGCTTTGGTTGCATGTTCGGCAAAGAACACCTTGATGAGTTGTTCGAATTCGAGCACGGGACCGGAACCCGGGGTCGGGACCCATTCCGCCAGGGCGCGCCGGCCCTTCGCTGTGATGGAGTACACGGTTCGCGGGCGTTTGCCGACCATCTCGGACGTTGCCCGCGCGAGTCCACGCGCAACGAGCTTCTTTGGTTCCTCGTAGATCCTGCTCTCGGCTCGTGGCCAGAACTGGCCGAGTGCCCGGTCCATCTGCTGTGCGAGTTCGTAGGTCGTCCACGGCTTGAGTGCGAGCAGCCCGAGGATCGCGTACGACGTCGAAGTTGAGCGCCGGCACCATTGACATACTCCTTTTAGGAGGATAAGAATACTCCTAACAGGAGTATAGCGGAGGGAGAATCGTCATGACCGTACTGAGTGACGCAGTGAGGGCACTTCACAACGCGTTCCGTCGGGATATCGAGATCATCGACAACGCGGCGTTGCAGTCGGCCCGCGGCAGATCCGGCCTCGAAGCGACGCTAGAGCGCTTCCGGTTCCTAAACGAGGTGCTGGGGTGGCACGCTCTCGGCGAGGACTCCGTGATCTCCCCCCTACTGGAAACGGTCGCGCCCGAGGTCTACGAGACCTACGAGCGAGATCACCGCGCGCTCGACCAGGTGTTCGAAACCCTCAACCACGCGGTTTCGGTGCGTGATCCTCTGGAGACGGCGCGAGCAACGAAGGTCTTCAAATTCCACCTCGACCTTCACCTCGACAAGGAAGACGCGCACATGTATCAGCTGATCAGCGATCGGGTTCCACTCCCCGAGCAGGGCCAGGCCCTCGGGCAGATGGGAACGGACATGCCACCGAACCGGTTCCCCGAGTTCGTCCACTGGATGTTCCCGCTGATCGGCACGGACGACCGCGTGAACATGACACGCGGTTGGCAGATGGGGATGCCGCCGGAGGTATTCGCCGGTACCGCCAGGCTCATCGAGCAGGCCGTGGGCGGGGACAACTGGCCCGAGCTCGCCCGCCAGATCCCCGAGCTCGTCGGGACTTAACCAGTCGATGCCTACGTTGCTGGCAAACCCGCCGGCCAAGGACTGCGAACTTGAGTCATCTCGCCCTACAACCCTGTCGAGACCGCAAGAATGGAGACTTTCATGGGACAGGAACAGATGCTGATCGCCGACCCGTCCAATGCCGGGCAGGTCGGAGCCTGGGACGGCAGTGAAGGTGCCTTTTGGACCGCCCAGGCCCAACGGTTCGACGAGACCCTCGCACACAGTCATGGCCCATTCCTTGCGGCGGCCGCCATTCGCACCGATGAACGCGTTCTCGATGTCGGTTGTGGCACCGGCCAAGCCACCCGGGACGTCGCTCGGATCGCGGTGAACGGGTCCGCTCTTGGCGTCGATCTGTCGTCGCAGATGCTCGCTCTTGCCCGCGATGCCGCCGTCGCAGAAGGTCTCGACAATGTCGAGTTTCGACACGCTGACGCACAGATCCATCCCTTCGGCGATGGCGAGTTCGACACTGCCATCTCACGGATGGGTTCGATGTTCTTTGGCGACCCCATAGCGGCCTTCACCAACCTGCATCGCGCACTGCGCCCCGGCGGGCGAATCACGCTTCTTACTTGGCAGGGCATCGCTGACAACGAATGGCTCACCGATTTCCGCGCGGCAATGGCGGTCGGTCGAACGCTCCCAACGCCCCCTTCTGACGCGCCGAGCCCGTTTTCTCTGTCCGACCCGGACCGAGTGAAGAGCATTCTGGGAGAGGCGGGGTTCACCGACGTCTCCTTCCAGAGCCTTCACAAACCCATCAGCTTCGGCACCGATCAGGACGACGCATTCGACTTCGTCAGCGGTCTCACCGGCTGGATGCGCGAAGGTCTCGACGACGATGCCCGAGAGTCCGCCCTGGCCACGTTGCGCACGACGATCGCCCAGCACACGGGCGACCACGGGGTGACCTACCAATCGGCCACATGGATCATCCAGGCTGGCGCGCCCTGATCCTCCCTCGCCAGATGGGTTGGCCAAGTTTTTCGAGATGATCCCGCCGGTAGGGAGTCGCGGTCAGACCGAGCCAGTATCGAACTGGCATCTCACGCACAACGCGCTCGAAGGTCACCGCGGGAACGTGATGGCACTCATCGACAACAACGAGCCCGTACGCCTTGGCGATTTCGCACAGATCGTCCCGACGAGTGAGGCTTTGTGCCATCGCGATGTCGATGACGCCCTTCGCCTTGTTGCGGCCGCCGCCAAATTGACCGATCTCTTTGGTGGCCATCCCGAGGTGTTCGCCGAGACGTTCTCGCCACTGTTCGACAAGGGGTTGGCGATCGACCACTATGAGCGTGGGGAGGCGGCGGTGGGCGATAACTCCGCAGGCGATCACGGTCTTGCCCGAACCTGGAGGCGCCACAAGTACACCGAGATGGTGTGGAACCAGCGCATCCAGTGCACTCTGCTGACGGTCCGTGAGAGAGGCCCGCAACGAGATGTCGATTGACGTGGGCGACGAGCATGCGTCGGTTACTTCGAGATTGCTTCCGGCGTCTGCGACCATGCGGGCGGCCTGGTCCGCAATTCCGCGTGGGAGTAGGAGCTGATCGATGGTCTCTCCATAGCACCGTAGGAAGCGCGGCGTGTTCCATGTCGAGAAGCGCAGTCGTTCCTTTTCGTAGTACTCCGGATTGTGCAAAGAGGCCAGATGCTTGAGCGCGGCTACGAGCGCCGGGGGCACGCCAATGCGGTCTATGGCCAACATGGCGCCTGACACGGCCCGGATCACCTCCGGCGGCTTCTGCTGTGCTCCGCCCATTGGCCGTCGGTACCTTGTGTCATCTGGTCCAGCTACAACGGGCGCCAGCGACTTCTCCAGCCCATTCACGGCCTCGGGAGACATGCGAGGAATCGACGCCAGGAACGCCCACTGGTCCTCGTAGGGCTCGAGGCTGGCCGGGTCGAGAAAGACGGTGTTTCCTTGTCGCCGGCACGCTCCCTGGAGCGGGAGAGCGATCAGGTTCCCGAAGGATCCCTTCGGGACGAAGTCCTGGGTGGGGAAAAGTCGGTCGTAGCTCGAGAGATCGAGCTCGGCTCGGACCTCCATTGCCTGGCGGAGGATGTGCACTCCCAGACGTCGAGCCGTAGCAGCAGGTATAGGTCGGGAGAAGAACGTCCAGGTGTGCGCTCCTTCGCCAGAGCGTGATCGCTCGAGCGCGACCGGAACGCCTATGCCGGCAGCGGCGTCGAGATGGGCCAGCGCATCGAGCACCCAACCCGTTCCGTCGAAATCGCAGGCCAAGAGTCGACATTCGTCGCCGCGGCACAGCGGGTAGAGACCGAGGTGGCTCTCGCCAGCGAGGTGCGATTCCACAACTTCTTCGTCAATCGGTAGGTACGCACGACCTGGTTTCTTCGCGTTCGCCCAGCCACCCACGACAGCGGGGCTCCAGCCTTTCTTTCCGGTCTTCGCACTCTCCCAGCGAAGGGCGTACACATCTTCGCGTCCCGCGAACAGAGATCGGAAGAGGGCGATCTTGGCTTCAGCCGGGGAGTCCCCGTTGATGTCGTCTGTGAGGTTCCTCCGATCCGAGTCGGCAAACAGCGTCGGTTCCCAGGGTTGGGTGACTTGATGCCGGCTCGCCTGGTCGAGGCCGAGCAGTGATCTCAGGCGCTGGTTCTCAGCTCGGAGCGCATGGATCTCGTCAATGAGTGCATCGTTTTCCGGAGGTCCCATGTCGTTCATCGACACCTACTCGGGGGGGGTCGCGGCCAGCTGGGTTCTTGATTCAGTCGCCGGAATGCGGCCCCAGCTACCAAACCCTACGTTATTTCGTACCGCGTGCGATATTTCACACGGCGTGCGCTACAATGTACGGCGTGCGATATTTCAAAGGATTGAGGATAAGGCCTAATGGACGTCAGTAATCCCATTTCTAGTGTGATACCCAGCCTCGACGGCCCCGTTTACTCCGCCTTGAGCTCGACCAACGGCCCAATGACGTTGGGAGCGGTACACCGACTCACGGAAGGGGCTTCCAAGAGTGGCGTCCGGACCGTATTGCTTCGAATGATCGCTTCGGGACTTGTAGACCTCGTCCCTGGCGGCTATCGGCTGAACCGAGAGCATCTTGCAGCTGGACCTATCGAGGCCCTCGCATCCCTCTATGGCGAGTTGACCAAGCGCATTCGGGCTGAGGTCGACTCGTGGCAACCGAAGGCGCTGCTGGTCGGCCTCTATGGATCGGCAGCGCGCCGGGACGGAGATGAGGGAAGTGACATCGATCTACTTATCATCGGAGATGTCGAGAGCCTTGGCGATTCGGCAGTGCATCTTGCCCACCTCATCGGGCGTTGGACCGGCAATCCGGCTCAGATTGTCCTTAAGAGCCCAGCAGAGATCGGACGTTTGCGACGCGCTGAGGAGCCAATCGTGAGGAGCTGGGAGCAGGACCTCATGGAGATCAGCGGGAACCGTTCGGCGCTGGCAAAGGCCTCGTGAACCCTCGAACACAAACGTGCGGCAGGCCTGAGGCGGTGACGCGACTCGAGCAAGCCGATGCCTTCGTACTCGCGGCGGAGCTCGTTCTTGAAGATACAACGGCCGTCGCTAATTCCGGCGTGGCAGCCGCCCTGGCCATCCTCGCTGGCATTGCGGCGTCAGACGCCGCTTGCTGCGCCCGCCTTCGCCGACGAGCGCGTGGGCAAGCTCACGAGGAAGCCGTCGCTCTTCTGGAGACCGTCGAGCCGGGCGGGACGGAAATGGCCAAAGACCTCAAGAGGCTGCTGCAGAAGAAGGACTCCGCCAGTTATGGCGTCTCCTTCTTTGCTCTTCGAGAGTCACAGGATCTCGTTGGATGGGCCAAGAGGCTGATCGGGCGTGCGCGAACGGCTGTAGAGGCTTAATCCCCTATTCGACACTCACCGCGGATCCTGACCGCGGCTGTCGGGGGCTTGCTTGCAGCGATCCACAGATGTCGCCACCCTTTCTCGGTGGAGACATCATGATCAGCACGTCCTATGTCATCAGCGACTCTTCGCAGGGCTTGCCCATCGACGCCAGTGCAAGATGGTCAGATGGATGGGCAGGGTGGAATGGAGCTGCGCCGCAGAACTCTGTGACCAGGAAATTTGAAGCAGCCCCAACGGGATTCGAACCCGTGTCGCCACCTTGAGAGGGTGGTGTCCTAGGCCTCTAGACGATGGGGCCGAGCGGAAGAGTCCATCACACGATGGACGCCGCCGGTGCTCGGGGGGAAGGACTCGAACCCTCAATAACTGGACCAGAACCAGTCGTGTTGCCGATTACACCACCCCCGAATGGGTGGACATTCAGATTAGCCGACGCCTCCGAGGGCGGATTGCGTCGTTGACCTGGGAGGGGGCGCGTTGAATCGCCCCTTCGGCGGTGGAATGATGCGGCGTCCGGGGTCCCCCGGAAGAACCGTGTTCGGAGGTCCTCCGCATGTTCCGCAGGTTGGCGGCCGCAGTGACGCTGGGCTGCCTGGTCGGTGCCGCGGCTCTGGCCGGCTCCGCGGCGGCGGGCGCGGCAGGCCTCTCCGTCAAGGTCTCCCCGAACCGCGGCCTGGTCAACGGCAAGACCGTCGTGATCACGGCCCGGGGCCTGGCTCGGACGGCCGCCGGGAAGCCCCTGACCTGGTTCGCCGTCCAGTGCACCGCCGCCGTCACGGGCCGGCTGAACCCCTCCACCGACACCCCCCACTGCAACGTCACCGCCGCCCAGGCGCTGAAGGTCGCGCACAACGGCAGCGCCACGGCCCGCTTCAAGGTCACGACGGGCATCGTCGGCGACGGCTACTGCGGGACGGCCGGCCACACCACCTGCGTCATCGGCGTGGGCACCGCCCTCGGCCAGGGCACCGTCGTGCGGATCACCTTCAAGAACCCGGCGCCGAGCGGGTCGACCACCTCGTCGACCACCAGCACGACGACGACGAGCTGAAACCTCGTCGCACCCATGGCGCTCAGGCGGCGTGCAGCCACTCCAGGTGGTTGAAGCCGATGATCCGCCCCAGGCCCACGCCCACCGTCTCCTTCAAGAAGTAGGGCACCGTCGACCAGCCCGTGATGGGCGAGCTCTGGGTCGGCGTCGGTGACGGAACCAGCGACAGCTCCGAGGCGATGGCCATGGAGCGGTCCTCGTGGAAGGGGTCGGTCGTGACGAGGACGACCCGGGCGCCGTGCGCCGCCAGCTGCTTCTGCGCGTCGGCGATGTTCTCGTAGGTGTTGTTCCCGCCCGCCTCGAGGATGGCCGACGCCGGCACGTGCTTGACCGACTCGAGGTACATCGCGCCCGACTGGGCCTCGGTGCACTTGTCCCTCGGCTCCTTGTTCCCGGTCACCACGACGAGATGGGCGTAGCCCTGGTGGTAGAGCGTCGCCGCCTGGTCGAGACGCGCCCGCAGGTCGGGGGACGGGACGCAGTCGTACTGGGCGGCGCCGAGCACGAGGATGGCGGCCGCCGGGCGCGGGTCGTACTGGCGCGAGGTCAGCCACACCTGCACCAGGGTCACGGCGAAGTAGAGGACGATCACGGCGCCGAAGACGACCGCGATGCGCAGCGCCCAGCGGAGCGGCGCCAGCAGCATCAGCCGGCCGGGGCCAGGCGGGAGAGCGCCGTCCGCCAGCCGGCGGCACGTCTCCTCCCGGCCCAGCACCGCCAGCGAGTCGAACAGCGGCAGGCCCCTGGTCCTCCCCATGACGGCCACGCGGATCGGTGCCTGCGCCTTGCCGAGCTTGCGCCCCACCGCGTCCGCGATGGCGAGCGTCACCTCGTGCAGCGAATCCTTGTCCCAGGGGCAGGTCCCGTAGGCCGCCAGGGCGTCGGCCAGGATCTGCGGCGCCAGCTCGTCCCCGGCGATCGCCTTCTGCCAGCTCTCGTCGTCGACGGGTGCATCCTCCAGGAAGAGGAAGTCCACCAGCTCGGGCACCTCACCCAGCACGGCCACCCGCTCCTGGGCCACGGCCGCCAGCTGGGCGAACTTCTCGGCGTCGAAACGCCGGGCGGCCACGGCGGTGGGTCGATCGGCCGGTGCCCCCGTGTCGGGGTCGCGCCAGCCGCCCGGTGCCCACTCGCCCGGCACCGGGTCGACCCAGGGTCGCACGGCCGCGATGAACTCGTGCACCGGGAGCGCGCGGATGTACACGCCGTCGATGTGCGACAGCTTCTTGACGTCGAAGAAGGCCGGCGAGCGCTGCACCTCCTCGAGCCGGAAGCGCTCGATGAGCGTCTCGACGGGCACGATCTCGTCCTCCCCGGGGCTCCAGCCGAGCAGGGCCAGGTAGTTGCGGAAGGCCTCGGGCAGGTAGCCCTGCTCCCGGTACATCTCCACCGCCACCGGGTCCCGCCGCTTCGAGAGCTTCTTGCCCCGCTCGTTGACCAGGAGGGGCAGGTGGGCGTAGGTCGGCAGCGGGAGGTCCCGGCCCTCGGCCGCGTTCGAGCGCGCCCCACAGCATGATCTGGCGGGGCGTCGTCGGCAGCTGGTCCTCGCCCCGGATGACGTGCGTGATCGCCATGGTGCGGTCGTCCACCGCGTTGGCCAGGACGAAGAGCGGCTTGCCGTTCCCCTTCACCGCGATGAAGTCCTCCAGCGCCCGCTGCGGGAACTCCACCTCGCCGCGCACCAGGTCCATCGACCTGCACGACCCCTTCGTCGGGCGTGCGGAAGCGCAGGGCGCGGCCCTCGCCACGGGGCAGGCCGAGATCGCGGCAGTGCCCGTCGTAGCCCGGCGTGGGGTCACCGGCCGCCGCCCGCAGGCGCGTGCGCTCGTCGATCTCCTCCCGCGTGCACGCGCAGGCGTAGAGGGCGCCGGCGCCCCAGAGTGCCTCGATGGCGGCCGCGTGGGTCGCCTCGTTCGCCGACTGGAAGTACGGGCCCTCGTCGGGCGCCATGCCGAGCCAGTCGAGGGCGGCGATGATCCCGTCGGTCCACTCGGGCCGGTTGCGCGCCTCGTCCGTGTCCTCAATCCGCAGGATGAACGTGCCCCCCTGCTGGCGCACGAAGAGCCAGTTGAACAGCGCCGCCCGCGCGCTGCCCGACGTGGAAGTACCCGGTCGGGGAGGGGGCGAAGCGCGCCCGGGGCGGGGTGGTGGGAACGGTCATGGGGAACGGCGGCGCACCACCGGCGCCGACGGAGTGCGGGGCGAGCGGCCCGGCGTCAGTCTTCCTCTATGGAGATGGCGCCCGTGGGGCAGCCGTTGACGGCCTCGCGCAGGCGCTCGCGGAACTCCTCGGGCGGGTGCTCGTTGAGGACGTAGAGGTAGCCGTCGTCGCGGACCTCGAAGACCTCGGGCAGGATGCCCATGCACACGGCGTTGCTGGCACATTCGTCGAAGTCAACGACGACCTTCACGGAGACCTCCTGGTCAGGGCTGGATTGGCTCCGCCGAGCATACCGGCAGCGCCTCTGGCGTCAGGGCTTGTCCGCGCTGACCACCCACATGGCGAAGAACTGGGAGCCACCACCGTAGGCCTGGCCGAGGGCGCGGCGGGCGTCGGGCACCTGGTGCTCCCCCGCCAGGCCCCGCACCTGCAGCGCGGTCTCGAGGAAGCGCAGCATCCCGGACGCGCCGATCGGGTTGGACGACAGCACGCCTCCCGAACAGTTCCACGGGATGTCGCCGCCCTCGATCATGGACGTCGCTCCCGCCTGGGTCAGCTTCCACCCGTCGCCCTCGGCGCAGAAGCCCAGGTTCTCGAGCCACATGGGCTCGTACCAGCTGAAGGGCACGTACACCTCGGCCATGTCGAAGTCGGCCCGCGGGTTCGTGATGCCGGCCTGGCGGTACAGGTCGGCCGCGCAGTCGCGCCCCGCCTGCGGGTTGACCTGGTCCCGGCCGGCGAACATCGTCGGCTCCGAGCGCATGGCCATGCCGTGGATCCACGCCGGTGGCCTGCCGGTGGCGGCCGTGGCCGCGGACGCCGCCTTCTCCGACCCGATGACCATGGCGGCGGCGCCGTCGGAGGACGGGCAGGACTCGAGGTAGTGCAACGGGTCCCACAACATGATCGACTCCTCCACCTTCTGCATGGAGATGTCGGGGAGGTGGAGGTGCGCGTACGGGTTCTTCAACGCGTGCAGCCGGTCCTTGACCGCCACCATCATGCCGATGTCGCGCGGCGCGCCGGAGCGGTACATGTAGGCCCGGATGATCGGTGCGAAGTAGCCCCCCGCCCCCGCCAGCAGCGGGGCGGAGAAGGGCTGGGGCACCGACAGCGCCCACATGGCGTCGGAGTCGCTCTGCTTCTCGAAGGCCACGGTGAGCACGCGCTGGTGGATGCCCGACGCCACCAGGTGGGCCGCCACGATGGCGGTCGACCCGCCGACCGATCCGGCCGTGTGGACGCGGAACATCGGCTTGCCCACCGCCCCCAGCGCCGGCGCCAGGTAGAGCTCGGGCATCATGACGCCCTCGAACATGTCCGGCGCCTTGCCGACGACCACGGCGTCGATGTCGGCGAACGCGAGGCCGGCGTCGTCCAGTGCCGCCAGCGCGGCCTCGCGCACGAGCCCGGCGATGGAGACGTCCTCCCGCTTCGCCTTGGCCACGGTCTGCCCGATCCCGATGACGGCGCAGCGCTCGGCCATCACACACCCTCCAGGACGCAGACGAGGTTCTGCTGCAGGCACGGGCCCGAGGTGGCGTGCGCCACGGCGCGGTCGGCCTGGCCCGACCAGATGGCGCGGGCCGACTCCCCGATCCGGATGAGGCCGGCCGACATCATCGGGTTGGCCGCCAGCGCGCCCCCCGAGGGGTTGAGCGCGACGCCCTCGCCCAGTCCCAGGGCCTCGGCCAGGATCATCTCCTGGTGGGCGAAGGGCGCGTGCAGCTCGGCCACGTCCACCTTCTTGGCGCCCACCCCGGCCTTCTCCCCCGCCAGCTTCGTCGACGGCGACACGGTGAGGTCCCGCGCCCCGATGGAGTGGGTCTCGATCCGGTGGTCGATGCCGGTGATGAAGGCCGGACGCTCGCACAGCTCGTAGGCGCGCTCGCCGGCAGCCAGCACGACCGCGGCGCAGCCGTCGGTGAGCGGCGGCAGCGCGTGGCGGCGCAGCGGCGCCACCTCGTAGTCCTCGGCCAGCAGCTCCTCGGGCGAGCGGTCGTAGGCGACCTGGGCCTTGGGGTTGGCCAGCGCCGAGCGGCGGGAGCGGCTGGCCACGGCGGCGAAGTCCGCCTCGGTCGCCGTCCCCTTGTCGATCATGGCCTGGGCCTGCAGCGCGGCCAGCGAGGTGGGGTCCGGCCACAGCGGGGCCATGTAGTAGGGGTCGAGCTGCACGGACAGGATCTGGTTCAGGTCGCCCATCGACGAACGACCGAAGCAGTAGACGAGCGCGGCGTCGATCTCGCCCTCCTGCAGCAGCACCCAGGCCTCGTAGAGGGCCCAGGCGCCGTCCATCTCGACGTGCGACTCGGCCCGGGGCGGCCACACCCCGACGGCGTCGAGGGCGGCCACGAAGGAGAACGGCCCACCGATCAGGTAGTCGGTCGAGCCCGAGCAGATGAAGCCGACGTCGTCCTTCGTGATGCCGATGTTGCCGAAGACCTCGGCGACGACCGGCATCAGCATCTCGACCTCGTTGCGGGCGTCCTCGCGGCGCACGTTGTCGTACTGGGCGAAGGACACCACGCCGACCGGCCGGCGGCCCGACGGTGAGCTCGGGGAACTGGCTCACAGGTACTCCTTGTAGGTCTCGTAGTCTGCGTCGGGCTCACCGGTGGGACGGAAGTACCTGACCGAGGCCAGCGTCGGCCCCAGCTCCTCGGGTGGCACCCACACCGCCTCCACCCGCAGGCCCATGCGCACCTCGTCGGTCGGGATCTCCTGGAGGAGGCCCATGAACGAGAGGTTGGCCCCGTCGAGCAGGATCTGGCCGCAGATGTACGGGATCTCGATCGACTGGCCGGCGAAGGGCACGTTGACGACGCAGTAGGTGGTCACGGTGCCGGTGTTGGGGAGCTCGACGATCTCGTCGGTGGGCAGGCCGTCGGTCGGGCACGAGCCCCGCGACGGGATGTAGACCTTCTTGCACTTGGGGCAGCGCTGCCCGATGAACTTGCCCTGCTCGTACCCGTGCAGGTTCTTGCTCATGGCCACGCCGGCGGTGAAGACGTAGTCCAGCCGCGTGGTCGCCGCCATCATCGTCACCGGCTCACGCTCGCTCACGACCCGCTCCCCGACCGCCACGAAGTGGGCTGATGTCCTTGACGTGCCCGACCCGCTCGGCCTCGGGCGCGAACTGCGGTCGGACCCGCATGCCCGTCGAGACCTCGTCGGGCGACGCCGCCGGCAGCACGTGGAGGAACGAGGTGTCGGCGCCGTCGAACTGCACCAGCACCCAGGCGAAGGCGTCTGCAGCGGGTGCTTGGCCCGCGGGCGGCGCGACCCACGACCACGAGGTGACGGTGCCCTCGGGCCCCACCTCGACGATGCCGGACGTCTCCTCCCCGGTGTCGGGGTCGTACTCGGTCGGGCGGCACGATGACCCGCCCCCCGCTCCCCCGGGTGCCGACGACCTTGCCGTCGCGCAGCCCGGTCAGGAAGGCGCCCACGACCGGGCCCAGGGAGCGCACGAAGGGGTACTCGAGGACGTGGTCGGCCGTGTAGATCACCGCGTCGTCTGCCATGTCACCTCCCCGGTCTCGAGAGCCCGGCCGGGACGGGACCCGGGCCTCGGCCGGGGCCGAAACTAGAACAGATTCCATTTCTGTGCCAGGTCGCCGGCGGCCTCAGTCGGCCAGGGTGGACAGGTCCACTCCCTCGAGGAGCTGCTCGAATGAAGGCCCGGTCGTTCAGGATCGGGACCTCCGAGACGAACATGCGGCCGTAGCGCTCGAAGTACATCAGCTGCTTGGCCAGCAGGAACGTGCCGCGGTCGAACTCGGACATGAGGCCGCCGGACTCGTCGGCCAGCCGGCGGACCCGCCGTTGGGTCCGCAGGCGGCGCACGATGGCGCGCACGCTGCGCTGGTGCGCCTCGATGCCCTGCGCCTTGGCCATCTGCAGCTGGATCGTCTGCATGATGCCCGCCAGGCTGACCTCGCCGAAGGGCCGGGTCAGCGCCGGCTCGACGATGGAGCGGAAGAAGGCCGGGAGCTCGTCGTCGGACAGCCCGACGGCGACGCCGATGGCGGGGCCGTAGACGTCGGTGATGTGCTTGGTCACCACGGGCCAGGCCGCCTCGTCGCCCATGGCGGCGGAGAGCAGCGAAATGAAGAAGCGGTGGGTCGAGGGGTCGAGCCGCCCGACGATGCCCCAGTCGATGACGCCGATGCGCCCGTCGCGCAGGAGCATCATGTTCCCGGCGTGCACGTCGCCGTGGAACGCGCCCCACCGCACCGTGGTGAGGAAGAAGGCGCGCATCACCTCCTGGACCAGCGGGCTCGGGTCGAAGCCGAGGTCGGCCACCTTGGCCAGGTCGTCGATCGGCACGCCGTCGAAGAACTCCATGGTCAGCACGTTGCGCCCCGACAGCTCGACGATACGGCTCGGGCACCGCCATCAGCTTGAGGTCGAACTCGTTCTGCAGCCGCCGGAAGTGCACCAGGGAGCGGGCCTCGTTGCGCAGGTCCATCTCCTCGCCGATCTGCACCCGGAAGCCGTCGAGCAGCTGCAGGGTCGAGCCGGCCATCTGGTCCCCGGTCTGGCGCACCAGGATCTCGAGCAGCGGCTGCATCAGGTCGAGGTCGGTCGCGACGGTGTGCTCGATCTCGGGGCGCAGGACCTTGACCGCGACGGTGCGCCCGTCGAGCAGGCGGGCCCGGTGCACCACGGCGATGGACGCGGTGCCGATCGGGCTCGGGCTCGAACTCGGCGAAGGCGTCGCGCAGCGACAGGCCGAGGTCCTCCTCGACCCGCTGGCGCACGTCGGGGAACGGGACCGGCGGGCCCGTGTCGAGGCAGGCCCGGAACTCGTCGGCCACGTCGTCACCGAACATGCCGGGCGACGAGGCGATGATCTGGCCGAACTTCATGAACGTGCCGCCCAGGTCCTGGAAGCTCTTGCGCAGCGGCCGGGCCAGCTGGGCCGCCGGGAGCGCGCCGTGGCGGATGGTGCGCAGCTGGCGGATGGCGGTGGGCGTGAAGTGGATCGTCACCGCCCGCGCGATGGCGCGGCCCCGCCGGACGAGCTCGCGCCGCGTCGGCTCCGGGAGGCGCCGGGGGTAGATGCGCGGGACGTCCTCGTGCAGCGGGGCGCGGGCTGCGGGCCGCGCCCGCACCGGGGGTGCACCGTCCGCCCCTGCGTCCGCCGCGCCTGGGATCACGCGCTCAGGGTAGGCGCGCCGTGCCCGCCGCCACCCATCCGCTGGTGGGCGGCGGTGCGGGCTAGGAGAAGGACCCCTCGATCGTCGCCAGGGCGTTCTTGTAGGTGTCCCCGAAGACGGCCGCCATCTCGTCGGGGGTCACGTTGTAGGCCCAGATGACCCGGGACCCGTCCCCCTCGGGCTCGACCGAGATGGTCGCCGTGTGGCTCTCGATCGGCACGCCGTCCACGACGGAGTAGGTCAGGGTCCGCGCTCTCGTCGTCCCGCGCCAGCAGGCGCTCGCGGATCTCCATGCCGAACAGCCCGATGACCCGGTCGTCCCCCTCGAGGCGGCACGACTCGATGCCGGGGAAGTAGTCCTTGATCCCGCCGAAGTCGCCCACCAGCTTCCAGACCTCGTCCGGCGTGGCCTTCACCGCCGCGTCGACTGCGCCTTCTGCCATTGCTGCCTCCTCGCAACTCGTCCGGTTCCCCGTCCCGAAGCCGCCGGTACAGTACTGCCGACCCGGTCCGCCTGCACGGGACCGGTGCGACAGGGAGGTCCCGCCGTGGAGACGCGCACCATCGGCTCGCTGGACGTCAGCGTGGTCGGGCTCGGCTGCAACAACTTCGGCATGCGCATCGGGCGCAAGGAGACGGCCGCCGTGGTGGGCGCCGCCCTCGATGCCGGCATCACCTTGTTCGACACGGCCGACATCTACGGCGGGACGAAGTCCGAGTCGTACCTCGGCGCCGCGCTCGGCGCCCGCCGGGACGAGATCGTGCTGGCCACCAAGTTCGGCGTCCCCTACGAGGGCCACGAAGGGGGCGCCTCGGCGGCCTACGTCCGCACCGCCCTCGAGGACAGCCTCACCCGTCTCGGCACCGACCGCATCGACCTCTACCAGTTGCACGCCCCGGACCCCAAGACCCCCGTCGCGGAGACGGTCGGCGTGCTGGCCGAGCTCGTCGCCGAGGGCAAGATCCGCGAGTTCGGGTGCTCCAACTTCAGCGCCGCCATGCTCGTGGAGGCCGCCGCGGCCACCGAGCCCGGCCGGCCCGGGTTCGTGAGCGTGCAGAACCAGTACAACATCCTCGCCCGCGAGCCCGAGGACGAGGTCCTCCCCGAGTGCGCGCGGCTGGGCCTGGCCTTCCTGCCCTACTTCCCGCTGGCGAGCGGGCTCCTGAGCGGCAAGTACCGGGCGGGCGAGCCGCCGCCCGAGGGCACCCGCCTGGCCGCCATGGGCGAGCGCGCCGCCGGCCAGCTCAGCGACGAGCGCCTGGCCCAGGTGGCCGCGCTGGACGCCCTGGCGCAGCGCCACGGCCACGGCGTGCTCGACCTGGCCTTCGGGTGGCTGCTGTCGCGCCAGCGTGGTCGTGTCCGTGATCGCCGGCGCCACCCGGCCCGAGCAGGTCGCCGCCAACGTGGCCGCCGGGCAGTGGCGCCCCGGCGACGACGTGCTGGCCGCGGTCGACGACGATCGCGCCACGCTGAGGCCCGCCGCGCCGGGTCGGCTACACCCCGGCTTCGCTCCGCGCCGCGGCGACGTCGCGGCGGGCGGGCGCCCGCACCGGGGCCAGGTGGACCAGCAGGTTGTAGGTGACGAGTGCGATGGCCACGTGCATGGCCAGCAGCACGGCCACGCCCTGGGCCGACTCCCCCTGGAGCCAGATCCACAGCGTCGGGCAGGAAGAGCACCAGGGTCACCGCGATGGCGGCGCGGAAGAAGAGCCAGCGCGGGGCCGAGCTCACCCGCGCCACGACCGGCCAGGCGGCGCCGGCGATGAGCACCCCGATCACGGTCAGCTTGGCGTAGTCGGCGAACGCGAAGTGCACGTAGCCGTTCGTGGCGGGGAACACGGTCGTCCCGACGGCGACGAGCGCCGCGTCCGCCGCCAGCGAGAGCACGATGGCCAGCGCGGTGGCCAGCGCCACCCGCCGCCACGCCGGAAGCCGGTGCGACGGCCGGAAGTCGATGCGGGCCCGGGCCAGGAGGCGCCCGACGGTGGGCCGCGACAGCACACGCTCGAGGGGGGGCCAGGCCAGGACGCGCTCGACCAGGTCGGGGGAGGTCGCCATGGCATCCAGGCTACGGAAGCGGGCGGGCCCGCCGCGTCAGCCGGGAGGCGGAAATGCGCGGCGGCCCTCATCCTTTCGGCGGACCTACGTGCCTCCGGCCGCCATGACGGCCGCCTCCACGATCTGGATGTCGGGCGGTTGGATCGCCAGCGGTCCGCCGGCGACGGGGACCTGCCAGACCAGGGAGAGGTAGGGCGTCGGCGCCAGGGCCGATCCCGCCGGGCACGGCGGGTACCCGGTGACGGCGAGCGGCAGGCGGGCGGCGTCGTGCCGGCGCCGCAGACCTGCGTGCGGCGGTGCCACTGCACCAGCGCGCCGTAGGGCATGGGGATCGTCGTCTCGGTGGCGGGGAGGATGTACATGGCGGCGGCGAGCACGTCGCCGCCCGACGGCGTCGTGGCGTAGACGAGCCCGTCGACGAGCCGGGGGTCGAGCGTGCGCCGCGCCGCCGCGTTGGCGGCCACGACGGCGGGGTTGACGTAGGCGACGACCGGGTAGTCCGTCGGCGACGCCGGCACGTACCCCGCCGCCACCGCGTCGGCCGGGCCGGGTCAGGCGTCGGCGACGGCGGTCACCAGCTTCTGCAGGGTGTCCTTGGCGTCCCCGAAGAGCATGGTCGTCTTGGGGTCGTAGAGCAGGTCGTTGTCGATGCCGGCGAAGCCGGGGCGCATGGAGCGCTTGAGGAAGATGATGTTCTCGGCCTCGTCGGCGTTGATGATGGGCATGCCGTAGATCGGGCTGCCCGGCGTCGACTTGGCCGCGGGGTTGACGGTGTCGTTGGCCCCCACCACGAGCGCCACGTCGGCGGTGGACATCTCCGGGTTGGCCTCGTCCATCTCCTTCAGCTCGTCGTAGGGCACGTTGGCCTCGGCCAGCAGCACGTTCATGTGCCCGGGCATGCGGCCCGCCACCGGGTGGATGGCGAAGAACGTCTCGACCCCGCGTGCCTTGAGCGCGTCGGCCAGCTCGCGCGCCACGTGCTGGGCCTGGGCCACGGCCAGGCCGTAGCCCGGGATGATGACGACCTTGCGGGCGTAGGCCAGCAGCACGCCGACGTCGTCGGGCGTCCCGGTCCGCACCGAGCGCGAGGCGTCGCCCTCCTCGCCGCCGGTCGCGGTGATCACCGCGCCGAACGCGCTGAAGAGGATGTTGGGCAGCGAGCGGCCCATGGCCGAGCTCATCAGCCGGGTCAGGATGATGCCCGAGGCGCCGACCAGGGTGCCGGCCACGATGAGCAGCGCGTTGTCGAGCACGAAGCCCGACGCCGCCACGGCCAGGCCGGTGAACGAGTTCAGCAGCGAGATCAGGACCGGCACGTCGGCGCCGCCGATGGGGAGGACGAAGATGACGCCGAGCACGAGCGACGAGCCCCAGGATGATCCAGACGAAGGCGATGTTCCCGGTGACGAGCGCCAGGACGATCATCACGCCGATGGCCACGCCGACCAGCGCGTTGATCACCTGCTGGCCCGGGTAGGTGATGGGCCGCCCGGTGATCAGCTCCTGCAGCTTGACGAAGGCGATGGCGCTGCCCGAGAACGACACCGACCCGATCAGCACGCCGAGGAGCACCTCGGCGGTGACGTAGACGGCCGGCTGGAGCCCGAGCGAGTGCAGGTGCAGCAGCTCCACGATGGAGATCAGCGCGGCCGCGCCGCCACCCACGCCGTTGAAGATGGCCACGAGCTGGGGCATCGCGGTCATCTTCACGAAGCGGGCCACGGGCACCGCGACGGCGGCGCCGAGGGCCATGGCGATGAGCGCCAGCACCAGGTTCGTGCCGGAATGGCGCAGCGACGGCAGGGTGAAGGTCATGCCGATGGCGAGGATGGCCGCCGCCGCACCGACCAGGTTGCCCTGGCGGGCGTGGCGGGGCGAGCTCAGGCCCTTCAGGGCGAAGATGAAGCCGGCGATGGCGACCAGGTAGGCCAGGTCGCGCGCGGTCGCCAGCGTGAAGGAGACGGCCAGCATCAGGCGGCGCCCCCGGGAGGCTCGCCGGGGCCGGCGCCCTCCGCCTTGGCCGCCTGCTCCTTGGCCCGGTCACCGGGCCGGCCCTTGAACATCTCGAGCATGCGGTCGGTCACGACGAAGCCGCCGACCACGTTCAGCGTGGCCAGGAAGACGGCCAGGGTGCCGAGGGCGACCTGGGCCGTGCCGTGGGCCTCCCCCATGATGGTCAGCGCGCCGACGAGGACGATGCCGTGGATGGCGTTCGACCCCGACATGAGCGGCGTGTGCAGGATGCTCGGCACCTTCGAGACGACCTCGATCCCGACGAACGCGGCCAGGACGAAGATGGTCAGGTAGGCGACGATGCCCGTGGTCGACCCGCCCGTCGCGGTGGGTGCGGACTGCAGGATGAAGGCGATCACGAGCGCGCTCCTCCGCGTCGCGCCGAGCAGCTCCACCGCGGCGGGCGCCACGGGGGCGCCCTCGCGCAGCACGCACATGCCGGTCACGATCTCGTCGTCCCAGTCGGGGGTGAGGGTGCCCTCGGGGCCCATGAGCCCGAGCACGTTGGCCACGTTGCGCGCGAAGAGGAAGCTGGCGTGCGTGGGCATGCCCGAGGGCGGGTTGGCCAGGCCCACGACGTGGACGCCCTGGTGCTCCACCACCTCGCCGGCCCGGGTCAGCTCGCAGTTGCCGCCCTGGTCGGCGGCCATGTCGACCACCACGGCCCCGGTGGCCATGCCCTCGACCATCGACGTGGTGAGCAGCACCGGGGCCTTGCGGCCCGGCACCGCCGCGGTGGTGATCACGACGTCGGAACGCCCGACCTCCTCGGCCAGCGCGGCGCGCTGGCGGTCGAGCTCCTCGGGGGTGAGCTCGCGGGCGTAGCCGCCCGTCCCCTCGGCCGAGACGCCGGTGTCGAGGAAGGTGGCGCCGAGGCTCTCGGCCTCCTCCTTGGCCGCGGCCCGCACGTCGTAGGCCTTGACCACGGCGCCGAGGCGCCGGGCCGTGGCGATCGACTGCAGCCCGGCGACGCCCACGCCCATCACGAGCACCTTCGCCGGGGGCACGGTCCCCGCCGCCGTCATGAACATCGGGAAGAACTTGGCCAGGTGCTCGGCCGCCGCCAGGCCGGACCGGTAGCCCGACACGGTGGCCTGCGAGCTGAGGGCGTCCATGCCCTGCGCCCGGCTGATGCGCGGCAGCAGGTCGAAGCTGAACACGGTCGCACCGCCTGGCGGCGAGGGCGCGCAGCGCGTCCTCGGCCTGCGCCACGCCGAAGAAGCTCAGGATCGTGACGCCCTGCGGCAGGGCGGCCGCCTCCTCGGCGCGCGGCGGGTTCACCCGGACGACGAGGCCGGCCCCCGCCAGGGTGGCCGCGGCGTCGGGGGCCACGGTCGCGCCGGCCTCCGTGTAGGCCGCGTCGGTGAAGGCCGCCTCGGTGCCGGCGCCCGCCTGCACGCAGACCTCCCAGCCCGCGCCGACGAGCTTCTTGACCACGTCGGGGACGAGGGCCACGCGGCGCTCTCCGGGACGGGTCTCCGTGGGGACCGCCAGCTTCACGGTCGCTCTGTTTAGCAGCCGACCCCCGGTTCGCCCCTAATCGCCGAGGTCAACGGGGTGGCCCCAACGCCTGCTCGGGGCCGTCGTCGGGCGGGCGCTCCCGGCGCCCTCAGGCCTCGTCCTGGGCGCGCAGGTAGGCCGGCGACTCGCCCCCGCCGTGGAGGACGAGGTTGGCCCCCGAGACGTACGACGCGCCGGGGCTGGCCAGGAACAGGCAGGCCTGCGCCACGTCCTCGGGCGTGCCCATCCGTCCGAGCGGCACGGTGGCCGCGACGCGCTCGAGGCCGCCGGGCCCGCCGTAGTAGTCGTCGCCGGCCCCGGTGTCGAGCAGCCCGGCGGTCACGCAGTTCACCCGCACCAGCGGCGCCCACTCCACGGCCAGCGTCGTGGTCAGGTTGATGAGGCCCGCCTTGGCGGCGCCGTAGGCCGAGGCGCCCGGCGAGGGCCGCAGGCCCGACACGCTCGAGATGTTGACGATGGACCCACCGTCCTCCTGGACGGCCATCACCTTGTGGGCCGACTGGGCGCACCACAGCGGGGCCAGCAGGTTCAGGCCCACGACCGCCTCGACGAAGCGCGGCGACGCGTCGGCCGCCATGGCCCGGGGCGAGCCGCCGGCGTTGTTCACCAGCACGTCGAGGCGACCGAAGTGCTCGACGGCCGTCGCCACGACGCGCTCCGCGTCCGCCGGCTTGCGCACGTCCGCCGTCACGAACACGGCCCCCTCGACCGTCGCCTCGTGCCGCCCGCAGGCGACGACCCGGGCCCCGGCCGCCGCGAACGCGGCCACCACGCCGGCCCCGACCCCGCGCGAGCCGCCCGTGACCACGACGACCCGCTCGCTGAAGTCGTAGGCCGGCTGGGTCACGGGGCAAACCCTACGGCACGACCTCCGGCCGGCGTGTTGGCCCCGCCCAGCGCGCTGGCCTAACGTCCGGGCGGCTTTCTGACGCGGCGTCAGGGCCGTGACCGAGGAGAATCTGGCGCCCCATGCCCATCGATGTGGTCCAGGAGCAACACGGGATCGCCGAGGTGGTGATCGACCACCCGCCGGTCAACGCGCTCGACGTGGCGGGCTGGTTCGCGCTGGCCGACGCGCTCATCGCGGCCGGCCGGGTCCCCGAGAACAGGGTCGTGATCCTGCGGGCCACCGGACGCGGCTTCTGCGCCGGCGTCGACATCAAGGAGATCAACGCCAAGGGGGACGAGGCGCTCGTCGGCGTGAACCGCGGCTGCGCCGCCGCGTTCGCGGCCGTCTACGACTGCGAGGTGCCGGTCATCGCGGCCGTGCAGGGCTTCTGCCTCGGCGGCGGCATCGGGCTGGCCGGCAACGCCGACATGGTCGTCGCCTCCGAGGACGCCACCTTCGGGCTGCCCGAGGTGGACCGGGGCGCGTTGGGCGCCGCCACCCACCTGGCCCGGCTCGTCCCCCAGCACGCCATGCGCAAGATGGTCTACACGGCGGCCCCGGTCAGCGCCGCCGAGCTGGCGTCGTACGGGTCGGTGGCCGCCGTGGTGCCGCCGGACCGCCTGCTGGCGGCCGCACGCGAGCTGGCCGCCCAGATCGCGTCCAAGAGCCCGACCATCATCCGGCGGGCCAAGGAGTCGCTCAACGGGATCGACCCCGTCGACGTGAAGCGCAGCTACCGCTTCGAGCAGGGCTTCACCTACGAGCTCCACGTGCGCGGCGTGGCCGACGAGCAGCGGGCCGCCTTCGTCGAGAAGCGCGACGCCGACACGTCGCACGTGAGTATCTGCGTGAGCACCTGATGGCCGACAAGCGCATGACCGTCGACGACATCGTCGGCGAGCTGAGCTCGGGCATGACGATCGGCATCGGCGGCTGGGGCTCGCGCCGCAAGCCCATGGCGGTCGTGCGGGCCATCTGCCGTTCCGGCCTGACCGACCTGACCGTCGTCGCCTACGGCGGCCCCGACGTCGGGCTGCTCTGCGCCAGCGGGAAGGTGCGCAAGGTGGTGTGCGGGTTCGTGACCCTCGACTCCATCGCCCTCGATCCCCACTGGCGCGCCGCCCGCCAGCACGGGAAGGTCGAGGTGATGGAGGTCGACGAGGGCATGTTCTTCCTCGGGCTCCAGGCGGCGTCGTGGCGTGTCCCCTTCCTGCCCACCCGGGCCGGCCTCGGCTCCGACGTCCTCTCCATCAACCCCGGCCTGCGGCTCGTCCGCTCCCCCTACGGCGCGGACAGCCCGTTCGTCGGCGATCCGGCCGACGCCGACGTCGAGCTCGTCGCCATGCCCGCCCTGCACCTCGATGCGGCCATCGTGCACACCAACCGCGCCGACGGCGCCGGCAACGGCCAGATCCTGAGCCCCGACGCCTTCTTCGACCCGCTGTTCCTCGGCGCAGCCGAGCGTCGCTTCATGACCACCGAGCGCATCGTGGACAACGGCGCGCTCGCAGACGAGGCGCACCCGCTGGCCACCGTCGCCCTGCACCGGATGCTCACCGACGGCGTGGCCGAGACGCCGGGCGGCGCGCACTTCACCGCCAACCCGCCCGACTACGGGCGCGACGAGGCCTTCCAGAAGGAGTACGCCGCCGCCGCGGGCGACCCCGCCGAGTGGGAGGCGTTCGCACGCCGCTACGTGCTCGTCGACGAGGCGGAGTACCGGGCCCGGGTCGAGGAGCGGGACCCCCGATGAGCGCGCCGGTGAGCGGTCCGGGCGTCAGCCGCGCCGAGTCCTGCGTCGTCGCCTGCGCCGACGCCTGGCGGGGGGCGGGCGAGGTCATGGCCAGCCCCTTCGGCACCATCCCCTCCCTCGGCGCCCGGCTGGCCAAGCTGACCTTCGCGCCGGACCTGGTGCTGACCGACGGCGAGGCCGCCCTCATGGTCGGGGCGCCGCCCATCGCCACCCCGCCGGCCGAGCTGGTGCGCGAGGCGGCCATGCCCTACCGCAGCGTGTTCGACGTGGTGTGGTCCGGCCGGCGCCACATCATGATGATGGCGAGCCAGATCGACCGCACCGGCAACCAGAACATCTCGGCCATCGGCCCGCACGCCCACCCCAAGGTGCAGCTCGTCGGCGTGCGCGGCGCCCCGGGCAACTCGGTCAACCACCCGACGAGCTACTGGGTGCCCGACCACAGCGTGCGCACGTTCGTGGAGCAGGTCGACGTCGTCAGCGGCGTCGGCTACGCCCGCGCCGCCGCCGCCGGCCCCGGCGCCACCCGCTTCCACGACGTCCGGCGCGTGGTGTCGAACCTCGGCGTCTTCGACTTCGAGACGCCGGGGCGCACCATGCGGCTGCGCTCGTTCCACCCCGGCGTGACCGTCGACGAGATCGTGGCCGCGACCGGGTTCACGCTCGCCGTGCCCGACGACGTGGCCGAGACGCGCCTGCCGACCCCCGAGGAGCTCGACCTCGTCCGCGTCGTGCTCGACCCGGGCTCCCTGCGCGACCGCGAGGTGCGGAGCTGAGCGCCGGGGGCGGCGCGCTCCACCCGGCGCTGCGCACCCCGCTGTGCGAGCGGGTCGGCAGCCGCGTCCCCCTGGTGCAGACCGGCATGGGCTGGGTCGCCGGGCCCCGCCTGGTCGCGGCCACCTGCGAGGCCGGGGGGCTCGGCATCCTGGCCTCGGCCACCATGACGCTCGACGAGCTGGCCGGCGCCATCGCCGAGGTGCGGAGCCGGACGTCCGCCCCCTTCGGCGTCAACCTGCGCACCGACGTGGCCGACGTCAACGAGCGCATCGAGCTGATGATCGAGACCGGCGCCCGCGTGGCCAGCTTCGCCCAGGCACCCAACCCGGCCCTGGTGACCCGCTGCAAGGAGGCGGGGCTGTTCGTCATGCCCACGGTCGGCGCCCGCCGCCACGCGGAGAAGGTGGCCGACTGGGGGGTCGACGCCGTCATCGCCCAGGGCGCCGAGGGCGGCGGGCACACCGGCACCGTCCCGACGACCCTCCTGCTGCCCCAGGTCGTCGACGCCGTCGGCGACCGCGTCCTCGTCGTCGCCGCCGGGGGCTTCTTCGACGGCCGCGGCCTCGTCGCCGCCCTCGCCTACGGGGCGGCGGGCGTGGCCATGGGGACGCGCTTCCTGCTCTCGGCCGAGAGCCGGGTCCCCGACGCCGTCAAGGAGCTCTACCTCGGCACGCCCGTGACGGGCACGGTCGTCACGACCAAGGTCGACGGGGCGCCCCAGCGCGTCGTGCGCACCGACCTCGTCGACCACCTCGAGTCCCAGTCCTGGCTGCGCGCGCTGCCGCGCGCCGTGCGCAGCGCCTACCGGTTCCGCCAGGAGACCGGCGCCACCTTCACCTCGCTCCTGCGCGAGGGCAGGGCGATGAAGGAGGGCAACGAGCTCACGTGGGCGCAGGTCGTCATGGCGGCCAACGCGCCGGTGATGACGAAGGCGGCCCTGGTCGAGGGCCGCACCGACGTCGGCGTGCTGCCGACGGGTCAGGTCGTCGGCGTGCTCGAGTCCCTGCCGCCCGTGGCCGACATCATCGGCGCCGTCATGGCCGAGGCCGACGGCGTGCTGCGCGGCTGGAGCGCCTAGACCCCGTCGCCGCCGGCGGTCGCGTGTGCCCCTGCGCGACGCGGCGCAGCAGGTTCGACACCCGCTGGTGCGTGACGCCGAAGAGGTGGGCGATGCTCGGGATGCTCTGCCCCTCGGCCCGCAGCGCCACCACCAGTGACCGGCGGAGGTAGCCGCTGGCCTCGGACTGGCGGCGCAGGATCGTGCTCACCAGCTGCACGGTCCCGGGGTCGTCCTCGTCCCCGAGGATCGCCTTCCATTCGCGTCCGTTCTCCCGGGCGAGGCGCACCTCGGCGATGCGCTTGGCCAGCAGGCGCTCGCTCTCGGCGTTCTCCCGCAGCACGGTCTCCAGCTCGTCGAGCGCGTTCAGCACATCGTCGGACCCGGTCCCGCTCCGGTCGTCGATCTGGTCCGGCATTGAGGTTTCTGCTCCCTTTTGCTGCTCCTCATTCTGGCGCAGCTCAGTCACGTCCGTGGCCAACATGCAACCGCTCCTCCAATCGCAGCGTCGTTCCGCCGACCCCGAATGAGCGATCGCGCGCACCCGCCAGCCTAAGCAGGTGTGCCGTCCATCGACGTCACCCGTTCCCATACCCCAACGGCCGGGAATCACACACGGCGCGGCGGAACGGCCCCCCGGCGGTTGCTACTGGGGTTTCACCGGCTCAGGACCACGGAGGAGCCGTGCCCGAACAAACCCTGGTTGGCCGTGACCGCGACCCGGGCGCCCTCGACCTGGTGGCCGGCGGCGGTGCCCCGGAGCTGCCAGACGCACTCGCACACCTGGGCGATGGCCTGGGCCGGGATCGCCTCGCCGAAGCACGAGAGGCCGCCGGAGGGGTTCACCGGCACCCGGCCGCCGAGCGCGGTCACGCCGTCGCGGAGCAGCTTCTCCGCCTCCCCCTCGCCGCACAGGCCGATGTCCTCGTACCAGTCGAGCTCGAGGGCGGACGAGAGGTCGTAGACCTCGGCCAGGCTGACGTCCTCGGGACCGATCCCCGCTTCGGCGTAGGCCGCGGTGGCGATGGAGGGGCGGAAGCCCGCCCCTGCCGCGTCGTGCCCGTCGGCGAACGCAGCGGCCGAGTCGGTCGAGAAGTTCGGCATCTCAATGACGGTGTTGGGGAACGTCGGCGTGACGGTCGACACCGCGTCGATGGTGACGAGCGGGGCCCCGCCGCCGTGGCGCCGGGCGAACTCCAGGCTCGAGAGCACGAGCGCGGCGCCGCCGTCGGAGGTGGCGCAGATCTCGAGGAGGCGGAGCGGGTCGGCCACCATGGGCGACGCCAGCACCTCGTCGACGGTGACCTCCTTGCGGTAGCGCGCGTACGGGTTGGCCAGCCCGTGGCGCGCGTTCTTCACCTTGACCTGTGCGAAGTCCTCCTCGGTCGCGCCGAAGCGGTCCATGCGCCGGCGCGGCGTAGAGCGCGAAGTAGGTGGGGTTGGTCGCCCCCATCAGATGGAAGCGCAGCCAGTCGGGGTCGTCCCTGCGCTCGCCGCCCACGGGGGCGAAGAAGCCCTTGGGCGTCGTGTCCGCGCCGACCACCAGCGCCACGTCGCACAGGCCGGCCAGGATCTGGGCCCGTGCGTTGGCGATGGCCGCCGCACCCGAGGCGCAGGCGGCGTAGACGCTCGACACGCGTGCCCCGGTCCACCCCAGCGCCTGGGCGAAGGTGGCGCCCGAGACGAAGCCCGGATAGCCGTTGCGGATGGTGTCGGCCCCCGAGATGAACTGCATGTCGCGCCACCCGAGCCCGGCGTCGGCCAGGGCGTCGCGCGCCGCCGCCAGCCCGTACTCGACGAAGGGCCGCCCCCACTTGCCCCACTCGTGCATGCCGGCGCCGAGCACCGCCACCCTCTTGTCGTCGGGCATCGCTCAGTCCTCCCCGCCGTCGGTGGCGGCGACCGGCCGCCACTTCCACACCAGGTAGTCGCAGCCGTCCTCGTGGTACAGCGTGTCGACCACCAGCTCCACCTCGTCGCCCACCGTGAGGTCGTCGACCGTCACCCCGTCGACGACCTGGCCCATGACGACGAGCTTCTCGGCGGCCAGCTCCACGGCGGCCAGGCAGAAGGGCACGTAGGGGTCGGCCGCCACGTAGGGCGGCGGGGGCTGGTAGCGGGCGTCGGTGTAGGACCAGATGCGGCCCCGCCGCGAGAGCGCCACCGTCTCGAACGTGGTCGACGCGCAGTCCGGGTTGCGGCAGTAGCTCGCCTCGGCCGGGAACGCGAAGGTCCCGCACGCGTCGCAGCGCGAGCCCAGCAGCGCCGGCGCGGCGCCGTCGTCACCGGTGGTGAACCAGCCCTCGACCGCGGGCACCCGGGTGGGGGCGGCCATCAGCCGAGCCGCTCGATGATCGTGGCGTTGGCCTGCCCGCCGCCCTCGCACATCGTCTGGAGCCCGTAGCGCGCACCGGTGCGCTCCATCTCGTTGAGCAGCGTCGCCATGAGGCGGGCCCCCGAGCACCCCGTGGGGTGGCCGATGGCGATGGCGCCGCCGTTGGGGTTCACGCGTTCGGGGTCGGGCCGGTACTCGCGCTCCCAGGCCAGGACGACCGACGCGAAGGCCTCGTTGATCTCGACCACGTCGATGTCGTCGAGGGAGAGCTTCGCCTTGGCCAGCACCAGCGCCGTGGCCGGGATCGGCGCCGTCAGCATGATCTGGGGGTCGTTGGCCGCCACCGCGAAGGTGTGGAAGCGCGCCCGGGGGCGCAGCCCCAGCGACGACGCCCGCTCCTCGCTCATGATCAGGACCGCGGCGGCGCCGTCCGAGATCTGCGACGACGTCCCGGCCGTGACCGTGCCCGTCTCGGAGAACGCCGGCTTCAGCGCGGCCAGCTTCTCGAGCGAGGTGTCGCGGCGGATGCCCTCGTCGGACTCGAGCAGCCCGCTCACGTCGCCCGCGCCCGGCACGTCGGGGTGGACCCGCGCCTCGAGCGGCACGATCTCGTTGGCGAAGCGGCCCTCGTCGGTGGCGCGGGCCGCCCGCTGGTGCGAGCGCAGCGCGAACTCGTCCATCTCCTCGCGCGTGACCTTCCAGCGCCGGGCGATCTCCTCGGCGCACTCGCCCTGGTGGATCAACTCGAAGCGCTCCGTGTAGAGCGGCCCGTACGCCTCGCCCGGCCCGGGCTCGGTCGTCGACCCGATCGGGACCCGGCTCATCGACTCCACGCCGGCCCCGATGGCCACGTCCATGGCGCCGGCCATGACCGCCTGGGCGGCGAAGTGGATGGCCTGCTGGGCCGAGCCGCACTGGCGGTCGACCGTCGTCCCGGGGACCGACTCGGGGAAGCCCGGCCGCCAGCGCGGCGTTGCGGGCGATGTTCATCGCCTGCTCCCCGACGGTCATGGTGCAGCCCATGACCACGTCCTCCACCAGGGCGGGGTCGAGGTCGTTGCGGGCCAGCAGGGCGGCCAGCGGCTGGGCCGCCAGGTCGGTGGCGTGCCACCCGGACAGGCGCCCACCACGGCGGCCAACGGGGGTTCGGACGGCGTCGACGATCACGGCGTTGGGCATGGGACGCCAATTCTGACGCCGAATCAGATCGAGCGCCAAACACGTCCCGGACACGTGCCGAGAGGGCGCACCCGGGCCTCCGCCCTGATGGACCAACATGAAGAGCGTGCGCAGAGGTCTCGCAGCGGCAGCCGCCTGCGCCCTGGGTGTCGGAGCGCTCGCGGCCTGCTCGAGCGCCGGCCCCGCCCCGCCCGCGGCGGCGACCCCGGCCGCGGCGCCGGCACCGACCCTGGCCGCCGGCCGCTCAGGCCACGGTCACCTACTGCTTCCACGAGAAGGCCAGGATCACCGAGCCCGCCGACGCGGCGCGGCCCGGCGCCCGTCGCGGTGTACGTCCACGGCGGCTCGTGGGTCTCGGGCAACTACGACACCGGCGGCTTCATCAGCGACACCATCGGACCCGACCTGGCGGCCAGGGGGTTCGTCGTCGTCGGCCTCGACTACCGTCTCGGCCCGAAGTGGCCGGACCAGATCGCCGACGTCAAGTGCGCCATCCGCTACCTGCCGCGCCAACGCCCGCCCCCTCCACATCGACCCCGACGAGATCGGGGCCTGGGGCCACGAGCGCGGGCGGGCACCTGGTGGCGCTGCTCGGCACGGCCGGGCCGAGCCGCCGGCTGGGACGTCGGCCCCTACCTCGACCAGTCGAGCGGCGTGCAGGCGGTGGTCGACATGGCCGGGCCGAGCGACCTGCTCACCATGGGGAACCAGGGCGACGCCGTGCTCGTGGCCGAGAGCTTCGTGTCGCTGCTCGGCCGGGTGCCCGAGCACGCAGCTGGGCGCCGACCTGCGGGCGGCCAGCCCGGTCACGTACGTCGCGCCCGGCGATCCGCCCTTCCTGCATCCTCGACGCCCCGAACAACGACGAGATCGTCTACCCCCAGCAGTCCGAGGAGCTGGCCTGGGACCTCGGGGCCAACGGCGTCCCGCACGAGCTGGTGATCGTGACCCAGGGCGGCCACGGGTTCGTCGACGCGGGGCGAGGCCCCCGACGAGGCCGCCATCGTCCGACTCGTCGTCGACTTCTTCGTGCGCACCCTCGTGGCGCACCAGCCCCTCGCCGACGGGCGGCTGAGCCGGGCCGGGACGCCCGGGCACCTTGGCAAGCCGGAGGCCGCTGTGCGAGATTCCCTGCCGCCATGGACCTGACCTTCAGCGCCGAGCACGAGGCCTTCCGGGCCGAGGCCCGGGCCTGGCTGGAGGCGCACGTCCCGCCCGACCCGCTCCCCTCGCTCGATACGGCCGACGGCTTCGAGGCCCACCGCGCCTGGGAGCGCACCATGTTCGACGACCGCTGGTCCGTCGTCAGCTGGCCGGCCGAGTACGGCGGCCGCGACGTCGGCATCTTCGAGTGGCTCGTCTTCGAGGAGGAGTACTACCGCGCCCGGGCGCCGAAGCGGGTGAGCCAGAACGGCATCTTCCTGCTCGCGCCGACCATGCTCGAGTACGGCACCGACGCGCAGAAGGCGCGCTTCCTGCCGCCGATGGCGTCGGGCGACGAGATCTGGTGCCAGGGCTGGTCCGAGCCCGACGCCGGCAGCGACCTCGCCGGCATCCGCTCGCGGCGCCGCGCGGAACGCCGCCGGCGACGGCTGGGTGCTCAACGGCCAGAAGACCTGGGCCAGCCGCGGCGCGTTCGCCGAGTGGTGCTTCGGCATCTTCCGCACCGACCCCGAGGCCGAGCGCCACCGCGGCCTGACCTACTTCCTCGTCGCCATGGACTCGCCCGGCGTCACGGTGCGCCCGATCCCCCAGATCGACGGCGAGACCGGCTTCGCCGAGATCTTCTTCGACAACGTCGAGGTGCCCGAGGACCAGGTGCTCGGGCGAGGTCGGCGCCGGTTGGTCCGTCGCCATGGCCACGGCCGGCTCCGAACGCGGCCTCTCGCTGCGCAGCCCGGCGCGCTACACCGAGGCAGCCGACCGCCTCGTCCAGCTCTACGCATCGCGCGGCGGCCCGGCCGCGTCCGCCGACGCCGTGGCGCAGGCCCACATGGACGCCGAGGCCTACAAGCTGCACACGTACTGGACGGCGACCAAGGTGGCCCGCGGCCATGCGGTCGGCCCCGAGGCCAGCTGCAACAAGATCTTCTGGTCCGAGACCGACGTCGCCATCCACACCGCCGCCCTCGACCTGCTCGGCCCCGAGGCCGAGCTGCTCGAAGCCGGCGCGCCGGGCGAGTGGCTCGACGGCTATCTCTTCTCGCTGGCCGGTCCGATTTACGCCGGGACCAACGAGATCCAGCGCAACGTGGTGGCCGAGCGCCTGCTCGGGCTGCCGCGGCTGACGGCGGCGCGGACCGGCCGTGGACTTCGCGTTCTCCGAGGAGCAGGACGAGCTGCGCCAGGGCGTGCGCACGGTGCTCGACACCGAGTGCACGCCCGACGCGCTGCGCGCCTTCGAGCTGGCCGACGAGGACCGGACGCGCCGAGCTGGCCCGCAACCGCTGGGCCGTGCTGGCCGAGCTCGGGGCACCGGCGCTCGTGGTGCCCGAGGCGGCCGGCGGGCTCGGCCTGAGCGACGTCGACCTCGTCGGCGTGCTCGAGGAGGCGGGGCGGGCCTGCCTGCCCGAGCCGCTGCTCGAGACGGCCGCGCTCGCCGCGCCCACGCTGGCCGCCTTGCTCCCCGACCCCGCCGCCTCGGCCGCGCTCGCCGCGTTGGTCGAGGACGACGCGGGCTTCGCCGTCGGCGGCATCGACGTCACCTCGGCCGGGATCGTCTCGCCGACCGAGGTGTCGGCCGACGGCACCTTGCGCACGCCCCGCGTCGTCGGCGCCCGCGACGCGGCGATCCTGCTGCTGGCCGTGCCGCGACGCCGAGTCGGGCTGGCAGCTGCACGCGGTGCCCGCCGCGTCGTGCACGGCGCGTCGCGACGCCGGCGCTGAGCTCGGCGCGCGACCTCGTCGACGGTGCACTGGCCGCTCGCCGCGGACACGTTGCTCGCCTACGGCGTGGCGGCCGAGGCGGCGGTGGGCGCTGCTGGCCGATCGCGCCGCCGCCGGGTCCGCCGCGCTGCTGATCGGCCTGGCCGACCGCATGCTCACCATGACGGCCGACTACGCCAAGGAGCGCCACCAGTTCGGCAAGCCGATCGGCAGCTTCCAGGCGGTCAAGCACCACCTGGCCGACGCGCGGGTCGCGCTCGAGTTCGCCCGGCCCGCCACCTACCGCGCCGCCTGGTCGCTCGCCACCGCGCAGCCGACGCTCTCGCACGACGCCGTCCATGGCCAAGGCGATGGCGTCGGACGCCGCCGACCTGGCGGCCCGGGTCGCCCTCCAGGTGCACGGCGCCATCGGCTACACCTGGGAGTGCGACCTCCACTTCTTCTTGAAGCGGACCTGGGCGCTGTCGCGGGCCTGGGGCGACGCCGCCACCCACCGCCGGCTCGTCCTGGCCCAGGCCGGGCCGGGCGCTACCCCGGGCCAGGGGCGCCACGCCGATGTCCGATTCCCGCCAGTAATCGTCACAGCGGCGTGCCACGCTGGCACCCGTGATCGAGGACCCGGACCGCTGCTACCAGGCGGCGCAGAGCAAGGACGCCCGCTTCGACGGCTGGTTCTTCTGCGCCGTCACCTCGACCGGGATCTACTGCCGGCCCAGCTGCCCGGCCCGCACGCCCAAGCGCGAGAACGTCCGCTTCTACCCGACCGCGGCCGCCGCCCAGCAGGCCGGCTTCCGCGCCTGCCTGCGCTGCCGGCCCGACGCCACGCCCGGCTCGCCGGAGTGGAACGTCCGGGCCGACGTCGTGGCGCCGCGCCATGCGGCTGATCCGCGACGGCATCGTCGACCGCGAGGGCGTCGAGGGCCTGGCCCGCCGCCTCGGCTACAGCACGCGCCAGCTGAACCGGCTCGTCACGGCCGAGGTCGGGACCGGGCCGCTCGCCACTCGCCCGGGCCCAGCGCAGCCAGACGGCGCGCGTCCTGCTCGAGACGACCGACCTCCCGGTCGCCCACGTCGCCTTCGCCGCCGGCTTCGCCAGCGTGCGCCAGTGCAACGACACGGTGCGCCAGATCTTCGCCGACACGCCGAGCGGCCTGCGGCGCACGCGCGGCGCGGACCGCCGCCGGCAAGCGGACCGGCGCCGGCGCGGGCGCCGGCCGCCCAGGCCATCCGGCTCCGGCTGCCCTGCCGGCGCCCTTCAACCCGGCGTCGGTGCTCGCCTTCCTCGGCACCCGCGCCCTCCCCGGGGTCGAGCGCTCGACGGCTGCGTCCTACCGCCGCAGCCTGCGCCTCCCCCACGGCCACGGCATCGTGACGCTGCGCGCCCCCGACGGCGGAGGACGGCGCCGACGACCGGACGGTCCGCCTACGTGGAAGGCGAGCTCGTCCTCTCGGACCTGCGCGACCTGCACCACCGCCGTGGCGCGCTGCCGCCAGCTGCTCGACCTCGACGCCGACCCCGTCGCCGTCTGGGAGGCCCTGCGCGGCGACGCGCTCGTCGGGCCCGCTCGTCGAGCGCGACCCCGGGCGCCGGGTCCCCGGCGCCGCCGACGGCTTCGAGCTGGCCGTGCGCGCCGTGATCGGCCAGCAGGTCTCGGTGCCCGGGGCGCGCACCGTCGCCGGACGGCTGGTGCAGGCGGCGGGCGACCCGCTGCCCGGCGCCGACGGCGCGATCACCCACCTCTTCCCGACCCCGGCGGCGCTGGCCGAGCTGGCGGCGCGCGACCCGGGCGCCTTCGCCATGCCGGCGGGCCGGCGCCGCGCCCTCGTCGGCGCTGGCCGAGGCGGTCGAGCGCGGCGACGTCGTGATCGACCCGGGCGCCGACCCCGCCGAGCTGCGCCGCGTCGCTGGTGCCGCTGCCCGGGCATCGGCCCGTGGACGGCCGAGTACGTCGCCATGCGCGCGCTGCGCGACCCCGACGCGTTCATGCCGACCGACCTCGGCATCCGACGGGCGGCGCAGGCCCTCGGGCCTGCCCGACGACCCGGCCCGCCTCGTGGCCGCTGACCGAACGCTGGCGCCCGTGGCGCAGCTACGCCATGGTCCACCTGTGGTCGCTGCCCGCCCCGGCCACACGCCATCCCCACCCCACCAGCGAAAGGACGTGCCGCATGAGCACCGCCACCACCCGCACCGCCACCGCGCACCACCGCCACCATGCCGCTCGACACCCCGATCGGCCGCCTCGTCCTCGAGTGCGACGGCGACGTGCTGATCGGCGTCTGGCTGCCCCACGAGCGCCGGCACGGGCGCCGCGACGTGGACGACGTGCCCCCGATCCTCAAGGAGACGGCGACGCAGCTCGAGGAGTACTTCGCCGGCGAGCGCACCGAGTTCGACCTCACGATGGAGCTCGACGGCACCCCCTTCCAACGCGAGGTCTGGGCCGAGCTGCGCCGGCATCCCCTACGGCGAGACGATCAGCTACGGCGAGCTGGCCCGCCGGGTCGGGCGGCCCAAGGGGCCCCGGGCCGTGGGCCAGGCCAACGGCCGCAACCCCATCCCGATCATCGTGCCCTGCCACCGCGTGCTGGCCAGCAACGGCATCGGCGGCTACGGCGGCGGGCTCAAGGTCAAGCGCGCGCTGCTCGCCGTGGAGGGCGTCACCGCCTAAGGGCACATCGGCCCTGGCGGGCCGGGCGCCAGGCGCCGCACGATCGGAGCATGCGGAGCTACGGCGACTACCTGCGCTGGCTGTACAAGGGCGGGCGCCCGAACCGGTTCGCCCGATGGCAGAACCGGCTGTCCGCCCTGGCGTTCGCCGCCGGCGTGTGGCCCGACCGGGCCGGCGCGCTGGAGGTCCGCGGCCGCCGCAGCGGCAAGATCGTCTCGTTCCCGGTCGTGATCGCCGACTACGAGGGCGAGCGCTACCTCGTCGCCATGCTGGGGTCGGAGTCGAACTGGGTGCGCAACCTCGAGGCGGACGGCGGCCGGGGCCAGCTGCGCCACGGCAGGCGGGAGGCGGTGACCCTGGTCGAGATCGACCCGGCGTTGCGGGCGCCCATCATCCGCCGCTACCTCACGCTGGCCCCCGGGGCCCGGCCCCACATCCCGGTCGACCGCACCGCGCCGCTCGCCGAGTTCGAGCACATCGCCGGCCGACTACCCCGTCTACCGGATCGAGCCCCAGGGCGGACGTCGGCCTGAAGGCGGTGCCACCGGGCACGTAAGGTGCGCCGGTGGAAACCGCCCGGAGTGTGCACGACGCGTTCGACCTGACGGGCCGCGTGGCGCTCGTGACCGGGGCCGGCGGCGGCATCGGGCGCACCACGGCCGAGGTGCTCGCCGGGGCCGGCGCCACCGTCGTCTGCGCCGACATCGACGCGGCCGCGGCCGCCGAGACGGCGAGCGCCATCCTCGGCCAGGGCGGCCGGGCGGAGAGCGCACGAGCTCGACGTCGTCGCAGTTCGGCGCGGCGGCGACCCTCGTCGACACGTCGCGGCACGCCACGGCGGCCTGCACGTCATGTGCAACATCGCCGGGATCATGATCGACAGCACCATCATCGACCTCGACCCCGACGAGTTCGACCGCATCCTGTCGGTGAACCTCAAGGGCGTGGTGTACGGATGCCAGGCCGCCGGCAAGGTGATGGTGGCGCAGCGCGGCGGCTCCATCATCAACATGTCCTCGGCGGCCGTGCTCGCACCCGCGCCGGGCATCGGGCCCTACGCCATCTGCAAGGCCGGCGTGGCGCAGCTGACCAAGACGATGGCCGTCGAGGTGGGCAAGCACGGCGTGCGCGTCAACACCGTCGCGCCCGGGTTCGTCCCGACCAACATGACGGCGCGCTACTACACCAACCCCGACGGGACGATCAACGAGGAGGCGCAAGGCGGCCATGCTGGCGCCGATGGCCCGCATGACGCCCCTGCGCCGCGTCGGGGTGACCGCCGACATCGCCTACTGCGTGCTGTATCTCGCCTCGGACGCCGCAGCTTCGTCACCGGCCAGCTGCTCAGCCCCAACGGCGGCGTCTCCATGCACTACTGAGCGCGTCGTCCGCGTCGCCGGCGACGCGAGCGGCGCCCGATGGTGCGCCTTCTGTCGGACTCAGGACAGGCGCACCAGGTCGAACTGGCCGGTCGCTGTGTCGGAGACCACGACGGCGGGCCCCGGGCCGACGAGCGCCACCGCCGCCCCCACGCCCACCGCATCGCTCATGGCGCCGTGCGGGTCGATGCGCAAGACGCACGAGGCCGGAACCGGCGGCGACGCCTGCGGGCACGACGCGGCGTCCCCGGCCTGGACCAGCACCAGCGGTCCCGCCGCCGAGTCGACGACGCTGCTCGTGACCGTGCCGCTGTAGGAGCCCACGACGCCGAGCGTGGTGGTGTCGTACGTCGTGAACCGGGCATCGAGGCCCTGGCCGGCGGGCATGCTCACCCACACCGCGTCGGCGGCGACGACGTCGACGTACTGCACGCCGCCGCCCAGCCCGTTGGGCGTGTGCGCCAGCACCGGGCCCGTCGCGGTGGACCCGTCGGGCCGCCGGACGTCGAGGTGGTGGTCGGTGCTCTCGTAGTAGACGGCACCGTCGGGGCCGACGGCGTCCCCCAGGCCGCTGCAGCAGCAGGTGCGGCGCCGCCGAGTTCGCCGGGTCGACGCGGTAGACGCTGCACGGTGTCGCCCCGGGTCACCGAGACGTACACCTTGCCGCCCCCGGCCGGCCAGGGCGACCAGGTCGTCGTTCGAGGCGTTGGCCGCGTTGACCGCCGGCATCGTCCACTGCCCGGACTGGTTGCCGCTCGAGCGGTTGTAGGCGTACAGCGTCGCGTAGGTCGCCACGTAGAAGTTGGTGCCGTCGGCGGCCAGGGCGGCGATGCCGTCGGGCACGTGCTCGGCGATGGCGGCGGGGCCGTTGCCGTCGACGACCCAGGCGACGGCCGGGGCGGGGCTGGTCGGATCCTGCGGCGCGGCGAACACGGCGCCGTCGGGGCTCTCGGCGGCGGTGACGCGGTCGGCCGAGAAGGCGAGCGGGATCGGCGACCCGGCCGTCAACGGCCCCGAGGTCGAGACGGGCGGCAGCGTGGACGCCGTGGCCGTCGTCGTGGACGTGGTGGTCGACGACGAGGGGGTCGGCGTCGAGCCGTGGGTCGCGGGGCCGGCCTTCGGCGTCGACGGGCTCGAGCTGCAGGCCGCCAGCGCCAGAGCCAGCGACACCACCGCCGCCGCCACTGCCACCTGCAGGCGTCGGCCCGGTGCCCCGCGCATCGGGGACAGTATGGCGTCGGGCGGCGGCGAGTACCGTGCGCCCATGGTCACCACCCGCGACATCTCCTACGAGGCCGACGGCCGCACCATGGTCGGGATCCTCGCGCTGCCCCACGGCACCGATCGCCGGCCCGGCGTGCTGGTGTCCCACGAGGGCCCGGGCCTCGACGATCACGCGCGCTCCCGGGCCATCCGCCTGGCCGAGGAGCTCGGCTACGTCGCCTTCGCGCTGGACTACCACGGCGGCGGCCGCCCGGTCGAGGACCGGGCCCAGATGATGGCCCGCATCGGCGAGCTGCGGGCCGACCCGCCGCGCGCCCGGGCGATCGGCACCGCCGGGCTCGACATCCTGCGCGCCGAGGCGCGCACCGACCCCGACCGGCTGGCCGCCATCGGGTACTGCTTCGGCGGCACGCTGTCCCTCGAGCTGGCCCGCGGCGGGGCCGACCTCAAGGCCGTCGTCGGCTTCCACTCCGGGCTCTCCACCACCCGGCCCGAGGACGCAGCGCAACATCGTCGGCAAGGTCCTGGCCCTCATCGGGGCCGACGACCCCATCGTCGACAACGCCGAGCGGCGCGCCTTCGAGGAGGAGATGCGGGCGGGCGGCGTCGACTGGCAGCTGTACGTCTACGGCGGCGCGGTCCACTCGTTCACGAACCCGCGCGCCGCGGGGGTCGACATCCCCGGGATCGCCTACCACGAGCCCACGGACCGGCGCTCCTGGCAGGCGATGCTCGACCTGTTCGCCGAGGTCTTCTGAACCGGTCGGCCGCGGCCGCTCCTCGTTTCTGACGCCCCGTCAGGTGCGGGCTACGCTCGATGGCCATGCCTGAGCCCCTGCCGATGATCATCTCGGTCGACGACCACGTCGTCGAGCCGCCCAACGTGTGGCAGGACCGCCTCCCGGCCAAGTACGCCGAGGTGGGGCCGCGGGTGGTGCGGGCGCCCATGCCCGAGGTCGAGTTCCGGGGCGGATCGCTCAAGGTCAAGCCCGGTTCGAAGGGCGAGCCCGTCGACTGGTGGTACTACGAGGACCTCAAGCGCCCCCTGCTCCGCGTCGACTCCGCCGTGGGCGTGCCCCGCGACGAGGTGACCATGAAGGGCGTCACCTACGAGGACATGCGCCCGGGCTCCTACGAGGTCAAGCCGCGGCTCGACGACATGGACGCCAACCACATCGAGGCCGCCCTGTGCTTCCCGACCTTCCCCCGCTTCTGCGGCCAGACCTTCACCGAGGCGAAGGACCAGGAGCTCGGGCTGCTCTGCGTCAAGGCCTACAACGACTGGATGGTCGACGAGTGGTGCGGCGACGCGGGCGGCCGCCTCATCCCGCTCTGCCTGATCCCGCTGTGGGACGCCGAGCTGGCGGCGGCCGAGGTGCGGCGCAACGCCGACCGCGGCGTGCGGGCGGTCTGCTTCAGCGAGATCCCGCCCTTCCTCGGCCTGCCGAGCGTGCACGACCCCGACCACTACTGGGACCCCTTCTTCCGCGCCTGCGCCGAGACGAGGACCATCGTCAACATGCACATCGGCAGCTCGTCGAAGATGCCCTCGACCTCGGCCGACGCGCCGCCGGCGGTGGGATCGACGCTGACCCACACCAACGCCACCTTCTCGCTGGTCGACTTCCTCTTCAGCGGTGTCTTCGTGCGCTTCCCCGACCTCAAGGTGGCCTACTCGGAGGGGCAGATCGGGTGGATCCCCTACATCCTCGAGCGGGCCGACCGGGTGTGGGAGGACAACCGCGGCTGGGGCGGCGTGGCCGACATCGTGCCCGAGAAGCCGTCGAGCTACTTCAAGGACCACGTGTGGGGGTGCTTCTTCGACGACGCGCACGGGTTGCGGTCGGTGGACGAGATCGGTGAGGACAACATCACCTACGAGTCGGACTACCCGCACTCGGACTCGACCTGGCCCCGCACCCGCCAGATCGCCGAGGAGCAGATGGCGGACCTGACCGACGCGCAGCGCCGCAAGATCGTGCGGGGCAACGCGATCCAGCTGTTCGGCCTCGACTTCGTCGCCTGACGCCGCCGCGGCGCGCATCGCACGGATGGATCTCCGCTACACCGCGTCCGAGCAGGCCTTCCGCGCCGAGCTGCGGGCCTGGCTGGCGGCCACCCTGCCCGAGGTCGGTGACCCGCCGCCCCAGGACGACTGGCCGGCGCGGCGCGCCTACGACCTGCGCTGGCAGCGCCCCCTCTTCGATGCCGGCTACGCCGGCGTCGACTGGCCGACCGAGGGCGGCGGGCGGGGCGCCTCGCCGGTGGAGCAGCTGATCTTCAAGGAGGAGTGCGAGCGCGCCGGCGCCCCCTACGTCGGGGTGAACTTCGTCGGACTGCTGCACGCCGGGCCCGACGATCATCGCCGAGGGGACCGGCGCGCAGAAGGAGCGCTATCTCCCGGCCATCCTGCGCGGCGACGAGGTCTGGTGCCAGGGCTTCAGCGAGCCCGACGCCGGCAGCGACCTGGCGTCGCTGCGGACGCGGGCCGTGCGCGACGGCGACGACTACGTCGTGACCGGCTCGAAGATCTGGACGTCGCATGCCGAGGTGGCCGACTTCTGCGAGCTGCTCGTGCGCACCGGCGACGACGGGCGCCGCGGCATCTCCTGGCTGATCCTGCCCATGGACGCCGCCGGCATCGAGATCCGGCCCCTGCGCACCATCGGAGGCACCACCGAGTTCGCCGAGCTCTTCCTCAACGAGGTGCGCATCCCGGTCGAGAACCGGGTCGGCGACGAGAACGACGGCTGGCGCGTCACCATGGTCACGCTGTCCTTCGAGCGGGGCACGGCCTTCGTGGGCGAGCTGCTCGAGTGCATGCGGCTCCTCGGCGAGCTGCACGCCGTGGCCGGGCGTCTCGACCTGCTCGACGATGCCGGGCTGACCCGCCGCATCGGCCACCTGGTGGCCGCGTTCGACGCACTGTGGGCGCTCACCAAGCGCAACGTCTCGGAGGCGGCGCAGACCGGGGTCCCGGGCATCGGCGGCTCGGTCTTCAAGCTCTCGTTCTCCGAGCACGCGCAGGCGCTGGGCGACCTGGCCATGGAGGTGCTCGACCGGGCCGCGCTGTGCGCGGACCCCCTGACGCGGTCCCGACGGCGCCGGGCTGGACAACGGCGAGCAGCTGCACGCCTGGTTCAAGTCGATCTCGCTGACCATCGCCGCCGGGACGTCACAGGTCCAGCGCAACATCGTGGCCGAGCGCATCCTCGGGCTGCCCAAGGGGCGCTGATGGACTTCCGCATCGGCGACGACGAACGGGAGCTGGCCGACGGGGTCCGGGCCATGGTCGCCGGGCGGCTGCCCCTCGAGCACGTGCGGGCGGCCGAAGGAGCGGAGCGGGCGATCGCCGCCGACGACTGGGCCGCCCTCGGCGAGACGGGTGTCTTCGCACTGACGCTGGCCGAGCCCGCCGGCACCGGCCTGGGCATGGCCGAGGCGGTCGTCGTCTTCGAGGAGCTGGGCCGGGCGCTGGTGCCGGGGCCGCTGGTCGGGACGTTCCTGGCCGCCAGCGCCGGGGTGGTCGACGGAGCGGCCGAGGGGCGGGCCCAGGTGGGGCTCTTCTGCGGCGGCCCCGGCCCGATCCTGGTGGAGCACCTGGCCTCGCTGGACGGGCTGCTCGTCCTGCCCGCCTACGAACGGGGCTCGACCCCGCGCCTGCTGGCGCCCGCGCCGGCCCCCGACGCCGCCGGCGCGACCCGCCTGGCGGCGCCCCTCGACCCGCTGACGCCGCTGTGGCACCTCGAGTCACTGCCCGCCGGCGAGCCGGTGGCCGACGCCGGGGCACGCATGATCCGCGACGGCTCGCTCCTGACGGCCGCGCTGCAGGTGGGGCACGCCGCCGAGGTGCTCGACCTCGCCGTGGCCTACGCCAAGGAGCGCCACCAGTTCGGCCAGCCGATCGGGGCCTTCCAGGCGGTCAAGCACATCTGCGCCGACATGCTGGTGCGGGCCGAGGTGGCGCGCGCCGCGGTGCAGGCCGCGGCCTGCCTGGCCGACGCGCCCGACGTCGCGGCCGCCGAGGCCGAGGCGGCGGGCTGCAGCGCCACCGACATGGTCGACCGCGCCGTCATGGGCGCCAAGCTGCTGGCCGACGAGGCCGCGCTGGCCAACGCGCGGGCCGCCATTCAGGTGCACGGGGGCATGGGCTTCACCTGGGAGGTGCCGCTGCACCTCCACCTGAAGCGGGCGCGCGTCCTCGCCACCTCCTTCGGCACCAGCGCCGAGCTGGCGGCGGCGCTCTCCGTCTTCGCCTGATGCACATCATCTGACCGTTCCCGCCCGATGGGAGAGCACGCCATGACCGACCCCGACCTGATCCCCGCCGACGTGGTGCGCACCGTCCCCGAGGGACAGGTCGTCTACGGCATGCAGCTGCCGATCCAGTCCCAGTCGACGCTCTACGTGGCCGACTGGGAGAAGGAGGCCGGCCCGGCGGAGCTGGCCCGCATCGCGCGGGTGGCCGACGAGTCGGGCTTCTTCTATCTCGGCGTGTGCGACCACACCGCCATCCCGCGGCGCCTGGCCGACGCCATGGGCACCATCTGGTACGACACCACGGCGACGCTCGGGTGGCTCGCCGCGCTCACCACGCACACCCACCTGCTCTCCCACGTGCTGATCCTCGCCCAGCGCCACCCGCTGCGGGCGGCCAAGGAGCTCTCGACGCTCGACCGGCTCTCGGGCGGCCGCCTCATCGTCGGGGTCGGCGCGGGCCACGTGCCCGAGGAGTACGAACTCCTGACCGGTGACTTCAGCGAGCGCGGCCGCCACACCGACGAGGCCGTGTCCGCGCTGGCGCGGTGCTTCACCGACGAGTTCCCCGAGCTGCCGGGGCCGCGCTTCGCCGCCCGCGACATGGGCCTGGGCCCGCGCCCGGTGCGCACGCCCCGGCCACCGATCTGGATCGGCGGCTCGTCGCCCGCGGCCATCCGCCGCACCGCCGCCTTCGGGGACGGCTGGCTGCCCCAGGGGACCCGCCGGCGCGACCTGCCGGGCCAGATCGCCCGGCTGCGCGAGCTGCGGGCCGAGCTGCGCGGCGGGGCGCCGATCGACATCGGCACCATCGTCGAGCCCATCTTCCTCACGTCGGGCGGGTCGGGATGGGACCTGCCCGGCTGGGTCCTCAGCGGGGGCGGCGAGGAGGTGGCGGCATCGCTGCGGGAGCTGGTCGCCATGGGGGTCAACCACCTGCAGGTGCGCTTCATGGCGCGCAGCGCCGAGGAGTTCTGCGAGCAGACGGCCCGCTTCGGCGTCGAGGTGGGGCCCCTGCTGGTTCGCTAGCCACCCCCCGGCCATAGGGTGGACGTGCCATGTCGACGTTCTCCTACGTGCTGGGGGCGCTGGTCCTCGTCTTCGTCCTGCTGCGCCAGGTCAGGGTGCGGCCGGTCCGGCGGGTGTTCGCTGCCCCGGCTCCCGCTGGTCCTGGGCGTCATCGGGTTCTTCACGATGGTCTCCTACGCCGGCGGCCACCACGTGTCCTCGTCGGCCTGGCTCTGGGTCCTCGGCTCGATGCTGGTCGGCGCCCTGGGTCTCGGCGCGCTGCGCGGTCTCTCCATGCGGGTCTGGGCCAGCAACGGATGGGTGGTGCGGCAGGGCAACGCCGTCACCATGGCGCTCTGGCTCGTGTCGCTGCTGGTCCACTTCGCCGGTGACGCCGGAGGCACCCACGCCGGGGCCGCCGGCCTCGAGGGTGCGAGCTTCCTCCTCTACCTGGGCCTGACGCTGGCCGTGCAGTCCTACGTCGTGCACCGCCGCGCGCTGCCGCTGTGGGCGCAGCTCGGGCCCGACGCCGGCCGGCCGCTGCAGGTGCAGTTCACGCAGGGGCCCGGCATGTTCTTCACGACCTTCCGCTCGACGGGCGCCGCGCAGGCCGCCCGGCCGCGGGACCCGCCACGCCGCCCACGATCCCAACGTCATCGACGTCGAGGTGGTGGAGGACGACGACGAGCAGGGGCCACCCGAGCTCCACGCCCCGGGCTGAGCGACTCGTACACTCGGCGTCCGTGACGGCGCCGCGCACCTTCAGCCAGAGGCCCTACGTCGGGCCGCCCGGGTCCACCGAGCTCGTCCTCGTCCGCCACGGCGCGTCGGCCGACTCCGTGGAGGGCGAGTCGTTCGAGCTGGTCGAGGGACAGGGCGACCCGCCGCTCTCGGAGGCGGGCCGCCACCAGGCCGAGCAGGTGGCGCTGCGCCTGGCCGGCGAGCCCGTCGACGGCTTGTACGTGAGCAGCCTGCGGCGCACGGCCGAGACGGCGGCGCCGCTCGTCGAGCGCACCGGCATCAGCCCGGTGGTCGACCCGGACCTGCGCGAGGTCTACCTGGGCGAGTGGGAGGGCGGCCTGCTGCGCCAGAAGGCGGTGGACAACGACCCCATGTTCGAGCAGGTGCTGCGCGAGCAGCGCTGGGACGTGGTCCCGGGCGCAGAGTCACGCGCGGTGTTCGGAGGCCGCCTGCGCGGCGCCATCGAGCGCATCGCCGCCGCGCACCCGGGAGGCAAGGTCGTCGTGTTCAGCCACGGAGCCGCCATCGGCGAGATCCTCGCCCAGGCCAGCGGCTCGACGCCGTTCGCGTTCATCAACTCCGACAACACGGGGATCTCGCGGCTCGTCGTGACGCCCGAGCGTTGGATCGTGCGCGGCTACAACGACACCGCCCACCTGCTCGGCTGAACCCCGCGCTCTGCGGGCGTCGAGCAGATCTGGGGGTCAGGCGATCAGGCCATCAGGCGATCAGGCGAGCCCGCCGGCGGCCTTCGACGGGCGCAGCTCGGCGATCACCGCGGGCTCGGGAGCCTGCAGTGCGGCCTCGATCACAGCGGTGATCTCCGAGCCGACGAGCTCGTCGCGCTCGAGGAGGGCGTCGCGCAGCGCCTCGACCACCTCGGGGTGGGCCTCCACGATGGCCTTGGCGGCGTCGCACGAGCCCATCAGCAGCTCGTCGAGCTCGGCCCGCGCGTCCTTGTCGCCGAGCACCTTGTCGACGAGGCTCCCCTCGAAGTACCCACTGCCGGCGGCGGCGACCGAGATGAGGGAGTTGCCCATGCCGCAGGCCCCGATCATCTGGGCGCCGATGCTGGTGGCGGCGGCCAGGTCCGAGGCGGGGCCGGTGGAGACCTCGTCGAACCACTGCTCCTCGGCCACCATGCCGCCCATGGCGATCTGCAGCAGCGCGCGCAGCTCCTCGCTGCTCTTGGTGAAGCGCTCCTCGGTGTCGGAGTGCTGGAGCAGGCCGAGCGAGTCGCGGCGCTTGACGATGGAGAGCACGTCGAGCTGCCTGGTCTGGCCGACGAAGTAGGCGACCGTCGCGTGGCCGGCCTCGTGGGTGGCGACCCGGTCGCGCTCGTCGGGCGTGTAGATGGTCTCGTCGGTCACCCCGAGCTCGACCAGCATCTTGGCCTCGGCGACGTCGGCCATCGTCATGGCGCCGCGGCCGTGGGTCAGCGCGATGACGAGTGCCTCGTCCATCAGCCGCTCCAACGCGGCCGGCGAGTACCCGAACGTCATGCCGGCCACGACGTCGACGGCGCCGTGCTCGTCGAGGTCGGCGGCGTGCGCCTTCTTGCCGAGGTAGTAGGCGATGATGTCGCCACGGGCCCGCCGCCCGGGGAGCCCGAAGTAGATGGTGCGGTCGAAGCGACCCGGCCGGATCAGCGCCGGGTCGAGGTCGTCCTTGCGGTTGGTGGCGCCCACGACGAGGACGTTGGCGGGCACGACCGCCGGCTTGCGCAACTTGCCGCCGTCGGGCAGGTAGCGGTTGACGAGGTCGATCCAGGCCGAGGCGAAGCGCTGCCCGCGGGTCGGCGTGTCGAAGGACTGCAACTGCACCAGGAGCTCGTTGACGACGCCGGACACGCCTTCGGTCCCGCCGCTGCCGCCCATGCCGCGCCGGGTGGCGCCGATGGCGTCGATCTCCTCGATGAAACCGATGGCGCCGCCCTCCTTGTGGGCGTGCTTGCGCAGCTGCTTGAAGAAGGAGCGGATCTTGCGGTTGGTCTGGCCGTAGTACATCGACTGGAAGGCCGAGGCGGAGACGAACAGGAAGGGGACGTTGGCCTCCTTGGCCATGGCCTTGGCCACGAACGTCTTGCCGGTGCCGGGTGGCCCCTCGAAGAGGATGCCGCGGCGCGCCGTGCCGCCCATGGTGTCGCGGAACGTCTGGTGGGCGAGGAACAGGTTGATGGAGCGGACCACCTCGGCCTTGATGCCGTCGATGCCGACGAGGTCCTCCAGCCCGACCGCCGTCTCGCCGGGGCGGATGAGCGTGTGCGGCGATCGCCCGGCCGCGAGGAGCGGCGCCAGCATGACCGCGCCGAGCATCAGAACGATGAGGAGGAGCGGCAGGGCGCCGCCGAGCCAGTGCGGCAGGTGGACGGAGGGGACGATGCCGTGGCCGGTGATCCCCCGGATGACGATCCAGCCCCACAGCAGCGCCAGGACGGCGACGAGGCGGCGGAGCCGGATGTAGCGCCGGCGCTCGCGGGCCCGCGCCACGTCCGCGCTGCCGAGGATGGTGTCGCCCACGATCCCCGAGACGGCCTCGCCGGCCTGGGCCGCGGGGGTGCCGGGACGCGCGGGGGCAGGGACCAAATCGGCGGGCCGACTCATTTCCAGACTCCGTTCATCCCCCGTGGACTCTCTACATCCTAGAGAATCGCACAGGTCATGTGACCTTGCGAAGTGACGAAAGTCACGAATCGACGGAAATGCCGCTCTCGGGGTCGCGCACCCATTGGGGCAGGTGGACGACCGTGCCGTCGGGCCGGGGCCGGGCCGTGAAGACCACCCGCACCGCCTCACCGATCACGATCGTGCCTGGGTCCACCCCGTTGATGTCGCCGCCCGGGCCCGTGACCAGGTTGCCCACCATGCGCAGGCTCGGCTTCTCGGCCAGGGTGACCGTGATCACCGCGGAACGGGGCGTAGGGGTCGTAGGCCGGGAGCACCGGGGGGTGCACGACCACGAAGGACCAGATCGTCCCCCGTCCCGAGACCGGCTGCCACGACCGCTCCGTCGACTGGCACACGGGGCACATGACCCGGGGCGGGAAGCGCAGCGCGCCGCAGGCGCCGCAGACCTGGACCCGCAGCTCCCCCGCCGCCGTGCCTTCCCAGAACCCGTCGGACTCCTCGTCGCCCAGGGGAAGGAGGAAGGCCTCGGCCGCCGGGGGTTCCGCCTCGGTCGTCACGGCGCCAGTCTCGCCCCGGTCTGCGGCCACGTGCCAACGCAGCCGCGTGCGGTCGGGGCCGGGGGAACTGCGGCTTTGGCGGCGGGGGACGGGGCGGGGTTGAATGTGACGCGCCGTCAGATCCGCCGGCGCACGCCGACCAGGGAGCACACATGGCCGAGACCACCCAGCGCGACGAGCACCAGCTCCTCATCGGGGGCAAGTGGGTCGACGCAGCAGACGGGACCTACGAGATCGTCAACCCCGCCACCGAGGCCGTGGTCGGGCGGGCGCCCAACGCGACCGCCGCCGACGCGGTCGCGGCCGCGGCGGCGGCCAAGGAGGCCCAGCCGGGCTGGGCGGCCTGGTCGGCCGAGGAGCGCGGCGCGCTCATGCGCGAGGCGGCGGCCGCCATCCGGGCCAAGTCGTCCGAGCTCCTGCCCCTCGTGATCGCCGAGACCGGGGCGACGGCCACGGTGGGGTCGCGCATGCAGGTCCCCGTCGCGGCCGACCGCTTCGAGCGCTACGCCCGCGACCCGCGGGCCGTCCTGCAGACGCCGCTGCTGCCGCAGCCGGCCCAGGCGACGCCGTTGGCGCCCGGCGGGATCATCGGCGGCATGGTCAACCGCCAGCCGCTGGGCGTGGTGGCCTGCATCACGTCGTACAACTTCCCCATGGTGAACATGGCGGGCAAGGTGGCGCCGGCGCTGGCGGCCGGCAACACCGTCGTCGTCAAGCCGGCTCCCCAGGACCCCCTGGCCATCGTCGAGCTGGTGCGCATCCTCAACGACGTCGGGTTCCCCCCCGGGGTCGTCAACCTGGTCAACGGCAACGGTCCGGCCTCCTCCGCCGCCCTGGTCGACGCCGACGAGGTGGACTGCGTCAGCTTCACGGGATCGACGCAGGTGGGCGTCACCATCGCCGAGAAGGCGGCGCGCACCATGAAGCGCACGCTCCTCGAGCTCGGCGGCAAGGGTGCCTGCGTGGTCTTCGACGACGCTGACGTGAAGGCAGCCGTCGGGTGCATCGGCTCGACGTGGTCGTTCCACTCGGGGCAGATCTGCACCGCGCCCACCAGGGCGGTGGTGCACCGCAGCCTCTTCGACCAGGTGCGCGACGGCCTGGTGCAGATGGCCGGCTTCCTCAAGGTCGGCGACCCGACCGACACCGCCACCATCGTGGGCCCGGTGATCTCGGCGGCGCAGCGGGCGCGGATCGAGGCGCACGTACAGACGGCCAAGGAGGACGGCGGCGAGATCGTGATCGGCGGCGAACGGCCGACCGACCTGCCGGTGGGCTACTACGTGGCCCCGACGCTGATCACCGGCGACAACACCATGCGCGTGGCGCGTGAGGAGATCTTCGGCCCCGTCATCACCATGATCCCCTTCGACGACGAGGAGGAGGGCATCGCCATCGCCAACGACACCGAGTTCGGGCTCTACGACTACGTGTTCTCCAAGGACGGCGCCCGCGCCCTGCGGGTGGCCAAGCGGCTGCAGGCGGGCCACGTCGGCGTCAACACGGCGCAGCGCAACCACGACGCACCGTTCGGCGGCTTCAAGATGTCCGGCGTCGGGCGCGACGGCGGCGACTACGGGCTGCTGGCCTACACCGAGCCGCAGGCGATCATCTGGAGCTCGTAGGGCTCTACCGGGCCACTCCTCCTGGCCCGCGCCGGCACCCGTGGCGAGAGTCCGGAGGCCGATGCGGCCCGTTCGGTAACCGGCCACTCCGAGCGCGACAGACGGCGCGCACCGCGACAGAATCTGCGTTGTGCCCGCCCCCGATCCAGCTGATCCCAGCGCTGCTTCAGCCATCACGGCCCTCTTCCGCCAGGTCCACGACCAGCTTCGAGGCGAGCTGGACGGCCTCGACGACGACTGCCTCAACTGGGTACCGACGCCGGGGGCGAACTCCATCGCCACAATCGTGACCCACCTCGTCGGCTCCGAAGCTGAAGCCTTTCGGGGCGTTGCAGGCGTGCAATGCGCGCGTGATCGCGACGAAGAGTTCGTCGGGCATCGACGCACGATGCACGAAGTGCTCGGCCTGCTCGACGGCGCTGACGACCTGATCACGGAGCTGGAGCCACGTATCGACGCGGACCGCCTCGACGCGGCGGTTCCGATGCCAACGCTTTCTCCCGAGGAGGTCCGTCCCGGACTGACATGGCTGATCGGCAACTACGGTCACACGCGGGAGCACGTCGGGCAGGTGCAGCTGACCACGCAGCTCCGACGAGCAGCGGGGCGAGCGCCGTAGGCACCGAGAAGCATTCCGATCCGACCCGGTTCCGATTTAGGCTTTGCTGCCATGCCAGCTCATGAGGTGACGATGAACCTGTCCCACCCGATCACCGTGAAGAACGTGGACGTCGAGTTCGAGGTCCGCTCTGACGGCGAGTTGATGGGCAAGGTCCAGATCAGCAAGGGCGGTATCGACTGGACACCGTTCAAGTCTCATCCGCGGGCGGCGACCTGGGAGCAGTTCGCCGCGTGGATGGACGGAACCGCCTGAATCAGGCCTCGGTCACGTCCGACGCCGCGGCTGCCGATGCCTACGTCGCCGGTCTTGCGATCAACCCACCAAGCCCGTCTTGATCAATGCGCCACTCTGTGGGCGCCCCGCCAACCGTGAGATGGACTGCGTCGTAGTCCGATGCCACGGCGACCCAGTCGGGGATCAGCCAGGCACTTGCCGTGCCCGTCGCTCGCCACCAGTCATGGCGCCGAGACCGGCTCACGTCCAACGGGTAACGAGCAACCAGGCCGACCCAATCTTCCGGAGTTCGGATGTCGAGGGTCCGCGTTGGCTCGTTCGGCCGAAGGGGCCAACAGCGGGCCTCTGTCCAGCCGGACGCGTCTTCGGCCAGGACCAGTTTGACGGCACCGAGTCCCGGCAGACCCCGTGTCGTGCAGACCAACCGGCTCGGAATAGGAACCGACCACCAGTGCCCGCTCCAACTCGCCGACGGGTCCTCCGGCCGTATCTTGGACCATTCCTCGTCTTCGTCGGTCGCCAGCCGCCAACGATCGAGTTGCACGCCGGCACCCGAGAGTGACGGTGGATCGCCGCCCGAACCGTTGATCCGCTCGACGTATTGCTGGCCATTGATGTCCACGCCAGTCGACCACCAACGGGCCGCCGACGAGTCCGCAACCGACTGCGCTATTGGCTCGAGGAGTTCGAAGGTTTCGGGATGGCTCAGGATGCGGTCGTCGTCGTCCGGTTCTTGCCAGTACATCGCAGCCCCCACCGACCGTGAGAGGGCACCCAGGAGGCTCAGTTCGTCGGTGGTCGACGAAATCGCCGTGAGATCCGTCGTCGAGACGGCAGCTTCGAGCTCGGCTGCGAGCGACGGCACGTCCTCTTGATGATCCTGGCGAAGGAGAGGCCTCCAGTGAGGGAGGCGGGCCGGATCGATCAGGGCGAGGCTCAGTCGCCGACCCCTCGGACCGTTGAGCAGGACGGTCGCAGCCTCGAGCCAGCTCACCGAGAAAACGTAACAACCCGGTCGAGTGCCCTGCGCCGGGTAGGTGTGCCGTTGTCGTCGGCTCGTAGTGTTGGTGTCATGCACTTTCCAGAAGTCCGGGCGGCCAGGAACGTCGCCCTCGTCGCCATCGTGGCCTCGACGATCGTGGTACTGGCGGGATCGGCGGCGGCGCCGGCGGTCTCCGTGCCCGGCACCGAGACCGTGCGCGGCGACACGGTGCCGACGGTGGCGCACCTGGGCCCGACCAGCTTCACCCGTCCGGGGCCGTTGGGCGTCGGCGAGACGACCTTGACGCTGCCGACGGACGGCGCCCCGGTGGAGGTGTGGTACCCCGCCACACGGGCCAGCGTCGCCGGCAAGCCCGTGGCCACGTACGACGTCGCCACCTGGCTACCACCCTCACTGAAGAAGCTGATCCCCGTCGGCTACACGGTGAGCTACCCGAGCGGCGGTGTGCTCGGGGTCCCGGTCGCACCGGGCCGTTACCCGCTCGTCGTCTTCAGTCACGGCTTCGCCGGCTTCCGCGACCAGTCCACCTTTCTCACCGCCCGGCTCGCCTCGTGGGGATTCGTCGTCGCCGCGCCCGACCACCTCAGTCGTGACCTCACCGAGGTCCTCGGTGGCCCCAAGGGGGCGACGACCGATGTCGCGGACCTCATGGCGACCATCTCCCTCATGGGGGCCCAGGACGCGTCAGCGGCGAGCCCGTTCCACGGCCACGTGGACACCCGACGCGTCGGCGCCGTCGGCCACTCCGCCGGAGGCGCCGCGGTCGAAGCCCTGGCCGCCACCGACCCCCGGGTGACGACGTTCATCGGCCTGGCCGGGGCGACGGTCGGCTCGTCCCTCCAGAGCACGAGCGGCCCCGGCACCGTCGTCCCCCGTCAGCCGGGAATGCTCATGTCGGGGACGTCGGACCACGTGGTCAGCCACGTCGGCATGATCGCGGCCTACGGACGGCTGCACCGCCCCAAGCGGCTGATCCTGCTGCGCGGCGCCGGCCATCTCGTGTTCGCGGACCTGTGCGAAGTCGGGCTCGTCGCAGGGTGGCCTGCTCTCCATCGCCGCCGTCCTCCACGTCCCGGTCCCGGCGTCGCTCGTGCCGCTGGCCTCCGACGGATGCCGGCCACCGGACCTGGCGCCACCCCGGGCCTGGCCGGTGATCCGCCAGGCGGTCACCGCCCAGCTGCGGTACGCCTTCCGATTCGACACGTCCACCGCGGGCCTGGCCGGTCTCCGCGCCGCCTATCCAGGGGTGGTGGCGGCGACCCGGGCGTCGCCCGCCCCGTAGCGCGACGACGGACGACGGACGACGGACGACGGACGACGTCGCCTACCCCTTCGTGTAGTCGATCATCTCCCTCAAGAGCACCTCCCAGGGGGAGTTCTCCCATCCGTCTTCCTCACCGAGCCTCTTGGCGACGGCGACGGCGTTGTTCACCCACTGGATCCGCACGTCTTCGATCGGCTCAGCCTTGCCCACGACATGGCGGGTCCCACTCCCCGGCGTTGCGTCCGCAACGCCGAAATCAAAGGCGAACCAGTCGTCCTTCCAGATCTGGTGACGCTCCTTCAGTTGCTCCCATCGCGGGTGTTTGTGTCGCTTGTCGTCGGCCATCTTGATGGCCCATTTCACGCAGAGACGGGCCCGATGAGGGTCGCCTTCGGAAGTCGTATTGGCTATTGCATCCTCGTAGGCAGCCACTTTGTTGCTCTCGCCTTCGGGGAAGGTGGCGTGCACCTCGTTGACGAAGACCTCGATGATCGGGGAGGGCGAGGTGACGTCGGGCATGCCAGATGTTATGCCAGCCGCCGGACCGGATCTTGGAACGACTGCCCCGGCACGCTGGGGATCGTGGCCAGTCCGTCGGTCGCCTCGGCCGCCTCGACCCAGAGGCGCGGCTGCATGCGCCCGAAGGACACGGCGAATTTCATGCGGCCTCCCGGCACGGCGGACAAGGTCAGCGGGTGCCCGCTCGGAGCACATGACCCGCCGCTGCGCTAAGAACGGCGGGTGGACGCGTTCCCGCACACGCCGATGCCCGAGCAGGGGCTTGCCACGCGACGAAGTGATGCGGCGCCTGCTGGCCATGAAGCAGGGCGACCAGGACTGGAGGGGCGGCCGGGTCTTCAGCCTGGTCTATTCGGCGGGTGACGACGTGCACGAGCTGCTGGCCGACGCGCTGGCGCTCTTCAGCGCCGAGAACGGCCTCAACGTGCTGGCCTTCCCCAGCATCGGCACCATGCAGCACGACATCGTGTGCAACACGGCCACGTTGCTCGGTGCCGACGACCCGGCCGCCGGCGGCGCCGTCGAGGGCTACCTCACCTCGGGCGGCACCGAGAGCCTGCTCCAGGCGGTCAAGACCGCACGCGACGTCGGCCGCGAGCGCGGCATCGCACGGCCGAGCGTCGTCGCCGGCGAGAGCGCGCATGCTGCGTTCACCAAGGCGGCCGACTACTTCGACGTCGACCTGGTCCGGGTGCCGGTCGGCGACGACTTCCGCGTCAGCGCCCACGCGCTCGCCGAGGCCTGCACGGACGACACCATCATGGTCGTCGCGCTCCGCGCCGACCTACCCCCAGGGTGTGATCGACCCCGTCGCCGACATCGCGTCGCTCGCCGCCGAGCGCGGCATCCTCTGCCACGTCGACGCGTGCATGGGCGGGTTCCTGCTCCCCTTCCTGCGCGAGCTCGGGCGCCTCGACGTGCCGTTCGACTTCCGGGTGCCCGGCGTGACCTCCATGTCGGCCGACGTCCACAAGTACGGCTACGCGTCCAAGGGGGTCTCGGTCATCCTGTACCGGACGCACGAGCTGGCCCGCAAGCAGCTCTTCGTCACGACCGACTGGCTGGGGGGCTTCTACGCCTCGACCGCCATGGCAGGCACGCGGCCGGCGGGGCCGATCGCGGCGGCCTGGGCGGCCCTCATGCACATCGGGCGGGCCGGCTACCTCGAGCTCACCCGCACGGCGCACGACGCGGCGCTCGGACTGCGGGCCGGCATCGAGTCCGTCGACGGATTGGAAGTGCGGGGCGACCCCCCGGCCACGGTGATGGCCTTCGGCGCCCGCGACCCGGACGTGCTCGACATCTTCGCCGTCGGCGAGCGGCTGGCCGCCGAGGGCTGGTACCTCGACCGGCAGAACCGGCCCGACTCGTTGCACGCCACCGTGCATGCGGGGAGCGCGTCGACCGTGCCGGCGCTGGTCGACGACCTGCGGCGCGCTGTGCGGGACGTCGGGTCGGCGCGCGCGTCACGGCGCGACACGACCTACGGGCAGAGCGGCTAGCCGGGCTCCATGGCCAATTCGTCGACGTAGCACCAGACCCAGTCCTCGCCGGGCTGGAAGGACTGCACGAGCGGGTGGCCCGACTGGTGGAAGTGTGCGGTGGCGTGGCGGTTGGGGGACGAGTCACAGCAGTTCACCTCGCCACACGTCAGGCACAGCCGTAGATGCACCCAGGTAGCCCCGATGGCCAGGCAGGCGCCGCAGCCTTGCGGTGTCTGCGGCTCCACGTCGGCGATCTGGTCGAGATGCGTGCACTCGGCCATCAGCTTCCTCCCTTCCTCGACGCCTACGAGGTCGTCATGCCGCCGTCGACCGGCAGCGCCGCTCCCGGTCACGCCGCCCGAACCCGGTCCGCACAGCCATGCGATGAGGGCGGCCGGTTCCGCCGGCTCGAGCAGGCGCTCGACCAGCTGGTGCGCGGCGAACTCCTCGGGGGAGGACAGGCCGTACACCGCGGCCGACGCATCGAGCATCGGCCACGCGCGTCGAACCGGGACACACGGCGTTGGCGGTGACTCCGGTTCCGGCCAGGTCCGCCGCCAGCGAGCGCACGAGGCCGATCACGGCGTGCTTCGACGCGCTGTAGGCGGCGAGGCGGCGCAGTCCCAGGAGCCCCGCGGCCGACGCCACCGCGACGAACCGGCCCTGCCGGGGCTCGGGGGCATCGAGGAGCGCGGGCACGGCCGCCGCGGCCAGGTGGCGCACTCCGTTGACGTTGACGTCGAAGAGCGCGTCCCACTGTGCGTCGGCCGTCTCCCACAACGGGGGGCCGCCGCTGATGACGCCGGCCACGGCGACGGCGGCCTGCAGGCCCCCGAATTCGTGCAGGGCCTCGTCCACGGCGACCCGCATGTCCGACGCACTGCGCACGTCACCGACCACCGTGCGCACGGCGGCGCCGTGACGGGCGGCCACCTCCTCCAGATCCGACTTGGCGGCCAGGGGGTAGTCCAGCACAGGGTCGTCGGCGCAGCGATCGACCGCCACCACCCGCCAGCCGGCCGCGACGAGCGCGTCGACGGTGGCCGCGCCGATGCCACGGGCCGCGCCGGTGACGACAGCGACGGAGCTCACCGGGCGGACCAGTGCGCCGCCACGGTTGCGGCCAGGTCGCGTCCCAGGGTGTCGAGCAGCGCTCTGCCTTCGTCGGCGCTCGCTCCCGCGGGGTCACCCAGCACGCCGTTGGACGATACCGGCCGCACCCCATCGGCGCGCAGGCGGGGCAACAGATCCTCGAGGGGTTCCGTGCACCCCGCCTCGGCCAACTCGAGCCGAACGGCCGCCGGGTCGATCGCCAACATCAGTGAGGTCTCCGTCCGGCCGGCGTGCGCGTCCCCGCCTGCGGCCCGCAGGCGCCACACCAGCACGTCGTCCCCCTCGGCGGCGCAGCGCGCCTGTGCGAGCGACAGCGCCTCCTCGTTCCCGCCGTGGGCGCTGACCAGCACGACACCCGAGAACGAGCCACGGGCGGAGCGCACCAGCTCGACGAGGAGACCGGCCAGCACGTCGTGCCCGACGACCAGTGTGCCGGGGAACGCGGCGTGCTCCCCGCTGGCCCCGTAGGCCACGGCGGGCGCCACGGCGACGCCGCCACACCGCCCGGCCAGCCCGTGCGCCACCGCGACCGCGATGCGGGTGTCCGTGTCCAGCGGAAGGTGGGGCCCGTGCTGCTCGAGGGAGCCCAGGGGCACGGCGAGGACGCCGTGGCCGCCGGTCGCCTCCACCTGGGGCCAGGTGGCACGGGCGAGGTCCACGGCGTCAGGCGCGCGCCGGAGAACGGAAGCGGACGGGGGTCGGGACCGGGATCGGGGCCCCGTCCGGACCCACCTTGGAGTGGCCGGGGACCGAACGCGGCCGGTCGCCCAGTGCCGCCAGGGCCGCCTCGCCGTGGCCGTGCACACACTCGGGGTCGGGTCCGTCGAGCGGCAGGCCGGTGAAGAACTTCGCCGCCATGCACCCGCCCCGGCAGGCGTCGTAGGAACCGCACGAGGCGCAGGCCCCGGCGCTCTGCGGCTCGCGCAGCGAGGCGAAGAGCGTCGGACTCGCGCCAGACCGCGGGGAAGCCGCCCGGTGCGCGGACGTTGCCGGCCAGGAACTGGCGGTCGATCACGAAGGGGCAGGCGTAGACGTCGCCGACGGGGTCGATGAGGCAGACGACGCGGCCCGCCCCGCACAGGTTGAGCCCGTCGAGCGGCTCGCCCAGGGCCGAGAGGTGGAAGAAGGAGTCGCCGGTCAGGACGCCGGGGCGCTCGAGCAGCCAGTCGTAGAGCATGCGCTGTTGCGCCGCCGTCGGGTGCAGGGCGTCCCAGGTGTCGACGGCGCGGCCGGAGGGACGCAGCCGCGTCAGGCGCAGCTGGGCGCCGTACCCGTCGGCGATGGCGGCCAGAGCGTCGAGCTGCTCGACGTTGTGGCGGGTCATGACGACACTGATCTTGAACGGGCCGAAGCCGGCTGCCGCGAGGTTGTCCATGGCGCGCCGGGCGGCGGCGAACGAACCCTCGCCGCGCACGGCGTCGTTGGTCGCCGCGGTGGCCCCGTCGATGCTGATCTGCACGTCGAGGTAGTCGAGCGCGGTGAGCTGGCGGGCGCGCTCGGGCGTGAGCCGGGTCCCGTTGGTGGAGAACTTGACCCCGACCCGTCGCTCGACGGCGTAGGAGACCAGATCGAAGAAGTCGGGGCGCAGCATCGGCTCGCCGCCGCCGATGTTGACGTAGAAGACCTTCATGTCGACGAGGTGATCGACGATGCCCCGGGCCTCGGCCGGCGTCAGCTCGTGCGGGGTCGCGTCGCCCCGAGGAGCTGAGGCAGTGCACGCAGGCCAGGTTGCAGGCGTAGGTGAGCTCCCAGGTCAGGCAGATCGGCGCATCGAGCCCAAGGGTGAACTGCTCCTTGAGGGGCAGCGGCGCGGTGTCAGCGGGCATCGATCACCTCGGATGCCGCCAGCCGGGCCAGGGCCCGCTCGTAGCCGGCGCGCTGCCGCTCGGGCACCAGGGCCGCGATCGCCTCGGTGGCGCTGTCGTATCCGCCGAGCGACGACACCAGGTCGACCAACAGGCGCGATTTGAGGAACACGAGCCGACGGTTGCCGTAGTGGTAGGCCAGGGCGCCGAACGACTCGTCGCGCAGTGCAACCTGGGGGTTGAGCCGCCACGCCTTCTCTGCCGCGAACGCAGCCCCGGCGGGCCGCGCCTCCGTCACGCTCAATAGACGCCGCACATCCCGTCGATGGAGACCTCCTCGACCAGGAGCTCGTCGACGTCCTCTTCGGACAGCTCCTCGGCGTCCTGGGTGTCTCGATCCTCTGCCAGCATCCGGACCTCCTCTGGGCCAAGGCCCAGCCTATCCCCGGCCCCGGACTGCCAAGATTGGGCGGTGCCCCACCGCAGCGGACCCCCGGGACCCTCGCCGCTGCGGCCCGCACCACCGCGCGCGTCGACCCCGCTCCCCGCCTCGTTCGTCCTGACCGAGGACCCGTCCACCCAGAGCCTCGACGGCGGCGCCGTGCTCCTCGGCGGCAGCCCGCTGCGCCTCTTCCGGATTTCGGAACGGGCCCAGGGTCTCCTGGCGCGCTGGCGCGCCGGCGCGCCCCTCGGCGCGGACGGGCCGGCCCAGCTCCTGGCTCGCCGTCTGGTGTCGGCGGGGGCGTTCGTGCCGCTGCCCGGACCACCCACCCTCGGGCCCGAGGACGTCACGGTCGTGGTGCCGGTGCGCGACCGACCCGTCGAGCTCGACCGGCTGCTCGGCGCGCTCGGGGACCTGGCGTGCGTCGTGGTCGACGACGCGTCCGCCGACGGCGGCGCCACCAAGGCGATCGCCGAGCGTCACGGGGCCCGGTTCGTCGGGCTGGCGGTCAACGGCGGCCCGTCGGTCGCCCGCAACGCGGGGCTGGACGCCGTCGACAGCGCGCTGGTCGCCTTCGTCGATTCCGACTGCGTGCCGGCTGCCGGCTGGCTCGCTCCGCTGCTCGGCCACTTCGACGACCCACGTGGTGGCAGCGGTGGCGCCGCGCATCGTCCCGTCGGGACCACGCGCCGGGGCGACGGCGCGCTACGCGGCGCTGCGGTCGTCGCTCGACCGGGGTCCGCGACGAGGCGCTGGTGCGCCCGGGCAGCCCGGTCCCCTTCGTCCCGAGCGCGGCACTGGTGGTGCGCGCCGACGTGGCGGCCGGCTCCGACCTGTTCGACCCGGAGCTGCGCGGCGGCGAAGACGTCGATCTCGTGTGGCGGCTCGGGGAGGCGGGCTGGGACGTGCGGTTCGAGCCGGCGAGTCGTGTCGAACACGACGGGCCGCCCGACTTCGGGTCCTTCCTGGCCCGCCAGGCCTTCTACGGGTCCACCGCCGGCCCGCTGGCGCTGCGCCACGGTGCGGCCCTCGCCCCCGTGCACACGTCGGCGTGGTCACTGGCGGTCTGGGTCCTCACGCTGGCGCGACGCCCCGTCCTCGCACAGGCGGCGCTGGTGACCGCCGTGGCCATCCTGGCCAACCGGCTGTCGGGCCTCGTCCGCGACCCGGTCGCGGTGGCCGCCCGCATCGCCGGGGGCGGCACGGCGCGCGGCGCCCTGCCCGCGCTGGCGAACCTGGTGCGGGCATGGTCGCCCGCGCTGGTGCTCGGGCTCGTCTCCCGCCGGACCCGGAAGGCGGCCGCCCTCGCCCTGCTCGTCCCCGCGCTGCACGACTGGGCGGATGACCCCTCGACGTTGGACCCGGTCCGCTACACCGCTCTCCACGTCGCCGACGACGCGGCGTACGGGGTGGGTGTCTGGGCCGGCTGTGCACGGGCGCGCACGATCGTGCCCCTGGTGCCGCGCATCTCGTGGCGCGCCCGCGTGTGGTCGTCCCGATCCCTGCGACGCAGCCTGACCGGGCCCGTCTGACGGCTGAGCGACGCCCGGTCCTCGCGCGCTAGCCCCTGGCGAAGCGGAGCTGACCGCCCTGGAGCTCCCAGTTCGTCGATTCCCAGAAGGCCACGGCGGCGCGCGTCGTCCCCGACGACGATCGCGTGCATGCGCCGCACGCCGAGCTCGGCCAACCGGTCTTCCGCCCGGCCCAGGAGCCGCCCGCCCAGTCCGCTCCGGCGGTGCGCCCGGGCCACGGCGAGGCGGTAGATCGGACCCGCGCCAGCCGTCCCACCCTGCGATGACGGACCCCACGATCTCGCCCGCCACCTCGGCCACCAGGAGGGCGCCGGGGTCACGGCGCAGGAGATGGTGCAGGTCGTCGGGTGAGTCCGTGGAGGTGGGCGCGGCCGATGTCCGCCACAGCTCCAGTACCGAGGGTACGTCGGCCGGCACCGCCGACCGTATGTCCGTGCTCATCGGGTCATGGTAGGGACGCAGCGACCCTGGGGCCGTCGTGCCAGGGGCAACAGCACCTAGCCCACGCTGAGCACAGGCGTGAGTCCCAGCAACTCGTCGATCCCGGACTGCAGGGACCGGGTGGCCGTACAGGTAGCCCTGCCCGTAGTCGCACCCGAGACGCCGGAGCTGGACCTCCTGCTCCGCGGACTCGATGCCCTCGGCCACCACCTGCAGCCCGAACTCCCTGGCGATGGCCAGCACCGAGCGGACCAGCATGGAGTGCTCGGTGCCGCCGCACAGGTCCTCCACGAAGGTCTTGTCCACCTTGATCACGTCGACCGGGAAGAGCTGGAGGTGCGACAACGACGAATAGCCCGTCCCGAAGTCGTCGATGGCGATGGTGACACCCAGCGCGGACAGCGACTCCAGCACCGCCGTCGCTCCGCGGACGTCGCCGATGAGCGCACCCTCGGTGACCTCGATCATCAGGGCCTCCGGCACGATCCCCGCCTCCTTCAGGGCCACGTCGAGCGCGTCGACGATGCTCTCGTCGCGCAGCTGGGCGGCGGAGAGGTTCACGCTGACCATGAGGTCCTCGTCGTAGCGTTCCCGCCACAGGCGGATCTGCGCGCAGGCGTCGCGCAGCACCTGCCTGCCCAGCGGCACGATGAGCCCGGTCTCCTCGGCGACGTCGAGGAACTCGTCGGGAGCGAGCAGCCCCAGCGTGGGGTGCTGCCACCGCACGAGCGCCTCGACCGCCTCGACCTTCCTCTGACCCAGGGTGACGATCGGTTGGTAGTAGACGCACAGCTGGCTCTCCGCCAGTGCCTCCCGGAGCCACGACTCCATGTCGAGACGGTGCAGGACACCCTGTTGCATCTCCTCGGTGAAATGGACGAACTGGTTCTTGCCGTTCGCCTTGGCGTGGTACATCGCGATGTCCGCCCGCATCAGTGCGGAGTCGGCGTCGCCACCCGTGCTCCCGTAGTGGGCGATCCCGATGCTGGCGCTCACGCGTGTCCGGTGTCCCGACACCTCGAACGGCTCCTGCAGCGAGTCGATGATCCTCTGCGCGACGGTGCTGGCCATGTCCGCGCGTGCGGAGCCTTCCTCAATGAGGACTGCGAACTCGTCACCCCCGAGGCGGGCGACGAGGTCCTGCTCCCGGACGCAACGCTTCAGGCGATCGCTGACCTCGACCAGCAACCGGTCCCCGGCGTCGTGCCCGAAGCCGTCGTTGACGGTCTTGAAGTCGTCGAGGTCGATGAAGAGCAGGGATCGGCGGCGGACCGGGGCGTCCTTCCCGCCGACCGGTGCCTTGACCCGGCCGCGGAGTTGGCCCCGGTTCGCCAGCCCGGTCAGCGAGTCGTGGAAGGCGCGGTGGATCAGTTCGTCCTCGAGCGCCTTGCGCTCGTCGACGACGCGGTGGTTGACCACGATTCCGGCGACCGTGGGCTCGTCGAGCAGGTTGGTGATCGTCGACTCGACCCACCGCCAGTCGCCCTTGGAGTCGCGCAGCCGGAGCTCGAGCGTCTCCGACCGCGACGGATCGGCCAGGACCCGCTGGGCGGCGGCATCGCCCGCTGCCCGGTGCTGGGGGTGGACGAAGTCCTCGCCGCGCATGCCGAGCCGGTGGCCGGCGGGCCACCCGAGGATCCGCTCGACGGCCGGCGACTCGTACTTGAGCCTGCCCTCGTGGTCGATGACCGTGATCATGTCGGTTGCCCGCTGCACCAGTGCGGCGAAGCGTCGCTCGCTCTCGTACTCCTTCTGCGCCTCGGCCCGGGCCGCCCGGGCCGACGTCCGCTGCACCGCGACATAGAGGAAGGTCACGAACGAGCCGATCAGCACGAAGAAGATTCCCCGGCTCACCCAGTCGCTCATCGCCTGGGGGGCGCCGGTCGCCGCTCGCGCCGGGAGGAGCGGGCCCGCGACGATCGTCGCCGCGAACCCCACCGACACCACCCCGAGCAGCCCGAAGCGCACGCCGGCCAGGAAGACGGGGACGCAGAACCACAGGGGCGACACGCTGGTGCCGCCGCCCAGGTAGTACGACGCGGCCCAGCAGACCGGGAGCAGCGCCAGGATCACGGCGAACGCGGCCGGCGCGGGGAGGCCCGACAGGGTGAGCCAGGCGATCGTCCCCCCTGACCGGTAGCCCGAGGCCGCCGCCTCCGTTCTGGTCACCCCGTTCTGTCGTCCGCCCCTTCGGGTGCCTTGAAACATTTCTTGGAAAATTCCGTCGTCGGGCCCTCGCTCGCACCTACCCGGATTGCGGCGATCGCCCGGCGCCCGCCCCGCCCGCCGCCGCTCCCGGCGGGTCCGGTCGCCCGCGGCGCCGTAGAGTCTCCCGGTCACCGCTGGCCCTGCGGGTGCGGGACGAGCGGGGCATCACGAGAGGTTCGCGTATGGCAAACAAGTGGTTCGAGACGGTGGCCGAGGCCCAGCGGCGGGCCAAGAAGCGCCTGCCCAAGTCGGTCTACGGCGCCCTCATCGCCGGCTCGGAACGCGGAATCACGGTGGAGGACAACGTCACCGCCTTCAGCGAGCTCGGCTTCGCGCCGCACGTCGCCGGCCTGGCCGACAGCCGGGACCTGGCCACCAAGGTGATGGGCCAGGAGATCTCGTTCCCGGTCCTCGTCTCCCCGACCGGCGTGCAGGCCGTGCACCCCGAGGGCGAGGTGGCCGTGGCGCGGGCGGCGGCGGCCCGGGGCACCGCCATGGGCCTGAGCTCGTTCGCCAGCATGCCCGTCGAGGACGTGGTGGCCGCCTGCCCCCAGACGTTCTTCCAGATCTACTGGATCGGCTCTCGGGACCAGATCCTGGCCCGGGTCGAGCGGGCCCGGGCCGCCGGCGCCGTCGGGCTGATCGCGACGCTCGACTGGTCCTTCTCCCATGGCCGGGACTGGGGCAGCCCCACCATCCCCGAGACGGTGAACCTGCGGGCGATGCTGCGCTTCGCCCCCGAGGCGCTGGCCAACCCGCGCTGGTTCCTCTCGTTCGCCCGGACCGGGAAGCGTCCCGACCTGACGACGCCGAACATGGTCGAGAAGGGGCAGAAGGGGCCGACCTTCTTCGGCGCCTACGGCGAGTGGATGCAGACGCCGCCACCGAGTTGGGACGACGTCGCCTGGCTCCGCGAGCAATGGGGCGGCCCCTTCATGCTCAAGGGGGTCACCCGCGTCGACGACGCCAAGCGGGCCGTCGATGCCGGGGTCACGGCGATCTCGGTGTCCAACCACGGCGGCAACAACCTCGACGGGACCCCGGCCACGATCCGGGCGCTGCCGTCCGTCGCCGACGCGGTCGGCGACCAGATCGAAGTGCTCCTCGACGGGGGTGTCCGGCGCGGCAGCGACGTCGTCAAGGCCGTGGCGCTGGGCGCCAGGGCGGTCATGATCGGGCGCGCCTACCTCTGGGGCCTGGCGGCCAACGGCCAGGCGGGCGTGGAGAACGTGCTCGACATCCTGCGCGGCGGCATCGAGTCCGCCCTGCTCGGACTGGGGCACGCCTCCATCCACCAACTGCACCGCGACGACCTCGTGATCCCCGACGGCTTCACCCGGCACCTCGGCGCCTGAGCTGCGCGGCGGCGGCCGACGCCGCCGGCGGATCAGGTGTCGAACGTCACCACGCCGCGGACGATCGTGCCGGCCGCCTGGTCGTCGTAGCCCTGCTGCACCTGGTCGAGCGTGTACTCCTGGGTGATCAGCTCGTCGATCTTCAGCTGGCCGGACTCGAAGAGGTTCAACAGGTTCGGCACCTGGACCCGCGGGCTCTGCGAGCCGAAGACCGTGCCGAGCAGCGACTGGTTGAACATGGCCAGGTTGAAGAGGTTGAGCTGGACGTCCATCTGGTGGAACGGTGCGATGGCCGTTGCCACGATGCGAGCATCCTTCGACCCGCACGCACAGGCCTCCGCGATCATCTCGCCCTTCAGGCCGCCCGGCGTCAGGATCACGACGTCGGCGTTGCGCCCCATCGTCAGCTCCGGGAGCAGGAAGGGGACCTCGGCCAGCGACGCCGCCGTGTGGGTGGCGCCGATCTCCTTGGCCCGCTCGAGCTTGAAGGGCACCGGGTCCACGGCGATGATGTGACGTGCCCCGGCGATGCGGGCGCCCTGGATCGCTCCCGAGCCCACGCCGCCGCAGCCGGCGACGACGACCGTCTCGCCCGGCTTCACCTTCGCCCGGTCGACGGCGGATCCGAAGCCGGTGGCGATGCCGCAACTGATGAGCGCCGCCGCCTTCATGTTGTCCCACGGGTTGATGCGCACCAGCGAGTTCTCGTGGCACACCATCTCGTCGGCGAAGGTCCCGAGCTGGGCCATGCGGTTGAGGTTCTCGCCCCCGAGGTGATAGCGGTAGCTGCCGTCGCTGATCATGCCCCCGGCCAGCGTCATCATCCCGAGGTCGCAGAGGTTCTGGCGTCCGGAGGCACACCAGTGACACGTCCCGCAGGAGGGGATGAAGGAGACGGCCACGTGGTCGCCCTCGGCGACCTGGGTCACGTTCGTGCCCACCTCGGTCACGATGCCCGATCCCTCGTGCCCTCCGACGACCGGGAACATGGACTTCACCCCGATCATCTCGAGCACCTCGGGTGGCGCGGCGATGTCGCCCGAGCGCAGGTGCTCGTCGGAGTGGCACATGCCCGAATAGACCATCTTGACCCTGACCTCGCGGTTGCCCGGAGGGTCGAGCTCTATCTCCTCGGTCTTCCAGGGCTCGTTGAGCCCGGTGCACACCGCCGCACGCGTGGTCGTCATGGCACATCCCTCCCTGAGGCTTCCGCGAACCTGTTCGCGCCCTCAGTATCGCCCCCCCGGCCGGGCGCCGACAAACGGGACCCCGCTCCCACCCGGCGGTCCCGCCCGGGGCCGGCGGTAGTGTGCGCGCGTGCCCGTCCCCACAGCGTTCGCCGAGGTCGCAGCCCGTGTCCGCAACTGGGGGCGCTGGGGCCCGGACGACGAGGTCGGGACGCTCAACCTCGTCGACACCGAGGCACGGCTCCGGGGGGCGGCGTCGGTCGTGTCGGGCCAGGCCTTCGCCCTCGGGCTCCCCCTCTCGGAGGCCGAGGGGATCCAGCTCGGCTTCGTGGAGGGGCGCGTCAACCCGAGCCGCACGATGGTGCAGGTGAACGTGCCGGTCAACGCCGACCAGCCGGACTGGGTCTGCTTCAGCGAGGACGTCCTCACGCTGGCCACGCAGTGCGCCACCCACTGGGACGCGCCTGGCCCACAGCAGCTACGGCGGGGTCATCTACAACGGTTACCCGGCGTCGACCATCTCCGCCGACGGCGCCGCCCGCTGCGGCATCCACCGGCTCACGACGGTGGTGACCCGGGGTGTCCTCCTCGACGTGGCCCGTGCCCTCGGCCGCGAGGTGCTCGAGCCGGGCTACCCGATCATGCCCGGCGATCTCGACGCGGCGCTGCGAGCTCGCCAGGGTCAGCGTCGAGCCGGGCGACATCGTGCTGGTGCGCACCGGTCACATGGTGCACCTCGGCCCCGAAGGCGACCTGGTCGCGTACTGGTGGCCCTCGCCGGGGCTCACCATCGAGACGGCCGAATGGTTCCACGCCCGTGACGTCGCCGCCGTCGCCACGGACACGGCCGACCTTCGAGGTCTTCCCGTGCCAGTACGAGGACGCCTACCTCCCGGTCCACCTGCTGCACCTGGTGGAGATGGGGATGACCCAGGGGCAGAACTGGGTGTTGGACCCGTTGGCCGACGTGTGCGCGGCGGACGGCCGCTACGGCTTCCTGCTCGACGCCACGCCGCTCCCGCTGACCGCCGGGCTCGGCTCTCCCCTCAATCCCGTCGCCATCAGGTAGCGCTGCGCCGGCGGGCGGTGGCCCCACCGAGCACGGGCCCGGTGCGCGGGCGGGTGGCCTCGCGCGGCAGGACGTCGGCAGGGGGCGCCGGGCGCCCGGTCACGGCCCAGTGCAGCATGCGCGCCTGGGTGTCGATGAGGTTGGCCGTGCGGATGCCCCAGAACTCGAAGCCGTAGCGGTGGGCCGACACGCTGGCGAACATGGCCACCAGCGTCCCCGCCACGGCCATCGGGTCCGCGCCGGCAGGGGACGACGTGGCGGCACCCGGCCCCCCCTCGGGTGAGGGGGACGCGGCGGCGATCACCTGGGCGAGCGCCACCGTGACGGCGTTGAGCGCCCGCACCCGGATGCCGCGCAGCTGCGCGTCACCCTCCTCGGTGGCGAGGTCGACGACGCGGAAGACGGCGCGGTTGTCCTCCCAGTAGGCGAGGAAGCCCTCCGTGACCGTCAGCGCGGTGCCCCAGCTCGCCGCCTCGGACCAGTCCCCCCCGACGAGCTCGGCCAGCTGGCCGGCCTGCTCCACCATCCCCTCGGCCAGGACGCGGATGGCCTGCTCGACGTTGCCGAAGTACTGGTAGAAGGTGGCCGGCGACGTCCGCGCCTGCCGTGCGATGTCCGTGACCTTGACCGAGCGCCACGAGGTGGTCGTGAGGAGCTCCACCGTGGCGTCGAGCAGGCGTTGGCGGGTCTGGCGCCCCCGCTCGCCGGGCACCCGCCCGTCGGTGGTCGCGACCTCCTCGGGGTACTCCCCCAGGGCGACGATGGCCGCCTCTCGCCCGGGACTCCGTCCTGGCATGGCCTCGCAGCGTAGCGGCACGGTCCCCGAAGACCCAGGTGACGGTGCGGATACGCTGTCGGGATGCAGCAGACGGTGGCCCGCCCGCTCACCCGCGCGCAGCAGGCCCGGCGTCAGCGTGTCATCGACGCCGCCATGGCCCTCGGGCTCGAGGGCGGCTACGAGTCGGTGCAGATGCGCGACGTCGCGGCCCGTGCCGACGTCGCCATGGGCACGGTGTACCGCTACTTCACGAGCAAGGACCACCTCCTGGCGGCGACGCTGGTGCACTGGGTCGAGTTGCTCGACGCCCGCATCGGGCAGCATCCGCCCCGGGGCGAGCACCCCGCCGACCGCGTCCTCGAGGTCCTCGACCGTGCGCTGCGCGCCATGGGCCGCCAACCCAAGCTCGTGGCCGCGGTCTTCACGTCCCTCTCCTCGCCCGACCCGGGCGCCGTCGGCTGCCAGCAGCAGATCACCTTGCTGATGGAGGGGATCATCTCGCGGGCGATGGGCGAGCCCGAGATCCCCGACATGTCGGACCGGGCCCGCATGATCGGGCACGTGTGGTACTCCGCGCTGGTCGGGTGGATCAACGGGTGGTCCACCATGGCCCGCGTCTACGACGAGCTCGCGGTGTCGGTGCGCCTCCTGCTCCCCGACGAGCTCGTCGAGCGCCGCAACCCCGCCTGAGCTGCTCCGACGTCGTCCCGCCGGCGACCCGAGGGGCCTGGGCACCCGCGCTAACGTCGCCCCGATGACCGCCGGTGCCGCCACCCGCGGCCTCCCCGTCGAGTTCAGCGGCCTCACCAAGAACTTCGGGACCGTCGTCGCCGTCGACAACCTCTCCTTCACCGTCCAACCCGGGCGGGTGACGGGCTTCTTGGGACCCAACGGCTCGGGCAAGACGACCACGCTGCGGATGCTGCTCGACCTGGTCCACCCGTCCGCCGGGACGGCCACCATCGGGGGTCGTCGCTATCACGAGTTCGAGAACCCTTCGAAGATCGTCGGCGCCGTCCTCGAGGCGACCAGCTTCCACCCGGCCCGGCGGGCCCGGACCCACCTGCGCATGGCGGCGAGGGCAGGGGGCCACGACGACAAGCGCGCCGACGAGGTGCTCGAACTGGTCGGCCTGACGGCCGACGCCAGGCGCAAGGTCGGTGGCTTCTCCATGGGCATGCGCCAACGGCTCGAGCTGGCCACCGCGCTCATCGGCGACCCCGACGTGCTGGTCCTCGATGAGCCGTCCAACGGCCTCGACCCGCAGGGCATCGCGTGGCTGCGGGACTTCATGCGCTTCTTCGCCGGCGAGGGCCGGACGGTGCTCGTCTCGTCGCACCTGCTGTCCGAGATGGCGCAGACCATCGACGACGCCGTGATCGTGTCGTTCGGCCAGCTCAAGGCGCAGGGCACCCTCGAGCAGATCACGTCGGGCGTCAGCGGCCTGGTCATGCGGGCCCGCACACCCGAGGCCGATCGGCTCTGCGCCGTGCTGACGGAGGCCCACGTCGCGTTCCGGCGGCTCGGCCACGACGAGGTGGCCATGGACGCCGTGCGGCCCGAGCAGATCGGGCCGTTGCTGGCGGCGAACCAGATCGTCCTCTACGAGCTGACCCAGGAGGGGGCCGATCTGGAGTCCGTCTTCCTCTCCCTGACCGCCGGCCTCGGGTTCGGCCAGCTGGCGCCGCGACCATGATCAACGCCATCCGGGCCGAGCTGATCAAGATGCGGTCGATGCCGGGGGTCTGGGTCACCTTCGCCCTTGCCTTCCCGCTGGCCGTCCTCATCTGCGTCGCCGTGCTGGCGGGCGCAGGCGGCTTCCCGGGCCACACCTTCTACTTCGTGCAGACGCTGCGCCAGCGGCGGATGCTGCTCGGGGCCGGCTACTTCGCCATCGAGATCCTGGCCCCGATCATGGGCGTCCTGTGCGTCACGGGCGAGTACCGGCACAAGACCATCACGACGACACTCGTCTTGACCCCGGTGCGCACGCGGGTGCTGGGGGCCAAGGTCGCCGTGGTCGCGCTGTGGTCGATCCTCATCGCACTGCTCACGTTGGTGGCGGTCGCCGCCGTCGGCCTGCCCTGGAACGCTGCGCTCGGCGGTGTGACCTCGACGGTCACCGACCAGGTGGGAGCCGTGGTCCCCGGCCTCGATGGCCTCGGCCGTCCTGCTCGGTCTCTTCGGGCTCGGCTTCGGCACCCTGGTCAAGAACCAGGTCGCCGCCATCCTCATCGTCATCGGCGGCACGCTGATCCTCGAGAGCATCCTGATCGCACTGGCCCGGGCCATCTTCCACTACGACCTGAACTGGCTCCCCAACGCGGCGGGCGCGGCGCTGGCCGGGGACATCGCCCGCGGCTTCGGTGGCGGTGGGGGCGAACGCACCTTCCACCTCCTCACGTGGTGGCAGGGCGGCCTCGTGATGCTGCTGTGGGGCCTGGTGCCCCTCACCATCGGCTACTTCACGACGTTCCGCCGCGACGTCACCTAGCGCGGCGAGCGCGCACGCGGTCCGTTCAGCCGCGCAGCACGACCCCGGGGCGGGACGCCAAGCCCTCCGCGGCCGGCTCGCCGTCGATGCGGATCGGCACGCCGTTCACCAAGGTGTGGGTCATGCCGACCGGCGCGTCCGCGGTCAGGCGCTCGCCGTCGGCCGGGAAGTCGCGCACGCGCCGGAGCGGACCGGGGTCCACGGTCTCGGGGTCGAACACGCACAGGTCGGCGGCCTTGCCCACTGCGACCGTCCCCCGGTCGGCCAGGCCGTAGACGCCGGCCGGCTCGCCCGTCAGCTTGTGGATGGCCCGCTCGAGGGGCATGACACCGCGCCCGCGCACCCAGTTGCCCAGCAGGTCCGTCGAGAAGCAGGCGTCGCAGAGCTGCGAGACGTGCGCGCCCGAGTCCGCCAGTCCGAGGAGCACGTTGTCGCGCGGCAGCAGCCACGCGATCCCCTCGGGGTCGTCGTTGGCCAGCACCGACCAGAAGCGAGACTCGAGGTCGTCGTCGAGCGACACGTCGAGCATCACGTCGAGCGGGGTGCAGCCCCGCTCCTCCGCCAGCAGCGCCACCGGGTGATCGGCCAGGTCGGGATGCGAGCGGGACTCGGCCACCGAAATGGAGGCCCAATTGAGCGGGAAGCCGCCGGCCTTCCCGCTGACGTCCTCCCACGCCGACGCGCGCCAGGCCGGGTCGCGGTAGGCCGCCACCCGCTCCGCCTTCGACTTGCCCATCAACGCGGCGAACGTGGGGCGCATGTTGAGGGTGAACGGCTCGGAGAGGTTCATCTGGAACACCAGCGGCCGGCACGACACCTGCGGCCACACCTCCACGCCCTCGGCCCAGGCGGCGTCGTGCTCGGCGATCACCTTCTCGTGGTACGGGTAGCCCTTCACCGTCAGCAGCGCGGTCCAGGTGAACGGGCGCCCGACTTCTCGCTGGAGCCGGAACACCTCCTGGTTGGGGAAGATGCCGCCCGGGAGCAGGGCCACGACGCCCCGCCCGGATTGCTTCACGGGCTCGAGCAGCGCGCGCAGCTCGGCCAGGTCGGCGACCCGCGACGGCACCGGCCGGCCGCTGTCGCCGTTGTGGGTCGGTGAGGCGCTCGAGGCGAACCCCGCCGCGCCACCCGCCATGGCGTCGGCCACCACCGCCTGCATGAGGCCGATCTCCTCGGGCGTCGCGGCTCGTTCGTAGGCGTCCTCGCCCATCACGTAGAGCCGCACCGCCGTGTGGCCGACGTAGCACCCGTAGTTGAGCGCCATGCCTCTCGCCGCCACCGCGTCGAGATACTGGGGGAACGTCTCGAAGTCGCCCCAGGGCACCCCGGCGGACAGGGTGTCGAAGCTCATGTCCTCGACGTGCTGGAGCGTGTGGGCCAGCAGCTCCACGCCGTCCGGGCGGACGGGCGCGATGGAGAACCCGCAGTTGCCCGCGATCACGGTCGTCACGCCATGGAACGACGAGGGCGTGAGGTCGGGATCCCAGAACACCTGCGCGTCGTAGTGGGTGTGGATGTCGATGAATCCCGGGCTCACCACCTGCCCGTCCGCGTCGAGCACCCGCTCGCCCTCGAGGCCGTCACCGATGCCTGTGATCCGGCCGCCCGTCACGGCGACGTCGGCCCGTCTGCCCGCCGACCCCGTCCCGTCCACGAGGGTCCCTCCCCGGATCACGATGTCGGCGCGCATGCGCCCATCGTCGCAGCCCCGGCGGCCCGCTGCACGCGCGAGTTGCCGACCTGCGTCGCCGGTCGGATACCGTGGGTTTCGAGGACCTGCGTCGTTTGCGGGTTGGGGTGAACAGGCGCCCGGTGGGCGCCGGACTGGAGTGTCGGATGGCGGTTCGGTTTTTCAAGGCGAAGGAGGCACCCCAAACCGAGGACGCCCTGCAGATCTCGGGCGCCATCGTCGCCCCGTCCGACGGCCCGTCCCCGGTCCAGCTCGTCGACGCCGGCCACGCCGCCCACGGCCTCGGCGTCGTGCGCGGACCAGTACTCACGGAAGATCCGCAAGAGCCCCACCATCCGGATGGTCCCCAGCTCCATCATGGTGGAGGGCCGGAGGCTGCGCTTCGCCGTCTCGGACAACGTCGACGCCCACGGGCCCGACGGCCCGGGGTCCCCCCCGATCTGGGCCATCAACATCCACGGCTATTTCGCCGGTGGCGGCATGTACTGGCGCGAGAGCGCCCGGCTGGCCGAGCAGCTGGGCTGGCGCGTCATCAACCCGAGCCTTCCGGGATTCGGCGGAAGCGACCCACTCGAGTGGCAGGACGTGTCCATGGAGGGCCTGGCCAACCAGGTCATGGCGATCGCGCACAAGGTCGACGCCGGCCCGGCGGTCCTGCTCGGCCATTCGATGGGCGGCGCGGTGGCCGTCCAGTTCGCGCACGACCACCCGCGTCGCACCATCGGGGTGATCTACCGCGACGGCGTCAGCACGCCGGCCTGGAAGGAGCGCACGGGGATCATCCCGACCTTCTTGTCGCCCATCCTCCCCGACGTGGCACCGATGGTCGACATGATCGCAGCGGTCTTCTTCGACCTGCCCGACCTGGCCATCGGCCGCATGTACTCGACGGTGCGGGCGGTACTGCCCGACATGCGCCAGAACATCCGCACGGTGGCCCAGACGATGCCGGTCGGGAGCATGCTGATGTCGGTCGACCAGCGCAGCGAGGTGCGGCATCTCGTGGCCCAGCAGATCCCGATCCTCAACGAGTGGGGCTGCTTCGACCGCATCACGCCCGGCCACACCGCACTGGAGTTCGCGTCCATCGCACGTTCGCCCGTGCTGTGGGTGCCGGGAGGCCACAGCTGGATGCTGGCGCGTCCCCAGGGCCAGGCGGACATCCTCACGCACCTTGTTCGGGGCCGTGAGTTCGTCGACCAGCTCGAGGCTCGCTGGCGCCAGCTCACCCCGCGCGAGTACACCCTGCGCGCCGTCAACTGACCATCGCCGTGCGGCGGGCTCGCCTCTCGCCGGGCGTCGGCCGCAATGAGGACGGGCCGTGATCAGCCGCCTGCTCCAGCCGCTGCTGTCGCTACACGGGTGGGAGGCCTACACGCTGATCGGCTTGCTCGTCTTCGCGGAGGACGCGGTCATGCTCGGCTTCGTGTTCCCCGGCGAGACGGCCGCCATCCTCGGCGGCGTCCTGGCGTCCAAGGGCGGTGTCAGCCTGGGCGGCATCGTCGCCGTCGTCGTGCTGTCCGCGATCGTGGGCGACTCCGTCGGCTACGCCATCGGCGATCGCTGGGGGAGCCAGCTCCTGTCGCTGGGCCCGTTGCGCAAGCGTCAGAAGGGCATCGGCACTGCGCTCGCACTCCTGGGCCGGCGGGGCGCGATCGCCGTGTTCGTGGGTCGGTTCACCGCCTTCCTGCGCGCCGTGATCCCGGGGCTGGCCGGCATGTCCAAGATGCGCTACCGCATCTTCCTGCCCGCCAACGCCGCCGGCGGCATCTGCTGGGGGGTCCTCTTCGTCCTCCTCGGCTACTTCGTCGGCCAGCGGGTGGAGAAGGTCAGTGGCATCGCGTCCGACATCCTGCTCGGCCTCATCGCCGTGGTCGTCGTCGTGCTCTTCGTCCTGCACCGCCGCAAGGAGAAGCGCGAGTTCGAGGGCCCGTCCGAGACGATGCCCGGGGGCGACCCCGCCGGCTGATCCGCCGCGCCTCAGGCGGGCGCGGCGATGACGGAGCGGTCCCCGGCGCGCAGGCCGGCCAGCACGCGGGCGAAGGCACCCGCCGCGTCGTCGCCCTGGGCGTCGGTGTCCATCCAGCGCACGGCGTCGGGGTCGCTGCGGTCGAGACCGTAGAGGCCGAAGCGCGGCTCGTAGGTCCCCCACTCGTAGTTGTCGACCAGCGACCAGTGCAGGTAGGCGCGCACGGGGACCCCGTCGGCCACGGCGTCGGCCACGGCGCCCAGGTGCTCGCGCACGTAGCGGGGCCGGTCCAACCCGTCGTCCCGGGGCAGCGGCCGCCCGGCGCGCACCCTGGACGACATGCCGTTCTCGACCACCCACAGGGGGAGGCCGGGGCGGAGGGCCGCCTCGGTGGCGCACCAGGACCGCAGCCCGGCGGGGTTCGGGGGCACGTCCCACAGTGCCCGCCCGAAGGACCAGTCACGCCCGCCGGCGGCCGTCCGGCGCCCCGCGGCGCGCATGGCATGGCTGGCCACCGGGTCGTACCAGTCGAAGCCGACCGCATCGAGGCCCCGGGCCCGTTCCGACGCCCGCGCCGCGGCGACGACGCGGCGCGGCGCCTGGCGCCTGGTGACGCCGCGCAGGCGGGCCCACGCGCTGCCGCGACCCGGCTCGTGCTCGGTGCCGTACGGCGACAGGGCGGCGAAGAACCGTCGCACAGCCGCCTCCCCGGCGTGGTGCGGGGGGAAGGCGGCGTCGTGGATCGTCCGGCGCTCGTCGACGTAGCGGTCGACGTCGCTGGGCTCCACTCCTCTCTCGCGCAGCTGCAGCAGGTCGAGCAGCATCCTGTCGAGCTCGTAGACCGACGAGGAGCTGGTGTTGATGGTCACCTCGGCTCCGCTCTGCACCCCGGAGACGACGTCGGAGGCCAGCACGTGCGCGCTGAGCAGGTTGTCGAGCACGCAGAAGGCATCGGAGACGGCCATGCGCCGGCCCGGCGGGTGGGCCCCCTCGATCCAGCCCATCAGCATCACGATGTTGGGCTCGTTGACCGTCACCCAGCGGCGGCAGTGCGGGGCGAGGGCGGGGACGATGCGGGCGACGTGGCCGGCGAAGACGTCGGGCGAGCCGGGGCGGAGCCAGAACTCGTCGCCCAGCCACCAGGGGTGCGTGAAGTGGTGCAGCGTCACCATCGGCTCCAAGCCCCGGGCCTCGCACATGGCGAGGATCTCGACGTACCGCTCGAGCGCGGCGTCGTCGAAGACGCCGGGACGGGGCTCGAGCCGCGCCCACTCCACCGAGAGCCGGAAGGCGTTGCACCCGATGGCGGCGGCCCGGTCCAACGCCTCGGCCGGCTGCCGCCAGAAGTCGCAGGCCAGCCCCGAGCGCGCCACCCGGCCGGTGGCCTCCCAGCCGGACCAGTTGTTGTGCGGCTCACCGTCGCCGTTGAACCCGCCCTCTATCTGGTAGCCCGACGTCGCCACACCGGCCAGGAAGCCCTCGCCGAGGAGGTTCTCGGGCCCCGCGCCCGACGCCCGCCGTGCGGGCGCGGCCCTGCGGGATGGAACGGCGTCGGGCATCCGTTCAGCTTGGCAGGCGGAGCGCCCCGCGGGTGGGTGGGCCCGGGCTCAGTGGGGCTGCGCGAGCGAGCGCAGGCGCGACAGTGCCGTCGACACGATGTCGACCTCGTCCCGCGCCTGGCGCACCAGCGCGCGCACCTGCGGCTCGGTGGCGTCGCCCCCCGCACGGAGCGCCGCGGCCTGCACGTCGCGGGCGGCACCGATGACCTCGGCCACCTGGACCCGCACCGTGTCCGGCCGCCCCGTGCCCCGGGGCAGGCGGCGCTCCAGCCGCAGCAGCGCATCGAGCTCGCCGGCGACACCGCGCAGCGAGCGGCAGACGGCGGGCAGTTCGGCCACCGGCGCGTCGTGGGAGTCGGCGTGGGCGACGGCGGTCTCGGCGTCCTCGACGGCGACCCACATGCGGCGGCGCACCCGGGCCGCCGCACCCCGGCTCAGCTCCTCGGGCGTGGCCCGGGCGGCGTAGCGCTCGCGGCCCGCGGAGGCGAGGGCCAGCGTGGCGAGGATGCCGCGGGTCGCGACGTGCCCCCGGACCAGCCGCCAGTGCCGTCGCACGTAGCTGCGCGCCACCAGGAAAGCAGCGGCGAGCGCGCCCGCCGCCAGCAGGCCGGCGATGAGCAGGAACTCCACCAGGTGGGCCATGAAGGTCACACCCGGATCCTACGCGGCGGAAGCGGGACTCTACGGCGGTACCCTTTTCCCCATGGAGCCGGGGGTTGCGGGCGGCGCGGAACGGGCACCGGATGCGGGCCGGGAGTGGCGGCCCGGCATCCCGTCGGTCCGCGAGCATCTGCCCAGCCTGATCTGGGGCGCCGCTCTCCCCATCGCCGTCTACTTCCTGGTCCGCGGCCACGTGCGCACCGACACCGCGGCGCTGATCGTCGCCGGCTGCTTCTCGGCGGGCTGGATCCTCGTGCAGTTCGGGCGCCGGCGCAGGGTCGACGCGGTGGGCCTCGTCGTCCTCTTCGGGTTCGCGGTGGGGATCATCAGCTCGACGCTGCTCGGCGGCAATACCTACGTGCTCAAGGTCAGGGACGGCTTCTTCACCGCGCTCTTCGGTGTGGCCTGCATCGTCACCGTGTTCACCCACGACCGTCCCACCCTCTTCTACGTGGGCCGCTACCTCTCGGCCGGGAACGACCCCGACAAGGTGTCCGCGTTCGACCGCCTGCACGAATTGCCCGTCGGCCGGCACACCTTCCGGGTGCTGTCGGTGGTCTGGGGCGTCGGGCTCGTGGTCGAGGCCGCGATCCGCCTCACGCTGGCGGACGTCCTGCCGACGGGGACCTTCCTCGCCGTGTCGCCCTTCCTCACGGCCGGCGTCGTCGGCAGCCTGTTCGTCTTCACGGCGCTCTACACGCGCCGCATCGAGGGCGGGGGCGCCGCTCTGTCCGCATCCGGGGTGCCCGAGCCGGCGTCCGACGGCTGGAGCTCGCCTCAGATTCCCCTCCCCTGACGCCCGCCGGTAGCCTCGGCGGCGCACGACGGCCGGCCGAGGGCGGGGCACCAGCGAAGGGAGCACGATGGCAGACGAGGTACTGCGGGAACGCCGCGGGAACGTGGAGATCCTCACCATCAACCGGCCCGAGGCGCGCAACGCCATCAACGGTGCCGTCAGCATGGCGATGGCCGCCCACATGGACGAGTTGGCCGAGGACCCCGGGTGCTGGGTCGTCGTGGTCACCGGGAGCGGGGACAAGGCGTTCAGCGCCGGCATGGACCTCAAGGCGTTCAGCAGCGGCGAGGGTGGCGACATCATGGGCGCCAGCGGGGGCTTCGGGGGCCTGACCCAGCGCGACTTCCCGAAACCGCTGATCGCGGCCGTCAACGGATCCGCCCTGGCGGGCGGCTTCGAGATCATGCTGTCCTGCGACCTCGTGGTCGCCGCCGACCACGCCACCTTCGGCATCCCCGAGGCCAAGCGCGGGCTGATCGCGGGGGCCGGCGGCCTGATCCGGATGCCCAAGCGGCTGCCGATGGCCGTTGCGCTCGAGCTCGCCATGACGGGCGACCCGATCGACGCCGCGCGCGCCTACGCACTGGGCCTCGTCAACAAGGTGGTGCCGGCCGACGCGCTGCTGGCCGAGGCCGTCGCGCTGGCCGAGCGCATCGCGGCCAACGCGCCGCTCGCCGTGCGCTACTCGAAGAGCGTCATGAAGCGCGCCGCCGAGGTCCCCGAGGCGGACGGCTGGGCCATCAACGCCGAGGCGGTCGGCGTCGTGTTCACCTCCGCCGACGCCATGGAGGGTCCGATCGCCTTCGCCGAGAAGCGCCCGCCGAACTGGCAGGGCGCGTAGCCCCGTGCTGGCTCCTGCGCTCGACACCGTCCGGCTCACCCTGCACGTCCTGGCGGCGACGGTGTGGGTCGGTGGGCAGATCGTGATGACCGGGCTCGTCGGGCCGGCCCGCCAGCTGGGCGGCGACGCCCCCAAGGCCCTGGCGCGGGCGTTCGCCCGCATGGCCTGGCCCGCCTACCTGCTCCTGATCGTCACCGGCATCTGGAACGTGACGGCCGTCCACTACTCCTCCCAGGACTCCGCCTGGAAGGCGGTGCTGATGGCCAAGATCGTGGTGGTCCTCGTGGCCGGGGCCGCCGTCGGCCTGCACCAGCGCGCCACCACCAAGGGCCAGCTGGCCCTGTGGGGGTCCGTGGGGGGCGTGGCCAGCGTGGCGGCGCTGGTCATGGGCGTCCTGCTGGCGGGGTGATTCCCACTCCCGAAGCGCGTCCGTGCCCGTGCGGGTGCGGCGGACGGGAATGGGTCTAACCTGGTGTCCAGTTCACCGCCACGTGGACCCGGGTGAAGGAGAACCTGATGCTTGCTGACCTTTTCGGTCCCGACCTGCTCATCGTGGCCATCATTCTCGTGGTGCTCCTCTTCGGCGGGGCTGCGATCCCCAAGCTGGCCCGCAACCTCGGCTCGGCCAAGAACGAATTCGAGAAGGGCATGGAGGAGGGCAAGGCAGAGGGCGCCGCGCAGACCAACGGCACCTCGGCCGCGAGCGGCGCACCCGCGCCGGCGCCCACCACCGCGGAGGAGAAGTCCCAGGGCGCATGAGCCCGGCCGGGCCCCTTCCCCCGGCCCACCACGTCCATGCCGCCTGACGTCCTCTCCGTCGCGGATCGCCTGTGGAACGGCGAGATCTCGACGTCGACCTTCCACCCCGTCGGCCACATCGGCGGCATCGCCGAGGTCACCGACGGGGTCGCCTTCTGCCCCTCCTTCGCCAACGTCTCGGCCTTCGCCACCGACGACGGCCTGGTGCTGGTCGACACCGGGATCGTGCCGTGGCCGCGAGGCGTCCACGACGAGCATGCGGCGCTGGTGCCCGCAGCGGCTGCACACCGCCGTCTACTCCCACGGCCACATCGACCACGTCTTCGGCGTCCCGGTGTGGGAGGAGGAGGCGGCGGCCGAGGGCTGGGCCGCCCCCGTGGTCGTCGCCCACGAGGCCGTGCCGGCCCGCTTCGACCGCTACATCGTCACCGCCGGCTACAACGAGGTCATCAACCGCCGCCAGTTCGGCTGTCGCGGACCTGCGGTGGCCCACCGAGTACCGCTACCCGGACCGCACCTACGCGACGAGCCTCGACCTCGAGGTCGGCGGCGTCGGCTTCGAGCTGCACCACGCGAGGGGCGAGACCGACGACCACACCTGGACCTGGCTGCCCGGCCGCAGCGTGCTGTGCTGCGGCGACCTCTTCATCTGGGCGTCGCCCAACGCCGGCAACCCCCAGAAGGTGCAGCGCTACCCGCGCGAGTGGGCGGCGGCCCTGCGGCGGATGATCGCGCTCGAGCCCGAGTGTCCTCCTGCCCGGCCACGGCTTCCCCGTGATCGGCGCCGACCGGGTCCGCCAGGCGCTCACCGACACCGCCGATCTGCTCGACTCCCTGGTCGACCAGACCCTCGACCTCATGAACGCCGGGGCCCGCCTCGACGAGGTCATCCACACCGTGCGGGCGCCGGCCCACCTGGCCGACCGGCCCTACCTCCGGCCGGTCTACGACGAGCCCGAGTTCGTCGTCCGCAACGTGTGGCGCCTGTACGGCGGCTGGTGGGACGGCAACCCGGCCACGCTCAAGCCCGCGCCCGAGCGCGGCGCTGGCCGGCGAGCTGGCCGCGCTGGCCGGCGGCGCCGGCGCGTCCTGGCCGACCGCGCCCTGGCCCTGCTGGCGATCGCCGAGGGCGACCCGGCGCCGAGCAGGCCGACGGTGCGCTGCGCCTGGCGGGCCACCTGGCGGAGCTGCGCCTGGCGGCCGACCCACGGACGCGGGCGTCCACCGGGCCCGCCAGAGGTCTTCCCGCCCGGGCGGCCGCGCGCCACCTCGACCATGGCGAAAGGCGTGTTCACCTGGGCGGCCAGGGAGTCCGTCGCACCGCCGGGCCCGCACCCTCACTGACGTCAGGGCAGGGCAGCCCCCTGCCCTGCCAATTCCAGTCTTTTTGCGGGGTTCGCTAGTGTCACCGCCGTGGACTCGTCACTGACCGCCCTCCCCGGACGCCCGAAAGCCCAGCTCCGAGCCGTAAGAGTCCCCGCCGCCGGCTGGCCGCGGCGGTCGTGGCGGTCGCGGCTCTCCTGCTCACCGGGTGCCAGCTCCCGACGTTCGGCGGCTACAAGGGCGCCACCACCCAGGCCCGCTCCACGTTCCACCTCTGGCAGGGCTTCTTCGTCGCCGGGATCGTCGTCGGCGGCTTCATCCTCCTCCTCATCATCTGGGCGATCTTCCGCTACCGGCGCCGCAAGCGTGACGCCGAGACGATGCCCGTCCAGACCCAGTACCACACGCTGACCGAGATCATCTACACCGTGCTCCCGATCCTGATCGTGCTCGTGCTCTTCGTGGCGACGGTCGTCGTGGAGAACAAGGTCACCGCGGTGGAGCCCAACCCCTACGCCCGGATCCACGTGAACGCCTTCCAGTGGGGCTGGGAGTTCGAGTACCCCAACGGCGTCAAGATCATCGGCCAGACCACCGACGCGCCCACCATGGTGGTCCCGACGGGCAGGACGGTCCGCATCACGCTCGACTCCTATGACGTCCTCCACGGCTTCTACGTGCCCGAGTTCAACTTCAGCCGCTACGCCAGCCCGGGCTACTCCACCCAGTTCGACTTCAACGTCCTGCACGACGGCGTCTACCGGGGCCAGTGCACCCAGCTGTGCGGCCTCTACCACTCCCTGATGTTCTTCAACGTCCGCTCCGTGTCGCCGTCCGCCTACCAGACGTGGCTGCGTGCCACCGGCGCGTTCCAGCGGGCCCACCCGAACTCCATCGGCCAGCTCCCGGCCGACCTGCACGCCAATATCAACGGGACCGTTCCGAGCTACTCTGGGAATTCCGGGAACTCGGGCAGCGGGAACACCGGGAACACAGGAGGTGCGCTCTACGGTGACTGACGTCATCGCCCCACCCGGGACTCACGAGCCCGCAGAGGTCCATCTCCCGCCCGAGGCACCCGGCAACGGGCACGAGCCCCACGGCGGCCACGAGGATCACGGCCCCACCGGCATCCTCAAGTGGCTGACCTCGACCGACCACAAGGTCATCGGGCTGAGCTACATGATCACGTCGGTCGTCATCTTCTACCTCTCGGGGATCATGGCGCTGTTCATGCGGCTCCAGCTGGCCTCGCCGCACTCGTCACTGCTCACCTTCTCGCAGTTCAACGCGCTCTTCACCATGCACGGCGCCTGATGCTGTACCTCTTCGCAGGCCCCTTCGCCTTCGGTGGCCTGGCCAACTACATCGTGCCGCTGCAGGTCGGCGCGCCCGACATGGCCTACCCTCGCCTGAACGCCCTGAGCTACTGGCTCTACCTCAGCGGGTCCATCACCATGCTGATGGGTTTCTTCGTCGCCGGCGGCGCGGCCCAGTTCGGCTGGGTGGCCTACGCGCCGCTCTCCAGCGCCACCAGCTCGCCGGGCGCCGGGCCGGACCTGTTCTTGATGGGGATCGCGCTCACCGGGTTCTCCGCCATCTTCACCGCCGTCAACCTGTGCGGGACGATCTTCTACCTGCGGGCGCCCGGCATGACCATGTTCCGCATGCCGATCTTCACCTGGAACATGCTGGTGACCGGGATCCTCATCCTCATCGCCTTCCCGGTGCTCACGGCGGCGGTGGTGATGCTGTTCTGCGACCGCCACTTCAACACCCACATCTACACGGCGGCCGGCTGCCACCTGGCCAACGGGTTGCCCATGCGAAGTTGCGGCTCACCGCTCCTCTGGCAGAACCTCTTCTGGTTCTTCGGCCATCCCGAGGTCTACATCCTCGCCCTGCCGTTCTTCGGCATCGTCACCGAGATCCTTCCCGTCTTCTCGCGCGAAGCCGGTCTTCGGCTACAAGGGCATGGTCTTCGCCACCATGGCCATCGCCGCCCTGTCGACGGGAGTGTGGGCCCACCACATGTTCACGACGGGCGCGGTGCTCCTGCCCTTCTTCTCCTTCTTGAGTCTCCTGATCGCCGTGCCGACCGGCATCAAGTTCTTCAACTGGATCGGCACCATGTGGCACGGCCAGCTCACCTTCGCCACGCCCATGCTCTTCAGCGTCGGGTTCCTGTTCGCCTTCCTCATGGGCGGCGTCACCGGCATCATGTTGGCCTCGCCCCCGATCGACTTCGCCACCCACGACACCTACTTCGTCGTGGCCCACTTCCACCAGGTGCTCTTCGGGACCGCCGTGTTCGCCGGCTTCGCCGGGCTCTACTACTGGTATCCGAAGATGTTCGGCCGCATGCTGCGGGAGAACCTGGGCAAATGGCACTTCTGGCTGATGTTCATCGGCTTCTGGATCACCTTCATGCCCCAGTACGTGGTCGGGCTCCTGGGCATGCCGCGCCGGGTCGCCAGCTACCCGTCCAACCTGGGCTGGCAGAGCTACAACATCGTCTCGACCGTGGGCGCCTTCCTCATCGCCATCTCGTTCGCCTTCCTGCTGGTCAACTTCGTCGTGTCGTGGCGCAAGCCCGTCCCCGCCGGCGACAACCCGTGGGACGGGCACACGCTCGAGTGGTTCACCACCTCGCCGCCCCCGCACCACAACTACACGCACCTGCCGCCCATCCGTTCCGAGCGCCCGACATGGGACGCCAACCACCCGGACGCGCTGACGGTGCCCCACGGCAAGGGGGCGCACTCCAACGGGAAGACGAGCGGGAAGGTCACGTCATCGGTATGAGGGTCGAATCGCTCTTCCTGCTCTTCCTCGGGGCATTCTTCGGGATCGTCGGCCTCGTCTACTGGTTCTGGAGCTACGAGGACGGGGGCGGCATGATGCTGCTCGGCGTCACGCTGCTCGGCTTCCTGCCCGGCCTCTACTACTTCTTCTGGCACCAGCGCTTCCACGGTCGCAAGTACTTCTTCTGGGGCGAGATCCCCGCAGTCGGCGATCGCCCCTCGGACCGCGAGGACGCCGAAATGTCCGAGGGCGCGGGCAACATCGACTCGTTCCCCGGCTCCTCCATCTGGCCCTTCGTCATGGGCATGGGCGCCTTCTTGACGGTGCTGGCCCTGATCTTCGGCGTGTGGCTGATCTTCCTCGGCGTCCCGCTGATCCTGACCGCGCTGACCGGCGTGACCGCCGAGAGCCGGCGCGGCGGCCAGGTCTGAACGAGCGCTGCCGCCGGTAGCCTGACCCGGTGGCAGCGGCCAGCACCGGGTCGGACCAGGAGCACGGGCTCTCGCGGGCACTCGTCGCACTCATCGCGATCGCCACCGGCGCCGTGGTGGCCAACCTGTACTACGCCCAGCCCGTCCTGCACCAGGTGGCGCACAGCTTCCACAGCGGCCCCGGGCCGACCTCTTCGCTCATCACTGCCACGCAGATCGGCTACGCCGCCGGACTCCTCCTCGTCGTCCCGCTGGGCGACCTCCACCCGCGCCGGGCGCTGGTGACCCGCCTCTTCTGGATCTCGGCCGCCGCCCTGGTCGCCTGCGCGCTCGCACCCAACCTGTGGATCTTCGGCCTGGCCGCGGTCGCCGTCGGCGGGGCCTCGGTGGCGGGCCAGGTGATGATCCCCTTCGCAGCCGACCTGGCGCCCGAGGAGCGGCGCGGCCGGGTGGTGGCCCGCATCATGACGGGACTGCTGCTGGGCATACTCCTGGCGCGCACCGTCTCGGGGCTGGTGGCGCAGGCCGCAGGCTGGCGCGCCATCTACTGGCTCTCGGCCGCCCTCATGGTCGTCTTCGCACTCGTCCTGTGGCGGGCGCTCCCCACCGAGGCCCCGCGGCCCCGGCGCAGCTACCCGAGCCTGGTGTCCTCGTCGCTGCGCCTCCTCGCGACCGAGCCGGTGCTGCGCCGGAGGGCCTGGCACGGCGCGTGCGCCTTCGCCGCCTTCAGCGCGCTCTGGACCACCATCGCCTTCCTGCTCTCGGGGAACCCCTACCGGTACTCCAACGCGGTGATCGGGCTGTTCGGCCTCGTCGGGGCCGGCGGCATCGTGGCTGCCAACCTGGCGGGCAAGCTGGCCGACTCGGCGCGGGCGACGGCCACCACGGTCGTCGCCGGGGTGCTCCTCACCGGCTCCTTCGCACTGCTCTGGGCGGGCCGGACCTCGCTGGCCGCGCTCGTCATCGGCATCGTCGTGCTCGACATGGGCACCCAGGGCATGCAGATCACCAACCAGGCGGTCATCTACGCGCTGCGACCCGACGCCCGGAGCCGGATCAACAGCGCGTACATGGTCTGCTACTTCCTCGGCGGCGCCGCCGGCTCCGTGACCGCCGGGGCGTTGTACGGCACCCACGGATGGGCGGGCGTCTGCCTCCTCGGTGCCGGCTTCGGCGCCCTGACCCTCGCCATGTCGGTCTACGACCGGGTGCGGCCGGCCGTCGGCGCTGCGGCCCCGATTTCCAGCCCCGTGCCGTCCTGATCGCGGACGCGGGACGCCTCTGGCAGACCGGCCAGCGAGGACATCCCGACCGTCGGACAGCGCCGCGTGTGCCGGTGGAGCGAGCCGGCGGCGCGCGTTCACGGTCGGGTGTCGCCCGTATGCTGCGACGCGCATGCGGGTCGTGGTCACGGGATCGAGCGGCCTGATCGGCCGAGCCTTGTGTTCTTCTCTCTCGGGGAAGGGCCACCGGGTCGTCAGGGTCCTGCGCCAACCGGTCCGACCCGGTGACCCAGACCTTCGGTGGGATCCCGAGGCCGGCACGATCGACGCACGTGGCCTGGAGGGTGCCGACGCGGTGGTCCATCTGGCCGGCGCAGGCATCGGCGACAGCCGCTGGAGCGACGCCCGCAAGCGAGTCCTCCTCGAGAGCCGTCGTCGCTCCACTGCGCTTCTCGCCGGCGCGCTGGCGGGTCTCGATCGCCCACCTCGGGTGCTGGTCAGTGCATCGGCCATCGGGTACTACGGTGACCGTGGCGACGAGGTCCTCACGGAGCAGAGCCCTCCGGGCAACGACTTCCTGGCCTCGCTCTGCGTGCGCTGGGAGGCCGAAGCCGCTCCCGCCGCTCAGGCCGGCATCAGGGTGGTCTGTGCTCGCACCGGCCTTGTCCTGAGTCCGGCCGGAGGTGCGCTCCCCAAGTTGTTGCCGCTGTTCAAACTCGGCTTGGGCGGGAGGTTCGGTACCGGGTCCCAGTGGTGGAGCTGGATCACCCTCGACGACGAGATCCGGGCGATCGAGTGGCTACTGGAGAACGATGTGCGGGGGCCGGTGAACGTGACTGCGCCCGACCCGGTCACCAACCGCGAGTTCACCCGGGTTCTCGGCGCCGTACTGTCCCGACCGGCCCGGTTGCCTGTCCCCAGATTCGGCCCCGGGCTGCTGCTGGGGTCCGAACGGGCCGACGCCTTGTTGTTCACCAGCGCCAGGGTGCGGCCCGCAGTCCTCGAAGCGCACGGGTTCGCCTTCTCAAATCCCGACCTCAAGGCGAGTCTGCGCGGCATGGTGAAGCCGCCCGTGCCCTGAGCGGGACAGCACCGCACCGGCCCCCGGTGCTCAGGCGTACATCAGCGAACCCGGCGTGGTGAGCAGCTCACCCGACTCGAGCCACGTCTTGAGACCCGACAGGATCATGGGCCAACCACCGAAGATCTGGCTGTTGGCACCCTCGCGCATCTGGTCGTGGGTGAGCGTCAGGTGGCAGGAGTCACCCACCTCTCGGATCTCCCAGGTCACCCGCGTCGACCCCTCGGCGCGCACGTCGTCATCCCAGAGGCACTCCATCGTGTGCACGAGTCGCCGGGGCGGATCGACCTCGAGGACCTCGCCCTCGCCGAGGTGGACACCGTGCTTGGCGACGTCGACGCTGAGGGGCGAGCCCACCTTCCACTCGGAGTTGACCGCGGCACCGAAGTTGTACTTCGCCCGTATCTCGGGATCCACGATCGCCTGCCACAGGCGCTCGGGTGTCGTCTTGATGAAGATCTCGTACACCTTTTCCATCTGCCTCTCCAATCTGTCCTTGATCTCGCTGAGCCCTGCCACCCAGGGCTCCGCGTACTTGCTGACCCAACGGTCGTGAATGAGCCGGATGGGGACCGGGTTCAAGAAGTGGAGCTTCTCCCGGCCCCGCCGCCTGGTCACGACCAGGCCTGCGTCCTCGAGCTGCTTGAGGTGCTTCATGACCCCGAAGCGCGTCATGTCGAAACGCTCCTCGAGCGTGCCCAGGGTCTGCCCGTCCTCCCGGAAGAGCTCGTCGAGCAGGCTCCTCCGGGTGGGGTCGGCCAGCGCCTTGAACACCTCGTCCAGCCCATCCACCCCTGCACTATATGTGACCTTTTAGTCACATGTCAACCGTGGCCTCCACCGTGGCCTCGAAGACCGCCCACTCCCCCGGGATCCCCTTGAGCCGGGCCCGGCCGCGGTCCTCGAAGCGGATGCCCGGAACCGGGCAGGCGTCCCGCACCGCGTCCGAGACGAGCAGCTGGCCACCCGTGGCCCGGGCACAGAGTCGTTGGGCGAAGTGGACCGCCAGCCCCGACATGTCGTTCTTCCCCATGCGGGAGACCTCGCCGAGGTGGATGCCGGCGCGCAACTCCAGGCCCAGGTCGGCCACGACCTCCATGGCATCGAAGGCACAGCGGACTGCGGGCTCGGGCGAATCGAAGGCCACGAGGAACCCGTCCCCCGTGCTCTTCACCTCATGGCCCCCGTGCGCGACGACCCGGCGATGCACGCGGGTGTTGTGCTCCTCTATCAGCGTGCTCCATGCGGCATCTCCGAGGGACGCCGCCCGCGCCGTGGAGTCGACGATGTCGGTGAAGAGGATCGTCGTCCGCATCCTGTCCGCGAAGGGGGTGCGGTGCCCCGTCACGAACTCCTCGACCTCGTCGATGACGGGTGTCGCGTAGTTGCGCAGGAAGAGGTGGTCCGACCCCGGGATGAGAACGAGCCGGGCACCGGGGATCGCCCCGGCCAGATACTCGCCGTGAGCCACCGGGATGCTCGTGTTGTCCTCGAGGTGGATCACGAGGGTCGGGACGGAGAGCGTCGGGAGCACGTGGCGGATGTCGTAGGTGCGGTTCATGTGGAACAGGTGGGCCAGTTGGTTGTGACTGGTGGTGGCCAGCTCGTACTGGCCCGGCGGTTCGTCACCCCGGCGTGAGGCGTACTCGTCGGAGATCCGGCCCGCGCCCCACTCGGTCCGATAGCGATCTTCCATGCGGTCGAGCACGCGGCCACTGAGGCCGATGGGGAAGTCGTCGGCGCGCTCGAGGCGGGCCCAGGTGTTGCACAGGACCAGCTGGCGCACCGGATGGCGTGTGGCGTACACGGCGGCAACCGCCCCGCCGTTGTGCGTGCCGAACAGGACGGGCTCGCTGACCCCCGCCGCTTCCACGACGGCTTCGAGGTCGGCGACCAGGTCATCGAGCACCGGGGGCGCCGAGAGGTCCATCCGGTCCGAGTAGCCCATCCCCTGCTGGTCGTAGGTGACCAGTCGGGCGAAGTTGGCCATCCTGCGCAGGCCCTTCGCCGTCTCCGGCTGATCCCACTGTACCGACATGGCCATCGACCCGGCGACGAAGACGATCGTCGGAGGGTCATTCCCCGCCGATTGGTAGGCCAGGTGGAGGCCGTTCCGCACGACGAACTCCACCTGGGGTGATGCCAGCATGTCGCTACCTCGCTTCAGCCCCCGCGCGCTTGCATGCACGGATTCTGGCACCGGCGGCGCCGGGGTGAAAACGGCTGTTCCCGTGGTTCCCCTACCTGTGACATGTCGATTGCTCTATCGTTCCGGCCCATGGCAGCAGCGGCGATGATCCCGGCCTTGAACGCCATGCTCGGCGGCGGCAACCGGGCGGACTACGAGCGGGCGCGGTCCGCCCTGGCGGACGCTGACTCGGTCCAGGAGGCGCTCGAGGCGGTCGGGATCCTCGATGGACTGGACGACGATGTGGCGCTCGAGGCCCGTGCCCTCCTCGACGCCCTTCCGGCCTCGCTGGACGAGTCGATCATCGCCGCGCTCGAGAGCGCGTTCGAGCGCGACGTTCCCGCCCTGATCGAATGGGTCGAGGGTGAGAGCCTGGCGGTGATGATCTCGGAGGAGCCCCACGGTGGCGACGTGCGCGTGCGCATCGCGTTCGTCTCGCCCGACGGATCGACCTTCCTCGACTAGCGGCGGGCCGGCGCGGTCAGACCTGGCTGGAGGCGGTGGTGCGCCGGGGGCGGCGGCCCAGCCACTGCATGCCCGCCTGCGGCTCGGGCAGCGCAGGGTCCCAGATGGCACAGCGGTCGCGCCCGGCCCGCTTCGCCGTGTACAGCGCCACGTCGGCTCGACGCAGCAGCTCGTCGGGCCGGTCGTCGGGGCCCAACCAGGTGCTCACACCGAGGCTCGCCGTGACCCGGTCGGACCCGGTGGCGGCATGCATGGCCTCGCTCATCCGCTTGGCCACCACCAGCGCGGCATCCTGATCGGTCTCGTGGAGGAGCATCGCGAACTCGTCGCCTCCGAGCCGGCCCACGACGTCGGTGGCCCGGGCCGCCTGGCGGAGCACGCCGGCCAACGACCGCAGGGCCTGGTCCCCCGAATGGTGGCCGCCGGAGTCGTTGAGCGTCTTCAGGTTGTCCACGTCGGCCACGACCAGGCTGAACGTCGCATGACGGCGCCGGGCCAGCCTCGCTTCGTCGTCCAGCCGTTGCTGGAACGCCCCGCGGCTCAGGCAGCCCGTCAGCGCGTCGAGGTTCGCGGCGTCGATCAGCTGGTCCATCAGGCGGTCGCGGAACAGCGCCGCCGCCGCCGTGATCACCCCGGCGATGACCACCGCCAGGGAGAGGAACGCCGTCGTCGACCAGCTCCGGTGTGGGGTGAGGATGCCGACCACCAGGCTGGTCGCGACGCCGAATGCAGCGAGGAACGACACGGTGCCCGCCGAGTAGGCCAGGCCGGCGAAGAGCATCGGCAGCACGAGGAAGTAGGCGATGGGGCTGCGGACGCCACCGTCGAGGACGGCGCCGAGGGCGATGAGGACGAACGTGGACGCAGCCCAGGAGGTGAAGAAACCTTTCGACCAGCGCGTCGACACCAGGCGCAGGCCGAGCCACCGGAACGGTCCGACGGCCATGGCGAGGCTGACCGAACCCAGGATGACCATCGCCTGGCGGTGGGGTACCGGCGCCGTCATGGCGTAGACGACGACGGCGAGTGCCCCCATGCTGTAGGTGAGGACGCCGATGTAGACGTAGCTCCGCCAGAATCTCGCCAGGTTGGTCGAGGTGTCGTGTAGTGGGGGCAGACGCATCCCGGATCGCCGGCTCTCCTTTTCCAGAGCAGGTATCGGCACGTTCAGGCCCTCGGTTGAGGCCGGGCAGGGTTCCTCGATCCGCTGGGCCCGGTTCAGCTGCTCTCGCTGCGTGCCGGCCGTCGGCGCCAGGTGTCCACGCAGCCGGGCGAGCAGAACAGCACGACGGAACCCCGGACGTCGTGGGCGATCTCTTCGGCCGTGTCGTGGGTCAGGGGCAGCCCGCAGATGGGGTCGAGGGAGACGTCGGGTCCCCCGCCCGCCATGGCAATGGTCGAAGCCGGCACCGGCTTCTCGACGCCGCGCAGCGTGACGTGGGTCTCCGACACGGCCACGCCCCAGTCGGGCAGGTGGTCCATGACCGACGGGGAGGCCAGCGCCGAACCCGCCGGCGCGAGGTCGCACAACCGCGCCGCCACGTTCACGCAGTGCCCGACATAGTCGTCGCCTTCCATCAGGATGACCTGTCCGGCGTTGACGCCCGAGCGGATGGAGACCGTCTTGACAGGACCGCTCACGACGCCGACGACATAGTGCAGCTCCAGGACGGTCTCGAGCAAGGGCCGCGTCTCGACGCAGACGAGCATCACGCCGTCACCCAGCCACTTGGCGATCCGCACCCCGCGCCGGGCGCAGATGTCGCGCAGCAGCGCGCGAAATGCGGTGAGTATGTCGACGGCTCGCTCGTCACCCTCGAGCTCGGTCAGTGCGGTGAACCCCGACACGTCGACGAAGGCGAAACTGCGGTGCACGCGCACGTCACGATGCTGCCATGGGACCCGCCCTCCGGCCCAATCGAGAAGGGGAAGGTCGATGCGGAATCCCTGGTGGGAGACGCCTTCCTGCCCCTACGATGGGCCCATGACCTCCTGGCCCGTGGGTGACGACACGCGCACCCGTGCGGGCCGGCGCGACTGACGTGGGACAGCTCGACGGCAAGGTGGTCCTCCTCAGCGGCGGGGCCTCGGACATCGGCCGCGCCACGGCACTGCAGCTCGGTGCCGAGGGCGCGGCCGTGGTGGTGGGCGATGTGAACCTCGAGGGTGCCGAGGCCGTCGCTGAGGAGGTACAAGCCGCCGGCGGGCACGCCCTGTCGGGTCGCTGCGACGTGAGAGAGGAAAGGGCCGTGGCCACGTTGGTCGAGTTGGCCGTCGCCGCGTTCGGGGGCGTCGACGCGGTCGACCACAATGCGGCCTGGAGCCATCCGCGGCTCGACACCGACGCCGTCGGCGTCGACCTCGGCGTGTGGGAGCGTGCGATCGAGATCACCACGAGAGGCGCGCTGCTCCTGGCGCGCCATGCCATCCCGGTGATGGCGGCGCGCTGGCGGTGGGTCCATCGTCACCATCTCCTCGGGGACGAGCACCATTGGTGAGTCGACCCGGGTGGCCTACGGCGTGTCGAAGGCGGCCCTGAACCAGTTGACCCGCCACCTGGCCACCCGCTACGGCCGTGACGGCATCCGGGCCAACGCCATCGCGCCGGGCTTCATCCTCACCGAGACGGCCGCCAACCAGGTGCCGGCCGATGTCCGGCGCCGCCTGGCCGAGGCCAATCCCACCCGTCGCCTCGGGACCCCGGACGACATCGCCCGGGTCGTCGTCTTCCTCTGCAGCGACGCCTCGGCGTACGTCAACGGCCAGGTGCTCCACGTCGACGGCGGGCACCAGATCGCCGGGATGATGTAGTGGCCGGGGCCGACGCCAGGGTGGCACTCGTCACCGGTGCCAGCCGTGGCATCGGGCGCTGCGCCGCGGTGGCGTTGGCCCGGCGCGGCTTCGACGTCGTCATCACGGCGCGCACCGTCCACGAGGGCGACGGCCGCGCCCAGCCCTCGAGCGTCCTGGCGGACGATCGGCCCCTGCCCATCGCCGGCAGCCTCGACGCCACCGCTGCGGAGATCGCCGGGCTCGGGCGTGCCTGCGTGGCCGTCCCCATGGACCTGATGGAGCGGGCGTCGGTCGAGCGGGCGGCCGAGGTGGCCCTGGCCGAGCTGGGCCGCATCGACGTCCTGGTCAACAACGCCATCTACCAGGGGCCCGGCACCATGGACCGGCTGCTGGACCTGCCCCTCGAGCTGGCCGAGCGGTGCCTGGTGGGCGACTACCTCCACCCGCTCCTGCTGACCCAGCTCGTGCTTCCCCAGATGCTCGAACGCGGTGCGGGCCGGCTGGTCAACATGCTCTCGGAAGCCGCCTTCACGACGCCGCCCGCACCGGCGGGCGCCGGTGGGTGGGGCGTCGCCTACGCAGCGGCCAAGGCGGCGTTCCACCGCGTGACGGACATCTGCCACGTCGAGTTCGCGGCGCAGGGCGTCTGGGCCTTCTCCATCGCACCGGGGCTCACCCTCACCGAGTCCATGCGGGCGTCGGGCATGGACAAGGTGCTCGTGGGCGCCGGCCACGTGCCCGCACCCCCCGAGGTGGCGGGCGAGGTGGCCGCCTGGCTGGGCGACGACCCCGACGCGGGGCGCTTTGCGGGCCAGATGGTCTCCTCGCGCTCGCTGTGCAAGGAGCTCGGCCTCGTGCCGGGCTGGCCTCCGCCGAAGCGGCCCTAGCCCGCCCGGGCCCGCGGCAGCCCCATCGGGTTGGGGAAGGGCAGCACGCCCGACGCGGCGACTTCGGCGGCGCAGGCCGACAGCGCACCGTGGAGGTCCGCCCGCGCTCCGTCGCTGAGCGCGGTGTAGGCGGGCTCGGCCAGGCGGTCGGTCAGGTCCTCGACCGCCCCGTGCAGCGTGCGCCCGGCGTCGGTGGCCCGCCCGTCCCCGTGGAGGAGGCCGCGGGCGCTGAGTCCGTCGGCGGCGCGTTGCCACCGCTCCTCGCTCCAGCCGCGGTTGTCGCGCAGCACGTCGGCCGGGATCCCCTTGGTGCCGGCCGCCAACAGGTGCGCGTCGAGGCCGCTGACGCCGTTGGCCAGGAGCGCCGCGGTGTGCCCGTCCCCGCGGTGCTCGCGCAGGGTCGTGCAGGCCTGCCAGGCCTCGCCGAGGCCCGCCGTGCCGAGCGCGGGGGCGATCACGGGCCACAGGGAGCGGTTGGCCCCCGCCATGACCCGCCCGTCGCCGCCGCAGGCCGCCACCGCCCGGCGCAGCAGGGGCAGGGCGGCCACGAGTCGCGAACGGGCCTCGACGCGGCAGACCTCGTTCAGCGCGTCGGCGGCGGCGATCGCGCGCACCCGGCACAGCGTCTCGGGCGCCACGACCTCCCAGCACGCCGGTACCGCCCGCGCCACCATGTCCGGGTCGAAGTTGTAGAACGCCGCAGCCACCGGGCCTGGCGCCACCCGCCCGAGCGGGGCGGCGCGTGCCGCGAAGTAGCCGGACCAGAAGCCCCGCAGCCCCGTCTCGCGCAGCGCGGTGCGCGACTCCGGGGCGAAGTAGGTGACGGCGTGAACGGACTCGAGTGCGACCCAGAGGTCGCGGGCGCTGACCCGGCCCCGAGGTTGGCTCAGCGGGTGACCTGGCGCACGCCCGTGGGCGAGCTCTCGGGCGCACGGATGCCGCCGTTGCCGCTCAACGGCTCGATGTCGATGCGCACCGGCACCGGCTCGGGGTCGAGCTCGACGTGCTCGTCGTCGGGCCGCGGTGGCGTCGGCACCGTGACGTACTCGCCCTCGGCGGAACGCTGCACGATCACCGCCCGCTTGCGCTTGCCGATGCCGTGCACCCCCTGCATCTCCTTGCACAGCTGGTAGGCCACCAGGCCGGAGACGATCGGGACCACGAACACGGCGATGCGGAAGAACCACAGGACCACGTTGAGCGAGACGTGGAAGTAGTTGGCCAGGACGTCGGTCGAGCTCGCCCCGAAGAGGGTGAACAGGAGGGCGAACATGGCCACGCCCGCGGCGGTGCGCTTGGGCCTGTCGCGGGGCCGGTCGAGCAGGTTGTGCAGCGCGACGTCGCCCGTCACCCGTTTCTCGATCGCCGGCCACAGGAAGCAGATGGTGAAGATGATGCCAGGGAGGACCACGGCGGGCAGGAAGACCTCGAGGGGGATGGTGTGCCCGAAGCCGGTGAGCTCCCATGCCGGCCAGATGCGCAGGGCGCCGTCGAGCCAGCCCATGTACCAGTCGGGCTGCACGGCGTAGGAGATCTTCGACGCGTCGTAGGACCCGAACTGCCAGATGGGGTTGATCTGGGCGAAGGCCCCGAGCAGCGCGGTCGCCGCCGTCACCATGAAGAGGAACCCGGTCGTCTTGGCCATGAAGGTCGGGAACATGGGCGAGCCCACCACGTTGTCCTCGGTGCGCCCCTCGCCGGCGAATTGCGTGTGCTTCTGGCGCACCAGCAGGCCGAGGTGCACCGAGAGGAGCCCGATCAGGACCAGGGGGATGATCAGCACGTGAATGATGAAGAAGCGGGGGATGATGATGTTGCCCGGGAAGCGTCCGCCCCACAGGAACGAGACCAGGTAGCTCCCGACGAGCGGGATCGACTCGGCGATGGAGTAGCCGATGCGCAACCCGGTGCCCGAGATCAGGTCGTCGGGCAGCGAGTACCCGATGAAGCCCTCGAAGATGGCCAGGATCAGCATGGTGAGGCCGATGGTCCAGTTCAGCTCGCGTGGCTTGCGGAACGCACCGGTCAGGAAGACGCGCCCCATGTGGACCACGATCGACGCCGTGAAGATGTCGGCCGCCCAGTGGTGCATCTGGCGGACGAGGAGGCCGCCCCGCACGTCGAAGGAGATGTCGACCGTCGACTTGTAGGCCGCCGACATCCACTGGCCCCGCAGCGGCACGTAGGTGCCGTGGGCCGGGTACAGGACCTGGTTCGTCGAGGGGACGAAGAAGAGCGACAGGAAGACGCCGGTCGCCAGCACCACCACGAACGAGTAGAGCGCGATCTCCCCCAGCATGAAGGACCAGTGGTCGGGGAAGATCTTGTCGAGGAAGACGCGTCCGCCCTTGGCCACCCCGAGCCGCTCGTCGAGCTCGTCGACGATCTTGCCGACCTGACCGAAGGGGCCCATCGCCGCCCTGGTGCTGCGCTTGGTCTTCGCCGCGGTGTCACTCATGTGGTCCGCTCCCAGAAGCCGGGCCCGACGGCCTGATCATAGGGTGCCATCGCGATGAGTTGGCCCTGGTCGTTGTAGCCGAGGTGCATCTGCGGCAGGGGGCGCGGGGCAGGACCGAACTGGGGCACCGCGCCGTTGCGCACGTTGAACATCGACTGGTGGCACGGGCACACGAGCAGCTCGAGCTCCTGCTCGTAGAGGCCGACGGGGCACCCGAGGTGCGTGCACAGCTTGGAGTAGGCCACGTAGCCGTCGGGGGTCCAGTCCTCGCGGCCCGGCATGGTGGGCGGGACCAGAGGCTGGTCGGACACCCTGATCAGCACCGTCTGGTCGATGGCCTGCCCGTTGTCGGTGATCTGCCCGGTCTGGGCGTCGACCGTGTGCTGCGGGTAGACGGTCATGATGCCGCCGACGACCAGGGTGTCCTTGCGCACGGGCCGGCCGTTCGCGTCGACGAGGACCGTCCCCTCGCGCCAGTCGGTCACCTCGAGGGAGTTCTCCGGCAGCGGCCCGAGGGACCGCAACAGCGGGAACGCGGCGACGATCCCGAAGATGCCGGCACCGACGGCGAAGAGGCCGCCGAGCATCTTGCGCCGCTTGACGACGACGGCGGAGCGCTCGACGAGGGCGGCCGAGAAGGCGTCCCTCTCCTCCGGGCTCGAAGCCAGTGTGTGCCGCTCCTCGACGAAGGGGCCCTGGGGCATGAGGTACTTGCCCCAGGCCGTGAGCCCGAAGCCGAGGAGGAACAGGCCCGCCCCGATGGCGCCGCCCAGCTCCCAGGGGCTCCAGTTCTGCCAGTAGGCGACGCCGAACAGCGCGAGGAAGACGATGGCCGCCAGGAAGAGGGCCGCGATGATCTTCTCGACCCGCGCCGGGTGCTTGGCCGCGTCGCCCATGTGCGGGTCGCTCAGTGCGGCGACCGGCATGGGCACCCGGGTGCGCGAGGGCTGGTGGTCCGCGTCGCTCACGAGCGTTCCCCGATCCAGAAGCAGATGAGCACGAGGCCACCCACGCCGATCAGCAGGGCGACGAACCCCTCTGCGACGGGTCCGACGCCACCCAGACCGAAGCCGCCGGGGTTGGTCGGGTGCTGGATGCGACCGGTCACGTAGGAGACGATGTCGCTCACCTGCTGGTCGCTCAGGTTGCCCGAGAAACGGGGCATGTTGGCCGGCCCGGTCCGGATCGCCTCGGCCACCTGTTGGGCCGTGATGGAGCGGACCTGCAGCGAGGGGGCGTTCGTCCCGAAGGCGAGCGCGTCGCCCGCACCGGTGATCGTGTGGCACGCCGCGCAGTTCAGGGAGAACAGGTCCTGACCGGCGGACTGGTCGGACCCGCCCAGGTGCGGGTAGGGCACGGCCGGCACCGCCGGGTCCAGCGAGTTGACCCAGGCGGCCAGCTCCAGCGCCTGCAGGGGGGTCAGCCGGCTTTCCCGGCGCTCCGCCTCCACCGCCTTCACGTCGGCGGCCGGCATGCGGCCCGTGCTCACCCAGAAGTCGACCGTGGCCGCGCCCACTCCCTGCAGGTTGGGCCCGGTGGTCGCCGTCCCGTCGGGGCCGACCCCGTTGGCATCGTTGCCGTGGCAGCTCGAGCACGTCTGGGCGAAGAGCAGCTGCCCGGCGGCGATGAACGACCGCGGCGGGTTGGCGTACGTGATGTAGCGGCTGCCGTAGGTGATCAGATGGCCGTTCAGGCAGAACCGGGAGCTGGAATTGAACGGGTTGCCGGCGTTGCGGGTCGACCCGGTCACGCCCTTGACGTTGACCGTGCCGCACGACCGCGTCGTGACGTGCTTGTTGGGGATGAGCGGCACCTGGGCGGTGTCGGTGTGACCGCTGGCGCCGGCGTCCGTGCCGGGGAAGAACATCGCCAACGACGCCAGGGTGGCGACGGCGAGGAGCCCGCCGGGCAACAGGATCCGGGTGCGGAAATTCCTCTTCCGTGGTGTGCGCACGCCTCGCATGCCTACTTGAGGAGGAACAGGCAACTGTAGAGCCCGACCCAGACGATGTCGACGAAGTGCCAGTAGTACGAGACCCCCTGAATGGCCGAGAGCTCGCCGGGGTCACCCCCGATGTCGCCCCGCATGCGGCCCAGCAGGAAGACCATGGCGAGCAGCCCGATGAAGACGTGGAGTCCGTGGAGGCCCGACATGATGTAGAAGAGCGAGCCGTAGGAGTTCGTGTACCAGCGCGTCGGGCTGTAGAGCCACTCCCAGGCCTGGTTGCCCAGGAAGGCCACCCCGAGGATGATCGTGCAGACGATCCAGATGCGGGCCGACCGGCGCCGCCGCCATTCCGACTGGTAGACGGCGTACTGCATGGTGAAGCTCGACGAGACCAGCACCAGGGTGAAGATGCCGGCCCGGACGACGTCGAGCTCGGTGCCGGCGGGCGGCCACGGGCCCACCGTGTTGGCCCTGATGGTGAAGAAGGCGGCGAAGAGCCCGCTGAAGAACATCAGCTCGGACCCGAGCCAGATCATGACGCCGATGGCAAGCATCGGAGGCCGGTCGTGGATGATCTTTCCCTGTGGCGCGGGGACCTCCGCCGAAACAGCCTGGGTCACAGCGCAATTTCCAGTCGACCGGATGCGGGAAGCGCCAACTAACGAGAAGGGGCGTCGCGGCCCGGGGGCGCGCCCGAATGCCCAGGTCAGCGCAGGTCGACCGGGAGCGGTTCGGCGTGCACCACCGCCAGCCGCTTCGTCGGTCTGGTGAGGGCGACGTAGAGGGTCCGCAGCCCGCGTGTCGTCGCCACCGGGGGCGCCTCTCCGACCGGCTCGTCGCTGACGGCGGCCACGAGCGAGGGCTCCACGACGACGACGGAATCGAACTCGAGGCCGTTCGTCTCGTCGGCCGGCAGCACCACCAGCCCCGCGCCCAGCCCGGTGCCCGCCGGGTCCCGCGGATCGACGGGGTCCAGGCCGGCGTCCACGAGGGCGCGGGTCAGCTCGGGCAGCATGACGGCAGGCCCGAGGACCGCGACCCGGCCGGCCCCGACGGTGGAGAGCTCCTCGCGCGCAACCTCGGCCACGGCGGCCGGCAGCCCGACCCGGGACGCCTCCATGATCCGGGGCGTGTAGCCGGACTGGCGGACCGGGCGCGGCGGCGCGACGGCCGGGGCCGCCACGGCCAGCACCTTTGCGGCCAGGGCCACCACCTCCGCCGGCGTGCGGTAGCTCACCGTCAGTTCGACCAGGCGGGGCGTGCGCTGCGGGCTGAGATGACGCGTGATGTCGTCCCACCCCTGGGGGGCCCACGGGCCGGTGGCCTGCGCGATGTCGCCCACGACCGTCATGGAGCCCGAGAGGGACCGCCGCGCCAGCATGCGCAGCTGCATCGGTGACAGGTCTTGCACCTCGTCCACCACGATGTGACCGAACGAACGGATCTCGTCGTCGGAGGCGTGCCCCGGACTCGACGCCGGGGCGGGCGACGCCGCCAGCCCCTGGGGCCAGAACCCGCCCTCCTGCACCACCACCTCCTCGCTCCTCTGGGCGCGGGAACGATGTGGCCTCCCGCCCCGCCGGGGACCGAGCAAGGTGCGGGCCTCGTCGATGAGCGCGGTGTCGGCCACGGTCCAGTGGATCTCGCCCAGGGAGGCACTGCGGGACCGGTGGAGCCGCTGCACCTCGGCGGCGTCGAGGATCCCCGTGCCGGCCGCCGCCAGCAGGGGGCGGGCACCGAGAAGGTCGTGGAGGAACTCGTGCGGCGAGAGGCGCGGCCACATCCGGTCCAGTGCTTCGGCGACCTCGGCCACCCGTCGGAGCCGCTGGGCGAGGTCGTTCTGCTCTTCTTGGCTCGCCGGCTCGTCGGCTTCGTCCCGACCCGTTCTCCTCCGGTACTCCTCGGAGAGCGCGCGAAGGACCTGACCCTCGACGTAGCGACGGCGCGCGTTGTGGGTGCCGGGTCGGCGCCGGGCCGCGGCGACGATGTCCTCGGTCACGTTGGCGCGTAGGCGCAGCACCCCGGCGCCGAAGGGGATCTCCGCGTCACGACGGAGCGGCCGCTCACGGGTGCGCACGGCTCGCGCCAGGACCTTGACCATCCGCACGTCGCCCTTGAGCTTGGCGGCGGCGGGGTCGTCGACGCCGCGCACCCGCACTTCGGGCACGAGTCCCGCCACCGTCGACAGGCTCACGCCCGTCTCCCCCAAGGAGGGGAGCACCTGCTCGATGTAGCGCAGGAAGAGGGGGTTGGGCCCGACGACGAGAACGCCCTGGCGCTCGAGGGGGAAGCGATGCGTGTAGAGCAGATAGGCGGCACGGTGCAGTGCCACCGCCGTCTTGCCGGTCCCCGGGCCGCCCTGGACGACGAGGACACCGGCCAGCGGCGACCGGATGATCTCGTCCTGCTCGCGCTGGATGGTGCCGATGATGTCCCCCATGTGGCCCGTGCGGGCCTGGCCGAGCGCGGACAGGAGCGCGCCCGGGCCACCCAGCACCATGCCGTCGGAGAGCAACCGCTCCCCGTCCCCGTCACGCCCGTGGACACCGGGGGCCGCCACCGCGGCGCCCCGGCCGACCGGGTCGACGAAGTACTCGTCCTCCAACCCGAGCACGGTCCGGCCGCGCACGGACAGGTGGCGGCGGCGGGCCAGCCCCTGTGGGTCGAGCCCGGTCGCCCGGTAGAACGGCTCGGCCACCGGGGCGCGCCAGTCGACCACCAGGGGCTCGTGGTCGGGGCCCGAGACGGCCAGGCGGCCGATGTGGAAGGACTCTCCCAGCGCCGAGCCGTTGTCGGAACCGTCGCCCGGGTCGGGCAGCCGGTCGATGCGCCCGAAGTAGAGCGCCTGGTCGCCGATGTCGAGCTGCTCCAGCCGGGCGAGGCTCGTCCGCACCACGATGTCGCGCTCGGTGCGGGACTGGAATGTCCCGCCCCGCCCGAGGTCCAAGACGCCTTGCAGCATCTGCCGTGCCTCGCCCCGCATGAACTCGAGCCCGTCGTAGGCACGGTTGAGGAACTCCTGCTCATCCATCAGATCGGGATGCTCGGGCACCTCTCCCCTTTCTCCCCGGGCCCACGGGGAAACGGTTCAGTTTAGACGCGGCTCGCGAAGACCCGGACGCCAAGGTGGCCGCAGTGGTGACGCCTACGATGAGCCGGACCGAAAGGATTGCCATGCTCATTTCGACGATGAACGACGTGCCCGGCTACAAGGTGACCTCGGTGCTCGGGGAGGTCTTCGGCCTGACGGTCCGCTCGCGCAACGTGGGCTCGCAGTTCGGCGCGGCCTTCAAGTCCCTCGCCGGGGGCGAGCTGAAGGGCATGACCAAGAACCTGCAGCTCAGCCGCGAAGACGTGGTGAACCGGATGGTGGCCGAGGCCGAGGCACGCGGGGGAACGCGGTGCTGGCCATGCGGTTCGACACCTCCGAGATGGGCGGGAACTGGACCGAGATCTGCGCCTACGGCACGGCCGTCGTCATAGAGCCCCTCGGGTGACCCCTGCGGCAGATGCCCGCACGGACCTCGTGCGCGCCTGCTTGCTCGAGCCGGTGACCCGCACACCGGTGTGGTTCATGCGCCAGGCCGGACGGTCCCTCCCCGAGTACCGGGCCGCGCGCGGCGAGGGCTCCATCCTGTCGGCCATCGCCGACGCGGCCCTGGCCGCCGAGCTCACGCTGCAGCCGGTGCGTCGCTACGGCGTGGACGCCGCCATCCTCTTCTCGGACATCGTCGTGCCCTTGTATGCCGTCGGCTTCGGCGTCGAGGTGGAGCCCGGCCGCGGCCCGGTCGTGGCTGATCCGTTCCGCGACGAGGCCGACCTCGCCCGCCTCCGGGCGTTCGAACCCGGAGCCGACGCGCCCTACGTCGGCGACACGGTGCGCCTCGTCGCCCAGGAGCTCGCCGGATCGGGGGTCGCGCTCATCGGCTTCGCCGGTGCTCCCTTCACGGTGGCCAGCTACATCGTCGAGGGAGGCCCGTCGCGCACCTTCGCCAAGGTGAAGGCCCTGATGCACGGTGCGCCGGGACTGTGGGCCCAGCTGACGGAACGGTTGGCAGCCATGGCGGTGGCCTCGCTGCGCGACCAGGTCACGGCGGGCGCCCAGGCCGTGCAGCTGTTCGACAGCTGGGCGGGGTCCCTCTCGCCCGACGAATATGCCCGCTTCGCCCTTCCCGCTACCCGTGCGGTGCTCGAGGGCATCGCCGACCTGGGAGTGCCCACAATCCTCTTCGGAGTCGGCACCGGGGAGCTGCTCGGGCTCATGGGCTCGGCGGGGTCCGACGTCGTGGGCGTCGACTGGCGCGTCCCGTTGGACGAGGCACGGCGGCGCGTCGGTACGGGCCATGCGGTGCAGGGAAACCTCGACCCGGCGCTGTGCCTCGCACCCTGGCCCGTCGTGGAGGACGCGACGCGCACGGTGCTTGCCCGCGCCGTGGACGGAACGGGCACCGGCCACATCTTCAACCTCGGGCACGGCGTGCTGCCCGAATCGGACCCGGCCATCCTCGGTGCAGTCGTCGACCTCGTGCACGAAGAGACCGTGCGCGCGTGACGACGGGCGTCCTGCTCATGGCGCACGGGACGCCGGCCAGTGCGGCGGAGATCAAACCCTTCTACACCCGCATCCGACGGGGTCGGGCACCCGAGCCGGCGCAGCTCGCCGAGCTCGAGGGCCGCTACCGTGCCATCGGCGGTGTGTCACCCCTGGCCGAGCGCACCCGGGCCCAGGTCGACGCCGTGCGCGGCGTGCTCGAGCAGCGCGCACCCGGCCGCTACGTCGTCGAGTTCGGTGCCAAGCACACCGATCCCCTCATTGAGCAGGCCGCCGCCAAGCTGGCGATCGACGACCTCGACCAGGTCATCGGGCTCGTCCTCACGCCGCACGCCTCCTCCATGGGCTCGCAGGAGTACCTCGACCGCGCCGCCGACGCGCTGGCCTCGACCCCATTCGTCCCGGTCGGCCCCTGGTACGGCGAACCGGGCTTCGTCACGCTGCTGGCGGCTCGCGTCGCGGCGGCGCTCGACGCGCAGCAGGGCCGCAGCACCGTCGTCTTCACCGCGCACTCGCTTCCCGAGCGCGTGCGGGAGGCCGGTGACACCTATCCCGAGCAGGTGGCCGAGTCGGCGCGGCTGGTTGCGGGCGCCGCCGGAGTGTCCCGGTGGGGCGTCGCCTGGCAGAGCGCCGGTCGGACCCCCGAGCCCTGGCTCGGCCCCGACGTGCGTGACGAGGTGCGCCGCCTGGCCGCCGAGGGCGGCACGGACGCTGTCATCGTGTGCCCGATCGGTTTCGTGTCGGACCACCTCGAGGTCCTCTACGACCTCGACGTGGAGCTGGCGGCCGTCGCCGGGGACAGCGGACTCGAGTACGCACGCACGGCGTCGCTGAACGACGACCCCGCATTCGTCTCCGTCTTGGCCGACGTGATCACTGCCGCGGACGGGGCGCCCTGACGTGGCGCCGTCTCGGGTGGTCGTCGTCGGCGGCGGCATCAGCGGACTGACCGCGGCGTGGGAGCTCACCGGCGGCGCCCGGCCCGGCGCAGACACACCGGAGGTCGTCGTGCTCGAGTCGTCGTCCCACCTCGGCGGCGCACTGCGCAGCGACGGATTCGGGGGGCGCACCGTCGACATGGGCCCCGACGGCTTCCTGGGCCGCCGGCCCGAAGCGGTCGACCTGTGCCGCGAACTGGGACTCACCGACGCGCTCGTCCCGATCGCGGAACGGGGCGCGTCCGTGTGGGCCCGCGGACGGCTCCGCCCGCTGCCCGACGGGCTCGCTCTCGGCATACCGACGCGGTTCTGGCCGGCGGCGCGCTCGGGCATCCTCGGCGTCAGGGGCCAGCTCGGCCTCGCGCGCGACGCCGTCCTGCCGCGGCCGGACCTGCGGGGCCCGATCGGCGACCGCGCCGTGGGGCCGCTGGTGGCGCGCGAAATTGGGACAGCGGGTCGTCGACATGCTGGTCGACCCTCTGATCGGCGGCATCCACGCCGGCTCGGTCGACGACATGTCCGCCGCGTCCGTCTTTCCGCCGCTGCTGGCGGCGGCCCAGCGACGGGGCGGTCTGATGCGGGCGTTGCGCGCCGAGGTCCCGGCTCCCGACCCCGACGGCCCACCCCTGTTCTGGTCCCTCGACGGCGGCATGGCCCTCTTGGTGCGGACGCTGGCGGAACGCCTCCGCGGGCGCGGGGTCGACATCCGGCTGTCCGCCCGGGTCACCCGGCTCGAGCGGGAAGGTGACGGCTGGGCGGTCTGGTCGGATGGCCCGCCCGGCGTGGCCGACGCCGTGGTGCTCGCCACCCCCGCGCCCGTGACCGCCACCCTGTTGCAGCCCCACGACGACGAGGCCGCGGCGTTGCTCCACGCGATCGAGTACGCCTCGGTCACGCTCGTGACCTTCCGGGCCGCTGCGGGTTCCGTCACCTCCCCCCTGCACGGCACCGGTTTCCTCGTGCCGCGGCGCAGCCAGCACAAAGGCCGCGACCCCTGGGTCGTGACAGCCTGCACCTTTCTCGACCGCAAGTGGCCGCACCTCGCGCGCGACGGCGAGGTGCTCCTGCGTGCTTCACTCGGCCGGATGGACGACCCGCGTCCCGACGGGTGGAGCGACGCGGAAGCGATCGGCCGCGCCTGGGACGAGCTCGGTGTGCTCCTGGGGGTCACCGGGCCGCCGCCCGAGGCCGTCGTCGTGCGGTGCCCCGCGCCCTCCCCCAGTACCGCGTGCACCACCTCCTGCGCACGGCCGGCACCGAGTCCGCCGTGGCCCGTCTCGGTGGCGTCGCCGTGGCCGGCGCGGCCTATCACGGCGTGGGCATCCCCGCCTGCATCGCGAGCGGCCGCGCCGCGGCACACGTGCTCTTGTGAACCGCCTGCCGCGCCGGGGGCGCATGGCCGCCCCCTCGGTTGCGGCCGGTGTCCTCCTGGCGCTGTCCCTCCCGCCCTGGGGGTGGTGGCCCCTCGGCCCGATCGGAGCCGCGCTGCTCTACTGGCGGCTGGGCGGGCTGACCGTGCGGGCGCGCCTGTGGTCGGGTTGGCTGGCCGGGTTGGGGTGCTATGGCATCGGGCTCTTCTGGGCCCGCGCCTTCAACTGGTACGGCGCACTGGTGTTGATCCTCGTCGAAGCGCTCTTCTTCGCCGCGGCAGGCGCCCTCACGCCGCCCCACCGTGGCCGCGCCGCGGCATTCGTGGGCGCCTGCACCTTGGCCGAGGCCGTGCGCATGACCTGGCCCTTCGGCGGCCTTCCCCTGGGAGGCGTGTTCCTCGGCCAGGCGGACGGCCCGCTGCTCGAGCTGGCCCGGCTGAGCGGACCGCTGCTGATCACGGCCGGGGTCTGGGCCGCCGGGGTCGCCCTGGCCACGCTCACGGCGTGGCTCCGGGCCCGCCTCCGTGACACGGACCGGCCCTCGTTGGCGGGGGTGGCCGTCGTCGTCGGCGGGATCGTCGTGCTCACGGTCGCAGGAGCCGTCGCTCCCGACGGCGGCGGCGCGGTGCGCACGCTGCGGGTGGCCATGGTCCAGGGCGGCGGGCAGCGGGGGCTGAGCAAGGAACAGGTCTCGCCCACCACCGTCTACGACGCGGAGGTCGCGGCGACGAACCGGGTCACGTCGGTCCACCCGCCGCCGGGGCTCGTGCTCTGGCCCGAAGATGTCGTGGCCCTCTCTCACCCGCTGGCCGGGTCACCGGAGGCGGCGGTCCTGAGCAGGGTGGCCGAGAAGCTGCACACGACCCTCGTGGTGGGGGTCACCGAGCCGGCTTCGAGCACGACGTTCCGCAACGAGATCGTCGCCTGGGGTCCTCACGGGCACGTCGTGGGCGTTTTCGAGAAGGTGCACCGGGTGCCCTTCGGTGAGTACGTGCCCGGCCGCTCCCTCTTCTCCCGTCTGGCCGACCTCTCCGGCGTGTCGGTCGATGCCGTCCCCGGGCACGGGTCCGGGCTCATGCCCACGCCCGCCGGAAACCTCGGGCTGCTGGTCTCGTTCGAGATCTTCTACGCCGGCCGCAGCCACTCGTCGGTACGCGCCGGTGCCGAACTGCTCGCCGTTCCCACCAACACGTCCTCGTACTCGACGTCACAGGTGCCGTCGCAGGAGATCGCCGCGGCGAAGGTGCAATCGGTCGAGACGGGCCGCGACCTCGTGCAGGCCGCACCCACGGGCTACAGCGCCGTGGTCACCTCCCGCGGTGCCGTCGTGGCACGCAGCGCGCTCGGGCAGCGGCAGGTGCTCGAGGCCGCCGTGGCCCTGCGCCGCGGCATGACGCCCTACGACCACTGGGGTGACCTGCCCGTGTTGATCCTCTCCGCGCTCGCGCTCGGTGCCGGCTGGGCGCGTCAGCTGCGAGCGGCGCGTCAGTCGTAATAGCCCGAATGGATGTACACGCACGGGACGCCGGCCGCCACGTACATGGCGTGGTTCGAGGGATCGTCCTCGAAGGCGAGCCGCAGGTCGAATCCGTGGGTCCGCAGGTCCTCCACGACCGCCTGCTTGAAGACGGTGACCTGCGCGTAGTCGCCCCGGGACCGCATCACGAGGAGATCCCAGCGCAGCCCGTATCGCTTCAGCCAGGCCAGTGTCTGCGGCTGCACCCGCTGGGGCCGGCCGGTCAGCAGGACGACGGCCAGCGAGGAGTCGAGGAGCTCGAGCAGCCGGGCGATCTCCTCTATCACCGGGTCGTCTCCGCACGCCTCGAAGAACGACGCCCAGTCCCGCTGACCGCGTTCGATGAAGTGCTGGCGCCCGGCTGCGTCCGACAGGACGCCGTCGATGTCGAAGACGACGGCGGGCCCACGGGGGCGCGCCGCCCCGTTCCCCTCTCGCCACGTCCAGTTCCCCTGTTCGCCCTCGGGCTGCGGTCCAGGCACGAAAGGCCAGCCTAACGGGGTGGCCTCCGACCTCCGGCGGAGTGATTCCTCCCAATTGGGGAGGGGCAGCTCCTCCGGGAGGTGACACGATGGACACGGCATGAGCATCGACGTCGACAGCGTGGTGGCCGGGGTCCCGGACACGGAGGCGGTGACCGATCGCACCGTTCATGTCGCCCTCGGCCGCCGGGTCGAGGTGATCGGCGACCTCCTGCTCCCACCCGAACCGACCGACAGCTCGCGCGCCGGCTGCCGTGACATCGCGCGCCGGCTCGAGGAGTGGCAGGGGCCGGGCATCGTCGTCCTGTGCGGTCATCTGGTCGCGCCGGGCTGCCCGGCGTCGGTCGCCCCCGCCGACGTCCTGGGCGCCCACCCCGAGCTGACCGCCGCCCTGCACGCGTTCGCAGCGCGCGCCGACTCGCACGTTGTCGTCGTCATGACGGCGGCGGAACGGGATCCCGCCCTGGTCCGCGCCCTCGAGACGTGCGGGCTCTATGTGCGGGACGCGATCGACCTGGCCTGCGAGACCGGCGCCGGCACCCGCACCGTGCTCGTGCGCGCCGGCGCCGTGCGGCCCGACGCCATCCCGCCGATTGACGCCGCACCCTCCGAGGACCGGCCGTGGCTGGCCGGGATGGAACGGCTCGACGACCCCGAGGCCGCACGTCGCTTCGTCACCTCGCGGCTGCTCTACCGCAGGCTGCGCCGCTTCCTGTGGGCGCCACCGCTCATCCTGGCCGCCGTCGCGCTGCTGCTGCGCGTCGACTTCGTGATCGACGGCCTCGGCCGCATCTTCCGCTCGCCCCGCCAGCAGAACGCCCTGCAGCGCGCCTATGCCGCCACGTGGTTCTCCCGTTTCGTCGTGACCGTCGTCGTCGCCGTCGTCCTGCTCACGGTGCTGGCCCTCGTGGTGGCCATCACCTCTCGCGGCATCTGGCGGGCGCTCGGGGGCGGCGGGCTGCCGGCGCCGTGGGCGGGGGGCTCACCGGGAGGGCGCCCGATCGCGCATGCCCAGCTCGAGATCGACGGACAGGATGCCCTCGACGCCACCCGCGCCGCGGTCGAGGCGGGCGCGTCCGGCGTCATCGCCGGCGGGGCCCTCGTGCCCGAGCTGACCCACCTCGACGTCGGGTTCTTCGCCTGCCCGGGCGCGACATCCGAGGTGGTCCACGAGCACCGGGGACGCCTCGGGCTCCCCCCGACGTTCCTCCACCACCGCCAGGAGTCCACCCTCGAGATCGAGACCGGCGCGGACCTGCACGTCCGACTCCTGCTGGCCGAGGCCGACCTGCCCATGGCCACCATGGGCGAGCGCCTGGTGACCTCTGACATCGTCATCAAGGGCCGCTCGAAGGCGGCCGACGTGCACGCCGAGCTGGCCGCCGGCTGGCCGAGCGGGGCCTCGTGGCCGCCCGCGCCCGAGGTGGCGGCCGACCGCATCCGGGTGCGCCGCATCCGACGCCTCGCGGCCGTCTCCCTCTTCGTGGCCGGTGCGATCGACCTGCTGTCCTCGGTCACGTCCCCGCTGCGGGCGCACCTCCACCTCATTGCGACGTACCTGCCCGTCGCCGTGGTGCAGGCGGCGGGAGCCCTGACGGCCATCGCCGGCATCGCCATGATCATGCTCTCCCGCGGCATCTTGAAGGGCCAGCGCCGTTCCTGGCTGGTGGCGGTGGCGCTTCTCGCCGCCTCGCTCGCGCTCCACCTGGTCCATGCGGCCGACGTCATCACGCTGCTCGTGTGCGCCGGCGTCCTCACGCTGCTGATCGTCCAGCGCGAGCTGTTCCGGGCCGAGACCGAGTCGGCGACGGTCGTCACCGCGTTCGCCATCCTGGCGGTCGGCGGGCTGCTCGCCACCCTGGGTGGCTTCATCGCCGTCGAGGTGGCCGGCCGGGTGCACCACCATCCGCTCCCCGACTGGCCCGCACGTGCTGCTGGGGTCGGCGGAGCGGCTGGTCGGGGTGCAATGGGTGGAGTTCCCGACCACCATCGACCGCTACGCCTCCGTCAGCCTGCTGGCCGTCGGCCTGAGCCTCATCGTCGTGGCGCTGTACCTGCTCACCCGCCCCGTGGTCGACCGGCAGCTGTCCTCGGGCCGGGCCGCGGGCCGGCGCGCCGCCGAGCTGCGCGCCCGCGACATCGTGCGCCGCCACGGCACGGGGACTCTCGACTACTTCGCGCTGCGCGACGACAAGCAGTGGTTCTTCCACCGCGACTCGCTCGTCGCCTACGCGGTGTTCGGCGGCGTGTGCCTGGTCTCGCCGGATCCGATCGGCCCGTTCTCCGAGCGCGCCCACGTGTGGGACGCGTTCCGCCGGCACGTCGACCGCCACGGGTGGGGGCTCGGGGTGATGGGCGCCGGCGAGGAGTGGCTCCCGACCTACCAGGCCTCGGGGATGCGCTTCCTCTACATCGGGGACGAGGCGGTGGTGGACCCCCGCGAGTTCTCACTGGAGGGCGGGAAGATGAAGGGGCTGCGCCAGGCGGTCAACCGCGTCGCCCGCTACGGCTACACCGTGCGCTTCCTCGACCCGGCGCACCTGAACCCTGCCGACGCCGCCTGCATGGCGGAGCTCATGGCCAAGAGCCGGCGCGGGGAGCAGGAACGCGGCTTCTCCATGATGCTGGGCCGCCTGTTCGATCCGCGCGACACGGGCCTGCTGCTCACACTCGTCGAGGGTCCGGACGGATCGCCGGTGGCCATGTGCCAGTTCGTCCCCTCGCCCGCCATCGGCGGGTACTCGCTCGACCTCATGCGCCGCGACCCCGGAGAGCACCCCAACGGCCTGCTCGACTTCGCGCTGTGCTCCACCATCACCCATCTCAAGGAGATGGGGATGAAGGGGCTCAGCCTCAACTTCGCCGCCATGCGGTCGATCCTCGAGGGCGAGACGGGGGACGGCGTCACCCAGCGGGTCGAGCGCTGGGCGCTCCGGCGCCTCTCGGGCGTCCTGCAGATCGAGACGCTGTGGCGGTTCAACGCCAAGTACGAGCCGCACTGGCTCCCCCGCTACATCGTCTTCGACTCCGCCGAGCAGTTCGTGCCGGTGGCGGTGCAGATCATGCGGGCCGAGTCGCTGACCGAGGTGCCGGTCATCGGCCGCCTGCTCACCACCGGCGTCGCCAAGCGGTCCGGCCCGGCTGTGCCCGAGGAGGTCCTGGCCGCCATGGAGAAGGGCGTCGCCGCCGATCGCCCGGCCGAGCCGACCGGCCCACGCCCGTCTCCGTGACCGGGCCCAGCTGCCCGCGCTGCGGGCATCCCGGGAACCACGAGCCGCGGGGGGACGGCGGTCCCTGCGAGGGCTGCGACCGGTGCTGGGCCGAGCAGCAGCGGCGGGAGCGCCCGCCGCACCATTCGGGAGGACGGTGACGACCATGACCCTGACCATGACGACCCCAGAACGCGAGGCGTTCCTCGCCGGCGTGCACGTCGGTGTGCTCGCCGTGGACGATCCCGGCCATGGCCCGCTCACCGTCCCCGTCTGGTACAGCTACGAACCCGGCGGCACCGTCGACGTCATCACCGGCGGCGCAACGGCCAAGGCACGTTGCCTGCGGGCGGCCGGCCGCTTCTCCCTGTGCACGCAGACCGAGACGCCGCCCTACAGCTATGTCAGCGTGGAGGGCCCCGTCACGGCGGAGGACCGACCCGTGAGTCCCGACGAGCGCCGGGCCATGGCCCACCGCTACCTCGGACCCGAGTTCGGCGACCTCTACCTGGCGGCCACCGCTGAGGACGCCGCGCAGAGCGTCGCGTTCCGCATGTCACCGGCGCGCTGGTTGACGACCGACTTCTCCAAGCAGTTCGGCTAGCCGGCTCCCGGCGTCGCCGTCACGCGCGGGGCGCCCGTCAGCTGCACAGGAGGCCGAGCAGGCACCGCGTCGTGGTGGTCGTGGGCGGCGGCCTGGTCGTCGTCGTGGTGCTCTGCGCCGTGGTCGTCGTCGTGGGCGGTGGCTCGGCCGGGGACGTGGTCGTGGTCGGTGCGGGCGGACTCGCGGTCGTCGACGCGGCGGCGCTCGGCCCGGACGTCTGGACCAGCGACACGGTGGCCGGCGGCGGCACCGCTCGATGTGATGTCCGGGTGGTCGTCGTGACTGCGGGCCCGGACGCGCCCGAGGTCGTGGTCGACGGCGCGCTCGGCGCGGGCGGCGCGGCGGCGGCCTCGGTCTTCGGACCGACCGTCGGGACGGGGCCCACGAGGTGCCGCGCCTGCGCCGGAAGCCGCGGCGTGGAACCTCCGGGCGCGAACGCGACGAGGACCGCGAGCAGGAGCCCGACGGCGGCGAGCCCCGCCAACATGCCCGCCCGATGCGAGCGCGGCCCCTCATCGGGTGGCGCGTCGGCGAACTCCCGGTGCAGCGGATGCCCCACGTCGCCCGTCGCCCCTGCCGCGCCGGCGTCACCCGGGTGGGGCCCGGTCCCGTCCTCGTCCATGTCGATCCGTTCCACGTCCGCCGGCGGCGCCGGAGGTTCCCACCAGAGGAAACCGCGTGTGGCCAGGAAGCTTGCGTCGGCGTCCGTCGGCGGGCGGCGGGCCGACCCCGCTTCGCCTTTGACGGGCCCCCGGCGCGACGCTAGGCCGTAGCGGAACCGAGAGGACGAGCATCGTGAGCAAGGCCCTGGTGACACCCACCCCCGTCGCGGCGCGCCACGACCTGGCGGCCACGGCCGCGGAGCGCCGGGAAGCCGGGCGGCAGTCCCGCGTCCTGGCGCCGCGGGAGGGCATCGGCGACTGGGACGAGCGCGCCCGGGGTCACGATGCCCTCGAGACCATCACGGCCCAGAACCACATCCGGGTGCCCGAGCTGGTCCCGCTGCGACACCAGCGCATGGCGCTGTCCCCGTGGAACTACTACCGGGGCGCCGCCGCAGTCATGGCGGCCGACCTGGCCTCGCGGCCGCACAGCCGGATCGAGGTGCAGCTGTGCGGCGACGCCCACGTCCTGAACTACGGGCTCTGGGCCACGCCCGAGCGCAACCTCAACTTCGACCTGCGCGACTTCGACGAGACGCTGCCCGGTCCGTTCGAGTGGGACGTGGCGCGCCTGGCCGCCAGCCTGGTGGTGGCGGCACGGGAGAACGCGGTGAAGCCCGCCAAGGCGGACGCCGCGGTGACGGCGGCGGTCGACGCCTACCGCCACCGGATGCGGCGCTACGCCTCCATGCCCGAGATCGACATCTGGTACGACGGCCACGCTGGCCGACCACTTCATCGACTACTTCGAGCCGGCCGACCGCGGCCAGGTGAAGGTGCAGATCGAGAAGGGCAAGGAGAAGCGGACCAGCCGCGGGGCCTTCGCCAAGCTGACCACCATGGCGCGTGGCCGGCCGCGCATCACCGCGGAGCCGCCCCTGCGCGTCACGATCGACGACGGCGAGCAGCAGCGACATCGTCGACCACCTGCTCGTCGGGGTACCGGCTCACCTTGCAGGAGGACCGCCGCGACGCTGTTCGACCGCTTCACCCCGGTGGACGTGGTCCGCCAGGTGGTCGGGGTGGGCAGCGTCGGCATGATGGTGTACCTCGTGCTCTTCACGGGCCGCTCGGGTGCCGATCCCCTCTTCCTGCAGTGCAAGCAGGCCGGTCCGTCGGTCTACGAGCCGCGCACCTACCCGAGCAAGCACGAGAACCACGGCGCCCGCGTCATCGCCGGCAAGCGCATGGTGCAGAGCGCCACCGACATCTTCGTCGGCTGGGGGTCGCTGGCCGGGCGCGACTTCTACGTCCGCCAGTACCGGGACATGAAGATCATCCCGACCACGGACCTCATCGCGCCCGTCCTGGCCGAGTTCGCCACGGCCTGCGGCAACACGCTGGCCCGGGCCCACGCCCGCTCGGGCGATCCCGTGGCCATCGACGCCTACATGGGCAAGGGCGACACCTTCACCCGGGCCATGCGGAAGTTCGCCCGCCGCTACGCCAACCAGAACGAGCGGGACCACGCGCAGCTGGTGGCCGCCATCCGGCGCGGCAAGGTGGAGAGCACGCCCACTGAGCCCTCCCGGCCCGACCCGGCCTGCGGCCGCTGGCCTACTTGGGCAGGAAGAGCAGCGTGGCGTGGTTGGCGAAGTCGATGAGCGGCTGGGGCCACACGCCGAAGAGCACCGTCACCCCCGTGCACACGGCGATGGCCAGCGCCGCCGAGCACCGGCACCGGCTCGCGCTCGGGGACGGCCGGCTCGGCCCCGGCGTCCTCGGCGGCCAGCAGGATCTGGTCGTTGAGCGTGGTCACGAGGCCCGACGCCGCGGCCGGCGTGGCCCACTCGGGCGGGGCGCCACCGCCGGCGCCGCCCCCGTCAGCGGCCGGGGCCGGGGCCGCCACGATCGTGCTGCCGCCGGTCATGCCGCCCTCGGCGCCGAGCTCGGCCGACCCGGCCGTCCCACCCTCGACCTCCCCGAGCCCGCCGCCGGCGTACATGAGCACGGCGACGCGCAGGTAGAAGTAGGCGGCCACGGCCGCGGTCACCATGGCGATGACGCCCAGCGGCACGTCGCCCGCCTCGACGGCGGCGAACACCACCTGCACCTTGGCCCACAGGCCGGTCGTGAAGGGTGCGCCGGCCTGGGCCAGCAGGAGCACCGCCAGCGCCAGGGCCAGCACGGGTTGGCGCCCGGCCAGGCCGCGGTAGCGAGCCAGGTCGTGGTCGCCGTCGCCGACCCGGCCGAGGACGGTCACGATGGCGAAGCTGCCGATCGCCATGAACATGTAGACGAAGAGGTAGTAGAGGGACGCGCTGACGCCCCGGGCCGTGCCGGCCACCACGCCCAGCAGGATGAACCCGGCGTGGTTGATGGACGAGTAGGCCAGCATGCGCTTCACGTCGCGCTGGCGCAGCGCCACGAACGCACCGAGGACGAGGGACAGCACGGCCAGCCCGTAGACGATCGGCCGCCAGTCGGTCGAGACGACGCCGAAGGAGGAGAGCAGCACCCGCAGCATGGCGGCGAAGGCGCCCGCCTTCGCCACGGCCGCCATGAACCCGGTCACCGGCGACGGCGACCCCTGGTACACGTCGGGCGTCCACATGTGGAACGGCACGGCGGCGATCTTGAAGGCGAAGCCCACCAGCATCAGCGAGAGCCCGGCCAGCAGCAGGCCGTTGCTCAGGACCACGTTCTTGGACAGGAAGTCGGCGATCTGGGTCAGGTTCGTCGAGCCCGTCGCCCCGTAGGTCAGCGCGATGCCGTAGACGAAGATGGCCGAGGAGAACCCGCCCAGGATGAAGTACTTGAGCGCGGCCTCTCCGGACGCGGCCCGGCGGTAGTTGAAGGCGGCCAGCACGTAGAGGGCGATGGAGAGGATCTCGAGGCCGAGGAACACGATGATGAGGTCGTTCGCCATCCCCATCAACATGGCGCCCGAGGCCGACACCATGGCCAGCACGTGGAATTCCGCACCCTGCACGCCCTCCCGGTGCAGGTAGCCGTCGGCCACCAGCGCGCTGAGCAGCATGGCGATGGCGACGAGCATGGTCACCAGGACGCTGAAGCCGTCCATCACCACGGCCTGCGCGATGTAGGTGTGGGGCCCGTGGTCCTGCACGTCGGACCACTGCCAGAGGGCGACGCCGAGGGCCCCGCCCGAGATCACGACGGTGGCGATGGTGCTGACCCGGACCCGCAGCGGCGTGCGCACCAGCGAGGCCACACCGAGGAGCACGACGGCGCCGCCGATCATGATGATGGGCGGGAGGATGGCGAGCCAGCGGATGGGCGGGACGGCGATGGTGTCGGAGGCGGCGTGCGCAGCGTGCGCGGCGGCGAGGAGGGCGATCACTTCAGCCCCTCCACGCCCTTGACGGCGACGGGCGGCTGGGCGTGGCCCGTGCTCGTCTCGACGTGCGCGACGAGCTGGTTCACCGACGGGTTGATGCGGTCGAGCACCGGCTTGGGGTAGACGCCCAGGAAGACGATGAGGATGATCAACGGCGCCATCACGAGCCGCTCCAGCAGGGCGAGGTCACGGGTCTTCTCGTCGGGCTCCCGCGGCGTCCCGTGGAAGACCTGCTGGTAGGCCCAGAGCAGGTAGATGGCCGCGACGATCACCCCGAGGACCGCGACCACGGCCCACCAGCGGTGGGTGATGAAGGTGCCCGAGAGCACGAGGAACTCGCTGACGAAGCCGTTGAGCCCCGGCACGCCGATGGAGGCCATCATGACCACGGTGAACACCCCGGCCAGGACCGGCGCCGCCTTCTGCAGCCCCCGCAGCTCGCCCGCCTGCCAGGTGCCGCGGCGCTGGTAGATGAAGCCGATCAGGATGAAGAGCGCGCCGACGATCAGGCCGTGGTTGAGCATCAGGAGCACGCCGCCGGCCAGTCCCTGCGTGCTGAGCGCGATGGTCCCGAGGGCGATGAAGCCGATCTGCGCCAGGGAGGAGTAGGTCACGAGCCGCTTCAGGTCGCGCTGGGCGCAGGCCACGATGGCGCCGTAGAGGATGCCGATGACGGCCAGCGTGAGGAGGAGCGGGGCCAGGGTCCGCGTGGCGTGGGGGAAGAGGCTCAGGTCGAAGCGGATGATCCCGTAGGTCCCCAGCTTCGCCAGCACGCCCGAGAGCAGCACCGAGCCCTCCTCGGGCGCCTCGGTGTAGGCGTCGGGGGACCAGGTGTGCAGGGGGAACAGGGGCGCCTTGACCGCGAAGGCCGCCGTGAAGGCGAGGAAGAGGAGGATCTCCGTCGACGACGACAGGTGGGTCTGCATCAGCGGGCCGAGCGAGAACGTCAGGTAGCCGTACTGCGACTGGTGGATGAAGGCGAGGGCGAGGATCCCGACCAGCAGGAAGGCCGAGCCGAGGAACGTGTAGAGGAAGAACTTGATGGCCGCGTAGGCCCGCCGTTGGTGCCCCCACCCGGCGATGATGAAGTAGGAGGGCACGAGCGTGAGCTCGAACATGAAGAAGAACACGATGAGGTCGAGGGAGAGGAAGCTCCCCATCACGGCGGCCTCGAGCAGCAGGATCCAGGCGAAGTAGGCTCCGGGCGTTCTCGCGGTTGCGGCCGAGGACGATGGCGAGCGGGAAGAGCAGCCCGGTGAGCAGCACCAGGAAGATGGAGATGCCGTCCACCCCGAGGTACCAGTGCACGCCGAGGCTCGTCCCGGTGTAGTCGTGGTCCGAGACGAGCTGGAACCCGCCGTCGTGCACCTTCATCGTCACCAGCACCGCGATGGCGAGGCCCAGCGTGGCGAGCGAGACGATCAGGGCCAGCGCGTAGACGAACTCCTTGTGCAGGCGCTTGTCGAAGGCGAGCAGGCCCAGGACGACGGCGCCCGCCGCCGGCAGCAGGACCAGCAGCGTGAGGAAGGGGAGGCTGTGGGCGTGCGTCGTCATCCCCACCACGTCCGGCTCAGCATGAAGGCGATGATGAGGGCCATCCCGAGGGCGATGCCCAGCGCGTAGTTGCGGGCGTAGCCGGTCTGCAGCTTGCGCGCCGCCGTGCCGGTGACCTTGGCCAGGTGTGCCGTGCCGTTCACGGCGCCGTCGATCACCCGGGCGTCGACCACCCAGGCGAGGAACGTCGACAGGCGCTGACCCGGCCGCCCGATGATCGTGTCGTAGACGTCGTCCCAGTACCAGACCCGCTGCAGGAACTGCGGCTCGAGCGCCGGCTTGTCCACCTCGGCGCCCCGCCACAGCCACACGGCCACGATCACGCCGATCAACGCGGCCGCGGTGTCGGTCAGGGCCAGGGCCCACTCGGCGCCGGCCGTCAGGTTGTCGTTGTACAGCGTGCCGCTGAACACCGGCGCCAGCCAGCTCTCGAGGTCGTGCGTGTGCACCCAGGGCAGGTTGAGCACGCCGCCGAAGAACGCGAAGAAGGCGAGGACGACGAGGGGGATCCGCATGACCCAGGGCGACTCGTGCGGGGTGTGCAGCGCGGGCTCGCCGTGGGGGCCCGGCTTGTCGAAGCGGGGCTCGCCGCCGAAGGCGAGGACCTCCAGCCGGCTCATGTAGTAGGCGGTGAGCACCGCGGTGAGGAGGCCGATGGCCCACAGCACCTTGTAGTGGGCGAAGGCGTTGTCCAGCACGTCGCCCTTGGCCCAGAAGCCCGACAGCGGCGGGATGCCGGCGATGGCGAGGAAGCCGATGGTGAAGGTGACCGTCGTCCAGCGCATGTAGCGGCGCAGCGCGCCCATCCGCTTGAGGTCCTGCTCGTCCTCGAGCCCGTGGATGACCGAGCCCGCGCCCAGGAAGAGCAGCCCCTTGAAGAAGGCGTGCACGACCATGAGGAAGATGGCGGCGATGTAGGCGCCGGTGCCGACGGCCAGCACCATGTAGCCGATCTGCGAGACGGTCGAGAAGGCGAGCACCTTCTTGATGTCCTGCTGCGCGCAGGCGATGGTCGCCGCCACGAAGGCGGTGACGGCGCCGATGGAGGCGATCACCTCCATGCCCGGCGTGGTCAGGTGGAGCAACGGGTTCATCCGGCACAGCAGGTACACCCCGGCCGTGACCATGGTGGCGGCGTGAATCAGGGCCGAGACCGGCGTCGGGCCCTCCATGGCGTCGGGCAGCCAGTTGAACAGCGGGATCTGGGCCGACTTGCCGGTGGCGGCCAGGAAGAGCAGGAGGACCGCCGCGGTGGCCGTGCCGCCGCCCGAGGTGCGAGAGCTGCCCGAAGATGCCGCCGCCGGGCCCGCTCTCGTACTGAATCGTGCCCGTCTTCTCGAAGATCAAGAAGATGGCGAGCAGGAAGCCGACGTCGCCGATGCGGTTGTAGATGAACGCCTTCTTGCCGGCGGACGCGGCGGACTCGCGCTGGAACCAGAAGGCCACCAGGAAGTAGGAGCAGACGCCCACGCCCTCCCACCCCACGAACGTGAGCAGCAGGTTGTCCGCCAGCACGAGGAGGAGCATGGAGAACACGAACAGGTTCAGGTAGACGAAGAACTTCGTGTAGTCCCGGTCGTTCTTCATGTAGCCGATGGAGTACAGGTGGATGAGCGCGCTGACCCCGGTGACGAACATGCACATCGTCATCGACAGCGGGTCGACCAGCGTGCCGACCGGCACCGACAGGCCGCCGGAGTTGAACCAGGTGAAGTAGTTGTGCACCACCACCCGGTGGTCCGCAGGCAGGCCGATGAGCCCGGCCAGCACGATGCAGGCCACCACGAACGCGCCGCCGACCGCGACCGTGCCGACCCAGCCGGCCGCCGGGTCGCCGATGCGGCGTCCGAAGGCGACGAGGAACAGGAAGCCCGCGAGCGGGAAGAGCAGCATGAGGTAGGCGGCGTGGACCACGGATCAGCCCTTCAGCGAGTCCAGGTCGTCCGCCACGGTGGTGGCGCGGCGGCGGAAGTTGGTCACCACGATGCCGAGGCCGACCACGACCTCGGCCGCCGCCACCACGAGCACGAAGAACACGACGGCCTGGCCGCCGATGTCGTGCAGCATGCGGGCGAAGGTGACGAAGGTGAGGTTGGCGGCGTTGAGCATCAGCTCGATGCACATGAACATGATCAGCACGTTGCGCCGCACCAGGAGGCCGATGGCGCCGATGGTGAACACGATGGCAGCCAGGCCCAGGTACCAGGCTCCCGACAGGCTCATGCCGACAGCTCGCTCTCGGTGTCGTCGTGCTCGGCGTGCACCGTCGGCGGCCGGCGGGCCAGCACCACGGCGCCGACCACGGCGATCACCAGGAGCGCGGCGGTGGCCTCGAACGCGAACAGGTAGGTGGTGAAGAGCTGCTTGCCCAGCTGGGCCGGCTCACCCGCCGGCGAGCCCGGGCCGGCCACGTGCCCCTGAATGGGGCCCACCACCTGTTGGGCGCCGGTGACCCAGTGCGCCGTGGCCGCCATGGCGAGCACGCCGCCCAGGGTGATGGCCGAGAAGACGAAGGCCAGCGGGCGCTGGCCGATGAGCGGCTCCACGTTGATGTCCTCGGCCCGGTCGACGCCGAGGAACATGATCACGAAGAGGAACAGGACGACGATGGCGCCGGCGTAGACGATGATCTGCACGGCGGCCAGGAAGTCCGCCTGCTGCTCGATGAAGAGCACGGCGACGCCGAAGAGCGTCATCACGAGGCTCAGGGCGGCGTGCACCGGGTTGCGGGACGTGACGACGCCGACGGCACCGACCAGGATCACCGCCGCCGCAGAGACGAAGACCAGGATGTCGGGCCAGGTGGCGCGCGTGGAAGCAAGGACCAGGGCGGCGTGGAGCATGGGTCAGTCGCTCCCCTCGGGTTCGAACCCGGTCCCGCCGTCGACCGCGCCGACCCGCGCCGTCCCGCCCGCCTTGGCTTCCTTGGCCTCGGTCTTGGCCGCCTTGCGGGTCGCGCGCAGCTCCTTCATGCGGGCCCGCGTGGCGTCCATCTTCTTGCGGTTGCGCGCCGCACCCTCCTTGGCCCGCCACACGCGGCCCTGCATGCCGCGGTGCTCGAGCGGGATGTCCTCGTCGAGCAGGTGGGACTCGAGCACCGTGCGCAGCGGCTTGTTCCCGGTGGCCTCGTCGTCGCGTCGGCCCGACTGGCCGCCCTCGGGGGCGCGCACGCCGTAGCCGAGCTCACCGGACCACTGGACCTCGCCCTCGTAGTCGGCGCTGCCCGCCGGGGACGTGGCGCGCATCCAGCCCGACGTCATGAGGTCGTCGCCCTCGCGCCAGTCCTCCCAGGGGAGCTTCTTGGGCGTGCCGTCGTCGTTCACCAGGAGCTCGTTCTTGGTGTAGATGGCGTCGGAGCGGTTGGTGAAGGAGAACTCGAAGAGCTTGGACTCGGTGATGGCCTCGGTCGGGCAGGCCTCCACGCACATGTCGCAGTGGATGCAGCGCAGGAAGTTGATCTCGTAGACGTAGCCGTAGCGCTCGCCCGGCGACACGGGGTGGTCGGGCGGGTTGTCGAGCCCGCGCACGTAGATGCAGTCGGCCGGGCACACCCCGGCGCACAGCTCGCAGCCGATGCACTTCTCCATGCCGTCCTCGTAGCGGTTGAGGACGTGGCGGCCGTGCTGGCGAGGGAACTTGGGCTTCTTCTCGTCGGGGTACGGCGTCGTCACCCGGGGCCGGGTCAGGTGCTGGAAGGTCAGCTTGAAGCCGCCCAGGAAGGAGAGCTGGTCCTTCATTTCGTCGCCCACGCCCATCAGTCCTCACCCCCCGGTGCCGGCTCGACGGGGCTCAGCCGGGGTGCCCGCGTCACCCGGCGCCCGATGACGGGGATGACGACGTCCTCCTCGCTGCGGCCCATGCCGAGCTGGTTGGCCCGCAGCAGCAGCACCGACGCCAGCACGACGACCGGCACCAGGACGAGGCCGCGCCAGCCCCAGGCGACAATGGCCGCCACCAGGAGCAGCCAGCCGAGCGTCAGCGGGATGAGCCGCTTCCAGCCCAGGTCCATGAGCTGGTCGTAGCGCAGCCGGGGCAGCGCGGCCCGGAACCACACGTAAATGAAGCAGAAGGCCACCGTCTTGAGCAGGAAGTAGATGATCGGCATGTAGATGGTCGCCCCCGGGATGTGGGGGATGTAGCCGTTGGGGCCGCCGAAGAACAGCGTCACCACGATGGCCGACATCGTGATGGTGTTCATGAACTCGGCGAGGAAGAACAGGCCGAAGCGGATGGAGGAGTACTCGGTATGGAAGCCGCCCACCAGCTCCTGCTCGGCCTCGGTGAGGTCGAAGGGGGGTCGTGTCAGCTCGGCCGTGATGGCGATCATGAAGAAGATGAAGGGCAGGAAGCCGAGCCGGATCAGGTTCCAGTTCCAGAAGCCGTTGGACTGGGAGGCCACGATGGCCCGGGTGGAGAGCGAGCCGGTGACGAGGACGACCATGACGGTGGTCATCCCCAGCGCGGCCTCGTAGGAGATCACCTGGGCCGAGGCCCGCACCGAGCCGAGCAGCGGGTACTTCGATCCCGAGGACCAGCCGGCCAGCATGACGCCGTAGACGGCGATCCCCGACATGGCGAGCACGAGCAGGATGCCCATCGGCGGGTCGGCCACCTGCAGCTCGAAGGTGTGGCCGGCGACGGTGATGACGCCGCCCACGGGCACGACGGCGAAGATCAGCACCGCCGGGATCACGGAGAGGTAGGGCGCCAGCTTGAAGACGAAAGCGTCGGCCCGGTCGGGCAGCAGGTCCTCCTTGAAGACGAGCTTGGTCCCGTCGGCCAGCGTCTGCAGCAGCCCCCACGGCCCGGCCCGGTTGGGCCCGACCCGGCTCTGCATGTCGGAGATCACCTTGCGCTCGAACCAGATCATCAGCGCCGTGGCCACCAGCAGCGCGACGAAGGCGACCAGCACCTTGATCAGCGTGATGACGACGACCTCCCAGTTGAGGCCGAAGTAGTAGAGCGGGTCGCCGTACCCGCTGTTGGCGGCGTGCGTCTGCACGGGGGCGGAGGAGCTGAGGAGGGCGGCGATCACACGGACTCCAGTCGCACGTCGGTCACCAGCGCCCGGCTGTCGATGAGCGTGGCGGCGGCGTTGCCGGGTGCGCTCTCGCCGCCCGGCACGTTGAAGTCGATGGCGACGACGCCCCGGGCCACGCCCTCGTCGGACTCGGCGGCCAGGATCAGCTCGCCCCGGGCGGACCGCACCTTCACACGGTCGCCGGTGACCGCGCCCAGGCGGTCGAGGTCGTAGGGATTGGCCCGCGCCACCAGCGCGGGCACCAGCGGGGTGAGCGAGGGCGACCCGGTGACCGAGCTACCGGCGTCGTAGAGGCGGCGCACCGCCACCAGGCGGAGCGTGTAGTTGTCGGCCTTTGGGACGTGCAGCGGCCCGGTGTCGCCTGAACCACCAGCGCCGCCGGTACCGGCCCAGGAGAGCAGGGGCGGCGGGCTGCCCAGCTCGGCGGAGTGCGCGCCGCCCTGGCGCCGCCTGCCCGTGCCCACCCGCAGCGGCGTGCCTTGGCGCTCGACGGACTCCACTCCGGGCAGGGCCACCGGGTCGATCGGCGAGACGTCCGTGCGGCGGCCGGCGTCGTCCGTGATCGGCACCAGGATGCCGTCGTGGGCCGCGTCCGAAGCGAGGACGTCACGGGTGAGACCGGTATAGGCGGGCGCGGTGCGCTCGAGCTCCTCGTCCAGCTCGCTGAGGCTGGACACCCCGAGGTCGGCGCCGAGGGCGGCGGCGAGCTCGGCCGCGATCATCCAGTCCGTCCAGGCGAAGCCGGGCGCCGTGATCTTCGGCCCGAGGCGGCTCACCCGGCCCTCGATGTTGGTCGTCGTGCCCGGCCGCTCGTGGGACACCGCGCACGGCAGCACGACGTCGGCGTGCGCGTCGACCGACTCGGACGGGTGGCCCGTCACCGCCACCACGAAGTGCCCGGCCGAGAGCGCCTTCTCGGCCACGGCGCGGTCCGGGAAGTCGCTCAGCGGATCGGCGCCCAGCAGCACGAGCGCCTGCACCCGGGGCGTGCCCTCACGCTCGCCCGCCATGGAGCCGAGGATCTCGGCCGTCGACAGCCCGGGGGCGTCGGGCACCGAGCCCCAGGCGGCGGTGAAGCGGGCCCGGCCCGCATCGAGGCCGATGCGGCCCGGCAGGATGCCGGGCGCCAGGCCCATGTCGAGGGCGCCGAACACGTTGCCCCGCCGCAGGGCCGGCAGGAAGGTCGCCTTGGGCAGCGCGCCGGCCAGGACGCGCAGCGCCTCGGCCGCCACCTCGCCCGACTCGGCGTACGACGGTCGGCCGGCCACGACCACCACGCCCTCGCCGTCGGGGTGCGCCGCCAGCACGCGGCGCGCGCCGCGTCGAGCGCGCCGGGCGCCAGGGCCGCGCCCTCGTGGTGCGTGCCGAGCGCGGTGGCGGCGCCGTCGTCGCCGGTGAGCGCCCGGGCCAGCGCCGGCGCGTCGCCCGGGCGGAGGCGGAGGCTCACCGCGGCCAGCGGGGTCAGCGCGGTGGGCAGCGGGGTGAGCTCGACCAGCGCCGTGGTCCCGGCGGCCACCGCCTCGCGCAGGCGGAGGAAGAGGACGGGCAGCTCCTCGCGCAGGTCGCCGGCCAGCGTCACCAGCACCGGCGCCGCGCAGGCCTGGTCGATGGTGGCCCGCGGCAGGCCCAGCACCAGGTCGGCCGGGAGCCCGTCGCCGAGCTGCGCGTCGACCGAGTCCGTGCCGACGACGCCCTTGGCCAGCTTGGCCCAGGCGTAGGCGGACTCGTTGGTGAGGCGGGCGCCGCCGATGAGCGCCACCGCGCCCGGCCCGCCGGCGTCCTTGGCCGCCGCGATGCCCGCCGCCGCCGCGGCCAGGGCCTCGCCCCAGCTGACCGGGACCAGCTCGCCCTCCTTGCGGATGCGGGGCTCGACGAGGCGACCGTGCTCGAAGCGGCCCGTCTCGCGCGCCTCGCCCAGGAACTGGCCGCGTCTCACACCGAGGCTGACCACCTGCGAGGCGGTGGCCGGCGCCACGTCGACGGCCTCGTCGGCCAACTCGCTCGGGCAGCGGGTCGGCGTCGATCTCGTCGCCGTTGACCGACTCGTAGGCGAAGCGGCCCTTGTCGCACAGCCAGCCGTGGTTGACCGGGTCCGAGTCGATGCCGAGCAGCCGGGTCAGCCGGTTCTGCGACGACTGCACCGCCACCCTGCAGCCCACCGAGCAGGCGGTGCAGGTGGACTCGACCTGGTCCAGGTCCCAGGGGCGGGCGGTGAAGCGGTACGGCGTCGCGGTGAGCGCGCCGACCGGGCAGATCTGCACCGTGTTGCCGCTGAAGTACGAGGAGAACGGTTCGGTCGGGAACGTCGCGACCTCGACCGCCTCACCGCGGCCGGCGAAGTCGATCTGCGCCTCGCCCGCCACCTCGGAGGCGAAGCGGGTGCAGCGGGCGCACTGGATGCAGCGCTCGCGGTCGAGCAGCACGAGGTCGGAGATGGCGATCGGCTTCTCGAAGTGGCGCTTCTCCTCTATGAAGCGGCTCTCCCCCGGCCCGTAGGCGAGCGTCTGGTCCTGCAACGGGCACTCGCCGCCTTTGTCGCACACGGGGCAGTCCAGGGGGTGGTTGGCCAGCAGGAACTCGAGCACGCCGTCCTGGGCCTTCTTGACCCTGTCGTTGGCGGTGTCGACCACCATGCCGTCGGTGGCCTCCACGAAGCAGGCGGGGGTCAGGGTGGCCCCGCGCGGGCCCTCGACGTCGACGAGGCACATGCGGCACATGCCCACCGGGTCCATGCGCGGGTGGTAGCAGAAGCGCGGGATGTAGGTGCCGGCGCGCTCGGCGGCCGCGATGAGCAGCTCGCCCTTCTTCGCCGTCACCGTTCGCCCGTCGAGCGTGAAGGTGAGCTCCTCACTCCCCGTGGGGTTCGCCCCCTGGTCGGTCTTCGCCGTATCAGTCAAAGGGGCACCCCCCTTCCTTGACGTGCACGAGGAACTCGTCGCGGAACATGCGGATCCCCGAGGCGATCGACGACGGGATGGATGGGCCGAGCACGCAGATCGTGGTCTGCTGCGGCGGCCAGGCCACGCCGGGAGAGATGTTGTCGCACAGGTCCATGAGGAGGTCCAGATCTTCCTCGCGGCCCGCCCCGTTCTCAATCCGGTGCATGATGCGCTCCAGCCAGCCCGAGCCCTCGCGGCAGGGGGTGCACTGCCCGCACGACTCGCGGGAGAAGAACTTGGTGATGCGCCAGGCGGCCCGCACGATGCAGGTGGCCGAGTCCATGACCACCACCGAGCCGGAGCCGAGCATGGAGCCGGCGTCGCCCACCTCGTCCTGCCCGAGCGGCAGGTCCACCTGGTCCGGCCCGAACCACGGTGCCGAGACGCCGCCGGGGATGAACGCCTTGAGCGTGTTGGAGCCCCTGATGCCCCCGCCGAGCACCGGCGCGTAGATCAGGTCCCGGAAGGTCGTCTTGACCATCTCGAGCTCGTAGTTGCCGGGCTTGCGCACGTGGCCGGCGAGCGCGAAGAGCCGGGTCCCCGTCGACCGGCCGGCCCCGAGGGCAGCGAAGGCCGCGCCGCCGTTGTTGACGATCCAGGGGATGTTGGCCATCGTCTCGACGTTGTTCACCACGGTCGGCTCGCCGTAGAGGCCGATGGCGGCGGGGAAGAATGGCGGCTTGATGCGGGGGAAGCCGCGCTTGCCCTCGAGCGACTCGAGCAGCGCCGTCTCCTCCCCGCAGATGTAGGCGCCGGCGCCGGGATGGACGACCACGTCGAGGGAGAAGCCCGAGCCGAAGATGTCGGCCCCCACCGCGCCGTGGGCGTAGGCCTCGTTCAGCGCCGACTGCAGCCGCTCGAGGCCGAGCGCGAATTCGCCGCGCAGGTAGATGAAGGCCTGACTGACCTGCAGCGCGTAGGCCGAGATCAGCACGCCCTCGAGGATCTGGTGCGGGTCACGCTCGATGAGGAGGTGGTCCTTGAAGGTGGCCGGCTCGGACTCGTCGCCGTTGACGACGAGGTAGGTGAGCGGGTTCTTGCGCAGCATGGACCACTTGCGCCCGGCCGGGAAGCCCGCCCCGCCGCGGCCGAGCAGACTCGCGGCGTCGACCTCGGCCGCCACGGCCTCGGGCGTCATGGTCAGCGCCTTGCGCAGGCCGGCGTAGCCGCCGGTGGCCAGGTAGCGCTCGAGCGTGTGGGCGTCCTCGTAGCCGAGGCGCGACGGTGATGATCTTGGGGGCGTCGGTGATGGCCATCAGGCCTTCTTCTCCCCGGCCCCGGACCCGGCGGTGGCGCGGGCGGCGGCGGCCTCGGCTGCCTGCGCCCGCTCGGCCACGATGGCGGTCCGGTCGGCCGCGAGTCCGACGCTGCGCCGCACACGGACGAGGGTGCCGTGCCGGGGCACGGTCTCGGACAGCGCGCCGGCACGCAGGTCGGCCACGAGGGCGTCGAAGCTCTCCGGGGTCTGCGCTCCGACGTAGCGGTGGTTGACCTGCACGCAGGGCGTGCGGTCGCAGTCGGCCAGGCACTCGGACTCCTCGAGGGTGAACACGCCGTCGGGCGTCGTGCCGCCGTGGCGGACGCCGAGCGACGACTCGGCGTGCTCCAACAGCTCGAGCGCACCGTCGAGGAGGCAGGCGATGTTCGTGCACACCGACACGACGTAGGTGCCGACGGGCTCGGTGAACAGCATGTCGTAGAAGGAGGCGGTGCCCCGCACCTCGGCGGCGGTGACGCCGCACAGGTCGGCGATCTCCTGCATCGCCTCGGGACGCAACCAGCCGTCCTGCTCCTGGGCCAGGTGGCACAGCGGGATCAACGCGGAGCGCGGGTGGGGGTAGAGCGCGACGAGGTCCTGGGCCCGCTCCCGGATCTCCGCGTCGAGGTGGCTCACCGGTCCACCTCGCCCATCACGGGGTCCACCGAGGAGATGACGGCAACGGCGTCGGCCATCAGGCCGCCGCGCAGCAGCAGCGGCAGGGACTGCAGGTTGACGAAGCTCGGCCCGCGGATGTGCAGACGGTAGGGCTTCGACGTCCCGTCGGAGACGAGGTAGCAGCCGAGCTCGCCCCGGGGTGACTCGATCGCCACGTAGACCTCGCCCTCGGGCACCCGGAAGCCCTCGGTGAAGATCTTGAAGTGGTGGATGAGCGCCTCCATGCTCTCGTCGATGCGGGCGCGCGGGGGCGGCGTGACCTTGCGGTCCTGTACCCGGTAGTCGCCGGGCGGCATCATCTCGGCGATCTGGCGGATCATCTTGATCGACTCGCGGATCTCGTTGAGGCGCACGGAGTAGCGGTCGAAGTTGTCGCCGTAGGTGCCGATGATGACGTCGAAGTCGAGCTTGTCGTAGGCCAGGTAGGGCATGGTGCGGCGCAGGTCCCAGGGCACCCCGGTCGAGCGCAGGATGGGCCCGGTCACGGAGAGGGCCAGCGCCTCCTCGGCCGAGATGTTGCCGACGGCCTCGGTGCGTTCCCGGAAGATGGGTTGGCCCGTCAGCAGCTCGTCGTACTCGTAGGTGCGGGCCAGGATCGTCTCGCAGATGATCTCGATGTCGTCCTGCCATCCGTCGGGTAGGTCGGCCGCCACGCCGCCGGGCCGGATGTAGTTGTGGTTCATGCGCAGGCCCGTCGTCTTCTCGAAGAACGTGAGGACCATCTCGCGCTCGCGGAACCCGTAGATCATCATGGACGTCGAGCCGAGGTCCATGCCGTTGGTGGCCATCCACATGAGGTGCGACGACACCCGGTTGAGCTCGGCCATGAGCATGCGGATCCAGATGGCCCGCGGCGGCAGCTCGACACCGAGCAGGGCCTCGGTGGCCAGCGAGAACACCAGCTCGTTGTGCAGGGGCGAGAGGTAGTCCATGCGGGTCACGTTGGTGGAGCCCTGGGCGTAGGTCAGCTCCTCCCCCGTCTTCTCCATGCCCGTGTGCAGGTAGCCGATGATCGGCTTGGTCCGCAGCACCGTCTCCCCGTCCAGCTCGAGCATGAGCCGCAGCACGCCGTGCGTCGAGGGGTGCTGCGGCCCCATGTTGATGATCATCGTCTGGTCGTCGCGGCGCTCGATGTCGATGTCACCCGGGTCCACGAAGCCGCCCTCGGGCAGGCGCAGCACGGCGCCCACCTCGCTGCGCAGCTCGCCGGCGGTCGTCGTGCCGCGGGGCGCCAGCTCCTGCGCGCCCTCAGACGTCTCCGCCACGAAGCCGCGCTCCTCGGCGTGCCGGTGCTCGGCCTCGGTGGCTTCGAGACCCAAGCGCTGCTCCCCGCGTCGGCGTCGGGGGAGCCGTCCCGCTCGTCGCCCTGCTCGTGCTCGCTCATCGCGGTCCGGGCGCTTCCTTGAACTGCACCGGCACCCGTCCCACCCCGTAGTCCTTGCGCAGCGGGTGGCCCTCCCACTCCTCGGGCATGAGGATGCGGGTCATGTCCGGGTGGCCGATGAAGACGATGCCCACCATGTCGTAGGCCTCGCGCTCCATGGCGTCGGTGCCGGGATAGACGTCGACGATGCTGTCGACGGTCGGATCGGACTCGGGGACCTGCACCCGGACGCGGACGCGCTGGCGCATGGACAACGAGAGCAGGTTGACGACCACCTCGAAGCGCTCCGGGGTCGACGCCCTCGGGGAGAGCGCGGCCCGGATGGGTCAGGTAGTCGACCGCGCACAGGTCGGCGCACGTCTCGAACCCGGCGTCGCGAAAGGCGGCCACCATGGCCTTGTACGTGTCGCGGTGGGGGAAGGCGAGCTGGTCGACCAGGCGGTCGGGCAGGCGCGGCACCTCGGGCAGGACGCCCGCGGGCGACAGCGCCGGGGCCATCGGAGCGGTCTCGCTCACCGCGGTGTGGCCACCCGCACCGCGTCGGGCACCGTGGGCACCCAACCGCCCGTGGCCTGCTCACCGGGCGGGATGGAGGACCCGGGCCGGCGCGTGATCTCGCCGGTGCGGATCTTCTCGTGCAGGGTGAGGATGGCGTGCAGCAGCGTCTCGGGAGAAGGGGGGCAACCCGGGGCGTAGACGTCCACCGGCACGATCTGGTCGACGCCCTGCACGATGGCGTAGTTGTTGAACATCCCGCCCGTCGAGGCGCACACGCCCATGGAGATCACCCACTTGGGCTCCATCATCTGGTCGTAGACCTGGCGCAGCACCGGCGCCATCTTCTGCGACACCCGGCCGGCGACGATCATCAGGTCCGCCTGGCGCGGCGACGCCCGGAACACCTCCATGCCGAGCCGGCTGATGTCGTAGTCGGCGGCCCCGACGGACATCATCTCAATGGCGCAGCAGGCGAGGCCGAAGGTGGCCGGCCACACGCTGTTGCGCCGGGCCCACTTGACCAGGTCCTCGATGCGGCCGGTCAGGAAGTTGTGCTGGAGGTCCTCGAACCCCATCCGTCAGGCCGCCTCACCGGAGGTCGGGCGCGACGCGCTGATCCGCGTGATGGTCGACTCCGAGGTGCGGCTCGGCATGCCCGACTGCAGCGTCTTGGGCGGACCCCAGGTCAGGGCGCCGTTGGAGATGAGGTACAGGAACGACACGAAGACCACGGCGGCGAAGACGATGACCTCGATGAGTCCGAACGTCGCGATCTGGTGGAACACGACCGCCCAGGGGTAGAGGAACACGATCTCGATGTCGAAGATGATGAAGATCATGGAGACCAGGTAGAAGCGCACCGGGAAGCGTTGCGGCGGCTCCACGTTGGGCACGATGCCGCACTCGTAGGGCGCGAGCTTGGCCACACTCGGCTTCTTCCTCGGCGCCAGCATGGCCGACGAGACGAGCGAGAAGACGGTGAAGAGGAGGCCGAGCAGCCCCAGGATGAGGATCGGGAGGTACTGGTCCACTGCCTTCCGTTTCTACCATGCGACCCCTTCGCCAGGCACATCCGCAGCGCTGGTCAGAGGCCCCGGCAGGGGGCCTACGATGCCCTCGTGACGGCACCCGACGAGACCCCACCGGCTGGCGCCCCGAAGAAGCCGGCGCGGACGGCGAAAGCCCCGGCGAAGAAGGCGGCGAAGGCGACGGCGAAGAAGGCGGCTGCTCCGACCAAGGCGAAGAAGGCGGCTGCTCCGACCAAGGCGAAGAAGGCGGCGAAGGCCCCGGCGAAGAAGGCGGCGCTCCGACCAAGTCGGCTCCGACCAAGAAGTCGGCTCCGACCAAGAGGGCAGCGGCGGCCGAGAGGCGCGACCCCCGCAGCAGCAGCGGCAGCGCCGAGGGCGCCCCGGGATGCCGGACACGTCTACGACGTGGTGGTCGTCGGCGCGGGCCCCGCCGGCTCGGCGTGCGGCTACTGGTTGGCCGACGCCGGCTGGGACGTGGTCGTCGTCGAGAAGAAGGTGTTCCCGCGGGAGAAGACCTGTGGCGACGGGCTCACGCCGCGCGCCGTCCGCCAGTTGGCCGACATGGGACTGGAAGGCGCCCTCGCCGGCTCGCACCGCTACACCGGCCTGCGGGCCTTCGGGTTCGGCCACTCCATCGAGATGCAATGGCCCGAGCACCCCAATTTCCCCGACTACGGCTACACGATCACGCGCCACGACCTCGACGGATTGGTGGCGGCCAACGCCGCCGACGCGGGGGCGACCCTGCTGCAGGGCACCGAGGTGGTGGCGCCGATCGTCGACGAGGGTGCGGCGCCGAACGGGCCGCTGCCCACCCTGAGCGGCGTGACCGTCAAGGAGAAGGGCAGCGACCGCAGCCGCGAGATCAAGGCCCGCTACGTCGTGGTGGCCGACGGGTCGAACTCCCGCCTGGGCCGGATGCTCGGCACCTCGAGGCGGCGCGACCTGCCCATGGGCATGGCCCTGCGGGGCTACTACAGCTCGGATCGCCACGACGACCCGTTCATCGAGTCGCACCTCGACATCCGCGACCCCGAGGGGAACGTGGTGCCCGGCTACGGCTGGATCTTCCCCATGGGCGACGGCCGGGTGAACGTCGGTGTCGGCCTCCTCTCGACCGAGCAGCGCTGGAAGGGCATCAACACGTCGACCCTCATGGACACGTTCGTCGGCTACGCCCCCGCATCGTGGGGCCTGAGCCCCGAGACGTGTCTCGGACCACCCACCGGCGGGAAGCTGCCGATGGGTCTGTCGGTGGGTCCGCGGGCGGGCGGCAACGTGCTCATCGCCGGCGACGCGGGCGGTGTCATCAACCCGTTCAACGGGGAGGGGATCGCCTACGGGTACGAGACCGGGCGCCTGGCCGCGGCCGCGCTGGGCCACGCGCTCACGGGGGAGGGCACACGCGCACTGGTCGACTACGACCGCGAGCTGACCGCCGCCTACGGGCCCTACTTCAAGGTGGCACGCGCCTTCGTCCACCTCATCTCGCACCCCGAGGCGATGCGGCTCTGCGTCAGCCTCGGCATGCGCTCGGAGGTGCTCATGACCACACTGCTGCGCATCATGGCCAACCTCATGCGGCCCGACGCCGCCGGTCCAGCGGAGCTCGGCTACCGCGCCATGGAGCTGGTCTCCCGGGTCATTCCCGACTCCGGCGGTCTCGAGAACCCCGCCGCCTGAGGCGGCACCCGGGGTGACTCAGGCGAACAGGCGCACCGAACCGGTCGCCACCAGCGACAACCACGCCGCCTCCTCCCCTTCGAAACCCTCGGCCAGGCGCGCCGCCGCGGCGACACGGACCCAGGCGTCGAGCCGGTCGTGGTCGAGGTCCCGGGCGGCCGCACCGGCACGGCGCACGGCACGCAGGAAGGTGACCACCGGCTCGGTCGACCAGCGCCCCCAGAGCACGAGCGTGCGGGCGAGGTCGGCGGCGGGCGGTCCGGCCGCCACGGTGAGCCAGTCGATCACGACCCAACCGTCGGGGCCACTCAGGACGTTCAGGGGATGGAAGTCGAAGTGGCAGACGCCCCGGGCACCGTCGTCGAGCTCCGCCAGCAAGGTCAGCAGCTCGGCGCGCAGCGCGGTGTCGGGCACGCTGTCCTCGACCTCGCGCCGGAGCCGGGGGATCAGGTCGGGCAGGCCCGCGATCACCATTGTGTTGATCTGCAACTGGAGCGCGGCGAAACGGTCGGCGAGCTGCGCGGCCTGCTCGGGGCTCGAGGCGAGCACTAGGTCCAGGAGCGCAGGCCCTTCGACCCGGTCAAGGATCAGGCCGCTCCGACCCTCGACGGTCACGGTGCCGTGCGGGCGCGCCACCGGCAACCCGGCGTCGGCCAGGTCTGCCAGCAGGGTGCCCTCGAACTCGGCCAGGCCGTTCCAATCCGGGCGGTCGAGCTTGAGCACCCGGCCCTCGCCGTAGGCGAAGACCTCGGCCGTGCGCCCCTCTGCGAGCAGCTCCCCCATCGTCACGGTTGCAGGCGCGCCCGCAACGCCGCCGCCTGGTCTGCCAGTTCCGAAGGTTCGACGGCGGGCGTGCCGTCCACGTGGAAGGCCTCGGTCTCGAGCGGGTGCCCCGCCCGTGCGTCATCGTCGGGCCGGGGTACGAGGTGCACGTGGAGGTGCGGCACACCGTTGCCCAGGTGCAGCCAGTTCATCTTGGCGGGCCGGGACTGCGCCTCCACCGCCTGCGCCACGCGGGCGACCTCGGACCAGAACCCGGCCGCCTCTTCGGGCGACAGCTCGCCCGGCTCGGTGACGTGACGTCCCTTCCAGATGACGTAGGCGTACCCGGGCCGGACGGGGTACCGGCCGATATACCCGTCGGCCCATGTGCCCTCGAACACGCGCAATCCGTGCGGCGTCTCGTCGGACCCGCCGCCGCACATCGGGCACCCTTCACCGCGTCGCAGAGCGGCGAAGTCCGCGGGCCATCGGTGCTCGGGCTCGGACATGCCGCCCAGTCTGCCAACGCCAACCTCGGTTGGCCCGCGGCGCGAGCGTGCGCTCGTAACCTGGGCTCTTGCGGTTGAACCTGCGCGCCCAGGCCGGACGACGCTTCTCGTCGTCTGCGGGACCCTCGCCGCCTCGGTCCCGTCACTCGCCGCGCCGGATCAGACGAGGGCGAGCGCCGCGGCTGTGCCAACGGCACGGGCGGTCGGCCTGGCCGCCACCACGGACGGCGGGGGGTACTGGGTGGCGTCGTCGACGGGCGGCGTCTACCCGTTCGGGGACGCCCGCTCCTACGGGAGCATGAGCGGGCGGGCCCTCAACTCCCCGATCGTGGGGCTGGCGCCGACGCATTCGGGCAACGGGTACTGGCTCGTCGCTTCCGACGGCGGCATCTTCAGCTACGGCGACGCGCACTTCTTCGGCTCGACCGGGGCGCTCCGCCTGAACGAGCCCATCGTCGGCATGGCGGCCACACCGTCGGGGCAGGGCTACTGGCTCGTCGCCTCCGACGGCGGCATCTTCAGCTACGGCGACGCGCACTTCTTCGGCTCGACCGGGTCGATGCGACCTGAACGAACCGGTCGTCGGCATGGCGGCCACACCGTCGGGGCAGGGCTACTGGCTCGTCGCCTCCGACGGCGGCATCTTCAGCTACGGCGACGCGCACTTCTTCGGCTCGACCGGGTCGATGCGACCTGAACGAACCCGTCGTCGGCATGGCGGCCACACCGTCGGGGCAGGGCTACTGGCTCGTCGCCTCCGACGGCGGCATCTTCAGCTACGGCGACGCGCACTTCTTCGGCTCGACCGGCAGCCTCCACCTCGACGCGCCCATCGACGGCATCGCTGCTGCGCCGTCGTCCGGGGGCTACTGGCTCGTCGCCTCCGACGGCGGCGTGTTCACGTTCGGCACGGCCGCCTTTCTCGGATCGGCGACCGGGGACATCACACCCCTCCTGGTCGACCAGCTGGCGTCGACCGGGGGTGCGCAGCAGGTGATCGTCGTCGACGCCCCCGACGCGGCCAGCACGACGGCCACGCTCACCGCCTACGAGAACGACGGCAACGGTTGGTACGAAGCCGTCGGCCCCCAGCCGGCGGTCGACGGGGTGCACGGCTGGCTGCCGGGCGCGAGCCGCACCGAGGGCGACGGCACGACTCCCGAGGGCATGTACGCCATCGGGCCCACGATGTACGGGGTCCAAGCCGATCCCGGCACGCAGTTCGCCTTCCACCAGCTGGTGTGCGGAGACTGGTGGGACGAGGACCCCGCCAGCCCGACCTACAACACGTTCCAGCACGTCGCCTGCGGCACCACCCCACCATTCGGCGGTGACTCCGAGGCGCTGTGGACCGAGGGCAACGCCTACCCGGCGCTCGCGGTGATCGACTACAACACGCCGGCGGACGGTCCGTTCGGGTTCGGCCATCTTCCTCCACGCCGACACCGGGACACCGACCCAGGGCTGCGTCTCCCTGCCACTCGGCGACCTCGACGCGGTGTTGCGGTGGCTGAACCCAGCGCTGCATCCCGTGATCGTCATGGGACCCGACGCGGTCGTGCGGTCGTTCTGACCCTCCGCACGCACGTGGTGGAGCGGCGTCGTCCAACCCTCGGCCCCCGGGCGGCCAGGCTTCCGATCTGTATATGCAGCCTTCCGAAACGAGGCAGTTAACGAAGGATGTTGACGTGAACCTTCGTTAATGGCAGGGATATTGGAGGGCTGCATATGCAGTCGGATGAGACTGGCGGAACACCGCGCCGGGCACCGCACCGTGGGGCTGCGGCCTGGAACGTCTCCTACCGGGCCACTTCCGCCGCGGCCTCGCCGGCGGCCTCGACCACCCGGGCCAGCACGGCCTCGTCGTGGGCGAGCCCGGGGAACATGACCTCGTAGGGACCGGGGGCGAGCGCAACGCCGCGCCGCAGCATGGCGTGGAAGAAGCGGCCGTAGACACCGTTGCCGGCCAGGGCACGCGCACCCTCGTATTCCAACGGCGGCGCGATCGGTCCCGTCCCGGCCGGGGCGAGGAACAGCCCGACCAGCGGTCCGACCACCGGGACGCTGACGGACAGGCCGCCTGCCGCCACCGCCGCCTCCAGATCCTTGGCGAACAGCGCCACCCGGGACGACAACGCCTCGTAGTCGGCCGGACCGACGTGGCGCGAGCACGGCCAGCCCCGCCGCGGTGGCGAGCGGGTTCCCCGAGAGCGTGCCGGCCTGGTACACCGGCCCGGCCGGGGCCAGCTCGTCCATCAGCTCGCGGCGAGCGCCGAAGGCCCCGACCGGCAGCCCGCCGCCGATGACCTTGCCGAAGCACCAGAGGTCGGGCGTCACGCCGGACCAGCCGGTGGCCCCGTCCGTCCCGAGGCGGAAGCCGGTGATCACCTCGTCGAAGATCAACAGGGCCCCCGCGGCGTCGCAGGCGGCCCGCAGCCCGGCCAGGAAACCCGGGCGCGGGCGCGACCAGGTTCATGTTCGCCGCCACCGCCTCGACGATCACGCAGGCCACGCGCTCGTCGAGAACGGGCACGGTGTTGTAGGGGACGACCTCGGTGTCCGCCACGGCGCCCGCCGACACCCCGACCGAGCCCGGCAATCCGAGCATGGCCACGCCGCTCCCGCCGCCGGCCAGCAGCCCGTCGGAGTGCCCGTGGTAGCACCCGTCGAACTTGACCACCCGGTCGCGCCGCGTCGCCCCACGCGCCAGGCGCACCGCGCTCATGGCGGCCTCGGTGCCCGAGGAGACCAGCCGCACCTGCTCGCAGCCGGGCATGCGCTCGCAGATGGCCTCCGCCAGCAGGACCTCGCCCGGCGTCGGCGCGCCGAACGTCGTACCCCGCGCCGCCGCCGAGACGACGGCCTCGGTGACGACGGGATGGGCGTGGCCGAGCAGCACGGCGCCGTAGGACTGGACGAGATCGATGAAGCGGGTCCCCTCGGCGTCGACGACGTAGGGGCCCTCGCCCGAGACGACCGTGTAGGGCGTGCCACCGACCGAGGCGAAGGAACGCACCGGCGAGTCCACGCCACCGGGGATCACGCGTCGGGCCCGGGCGAACCACTCGGCGTTCGACGTCGGCAGATCCCGCTCAGCCACCCAGTGCCTCGGCGACCTCGGTGGCGAAATAGGTGAGGACGAAGTCGGCGCCGGCCCGCTTCAGCACCGTGAGCTGCTCGAGGGCCACGGCCGGCCCGTCGATCCACCCGGCGGCGGCGGCGGCCTTGATCATGGAGTACTCGCCGCTGACGTGGTAGGCGGCAAGGGGGACGCGCACGACGCCGCGGGCGGCGGCCAGCACGTCGAGCGACGTCATGGCCGGCTTGACCATGATCATGTCGGCGCCCTCTGCGAGGTCCTGCTCTATCTCGGCCAGCGCCTCGCGCCCGTTGCGCGGGTCCTGTTGGTAGGCCCGGCGGTCGCCGCCGCCGGCGATGGTGACGTCGACCGCGTCGCGGAACGGACCGTAGAGGGCCGACGCGTACTTGGAGGCGTAGGCCAGCACCGCGACCTGGTCGTGACCGCTCCCGTCGAGGGCGGCCCGGATGGCGGCCACCTGGCCGTCCATCATGCCGCTGGGCGCGACGACGTCCGCCCCGGCGTCCGCCTGGGCCACCGCGATGCGCTGGTAGAGCTCGAGCGTCTCGTCGTTGCGCACCTCGCCCGCAGGGCCCAGCACGCCGCAGTGCCCGTGGTCGGTGTACTCGTCCAGGCAGAGATCGGCCATCACGACGAGCTCGTCCCCCACCGCGTCGCGCACGGCCCGCAGCGCGCGCCTGCACCACGCCGTCGGGGTCCCAGGCCCCGCTGCCCTGCGCGTCCTTGCGCGCCGGGACACCGAAGAGGATCAGCCCCGGGATCCCCAGGGAGACGAGCCGCTTGGCCTCGGGCACCAACGAGTCGAGGGTGTGCTGCACCTGGCCCGGCATGGACGCGATGGGGGTCGGCTCCGTCGTCCCCTCGCGGACGAACAGGGGGGCGACGAGGTCGTCCAGGCCGAGGCGCGCCTCGGCGACCAGGCGCCGCAGCGCCGGGGTGCGGCGGAGCCGGCGGAGCCGGCGTTCGGGGACGTCGCCCGAGGCGGGCACGGGAGAGGTGGCCGGGGCCATGGCCGTCCAGCCTACGAGGCGGTGCCGGCTCCGGGACCGAAGTGGTGCGACCAGCTCGGCGACGATGCCCTCGGCGGACGAGCCCCAGGCCTCGTGCACGCCCGCCCAGCCGGCCGACCGGGCCGCCTCGGCGGTGGTGGGCCCGATGCAGACGACGTGCGGGGGTACCGGCAGCGGCGCACCCTCGGGAGTCCGCAACGCCGCGAACGCGGCCACCGACGGACGTGGCGGTGAACGAGGCGGCGTCGGCAGCGGCCACCCGGGCCAGGATCTCGGGCTCGGGCATGGCCCGGGCAACGGTGCGGTAGGCCTCCACCCGCCGGACCTCCCAACCCTTGTACCCGAGGCCCTCGACGATGGTGTCGGGCGCCAGGTCCGCGGACGGGAACGAGGACGCGCCGTGCGGCGCCGTGCGGCGGCGGGGAACTCCTCGACGAGGCCGTGGGCGCTGTGCTCGGCCGGCACCAGGTCCGGCTCCACACCGGCCCTCCGCAGCGCGTCGGCGGTGGCCGGCCCCACCGCGGCGACCAGCACCGGCCCGAGCGCGCGGGCGTCGCGGAGCTCGGCCACGAAGCGCTCGACCGCGTTGACCGAGGTGAGCACGACCCAACGGTTCTCCTGCACCTCGGCGGCGGCCGCCCGCAGCGCGGCTCCGCCGTCGGAGGGGTCGACCTGGCGGGTCAGCGGGAGCTCGAGCGCCGTGGCACCGACCCGCTCGAGCGCGTCGACGAGGCCGCGGGCGCGCGGCCCTGAGCGGGTCACCACCACCGTCCGGCCGGCCAGCGGCCCCGACGGCGCTGCGGCGGGAGCATCGGCGCCGAGCGCGGCCACCGGACCGATCACGATCACGGCGGGCGGACCCAGCTCGACCCCCGCCAGCCCGGCCAACGTCGTGCGCGCCACCCGCTCCCTCGGTGTCGTCCCGTTCGCGATCACCGCGACCGGGGTGTCGGGCGGGCGGCCGCCCCGCAGCAGTGCCTCGGCGACCGCGGCCCGCGTGGTCATCCCCATGAGGACGACCAGCGTCCCGCCCGCCCGAGCCAGCGCCGTCCAGTCGGGCCCGCCGTCCGCGCCCGGCTCGCCGACGCGACCCGTCACCACCGTGACCGACGAGGCCAGGCCGCGCTGGGTGACCGGGATGCCGACGGCGGCCGGGACACCGAACGCGGAGGTCACGCCCGGGACGACCTCCCAAGGGATCCCCTCCCGCGCCAGCACCTCCACCTCCTCGCCGCCGCGGCCGAAGAGGAAGGGGTCGCCGCCCTTCAGCCGGACCACCACGGCGGAACGCCGGCCGTGCTCGACGAGCAGGCGCGCGATCTCGTCCTGGCGGGCCGTCCCAGCCTGCGCCGCATCGGGCTCCTTGCCGACGTCGATCAGGGTGGCGCTCGGGGGCACCAGGTCGAGGATGCCCGGGCTGACCAGCCGGTCGTGCAGCACGACGTCGGCCCGCGCCAGCAACCGCGCCCCACGGCGGGTCAGGAGCCCGGGGTCGCCGGGGCCGGCCCCCACCAGGTACACGGTCACGGCGCGCCGCCCGCGACGGCGGCCGCCGCATCGCCGAAGCCGTCGATCGCCGACCCGCCACCGTCGAGCAGCGCACGGGCCAGCCCCGTGCCCACGGCCATGGGGTCCTCGCCGAGACGGGTCATGCGGATCATCGTGCGCCCGTCCCCGCTGGCCACCAGCCCCGACACCCGCAGCAGCGCGTCCGCGCCGGACGGCCGGACCCGTCGCCGGCCTCCTCGGCGAACGCCCCCACCGGCACGGTGCAGCTCCCCCCGAGCGCGGCCAGCACCGCCCGCTCGGCCACCAGGGCGCGGTGGCTCGGTCCATGGTCGATGGCGCGCAGCCGCCGGCGCGTGTCCTCGTCGTCGGCCCGGCACTGCACCGCGATGGCGCCCTGGCCGGCCTGGGGCAGCACGTCCATCGGGTCGAGCACGTCGTTCAGCCGGTCCAGCCAGCCCAGCCGCTCCATGGCGGCAACGGCCACCACCACCGCCGTGACCCCGCCCTCCTCGCCCACGGCCACCCGCCGGGCCATGTTCCCGCGCAGCTGGGTGAAGACGAGGTCCGGCCGCAGATAGGCCAGCTGGGCGCGGCGCCGGGCCGACCCCGTCGCGACGAGCCCGCCCGCCGGGAGGTCCGCCAGCGTGCAGCCGACGAGACCGTCGCGGGGGTCGGCCCGCTCCGGCACCGCCCCCAGCACCAGATGGTCCCCCATGGTCGAGGGCATGTCCTTGGCCGAGTGCACCGCGGCGTCCGCCCGCCCGTCGGTCACCGCGGACTCGACCTCGGTCACGAACACGCCCTGGCCGCCGATCTGGTCGAGCGGCACCGACGCCTGCTGGTCGCCTTGCGTGCGCACCACGACGGGCTCGACGGCCAGGCCGGGGTCGGCCCGCCGCAGGAGCTCGGAGACCATCTCGGTCTGGCGCAGGGCGAGCGGGGAGCCGCGGGTGGCCAGGCGGATGGTTCCCATGCCGCGACTATCCCATGCCGCGACTAGAGGTCGAAGAGGATACGCAGCGCCTCGACGAGCCGCTCGCCGCGTGGCGTGCCTGCGGTCTCCTTCAGGAGCATCGTCGGCTCGTGCAGCATCTTGGCCAGCGCCGCCCGGGTCGCCGCGTCCACGTGCTCCCACTCCTCCTCGGTCAGGTCGGCCAGCTGGGCCCGGTGGCGCTCCAGTTCGGCCACGCGCAGCGACTCGGAGCGGGCGCGCAGCGACGCGATCACCGGCGCCGCCCCGCGCTGGCGGCTGGCGGTGCGGAAGCGCTCGACCTCGGCGGCCACGATGCCGTGCGCCGCGACCGACTCCTCCTGCCGGTCTCCGAGAGCCCGGGCCACCGAGGCGCCCAGCGTGTCCATGTCGAGCAGCGTGACGCCGTCGAGTCCCGCCACCGCCGGATCGACGTTGCGCGGGACCCCGAGGTCGATGACGAGCAGCGGACCGGTCACACCGTCGAAGTCCGACGCCTCGAGCACGTGGGATTCCGCGGCGACGGCGGACAGCACGACATCGGCGTCCACCAGCTCGGCGCCCACGTGCTCGAGCGGCACCGCCCGCATCTCGAACGTGGAGCCCTCGGATGCGCGCACGAGGTCCCGGGCGCGGCGCGACGAGCGGTTGGCCACCACGACCCGCGGCCGGCGCGTCGGCCGCTGCGATGTCCGACAGGGCCCGGCAGACGCCGAGACCCATGTCGCCCGCGCCGACGACCACGACGCGCGCCCCGCGCAGCCCCGCCTGGTCCTGACCGCGGGCGACGGTCACCGCGGCGTAGGCGAACGACGTCGTGCCCTTGGAGATCCCCGTCTCGGTGCGTACCCGCTTGCCCGTCTGCAGCGCGTGCCGGAACAGGGCCGAGAGCACGGGGCCCGACGTGCCCTCCTCGTGCGCCCGCTCGAAGGCGCGCCGGACCTGGCCGACGACCTCGGTCTCCCCCGTCACCACGGACTCCAGACCCGACGTCACGGCGAAGAGATGTGAGGTCACGTCGTCGTCGAAGCGGATGGTGGCGTGGGCGGAGAGCTCCTCGACGGCGACGCCCGACTGCTCGGAGAGGACGTCGTAGATCTCGGCCACGGCGTCGTGGAACCGGTCCACCACCGCGTAGACCTCGGTGCGCAGGCAGGTCGAGAGGACCACCGTCTCCTGGACGTTGCGGCAGTGGCTCAGTGCGCTGAGCACCTTGTGCAGCTCACCGTCGGGTACGGCGGCGGCTTCGAGCAACGGCAGTGGGGCCTGCGTGTGCTGGAGCCCTACGACGACGACGGACACTCGGTTCCCTCCTGGGTCGGTTCACAATTGTGCCGGTCCCACCCCACAGCCTGCCAGTCAGCGGGCGGCGGGCGGTCACCCCGGCCCCGTTCAGTCCAGGTCGGGACCCTGCGCCAGCCCGACGGAGCGCATCAGCGGGCCCCGCTCGTCCCCGTCGGTCCCCGTGCGCTGGTACTCCTCGTGGCGGGCCCGGTAGAAGCCGAGGACCTGCAGCTCGATGGACAGGTCGACGTAGCGCAGGTACACCGACGGCGGCACGTGCAGCACGCGGGGCGCGAAGTTGAGCAGCGAGGTCACCCCCGCCCGCACGAGCAGGTCCGCCACTCCCTGGGCGGCCCAGCCCGGCGTCGTGATCACGCCGATGTCGGGACGATCGGCGGCGCGCAGCGTGGCGAGCTCGTCCATGTGGCGCACCTTGATGCCGCGGATCTCCTCGCCCACCACCTCGGGATCGACATCGAAGAGCGCCGTCACCGCGCAGCCCCGCGAGGCGAACCCGGCCGAGTTGGTGAGGGCCCGTCCCAGGTTCCCGATGCCGACGATGGCCACCGACCAGTTCTCGTCGACGCCGAGCGCACGGTCGATCTGTGCGATCAGGAACTCGGGATCGTAACCCGAGCCCCGGGTGCCGAACGACCCGAGGAGGGAGAGGTCCTTGCGCACCTTCGCCGCGTTGAGACGCGCCAGCTCGGCCAGCTGCTCCGAAGAGACCGTCCCGGCGCCGGCGCGGACCAACTCGGCCAGGATGCGCTGGTACACCGGGAGGCGCAGCACGGTCGCCTCGGGGATCCGCTTCGCCGGGACCGGCGCGTCCGGCGCGGCGGGCGAGTGTGCCTTGTCCTGCTCGTCTCTCACCACGCCGGATGGTACCGAGGACGCTCCCGGCGACACCAAACCGGGCGCTGGTGCCCGGTCAGCTCACCAGGCGAGGATGAGCAGCTCACCGGCGGTCACGTTGAGCCAGCTGGCCGCGGAGGCCTCGCCGGCGACCACGGCCAGATGCCCGTTGGCGTCGACGAGGAGGCCGAACTCACCCGGATTGAGATCGCCGAAGGCGTCCACGCAGCGCAGCGCCACACCGTCGGGGACCAGCGAGTGCGGCAGCCCGTCGAGGTACTCGTTCCCCGACTCGATCCGCGCCGCCAGCTCGATGCTGCCCACGAGCGGGATCCCGGCGATGCGCGCGTCCGCCATGGTGGCCGCCAGCTGCAGGTTGCCGAAGTGGTCCACCCACGTCACCTCGGCGCGCAGGCAGGCCCGGCCGTCGTGGAGCCGCCCCTGCTCGACCACGCCGCCGACGAGGCGCACCAGCGACGCCGGCTCAACGGTGTCGCCGAGCTCCGCCGGAGGAGTGCCAGCGCACAGCGCCGCCGCCGCCGGCGCGAACAGGTCGCGACCGTCGAAGGTGGCGCCCTGGACGGGCGACGCCTGCGGCTGCTCCCGGCGCAGCTCGACCACCCGGGCGATGGGCGCCTCGCCGGCGGCCTCGGCCGCCGCCACCAGCAGGCCGTTGTCGGGCCCGACGAAGTGCAGCATCCCGCCGGCGGTCAGCGCCACCTCGATGCAGATGCCCCGCCGCGCCGTGCCGACGCCCGGGTCGACGACACCCAGCACCACGCCGGGGCCGAGGTGCGGCACCGCACGCACCAACGTGTGGCTCCCGGCCCGCACGTCGAAGGGCGGGACATGGTGCGTGAGGTCGATGACGGTCGTGCCGGGGGCCCGCCGGGCGATGACCGCGTGGACGACCCCGGCGAATTCGTCCTGCGTCCCGAAGTCGGAGAGGAAGAAGACCGTCGGGCCGGGTTCGCTCGGCATCGGTGCGGTCGCGGTCGCGATCCCTCAGCGCGACAGGTTGCGCGAACGTTCGGTGGCGGCCGCCACCGCTTCCATGAAGGCCGAACGCACCGCCCTGGCCTCCAACGTCCGGATGCCCGCCGCCGTGGTGCCCGCCGGCGACGTCACGATGGCGCGTAGCGACTCGGGCTCGCTGCCCGTCTCCTTGAGGAGGGCGGCCGAGCCGGCCATCGTCTCGACCACGAGCGTCCGGCTCACCTCACGGGTGAGGCCCATCTGCACGCCCGCCTCCACGAGCGCCTCTGCGACGAGGAAGAAGTAGGCGGGGCCCGATCCCGAGAGGCCGGTCACCGCATCGAGCAGGCGCTCGGGCAGGCGCACGACCGCGCCCACTGCCGGCGAGCACGTCCTCGGCCCAGGCCAGGTCGTGGGAGGTGGCGAACGACCCGCCCGAGATCGCCGTGACCCCGGCCCCGACCAGCGCCGGGGTGTTCGGCATGGCGCGGACGACGGCGGGCTCCCCACCCAGCGCGGCCTCGAGCCGCACGGCCGGCATGCCGGCCACGATGGACAGCAGGCGGGTCACCCCCGTCACGCCGAGGGCGCGACAGGCGCCCTCGGCCGCATCGGGCTTCACGGCCAGCACCGCCCCGCCGATCCGCTCGCCGGCGTCGTCGAGCAGACCCGGCTCGGGCGCGGCGACGATGCGCAGTCCGGGCTGCTCGGCGGCGAGCTCGTCCCGGCGCTCGGCCACCGGCTCGATCACGGTCACGTCGCCCACCGAGGCCCAGCCCGAGCGCAGCAGCCCGCCCAGGAGAGCGCCGCCCATCTTCCCTCCACCGACGATGAGCAGGCTCGACACCCGCGCGACGATACCGAGCGCGGCCCGGGGCCGCGCAACGCCGCCGGTGCGTCAGGCGCGCCGGGGGCGGCGGCGGTAGGTCGACGGGTACCCCATCGTCATGGCCGTCGGGAAGTGGTCATCGGTGTAGACGACCGATGCCCCTGCGATGCGGTCGAGCTCGTCGTCGTCGATGAGGCGGGCGGGCACCCGGCCCACCAGGTAGACGGCGTCTTCGGGCCCGAGCGCGAACCACATGCCGAGCAAGGCGGTATTGCGCCGGAGCAGGTAGGCGTAGACCTCTTCCTTGTTCTCCTCGGGCGCCGGCATGAACTGCGCCTCGTGCCACAGCGTCCGCTGCTTGAGCGTGAACCAGACGGTGATGAAGTCCTTCTCCTCACCCTTGAAGCGGAGATACCACTGATACGACGCGGTCCGATCGGTCACCTCCTGGCGGTCGGCCGCCACCAGCGGCCCGTCGGCCTCGAGCTCCCGCTTCGTCCAGGCGTCGATGCAGGCGACGGCCGACGCCATCTCGTCTTCCTCGGGCAGGTCGATGAGCGGCACGCAGCGGTAGCTGCTCAGCCGCACTCGACGAGGCGGCCCGAGGCCAGCTCGTCGTGCAGCTCCACCAGCGACGCGGCGGCGGCGCGCCAGGTGTAGTGGCGAGCCCGCAGCACCGATGCGGTGCTGAAGCGCTCGGCCGCCAGCGGCTCGTCGAAGACCCGCCGCACGGCGGCGGCGTAGGCGCGCGGGTCGGGGTCGTCGACCAGGAAACCCGTGTGGCCGTGGTCGACCAGCGTCGTGAGCCCGCCCACGGCGGAGGCCACGACCGGCGTCCCGCAGGCGGCCGCCTCGAGCGCCACGAGACCGAAGGACTCCGAGCGGCTCGGGACGAGGCAGACGTCGGCGGCGCGGTAGTACGACGACAGCAGCTCGTGGGGCTGGGGCTCGATGAAGTGGACGTGCCCGCGCACGCCGCGGGCGTCGGCCACGTCGTGCAGCCCCTGCAGCGACTTCTCCCCGTGGGGACCGCTGGGGCCGCCGACGACGACCAGGCGGTAGGGCTCCCCGTCGCCCTCGAGCAGCTCGGCCAGCGTCTCGATCGCGGCGTCGGCGCACTTGAGCGGCTGGATCCGGCCGACGAACAGCAGCAGGCGACCGTCGAGCGGCAGCCCGAGGGCGCGGCGGGCCTGGGGCCGGTGGCCGGGGCCGAAGAACGCGTGGTCGACGCCGGGAGGCACGATGCGGATGCGCCCGGGGTCCCCGCCGTAGAGCGACGCGATCTGGTCGGCCTCGACCGTGCACGACGCCAGCACGGCGTCGGAGCAGTCGATGACGGACGCCTCCGCCTCGGCCCGGCGGTGCGGCATGTCCGCCTCGACCTCCTCGGGCATCGACTCCGCCTTGACGCGATCGAGCGTGTGGAACGTGCACACGAGCGGGAGCTCGAGCTCGTGCTTGATCACGTGGCCCGACAGGCCCGACAGCCAGTAGTTCGCGTGCACCGACGTGTACGGCAGCCCGCCGGACTCCGGCGCGGCGGCCATGCGCCCCAGCACCCCGGCGGTGAACTCGTCGACGACGCCGGGCAGGGCCGCTTTGGGCAGGACCTGGAGGGGCCCGGCGGCCACATGGTGCACCCGCAGGCCGGGCTCCACCTCGACGACGTCGGGGAGGTCGGGCGACCAGGCGCGGGTGAACACGTCGCAGGCGACGCCGGTGCGGGCGAGCGCCGCGGTCAACTCGCGCACGTAGACGTTCATGCCGCCGCCGTCGCCCGTGCCGGGCTGAGCCAGGGGCGAGGTGTGCAGGGACAGGACGGCGAGCCGGCGCATGGCGGTCAGAGCCTACCGGCGGTCGCGAAAATCACTCCGGGCACGGCGGGGCGCTCGTCCGGGCCGGTTTCAGGCGGTGGCGACCCGGCCGGGCGGCACGGGCGGCTCCGCGGCGGGGTCGGTGGCGGCGTGCCCGGTGGCGGCCCGGGTCGCGGAACGGGCGGCGGGCGGCGGTCGGCCCTGCTCGCGCTCCTCGTCCTCGTGCTCGCGCCGGAAGGAGAGGTAGATGCGGACGAGGGCCTGCTTCTGCTCCTCGCTGATCGTCTGGTCGGCCATGATGGACCGGGTCAGGTCGGGCGAGCCGGCGGGCGCCTCGAGGATGCCGGCCTGGACGTAGAGCGTCTCGGCGGAGATCCGCAGCGCCTTGGCGATCTGCTGGAGGATCTCGGCGGACGGCCGGCGCAGCCCGCGTTCGATCTGGCTCAGGTAGGGGTTCGAGATCCCGGCCAGCTCGGACAGCCGGCGCAGCGACAGGCGGGCCGATCCCCGCTGCTCGCGGATGAAGGACCCGAGGTCGCTCCAGCGGTCCTTCGGGTCGGTGCTCACTCTTGCAAGCGTACCGCCCACCACGGGCGTCCGGGGGTTGCCCCCGCGCCTCGCCGCCCTGTTCGCATGGTGGTTGGGCCCGGGTTGGGATGACGTCGCCTTCGGGTATGGTCCAGCACACCACGACGACCACGAAGAGGAGACCGCCATGGCCGAGTACAGCCTTCCCGATCTGCCCTACGACTACGCCGCGCTGGAGCCCCACGTCTCGGCCCAGATCATGGAGCTCCACCACGACAAGCACCACGCCGCCTACGTCGCCGGCGCCAACCAGACGCTCGAGAAGCTGGCCGCCGCCCGCGACAAGGACGACTTCGGTGCCATCGTGGGGCTCGAGAAGACGCTCGCCTTCCACATCTCGGGCCACGTCCTGCACTCGATCTTCTGGAAGAACCAGAGCCCCGACGGCGGCGACAAGCCCGACGGCGCGCTGGCCTCGGCGATCGACGAGAACTTCGGCTCCTTCGACAAGTTCAGGGCCCACTTCACCCAGGCCACCTCCACCATCCAGGGCTCGGGCTGGGGTGTGCTCGCCTACGAGCCGCTGGCCGGGCGCCTCATCGTCGAGCAGGTCTACGACCACCAGGGCAACGTCGGCAACGGCTCCGTCCCGCTTGCTCGTCTTCGACGCCTGGGAGCACGCCTTCTACCTGCAGTACAAGAACGTGAAGGCCGACTTCTTCGCCGCGCTGTGGAACGTCGTCAACTGGTCCGACGTGGCGGCCCGCCTCGACTCGGCCAAGCGCCTCAAGGTCGGCGGCTGACGGCCGGCCCTCCGGGGCCGGCCTACCCGAGGGCCAGGTGCTGCTCGCACATGCGGCGGGTGGGGTCCGCCTCGAGGTCGGTGCCCACGATGGGGGCGCCGCAGGACTCACAGGATCCATAGGTCCCGTCGCTCAGGCGCTCGAGCGCCCGGTCCACTCCGTCGAGGACGGCGGCGGACCGGGTGAGCTCGGCCTCGTAGCGCTCCTCCACGGCAGGGCAGGGTAGCGCCCCGCCCGGGCAGGGGCGCGGTTGCGTGCCGGTTGCAGCGCGCCCGCGGCCGGTTTAGCGGTTGCGGCCCGGGGGCAGAACTACCGCAACCGGTATGCAGAGCACCACGATCCGAGGGAACCAGCCCAGGACCGCCCGGCGCCCCGCCGGGGGCGCCGGAGGAGGGTCGGCTGTGGACTCCCGCCGGTTCCCGGCCACCGCGGCCTCCGTCGGCCAGGCCCGCCGCTTCCTGCTCGGGCGACTGCCCGAGGGGCGCGCCGACGACGCGGACGCGGTGGTGCTCATGCTCTCGGAGCTGGCCACCAACGCCGTGCGCCATGCGGCCACCGAATTCGAGGTGACGGTGCACGTCGTCGGCGAGACGCGCCAGGTCGTGGTCGAGGTCACCGATGCCGCCGGCGGCCGCCCGACCCCCCTGGAACCCGCGGTCGACGCGCCATGCGGCCGCGGGCTGTCCATCGTCAAGACGTTGGCCGACGCCTGGGGCATCGACATGCGACGCGACCGTCCGGGCAAGACGGTGTGGTTCGCGTCGACCCTGCCGGCCGGCCCTGACTGCAACACGGGCGCGCCCTAAGTACCGCACCGCGCCCACACTTCGTATTGTGTCGGCGTGACAATGGAGGCTGCAGCCGCGCCGCTCGTCGGCGCCCACGTGGCGGTCCCGTGTCTCGATGGCGTGGAGCGCCCCTACCGGGACCTCGACTGCGCCGCCTCGACCCCTGCCCTGCAGGCGGTCGCGGACCGTGTCGCCGATTTCCTGCCCTGGTACTCGAGCGTGCACCGCGGTGCGGGCTACAAGTCCCGTCGGGCGACGGCCGAGTACGAGTCCGCCCGCGACAGCGTGCACCGCTTCGCCCGCCGGCCCGGCGGCGGCGAGGCGGCGACGGCGGACGACGTGGTGGTGCTCGTGCGCAACACGACCGAGGCCATCAACCACCTGGCCTACCGGCTCCGGCTCGACCCCGACGACGTGGTGGCGACGACCGTCGTCGAGCACCACGCCAACCTGCTCCCCTGGGCCCGGGTGGCGACCCGGCGCTGGGTGGAGTGCGGCGCCGACGGTACCTTCGGCACGGACGACGTCGTGAAGGTGCTCGACGACGGGCGGCGGCCCGCCCTGCTGGCCATGACCGGCGCCTCCAACGTGACCGGGTGGCTCCCACCGGTCGAGGAGATCTGCGCGGCCGCGCACGAGCGCGGCGTGCCCGTCCTCCTCGACGCGGCGCAACTCGCACCGCACCGCCCGCTGCCGGCGGGACCCGACTTCATGGCCTTCAGCGGTCACAAGCTCTACGCCCCCTTCGGCGCGGGCGCCCTCATCGGCCCGCGGCGTACGTTCGAGACCGGCGATCCCTTCCTGGCCGGCGGGGGCGCCGTCGACCTGGTCGACCTCGACGAGGTCATCTGGACCGAACCCCCCGAGCGCGAGGAGGCGGGCTCGCCCAACGTGGTCGGGGCGGTCGCGTTCGGCACGGCGATGGACGAGCTGGAGCGGATCGGCTGGGACGCCATCGGCGCCCACGAGGCTGCGCTCTCGGCGCAGCTGCTCGACGGGCTGCGCGCCATCGGCGGTATCCACGTGCTGGGGCCGCGGGCCCAGGCCGGTCCCGAGGACGAACGCGGGCTGGCCGTGGCGACCTTCACCGTCGAGGGGATGCACCACGCGCTGGTGGCGGCCCGGCTCAGCGCGGAGTTCGGGATCGGCGTGCGGCACGGCTGCTTCTGCGCGCACCCCTACCTGATCCGGCTGCTCGGGGTCGGAAGCGCGGGCGTCACGCGGGCGCGGGAGGCCGTACGCCGGGGCGACAAGGGTGCGATTCCCGGCGCCGTGCGGGCGAGCTGCGGCCTCGGCACCTCGAGCGAGGACGTCGAGGCGCTCCTCGGGGCGTTGCGTGCCCTGGTGGCCGGGGTGCCCCCACCCGTGACCTACGAGCAGGACCGTGTCACCGGCGACTTCTGGCCCGAGGGCGACGCTGCCGGTTGGAGCGCGGCGGACCGGCCCGCCGGGGCGGCGTGCGCGCGGGGCTGACGCGCACGGCGCGGCGGCGCGGGGCGGTGCTGCTCTCCCTCGCCCTCGCCGCGCCCGCACTCGTGGGCTGCACCCGCTCGGGCGGCGCCACGACGGTGCACACGGTGGCGTGGGTCACGGCGGGCGCTTCCGTGACGCTGCCGGGCGCGGCCATCACCCCGGTGCGGCTGGCCACGCACCGTGCCGGAGCCCGGGTCCCCGTGGGCAGCCTGCCCTCCGCGCTGGCCTACACGGCCGGGAACGCCGGGCTGCTCGTCGTGACCCAGGGAGACGACACGCTGCACGAGGTCGACCCGGCCACACACGCCGTGGTGCGCTCGGTGGGCGTGGGCGTGGAGCCCGACGCCGTCGCGGTGGCGCCCGGCGGGACGCGCGGCAAGGGCGTGGCGCTCGTGGCCAACCTCGACTCGAACTCCGTCACCCCGGTGGACCTCGGGACGTGGCGGGCGGGGACGCCGATCACGGTCGGGAGCGAACCTGTCGCCGTCGCCGTCTACACCGCTCCGTCGGGCGCCGCGACCGCGTTCGTGGCTGACTTCGGGAGCAACGAGGTGACGCCCATCGACGTCGCGACCATGCAGGCCGGCACCGCCATCGGGGTCGGGCCGGGCCCGCAGGCCATCGCCGTGGCCCCGGGCGAGGTGCTGGTGGGGAACTTCGGCAACCGCTCCCTGACGGCCGTGAACCCGGTGACGCTCCGGGAGGGCGGAACCGTCGCGCTGCCGATCAATCCCACCGGCATCGCGGTGGCGCCCGCGGGTGCCGCGGCCTATGTCTGCGGCGGCGCTGATGTCGTGTCGGTCTCGACGCTCGGTCTGGTCGTCGGTGCCCCCGTCACCCTGCCCGACGTCGCCCAGGGCATCGCGCTCAGCCCCGACGGCGCGACCGCCTGGGTGACCCAGCAGGCGGGCTCGCTCGTCCCGGTGACGCTCGCCACCGGCGCCGTGGGTCGCCCGATCCACCTCGGGGGGCACCCGTCCGCCGTCGTCGTCGGTCCCGGGTGAAGGCGCGGCCCACCCGCTCCACCTGACCTACGCGCTGTAGACGGCGCGGGCCCGAAAGCGTAGGGGACGCTCGGTCAGCTCCTCCATGTAATGGGCGGTCCACCCCGTGACGCGGGCGACGGCGAAGATCGTGCGGCCGGTGTCGGGCGGCATGCCGGTGCCCCAGCTCAGTGCGGCGAGCGCCAGGTCGCAGTTCGCCAGCGGGACGTCGTGCGCCGCCGCCAGCGCGATGACCTCGTGCAGGATGGCCCGGCGCTCGTCGCTGAGCAGCGGCTCGGCGAGGGCGAGCAGCGCGGCGAAGCGGGGATCCCCGTTCTTGTAGACCGAGTGCCCGAAGCCGGGGAGGCGGCCCTGCTCGCGCAGCACGTCGTTGAGGGCCCGCGGCACCCCGTCGCGCTCGGCGACCACGAGCATCTCGTAGGCCAGCTGGCTCGCCCCGCCGTGCAGCGGCCCGGCCAGAGTGGCCAGCCCGGCGAGCAGCGCGTCGTAGGGATCCGAGCGCACCGACGCCGCCACGCGCACCGCCATGGTCGAGGTGGCGAGCTCGTGGTCGGCCATGAGGACGAGGGCGGCGTTCACCGCCGCGACCGGGACGCCGGCCGCGGGCGGGGTCAAGCGCGCCGCCAGCCGCGCCGCGATGGGCGCACCCTCCTCACCGGTGGCCGGCGGCGGGCCCACGGACGCGGTCAGCGCGGCGGTGGCGCGGCGGGCGGCGCTGGCCACGGCGACGGGTCGCAGGTCGGAGCGGAGCGGGTCGGTCGCCCCGCACAGCACGAGGGCCCAGCGCATGCGGTCGAGCGTGTGCGTGAGCGGGCACGCGCCGAGGTCGGGCGACGACCAGTCGGCGTCCGCACCGTCGGTCTGCCAAAGGAGCTCGGCCACCTCCTCGAAGCCGGTGGCGGCGGCGAGCCCGGTGGCCGTGCGGCCGCGGTAGATCGGGCCCAGCTCCTGGTCGAGCTGGGTCACGCCGGTGGTGATGGTGGCCAGCCGGGTGGCCGTCTGGCGACCGCCCCGACTGCGCGCCGCCATCGCCTCGATCGCCGCCAGGTCGAAGAGGCTGCCCCGCCGGCTCGGGTCGCGGTAGGACTCGAGGAGGCCCCGGCTGACGTAGGCGTACAGCGTCGGCACCTTGACGCCGAGGCGCCGGGCGGCCTCTTCCGTGGTCAGCATCCGGTCCACGACGGGTACTTTATATTGACTTGATCAACGTTTACAATCCGCTCGGACGGCACGGCATAGTGGACGTATGGAAACCATCGTGCGCGACCTGATGACCTCGCCCGCCGTGACGTGCGGCGCCGACGACACCCTGGCGGCGGCGGCCCGGGTGATGCAGGAGGCCGACACCGGCTCGGTCGTCGTCACCGACGAGGGCAAGGTGGTCGGGATCCTGACCGAGCGGGACCTGCTGCGGGCGGCCGCCGGAGCCGGCGACCCCGGCGACGAGCGGGTGCGGTTGTGGATGACGTCGCGACCCGACGTCCTCGGTCCCGACGAGCGGGCGGACGCCGCCTGGGGCAGCCTCACCTCGCACCACTACCGCCACCTGCCGGTGGTCGAGGGCGACCGCTGCGTGGGCGTCGTGTCGCTGCGCGACCTGATGGGGGTCGCCCGCATCCGGCCCGCCACGGAGACGAGCGGGGACGTCCCGGCCGGGCTCGAGGGTGTCGTCGTGGCCGAGACGACCGTCGGCGACGTCCGCGGCCAGGAAGGCTTCTTCCACTACCGCCAGTACTCCGCCGTCGACCTGGCCGAGGCCCGCTCGCTCGAGGACGTCTGGCACCTGCTCTTCCGCGGCGAGCTGCCCGACGCGGCGGCCGCGGCCGCCTTCGGCGACGAGGTGCGGCGGCGGCGGGCCCTGCCGCCCGGAGTGCGCGCGCTGCTGCCCGCGCTGGCCCCGCTCGGGGCACCGCTCGACGTGCTGCGCACCGCCGTGTCCGTGCTCGGGGCCGAGCTCGGCTGGCGCCCGACGCACGACATCGCCGCCGACGAGCTGTACGACCAGGCGCTGGGCCTCTGTGCGGTCGTGCCCACGATCCTCGCCGCCGCCCACCGGCTGCGCAACGGCGACGACCCGGTCGAACCGAGGGACGACCTCGGCTTCGCCGCCAATTACCTCAACATGTTGACCGGGGAGGTGCCGGACCCGGTCCACGCCCGGGCCATCGAGCAGTACATGATCCTCACCATCGACCACGGGTTCAACGCGTCGACGTTCACGGCGCGCGTGGTGACGTCGACGGGTGCGGACCTCGGAGCGGCGATCGTGGCCGCCATCGGGGCGCTGTCGGGCCCGCTGCACGGCGGGGCCCCCAGCCGGGCGCTCGACATGCTCGACGCCATCGGCACGCCCGACCGGGCCGAGGCCCACATCCGCCGGGCCGTCGAGGGCGGCGAGCGCATCATGGGCTTCGGCCACCGCGTCTACAAGACGGACGACCCGCGTTCGGTGTTGCTGCGCTCGGTCACCGAGCGGCTGGGGGGCCCGCTGGTGGAGTTCTCCCAGTCGGTCGAGCGCACGATCGTCGACGTGCTGGCCGAGTTGAAGCCGGGGCGCCACCTGTACACCAACGTCGAGTTCTACGCCGGCGTGGTGATGCACACGTGCGGCATCCCGCGTGAGATGTTCACACCGACCTTCGCCGCCGGAAGGACGATCGGGTGGAGCACCCACGTCATGGAGCAGGCCTCCCACAACCGCCTGATCCGCCCCGCGGCCCGCTACGTCGGACCGCCGCCGCCCCAGCCGGTGCCGCCGGCCGGCGTCTGAGGCCCGGCCGGGCCGGGGTCGGATCGAGCCGGCGAGACCCCGTCGCCGACACGTCCCATCGAATCCCGACTAAAATGGTCAGGGTTATCCGTTTCGGGACGAGGAGCAGGTCATGGACAGCGAGGTCACGACTCGGGACGCCGGGGGCAGGCTGCGGGCGCTGTTCACCTTCCCCAACCCGGTGAACGAGGTCTCGGCCCGCCTGGTGGCGGGGGGCGTGCTGGTCATGTGCATCGTGACCATCGCCTTCGGCCTCGAGTGGGCCACTTTCGTGATCGCCTACGGCTTCGTGGCCCGCGTGCTGACCGGCCCGACGCTCAGCCCGCTCGGGCAGGTCGTCACCCGTGTGGTCACGCCGCGGCTGGGGATCCCCGAGCGGCCCGTGGCCGGGCCGCCCAAGCGCTTCGCCCAGGGCGTGGGCGTGGCCTTCTCCGTGACCGCCCTGATGCTGACGGGCCTCGGCTACTGGACCGCGGCCGAGGTCGTCTTGGCGCTGCTGGCGAGTGCCGCCCTTCTCGAGTCCGTCTTCGGCCTGTGCCTCGGCTGCAAGGTGTTCGCCGTGCTCATGCGCGTGGGCGTCGTACCCGAGGACGTCTGCGAGCGCTGCAACGACATCTGGGCGACGGCTCCGCGCGCGCAGCGGCCTGAGGTGGGTCCTCAGCTGTCGTAGATGAGGACGCCGCGGATGTTCTTGCCGTCCCGCATGTCCTGGTAGCCCTGGTTGATGTCACCCAGCTTGTACGTGCTGGTGATCATGGAGTCGAGATCGAGCTGCCCGTTGCGGTACAGCTTGAGCAGCTTGGGGATGTCGGAGTGGATGTTGGCCGAGCCGAAGATGCTGCCCACGACCTGCTTCTCGTAGATGGTCAGCATCATGAGGTTCATCGTGACCGCCGTCTCGCTGTAGGGGTGGATGTTGGTGACGACCACCCTGCCGCGCTTGGCCGCGAGACCCAGGATGGAGTCCATCATCGCTCCCGAACCGACGCCCATGGCGCAGATCACCTTGTCGCACATGTGCCCCCAGGTCTCCTGCTGAATGAGCGCGAAGGCCTCCTCCACCGACGCCGCCACGTGCGTCGCCCCGAAGGACGGGGCCAGTGACCGCTTCAACTCGACCGGGTCCACGGCGAAGATCATCTCGGCACCGGCCAGGCGCGCGCCCTGCACCGCCGAGGCCCCGATGCCCCCGATGCCGATCACGGCCACGTTGTCGCCCGGTCGCACGTCGGCGGCGTAGACCGAGGAGCCCCACCCGGTGGTGACGCCGCAGCCGACGAGACAGGCCTTGTCGAGAGGGATGTCCTCGAGGATCTTCACGCACGAGGCCTGGTTGACGACCGTGTAGGGAGCGAAGGTACCGAGGCAGACCATGGTGGCCACGTCCTGCCCGCGGGCGTGGTGGCGCACGGTGCCGTCGAGCTGCCGGCCCGACATGAGGATGCCACCCACGTCGCAGAGGTTCGAGTGACCGGTGGCGCAGGGGGGGCACTTGCCGCAGGCCGGGACGAAGCCCAGCACCACGTGGTCGCCCGGCGCGAGACCGTTCACCCCGGGTCCGACCTCCTCGACCACGCCGGCGCCCTCGTGGCCGCCGATGATGGGGCGCGGGACCGGCATGTCGCCCGTCAGGAGGTGCTCGTCGGAGTGGCACATGCCCGAGGCGGCCAGACGGATCAGGACCTCACCCTCCTTGGGCGGGTCGAGCTCGATCGGCTCGACGCTCCAGCGGTCCTCGCCATCCCACAGAACAGCGGCTTCGGTCTCCACGGTGCCTCCCAGGGTGTTGCGTGGCGTGCGCCGGGTACGTTACCGGGCCGCCGCCGCCCGGTGCCGGTGGGCACGGCGCCACCGCACCGAGCCCGGGCCCGTCTACCCCCAGCCCAGATCCCGCAGACGCTGTTCCCCGATCCCGAAGTGATGCCCCACTTCATGGATCACCGTCTTGCGCACGATCTGCACCACCTCGCCCGGGCTCTGCGCCGTGGTGCAAATGGTGGCCATGAAGATGGTGATGCGGTCCGGCATCGACGCGGAGTAGTTGCCTCGACCGGTGAGGGGCACGCCCTCGTAGAGACCGAACAGGCCACCGGGCGGGCTCTCGTCGTCGACGAGCACGGCCACGTTCTCCATGGCGCCGCGGAGCTCGACCGGAATCTCGTCGAGCGCGTCGGCCACGAGCCCCTCGAACTCGTCGACCGACATCGTGATCACCCCGCGATCATGCCAAAGGATCCGATCACCTCCCGCCCGAATCGGCCCGTCGGCAACGACGTCCCGACCTGCGGTTCGCCGCTCCATCAGCCGAAGGCGGGCAGCACCTCGCGCTCGAAGAGGTGCAGGCTCGACCAGGCCAGCTCAATCGGCATCCCGCCGCACAAGGGGTGGAAGAACGCAAAGGGAAACGGGGCCGCCCTCTGCTCCTCCACGAACTGCTCCGGCGTGACGACTCGGTACTGACCAACGGCACGCAGCTCGTCGACGTCGCGGACGGTGCGGAACGGGGACGCGACACCGTCCTGCGCCTGCCACAGGCCGTACGCATTCGTCTCGTGCAGGAAGAACGGCCCCATCTTGCTCCCAGCCCTTCTCCGGATCCTCGGCCAGGGCGACCACCCTGTTCTCCCCGATCGGGCTCGGGCCCGGGTCGGGACGCCCGAGAGCTTGCACCTCGCTCCGATAGAACTCCCAGACCTCGGGCACGGAAGGGACGAACCCATCGGCGATCCGGGCCGCCCGCCGGGCGGCTGCCTCGCTGCTGCCGCCGAGCGAAATGGTCGGGCCGCCTGGTCGAAACGGTGCCGGCGTGACGCGTACCGTCCGCCCCCGGTACGTGAACGGCTCCCCGGTGAACGCCGCCTTCAGGGTCGCCACCATCTCCGTGACCCGTGCGCCCCGCTCCCGCATCGGCACGTCGAACATGGCGAATTCCTCGCGCACGTAGCCACCGGCCACGATCAGATCGACCCGCCCTCTGCTCAGGTGGTCGAGCACCACCATCTCCTCGGCGAGTTGGAGCGGGTCGTGGAACGGGGCGATCAACGCCGCCACGACGAATCGTACGTTCGTGGTCCGGGCCGCCATTGCCGCGAGCATGGGAACCGGGCTCGGGAGGTAGCCATCGGGCGAGCCGTGGTGCTCCGAGACGGCGATGCTCACACAGCCCAGCGAGTCTGCCCACTGGGCCATGTCGAGGGCGGCGGAATAGCGCTCCGCCATCGTCGTGCCGGCGAAGTCGGGGTTGCGAAAGTCGAAGCGGCACCCGAACACCATGCCGGACGTGCATCCCGTGCGTCATTGAGGCGCCCTCAGCCGAAGGGCCCCGGCGCGGGCCCGCCGGCAGGGTCGGTGAGATCCATCCGGAGCCGGGTGAGAATCGACGTCTTGATGCACCAGTCTCCATCCAATTTCTCGTAGGTCTCGTGGTAGTGCCCGTACCCGTGCATCTGAGAGCCATCGGGCCAGCGCAGCATGTCCTCCATGGCCCAGATGCCCGCTGCGGTCGTCGGTGACGTGAGCTCGATCTCCGGAGTGTGGCCGTGGTGGACGGTGACCACGTCGCCGATGGCTTCCCGGAGGAAGGCGAGGAACGCGTCGGCTCCGATGATCACACCTCCGCCCGATGCAGTGGTGTCCATGACCACGTCATCGGCGAAGACCCGGCGTAACCCGGTCCAATCCTTGGTGTCCATGGCACGAAAGTAGCGGGCCTTCAGCCGGAGAATGGCCTCCCTGTCGTCGAACGGGTCCGTCCATGACGTCGACCTGCCGGTCGAATTACCCATTGCCCGCCCGGCTGTCGATCGCAGCGCAGACACCCCCGTCGACGAGGACGTCGATCCCGTTGACGAAGCTCGCCTCGCTCGAGAGCAAGAACGCCACCAGAGCGGCGGCCTCCTCCGAGCGGCCCTCGCGGCCGAGCGGCGTCATGTCCACCAGCTCCTTCATGAAGGGGTGGCTCTCCGCTTCTTGCCGGCCCTGCGGCGTGTCGATGATGCCGGGCGAGATGGAGCAGACTCTGGCACCGACCCGCCCGAGAGCAACCGCTTCTCGCCGGGCAAGACGCTGGACGCCTCGTTTCGCCCAGGCATAGGCGATGCCGCTGTCCTCGACGGACGGTCCGATGGCATCGTGCACCAGCTCGACGAACCGGGGGTGAAGGGGGTCGTCGAGGACGGCATCGACGGCAGGGTCGGTCTCCTTGACGGCGAGGTGCGCCGCCATGGACGCGAAGCACACGATCGCGGTCCCGTCGGTGACGAGCGGGCGCAACGACTCCACCAGCATGGCCGTCCCGACGAGGTCGACAGTGAAGATGGCCCGCCAATCGGCCATCGTGGGCGAGATCCCCGCCGCATGCGCCACCGCGCGAAGGGTCCCGAGCTCCGAGACCCGGGCCGCCAGCCCCGCCAATCCGTTCGCGTCGGTGACGTCGAGCGGAAACGGCTCCACCGTGGCCGGGCCCGTCCCGGACAGGCTCCTGGACGCTTCGAGCAACAAGGCCTCGCTCCGGTCCACCAGCAGCACGACATCGACCATCCCGACCAGGCGCTGGGCGCAGGCGAGTCCCATCCCCCGGCCGGCGCCCGTTGCGATTCCTACGGTTGTCACACGTCCTTCTCCCTGCGCTCGGGTGCCGGCATCGGGTGCAGACCAGCGGTTGCGGCGCCCTACGTCGTCCCCTCACCCACGATCAAAGCACGGCGGCGGGCCCGGGCACCTCGTCCCGACGGCGGGTCCGCGCCGGGTGGATGGCCACCGCCCGTCGTCTATCACGGGGAGGCTAGACGATCGGCTAGTCTCCGGCGAGCCGTCCGGCTAGTCTTCGGCACGAACGATGGGTTCTCGAACCGGACGTGCGGCCGACGGGCGACCGGACCGGACCGGATCGGCGGCGCGGGAGGATGCGATGACCACCAGGACCGACGTCTACTACGACCCGTACGACCGTCAGATCGACGCCGATCCCTATCCCGTGTACCAGCGGCTGCGACATGAGGCGCCCCTCTACTACAACGAGGAGTACGACTTCTATGCCGTGAGCCGATTCGACGACGTCCAGCAGGGCTTGATCGATCGCGACACCTTCAGCTCCGCCCGCGGCTCGGTGCTCGAGTTCATCAAGGCGAACATCGAGATGCCGCCCGGGATCGTGATCTTCGAGGATCCCCCGCTGCACGACGTCCACCGGGGCCTGCTCTCCCGAGTGTTCACGCCCAAGAAGATGCTCGCTCTCGAGCACGAGGTCCGCGGGTTCTGCGCACGCGTGCCTCGATCCCCTCGTCGGTGCCGGGCGCTTCGACTTCGTGGCCGATCTCGGTGCGCAAATCCCCATGCGAACGATCGGGATGCTCCTCGGGGTACCCGAGTCCGATCAGGAGGAGGCTCGCAACCTGGCCGACGCCTCGTTGCGTACCGACCCGGGCAAGCCCATGGACGTGGCGGCCGACAACATCGGACAAGCCGATTTCTTCTCCGACTACATCGACTGGCGCACCACCCATCCCTCCGACGACCTCATGAGCGAGCTCCTGTTCGTCGAGTTCGAGGACGAGACCGGGACGACGCGGCGGCTCACCCGCGACGAAGTGCTCATGTACGTCAGCGTCGTTTCCGGTGCCGGCAACGAGACCACCAATCGCCTCATCGGCTGGATGGGCAAGGTGCTGGCGGAACACCCCGCACAGCGACGCGACCTCGTGGGGGATCGCTCGCTCGTCAACAATGCCATTGAGGAGCTCCTGCGTTTCGAGCCACCGACGCCGCACGTCGCCCGCTACGTGGCACGCGACGTCGAGCTGTACGACGAGGTCGTGCCGGCGGGGAGCGCCATCGTCTGCCTCACCGGGTCCGCCAACCGCGACGAGCACAAGTACGACGAGCCCGACCGGTTCGACATCCACCGCACCATCCGCCAGCACCTCACCTTTGGCTACGGCATCCACTTCTGCCTCGGCGCCGCTCTGGCGCGGCTCGAGGGGCGCGTCGCCCTCGACGAGGTGCTCACGCGGTTTCCCGAGTGGGACGTCGACTGGGACAACGCCCGCCGGGCCCCGACCTCGACGGTGCGGGGCTGGGACTCGCTTCCCGTCGTCACCGGCTGAACCGACTCTCGGCCCGACACCGTGGACCGAGTTGGCGCAGGCTAGTCGATCGGCTAGCTTCGGCCGCACGAGCAGGGAGGTGGGCGTGTGAGCTCTTCGCGCGTTCGGGTGATGCAGTGGGCGACCGGAAACACGGGCCAGCGGGCGCTGCGGGAGGTGATCCGCAACCCGCTGCTCGATCTCGTCGCGGTGCTGGTCTACGACGCCGGCGAAGGACGGCGTCGATGCGGGCGAGCTCTGCGGCGAGGGACCGACCGGCGTCCTGGCCACGACCGATCGTGACGCCGTGCTGAAGGTCGATGCCGACTGCTGCGTCTACATGCCGCGTGCCACCGGCCGGGGGCAGACCCGGGCCGGCCTCACCGAAGACGAGCTGGTCGAGGACCTGGTGGCGCTGCTGGCGGCCGGGACGAACGTCGTCACCACCATCAGCGATCTGTTCGCTCGTGGCGTGAGGATGAGCGACGTGAATCGTGCTCGCGTGAAGGAGGCCTGCGAGAGGGGCAGCGCGTCCGTCTGGGCGAGTGGGAGCGACCCGGGATTCATCACCGAGACCCTTCCGCTCGCCCTGCTGTCGATACAGCGACGCGTCGACCTCATCGAGATCGAGGAATTCGGCGACCTGTCCCGCCGCCCGTCGGCGCACATGGTGATGGAGCAGATGCGGTTCGGCAAGCCGCTGGCGGAGTTCGATCCCGAACGGCGGCAGAAACCATCTGTTCGGCGAGTACCAGCCCCCGCTGAGCGTCCTGGCGGACATCGCCGGCTTCGAGATCGACGACTGGACCTCCGAAGGCGGCGTGGCGGCGGCAAAGCAGGACATCACGATCGTGGCCGGCGAGATCAAGGCCGGGACCGCCGCCGCGCAGCGCATCATCATCAACGGTCGGAGTGGCGGCGTCGACCGGATCCGCTTCACCCAGTACGGCTTCGTCGCCATGGACGTGGAACCCGATTGGGGACTCCAGCCCACCGGTTGGCGCATCCGGATCCATGGCGACGCGCCGCTCGACCTGACGCATGCCGTTCCCCGTGCCGCTCGAGGATCTCGCATCGTTCGTGCCCGCGTACAACGCCAACGGGCTGGTCAACGCCATCCCCTACGTGTGCCAGGCGCCACCCGGCATCCTCACCACGGAGGACCTGCCTCACATGCTGCCTCGCGGTCCCCGACGTGTGGGTGCGGATCGATCGAGGGAGATGCCATGACGGCAGAGCACGGCTCCACGGGCGACCCGACTCAAGGTGCCGATCACGCGGGCCCGTTGACGCGCACGGTCCTCGAGTACGAGCAGACGATGAAGCGTCTGGTGCCCGGACTCGAGAGTGCGGCCGATTGGGCTCCCCTGGCCGAGTTCGTCGCGGTGGACGAATTCGAGCGGATCGGCACGTTCCTCGAAGTGCAGGATTGGCAGCAGTACACCGAGATGATCACCGGGTGGGCTCGGGCCACGGAATCGTTCGAGACCACGGTGCTGCGGATCTCCGAAATCGACTCCCTCGTGTACTTCGAGATCGAGGAGCGGCACTTCCGCTCTGGCGGCGTCAACGTCGTCAACTCCATGACGGTGTTCGAGTTCAGCGACGAGGGCAAGATCCGTCGTCTCAACGTCTACCTCCAGCAGGCGCGCTGACGCTTCGAGGGCCACCAGAGCCGAGCGGGCAGGCGACGCGGCGCTCAGCCGGGGAGGCCGAGGAAGCGACGGGCCAGGCGCAGGAGCTCGATCCGGAGCACCTCGTCGTCCAGATCGGCGACGAAGGGGTGCGTGGCGGCACCGCTGATGGCAGCGACCAGCATGGCCGTCCGCACCCGCGCCTCGGGTCCGGCGTCATCCCCGATGAGGAGACGGCGGAGGCGGTGCATGACATCGCGCCAGGTCTCGTGGTCGGCGAAGAACCCCACCACCACCGGGTCGCTCAGGATCGCGTTGACGGTGCGGCGGCGGGCCACCGTGAGGTCGACGATGCCCTCTATGCAGGACATTGCGCGCCAGCTTCGAGGAGGGCTGGGCCTCCGCGGCGTCGACGACACTCTCCAGCTGCGCCAATTCGACCTCGGCCGCCGCGAGGACGATCTCGTCCTTCGTGTTGAACTGGTGGTACACGGCGGCCTTCGTCACTCCCAGCTCGTCCGCGATCATCTGCAACGACGTCCCGGCGACGCCGTACTGCGAGAACAGTTCGAGCGCCACGGTGATGGTGCGCCTCTGAGCCGCCGAGTAGGTGGTGGACGTCGGTTCGCGGGCCCGCACTGCCTTCACGGCTGACAACTATGGCGCGGATCGGCCCGGCACCGCCGAACCGGCAGACGGCCGGACGTGCTCATTGCGAGGCCAGAATTGCCGCCACCTCCGCGACCGGGTCGTGCACCACAGGACCGGTGACGCTGACCTCGGCTCGGACAATGGTGCCGACGAAGGGGAAGGGCGCCTCGTAGTCGCCTCCGACCGACGGGCCCCACTCGTAACCGCACGTGAGCCCGATGCCGACCTCGTTGAACGCGACGGGGGTGAACCGCTCCACCTCGGCCTCCCCCACCCGCCGGCCGTCCACGAACAATGCGGCCAGCCCACCGGCGGCTTCGTCCTTCTCGAACCGGAACTCGAGGTGGTGCCGACCCGGTCCGAGCCCGGTGTCGGCGGTGACCTCGTACAGCCGGTGTCCGTGCAGGTTGTGGACGTAGCGCAACCGGCCGTCGAGCACGTGCAACGACCACCCTCCCAAAGCGCAGCCGAGCGCGAGCAGACGTGCCCGACGGGACGACGCCCTCGGGGATCTCGACGGTCACCGACATCGCGTGCGACCGGTTGCGAACGTCCGCCGCCACCCATTCGGGCACCTGGGCGCCGCCCTGGAAGTAGCGGTACGTCTGCTGGGGGCGCTGCCGGTCGTGCTTGTGGGCGATCGCCTCGAGCACCCGGTTGTCGAGAGGGAGGACGTCGTTGCGCCTCGCCTCCTCCCACCACAGCGCCACCAGCTCGGCAACCTTCTCCGGGAACTCCGCGGCTCGGTCATGCACCTCCGACACGTCCTCCGCCACGTGATACAGCTCCCAGACGTCGTCGTCGAAGGGAGCGCTCGCCCGGAGGCCGTCGTCGTAGAGCGGGCCGACCGGATGGAAGGTCACCACCTTCCATCCGTCGTGGTAGAGGGCCCGCGACCCGAGCATCTCGAAGTGCTGGGTGCGGTGCCGGTCGCGCTCGAGCTGCCCTCCCTCCCCGAGCACGTAGCCGAAGCTGATGCCGTCGAGATGCGACTGGGCGATCCCGTCGATCTCGGGGGGTGCATGGACGCCGGCCAACTCGAGCACGGTCGGGAGCACGTCGACCGCGTGGGCGTACTGCCGGCGGACCACTCCGGTGGCGGACCGCATGCGAGAAGGCACCCGGACGATGCAGGGGTCGGCGACTCCTCCCTCGTGGACCTCGCGCTTCCAACGCTTGAACGGTGTGTTCCCGGCCATGGTCCATCCCCAGGGGTAGTTGTTGTGGCTCAGCGGCCCACCGATCTCGTCGATGCGCCGGTACATCTCACCCACGCCGGCGCCTTCGAAGTTCGAGAGCCGACCTTCGTTGATGGTGCCCTCCTTTCCACCCTCGGAGCTGGCGCCGTTGTCCGAGACGACGATCACGACCGTGTCGTCGGCGTCACCGAGGTCGGCGATGAAGTCGAGCACGCGTCCGATCTGCTGGTCCGTGTACGAGAGGTAGGCAGCGAAGCACTCCATGAACCGTTCGGCGAGCGCCTGCTCCCGGTCGTCGAGGCTGTCCCAGCTCGGGACCCAAGGTGGGCGTGGTGAGAGCTCCGTCGCCTCGGGGACGATTCCGAGCGCGCGCTGCCGCTCGAATGTCTGGTCGCGCCAGCGATCCCACCCCTGCGCAAACCGGCCCTCATAGTGCCGGATCCACTCGGCGGGCGCGTGGTGGGGTGAGTGGCACGCGCCGGTGGCGAAGTAGAGGAAGAAGGGCATCTCGGAGTCGACCGCCCGTAGGTCCCCGAGGAACTCGATGGCGCGGTCGGCCAGGTCGGCGCTCAGGTGGTACCCGTCCTCCATGGCCCGCGGCGGCCGGACGCCGTGGTTGTCGTGATAGAGCGCCGGCATGAACTGGTGCGTCTCTCCGCCGTGGAACCCGTACCAGCGGTCGAATCCGCGTGCGAGAGGCCACGTCCCACGCGAGGCAGCCATGTTGGTCTCGCCCTCCGGGCTCAGGTGCCACTTCCCCACGGCATAGGTGGCGTACCCGTTCGCGCCGAGGATCTCGGAGAGGAAGCCGTTCTCCCGGGGGGGCCGGCCCCAGTATCCGGGAAAGCCGATCGCCAGGTCGGCGACCCGGCCCATGCCGCTGCGGTGATGATTCCGGCCCGTGAGGAGACAGGCGCGGGTCGGCGAGCACAGCGCCGTCGTGTGGAAGTTCGCCAGCCGGACTCCCTCGGCCGCCACACCGTCGATCACGGGAGTATCGATGTCGGACCCGTAGCAGCCGAGCTGTGCGAATCCGACATCGTCGAGTACGACCAGCACGACGTTGGGCGCTCCCTCGGGAGCTGTGGCGACCGGAGGCCACCACGGCTCCGACGTGCGCCAGTCGTCGCCGATCTTTCCACCGAACACGGTCTTTGCCATGACGAACACACCCCCGGGCGTCTCGAACGTGTCGAGAGCATTGCATCGACGGCCGGTTTCAGCCTGGCTCGAGGCGTCCCGGCTGCCTCGACGCTCAGGTCGGTGGACAAGGCTCTGTCACCACCTCCGGACGACCGATTCGTGTCAGGTCACATGTCCAGCCAGTTGTTTCGGTGCATCTCCGGTTGCGAACCGTCTACCCTGACGCCAGCAGGGTCGGAACCGGAGGAGGGGAGCCTTGGCGGTCACCGAGACCATCACGGTCCTATTCACCGACCTGGTCGGTTCGACCGAGATCAGTTACGCGATCAGTCCGGACGCCTCGGACGAGCTGCTCGCGGCCCACTTTTCGGTGCTGCGTCGAGCCATTGCTGGCTCCGGAGGGGTAGAGGTCAAGGGCCTCGGCGACGGAGTCATGGTGGTGTTCCACAGCACCTCTGCTGCTCTGTCGTGCGCCGTGGCGATGCAGCAAGCCGTCCACCGTGACAACCTCGGCGCCCGCCATCATCTCGGGCTGCGCATAGGACTCAGCGGCGGAGAAGCAACGTTGGAGTCCAACGACTACTACGGAGACCCGGTGATAGAGGCGGCTCGGCTCTGCACCCACGCCGATGCCGGCCAGATCCTCACCACGGACGCCGTCCGGGTGATGGGCGGCCGGCGCAGCCCTTACCTCTTCGAGCGGATCGGTGCGCTCGAGTTGAAGGGCCTCCCGGAGTCCGTGGAGGTCCTCGAGGTCCGATGGGAGCCGCTCGACGAAGTCGCGGCCGAGAACGGCGTGCCGCTCCCGGCGCGCCTGATGCACGTGCCGCTCACCGGAGTCGTCGCCCGCGAGACCGAGGCGGCCCTGCTGACCGACGCATACAAGCGAGCGGCGGCCCGAGAAGGGCGTGCTGTCGTCCTCGTGTCGGGAGATGCCGGTGTCGGGAAGACGACACTGGTGGCGGAGGCCGCCCGGCTCGCAGCAAGGGAGGGCGCCTGCGTGCTCCTGGGACGTTGCCAGGAAGACGTCAGCGCCTCCTATGCGCCCTTCGCCGAGGCGCTGCATCATTACGTGGCGCATGCGCCCGAGCACGTGCTTCGAACCCACCTCGAGGCCCACGGGGGCGACATCGCCTCCATGGTCCCCGCGCTCGGTCAACGACTGGGGGGAGTTCCGGCACCGACGAGGACGGATCCCGACACCGAGCGCTACCTCCTCTACGGGGCGGTGGCGGGCCTGCTGACGGCCGCCTCCGCGCTCCAACCAACCGTGCTCGTGCTCGACGACTTGCAATGGTCCGACAGTCAAAGCCTGCGGCTCTTGCGTCATGTCGTCAGCACCGTCGAGTCGGCACGGCTGCTCGTGCTCGCGACGTTTCGGGACACCGAGCTCTCAGCCACCAGCCCGCTCCGCGATCTCCTCGGTGCCCTGCAACGCGAGCCAAATGTCAGCCGGATCGAGTTGAAGGGCTTCGACGACACGGGCGTGCTCGCATTCATGGAAGCTGCGGCCGGGCAACCCCTCGAGGAGGCCGCGACGGACCTCGCCCATGCGCTCCGCCTCGAGACCGAAGGAAACCCGTTCTTCGTCGGAGAGGTGTTGCGGAGTCTCATGGAGACCGGCGCCATCTACCAAGACGATCGTGGCCGGTGGACGGCGGCAGGGGAAATGTCCGAGATGGTGCTGCCCAACAGTGTGCGAGAGGTCATTTCCGCCCGCGTCGGCCGGCTCGGTGCGCAGGCAGGTCGGGTCCTTTCGATGGCAGCGGTCATCGGACGGGACTTCGATTTCGACCTGCTCGACGCCGTGGTTGACCTCGGCCAGGAGGACGTGCTCGACGTCCTCGACGCTGCGACCGGTGCCGCCCTCGTGCGCGAGCATCCTGACGTCGCGGGCCGCTACAGCTTCTCGCACGCTCTGACCCAGCACACCCTGTACCAGGGCTTGCCGAGGGTCCGGCGAGCCCGGGCCCATCAACAGGTGGCGGAAGCCATTGAGGCGACCGTCGCCCAGACGCCGGGGACGCGGGTCGGTGAGCTGGCCCACCACTGGCTCAGTGCCAGCCAGCCGGCCAACGCGGCCAAGGCCATCGGCTACTCCCGGCTGGCCGGTGAGGCCGCCCTGGCCGCCCTGGCCCCCGACGACGCGGTCCGGTACTTCTCCCGGGCACTCCACCTCGCGGAGACGGCGCCGGAGGACGAACCCCTCGTCGGCTGTGACCTGCGGCTGGCCTTGGGCGAGGCACAACGCCAGGCCGGGTTGCCGGGCTACCGGGAGACGTTCCTCGACGCCGCACACCGAGCCCAAGAGCTCGACGCAACGGACCGCCTGGTGGCCGCGGCATTGGGGAACAGCCGCGGCTTCTTCAGTTCGATCGGGGTCATCGACGCCGACAAGGTCGCGGTGCTGGAGTCCGCACTCCATGCCCTGGGCGATGACGACCGACGCGAGCGGGCGCTGCTCCTGGCCACGCTGTGCAGCGAGCTCGCCTTGGGCACGACACTGGACCGGCGCCAGGAATTGGCCGACGCCGCCAGGGCAATGGCGCGGCGGTTGGGGGATCCGGACACCATCATCCGCACCCTGAACCTGGTCTGCGACCCACTCCAGGTCCCCTCCACCCTCAACGAGCGAATGGTCGATGCAAGGGAAGCCCTGGAACTGTCGGAGCTCCTGGGTGACCCCGACCTGCTCTTCTGGACCGGCGCCTACAGCCGGTTGGCCGCGGTGCAAGCCGGTGACTTCGACATGGCCCGTCGCTGCCTGGCAACCATGCACGCCGTGATGGAGGGGCTCCGCCAGCCGACGATGATGTGGGTCACCCTCTTCAACGACGCGGCCGATGCGCTCTTGACCGGGGAACCCGATAGAGCCGAACAGTTCGCCACGGCTGCGCTGGAGATCGGCACGGAGAGCGGACAGCCCGATGCCTTCGGCTTCTACGGGGCCGAGATGATCGGTGTCCGCCGCCAACAGGGGCGCTACGGCGAGCTCGTCCCGTTGATCGAGCAGATCGCGGCCGAGAACCCGGCACTCCCGGTGTTCCGTGCGACGCTGGCCGAAGGACAGATGGAGGCCGGCAACGTCGACACGGCTCGCGAGATGCTCGAAGCCGTGGCCGCAGACCTCACCTCATTGCCCTACGACGTCGTCTGGATTTTTGCGGTGGCCTCGTACGCCGACGTTGCCGCCGAACTGCGCGCCGAGGCGCCGGCTCGGCTGCTCCTCGATCTGCTCGCGCCGTTCGACGACCAAGTCCTCTTCATCGGGGCGACGGCCGGAAGCCCCGTGGCGTACTACTGCGGCAGCCTGGAGTCGGTGCTCGGCCGCTACACCGAGGCCGAAAGGCACTTCGCCCAGGCGGCCGAGCTCAACGCCAAGGGTCACTTGGAGTTCGCCGGCGCCGTGACCCACCTGCAGTGGGGCCGCATGCTCTCGGCCCGCGAGGGGCCAGGGGATCTGGAACGTGCCCGCGATCTCCTCGCTCACGCCCACGACGTCGCCGTGAGCCGCGGCTACGCCAGCGTCGCCCGGCGAGCCACTGCGGCGTTGTCGGACCTGAGCTGACGCACCTCGAGCTGACTGAAGGCCTGCGGGTCGACGTGGCCAGCTTGTCCGATGTCATCCGCTCCAAGGAGGCGGCCGGGCGCGAGAAGGACAGTGCCGTCCGACACCCGGGACCGGACATGAGGTTCTGAGGTGTGCGTGGTTTGGTGGGCCGCCCGGGTCTCGATCCCGGCACCTTGGGATTAGAAGAGCGATACCTGCTGTCCAGACGGTCCGCCCGTATCCATAGGCCCTGTTCCGGTGCGATGAGCCGTCCGCCCAGTTCGGCTGAGAACAACCCAGTCCACTGATTTGAGTAGCAAGCCAGTAGCAATTCCGGGCCTTCGGCGGCCAGGAGTATGGGGGCACTCAGGTGCAGCACCCGACTTCTGCGAGTCGCCCGAGCTGATCGATCGCCTCATGTGCTTCGCGTAGACCCCCCTGGTCTTGTCCCTAGCTTTCATCGCGGCGGCACTACCACCGCACAGTGTGCAGTGGCAGTCCGAGTCGTCGATGCCGATGAGTCCGGCGCGTGCGTCATGCATCCTTCACGTTCAGGCTGGGATCAGTCGCCATGATGCTTCGCCGCTCACGGGCGGTTCGAGACCCACACGCTTGGTCTGCGCGCTCTCGGATCACACAGATGTGAGAGCGGGAGAGTTAACCTTTGGGAGCAATTCTCTTAGAAGGTGACCCGAGTTGATCGCACCATCGAGGAGCACAGGCGGGTACATCCGGGCTCACGCCGACATCATGAATCTTGGGGACGAAATGTCCCCGCAAGCAGTCGCTGGTCTCCAACCGGAGCGAGGCATCAATGCCATCTAAGGAGTCGAGCCCGGCTTCTGGAAGCACGTCGTCCAGATGGGCGCGGATTGTCCGATGGGCAGACCTGAGAGTCGTTCCGTTGCGCACGATCCTGGTGACGGTTGCGATTGTCGTCGCCGTCTATCTGGCGGGCCAACTTCTCTATCGCCTCCGCGACGTCGTGCTGCTCGTGGTGGTCGGATCGTTCGTGGCACTCGTACTGAACCCTGCGGTCGTGGCCTTGCAACGGTGGAAGATACGACGTCGGGGTACTGCCGTCGCCATCGTGACGTTCTTATCCCTGCTCATCTTCGTCGGTCTGGCCTTCGCGTTCGGCTACCCCCTGGTCAACAGCGTCACCCATTTCGCAAATGCGCTGCCTGTCTATGTGGACAAGGCGCAACACGGGAAGGGCTGGATCGGTCATCTCGTTCGCAAGTACCACGTTGAGGCCTGGGTGCAGAAGAACTCACCGAAGATCATCAGCTTCGCGGAGAACCTGGGCAAACCGGCCCTGTCCCTGGGCAAGGGCGCGTTTGCAGTCCTGGCCGAGCTGGCGGCGACCTTTGTGTTCGTCATCATGCTCCTCGTCGAGGCTCCGAAGATCCGTGCCGGTCTCTTGAACTTGATGTCTCCCCAGCGGGCCACCAGGTACGCGGAGATCGGCTCGAAGGTCAGCAGTTCGATCTCGGGGTTCGTATTGGGGGACTTCCTCACCTCCCTGATCGCGGGCACGGTGATCTTCGTGACCCTTGCGATCCTAGGCGTGCCCTACGCCCTCCTCTTCGGGCTTTGGGTTGCCCTCGTCGACTTCCTTCCCCAAATCGGTGGGGCGCTGGCCGGCATCCCGACGGTGCTCTTCGCCCTGGGACATTCGTTCACTGCAGGGGTCGTCACGCTCGTCGTCTTCCTCGCCTACACCTTCTTGGAGAACCACTTCTTGAACCCGGTCGTCATGGCCCGGACCGTCAGGATCAGTCCACTGGTTGTCTTCGTAGCCGTCATTGTCGGTGCCGACATCGGGAATTGGCTCGGCGGCCTGTTCGGCGGATTCGTCGCCATTCTCCTCGCGGTCCCCATCGCCGCGTCGCTTCAGGTAATAGTCGTTGAGATCTGGAGGACGACGGCGCCGGACGGAATCGTCGAGAATGACGCAGCACCGATCGCCGTGCCTCCCGAAACGCAGTCACCATGATCCCGGTGGACACAATGGACGGAGCCAGCCGGGTTCCGGCCGGCCTGGATGCCTTGGTTGGACTTCGTGATCATCGGAAGCCGCCAGAAGGGGTCCGGAGCGCCGTCACGACCGCCTCGCACCGACCTTGTGTCCCGACGAACGCCTGCTTGCGATCAACTTGCCGGCTCAGCTGGCACTCGACCGGATCGGATCGCGTCCAAGAAGGACTCGTAATCCCGGGCGTTCTGGTCGGCGTATGACACAGCGAACGCGGCCAGGCTGTCGTCGAAAGCCGTACTCTTTTCCATGTAGCCGGCGAGAAGGGCCGGCTGGCCGGCTCGGGCATGAGCGCGCGCCAGTGCGGCGCCGCAGAGACGCCCATAAAGCGTCAGGCCGTCGGGGCTGGCGTCGTCGAGCGCTACCGACCCCTTCATGTCGCGCAGCTGGCGGACGTAGGTGTCGAATTCGCCGGCGCGGGCCCAACCCAGGAACACATCACTGGCCGCCTGCATGATGCGCTGGCCCACCACGACCCGCTTGCCCTGGTTGGAGAACCGGGAGCGGCCGGCGTAGGAAGCGAGAACCGAGGGCTGGGCTTCTTTGACCTGAAGGAACAGGGGATCGAGGTCCGCCTTGCCGGCCAGCAGCACGACGAAGCAGCGGGTGCCGACACTTCCGACTCCGACCACCTTCAGGGCGGCGTCGACAAACTCATAGCGATCCAGCAAGAGGTCGCGGTCGGGATTGAGGGTTGCCAGATAGGCCTTCACGAAGCCTTGCGCCTGTTCGAGTTGGGCGTCGGTGAGGCGAACCACCACCGGCGGATCCTCCACGATCACCCGGCGGCCGCCGCGCACCGTTGTGAGCTTGGACAACACTTTCAGGCTGGTTCGCTGGCGGGCCTTTGCCGCGGTCTGTTGGACACGGGAACGGGCCGGCTTGTCGGGAGCGGCGGCGATAAGCGACTCCACGTCCAGACGGGAGTGCCACACCTCGAACGCGGAAAGCTGTGCCATCTTCGCCATCTCGGCCCGATACTCCGCGGCGCAGCCCTGGACCGCGGCCCTGCCGTCGGCATCGGAGAGCGCGGCCGTCCTGGCCGCCACCACCAAGCTGGCCGCCAGCCGCTTGACGTCCCACTCCCAGGGTCGCGGCTGGGTCTCGTCGAAGTCGTTCAGATCGAAGACCTGGGTGCGCTCGGGCGTGGCGAAGGTGCCGAAGTTGTGAAGATGCGCGTCGCCGCAGATCTGCAACTGAATGCCCGTGGACGGTGTCCGGCTCAGATCGGCGGCCATGACTGCCGGGGAGCCCCGGTAGTAGGAGAACGGCGACGCCATCATCCGGCCGTTCCGGACGGGAACCAGCTCGGGCAGCCGTTCGGCGTTGGACCCGGACAGGATCTCGAGCGGATCAGGACGGTCGGGGGACGCCGTCCATTGGCCGTGGCCGCGGCGGGGAACCCGAGCGCGCAACGCTCGCCCGGCTTCGAGCATCTCCGCTCGAGTCCTCGGCGTGGCGTTGGGAGGGCTCATGGGCCGTGCATCACCAAGGCTCGGTGGCGGGCAGCGCCAGCCGGGCCAGGCGTCTGGCCTTGGCGCCTGGGAGGCCGAGTAGGCGGAGGCAGCTCTCGGCGAGCTCGTCGACCGAGCCCTCCTCGACCCGTTCGGGATGCTGCTGATGCAGGCGCAGCAACCCGATGAGGCCACCCGCGACGGCGCTGAGAGCGACCTCCGCGTCAGCCACGTTGAACTGACCCGCGGCTAGCCCGGCCTCGATGTCCCGTAAGGCGCGGGGGGCCAGGCCGCCCGGTAGCTCCAGGAGGTCGAGGCCGGCGCCGGTGATGAACCGGGCCACTTCGGGATGCGTCCAGCTGAGGCGGGCGGACAGCCGAAGTGATATCGAGAAAACTTCCGCCGGGTCGGTGATGCCGGCGGATGCCCTGTCAATCATGCGGCCCCAGCGCTCGAGGACCTCGCTCGATGCGGTCTCGAACAGCTGGTCCTTGCTCTCGAAGTGGTTGTAGAACGACCCGAAGCCGACGTCGGCTGCCTCGGTGATCTCCTGGATGCTGGCCCGTTCCCCGCGCCCTTCGGCGATCAATCGGACCGCCGCGTCAATCAGTGCCTGCCTAGTCCGGGCCTTGCGCCGGTCCAGCCGGGTCGGGCCCCCCATTGTGCTCGCGGATACCGAGCTCACATCAGCCTCCTTCTCTCGACGTCATAGACGGGTTTCACCCCGGCGGTTCCGCTCGGCCGAGACTCGGACGGATCCGCCAGGGTGGGGACCCCGATCACTACTGAGGGATCACTACATAACTGACGTTAGTTGGTCGCGCTGCCGCGGCTGCTCTTCGACCAGCGAGTCCACAGTGCGGTGGGCCCGGCGCAGGTCGATGCCCTGCACAAGCGCCCAGAACCCGTAGACCAGGTTGAACAGGCCGAACAGCAAGGCCAGAGTGACCGCGCCGACGCCGGGACGGGCAAAGAGGACGATCCCGAAGGCGATCGAGATCAGCCCGCTCACGAAGAAGAGGGCGCGGGTTCCGGCTGACTCGCCGACTTCGAAGCCGGCGTAGATCTCGACCAGACCGGCCACCATTGCCCACGCGCCGACGAGCAACACCAGCACCAGTGCGGTTGGCCCAGGCCAGGCCAGGGCGATCACCCCGGCGCCGACGTCGACCAGACCGAGCAGCAGATGACCCATCACAGGACCGGCACTTTCGCTGCTGAAGGCCTTGACGGCCTCCATGCCGGCCGCGATGAACGCGTAGATGGCGAACAGAATGACCAGCGCCAGGACGGTGATCCCCGGCCACGCCAACGCCACGATGCCGACGGCGACAGCCAGGAGGCCCCGGACTATGAGAGATGCACTCAATGACTTCAACATGACAGCTCCTTTCGGTGGTTGTGGTAACTGTGGAGACCAGTTATTGTTACGGTACCACAGAACTGATGATAGATTACAGAATCGATGATAGAGTGTCAAGGTCCAACCGACGTCGCGAGAGGGAGAGGCGAGATGACGGATTCAGCGATCTCCGGGCCGGTGCACCCGGCCCTCATCGTCAACCCGAGGTCAGGCGGCGGGAAGGCGCAGCGGTACGACCTCGTCGCTCGGTGCCGCCAACGCGGGATCGAGCCGGTCGTAATGAAGGAGGGCGACGACCTGGCGTCACTCGCCGCCGCCGCCGTGTCGTCGGGCGCCGGCGTCATCGGCATGGCCGGCGGCGACGGTTCCCAAGCGATCGTGGCCGCCGTCGCCTCCAGGCACGACATTCCGTACGTCTGCATACCTGCCGGGACGCGCAACCACTTCGCACTCGACATCGGCGTGGACCGGGAAGACGTGATCGGCGCCCTCGAGGCCTTCCATCACGGTGTCGAGCGCCGCATCGACTTGGCCCAGGTCAACGGTCGGGTCTTCGTGAACAACGCGTCGATCGGCTTCTACGGCAAGGTCGTCCAGTCGCCCGAGTACCGCGATGCCAAGCTGCGCACCGTCATCGAGATGCTGCCCGACCTACTCGGCCCCGGCGCGGTGCCCTTCGACCTGCGCTTCAGCGACCCGGGCGGAGCGGAATACGAGAGGGCTCAGCTCGTCTTGGTGTCCAACAACCGCTACCAGCTCGACCCGCTCGCCGCTCAGGGCACCCGGGGGACGATGGACGGAGGGAAGCTCGGCGTTGTGGTGGTGCCCGACGGACCGCCGTTGGGCCGCCCGCGGGAATGGACAACCGTTCGCTTCGAGATCGATTCCGCCGCCACGATCGACGTTGGATTGGACGGCGAGGCCGTCAGCCTCGAGCCACCGCTCCGATTCGAGTCCCTCCCTGCAGCCCTGCGCATCCGGACTCCAGCCGGCCGGCGCCATCCCGGGCCGCCGCCGCTCCGGCGGAAGCAGTCTTCGTAGCCATATTCAGTGTCATCCTTCACGCACCACGTTCCTAAGGTCTGCTTTGTCGGTCGAGGACGGGGCGCGAAAGAACGCGACACGTAGGCTCACACGTGATGTCCTCCGGCCGGCCGGTAACGGAAGATGGTGGAACGACCGGTCACCGTGCGGGACGGGAAGACGGCCCGGCGCAGAAGACCACTGGCACCGAGGCCCGGGGCACCGATGAGCAGGACTTTGCAGGCACGCCACAGGCTGACGTGCTGTTCCCCGTCTTGGAGTATCCGTGACCGGTGACGTCGGCTCCGATGCCCGAGACGCCCGGCTCGGCCGACTCCAGCATGGCTAATCGACGGAAGACCCAGCCAAGCCGCAGGAGCATCGTCACGCGTATCGCCGCGCTGTTCGTCACGGGCCTGGCCCTCTACGTCGTGCTTCCGAGCCTTTCAGCCGTGGTCGGAGCATGGCCGAAGTTGGCCACGTTGAGCGGCGTGTGGCTCGTTCTCGCCTTATTGTTCGAATGCGGGAGCTTTGTTTGCAACTTTGCGATCCAACGGATCGTCCTGCGAACCCGTGGTTGGTTCGCCGTGATCACGGCGGGACTCGCGGGCAACACCGTCACCAACACACTCCCGGGTGGCGCCGCTGCGGGCGCGGCGGTCCAGTACCGGATGCTTGCAACCGCCGGGGTGAACTCCGATGCCGCGGCGGGAGGGCTCGCCGCGTCTTCGCTCCTCGGGGTGGGCGGTCTGCTCATGCTCCCGATCCTCACGCTCCCCACCGTCCTGGGCGACTCCGGACTCAACCACACGTTGGTCAGCGCCGCTTTCATCGGGGTCGCCGCGTTTGTGGTGTACATGGGACTGGGCGCCGTGCTCCTTGAAACGGACCGACCGCTGCGGGCGTTGGGGAGGGCCGCCCAATGGATCTGGAACAAGGTCCGCCGTCCGCACCCTCTGCTGGCGGGACTTGAGAATCGCTTACTGCAGCAACGCAACGAGATCCGGGCGGCCCTGGGAAGGGAATGGAGGCAGATCTTCCTACTCGTCGTGGGGCGTCTCGGCCTCGACTATCTCTGCCTTCTTGCGGCCCTGCGCCGCGACCGGCAGCCAGCCCCGCATCTGGCTCGTCCTCCTCGCATACTCGGCGGCCGGGATCATCGCCCTGTTCCCGGTAACTCCCGGTGGCCTGGGAATCGTCGAGGCCAGCCTGAGTGGCCTCCTCGTACTCGCCGGCGTCAACGGGCGCAGCGCGGTGGTGGCCACGTTGGCCTACCGGTTGGCGCAGTATTGGCTCCCGACTGTCGCCGGCGCCGTCGCCTACGGGCTGTTCCGCCGGCGCTACGGGACCGCCTAGAGGAACGATCGATTCTTGATGCTGACGTCGCTGACCTCCGCTCCACGTCTAGCAGCGTCACAGCCCTGGGGTGTGTTGCATCCGCGAGGGCAGGGGCAAATATTGCAGGAGGTCATGGACCGATGCAGAGTCCCCATCACCCGCAGGTCTCTAGACGGAACGACGGCCGCTGGGTGTTGAACTGTCCGGAGTGCCAGCTTGATTCGTGCAACAGAGCCGTGCCGATCGGGATCGGCCTACCAGTCGAATCCGAGTACATCGCCACCCGGCTCCTGGAGAACCACGTCGGGCCCGCTGGCAGCGGTCTCTCCACGCTACCCTCCGTCCGCGCAGCTGACCGCTTCCAGGTGGGGCGCTGAACTGGCCCGCCGTCCCGGCGTGACTGGGACACTACGGCGAGATTCAGACCCGTATCGGCTAACAGCCAATCTTCGCTTCCAACTCATCGATCCGATCGGCCAGATCCTTGATGCCACCTTGAGTGTGTATATCGAGCCGATCGAGTATCTGCACAGTGTCGTCATATGTGCGCTGCGATCGAACATCGCCTGCCTCGGCCTGTACGTTCTGCCCGACCATGATGACGGACAGCAACACCAACTGGAGGAAGGTCTGCGCAATCCAGGAGATGATCCCTTCACCGCCCGGCTTCAACGCTGCAGGCAATCCAATAAGGGCAAGGATCGCAAACGCGTAGGCACACCACATTGACCCGACGACGTTTGTCAGGAAGACGGCGATCTTTGCATTGATTCCATCAGCCCTCTTGACCTGAGCTCGCAACCCGCGGAGGCTGATCGCTTGACGAGTGTGTTGGTGAGTTTTGAATGCCTTGGTTATCTGAGTATTGCTAATCATCGTCTCCTCTTTCGTGGGGTATGTCGATGCCGCCCCCTTAGGCGAGATTGAACTCGAACTGGGTGATGACGACCCAACGCACATGGCGACCCCTGGAGGGACTGAATCGTCTTAAGTATGATGCCGCCGTTGCTGTCCGCTGACACCGACTATCCCCCATCGTGTAGTGCTCCGTAGGCCGTAAATCGGTTCTGGCCCTGTCCGGCGGGTAGAAGCTCGGAATACCCACCGAGGGATCCCCTGGAGTGTCACCGGCGGACCGGCGCCGGCAGGAGCGCACATAGAGCCGAGCCCACCGCAGAAATGCAAGCTCGGTGAGATGTGTCTCTACACATTGTTGAGTCCGATGATGCCGGCCATGGCGCGCACTGAGGTACGGGAGCTGATCACGCGGATGCTCTCGGCATTCCGCCCGAGCATGATCTGACCTCTGAACTTGCGGCGGCAATGCCGTGAGCGGTCGCGATAGACGTGGACGCCTGTTGGCGGTACGAGAGAATGCAGTGGCCACGCAGATCCCCGTTCGGACCGAGTCCCGCTCGGCAACGAAATCGGCTTGCATGGCGGGGCGGGCAATTTTCTTCGCCCCCATCGGCGACGGCCGGCGGCAGCGCCAGGGGTTTGACGGCGTTCAGCTGATCTTCGTCTTCTTGGCAGTGCTCTGTGGGGTGCTGGTCTCCCGATTCGAATCGCATGAGTGGGCCGCCCGGGTCTCGATCCCGGCACCTTGGGATTAAGAGTCGGGGTCCGATCGTCTATGGAGATCGGGAGCGTCCATCGGCCCTTGTCGAGTCCGATCATTAGTCCGTTGGCTCAGCCATGTAGCCATCTCGTCTATTCGTTTCAGTAGCAACTCAGTAGCAAGTCTCGACCGATCGACCTCAGGAGTTAGCCCCAGAAGATGCAGGTGGGGTCTTTGTCGATTTCGCCGAGGAGCTCCTCAATCGTCCCGGGATCGATGAGGTCGTAGAGGTGCCAGCGGCTATTGCGGTCCGCCCCCAAACAGGGTCCACCGGGCAGCTTCTGGGTCGTAGCGGAGTTGACCGATGGGTTGTCGAGACCACTCTGTGCCCTGGTAATCCCAGGGCGGACGACATTCGAAGATGGTGACCGACTTGCCCCGCACCCCGGCCTCGACCCGCATCTTGCTGCGGAACCCCGGCGACTGACCCCTCCGAATGGGTCCACCAACTGAGTGAGTCCTCTCGCCCACCATGGTGGGACAAAGGAGGATGAACAGCGTGCAGCATCGAAGGCACACACCCGAGCAGGTGGTCCGCAAGCTCCGAGAGGCCGACAAGCTCTTGGCCGAAGGGGCGGATATCGCGACGGTGGCCAAGCACCTCGAGGTGTCCGAGCAGACCTATCACCGCTGGAGGAACCAGTACGGCGGCATGAAGGCTGACGACGCCAAGCGATTGAAAGAGCTCGAGCGCGAGAACGCCCGGCTCAAGCACATTGTGGCCGACCAGGTCCTCGACATCGAGATGCTGAAAGAAGTGGCCAAGGGAAACTTCTGAGCCCGGCACGCCGCCGCCAGGCGGTGGTGATGCTCTTGGACCGCTTCAGCGTCTCAGAGCGTCGTGCGTGTCGGGCTATCGGCCAGCCCCGTTCCACCCAGCGCCGGCCCGCCCCGGTCCCGGGCGCCGAGGAGGAGCATCCTGCGCGCTCGCCTACGCGACCTGGCCCGGGCTCACCCTCGCTACGGCTATCGCCGCATGACGACGATCCTGCGCCACGAGGGCTACTGCGTGAACCACAAGAGGATCCAGCGACTGTGCCGTGACGAGGGACTCGCGTCCTCAAGAAGGCCAAGAAGCGCTCCCGGGTCGGGACCTGTGTCGTCTCCTCGCAATACTTCCGGATCTTGAGAAGGTCAAGGTCCGCTACGGTGCCCATCGCACCACCGTAGGGATTGTTCAGTTGGCGTGTCACCGCTTGCCAGGGCTCGCCGCATGTCAATGTCAGAGCGCGCGCTGTTATAGCAGATATGTACTATAATGGTTACAATGGTGAGTGGTGAGCTGATCCGAGAAGCGAGGCTCCGAGCCGGCCTGACGCAGACCGAGCTGGGCGAGAGGATCGGCCAGCAGCAGTCGGTCGTCGCCCGTTGGGAGCGCGGTGCCGTGATCCCCAGCTTCGAGACTCTTCGGCAGGCCATTCGCGGCTGCGACCTCGAGCTCTCCTTCCATCTCTCCAAACTTGACGAGTCGACTCCCATGATCATCGACGAGCACCTCAAGATGACGCCGGCCGAGCGACTTGCTGACCTACTCGAAAGGGTTCGTTTCCACGATCAGTTGCAGGACCGCGAACCGGTACCCCGCGGTGCCTGAATCTGTTCCCTATCGACCAGATGTACTCCTGGAGGTCCTCGAGCGGCATGGCGTCCGATACGTCGTCATCGGAGGGCTCGCAGCAGAACTTCGCGGTTCGCCATACATCACGCGAGATGTCGATGTCACACCATCACGAGACCGAGCGAATCTGCGCCGGCTCGCGGCCGCACTGCGAGAACTCAACGCGACGCTGCGCGTCCCGGGAGTCGAAGGTCCGGTCGAGTTTCCGCTCGACGAGCACTCCTTCACCTGGGGCACCACATGGACCTTCGTCACGGACCACGGCTACCTCGACATTGCGCTCCTCCCTGATGGGACTCGGGGCTATGACGATCTTCGACGCGGCGCAACACGCGAGCAGATCACCGAGACCCTTCAGGTAGTCGTGGCGAGTTTGGCCGATGTCATCCGCTCGAAGGAAGCTGCAGGGCGTGAAAAGGACAGGGCCGTCTTGCCGATCCTCCGCCAAGTTCTCGAGCGGTCTCGATCAATCAATCACGAAGGACCTGAGATTGTTTCTGACTAGTCGTCGTGCTCTGAAGGAGCTTGACGTATTAGGTCTGAGCTGCAGATATCCCGGGTAGCCGGGATGTGAGGGCCGAGTCCGCTTTCAGCGGGTGGGAGGATTACCGCGTGCCTAGGCCGATCGAGGCCCTACCTAGGCACCCAAGGAACGACGCATCGAGGAGCGAGATGACATGGCGCGAGATCCACTGCGAATCGGGATGATCGGGTGCGGGATGATCGGCCAGATCCATGCTGACGGACTCAGCAAGCTCCAAGACGACGGCGAAATCGAGGCCGTAATGGCCGCCGACCCGCTTCGGCCGGCGAGAGTCGCTGTCCTCAAGAACTGCTCCTTCGGCTCTTCGACCGCCGATCCCTACGAGGTCGTCGAGCACCCTGAGGTTGAAGCCGTGATGATCACTTCGCCGACGTCGACCCATCGTGACCTGGTACTGGCCGTAGTGGCAGCAGGCAAGCCCCTCTTCTGCGAGAAGCCGCTCGCGCCGTCCTTAGCCGAAGTCGGAGAGATCTGCGACGCCGTGGCGGCGTCAGGCCTGACGGCCCAGGTCGGGTTTCACTCCCGCTTCCATCCCATCGTGAACCGGATCCACGACACCGTGGTGTCCGGGGACCTCGGTCGGCCGATGGGTTATCTGCTTCGCGACGATCAGTACTGGCCAACAGGGGACATCGTGCCGGGGCATAGTTCGTGGCGTTCCCGGAGGGAGCACGCAGGAGGTGGGGCGCTTCTCGAACACTCAATCCACAGTGCCGACATCCTTTGTTGGCTCTTCGGACCAACGTGTGGTGTCTATGCCCGCCAACGATCTCTGTTCGGCTACGACGTCGAGGACGTTGCTGCCCTCACGATCGAACACGAATCCGGCGTCGTCGGCACTCTCCTAACCGTCTTCAACGGTGTCCGCGGCAGGGAGGAACGGCGCCTCGAGGTGTTCTTCGAGCACGGGTCTCTCGAGGCGACAACCGACTTCATCGTCGGGGCGCCCGAAGACCGTCTTCTGGTCGATCGACCCGACTTGCCGACCGAACACGTTGACTTAGTGAGCTTGCGCGACGACTACTTCGTCGGGCTCGGCCTGGACCGGCGCGACTTTCTGTTCTACTGCTATGCGGCCGACCGCAACTGGGTGCGGTGCGTGCAGCGACGAGAGCCCGCCTTGCCAGGATTCACGGATGCTCTCGTAGCCCACCAGCTCGTCGATGCCGCCTATCGCTCGGCAGCAAGCGGCGTTCCCGTTGTGCCCGGGAGCGGATAACTACCGATGTCGCACTCTTCGCCCCTAACGGACCGTCACTGCTGGGCCGAGTCTCCGTCGAAGATCGGCCTCTAAGTCGCGAACGGCCGGTCCGGCGTGTTGTTCCTTTAGGGCGGTGAGCTTGGGGTAACCAGCGTCGCGTTCGGCGTCCCACTCGGCGGCAAACCTGCCGCTCTCGATGTCGTCGACCAGGGCGCGCATCACAGACAAGAAGTCGAGGTGGTCATAGCGTCCGCGTCGGCTCAGCTGCCCGTATTGGCTTGTCGGAGAATGGAACTCCGACTGCACTGCATATCCCACCTCTCGCAGCAACCGGTACGTGCGTTCCACTTCACCCGAGAGAACGAGTTCGGTCATGATCGCCTCAAGCGGGATATCGCGTTCCAGCATGGCCTGGACGAATGAAGTGTTGACCGCGGTCAAAGCCGGCGAAAGGGCCTGTTCTACCGCGAGATCCAATACAGCCTCCTGGAGAACAGTCAACTCGATGCCTCCTTGTCGTAAGCCTCCGATGGCAAGTGCGATCGCAAGGACCCGATTGTGAGCGGTACCCGTCCTGTCCTGGTGCACACCCACGGCAGTGATGAATCCGACACCCTCCTCGTAGCACCTGCGTACTTCCGGTCCCAACATCCGCGGGGCAATCATCCCGGCGTCACCTGGGGGCACCAGGCGTCCGAACGCGAGCGTGTACCCACTGGCAACTATCACGCAAGAAGTTCCGCGGGGACGAACCTTCAACAGCGGGATCACGTCATCTGGGACCAGAACACAGATCAGATCCGCATCGTTGGCGACCTCAATGTCTTCGACAGCGAAACCATCGACTTCCGCCCGTTCACGTGTCTCGTCGCGACGGACGCATACGAGAGGAGCGCACCCGCTATCCCGCAGGTTGAGTGCCCATGACCTTCCCTGGTTGCCGTACCCGACAACCGCAATCGTTGCGTCATTGAGAACCGACATATCTGCATCCGCTTCATAGTAAATCGTCGTCATGGCGCTGATTATGACCCGGTCAGCCGGTCAGGCGAACCAGGAAAGTCCAGGATCACCCTGACCAATCCAGATTGGTGGTGATGGTGGTGGTGGGCCGCCCGGGTCTCGATCCCGGCACCTTGGGATCCGATAATGGGGATATATAGCGGTTCACTGAAGTTCGTTGACGTAGTTCAGTGATAGCTCGCTGTGCGGACAGGTTTGTGGAAATACACCAAAGTCAATTCCCCGGGCTGCAAGTTTGGCTGCAATTCCACCGCAGTGTCGCTGCCAGTTGCCTCAACCATCGTCACCCTTTGAGGCTGACGCGTCAAGCGACCCGATTGACCGGAATGCCCCCGTACGGCACCATGGGGATACGGCTTAGAGCTCGGGCGCCCGCCTCCCAGGTGCTCCAAGCCGACTCCGTATCTGGCGATCCCGACCGTATGGCTAGAGCGTCCACATAGGATCTCGGGCCGGGTGAAGGCGAAGAACCTTCCCGTTTTGCCCTCTGAAGGGAGAGGTCGGAGTGGAGCAGATTCCGGTGACCGTTGAAAACTTCGTTCGGGCCGAAAGCAACCGGATGTTCGCTGATCTGGCCAAGGTGGCCGGGGGCGTGAACCAGTTTCACCACCTTCGTGCTCCGACACCGGTCGATCAACAAACGGTGATACGAATGAACCGGGACACGCTGTACAGCCATGCTGTCGTTGACCTCGCCGAGGGCGCAGAGTTGACGGTCCCCGACGCCCAGGGTCGTTACATGTCGGTCATGGTCCTCAATCAGGATCACTACATCAACCGGGTCTTTCATTATGCCGGACGACATGAACTGCGCCAGGCCGACTTCGACACCCGATACGTCGGTATCGCCGCTCGAGTCCTCGTGGATCCGACCGACCCCGATGACATCGCCGCCGCTAACGACGTCCAGGACGGGTTGCAGGTAGTAGCGAAGTCGGCCGAGCCGTTTGTCATGCCCGACTACGAGGAAGTGAGCTTCACAGGGGTCCGCAACGCCCTGCTGGAACTCATCCGATTCGGTGGACTGGGATCGGCACCCAAATTCGGCACGAAGGCGTCTGTCAGTCCCATCCACCACCTGCTGGGCACTGCGGGCGGTTGGGGGGGCCTACCCGAGGAAGAAGCCTGCTACGTGGCCGTACAGCCGAACCTGCAGGTCGGCGAGTACAAGATTGAGGTTGGGGATGTACCTGTGGATGCGTTCTGGTCGATCTCGGTGTACAACGCCGCTGGGTTCTTCGAGCCGAACGACCGAGGCGCCTACAGCGTGAACAGTGTGACAGCAAGCAAGAACGACGACGGATCGACAACCGTTCGCCTGGGCGGATGCGCTAACGGCGGACCCAACTGCATTCCGATCATGGAGGGTTGGAACTATGTCGTGCGGATGTACCGGCCCCGCAGGGAGGTCATCGACGGGAGTTGGACATTCCCGTCGGTAGGAGCGGTCTGATCGGCACCGATATCCCGCTCGCAAAGTGTCGATACCGAGTGTGGTCAGATTGCCCCCGAACGCCGGGTTGAGGCGAGTTGCCGGATCGCATGATTTGATCGTCAGATTGAAGAGGTCTGCTCGGCTAGTCGCGCAAGATTCAGCAACTGACGACGGGCCATTACCAGGTCACCGACAGCCAACAGTGGTGCGACCAGCCGTCCTTGTGCCATGACAATCTTGAGCAAAAGCCGGGTCTCCGGGCCCTCGCGGACGAGGACGTAGGACATTACTGCGCCCATGATGCGACCGGTGAGCTGCTCTCCAGGCAGCACCGCGACGATCTCCCCGTACCGCCGTCCCCCCAGCGCAGTTGTGAAGTGCTCACCAGGCAATGGTTCCAGAACGGGGAGCAAGTGCTGCGGGGATCGGCGTCCAAGGTTGTCGAGCCAGTCGTAGGAGTACGGCGCGAAGCGAATCTGGGCCACCCACCGCCACACGACATCGGGTTCGGCTCGTACCGTGACACCCCGCCAGGCCTGTAGCACCGGAGTCCGTACCAGGTCGTCGCAGGGGTAGCGACGCGTGACCTCAGCGTCCGTAACGCCCCAGCGATCGCCGATCATGTTGATCCCGCCGTCAGGCCACTTGCGAACACGGATCTGAGGCTATTCGCCGGTATCGCCGAAGATCGAAGGCGACAGCAGAGTGATGTGCCCCCGTACGCTGCCGGCAGTGGGACGGTCATCGTGTGCATCCCGGAACGGGGCTCAGCTTCTGCGGTGCTCGGAAAGGAAGCGTTCGACCGCTTCGTTCGCCGCCCCTTTGACCTCTCGGTACAGATACTCCTCGTCCCAGCCCTCCGGATCGAGCGCGTCGAGATCGTCGTGATAGCTAGTAAAGGAATGCCGGATGTAGGCCCGGACGCTGAGAGCGGCCCGCTCGTCGAGGGTGAGCTTGCGGGTCCGCCCCACTCGGCCGCTGCCGACGACCGCTGCGTGCGCTGCGGTCTCCTTCGCGATACGGCGTTCGAGTTGCTCATGCGCCGGGGCGAAGGCGAGGAAGCGCACGATGGCGTCCTCCAACTCGAGTCGGTAGCGATCCTCCTGGCGCTGGCGCGGACTTAGTTCCCTGGGCACGCTTGGCCGCCCGGCGCTCAGCGGTCTCATCGGCTTGCTTGTGCGCCGCAGCAATAGCGTCGCTCGGTGCCCAAAGCCCGAGGAGTCGACGGTGTTGGCGATTCCGGCCCCGTGGTTGCCACGACAGCCAGTAGACCCCGGCAGATTTGACTGTCCGGGTCAAGAAGGCATCGCCAGTGGGCAAGAACTCCCATTCGGCGGGGACCTCGAGCTCTCCTTGCTCAGGGTTCCACGGACCGTTCTTGGTCGCGTAGACGTCGAGATGCCGCGATTTCAGAGCTTCGGAACCGGGCGGGGTCTCCGCTTCGTCCACACCCAAATCCTTGGCCGATGCTATTCGCTCCGCAAGTCAAGGGACCCGAGGCCCGGTCCTTGGGATCTCACCTTGGTTGCGAAGTGCCCACCGTCCCGGCGAACGGGGATACCCTGAACCCCAACTGGGGGAATCGGCGAATCGGACTGCCTATAGCGTGGCCAAATGATCTTCGGCGGACCGCAAGAGAAATGCGATAACTGCGGAGTGAGCAGAAGTCTTGTTGGGCAGCGGCTCAATCCCACCGAGGAACTGTCCGAGGCCGAACCGAACCTCCGTCCGAAGCGACCGTGTCCTCGATGTGGTGGCACCGAATGGACCACCACCGAGCAGGATTCCGCGGAGTAGACGGACCCCGGTCCGGCGAACGGGGGCAGGGCCGTTAGGCGACAAATCGCCAGGTGTGCGATTGCCCGCAGGCGGGACATACGAACTCAAGGATGCCTTTACGCACCACTTCGTCGGGGTCCGGCTGTCCGGGGACGTTGATGACCCTTCCAGCCACCGGGCACCAACCGGGCCACGGCGCATAGGCCGTATCGTCCGGTCCTCTGAGGTCGTCGTCCTCGTCCTCCGGGTACGGAGTGCCGTCCTCTTGCAGACTGGGCTGGTAAGGACCGAAACCGAGGTGATCGTTTAGAGCCCGCATCGCCTCATTGAAACTGGAGGCATCTGTCTCCCAGATCTTGACTAGACCCTGGACCCTCGCCATGACTCGGTTCTTCTCGCTTGAAGCAGCAAAGAACGAGGACTCACCCTCACCCTCCCAGAGTTCCCAGCGTCGCACCGGTTTAGTGTCTCATGGTGCGGTCCGGGTGACCGCGATCCGGCGAACGGGGGCAGGTCTGAACATCCCGGATCTAGCCTTTTGTCATGAGAACCGCCAGTGAGGTGGTGCGCTCGTACTGGGCGGCCGCTAATGCCAGGGACTGGGTCGCTTTCGGGGAACTGCTAAGCGAGGATGTCATCTACGAAGGACCGCAGACCCGGGAACGTGTTCGTGGCCGAATCAACTACGTGCGATTTAATGTTGAGGGATTTCCTGGGGATTGGCACCTCACGGTCAACCGGGTCATCGGCGAAGGATTACACGCGTCTAGCTGGATCGAGTTCACGAACGCTGACGGCACGGTCCAGTCGGGACTGTGCTTCTTTGACTTGGATGGCGACGGCACCATTGTGCGCATCACCGATTTCTGGCCAGATCCGTACGAGCTGCCCGCAAATCGATCGCATCTAGTCGAGCGGTATTGAGAATTGAGTATTCGCCCCGTCGGAGCGGTCACGGTCGGCGGTTGGAGGCTCCCTCCCGGCGTACAGGGACACTCTTGGAACTGCGTCAACCGTCACAACCTCAAGGACCGTCACTCGAGCGCGAGACACTCGGGTCTCTTCATCACCAGTACCCGGTGGTAGTGGTAGCACCATCGCCGATGGTTGGGTGTCACCCTTGATAGCTCCCCTGCACTGGCCGCATGCTCGTTAGGAAAGGGAACATAGAAGGAGATCCGATGCGTAACGACCTTTCGGCGAAATTTGAACAGGTGGTCAGAGGGCGGAACTTGGTGATTCTTGCTGTGGCAGATGTCGTACTATTCCTAATCGCGAATATTGCTTACGGAGGAGGCAATCAACACGGGCTTCGTAACAATGTGTCCAATGTGACGTGGGCCGTGTTCTTGATCGGATTCTTCCTGCTGATCCTGTTTGCGATCGCCTACTTGGCTCAGGCGATACGGAAGCGCGCCAAGGCCCACACGTAAGGTCGACCTGAGCGCTCGCCGTTTAGGAGTGCCCGTGATTTGGGCGTTCTCCGAATGACGGATACACACGCCCACGGCTGGGAAGTGCTGGTCTCCTTCCCGGCGTTCGGAGACACTCCTATATCCGGACACGCTTACGAACGGGGAGGATTGAGAAAACCAGAACCGAGATCGGTTGGTTTGAACCATCCTCCATTGACTCGCACGTAAATGAGTCCGCACATTTCACAACATGCGGTTTCCTCTTGGCCCCCAAAGCCGACCTCCAAGAGTCCGCCGCATCGCGTGCAGGTCGGTTCGGTCATGGAGTCAGAGTCTCGTCGAGGAAGCTCTGCTGGGTGATGGCATCGAGCTCAGCCTCATCTGCGACCTCATGCATCGTCCAATCGTGGTCACCCGCTTCGGGATCGAGTGGCATCGCTCAAATCCTACGCTTGGAGGTCGCCGCAACCCGCCTGAATTCCCCTAGCCCGAAAGTGCCGTACGGGGCTAGGGGCGATCCCCGAGACAAGCAGCAGTCAACGGGCGGCCGGAGGCCGGCGTAGCGGACCCTTGACAGCTGCGACGGGAGCATCCGGCACATCCCACAAAGTGGGTAGGCGCCTGGGGTCTCCCCCAGGCGCCCCCCGTTAGAACCGGACTTGCGGGTCACGCATCCGGCTCACCCAAGGCGGAGCCCTCAAGCGGGCGAAAGACGATGGGTGCGAGCTAGACGTTCGAGGCGCACGAGGCCAAGCTCGTCGAAGAACGAGTTGGGCCACTTGCGATGATCGGCGGGGCTGTTCTTGCACTTGTAGCGCCGCCGAGCCTTGGACCGCAGCCGCATCCGTATCCACCCGTCGAGATTCGTGAAGAGGTCCACTACATGGCCCATGGCGTAGTAGCTGCCCCACCCGCGCAAGAGCGGATTGAGCTGGTCCTCGACCATCACCCCTAGGGAGATCGGTGCTTGGCGCCGGGTCTGTGATCGGACCCGGTCCTTGAACCTGGAGAGGGCGCTCGGACTGGGTCGAAGGAACCTCCCGCGAAACGAGAAGCCCAAGAACTCGAACCCGTCCTTGGCCCGCACGATGCCGGACTTGGCCTCGGCCACGTCGAGTCCGATGTCGGCCAAAATGGCCCGCACCAGAACACTTGCAGCTTCGACCTTCCAGCGTCGATCCGCCAGGATCACGAAGTCGTCGGCGTATCGAATCAACCGGAACCCGGCTGATCGCACCTCGACGTCAAGGCGATGCAGGTAAATGTTGGCGAGCAGCGGTGAGATGACCCCGCCTTGGGGCGTGCCCGACTGAGTGGGAACCAGTCCCTCGTCTGTGCACACCCCTGCTCGCAGCCAGCGGCGAATGAGTCCGATCACCTCGGGATCGTCCACCTCCTTGGACAGTTCCCGCAGGAGCCGACCATGTCGGATGTGGTCGAAGAAGCCCACGATGTCGAACTCAGCCACCCAGCAGTCCCCTCGCTTGATCGCCTCCCGCACCCACCACACCGCACCCTGGGCACTGCGCCCGGGGCGATAGCCGAAGCTGCACGGCAGGAAATGCTGCTCGAACAGCGGCTCGACCACCTGCCGGGTGGCCTGTTGGACCACCCGATCGGCGACGGTGGGGATCCCGAGCGGGCGGGTTCGCCCGTCGGGTTTGGGGATGTCCACCCGCCGCACCGGCGGAGGGACGTAGCGCTCGGCCGAGAGCAGCCGACGACGCAACGACGCGAGCTGGCGCTCGGCATCGGCGTCGAAGGCGTGCACCGACTGGCCGTCGATTCCCGCCGCTCCCGCATTGGCCCGGACACGTGCCCAGGCTCGTGCGAGGTTGGCTGGATCGGCGATGGCTTCCAACAACTGACCCATCGGGCCAGTCCTCCTTCCTCTTTCAGCCCATCCCCTCGCACCGTGGCACCGGGGAGGCCGCCAGCACCCTCGTTCCGCTCGGCGGTCCGGTGCTGGTCCTCGTGTCCTCGGCGACGTGGTGCTCGCTTTTGGGCTTGGTCTCGGTCGGCCCCTTCGCCGGTGACCGGCACCCTCTCGGGCACCGGGCCGCCCGCCCACGTGCTGGCGGCGAGTCAGCGGGCATTACCCCGCCTTGCACTACTACGAGCCGTCTGACTCCTCGAAGGGCGTCGGTCTGCCTTTCCCCTGCGGGTTATAGCGTCGCCTACCCGATCTCCACCGATCCGTCGGTCGGGCCACACCTGGACCACCGGCCACCTGTTGTGCAGGCACGACGTCGTATGTGAGAGCTGCACGGGACCCTGCGAGGTCTCGCGGGATTACCTCGTCAGCGTTTTCGCCACGGCTCGCCGGCATTACCTGCGGAGGCCCCTTCGTCCACGATCGTTCCTTGACGACGAAGGGTCATCGGCTTCCCTGAATCCAGGCAGGTCGCCACACCCCGCCGGCCTTACACCGGTTCACTCACGTTCAAGCCTGTGGCTTTGCCTCCGCCCCCTTCGGACCCCTCGTCACCGAGACGCCCTGGGCATTGGCTACTGAACTTCAACGATCAAAGCTCAGGAAGGATTTTCACCTCCTCGCTGGCGAGACTGCCCGCCGTACTGGCTGTGGCCGGCCGCCTCACGGCCGGCCTGGAAGCCATCTCCATGGAAGCCAACCCGGCTCAGGCTCCCCACCAATGCGCCGATGGGAACCGACGGGGCGGATCCCGACAGGGTGAACCGCAATGAACCAATGCGAGATGAAGGTCGTCGCCGCGAGCATCGGATTCGGGTGCACAGGAAATGCCCTCCCGGTCGCCGAGGCGGCGGCGCAGCCGCCGGCCGAGGCGAAGTCGGGCTTGATTCAGTAGAGAAGGATTGTCACAACTGGGATCGGATCTCCGGATCGGATCTCCATCGGATCTTGGCTCCCTTGTATGTTCTGAAGCCCCTTCTCCACACCGCCTGCTGTCCCTCGTTGTCTCACCCTGTCCCTGGTTGTCTCAGCCGCCTCTTCAGTGCTGTTCGGTGTCGTGCTGTGTTGCGCACTGTTCCACCTGCTCCTCACCGTGTTCGTTTCCTTGTCTGGCTTTCCGGTGTCGTTCGTGACCTTCGGCCCCAAGGTTGAACGCTCGTGCGCCTAAGAACACCACCGCTCTGACCTGCATGTTGTCCGAAACGCGCTCGCGCAGAGGCTCTAGTAAGTGGGAGGGGTGTTTCTTCCCGCTCTGGAAGGGGACGATCATGGATATCTACACAGTGGGCACAACCGACGACGAGGCTGGGCCATCCGGCCGACTGCTGCTGACAGCGGAGGAGGTCGCCGATGCGCTGGCGATCTGCCGTACCAAGGTCTGCGAGCTGCTCCGCAACGGTCAGCTCGAGTCGATCCGGATCGGTTCCAGCCGCCGGATTCCGAGATCGGCCCTGGCCGAGTACGTCCAGCGCCTTCGAGTGGAGCAGAGTTGTACACCACGAAGTTCCTTTGACATCGCCTGAGAGAGGTCGACCGTTCTAGGGGATGGGCCACGTTTGCCCGACCAGAAATTGGCTGAAGGAGGAGAGCGTGACACGAGGTCGTCGGGGTCCGGGGGAAGGATCGATTTACCGGCGCCAGAATGGACTCTGGGTGGGATCGGTCGACCTGGGGCTGGTCGACGGGAAACGCAAGCGCCGATGGGTCTACGGGCAGTCCCAAGGAGAAGTCCGCGACAAGCTCCGTTCCCTGCAGCGCGTCGTGGCGTCAGGTGCGATGCCGGCGCCCGCCAACCTGACCGTCGGACGATTTCTCGACACCTGGCTGCACGAGTTCTTGCGGGGAACGGTGAGCCCGCGCACCGAGGACATCTACGCCAACATCGTGCGGACATATCTCGTGCCCACGGTGGGGTCGACAAAGCTCGGCAAGCTCACGCCGGCCGACGTGAGCCGCATGCTCGCCAGCCTCGAACGCCGTGGGTATGCACCTGAGACCCGTCGCAAGGCCCGCGCCGTCCTCCGCCGGGCACTCCGGCGGGCGGAGCAGGAGGGTATCGTCAGCCGCAACGTGGCGGCGATCGCCGACGGCCCCAAGGTGCCGCACCGTGAGGGCCGCACCCTGACCCCCGATCAGGCCAAGACCTTCCTCGGCGCCGTGAGGGGCAACCGGCTCGAGGCGGCGTACGTGGTCGCCCTCGCCCTTGGCCTGCGCCGTGGGGAGCTGCTGGGCCTCTCCTGGTCCGACCTCGAGCTTGACGACCCGATGCCCCTGGTGCGGATCCGGCGCCAGCTCCTACGCCATCAAGGACAGGGGGTGCTGCTCTCAGAGCTCAAGACAGCGGGGAGCAGACGCACGCTGCACCTGTCCGAGCCCGTGGTCCAGGCCCTCAGGGCACACCGTTCCCGTCAGGAGGAAGAGCGCATGACGGCCCGGGTGTGGCGCAATCCTGCTGCCTTGGTCTTCACGTCGACGATCGGCACGCCGCTCGATCCAGAGGTGTTTGGCAAGTCGGTGCCGCGGATCTGCAAGGAGGCGGGTCTCGGGCACTGGAGCATCCACGAACTCCGGCACTCGTGTGCCTCGCTGTTGCTCGCCATGGGCGTGCCGCTCGAGGTCGTCTCCGACACGCTCGGCCACGCCTCCATCAGAGTGACCATGGACGTCTACGGACACCTGCTGGCGCCGGCCAAGATGCAGGCCGCCGAGGCCATGCGGCGAGCCCTGTGGCTCGAGGATCTGCCCGACTTCGATCCCTTGGCTGCAAGTTTGGCTACAGTCGATCCGACAGATGCGGGCCACAACGCCGTGACCTCGGATGGAGTGGGCCGCCCGGGTCTCGATCCCGGCACCTTGGGATTAAAAGAGCGGGTCCGATCGTCTGTTCAGTGCAGCTACATCCATTGGCCTCGTCACGTTGGGTCTGATGTCCAGGCAGTTAGAACGAACAGCATCCAGTCCGCACGTTTCAGTAGCAACTCAGTAGCAGGACTTGATTCGATTGGACCCCAGGAACTAGCCCCACAAGATGCAGATGGGATCTTTGTCGATCTCGCCGAGGAGCTCCTCAACCGTTCCGGGATCGACAAGGTCGTAAGGGTGCCAGCGGCTATTGCGGTCCGCCCAAAACAGGGTCCACAGTGTCGAGCCGAGCCGGGTGAGTTCAGCCGATCACGGGCATTTCCACGAGCCGCTCACCTTCGTTGTCGGTCCGGTGGTGTACAGCTTGGTTGTCCTGGTTCCGGCATAGGTCAGCACCGCGGCAGTGACGTGGCCGGAACGCATTCCTTGGCCGACGGTCACCGTGCCGGAGATCGGTTGCCACAGTCGTTCCTTGGGGTCATTGATCTGGACGAAGATGTTCTTCGATTCCTCGGCAGACTTGCTCAGCATCGTCTGACCGATCGGGGCGTTGATCTCCAGCATGTACGCGCCTTCCTTCACCCCCTTTGAGCCTCCAAGCGAGGCCACGTACCAAGAGATGTCAACCCGTCCGTTTGAACCGGCTTGTGGAGCGATCGCGGCGCACTGTTGGGCCGAGGAGACATTGAGTTTCCCTTTGAGCGCACCAGTAAACGTGAACGAACCGCTTCCCGATCCCCGTGACGATGCCGAGGCTGGCATCAAAGTCAAACATGCGACCGCTGCTGCGGAAAGTCCGCATGCGACGAGGGTCCAAAGGAGGATGCGCCCGCCATCACCAGCGATGAGATGTCGGCTCCTCATGGACCATCGCCTCCAAAATGGATGATTGGTACGAAGGTCACGAGCATCTCTCCTCCTCCTCGCTATCCGCCGCTCTCATTATGTGCGGCGTCGTGCGCCCAGACAAGGTCTCGGGTGACGGTGCCGGCATCGGAATGTGATGTCATTCACGAGTCGGCTCGCACACTTGGCTATGTGTGCACACCCGTTCGGGACAGATTGCGCGCACAATCCGCACACAAACGGGCGGTGACAGCCGTCAACGGTCGGCAATAGCCCGCAGTGACGGCGTCGGCGTGGCCCACTTGGTTACCCTGCGCAAATCCACCAAACCTCAGCCTGGCGAAGCGATTCCTTCATTCCGTGGGCCGCCCGGGTCTCGATCCCGGCACCTTGGGATTAAAAGTCCCCTGCTCTTCCGGATGAGCTAGCGGCCCGGGACTGCAAGATTACTGACGAGAGAACAGGTGTGAGAACTCGCGAGGCTAAGGGCCCAGCGACCAACGGTAAGTCCCACTGTCCGGCTGCGGGTCTTGAGCGCAAGCAGGCCAGCGGTGTGCTGGCGGGACCACCGGCCGGCGGCGGGGCCGATCGCCGGCGCGTGCCCCTCCAAACCAAGCTCTCAACAGCGGTGCCGGGGCGGAGTGTGTCCCCGTTCGGCTGCACGACTGGGGCACCCTCGCCGGACCTTCTTCCAGCAGTACCGGGCGGATCACGAGGTGGCTGAAGGAAGGGTCCTGAGTCCCCATGTGTCTTCTCGCATCGTGACGGCTGGAACTCACCGCCAAGAGCGTCCCATTTGTACGATAAGTGGCTGATTGGTCGTGACATCGAAGTATCCGACGGCAGTACAAGTCGAGGGCGAAACGCACGACACGCCTGTGAGGTAGTTCGTCTTCTTCACGCTGACATTTGGGCTCGGTGCCACTGACCAACCCGACCCGTTCCACTGCTCGATGAGGGTGAGGAATGAGGCTCCGGTGAAGTAGTGACCGACCGCGGTACATGCCGTTGCGATAGGACACGAGACTGCACTGAGGTAGCTGTCATCGTCAACACCGCCGTTGGGACTGGCGATAATCGACCACCTGGAGCCTCCCCCGTGCTCGATGAGGGTTCTCGTGGTTCTGCTGGTGGTCACGTCACCGACGGCTGTACAGTCCGAGACCGAATAACAAGAGACCCCGTCGAGTTCGCTGTTTGTTCCGGCACTCGCAGCGGGACTTCTGACAATCGACCACGCAGTACCCTTGCGCACCTCAACAAGGGTCTGGAACACCGACCCTGTGAAGTAGCGCCCCACCGCAGTGCATGAGTTGGACGAGATGCACGACACTCCGGTGAGATAACTATTCAGCGCCCTACTGGTGCTAGGAGCGGGTTCTATGGACCACGCGGTTCCGTTCCAGTGCTCGATCAACGGCTGGTTGGCCGTTGCGTCGCGCGCTGTTCCCACCGCGGTGCAGTCGACCGAGGAGCGGCACGAGACGGCACTGAGGAAGGCGCTGGACGCGCCCACTCCGGCGGCGCTCCGCACGATCGACCAGGTGACGCCGTTCCATCGCTCGACCAGCGGCTCTTGCGCGTGGCCGTCGTAGTGGTAGCCGACGGCCGTACAACTCCTGGCCGATACGCATGCGATCCCGCTCAGGTCATTGTCCAGAAGCTCGTTCGTATTCGGACTCGGAGTGACTGACCATTTCGAGCCGTTCCAACGCTCAATAAGCGTCTGGACATTGCTCGCCCGGTAGTAGTAGCCCACAGCTGTGCAGTTCCGCACCGAGCTGCACGCGACGTCGGTGAGGAAGTCGTACCCGCCGACAGTCGACCTCGAGTCTGCGGCGATCACCCACGGCGCCCGGCTTGTCGCCGCGGCTGGCGTCGGAGCCATCACGACGGCCATTTGAGCCAAAAGGAACACCAACGCCGCGAACGTGACGGCATGGCGATCAGGGAGTCCCATCGTCCCCCGGTCTTTCATGGACCGGCGCTTTCGGAAGTTTGAAGGGAGGCCCAAACCGAACCTCTGTGCGAGACGAGATCCCAAGCACGGCATTTGACCCGACGCACGAGAGGTGCGTTCCGGGCGTGTCACCAAAAGCGAGCCACTCACGCTTAGCTCCCACCCTCATTCCCTCCTTCGTTGAATCCACCGTGGCGAAGACTATTGCGGGTCGGACTCGCGGTGATTAGCCGACAATGACCCGTACAGGGTGCCCCCCCGTTCGCCGGGTAGGCGGGACACTCTCCAGGATTCCGGACCGCAGGACGAAGGGACCAAGTAGTCATCATCCAACTCAGCCACAAGCTAATGGTGCACAGATGCTGGGCGACCTAATCTCCGGCAACCTACCGCAGGAGGGAGACAAGCATGGCTGAAAGTGTCTACAAGGTCATTGAACTCGTCGGCACCAGTGATGAATCCTGGGAGAAGGCTGCAAGCGCAGCCGTACAGCAGGCGTCTGGGACGCTGCGTGACCTTCGCATTGCCGAAGTGGTCGAACTCGACCTTCAGATCGAGGACGGCGAGGTCAAGACCTACCGAGCCAAGGTCAAGGTGTCTTTCAAGTTGCGGCCACGGCCATGACCACACGTCCTGGTGGTAGTGACTGACGCGACTGTCTCCGTAAGCCAGCCCTAGCCTGATGGGTGCCCCTATCGCCTGCGCACGGAGACACTTCCAAGGGTTACGAGCGGAGGTGTGCTCCGCCGGTCGCCGAGCAAGCACAACCCCCCGGGTCGAACGGTGCAGAGCTGCCTGCCTCTTAGCTGAGCCGCTCGGCCAGCGCGCCGATGACGCCTGCGGGGCCGCGGAGGTACCGCAGCAACCCGTTTCAAGTCGAGATTGTTGGTGTGAGGTGTCGATTTCGCCGTTGGTCGTTCGTCGTGCCTGTGACAGTCGAGCAAGACCTCATCCAAAGGAGAATCCCATGCCGCACCCCGTCGTTCACGCCGAGATCCGCTCAGAGGACCCCGATGCCACCCGGCAATTCTTTGCCGACCTGTTCGGCTGGAAGGTTGCGGCCGAGGGCGCGTTCCCCGGCTATACCTTCATCGACACGGGCGCGGAAGGTGGAACCTACGTGGCGATCAGCCCGCGTCAAGGTCCCGGCGACGAAGTGCTGTTCTTTGTCGCAGTTCAGGACGTCGCGGCCACTTTGGAGAAGGCCGAAAAGCTGGGAGGAACCATCATTCAGCCTGCCCAACAGGTGCCGGGAACAAGTTTCGGTGTCTTCGCCGACGCCCAGGGGCACAGGGTCGGCGTCGCGGCGAACGGTTAGGAAGGCGGTGGTCCCGGTGCGCCACGTCGGCTACCAGACGCCCGGGAACAACCTCCACCGGACCTGCCGTCGATACGCGTCATAGTCCTTGTTCGTCGCCAGTACGCGGTCCTCAGCGAGGGCCCGGCCGACGTTGCATCCCGAGGCGACGAGCATCACGAGGGCGTTGCGCAGGGAGATGCTCTGCAGCAGGTAGCCCAGCTGGAGCAGGACGTAGGACGCGTAGATGGGATGGCGGACGACCGCGTAGGGCCCTCGGCGCACCAGACCGCGGTCGGCGGCGACGAAGCCGAACGAGCGCCCCAGCGCCAAGAAAGACATCACGCAAATCGTCAAGCCGACCAGCTGCACGGTCAGCCCGGCGGTCAGGCCCCATTGAGGGTGCGCGCCGTCCGGCCGGAACAGGACGCCAGCGAACGTTCCGCCGAAGGCGAGAACCCAGTCGCCAAGCCTCCGGCTCGCCGTCCGGGCCGGACGGCGGATCAAATAGGCGATGACGATCCACATCTGTTCGACGAAGAACGCTGCTCCGACGAGGCGATGCGACTGTAGGTACACCCTCAGGGTGGCCTGCGCGAAGAACGCTGCACCGATGGCACCGATCAGATTCGTCGCGATCCTTACCAGTCGCTCCGCCCGCGCGGATTTGAACTCGAAGTCGAGGCAACGCTGGACCGCCGGAAAGCGATGCGCCCGCTCCGGGACCGACGGCACGGGAGGCTCCGCGCTTCTGTCGCTCCGGCTCTCCGTTCGAGGCGACGCAGCCGCGTTCCCGGCGTCAGACGGGTCCGACGGGACCCGACCGGGGCCCGTCAGGGGGGCCGGCCTGACGACCGTCGTGTCGTCTACGCCGAGGACCATGCCCCCGAGACCCCGAGGCGTCGCTCAATGACAGCATCGAGACTGAACCGGCCCGAACCCAGAATGGCGACCACGAGAGCCAGGACGCCCACCGCCAGATTCAACTGGTAGCCGGGCGGGTTGACCCGGTTGTTGATCCCGGTCACCCAGGTGATCGTGATCATGGCCATCACCATGTCCCCGAACAGGGCGAGGCCGGCGAGGCGCGACGCCAGGCCCAGAGCGACCGCGATGGCACCGAAGAACTCGATCACGCCACCCAGGACGGCGAAGAACCCGCCGGGGTGGAGGTGGGCGGTTTGCGAGAAGTAGATGGAGGTCCGATGAATGCCGGGGCCGTTGAACCATCCGAAGAGCTTCCCGCTGCCGTAGTAGAGGAAGATCCACGCCAGCCCGATCCGGGCGATGAGCAGTGCGACGTCATTCGGAAGCTGGGTGGGCCGAGTGCTGAAGACGCCGTCGAGCAGCGCACGGCCCGACGGCCGCTTCTTGGTGGTCTCGAGCGAGGCCGTGACCATCAGGCCACCTCCTGCTGGCACGGCGGTGGTGCGGCGAGGAGGACCCGGGCGCCCCCGTCGTCCGGGGTGCGACCAGACTGCGGCTCGGGCCGGGTGGCGCGTGAGCGGACGGAGGGGCTCGTCGAGCGGTCGCTCGACGACCGGAAGGGGGCGACGAGCTGACGAGCGAGGACGGTGAGGTGTTGCGGTCGCTCCCCCACCTGCTCCACGATGAGAGGGCGCCCCGGCAACCCGGTGTCGGTCCTGATCGTCCGCTCGGTCGGGAAGACGGCTCGGTGGAAGAGCTGGTCCCAGATCGTCAGGGCGAACCCGAGGTTCACGTCCTGCGGCCCGTCCAGTTGGTGGTGGATGCGGTGGAAGTTGGGGCTCACGAAGATGCGCCCCAGTGGCCCGAACCCCAGTCGGGTATTCGAGTGCGCGAACGCCACGATGCCGCCGTAGAGCGCGAGCATGGTCAGTGACAAGGCGCCGTTGGCGAGGAGCACCACGCCCGGTATCAGCGCGATCAGATACGAGACATGGATCAACGGGTGGGTGCGGAAGACCGTCAACACGTTCATGTCCTCTTGCGAGTGGTGGAGCTCGTGGAAGCGCCACAGCATGCGGTATCGGTGGTTGGCATAGTGGGCCAGCCAATTGCAGAAATCCATCGCGACGAAGATCAGGGCGATCGCGCCCCACCGGGGCAACGTGCCGATCTTGGGCAGGACGATCCACGGCGCCGATCTGCGCATGACGTCCACGAAAGAGATCGTGAGCGCGGTCACGAGGGGGGCCACCAGGAGGACGTTCATGACCGTGAGGAGGAGGTCATGGCGGTACCCGCGGGCGAAGAGGGAGCGCTGTTGCGCCGGCCAGACCCGCTCCGTCACCAAGAAGACGCCGATGATGGCCAGCGTCAGCGGGCCGACGATGACCACACGCAGACTCGTCAAGGACTGGGAGAAGGTCGCCCCGCCCCAGCGATGGGTCCAACCGATCACGACGAGGCCGGCGGCGATGGCGGCGATGGAGCAGGCAGGGAGGTAGACGCGCGTCGACAGTGCGGCCCACATCCTCTTCACACTCCAGCCGGGCACCGTGGTGGCGGATCTCGGCCGCCGCTGGGAGGGCGCGGTCAGAACGGAGGTCATGACCTCTCCCTTTCGAATGCCCGCACTAGAACCCTGCACCTCCCGAGCCGCTGGACCCAGCCGAGCCCGAGTTGGAGCCCGAGTTGGAACTCGTACCCGCAGGCTTCGCCGTCGCCACGACGGACCACGAACCCCACTTGTCCTTGACGTTGCCTTTCACCTGTCCCGGACGTGTGTCCTTCGAGAACCAGTAGAGCGGCTTGCCGCCGTAGGTCACCTGGAGGGCCCCGCCTTGTCCCGCGACGGTGCCGAGCTTCGCGGCGTTCACTCCGGTCCCGGCCGTCGCCACCGTGACCCCAGCAGGGAGGAAGACCTCAGGCCACGTCTTCAGGCAATTGGCGCCACACAACACCTTGCTCGCCTTGAGTGTGTAGACCGTGTTCCCGGCGACGAGGATCGTGCCGTATTTGGCGCTCTTGGCCGTCGAGACCTTGCTGCTCGTGGTGGCGGCACCCGCGCTCCCTGCCGCAATCAGGGATGCAGCCAATCCGGCTCCAGCCAGCGCCGCAGCGGCAATCCGCCGCAGGGGGACTCTGCCAGCTGCTCGGGGGCTGGGCTCCGTCGTCGTGTGTCGCTCGTGCGATTTGGTCTTCATGTCTCCTCCGAGATCTGTCTTCATCATTCGTCATACGGGCGAAAACCACAACGGGATGGGCCGGACCAGCCTCTTCCGACCTTGGGCCGTCCAAGTTTGTCTGCAACGAGCGGACGAGGGAGATCCCTCCCGACCCGTGGCCCGTACACCCGGTGTCCACGAGAGAGGAGCCGACTGGAATGAGTCAGAAGCTGCGACCCCCAGACACCACCCGCCGGATCCTCCCCCGGGCGGCGGCCGTTGCGCTGGCCCTTGGAGGGCTGACCTTATCGATCGTCGTCGCCGGTTCCGCCGGCGCGACGCCCAGGGCGAAGGGCGTCGTGATTTCGACGACTACGGATCCAAAGTACGGCACCATCCTCGTCAGCGGGACGACCGTCTACACGCTGAAGACGGCCGGCAGGGTCTCGTGTGGCGCCAAGTGCCTGAAGGTCTGGCCTCAGGTGCTGTTGCCGAAAGGGATGAAGCAGGCCAAGGCTGGGAGTGGTGTGGATGCGTCGAAGCTCGGCACCGTGAAACGTCGGGGCGGCGTGCTCCAGGTGATCTATGCGGGCAAGGCGCTGTATTGGTTCTACGACGATCACGGGCCCAACCAGGTCAAGGGTGCCGTCAAGGACAAGTGGGGCACCTGGTCCGTCGTCGTCATGTCGAGCGTCGCCAGCGGTGCCGTGCAGCCGGCAGCTGGGACGACGACGGTTCCGGCCACGACGCCGACGAACAGGACCGCCCCGACCAACAGGAGCACACCGACCACCGGCATGACCACGCCCGGAGGTGGGAGCACCGCACCAGCCGGCACCACGCCGACGAGCCCGCAGGCGACGCCGACCACGTCACCGCCCCCGACGACGCTGCCGACGACCACGACGACCACGACGACCTCGCCGCCCACGACCACCACGACGTCCGGTGGTGGCGGTGGCATCGGCTTCTGACGGCGGACCGCGGCTTCAGGGGCGGCGACACTGCCGCTGCCGAGGCGGTCAGCCGATGGCGGCCAGGTCCTGCACCACCGGCCCCCAGGTCTCCTCGAGCCACTGCGACGGCGCCGACCCCGTCGATCGCACGACGATCGTGTGCGCCCCGGCAGCGTGAAGCGCCTCGGCTGCACGCAAGATCGCGTCCGGCTGGGCGTCGTCGGCCACCGCGATGAGCGCGGTCACCTCGATCTCCTCCGGATCGCGGCCAACCTCGCCGCAGTGACGCCGCAAGACCTCGACCTTGTGGCCGACCGTTGCCGCATCGGCGATGAAGTTGCACGCGTCGGCGTATTTGGCGACGAGCGGCAGTGTCTTGCGTTCTCCAACCCCGCCGATCAGCACCCGTGGCCGCGGTGAGCTGACCGGTCGGGGCGAGCACAGCGTCTCGGCCAGCTGGTAATGGGTCCCCTCGTACGCGCCATTGTCGTCACTCCACATCTGGAAGCAGATCTGGAGGGTCTCCTCCAACCGCTCGTACCGCTCGCGCAGAGGCGGGAACGGCACCCCGAGTCCTCGATGCTCCCGCTCGTACCACGCTGCCCCGAGCCCGAGCTCTGCCCGCCCGCCGGAGAGCACGTCGAGCGTCGTCACGGTCTTGGCCAGCAATCCCGGGTGACGGTAGGTCACACCCCCGACGAGGAGCCGGAACCGCAGTCTCTCCGTCTTCGCAGCCGCGAAGGAGAGGGCCGTATACCCCTCGAGCATCGGCTCCTCCGCCGGCCACAGCATGTCCATCTGGAACCAGTGGTCCATCACGGACAGTGTGCGCACGCCGATCGCCTCCGCCGTCTGGGCGAGGGTGGCAAAGGTCGGCCCGATGGCCTCGGGGCCACCGGGCCATGTGAAACGCGGCACATGGATGTCGAGTTGCATGTCGTCCTCCGGGGTCGCTCGGGGCGAGGGTACCGCGCACCGCACGGAAGCCGTGGCCCGGAGCCGAGACGGTACTGTCGGTCGGACATGAGCCTCGTCTTCAACGCGCTCGACCAGCCGGCCGCGGCGCACGCCCGTGTGCACTGCCTGTCCGACGGCTCGCGGCCCGTCACGCTCGCAGAGCTCGGCCATGACGCGCGGCAGGCTGGCGCCTGGCTCGAGCGTCTGGCCGGCCGGTCAGGCACGGTGGCCGTCCTGCTCACCGCATCCCATGACTGCCTCGCCACGCTCTTCGGTGCCTTCCGATCCGGTGTGACCCTGGTCTCGCTGCCCCACCCCGCTCGGGGAATGGAGACAGAGGAGTACCTGGCGCAGATCGGCACGATGTGCGCCCTCACCGGCGCCACCCACCTCCTCTGTGACCCCGGGCTGACGGCGCTCTTGTCCACGGGACCGATTCCCGTACACCCCTTCGGCGGATGGGGTGTGTCGGAGCGCCGGAGCGGGGCGGAGGCACCGGGGACGTTCGTGCAGTTCACCTCCGGCAGCACGGGGACGCCCAGAGGGATCGCTCTCTCTCTCGATGCAATCGACGCCAACCTGACGTCCATGTACGACTGGCTCGAGCCCCGTGACGGCGCTGTGGTCTGCAGCTGGTTGCCGCTGTCCCACGACATGGGGCTCATCGGCCTGGCGCTGTACGCCATCTGCTCGGTGAACCCCCCGTGGTCCGTTCCGTCCGAGCTCGTGCTGATGACCCCCGAGTCGTTCTTGGCCGACCCCGGCAGCTGGATGCGCGCCTGCACCGACTACCGGGCCACGTCGACGACGTCACCTCCGTTCGCGTTGCGTCTCGCCGCGCGCTCGCTCCGGTCGCCCGGCGCATTCGACCTCTCCTCGGTCCGGAGTTTCGTGGTCGGGAGCGAGCCGGTGCCCGCAGACGGCCTTCGTGAGTTCGAAGCGGTGGCGAAGCAATACGGCTTGTCCCCGCACGCGCTGTGTCCCGGGTACGGCATGGCCGAAGCCGCCCTAGCCGTCGCCATCGACACGCCCACCTCGCCGTGGTCCTCGGTGCGACTGGACCCGGACGCGCTGGCGACCCGGGACTGGCAGGAGGTCGGAGACGGCGGGGTGGAGCTCGTCTCGTGTGGGCCCCCGGTCCTGGACACCGAGGTGCGGGCGGTCGGCGCATCTTCCTTCGGCGAGCTCGAGATCAGGAGCCCGTCGCTGCTCGAGGCGTACCTGGGGAGCGACGCACCGCCGCTCACCGAGGATGGCTGGTTCCGCACCGCCGACCTCGGCCATGTCCGCCACGGACAGGTCTTCGTCGCCGGTCGCACCGACGACGTGCTGATCGTGGCCGGCCGCAACATCGATGCCAGGGAGCTCGACGCGTTGGTGACCTCTCACCCCGCGTGCCGGCCCGGCAATGCAGCCTGTGTCCCCGACGGATCGGGGCGCTACGTGGTGGTCGCCGAGCCTCGGGCCGAGGGGATGGGCGTGGCCGAGCTGCGCGCGGGGGCACGTGAGATCCGTGGCTCGCTCACCCGGCGATTCGGCGCCAGCCCGTCTGCCGTCGTCTTCATCGCTCGGGGCACCCTGCCCAAGACGCCGAGCGGAAAGGTTCGTCGGAACCACCTCCGCTCACTGTGGGCGGGAGGCGAGCTCCAAGAGGTTGCGTCGGCCTGAACCGTCGTCGACGCCTTCGAGCCTCGACGCACCGCGAACACGTCCTGGTACTGTCGGCCGCATCCGGGGTTACTGGATCGCCCGGAGCGCCTGCCTGTGGGAGAGAGATGCCAACGGGGAACACTCGGACCGACGTGATGTCGCTCGAAGAATTTCAAGTCGTGGTTCGTCGCCGAGATCGACTGGAGCCCAAACGAGATCTCCGAGGATGACGATCTCGTCGTAGACCTCGGGATGGACTCGGTGGGCGCCGTCGACCTCATGGCCGCCATAGAGGAAGCGGTCGGGGGCGACGTGATCATGCCGATTGAGCTGCTCCTCCAGATCACCACCGTGCGCGATGCCTATCTGCAGTACTGCGCCCTCTCGCACCTTCCCTATGAAAGCGACCGACCGCAGTGAGCGGCCCGATCACTGGACCCGACGAGTCCCGCCTGTCCCCGAGCCTGCAGACTCGCCGTCTCCACCTCAGGATGCTCACCAACGAGGACCATGCACCGCTGTACCGGCTCTCCAGCGACCCCGACGTCACGTTCCAGTGGCGCTTCCGCGGTACCACGCCGAGCTACGACGAATTCCTCAAGCAGCTGTATCCCGGCGTGCTGTGCCAGTTCGTCGTGAGCCCTCACGGTTCCCAGGAAGTGCTCGGGCTCGTCGTGGCGTACAACGCCGACTTCCGACACCGGTTCTGCCATGCCGCCGTCGTCATGCATCCGAGCCTGCATCGCCGCGGTCTCGGCATCGAGGCCTTCATGGGCCTCGCCCGCTACGTCTACTACGGGTGGGACTTCCGGATGATCATCATGGAGACGGTCGGCATCGCCTTCGAGAACTTCTCCTCTGGTGAGGAAGCCGGCTACTTCACCGTCGAGGGTCGCATCCGGGACCAGTTCTATTACGGCGGTCGCTACTGGGACGGCATCTCGGTCACCCACCGCCGGGACCAGTTCGAGAAGGTGATGCAGGGACCCGTCGGGCAATTGCTGGCATCCGGGCGGCGAGTCAAGGTGCCGCCGCCGCCCAAGTAGCACCGTTCCACGAGCGGTACCACGGCATCGGTCGTGGGATCGGCCTGGGTGCGCAGGCTGTCCAGAAATTCGTCGCTCCAGTCGGTCACGCTCACGTTGCATCCACCTTTCGGGCTTCATCGAGAATCCGGCTCGGTCCGCCTTCCGCCACGATCTCCGAGCACGCTCGCAATTCGGTGCGGACGTGGGGCGCTGCACCCTCGAGACGCCGCCCAGTCCGCCAGGGCATGCAACTCGAGCATCGTGGCTCCTTGTTCCCTCGCCAAACGTACGGCGGCCTCGTAGTCTTCGGCCGCGAGCTCGGCGCGGCCCATGTCCCGCAGGCGGCTTGCCCGTACGCGGCAGGATCTCTGCCTCGCAGAACCGCTCGCCGGTGGCACGGGAGGTCTCGCGAGCCTCCGCGAGAAGAGTGAGTGCACGTTCGGGGTCCGTCCTCGGGTCGTCGGCCAGGAGCATCTGGAAGTACGGGCGCAGCAGCGGGCCGGGCAGCTCGGGCTCCTCGATTCCCTCGCCCGCCCACCACTGGAGCGACCGGGCCCACTGGCGCCATTGCCTCGTGCTCACCTCGTCCGAGACATGGAGCGCCTCACCGGCCAACTTGACCACGACCTCCCGCTCGCCATCGAGCTGCGCCATGATGGCCGCGGTCACCGCCGCGACCGCCTGCGCCTGGGGGACCTGGCGTTCGGTGGTGCACTCCAACACGTCGCCCGCGATCCCCCACGCCTCGGCCGAGTGCCCGCACAACCAGCAGGCGAGCGCCGACGCGGCGCGCGGCGCCGCCAACGCCATGAGCTCGACCGACTGCATGGGCGGCAGATCGCCGAGGCTCTGATCGAGTGGGAGTCCGCCTGCCTCGTACGACGCGCGGATCTGCTCCAGACCCTCGCGGAGCATGCCCTGCCATATCCGCGTCGTCGCCTCGTAGGTCGTGATCAACTGCAGGGACCACTGGTCACCCAGGGCTTCCGCTTCGATCCTCGCTTCGGCCAGGACCCTGTTGATAGCCGAATACTCGGCACTGGCCTGCCACCACGGGACGAGGACCATGTAGTTGCGCAGCAGCATCTCGCGGTCGCCCAGGTGGCGAGCCAGCTCCTCGACCCGTTGCGACTCCTCGAGAGCCTCCGGAGCGCTCTGGTCGACCGCGGTCAGGCACATCACGAGGCGGCTCCGCGATCTGAGCTCGGTCTGCTCGCGCTCTTTCTCGGGCAGCTGCGGAACCAGCGCGAGCACCTCGCGTTCATGGCCCGCCGCCTCCCGGAAGCGGGCGTTCTGACGTGCCGTGTGCGACGCCCTCTTCCACAGGGGCACTGCCTCGGTCGCCCTCCCCGCCGCACCGAGGTGATAGGCGGCAATCTCGGGCTGGGCCTCGGCACGGCCGGAAGCGACCAACATCTCCCCCACCGCACCGTGCACGCGCGCTCTGTCCGTCCGTAGAACGGAGCGGTACGACGCCTCGTGGAACAGCGCATGGCGGAATTGCATCTCACCGGACCGCATCCCCGGTTCGATGATGGCGTGCTCGTGCAGACGGCGGAGTTCGGCGTCGAGGCTCTCCCCGTCGAGTCCCGTCGCCGCGACAAGCACATGGCGGTCGAAGAACCGCCCGATGACCGCTGCAGCCTGGGCGACGTGTTTTGCGTCACCCACTCGGTCGAGACGAGCCGTGATCACCTCGGCCAGCGTGGTGGGCAGGGCAGACCCGGCGACCTCGGACCCGTCGGTGAGACCTCGTGCCAGCTCCTCGAGGAAGAGCGGCACGCCGTCAGCACGTTGCACCAGTGCGCTGCGCACGTCTGGTTTGAGTTGGGCAGCCTCGGGCAGCCTCTCGAGCATCTGGCGCGCCTCGTAGGTACTGAGCCGATCCAACGTCAGCTGGTCATCCGGTTGGACGTTTTCATCGTCGGCGATTTCGGGCCTCGCGCTCATCAGGACGAGGACGCGTGCGGGCCCCCGCGCGATCAGGCCCACAGCTTCCAACGTGCTGGGGTCCGCCCAGTGCGCATCCTCCACCATGAACATGACCGGTGCCCCGCGTGCGTGTTCCTCCACCCATTCGGCGGCTTCCTGCGGGGTGACCGGGACGTGGCCCATGACCTCGCCGAAGGGCTGGAGCGGGCTCAGCGAGCCGCGGCGGCTGCAGAAGATCGTGGACACGCTGTAGCCCTGCGCGGTCAGCCCGGACGCGAACTCGAGCAGGAGCCGGGATTTCCCGATCCCGGGTTCTCCCGAGACCAGCGCCATCCATCCCGTCCCGTTCTGGACCAGCCCCCACTGCCGCTCGAGCCAACCTGCTGCATCCCCGCGGGGTATGAACGCAGTGAGCGGGCGCGCCTCCAAGCGATGTCTGGCGCGGCTGCGATGGAGGACGCGGAACGTGGGAACGGGTTGCCCGATCCCCTTCAGCGTCAGGGAGCCGAGAGGCTCCAATTCGAAGAACCCCGTCACCAGGTCGGCGGTGTCGCCGCTGACGACGATCTGCCCCGGCTCACCGGCGGCCTGCAGACGCGCCGCCATGTTCGGGACTTGGCCCCACACGTCGGGCAGCCGCTTCGGTCCGCCCGCCGTCACGGCCGCCACCAGCACCTCACCCGTGTGGATGCCCGCACGGGCCTGCAGGTTGCTGATCCCGAGCTCGGACGCAAGCTCGCTGCCCAGCCTGACGATGTCCTCGACGATGGCGATGCCCGCCGACAGTGCGTCGCGGCTGGCCGACTCCACCGCCTCTGGATACCCGAAGTACGCGATGGCGCCGTCGCCCTGGAATTGGGCGATCACCCCGCCGTGCGCCGTGACGATCGCCGCCACGCGGTGCTGATAAGCGTTCAGCACGTCGTGCCAGTCCTCGGGGTCGAGCGCGGACGCCAACTCGGTCGAGGCGACGAGGTCGGTGAACATCAACGTCAATTGGCGTCGCTCCGTGGTGTCGGACGCCCCGCTCACGTCGACCTCTCCCTCATCTGGCGACCGCGCCGACGTCTGGACCCCCAACACGCGGTCGCACGCTGCAAATCTACGTCTGCCCAGGGCCGGGGCGATAGCCCCCCGCCGAGTGACTTTGGGAGGAAAGTCACGGTCTCGGGCCTGAGGACGCGGCCGGACGTGGACCACGGTCCCTCCGGGACTCGAGTCGTGTCCCTAGGCTGACCTCATGGATCCCAGGGCTCGCAGGCTGGCGGTGGCGCTCGCGGTGATCGCTTCGGCCCCGCTCGTGGCAGGGCTGGGGCCGGCCGTCGCATGGGCGCAGGACACGACGACAACGACGACGGTGCCTGCCACCACCACGACAGCTGCGACAACGACCACGACCGTCCCGGTGACGACAACGACCGTCCCGGTCACGACGACGACCGTCCCGACGACGACGACCCGGGCCCACGCGAGCACGACGACCTCACACGCGACCACCACCACCACGACGGCGAAGACGTCGTCGTCCTCGACCGCGTGGGGCTGGGTCCTCCTCGCCGTGGTCATCGTCCTGGCGGTGGGCCTGGTCGCCTTGCTGATCGCCCGCACGCGCCGTCAAGGGCGCACGGCCGACTGGCAGCGATCGGTGCTCCCGGCAGTGACCGCCGCGGAGCTCGCCCGTGATCTCGTCCTGTCGCAGACCGCGACGGACGACCAACAGCGCCGCGCTGGCGTGGGCGAGCAGGTCGACGAGGCGGTGACGGGCCTCGAGCGCGCCGCGGCAGCGGCACCGGACGAAGCAGGCCGCACCCTGTCCACTCGGGCCGCCGAGGGCCTGCGCGGCCTCGCGTTCGCGGTCGAGGCCGACCACCTGATGCGCTCCGGGGGTGAGCATCCGACGGGAGCGCAACTGGCCTCGGCAGATGCAGCACGCCGGAACAGGTCTGCCGAGCTGACGGCAGCCCTGGCGGAGCTGAAGGCGTCGATCACCCCTCCCCCTGCCCGGTAAAAGGAGTTCGCCGCACGTTCGACGCACGCGGCGTCGCCATGGTTGACTCTGCACGATGGTGAACGTGCGTCCGGTGCGCGGCGCCGGACTGTCCCTCATCGTCACCGAGTACGGCGAGCGCGGGTGGGTGCGAAAAGTGGTGGCCTACGTCGAGGACGGCACCGAGACGGCAGACCTGCGTCGGTGCAGGGTGGAGCTCACTCGGCCCGCAGCATGAGGGCCGTGGGCGTCCGCGCCGCGTTGCGGGCAGGCACCGCTGCGACGACGTTGGCCAGGAGCAAGGTACCGAGGGCGACCAGGCCGATCGACGGCACGGAGAACGTGGGATAGGGCACGGCGTAGATCTGGCGGGCGAAGAGGTCCCACAACCAGCGGCCCGTCACGATGCCGAGCGGGATCCCGACCACGAGGCCGACCAGGGCGGCCACCGAGGCCTGCCACGCCACCGCCGCGGCCAACTGCCACCTGACGAACCCGACCGTCTTGAGCAGAGCGAGGTCGCGCCGGCGCTGGCGTACCGAGGCGAGGAGCGTGAGCGCCAGTGCCACGATGGCCCCCAGCGCCAGGCCCGACACGAGGTAGGTCGGCGTCAGCCCGATCGTCTTGTAGTTCACGATCTCGGCCGGACGCTGCACGCCCTGCACGACGAGCTGGTTCGAAGAACCTTCTGCGGCGGCGAACACCTTGTCGGACGCCGCCACGATGCGCTGCAGGCTGGCTGCCACGGCGGCCGGCGGCGCACCCGGGCGTATCCGCACGAGCGCCAGGTTCGGCCCGTCGAGCGCTGGTACTGCGCCGCTGTTGACGGCGATCGCGAAGGCCTTGGGGAACATCTGGAACGCGAACAGCGCGCCGGTTCCCATGGACGTGTGGTCGGAGACGGTGCTGGCGAACCCGATGGCGGGGAACGTCGCCGTGCCGACGATCTGGAGCCGGGTGGGCGGGATCCAGATGGGAGCGTCCGCCGGTGAGCCGTACGTCACGGAGACGTACTGACCGAGGTGCTTGTGCAGCGCCGCCATCGTGGCCGCGCCGAGGACGACCTGACGCGGAGCATCGACGCCATGGCCACTGAGGATGGGCGGGGCGACCGGCGCGGCGACGTTCTCCACGAGGAAGGGCACGTTCTGGCCGTCGAGCTCCGCGTTGTTGTACGAGGCGCCGCTGTAGGCGGCCACGTACCTGTCGTGGCGCAACAACGAGAACGCCACATTGGGAACGTTGCCACTCCCGGGGCCGACGGCCTGAAGGATGTACGTCCAGTTCCAGCCGTACAGCGCCGGCCGGGAGACCAGTGTCTGCAGGCTGTTCCCGAACGTCAATGTCGTCACGATGAGTGCCACGGCAAGAACGGACCCGAGGAGCGCGGAGCGGACGGGGACGGCGCTGCGGCCCTCTCCGGGCTCGAGAGCCATGCGCACCCCGACGACGCCGGGAGCAGAGAGGCCGGCCCGTGCCGCAGACGCCACCACCCGCGCTCCGGCCGTCGTCCGGATGCGCGGGCGCCGCGCGGTGCGGTGCGGCGCCGTCGAAAAGGCCAGGAGAGCGGCGACCGCGCTCAAGAGGACGACGAGCACCATGACACCGAGGCCCAGAACGGTCCAGTCGAACGAGATGCCTCGAGAGGGGTCGACGGGGCGCACCGGTCCCAGCGGCGCCAGCGGCGACAATGCCACTGCGACGGCTGCGGCCAGGAGCGATCCCACAATGATCGACACCTCGAAGCCGATGAGCGTGTCGAGCGCGGTTTCCGAGGGGCTGGCGCCGAGGGCGCGGAGTACGCCGAGCTCATCGCGGTCCAGCCGACACCGACGCGCGATCAACTGGGCGGCGATCATCAGCGCCGCGAGCAGCGCGATGCCGCCGAAGACTCCCAGCGCGATGGAGATCGGCTTCAGTGAGCGATCCGCCTTGGCCACGACGGGTACCAGCGCGTGGTCCGAGGCAATCACGCCGGCGGGGATGAGAGCGGTCACCTCGCGCTCGACGGCCGGCACGGTCGCGGCGCCACCCTTCGTCTTGATCCCGAAGATGAGGGCGCCGGAGAACGCTTGCCCCTTCTGCGCAAGCAGTTCCCGGGCAAACGCGGGCGTGAGGGGGATGAACGTGGGGAGGTTGTCGACGTCGTCCTGCACGATCTGCGAATTCAACGATGCCAGCCCGACCAGCTTCAGGTCGGCGCGCAGAGCCGGCGCCACGGCCTTCGTACCGAAGCCCGGCAGGCCCTGTTGGGCGTTCGAATAGAAGCCGTAGGGGATCACCTGGCCGAGGTGAAAACCAAATTGTTCCGCGACCTGCGGTGCCATCACGATCTCATCGGGTCGGGCCGGATCCGACATCCGGCCCTGGGTCGCGGTGACGCGGTCCTGGGTGAAGAGCAGGCCGCTGACGCTGGCCACGGGATAGGCCTCGGCGGTGACCCCCAGCCTCGGCGACCCGTCAGCAGCCAGGGGTGCTCCCGTCACTTCGAGCGCGGCCGCCACGTGACGCACGTGGGGGAGCCGGGCAATCGCCGCGGTCAGCGCGGGGTCGTAGTTGGGAGCGCTGACGCCGGCGGCGCCGTACGCCGAGACGATGAAGTCAGAAGGGTTCGTGGAGGCGAGAAAGGTGGAGAAGGAGGACTGCGTGCGCCGGGCCGCGGCCAGGCTGCCGAGGCCGAGGCCGCCGATGAGCCCGACCAGGACGACCAGGGAGAGGTAGCCGCCCCAGCGGTGCCGAAAGGTGGTCCTCAGGCGGTATCGCACGACCCCGAGAGCCCCCGTGGTCACCGACCGTCGTCCCCCGGCATCACGCCACCTGCCCCATCACCCTCCTCAGTGTGGCTGACCGGCCTGGCTGCCCCAAGGGTGCCACCCCAACCCGGTGGCGGGGGTGGCACCACCACGGACGCCCAGGTCAGCAGCCAGCGGCGCGCTACCGTACGCATGGCATGGCGACCATCAAGGTGGTACTGGCGGAGGACAACGCGCTCCTCCGGGAGGGGATCTCGCGCATCATCGACGGCGAGCCCGACTTCGAGCTCGTGGGGCGGGCGGCCGACCTGCCGCAGCTCCTGGAGCTCATCGAGGAGGCCGCACCCCAGGTCGTCGTCACCGACATCCGCATGCCACCGACCGGGACCGACGAGGGGATCAGGGCGGCGTCCTGGCTGCGTGAGAACAAACCCGAGGTGGGCGTGGTGGTCCTCAGCCAATACACGTCCCCGACCTACGCCCTGGCGCTGCTCGAGACGGGATCCGCCGGGCGGGCCTATCTGCTGAAGGAGAAGGTGGCTGGCGCCGACGAGCTGGCCCAGGCCATCCGGACCGTGGCCCAGTCGGGCTCCATGATCGACCCGCAGATCGTCGACGAGCTCATTGAGGCCAAGTCGTCGCGCCGCAAGTCGGATCTCTCCTGGCTGACCCCGCGGGAGTCCGAGATCCTGGGCGAGATGGCGAAGGGAAAGAGCAATGCCGCCATCGCGGCCTCGCTGCTGGTGTCGGAGAGGGCGGTCGAGAAGCACACCAACTCGATCTTCTCCAAGCTGGGCCTCACGGAGGAACGCGACGTCAACCGGCGTGTCAAGGCCGTGCTGGTCTACCTGAGCGACCCCGGGGGTGGGTGACACCACCCTGTGGGCGTGCCACCACCAGGGTGGTCACGGCCGTGTCCGTGCGAGAATGGGTCCATGAGCGACCGGCTCTCCGTCCTCATCGTCGACGACCAGGCGCCCTTCCGGGCCGCCATGAAGGCCGTGCTGAAGCGAGCTGCGGAGTTCGAGCTGGTGGGTGAGGCGGCCAACGGCAGTGAGGCGGTCACCCTCGAGGAGGAGCTCAGCCCCGCCCTGGTGCTGATGGACATCAACATGCCCGAGATGAACGGGATCGAGGCGGCCCGCACGATGGTCTCCCGGCACCCCCAGGTCGTCGTGATCCTCTGCTCGACCTACGACGCAGGCGACCTCCCACCCGAGGTGGCCACCAGCGGCGCACGTGCCTACCTCAACAAGGAGCACCTCGGCGCCGACACGCTGCGCCGGCTCTGGGAAGGTCGCGACGCGCAGGAGTTCGTGTCGGTCTGACCGCTCCGGTCCCTAGACCAGTGGGACCGAACCCCGCACCTGGGAACCCTTGCCGACCTCGGAATCCCAGCGGACGGTGCCGCCGATCGCACCCAGCCGGTCCGCCATGTTGACGTACCCGTGGCCCCGCTGGGCCTTCTCCAGGTCGAACCCCGGTCCGTTGTCGGTGACGGTGAAGAGCAACCCGCCGGACTCCTCCCACAGCTTGACCTCGACGTGCGCCTCGGGCGCGTGCTTGGCGGCGTTCTGCAGCGCCTCGAGACAGCAGAAATAGACCGCCGCCTCCGTCTCAGATGGGTAGCGCCCGATCCCTTCGGCCACGATGTTGACGTTCAGCGGGTTGCGATTGGCCGCGGCCCGCAGCGCCTCCATCAGGCCGCTGTCGACCAGCAGGGGCGGGTAGATGCCGTGCGCGAGCTCGCGGAGTTCCTGGATGGTCTCTTGGACCTCACCTGCGAGTTGTTCGAGCATCTCCAGGCCAGCCTCCTGGTCGTCGACGATGATGTCCCTCGCCAGACGTAGGTTCACTGCCAGCGCGACGAGATGCTGTTGGGCCCCGTCGTGCAGGTTCCGCTCGACCTTGCGACGCTCCGCGTCCCCACTCGCGACGATCCTCGCCCGCGACTCGCGCAATGCGTCGGCCTGCTTGCGGACCTCGTCCAGTGTGGTCTGCAGCGCCGTGTCGAGCTGCGAGTTGTGCAGGGCCAGGCCGACCTGGCGCGCCAGGTCGACGAGCACCCGGTCGTCGTCCTCCGAGAACACGCTGGCCATGGCAGTCCGCTCCACGACGATCAGCCCCAGCAGCTCGCCGGCGTGACTCACTGGTGCGACGCGGATCTGCTCGCTCTCACGTTCGGTCAGCAGGGCCGGCAGCCAGACCGACGCCCACGCCGTCCCCGACACGCCAGCTCGCGTGACCACCGGGCGCTCGCGCGGCGACACGACGAGCGATGCCGGGCCCAGATCGGGCACAGACGCCGTGCGCTCGAGAACCTCGCCCGTCCCGGTGTAGACCTCGGCACTGGTCAGGCTCATGGTCTTGCGCAGCGACTCGGCGAGCTGCAGGAGCAGCTCGTCCATGGGGATGGCCCGGGTCAACCGGCTCCCGAACGTCCGGAGGACCTCGTCCGGCGCTTCGCGCGACCCGTAGACGAACCGCGTGGCTGACTCGACGAACCGGGCCCGCACCGGGACGAAGATGAGCGCGGCCACCCCGGATGCGATGATGGCGAGCGCCAGAGCCTCCTTGTCGCCGGTCGTCTTCGGGGCGTGTCCGAGCCCGAGCACGAAGACCAGATAGATCGCCGACACGACCACGACGAACCCGAACACCGCCAACACCTGGACCAACCCGCGGCTCGCGTGCGGCCCCAGCCTCTTGTTTTCTCCAGCCAGGAAACCGAGCGGAACCAGCACCGTTGCGGCCGCCGCGACCGCTCCCAGGGACCCGGGCCACCCCACCAGGAGGTGTAGGACGGTCGCCACCAACGCGACGGTGGCCGCCGACGTCACGCCGATCCCGAACCACTCCATGCGATCCCGGTGGTAACCGATGGACGCGAGGTACCGGACCCGCAGGGGCGCGATCGCCAAGGCACCCGCGATGACCCAGCTGATGGCGCTGTCCACGACGGTGAAGGGCTGGTGGTTGAGGCTGAGCCCGATCCCGACGCCGAGCGCGGCGACGTAGGCGATCACCACCGTGGAGCGGCGGAACGTGTCCAGCAACCGACCGTCCGGCAGCGCCAGGAGGAAGTGGAACGAAATGGCCGTGACCGCGACCGCAGCGATCGTGGCCACGTCGCGGGCGCTTGCCGATGCGTGCGCGGTCTCGGCTTGGCGCCCCGCAGTGAGCGCGATCATCGCCACCAAGGCGTCTACTCCCGCAATGAGGTGGAAGGGGGACGCTTTGGAGCCGGCGCGATCGTGGGCGTGGGTGTCGACGAATCCCACGAGCGCCCAGACGACTGTCAATCCGAAGGCCACGGCATTGACCGGCGCGATCCCACCGGGCACCGAGATGCGCCACCCGACCACGACGCCGGCGATGGTGAGCCCGAGGATAAAGACCTGGACCAGCCGGAAGGAGCCGAAGGCCGTCGCAACCGGAGCCGGAGCGGCCGCGGACGGTCTCTCGACAGACTCGAGCTTCATGTCGTCTCGGACCGTCACCGGAATATGCCGCTACGACTGGACGGCCACGGGAAGGTCGGAGTCCTCCTCGATGGCGATCCTGCCGTCCCGCATGCGGACGATCCGGGCAGCGGCCGACGCGACGCTGGCATCGTGGGTCACGAGCACGATCGTCTGCCCCCCGGTGTGCAGGCGGCTCAAGAGCTCGATGACCTCCTGTCCACCCTCGGAGTCCAATGCACCCGTCGGTTCGTCGGCCAGGAGCAACGTCGGCTCGTTGGCGAGAGCGCGGGCGATGGCCAGGCGCTGGCGCTGGCCGCCGGACAGCATGCCGGGCACCGTTCCCGCCTTGTCGCCGATCCCCAGGAGGTCGAGCAGGTCGCGGGCACGGCTCTCCGCCATCTTCCGCTTGCGACCCGCGATGACCGCCGGCAACGCGACGTTCTCCAGCACCGTCATCCCCTCCAGGAGGTTGAAGAACTGGAACACGATGCCGATATGGCGACGACGGAGCTGGGACAGCTCGTCCTCGGTCCTCCCGGTCACCAGCTCGCCCGCCACCGTGATGGTGCCCTCGTCGGCGACGTCGAGCCCCGCGACCAGGTTCAGGAGGGTCGACTTCCCGCACCCCGACGGGCCCATCAGCGCGACGAAGTCGCCCGAGGGCACGACGAGGTTGGCGCCCCGCAAGGCCCGCACGGGCACGTTCTCCGCCTCGAATGTCTTGCGGACTTTGTCTACGACCAACGCCTCCATGGCATCAACCCACTTTCGTTGCGCGCTCGGGTGAGCGGCACGCACCGTCCACCAGTCTGTATGCGATCACGGGCGTCTCGCGTCCCTTCACCAGCTGGGGGGGCAGGGCCACCGTCTCGTGGGGCGTGCGCCACGCCTCGACCGTCCCCTGGGACACCACCGTCTCGCCCGCTTCGGCCAGCTGCTGGAGCCGCTGGGACATGTTCACGGTGTCCCCGACCAGCGTGTACTCCAGCCGCTCTTCCGATCCCAGGAGGGCCGCCGCCGCCTCACCCGTCGAGAGCCCGAGCCCGAGGCCGAAGGGAGGCAGTCCCTCCTCCTCCCATCGACGGTTGATCTCCAGCTGCTTCTCGTGCATGGCGAAGGCTGCGGCGACCGCCCTGTCCGCGTGGTCCTCCTGCTCGAACGGCGCGCCGAACACGGCCATGACTGCGTCCCCCACGAACTGCATCACCGTGCCATTCTCACCCAGAATGGCGTCGTTCATGGCGGCCCGGTGCACGTTCAGCTGCCCGGCGAGCTGGCTCGGGTCCGCGTGCTCGGCGATGGTCGAGTAGGAGCGGATGTCGCTCATGAGTACCGTGCACACGACACGCTCGGTCTCACCGATGTGTCTCCCGTCGCGCCTGAGCTTCTCTGCCAGGCCCCCGGGGAGGAGGCGCGACAGCGTCTCGCCCTGTTCCTCGCGGTCGACGATCGCCTTGTGGAGCAGGCGCAGACGTTGCAGCGCACCCTCGGTACCGGCAGACACCCCTTCGGCGAGCTTCACGAACACGGCCTCGACCTCGGCATCGACCGCCTCGGGCGGGAGTCGCCGCGCCGCCGCGATGGCCTTGATGGGCTTGCCCTCCGCCACCATGCCCAGGAGCTCCTCCTCGGCCGGCGACAGGCCGCCGTTCGAGGTCACCGGTCGCACGAGCGCGTCGACGATGGCGGGATCGAGCGCGTTGCCCCCCGAAGCGACGGCGCGGATCGCATCGACCAGCTGGTCGCCCTGCGCGATGTGGTCCTTGAGCAGGTAGCCGTAGCCGGCCGAGCCCTCGGCCAGCAGCGAGACGGCATATTCCGGGTCGTCGTACTGCGAGAGGATCACGACGCCGGTGCCAGGATGCCGCTTGCGCACCTCCTTGGCCGCGTCGATGCCCTCGCGATTGAAAGAGGGGGGCATCCGGATGTCGGTGACCAGTACCTGAGGGTGGAGGGAGGCCGCCCCCTCCACCACCTCGTCGTAGTCGGCGGCCACCCCCACGATCTCGAGGTCCTTGTGCCGCTCTATCAAGGCACGGACACCCTCGCGGACGATGAGGTTGTCGTCGGCCAGGAACACCGAGATGGTGCCCCGTTCTCCCGATTCGTCTGCCATCGCCTGTAGTTCTCGCACACTCGGGGCACGAGGAACAGGTGGGGACCTTCCCGACAACGGTGGTGCTAGGTACACCCCCGAACTGCCTGTCACCACACTCGTCAACCCCGATCCGCCGGTAGAGGCTTGACCCATGACGACACACACGCCGATCCGCCACGAGGGGCTCGTCACCTCGCTGTCGTGGATCCCCACTGAGGCGATCGAGGGCGCCCAGCGCGTGGCCTTCGACTCGGGGATCACGCACTACGACCCGCCCCCACCCACCGAAAACATGGATGTGGAGAAGCTCCGGGACGAGGATCGCTTCCGCTTCGCCAACGAGCTCAGGGCCTTCATCACCGTCGACGACGGGCGCATCGTCGACTGCGGCTACCTGGGCGGGGGGCTGATGGGATCGACGCTGGTCAACCTCGGTGGCGTGAAGCACCGTTTCCAGGCCGTGCAGCTGGCCGACATCCAGCGCGAGCCGGAGCACGGCGACGGCTGGGTCCGTTTCGTCCAGACCTGCGGCGGGCGTACCGGTGTCCCGGCGCCGCGACGGGTGCGCCGGCGACCATTCATCCAGTGGCAGGCGCCGCTGGTGTGGACCACGCTCTCGCTGAAGCTCTTCGCCGACGGCCGGACCGAGCACGCCCTCGTCGGCGCGAGCAGGTTCCCGCGGCACTGGGTCTACGGCGGAGACAACCGGCTCTCGCACAAGTCCGGCCTGACCGACTTCAAGGACTGGTACCGGAAGTCGTTCGGAAAGCACAGCCCATGGGGTGACGAGGACTCCGAGGCGCTGGTGTCTGCCGTCGAATCCGCACTCGAGACGGCACTGTCGGCCCAGCTGATGCAGGGAGGCGGCAAGCGCCGCATCGAGCGGTTCCCGGCCGACACCATCCTCTTCAAGGAGGGGGAGGCTGGTACCGAAGTGCTCCTGATCCTCGACGGGATCGTGCGGGTCGAGCGGGGCGGCGAGCGACTCGCCGAGTACGGTCCCGGCGCGCTCCTCGGAGAGCGGGCCCACCTCGAGGGTGGCGTCCGCACCTCGAGCAACATCGCGGTGACTCCCTGCCGCGTCGCCTTGTTCGAGGCCGACCTCATCGAGCGCTCGCATCTGGAGGAGCTGTCCTCGGGACACCGGCGCGAGGATCAGGCGCGAGACTGAACTCGTGCACGTCAGCTTCTGCGGGGTCAGGGGGTCGACGCCCGCACCGGGCCCCGATTTCGTCCGCTATGGGGGCAACACCTCGTGCGTCGCACTGTCCCGGGACGGAGAATCGCCCGGAGCGCTGCCGACGCTCCTCCTCGATGCCGGCACGGGCCTGCGGAGATTGCCCAAGCTCCTCGGTGACCACCCGTTCCGGGGCACGCTGCTGCTGACGCACCTGCACTGGGACCACGTCCAGGGACTTCCCTTCTTCCCCAGTGGCGACCGCGACGGTGCACGGGTGAACCTCCTCCTCCCAGCGGAGGACGAGCACACCGACGCCGACGCCCTGCTCGCACGGATGATGTCGCCCCCGTTCTTCCCCATCGGGCCTCACCAGCTCCGCGGCGACTGGCGCTTTGGCCTCATCCCCTCTGGCACCTTCGAGGCTGAGGGGTTCACCGTGGACGCCGTCGAGATACCACACAAGGGTGGCCGCACGTTCGGGTTCCGGGTGCGCGATGGGCACTCGTCCGTCGCCTACATGCCCGACCATTGCCCGACCGCCCTTGGCAACGGGCCCCAGGGATGGGGGGTGTACCACGACGCCGCGGTCGAGCTGGCCCGCGACGTCGATCTCCTCATCCACGACGCCCACCTCCGGGCGGAGGAGGTGGCGGTGGAGGGATTCTTCGGGCACGCTGCTGCTGAATACGCGGTCGGGCTCGCCACCCTGGCCGGCGCCCGCCAGGTCGCCCTCTTCCATCATCGCCCGGAGCGCACCGACGCGGAGATTGATCGCACCCTGTGCCGCTTCGCCGAAAGCCCGGTGCCGGTCATTGGTGCCGCGGAGGGAACGACGCTGGCACTGTGAGTTACCGATGAGGAACCCAGACGCCGTCGTCGTCGGCGCCGGGCCCAACGGTCTCGTTGCCGCCCTCGCGCTGGCTCGGACGGGGCTGGCTGTCGACGTCTACGAGGCGGCCGACGAGCCGGGTGGCGGCTGCCGGACGGCAGAACTGACCGTCCCCGGCTTCCGTCATGACATCTGCTCCGCCGTGCACCCGCTCCTGGTGGCCTCCCCCGCCTTCGCCGACATCGACCTCTCGGCCCGTGGCGTCCGGCTTCTGACCCCGTCGATCGCCTTCGCCCACCCCCTCGACGGCGGGCGCGCCGTGTGTGTCGGACACAGTGTCGACGACGTCGCCTCGTCTCTCGCGGCCGACGGGCCTGTGTACACACGCACCTTCGCGCCGCTCGTCCGCGACGTCGACAAGATCCTGCCCGCCTTCTTGGGCTCCATGCGGACGCTCCCCGCCCACCCGCTCGTCGCCGCCGGGTTCGGGCTGCGGGGGCTGACGTCGGCCCGACGATTCGCCCAGCGGTTCACCACCGAGGAGGGGCGGGCGCTCGTGGCCGGCACGGCTGCTCATTCCATGCTGCCCCTCACGGCGCCCCTGTCGGGAGTCTTCCCCCGGCTCTTCACGGCACTGGCTCACCGCCTCGGCTGGCCGGTCGTGGAAGGTGGCAGCGGAGCCATCGTGGACGCGCTGGTGGCCGAGCTCACTTCGCTCGGGACGCACATCGAGACGGGCCGCCTGGTGAAGGGGCTGGACGAACTCCCTCCCGCCCGTGCCGTCGTGCTCGACGTCACGCCGCGCCAGCTCCTCGACCTGGCGGGCGATGCGATGCCATATCGCTACGGAAAAGCGCTCTCGCGGTATCGCTACGGGCCCGGCGTGTGCAAGGTCGACTGGGCGCTCAGCGGACCGGTGCCCTGGGACGCGGACGGCTGCCGCGAGGCCGTGACCGTGCACGTGGGCGGCACGTTCGAGGAGATCGCCCGCGGAGAGGCCGACGTGAACGCCGGCCGGCACCCCGATCGCCCGTACTGCCTAGTGACGCAGCCGTGCGTCGTCGACGCGCAGAGGGCTCCGGCCGGCCGGCACACGCTGTGGGCCTACTGCCACGTCCCGAACGGGTCCGACGTGAACATGACCGAGCGGATCGAAGCGCAGATCGAGCGGTTCGCCCCCGGTTTTCGCGACCTGATCCTCGGTCGCTCGACCCGCACCGCGGTGGACGAGGAGCAGCACAACCCGAGCTACGTCGGAGGGGACATCAACGCCGGCGCCGCCACGCTCCGCCAGATGGTGCTACGGCCGACGGTACGGTGGAACCCGTACCGCACGGCGCTCAAGGGCGTGTACCTGTGCTCCGCCGCAACCCCACCGGGCGGCGGCGTCCACGGCATGTGCGGGCTGGGTGCGGCGCGGGCCGCCCTGCACGACCTCGACCACGACGGAGCCGGCTCGCCGGCGTCCTGATGCTGACGTGTGCGGTGTCCTTCGCCGGGTACCGGTTCCGAACGACCTTGAGGTCGGAACTCTCCTATTACATCTCCGTGATCCTGCTGGTGGGAGCGCTCGGCGGCCTCTCCATGGGCGCCGTCGCCGCCGCCCGCAGCACCGAGTCCTCCTTCTCCGACCTCGTGGCGAGTTCGCACGTCCCCAACCTCTTCATCCTGGACGGGGTGATCAACCCGGCCATCGGACTCGACTCCGCCTACAACCCCGCGTTGCTGCAAAAGCTGTCCCGTCTGCCACACGTCGAACGAGTCGCTGACACGCTGCAACTCAACATCGGCCCGCTCACCCCCAAGGGCCGACCACTGCCGGCGAGCCTTTCCATCCCAGGTGACGCGAGCGTCAACGGGTTGTACTTCAGCGAGGATCCCGTCGCCATCACGGAGGGGCGTATGGCCGATCCCCACAAGGCTGGCGAGCTCGTCCTCGATGCGGCCACGGCGAAGGCCTTCGGGTATCACCTGGGGGAGGAGATTCCCGTCGGGTGGCAGACCAATGCGCAGACGAGTTCGGGGAATCTCGCGCCGAATTCGACGATCCCCACCGATGAGCGTGCGAGGGTGAAGCTTGTCGGCATCGCAGGGGCGCAGGCGACCAATCTCTTCGAGGACCAGGACGAGGCACAAGGCACAGCCATCGAGTTGTTCACGCCGGCGCTGACCAACAAGCTGCTCGCCTGTTGCAGTAACAGCATGCTCACGGCGCTGACGCTGCAGGACGGAAACCGATATCTCTCCGCGGTCGAAGCAGAGATAAAGGGCGTGCTTCCGAAGGGCCTCCCCTTCGTCTACGTCCAGGTCAAGGATCGCGTCGCCATCGCCAACGACACCTTGCGGCCCGAGGCCATCGCGCTCGCCGTCTTCGGCGGCATCGCCGGGATCGCCGCGCTTCTCATCGCGGGGCAGGTGGTCAGCCGCCGCATCCGCCTCAGAGCCGCAGACCTCGACATAATCCGGGCCCTCGGGGCAAGCCCCTCCATGACGTTCGCCGACGACCTGATCGGCACGCTCGGCGCGGTGGCGGTCGGCTCCGTGCTGGCCGGGATGGTGGCCCTCTGCCTCTCACCGCTGGCCCCGCTGGGGCCGGTGCGGCCGTTCCTGCGTGTCCAGGTGCACGCAGACTGGGCGGTGATCGGTCTCGGCGTGGCCGGCCTGCTGCTGTCGCTCGGGGCGATCGCTGCCCTGGCTTCGTGGCGCGCGCTGCCCGGCAGGGCACGCGTCCGTGACCACCAACGACCCTCCTCGTCGCGGGTGACGACTGCGGCGGCGCGGGCCGGACTCCCGCCTCCGGCGATCACCGGCGTGCGGTTCGCCCTCGAGCCGGGAGTGGGCAGGAGCGCGGTCCCCGTGCGGTCGGCGATCCTGGGCGCCATCCTCGCCGTCACCGTCGTCGTGGCCACGGTCACCTTCGGGTCGAGTCTCAACACCCTGGTCAGCCACCCGGCGCTGTACGGCTGGAACTGGACCTACGACATGGACGGTGGTGGTGGGCTCGGCGACGTCCCCGGACAGGCTGCGTCCAAGCTTCTCAACGCAGACCCGCTCGTCGAGAGTTGGAGTGGCGTCTCCTACTCGACCCTGCAGCTCGACGGCGTGAACGTACCGGTGATGGGAGCCACGCCCCGTGCACAGGTGGCACCCCCCCTTCTCAGCGGGCACAGCCTCCAGGCGCGCGACCAGGTGGTGCTCGGCGCCGGCACGCTGCACCAGTTGCACAAGCGGGTCGGGGACACGGTGGAGGAGCGTGCACCCAACGGTGCACCGGTCAGGCTGACGATCGTCGGCACCGCGACGCTGCCCCCCATCGGTGTCACCGGGTCCTCACACCTCGAGATGGGAACCGGCGCACTTCTCTCCTACCAGCTCATCCCTCCCGCGGCGAGGAACCTCTTCGAGGTCACGCCTGGTCCGAATGCGATCTTGATCCGCACCAGGGGGGGAGCAAGCGAGGCGGCGCTGCGTTCGATCCAGGCCATCGGGCGCAAGCTGGGCATCGCCATCAACGGCGGCGCGGTGCTGCCAGTCCAGCGGCCGGCACAGATCATCAACTATGGATCGCTGGGCACCACGCCGCTGTTCCTGGGCGCGGCCCTGGCCGCCGGTGCCGTCAGCGCCCTCGGCATCACGCTGGTCACCTCGGTCCGGCGGAGACGGCGCGATCTGGCGATCCTCAAGACGCTCGGCTTCACCGGACGTCAACTGGCGACCGCCGTGTCCGTGCAGGCGGGCGTCGCCGCCGTCATCGGCTGCGCCGTCGGGATCCCGGCCGGAATCGCGTTGGGCCGGGCGTTGTGGGACCTGTTCGCCGGCGAAATCAGCGCCGTCCCCTACCCCACCGTCCCGGTCGGGACCATCGTGGCGATCGGGATCTTGGCCATCGTCCTGGCGGCCCTCGTCGCCACCATTCCCGGCCGTATCGCAGCGAGGACAGCCACCTCACAGCTCCTCCGCGCCGAATAGCGGCCGGCCGCCACGGCCCTCAGTCGGCGAACCGCTCGACCAGCACCTCACCGAGACGGCGCACCGTCTCCGGCGTGCCGGTCGGCACGTTGAACACGAAGTACTCGACCCCGGCCGCACCGAGCTCCTCGACCCGCGCCGCCAGCTCGTCGGGCGTCCCCACGTCGGAGCCCGTGGGCTCCTCGCCGGTGACCTGGCGCAGGAAGTCCTTGGTGCTCGCCGTCTCCTCCTCGCTGGCCGTCAGCATCAGCGTGCTCAGCCGGCTGACCGTGACCTCGGACGGGTCGCGCCCGACCGCTGCGCAGTGACCGCGCAGCACCTCGACCTTGTGGGCAATGGTGGCGGCGTCGCCGGTGACGTTGCACAGGTCGGCGTATCGCGCCACCAGCCGTAGCGTCCGCTTCTCCCCACCGCCGCCGACGAGGATGGCCGGACCGCCCGGCTGCACCGGGGCCGGCACGTTGCGCGCCTCGTGGATCCGGTAGTAGCGGCCCTCGAAGCTCGGGGCCTCCTCGCTGAACATCGCGCGGCAGATCTGCAGCGCCTCCTCCAGCCGGTCGAGCCGTTCGCCCGCCGGCGGGAAGTCGAAGCCCAGCCCCTCGTGCTCGACGTCGTACCAGGCCGCGCCGATGCCGAGGATGGCCCGGCCCGCGCTGATCACGTCCAGCGTCGTGACGATCTTGGCCAAGTGCGCCGGGTTGCGGTACGTGACGCCGGTGACCATGGTGCCGAGTCGCACCCTCGACGTCCGCGCCGCCAGCGCACCGAGCAGCGTGTAGGAGTCGAGCATCGGCTGGCTCGGCCCTCCGAGCGGAGGCAGTTGGTAGAAGTGGTCCATCACCCACACCGATTCGAAGCCGGCGTCCTCCGCGGCGTTCGCCATGGCGACAACGCCGTCGAAGAGTGCGCCGGGCGTGTCGCCGGCGGTGAAGTTGGGGATCTGGAGTCCGAAGCGCATGTGGCCGAACCTACCGGCGTGCGGAGTCCGCCGTGCGAGGCGTCACCAGCCGGTGCGCCGGCGGAGCCATGCCAGGGCCACCGCACCCTGGGCGGCCTGGAAGGGCCGGATGGTCGGCAGCCCGGGTGGCGGCGGGCGGAGTGAGCGCTCCACGAAGAAGCCCGCTACGGCGGCGAGGAGGACGGTGATCACGTCGGGGTCGACGGGAACCGGGGCCACGTGGCGCGCCAGCAGCTCCTCGGGCGGCGGCCCGCCCTCGAGGACCACCGAGGGCGCCCAGCCGATCACGTCGAAAACCGGGGTCCCGACGGCCGCGTGGGGCCAGTCCACGAAGACGACGCCGTCGGAGGTGAGGAGAACGTTGTCGGCCCGCACGTCGCCGTGCACCAGCGTGGGACCCTCGCATGCCGCCGCCCAGGCCGACTCCAACTCGGCCAGCCGGTCCAGGTGCCGGCACGCCCACTGGTCGAGTCCGGCCGGGGACGCGTCCATCGCGGCCATCTCCGCCCAGCCGCCGAACATGTGGCTGACGTAGTCGGCCAGCGGAGTGAGCGAAGGCAGGGGGTTCGGAGTGAGGTCACGATGCAGGGACGACAGCGCGTCGGCGACCGTGGCCAGCTCACTCGTCTCCCACGGATGGTGCGGCGGGCGGCCGGCAACGGCCTCGAAGGCCAGCGCCACCCAGTCCCCGTCGTCGTAGGAGTCCAAGAAACGCGGGACACGCGGTGACTGCGGCAGTGCGGCGGACACCACGACCTCGCGGCGGTGGATGTCCGGAGAGTCCGGGTTGAGCGCCGTGCCGACCGCCTTGACGAAGATGTCGCGCTCCCCGCACCGCAGCACCGCGGTCGCGCCCGGCGAGAACCCGCCGGCGACGTCACGGACGGTCACTGGCGCCGCGCCCGCCACGCCGGCCGCCCACTCCTTCACCGCCGCGGGCACCCGGGCCCAGGGCAGGTGGACGCCGGCCGCCGGAGCGGCGTCAGGCGTGGTCACGGAGCGGCGGCCCCTGCCGCCTCCAGCGCCTCGTTGATCGACTCGACCAGACGCCGCGCCGAGTCCGCGCTGAGCTCGACGGCGACCCGGGCGCCGGGCCCGCGCGCCGGGTCGGCGAAGTCGATGTTGAGCGTGTGGTCGAAGGGGGCGTGGAAGGGGTGGTCGAAGTAGACCTGGGCCGAGGTGACGGCGAACCATCCCTGCGGCCCCTTGGCGCTGCCCGCGATGTCGGTGGCGACGGTGAGGTAGGAGCACATGTCAGGACCCCGCCAGGTAGCGGCCGAACCAGGCGAAGATGCGCTGCCAGCCGTCGACGGCCGACTCGGGCCGGTAGGCGGGGCGGTCGACCGAGAAGAAGGCATGGCCGGCGCCGTCGTAGCGGTGGAACTCGTGGGTCTTCCCCGCCGTCACCAGCGCGGCCTCCAGCTCGTCCACCTGCTCGGGGCTGGGGAACGCGTCCTCGTTGCCGAAGAGGCCGAGCAGCGGGCAGGCCAGGTCCGGGGCGCGCTCGACCAGCGGCGTCACCTTCAGGGGGAAGCCGTCGGGAACGGTCCCGGTCACGAACGCCCCGTAGCAGTCGACCGCGGCATCGACGGGCAGGCTCACCGCGGTGAGGAAGGCGTGTCGGCCGCCCGAGCAGTAGCCGATGACCCCGACCTTCCCGTTGGAGGTGGGCAGCGCCCGCAGCGCCTCGATGGCGACCTTGGCGTCGTCGACGAACTGCTCGTCGGGGATCCCGCCGGCCTCCCGCGTGGCGGCCGCGGCGTCGTCGGCATCGACATCGAGCCCCTGGCGCGGCGTAGAGGTTCGGGCAGAGGGCGTTGTAGCCGCGGGCGGCGAAGCGCCGTGTGATCTCCTTGGTGCCCGAGTCCCATCCCGGCAGGTGGTGGATCACGAGGACACCGCCGCGGCGGCCGTCGCCGGCGGGGACGGCCTGGTAGGCGTTGATCGGCGCGCCGTCGGCGCCCGTGAACACGACGTTCCGGGCGGTGAGTGCTTCCTCTGGTGCGGGCACGGCAGCCTCCTTCTCGTTCGGTCAGAACGTCCAGACATGGTCGGTGCGCCGCCCACTATGGCGCGCCGTCCGAGCCGGGCGCCCCCGCACCCGCACCCGCCGCACCCGCACCCGCACCCGCACCCGCACCCGCCATGATGTGCGCCGTGCGTCGGCACCTCTTGCCTCCGGAGCGGGCGGCGTGGTCGCCGGCGCGCTGGGGGACGTCTTCGTCGCCGAGGCCACGGCCCAGCCGGTCCTCGAGGTGCGCGCCGCCGGGCCCCGGCCGCCGGTGACGGTGGCCGGCAACGCGAGCTACCGGTTCACCACCGGGTGAGCCTCAGTAGACCGTGTCCTCGACCACCTCGAGGTCGACGAACTCGGGCGGGCCCTCGAAGATCTCGGCCATGGTGGCCCGGACGCCCTCGAGGGCGTCCTGACGCGCCGGGTCCTGCTCGCGGGCCCGCGCCTTCTCCTCGCTCTCGAAGATCACGATGGTGTGGATCCGGCTCGGGTCCTTCTGGTCCCGCGCCGTCGTCGTCCGCAGGAGCCCCGACCCCGGCTGCTCGGCGGCGCGCAACTGCTCGAAGAGGCGCGGCAGGTCGCCTCTTTGCCGGGCTTGAGCCGCATGATGATGAGTTGTGCCCACATGGGGCTCCTCTCCTGGTTCGCCAATCGCCGCTCTGCACGGCGCTGCGGCGCACACTAGCTACGACGCGCAGGTCGTGCCCGATGGAGGTGCTGCCCCGCCGAGGAGTAGACCTGCACGGCCGCACGCACGCAGGCGCTGTAGAAGTAGGCGACGTGGTCGACCCCGTCGCGCGTCAGCAGCACGCCGTGCGCGAGCTCGTGGGCCACGCGGACCGCCCAGGCGTAGGGCGTCGCCGGGTCCCCGGTGGTGCCGATCACGAGGATGGGCGGCGCGCCCGGGGCGGCCACGGGCCCCACGGTCCGCGTCGGCGCTGCGGGCCACACCGCGCAGGCCGCCTCGCCCCAGGCCAGGAGGGGACCGAAGACGGGGGCGGACAGCCTCGAAAAGCTCGGCGAGGGAGCCGTAGCCCGCCAGCTGGTGCGACACCGGGTGGTCGAGGCAGTCGATGGCGAGGGCGGCGTCACTGCCGTTGGTCGAGCCGTTCGTGTTGTAGCGGTCCGACATCGCCAGCACCGGCCCGCCGTTGCCGGCCGCGTCGGCGGCCAGCGCGGCGCCCAGCTGCGGCCACTCCGATCGGGCGTAGAGCCCGTCGAGCAGCGCGTCGTAGAGCTCGCCCGCGCCGGCCACCCGCCCGCCGCCCGCCGGCACCGGCGTGGCGGCGCCGTTCGCCAGCTGCGCCAGCAACGCGGTCGTCGGGTCACCGGCCGGTCGCCAGGGGCAGGCGGCGCTGGCGGCGCACCAGGCGAAGAACGAGTCGAGGACGCTCTCGAAGCCGGCCGCCTGCCCCTGGGTCATCTGGTCGAACGTCAGCGCGGGGTCGATGACGCCGTCGAGGACCATGGCGCGCACGTGCGTGGGGAACAGGGCGGCGTAGGTGAGCCCGAGCAGCGAACCGTACGACTGGCCCATGTAGGTGAGGCCGCTGTCGCCCAGGGCGGCACGGAGCTGGTCCATGTCCCGGGCGGCGTCGACGGAACCGACGTGGGGGAGCACGTTGGCGCTGGCCTGCTCGCAGGCGGCCGCGAATTGCTTCAGGCCCGCGATGGTCGCCGCCTCCTGGCCGGGTGTCGTCGGCACCGGGTCCGGGCAGCGTCGCCGGCGGGCTGCCCGCCTTCTCGCCGCAGGTCACCGGGTCGCTGCGCTCCACGCCGCGGGGGTCGAAGAGCACGATGTCGAAGTCGGCCAGCAGCTGCGGCGTGAGCGCGCTCGAGCTCGTTGGCCATGTCGTCGACGCCGGAGACGCCGGGGCCCCCGGGGTCGATGACGAGCGATCCGATCCGCGCGCCCGGGGTCCTCCGCCGGGTGCCGCGCCACCGCGATCGGGATCGTCGGCCCCTTCGGGTACGCGTAGTCGAGCGGCACCACGAGCGTGCCGCACTGGAGGCCGCCGCTGCACGGCGACCACGCGATGGGCGCGGCCGGCGGTGGGACGGGCGTCGTGGTCGTCGTGGTCGTGGTCGACGTCGTCCGGACGCCGCACCGTGGGGTGCGCGGCCGGTGCGTCCGGCCCGCGGAGAGCCGCCGGGGAGCGTGCACGAGGCGGTCAGCGGCGCGACCGCAGCAGCGGCCCCGAGGCTGCGCCGCGCCGCCGTCAGGCTCCCGATCACCGGGACCACAGTGACACGAACGGATCGGCTGCGACCGTTCACCCCGCGAGGCGTGCCGGTCAAGGAGACGGAGTCGGCCGGCGGAACCGGGACGGGCTGGGCCCGCCTCGCCCGGGGCTTCCCGCTCTACGCGCCCTCGGGCACCTCCCACAGGCCGACCGGCGCCTCACCGGGCCGGTAGTGACCCGGCAGCCGCTCGCCCGACATGGCGCGCTCGAATGCGCTGCTGCATGCCCGGGAGGAGCGTGCCGTCGCCGATCATCTCCATGTAGACGGCGCCGGCGTTGCCGACGTCGAAGAAGTCGCGCTGCCAGGACCACTGGTAGTTCCCGCCGTAGCGGAACCAGCTGCCTCCCAGTCCGGCGATCTCGTAGGTGGTGCCGTCGGGCCGCTGGGCGTCGGCCACCTGCTTCCACAGGCCCAGGATCTCCCCCTGTGCCTCGTCGATCAGCACCTTCTGGTACGGGTAGGTCCAGCCCTCGAGGCCGGCCATCTCGAGGCCGAGCGCGATCTCGCGGATCTGCTCGCGCCCGACGACCATGAACTCGTCCTTGGGGCCGACGTTCCAGCCGTAGGTGGCGTCCTCGGTGTAGAGGTCGGCCATGTGGCGCCAGTCGCTGCTTGGCCTCCCCCGCCCTGTTCGCCTCGAGCCAGCGCTCGACCATCTCCTCCAGCTCGGCGCGCGGGTAGGCAGGCATATCGTCAGTCCTCCTCTATCGACAGTGCATGGGTGGGGCAGTACTTCACGGCCAGCTCGACGGCGGCGCGCAGCTCCTCGGGCGGCTCGGGCATCAGGATGGTGAGCTCCCCCTGCTTGGAGACCGAGAAGACCTCGGGCGCCTCGCCCTCGCAGGCGGCGTGCCCCTGGCACAGGTCGCGGTCCACCACGATCCTCATGCCGGCGCGCCCTTCCGGCGCCGGTAGCGCACGCGGCAGGGCTGCTCGAGCTGGACGACCATCTTGGAGTGGTCGTTGCGGTAGCTCTCGAGCGGCTGCGCCGCCTCGAACTCCCACCCCTCGAGCAGCACCGAGAAGATCGCCTTGAGCTGCATCATGGCGAAGGCGGCGCCGACGCAGCGGTGCCGCCCCGCCCCGAAGGGGATCCACGTCCACGGGTTGGCCCGGTCCTCCTCGCGCGGCTCGAGGTAGCGGGCCGGCACGAAGGCGTCGGGGTCGGGGAAGTCCTCGGGGATGCGGTTGGAGACGGCCGGGCTGGCGGCCACGAACTTGCCCGCGGCGATGCGGTAGTCGCCGTAGGCGAGGTCCTCCATCGCCATCCGGAGCAGCAGGATGAGCGGCGGGTGCAGGCGCAGCGCCTCCTTGATCGACGACTCCAGGCGGGGGATCTCGCGCAGCGCCTGGAAGCTCACCTCCGAGCCGTCCCGGTACAGCTCGTCGAGCTCGGCCGTCACCGCCGCCAGCTCGTCGGGGTGGCGCAGCAGCTCGATGAGCGTCCACGCCGCCGTGCCCGAGGTGGTGTGGTGGCCGGCGAACATCATGGAGATGAACATGCCGGTGACCGTGTCGGCGCTGAAGCGCAGCGAGCCGTCCTCCTCGCGGATGGACATGAGCACGTCGAGCAGGTCCGACTCCCCCTCGGCGGGCGGGGGCCCGGCGGCGCGGCGGTCCATGATGCCCGACACCAGCTCCACCAGGGCGACCCGGGCGGCGTCGCGGCGGCGGAAGCTCTCGATGTCCGCGTACGGGTCGACGTAGGCGATCGGGTCCGTCCCGCGCTCGAGGTCGTGGTAGAGCTGCGCGAAGCGCCCGTCGAGCTCGCGCCGGAAGCGCGTGCCGATGAGGCAGGCCGAGGACGTGTAGATGGTGAGCTCGGCGAACCACTCGAGCAGGTCGATCTCGCCCTCGTCGTCCCAGGCCGCCACCATCTGCTCGACCTCCGCCGCGATGGTGGCGGCATGGCCGCGCATGAACTTGTCCCGCAGGGCCTGGTTGTGCAGCATCTCGCGCCGGCGCTCCGGCGGCGCGTCGAAGACGACGCCCTTGCCGAAGATCGGCGTCATGAACGGGTAGGCCTCGGCCTGGTCGAGCTGCTCCTCGGGGGCCCGGAAGTAGAACTCGTTGGCGTCCGCCCCGGTGAGCAGCACGACGTCGCGCTCGCCGATGGTGAACTCACCCACGTCGCCGCACTCGGCGCGCACCCGCGCCATGAGCGCGATCGGGTCGGTGCGCAGCTCGTCGAGGTGGGCGTTCTCGCCGGTGCCCCCCGACACCCGCGGTGGCTCTCGAAGCTCGGTCGTCGTGGTCACGGTGCTCCCTCCTGGCTCAGCGGTGCCTCGGGCTGGACGTCGACGATGCTGAGGTGCGTCCCCCGCGGCGCGGCGACGGCGTGCGCGATGGCCAGCGCGACGCCCTCGGGGCGCAGGAACGCCGAGTGCCGCGCCAGGCCCCAGCGCGCCCACTCGGTGATCACCTCGGCGGTGACGTCCGGGTCCCAGTCCATGCCCATGGCGGTCTGCGTGGGGCCGGGCCGCACGATCACGGCCCGCACGCCCGTCCCCTCCAGCTCCATCTGCAGCGCCGTGACGAACCCCTCGAGCGCCCACTTCGACGCCACGTAGGCCGCCATGCGCGGCCGCGGGTGCGCCACCACGTCGGAGGTGACGAAGATCAGGTCGCCCCGCCGGCGCGCCACCATGCCGGCGCCGAACGCCCGCACGAGGCGGTGGGCCCCGCCGGCGTTGACGCGCAGCACGGCCTCGAAGTCCTCCGGCGTCGTCTCGAGGGCGGAGCCCGGCTGGATCCGCGCCGCGTTGGACACGAGGATCTCGACCGGGCCGAACGCCGCCTCGGCCCGCTCCACGAACGGTCCCAGCGTGGCGGGATCGCCCAGGTCGAGCTCGAAGGCCGCCGCCTCGCCGCCCTCGTCCCTGATCTCCGCGGCGATCTCCTCGCAGAGCCCGGCGCGCCGGGCCCCGAGCACGACGGGGTGGCCCGCCCGCGCCAGCGCCCGCGCCGTCTCGGCGCCGATGCCCGACGAGGCGCCGGTCACCACGGCCGGCCGGCGGTCGGGCTGGGCGTCGAAGCGCGCGCATCAGCGCGGCGTGACCGTGGTCGGCAGCGCGGCGAGCCCGCGCACGTTGATGGAGTGCACCCTCTGCAGGCCCGCCTCGTCGACGTCGTAGGCCCTGATCCGCGCCAGCGCCTCGGTCAGGGCGACGCGAGCCTCGAGGCGCGCCAGCGCCGCACCCATGCAGAAGTGGCGGCCGCCGCCGAAGCTGATCAGGTTCTGCGTGTTGCGATCGAGGTCGTAGGCCTCGGGATCGGGGAAGACGGCCGCGTCGCGGTTGGCCGACCCGATCAGCAGCAGGACGCGGCGGCCGGCGTCGATGTCGACGCCCTGCACGGTGACCGGCTGGCGGGTGACGCGGAGGATCATCTGGGTGGACGTGTCGTAGCGCAGCGTCTCCTCCACCCAGTCGGGCACCCGCGCCGGGTCGCCCATCGGCTTGGCCAGCTGCTCGGGATGGCGCCAGCCCCAGTACCAGGCGTTGCCGAGCAGCTTTGTCGTCGTCTCGTTCCCGGCCACCACGAGGAGGAAGAGGAACGAGATGACCTCGTCGTCGCTCAGGCGGTCGCCCTCGATCTCGGCCTCGAGCAGCGACGCGGTCAGGTCGTCGCGTCGGTGCCGGCGACGGTCGGCGACCATCTCGGCGTAGTAGCCGGCCAGGGTCAGCGCCGCCTCGAGGCCCTCCTGGGGGATGTCGTTCATGCCCTCCTCGCGGTGCACCAGGAGGTCGGCCAGGCGGCGCACCTCCGCTCGGTCCGACGGCGGCACGCCGACCAGGTCGGAGATCACGTCCATGGGGAGCCGCCCCGCGAAGTCGCCGATGAAGTCGAACGTGCCCGCCTCGAGGGCGGCGTCCAGATGGGCCACGGCCAGTTCCCTGATCCGCGCCTCCATCTCCGCCACCCGGCGCGGCGTGAAGCTCTTGCCCACGATGGAGCGCATCCGGGTGTGCCGCGGCGGGTCCATGGCGAGGAACGACATGGCGCGGTGCGCGTCCGGCCCGAAGGCGGCCGGGTCGAGGCTCACGCCGTAGGCGTTGGAGTAGCGGTCGACGTCGCGGAAGGCGGCCAGGACGTCGGCGTGGCGCGAGTAGGCGAAGAAGTCGAGCTCCTCGTTGTAGAAGACCGGCGCCTCGGCCCGCAGACGTGCGTAGGTCGGGTACGGGTCCTCGTGGATGGCGTAGTCGTAGGGGCTGTAGGCCAACGGCGCCAAGGTGGTCACCGCGCCGTGCCCGTCATCAGCGCGGTGGCGTCCGCCATCAGCGCCGGCACCGCGTCGAAGGGCAGGTGGCCCATGCCGGCGCTCGAGGAGCGCCCCGGTGTAGGTCACCACGAGCACGCCCAGGACGCTCCCTTCCGCGCCGCTGCCCAGCGCGGCCGCCAGGCGGCGGCCGATCTCGGCGCCCATGCGCGGACCGCACGTGCTTCACGTCGGGGCCGTCACCCAGCAGCGCCGTCGTGCAGGCGGCCACGGCGGCCGGCCCCATGGACGCGAACCCCATGGTGCGGGCGGTGTCGGCCACCCGTTCGGCCAGCGGCAGGCTGAGGTCGACGAGATGCGGCGACGCCTGCATGCGGCGCCACAGCACCTCGGCGAGTAGGTGGTCCTTGCCCGAGAAGTAGGTGTAGGCCGTCGCCGGCGCCACGCCGGCGCGCTTGGCGATGCTGCGCACCGAGATCTCGGCGTAGGGCCGCTCCTCGGCCTCCTGGCCGCCGCGGTCACCAGGCGCTCCATGACCTCGGCCTGGCGCTCGGAGAGGAGGCGCCGGCCCGGCTGCTCCGAGGACCTCGGCGGGCGCCGCGCGCGGAAGGGTCGAACACGCTCACGTCGGGCGCCGGCGCTGGCGGCGGCGGCCGTTGCGGTCGGTCATACGTTCAGACTATAGTCCAGACACTTGTCCAGATCTAGTGGCCTCCCGGGGGTCCCGGGAGCGACGACGGGGAGGTTCGGCGAGATGGCGCAGAGCGAGCAGGGGGAGTCGAGGCGCCGGTCCGCGGGCCGGCGTCATCGGGCTCGGGGACATCGGCGGCGGCCTGGCGTCCTCCCTGCTGGCAGGCCGGGCGTCACCGTCGCGGTGTGCGACGTCCGGGAGGAGGCCACCGCGCCCTTCCGGGAGGGGGCCCACGTGGCGGCGACACCGTCGGCGCTCGCCGCCCGGAGCGACGTCGTCCTCGTGGCGGTGTTCAACGACGAGCAGGTCCGCGCCGTGCTCCAGGGTCCCGACGGCGTGTTCGCCGGCGCGGCGCCGGGCACCACGGTCGTCGTCGTCAGCACCATCCCCACGACGACGGTGCTCGAGCTGCGCGCCGAGGGCGTGCCGCACGAGGTCGCGGTGGTCGACTGCGGCGTGAGCGGGGGTCCGGACGCGGCCGGCGAGCGGCGATCTGGTGTGCATGATCGGCGGCTCCGCCGAGGAGGTCGACCGGGTGCGCCCCGTCCTCGACGTGATCAGCTGCCTCGTGCTGCACATGGGGCCGCCCGGTGCGGGACTCGCGGCCAAGCTCGCCCGCAACCTGATCACGTACGGCTCCTGGCTGGCCGCGTTCGAGGCCCAGGAGCTGGCCGAGGCGGCCGGTATCGACCTGGTGAAGCTCGGCGAGGCGACCAGGGAGAGCGACAAGCGGATCGGCGGGGCCTCCCGCCTGATGTTCCGGACGACCGCGCAGCCCTGGCCCGCCGACACCGACCGCGGGCTGCTCGACGCCATGCGCGCCGGTTCGGACGTGGCCCACAAGGACCTGACGACGATCCTCGCCCTCGGGAGTCAGCTCGGCGTCGCCCTCCCGCTGGCCGAGCTGACCGAGCGGCGCTGCGAGCGCATCTTCGGCTTCGGCGACGAGCCGGAGTGATGCACCCGCTGCGCCGGCGTCGGTAGGGTCGGGCCCCGGAAAGGGAGGTCGGTCGTGATCACTTCGACGTGGGAGACGGCGGCGTGAGCCCGTCGGGCGAGCCGCAGGAGCGGCGCGCCGCGGGCATCGCCAAGATGCAGGAGGTGTACGGGTTCTCCGTCGATCCGGACACCCTCCCGGGCCGCTACGCGGCCATGACGGTCGATCATCTCTTCGGCTCGGTGTGGACGAGCGACGAGCTCGACCTGCGCCAACGACGCCTGCTCACCATCGGCGTGCTGGCCGCGCTCGACAAGAGCGACCTCCTCGAGATCCAGTTCGACGCCGCGCTCGAGCGCGACGAGCTGACGCCCGACCAGGTGCGCGAGGTCGTCGTCCACCTCACCCACTACATCGGCTGGCCGCTCTCCACCGAGCTCAACGCGCGGGCGGAGAAGGTCATCCGGCGGCGAGCCGGGACCGCAGCAGCCGCGCGTCGAGACGGGCTGAGGGCGCCGGTGGGCGCGGCCCACGACGTCGGGCGTCCGGTGCTGCGGCCGTGAGCCGGGTCGAGACGGAGGACGCCGCGCCCGGCGTCCGGGTCGTCGCCTTCAACCGGCCCGACGTCCGCAACGCCTTCGACACCGCGATGTACCACGAGGTCACCGCCGCCCTGCGCGCCGCCGACGCCGACGAGGCGGTCGGCGCCGTGGTCGTGACCGGTCGCGGTACCGCCTTCACGTCGGGACAGGACCTGGCCGAAATGGCCGCCATCGCCACCGGCACCGCGGTGGAGGGAGCGGGGCAGGGCTTCATGGGCCTGCTCGACTGCGTCGGCGACATCTCGGTCCCCCTCCTCGCCGCGGTCAACGGCGTCGCCGTCGGGCTCGGCTTCACGCTGCTCGCCCACTGCGACCTCGTCCTGGTCGACGCCGGGGCGCGGCTGCGGGTGCCCTTCGCCGAGCTGGGCGTGCCCGCCGAGGCGGCGAGCAGCCTCCTGTTCCCCGCGGCCATGGGCTGGCAGCAGGCGGCCCGGATCCTGCTCACCTCCGACTGGGTGGCGGCGGACGAGCTCGTCCGCCTCGGCCTCGCCCTCGAGGTGTGCTCCGGCGGGCACCGTGCTGACCGAGACGGTCGCGCTGGCCGCCCGCGTCGCCGCCCACCCCCGCGCCGCCACCCGTGCCATCACGACGCTCATGCGGGCCGCCCGCCGCGACGCGGTGCAGGAGGCCAACCGGCGGGAGCAGGCCGCCTTCGCCGCGCTGCTGGGCGCCGCCGTCGGCGGCGGCACCCTGGCCGAGTTCGCGGCGAAGGCCCCACCCGGGACCTGACCGTGCGCCTCGGCATCACCGCCGCCCTCACCGACCGCGACCTCGCGCCGGCCGCCCTGGCCGTCGCGGTGGAGGAGCTCGGGTTCGACTCGCTCTGGCTGCCCGAGCACACCCACCTGCCGGTACGCGAGGACATCCCGCCCGCGCTCGTCGAGGGGGTGCGGCTCGACGACTACAAGCGCTGCCTCGACCCGTTGGTGGCGCTGGCCACGGCCGCCGCGGTCACGACCCGCATCGGCCTCGGCACCGGCATCCTGCTCGCGGCACAGCACGACCCCATCGTCCTGGCCAAGCAGGTGGCCACGCTCGACCATCTCTCGGGAGGCCGCGTCACGCTCGGCGTCGGCTTCGGGTGGAACCGGGCCGAGGCCGAGGACCACGGCGTGGACTTCGCGCGTCGCCACGACGTCGTGCGCGAGCACCTGGCGGCCATGCAGGCGATCTGGTCCCGGGAGCAGGCCGAGTACCACGGGGAGTTCGTGAACTTCGACGCCACCTGGTCCTGGCCCAAGCCCGTACAGCAGCCACGGGTGCGGGTCCTCGTCGGCGGCGGGGCCAACGACGCCGTGCTCTCGGCCGTGGCGGCGTGCGCCGACGGTTGGATCCCCATCGGCGGTCGCGGGCTGCGCGAGGCCCTGCCGCGCCTGCGCACGCTGGCCGCGGCGGCGGGCCGGGACCCGTCCCGGCTCAGCGTCGTCCCTTTCGGGACGTTGGCGGGCAGGGAGAAGCTCGAGCACTACGCCGGCCTCGGCGTGACCGAGGTGGTGCTGCGGGTCCGGGCCGGCGACGTGGCGTCGGTCCGGGCCGAGCTCGAGTCGCTGGCCCCGCTCGATCGCGCTTCGCGGCCACACTGGAGCAACCATGACCGACCCGAAGGACGACACCACCCCGCGGCCCGGGAGCACAACCGTGCTGCCGAGGATCATCAGCGTCGACGACCACATCGTCGAGCCGGCACATCTCTGGGAGACCTGGCTGCCGGCCCGCTACCGCGAGCGGGGCCCGCACGTCGAGCGGCGCGGCATCGGCGAGATGGAGCACATCGGCGGCGGCACCTACCGGCAGAGCTTCGACCCCGACGGGCCCCAGGCCGACTGCTGGGTCTACGAGGACCTCGTCTACATCAACAAGCGGCACGTGGCCGCCGTGGGCTTCGACCGCGACGACATGACGATGTCGCCCATCACCTACGACGAGATGCGCCCGGGCTGCTACGAACCCGCGGCCCGGATCGCGGACAACGAGGCGAACTGGGTCGAGGCCTCCCTCTGCTTCCCGTCCTTCCCCCGCTTCTGCGGCCAGACCTTCCTCGAGGCGAAGGATCGCGAGCTCGCCGAGGCCTGCGTCGTCGCCTACAACGACTTCATGGTCGAGGAGTGGTGCGGCGACAGCGGCGGCCGGCTGCTCCCGCTCTGCCTGATCCCGTTGTGGGACGCAGCCAAGGCCGCCGCCGAGGTCCGGCGCAACGCGGCACGCGGCGTGCGCGCCGTGTGCTTCAGCGAGATCCCGCCGCACCTCGGCCTGCCGAGCATCCACGGGGGCTCCTGGGACCCCTTCTTCGCCGCCTGCGAGGAGACCGGGACCGTGGTGTGCATGCACATCGGTTCCTCGTCGAAGATGCCGGCCACCTCGTCGGACGCGCCCGTGGCCGTGGCGGCCACCCTCAGTTTCGGCAACGCCATGGCCTCGCTCACCGACTTCTTGTTCTCGGGCGTGCTGGTCCGCTTCCCGCGCCTGATCCTGGCCTACTCGGAGGGGCAGATCGGCTGGCTGCCCTACATCCTCGAGCGGGCCGACGACGTGTGGCGCGAGCACCGGGCCTGGGGTGGCGTCAAGGACATCGTCCCCGAGCCGCCCTCGACCTACTTCCACCGGCAGGTCTACGGCTGCTTCTTCCGCGACCAGCACGGCCTCGACTCGCTCGGGGTCATCGGCGCCGACCGCATCACGTTCGAGACCGACTACCCCCACACCGACTCGACGTGGCCCGACACGAGGGCGGTCGCCGAGCACATGGTGCAGGACCTCTCCGACGAGGAGGTGTACCGGATCATGCGCGGCAACGCGATCCGGATGCTCGGCCTCGACCTGGCGTGAAGCTGGGCGACGTCGTCAACCCCGAGGCGGCGGACTGGGGCAAGCCGCTCTCGGGCGTGCGCATCCTGGCCCTCGAGCAGATGCAGGCCCTCCCCTACGCCACCCAGTTGCTCGGCCGCCTCGGGGCCGAGGTCGTCAAGGTGGAGGCGCCCGGCACGGGCGACCTCGGCCGCAGCGCGATGCCCGCCATGGCCGACCCGCAGGGGCGCAGCGTGGGCGCGACGTTCCTGCGCAACAACCTCTCGAAGCGCTCGCTGGTCGTCGACCTCAAGCAGCCGGCCGGGCGCGACCTCGTGCTGCGCCTGGCGCCGCACTTCGACGTGGTGGCCGAGAACTTCCGGGCCGGCGCCGCGGAGCGGCTCGGCCTCGCCTACGACGACGTGGCCGCCGTGCACGACACGGTCGTCTACGTGTCGATCTCGGGGTTCGGCCGTTCCGTCCCGGCCGGGACGCCGGCGTCGCCCTACGACGGCTGGCCCGCGCTGGCGTCCATCGTCGAGGCGATGAGCGGCGCCTACGAGTTCAAACGCGCCGAGGGCCAGCCGCCGATCGGCTCGCCGATGGGTGGCCTGGGCGACATCGTGACCGCGCTGTTCGCCGTCATCGGCACCCAGGCGGCGCTGCGCCAGCGCGACCGGACCGGGCGGGCGCAGCGCGTCGACATCGCCATGCTCGACGCCATGGTGGCGGTGCTCGACGTCGTGCCCAACTTCTGGTCCATGGGCATGCCCATGGGCACGCCCTGGCCCGGCATCCTGCACGGCTTCCGGGCCGCCGACGGCTGGTTCATGCTGCAGGTGCTGCGGCCGCACCAGTGGCCCGACCTGGCCAAGGCCATCGGGCGCCCCGAGTGGAGCGACGACCCGCGCTTCGCCACTCCCCAGGGCTGGCTCGACCACCTCGAGAGCGACGTCCGCCCCGCCATCGAGGGATGGGCGTCGACGAGGACCAAGCGCGCTGCGTGCGACGCGCTCAACGCCGCCGGCCTGGTGGCGGGCCCGGTCGCCACCGACGTCGAGGTGGTGGCCGATCCCCACCTGGCCGGCCGCCACATGCTCGTGGAGCACCCGCGGACCGACGGGGTGCGCCAGCCCGTGCTGATCCCCGGCCTGCCAGTGAAGTTCGCCGAGGTGGCCGAGGGACCCGAGACACGCGTGCCGTGGCTGGGCGAGCACACCGACACCGTGCTGGCGGACGAACTCGGCCTCTCGGCCGACGAGCTGGCGGCGCTGCGGAACGCAGGTGTGATCGGCTGAGAGCCCGCCTGGTCAGTACCGGGGCAGCGCGATGAAGGCGACCACATAGGCGAAGAGAGCTGCGCCGAGCAGCGTGCAGGCGTGGAACACCTCGTGGAAGCCGAAGACCGCCGGCCACGGGTCGGGCCGCTTGCGGGCGTAGACGACGGCACCCGCGGTGTAGGCCGCCCCGGCGGCGAGCATGAGCGCGAAGCCCGCCCACCCGAGGCTGCGCACCAGCTGGGGCGCCACCACGACCGGGCACCAGCCCACGACCACGTAGGGGATGGCGACCACCCACTGCGGCGCGTCGAGCCACACCTGGCGCAGCGCGATGCCCGCCGCCGCGCCGGCCCACACCATCGCCAGCACCAGCGCCTGCGCCCATCCGGTGAGCGCCAACCCGGCCACCGCGGTGGACGTCCCCGCGATGCCGACGAAGATCGCGCTGTGGTCGGCCCGCCGCATCCGCCGCCAGGCCGGGGCCGACCAGCGCAAGCGGTGGAAGGCCGCGCTCGTGCCGAACATCACGAGCATGCCGGCGACATAGACCGACAGCGCCGCCTTGGCCCCGGCGTCGGGGCCGGCCGCGATGAGGAAGGGCCCGCCGATCAGCCAGCCGAAGAAGGCCACGACGTGCAACCAGCCGCGCAGGAGCGGGCGCGTGCCGCGGTTGTCGGCCTGCCGGCCCTGCTCGCCCTGCGCCCGCACGGTCACGGCGTGCCCGCCGCCTCGAGCCGGTCCGCCAGCTCCACCTCGCGGCGCGAGATCCCGAGCAGGAAGAGGATGGCGTCGAGGTAGGGCACGCTGAGCGCAGTGTCGGCGGCCCGGCGCACGACGGGCTTCGCGTTGAACGCGATCCCGAGGCCGGCGGCCGCCAGCATGTCGATGTCGTTGGCCCCGTCGCCGACGGCGATGGTGCGGGCGAGGGGGACACCTGCCGCCGCGGCGAAGCGCGCCAGCGCGGCGGCCTTGCCGGCCCGGTCCACGATCGCCCCCTCGAGCTCGCCGGTGACGGTGCCGTCGTCGAGGACGAGCACGTTGGCCGCCATGTGGTCGATGCCCAGCTCGCGCACCAGGGGCTCGATCACCTGCGTGAAGCCCCCGCTGACGACGGCGAGCTCGTAGCCGAGCCGCTTGAGCGTGCGCACCAGCGTGCGGGCACCGGGGGCGAGCGGGATGTCGTCGCGCACCGCATGCAGGTCGGCCAGCGTCAGACCCGCCAGCAGCCGCACCCGCTGGCGCAGTGCGTCGGTGAAGTCGAGCTCGCCCGCCATGGCCGCCTCGGTGACGGCGGCCACCTGGGGGCCGCAGCCGCAGCGCTCGGCCAGCACGTCGATCACCTCACCCTGCAGCAAGGTGGAGTCGGCGTCCATCACGATCAGGTGCTTCGCCCGCCGGTGCAGTCCGGCGACCTGGACCGCCAGGTCGACCTGGCGCAGGGCGGCCTCTAGGGCCAGCGCGCGCCGGAGGCGGTCGAGGTCGGCGCCGGCCACGGTCAGCTCGTAGCTGTGCACCGGGTAGGCGGCCAGACGGACGATCCGCTCGATGTTGCCCCCACACGACGCGATGCGTCCCGCCACGCCCTCGAGCGCGGCGGCGTCGACCTCGGGCGCCAGGACCGTCACGAGGTGGCGCTCGGCCGCCTCGTCGACCGCGGCCTCGACGAGCGGATCGACGCCGACCTCGACCCCGGTCCCGGCCAACCGCTGCGCCAGCGCGGCGCGCACGCCGTCGACCTCGGTCCCGCCCAGGGTGGCCTCGACGCAGAGCAGGAGGTGACCGTGCACCCGCACCTGCTCCACGTCCTCCACGCCCACGCCCGCCGACGCCAGCGCGGCGAAGAGCCGCTCCGCGATGCCCGGGCCGTCCTGGCCGCTGACCGACACCAGGTACGGCGACGGCCCGCCCGCCGTCGCCCTCACGGGAGCAGGACGTCCTTCTCGGCGACCCAGCCCGACCCCTCGACCCAGCGCCGTACGACGCGGGCCGGCACGCCGGCGACCACGCAGCGGTCCGGGATCGTCCCCCGCACCACCGCGCCCGCGGCCACGACGACGTGCTCCCCGATCCGGGCGCCGGGCAGGATCACCGCGTTGGCGCCCAGCCAGCTGCCCGACCCGATGCGCACCGCGGCCTCGGTGGGCCACTGGCGCCCGATCGGCTCGACGGGGTCCTCGTAGGTGTGGTTCTGGTCGGTGATGTAGACGTAGGGGCCGGTCTGGATGTCGTCGCCGATCACGATCTCCCAGTGCCCGACGATGTGCGAGCCCCGGCCGATCAGGCAACGGCTGCCGATCGACACGACGGGGTCGGTCACCATCTCCTGGCCGGGCGCCATGCCGGCGGTGATCGACGCGCCGGGGCCGACGATCGTCTCGGCGCCGATGTGGATGAGGTGCTCGTTGTAGATGGCGCCCTGAGGGAACAGCAGGCATGCCCGCGGGCCCATCCGGCCGAAGCGCCTGCCCCGGGGGGTCGTCGGGCCCGATCGCGCCGAGATCGACGGCGCCGTCCCAGGCCGCGTGCACGAGCCGGGAAAGCGGCCGGCGCAATGGTCCGGGGAGGGAGCGGGCCCAGCTCACCCCGGCATGGTAGGTGGTGGCACCGCCGGCCCGCGACGGGTCCGACAAACGTGCAACGGGGGGTGGCGGATAAACTCGCCCTGTGCAGCCCCTCCCACCGGACGGCGGCTCCGACTCCGCTTCGACCCCGGCCCCGGCGCACGGGCCCCGCCTGGACCGCCGCCAGTTCCTGCAGTTCTCCGCCCTCGGTGCGGCCGGCGTGGCCGGGTCGCGCCTGAGCGCGCGTTCGTCGAACGCGCGCGTGCCGGCGCAGGCCCGCCGCCACGCTGCGACGAACCTCCCTGCGGTCGTCGACACCGCGTTGCCCAGCGGCGTCATCGTGGCGACCGCACCCTGGCTCGTCGCCGAGAACGCGAAGCCGGGCACGCTCGACTGGATCTGCAACTTCGTCCAGCCCAACCACGCGCTCGAGGGCTTCGCCAGCCAGGTCAGTGCGGTCCCGGGCGACGACGTGGCCCTCTTCGTCAACACCAGGGCGCGGGCCGTGCAGGTGCAGGCGTACCGGATGGGCCACTACCAGGGCCTCGGTGGGCGCCTGGCCTGGCAGAGCGACTTCGTCCCGGCGGCGGCGCAGCCGCCGCCCGTCATCGCCCCCGGCACGAGCACGGTGTCGTGCCCGTGGAAGCCCACCCTGACGATCACCGTCACCAAGGACTGGCTCCCGGGCTGCTACCTGCTCAAGCTGGTGGGCAGCGGGGGTGAGGAGCAGTTCGTGCCCCTCACCATCCGCGACGACGCCTCCATGGCGTCCTACGTCGTTCAGAACAGCGTCACGACGTGGCAGGCCTACAACCTGTGGGGCGGCTACAGCCTCTACTACGGGCGGACCGGATCGGGCGGGCAGAGCTACGCCGACCGGGCCCGCATCGTCTCCTTCGACCGCCCCTATCCGCAGACGTGGGCCTCGGGCGCGGCGGACTTCGTGGGCAACGAGCTGCCGCTGCTCATGCACCTCGAGAGCCTCGGGCTCGACCTCACCTACTGGACCGACGTCGACCTGCACGCCCGGCCCCAGCTGCTCGCCAACCACCGCTGCCTCTTCAGCCTGGCCCACGACGAGTACTGGTCGGCGCCGATGCGTCAGGCCGCCGCACAGGCAGTCAACAACGGCGTCAACCTGGCCTTCCTGGGCGCCAACGCCGTCTACCGGCAGATCCGCATGGAGCCGAGCTCCATCGGGCCCAACCGCCTCGAGGTCTGCTACAAGAGCGCGGCGGAGGACCCCCTGGCGACGCAGCAGCCCTCGCTCACCACCGTCAACTGGGCCGAGGCGCCGGTGCACCAACCCGAATCGACCCTCATCGGTTCCATGTACCAGTCGGTGGGCGCCAAGGCCGACATGGTGGTCACCGACGCGTCGTCGTGGTTCTACGACGGCTGCAACCTGTCCGACGGGCACACGTTCCCCAACATGATCCTCGGGGAGTACGACCGCTACGTCCCGTCGCTGCCGGGACCACGCAACGTGGACGTGCTGGCCCACTCTCCCGTCCCCGGCCAGTCCAACTGGTCCGACATCACCTACTACACGGCGCCCGGCAACGGTGGCGGCGTCCTGGCCGTCGGCTCGGCGAGCTTCGTGTCCATGATCTCCACGACCGGCGCCATCCCCTCGCTCGTGATCCCCGGGCCCTTCCCGGGCATCACCGACGTCATGCGCCGGGCCATGGAGAACGTCTACGGCCGCTTCGGGGTGGGACCGGCCAGCTCCTACGGCGCGTCGACCGGCAACTGGAGCGAGGTCTACCGCGGAGCCGCGGCCAGGGCCGGGACCGCGGCGAGCACCCCCTCGGCCTGACCGCGGTGCTCCGGCGCAACGCGCCCGCAACCGCGCCTGCCACCACTTTCGTTCGCCGCCCCCCTACGATCGATCCGCAGAAATGGGGAAATCCGACGTACACCGCTCCAGGGCGCGCCGACCGTTCGCCTGGGGCCTGTTGGGCGCCGTCGGGCTCACGGGACTCCTGTTGAGCGCCTGCTCCTCGCCCCCGCACCACGCCGCCGCGGACAAGCCCAAGGCGACGACCACCACCGCGTCGACGGTGCCGCCGCCGCCGTGCCCACTCACCGGGCTGCCCGCCCCGGGTGGCGCGGTCCCCCAGCGCCCCGCCATCGCGGTCAAGATCGACAACTACCCGGCCGGCCGGCCCCAGGCGGGCCTGGACAAGGCGGACATCGTGTTCGAGGAGCCGGTCGAGGGCGGCATCACCCGCTACGCCGCGGTGTTCCAGTGCCAGGACGTGTCGCTCATCGGCCCGGTCCGCTCGGCCCGCAACATCGACATCGGCATCCTCGGGCAGCTGGGCAATCCGCTCGAGGCGCACGTGGGCGGCATCAACCCGGTGCTGGCCAACATCAACGCTTCGCCGATCGTCAACGTCGACCTCGGCGCCAGCGACTCGCTCCAGGTCCACCCGGCCGGCCGGATGCCCCCCGACGCCGACTTCACCACGACCGCCATCGTCTACGGCACCCACCCCACCATGACGACGCCGCCGGCGCCCCTGTTCACGTACTCGGCGAACACCCCGCCCGGGGGCACGGCGGTCTCCCTCGTGCACATCCCCTTCTCCGGCACCTCCAACGTCTTCTGGAAGTGGAACCCCAAGACCAACACGTTCCTGCGCTTCTACAACGTCCTGACCCCCGACATGCTGGCCGACAACGTGCAGAACGCCGCCGCCAACGTCGTCGTGCAGTACGTCCAGATCAGCTACGGGCCCTGGGCGGAGAACTCCGGGGGCGGCCTCGAGGTGCAGGCGGACCTGTACCCCGACGCCAGCGGCACCGCCATGATCTACCGCAACGGCTACGCCATCCCCGCCACGTGGCACCGGTCCACGCTCGGATCGCCGACGCAGTTCGTGAACGCGTTCGGCGTGCCGATCCCCCTGGCGCCGGGGCAGACCTGGGTCGAGCTCGTGCCCAGCAGCATCATGGCGACGACCCTTCCCTAGCCGGAGGCCTCAGCCCGGTGGCTTGCGCGCCACCATCGCCAGCAGCAGGCAGTCCTCCGCCGCGGCGAACACGCCCGGGTGCGCGCTCGCCTCGGCCTCGTCGAACACGCCGGCCACCGTCCCGCGCCGCATCAGGTTGAGGCCCTTGCACTCCGTCACCTCGAAGCCGACCCGCTCGAGCTTGGCCACCAGCTGGGCGGCGCCGTACTCGATCTTGTGGTCGTGGTTCATCGGCACGTCCGAGCGCAGGCGCCACACCGGCCCGTTCGGCGTGTCCAGGCAGAACCAGCCGCCGGGCGCCAGCACCCGGAACGCCTCGCGCACGACCGCGTCCCCCTCGGACTCGCTGACGTGCTCAATGGACTGGCCGCTGTAGACGAGGTCGAACGAGCCATCCTCGTAGCGGCCGAGGTCGACCATGGAGTGGAACGCGAACTCCACCGGACCCAGCTCCGAGAGCACCGGCGCGCCACTCGAGCCGCCCTGGTAGATCTCGTCGCGCTCGTCGACGGGGAGGTCGACGACTACCAGGCGCTCGAAGGGATAGGGGTAGCCGAGATGCACCAGCGCCCCGTCGGGCAGGCCCTGGTGGGTCCCCCCGAGGTCGAGGATGCGCGCGGCGCGGGGCAGGCCGGCCACGAATTCGCTCCGGCTGACGTGCATGGAGAGCAGGACGTTGCCGATGGGGACCCTGCGGCGGAACTCCTCGGAATGGGCCAGCGCCTCGGCCACGCCGTGACGGGTCATCTCCCCGGCGGCCAGCTTGCCGGCGTACTCGGCGCCGCCCTCCGGGTCGGGCTCGCGGTCGAGGATGACGTTGAAGGCCAGGCGCACCGACTGCTTGGGCGGGAGGTAGCGGAAGGGCACGGTGGGAACGACGCGGTCGAAGACGTCGGTAGGCGCGTTGCTTCCATTCCCTGGTCGGCATCGCACCATTGTGGCTCCGGACGCGAAGCCCTCCGGACCGGTCACCCGTGGGAGTGGCGGGGACGGCCCGGAGGCTTCGGTGCCTGTGAGGGGCGGGGTGGATCTAGGAGTCGAGAGTGATCGGCAGGTCGTCGGGGTCGACGGCGTCCTCGGCCGGGTCGGCGAGGCCGTCGGCGTCCTCCACCTTCGGGGCCAGGCAGTCACGCACCCGGTCGTTGATCTCGGCCATCAGCTGCGGGTTCTCCGAGAGGAACGTCTTCACGTTCTCCCGGCCCTGACCGAGCTGCTCACCCTCGTAGGTGAACCAGGCGCCCGACTTCTTGATGAACCCGAGCTCGACCGCGACGTCGAGGAGCGAGCCCTCGCGGCTGATGCCCTTGCCGTACATGATGTCGAACTCGGCCTGCTTGAACGGTGACGAGCACTTGTTCTTGACGACCTTGACCCTGGTCCGGTTGCCGACCACGTCGGCCCCGTCCTTGATCGCCTCGATCCGCCGGATGTCGAGCCGGATGGACGAGTAGAACTTCAGCGCGCGGCCACCGGGGGTGACCTCGGGTGATCCGTACATCACTCCGATCTTCTCCCGCAGCTGGTTGATGAAGATGGCGATGGTGCTCGACTTCGACAGCGTCCCGGTCAGCTTGCGCAGGGCCTGGGACATGAGGCGCGCCTGGAGGCCGACGTGGGTGTCCCCCATCTCGCCCTCGATCTCGGCCCGCGGCGTCAGCGCCGCCACCGAGTCGATGACCAGGACGTCGAGCGCGCCCGAGCGGATGAGCATGTCGGCGATCTCGAGCGCCTGCTCACCGGTGTCGGGCTGCGAGATGAGGAGGTCGTCGACGTTGACCCCGATGGCCCGCGCGTAGACCGGGTCCATGGCGTGCTCGGCGTCGATGTAGGCGCAGATGCCGCCGTTGCGCTGTGCCTCGGCCACCGCGTGCATGGCGAGCGTCGACTTGCCCGACGACTCGGGCCCGTAGATCTCGACGATGCGGCCCCGGGGGAGCCCGCCGATGCCGAGCGCGAGGTCCAGGGAGAGCGCACCGGTGGGGATGGACTCGATGTTCATCCCGACGTTGTCGCCCATGCGCATGACCGAGCCCTTGCCGAACTGCTTCTCGATCTGGCCCAGCGCGGCGTCGAGCGCCTTCTCCCGTTCCACTTCGGCCATCTCTCTCTCCTCCATGTGTGCTCTGCGACCTGTGCCGGCCCTGATCCGTACCGTGTGCGGTGACCCTACGGCGGGGGTGTGACGGGACCCGCCGGTGCTGCCTGTTCGCATGATAACGAACATGTGTTCGTACGAGGGGGATCTCCGCGCTCGGCCGGGACGAGGGAGAACGGTCGCCGTGAACGGGCAGGGCGCCGGCGGCGTGAAAAGCTGACTGGTCCCCGGGGCGGGCGGAACCGGCACAGGAAGGAGCGCGGTGGTGTTCGAGAGAGGGCTGGCGGCCGCCGCAGTCGTGACAAGCACGCTGGTGGGCAGCGCCCTGGTCACGGCGGCCCTGCCGCTGCCGGCCGCCGCGGCGTCGACCTCGGCACCCGGCGCGTCGACCCTCTACCAGGAGGCGCTCGCCACGACCCGCTCGTGGTCGGTCCACTACGCCTCGTCGTCCACCCAGTCCAAGGTGACCCTCCTCGTGAGCGGCGACGCCGGACCGGCGTCGGGCACGCAGACGGTCGTCACCGGGACGGGGTCGCTCACCGACAACGCCACCATCGTCGTCATCGGCGGCCTCACCTTCGTCAAGGGCAACACGGGCGGTCTCGAGAACCTGGCCGGCATGAGCGCGGCCCAGGCGACCGTGGCCCAGGGCCAGTGGATCAAGTTCGCCACCAGCAACGCCGCCTTCTCGCAGGTGGTCGCGGGCGTCCGCTCGCACGACGTCGCCCAGGAGCTGGCGCTCAAGGGCCCGCTCTCTCTCGGGCACCCGCGCACCGTCGACGGGTACGCCGTCGACGCGATCGACGGGACCCAGACCTTCACCGGCCACAAGTCCCAGCACGTCGTCCTCTACGTCCGGGCCCACGGGACCCACGATCCGGTGGAAGAGGACTCGTTGGACGCCAAGGGGCAGCCCACCGCAGCCGAGCACGTCACGTACTCCAAGTGGGGCGAGCTCGTGCGCCCGCAGGCACCCCAGGCTACCGTCTCCATCGGCCCCGTCACCTCGGTGTGACGGGGGTTGACCCCGGGCGACGCCGGGCCGGGACGATCGCGTGCGAAAATGTCCCCCGTCCCCCTACCGCCCAGCCGGCGCCGCGCGCCGCGGGCAGGCCCCCCCCAGGAGAGTGAGCTTCATGCGCTCCATGCGCCCCGTGTCTCGACCTCATGCCGCGGCCGCCGCCGTGGGCTCCGCCGCGCTCACCGCGCTCGCCGTACTGGCCGCGCTCGCCGCGGGGCCCGGGACGGCGGGGGCCGCCACGCCGAGCGCCCAGACCGAGTACCGGGCCTCGCTCAACGCGGTCGGGAGCCAGGGCGTCCACTTCTCCTCGGTCGCCACGCAGTCCGGCGTCACCATCCACGTCGAGGGCGATACCGGTTCCACCTCGGGGTCGCAGTCGTTGACCGTGAAGAAGGGGTCGCTCAGCGAACACGTGAACGCCCTGGTGGTCGGGACGACTGGATACGTGAAGGGCGACAAGACCGCACTCCACAACGTCCTCGGCCTCTCGAACGCCCTGGCCGGCAAGTACGCCGGGACCTGGCTCTCCTTCCCGACGTCGAACAGCGCCCTGGGCCAGCTCGTCGGCGGCCTCTTGAACTCGGAGATCACGACCGAGTTGCAGATGAGCGGGCCTTTCACCTACGGCGCCGTGAAGACCGTCAACGGCCAGCAGGCCCGCGCGATCCACGGATTCGTGAGCACCCAGAGCGGCAGCAAGGTCCCGGTCGTCCTCTACGTCCCGTCCTCCGGCGCACCGCTGCCCATTCAGGAGGTCACCAACCCGGGCGGCGCGGGCGGCTCCTCGGCCATCCACGGCACCGTGAGCTTCTCGCACTGGGGCGAGACGACGAATGTGAAGGCGCCGGGGAAGTCGGTATCGCTGCTCAAGCTCGTGCCGAGCGCGACGTCGGGCGCCACCTCCACCACCGGGGGGTAGGCCGCGTGGCCCCGCGGCTCGACGCGGCCCTGGGCGACATCACCGCCGAGCGCGTCGATGCGGTCGTCAACGCGGCGAACCGACGGCTGCTCGGGGGTGGCGGGGTCGACGGTGCCATCCACCGCGTCGCCGGCGCCGACCGGCTGCAGGCGGCCTGCCGGGCCATCGGCGAGTGCCCACCCGGCCACGCCGTGGTCACCGACGGCTTCGACCTCCCGGCGCGCTACATCATCCACACCGTCGGCCCCGTCTGGCAGGGGGGCGGAGCGGGTGAGCCCGAGACCCTCGCGTCCTGCTACGTCAGCGCTCTCGCCGTGGCCGACCGGGTGGGCGCCCGCACCGTCGCCTTCCCGGCCATCTCGACCGGTGTCTACGGCTATCCCCCGGAGCTGGCCGCCGAGGTCGCCGTGACAACCGTCCGCGCGGCGGCCACCGACGTCACCCTTGTCCGCTTCGTCGCCTTCGACGCCGCCACACTGGCGCGCTACCTCGAGCTTCTCTGAACGCGCCGTCGGCGGTGCGGGTCACGACGTGAGGTCGTAGACGGTCACCCCGCCGACCGTCTCGGCCGTGTAGTGCGACTCGACCCACGAAGTGATCTGCGCGGCGTCGTTGCTCGAGCCCCCCGCTCCCCCCGGGCCTCCGCCGCGCCCGCCGGCGATGAAGTAGTGGATCCGGCCCGCCCCGACGTACGTCTCGAACTGGGCCAGCGTCGGCGCCGGGTCCGTCCCGTTGAACCCGCCGATGGCCATCACCGGCTCGCCGCTGGCGAGCTGGTAGCCGGCGGCCGAGTTTGCGCTCACGGTCGCAGCGGCCCAGGTGTAGCGCGTGGCGTTCGATTGCAGCCGCCGGTTCAACGCGGCGTTGGACTGGCTGGCACCGAGGATCCCGCCGGGGCCGCCGCCGCCACCGAACGCACGCCGGGCGCCGCCGGGGCCGAACGAGGGCGCCGCCCCGCCCGGGAAGCCGCCGGGAAAACCGCCGGTGCCGTTTCCAGCGCCCGGGAAGCCGCCGGTTCCGGCCCCGGTTCCGGCGCCGGGGAACCCGCCCCCGAACGAGGGTGCCGCGCCACCGGGGAACCCGCCGCCGGCGAAGGCCCCCGGCAGACGGCCGCCGCGGCCGCCCGGGAACCCGCCGCCGGGGCCACCCCCGAAGCCGCCCGCCGCGGTCGGGGGTCACCGACGGGATCGCGCCGGCGTGCGGCGTGGTCGCCGTGGCGACCGTCGAGAACAGGGGCGCGGCCAGCGCGGCCCCGAGTCCGAGTGCCGCGACGAGGCCGATGGCGAGCTTGGGGACCGGGCGCAGCAGCGGGAGGGCCAGGATGGCGACGACCCCGAGAGTCCCCACCACCGCGACGAAGGACCGCAGGGCCGGGAACCAGTCCGACGTGCGCCCGAGGAGCACGTAGGTCCAGACCACCGTGGCGGCCAGGCCCGCCGCCAGCCCGAGCCGCCCGACCAGGCTGTGGCGGCGCTGCCACAGGCCCATGGTGGCGATCCCGACCAGGCCGCCGAGCGGCGCCGCGAGGGCGACCAGGTAGTAGGGGTGGATGATGCCCTGGGCCAGGCTGATGACGAGCCCGGTGGAGACGAGCGAGCCGCCCCACAGCAGCAGCGCGGCGCGCTCGCGATCGGTGCGGCGGGCCCGGACGGTGATGGCGAGCAGGACGGCGCCCATCACGAGGGCGCCGGGCAGGAGCCACGACATCATGTTGCCGAACTCGGCGTTGAAGAGACGGGTCAGCCCCGTCGGGCCCCACATGCTCCCCCGGACCGTGCCGCCGCCCACGCTGCCGGTCTCGTTGCCGGTGATCCGGCCGAAGCCGTTGTAGCCGAAGATGAGGTTCAAGATGTTGTTGTCCTGCGAACCGCCGACGTACGGGCGATCGGCGGCCGGCGTCAGGACCACGGCGGCCACCCACCAGCCGGCTGCGACGAGGGTGGACACGCCCATCAGGAAGACCTGCCACACGCGCCGTCGCCATCCGGTCGGCGCCGCGAGAAGGTAGACGACGGCCATGACCGGGAGGATCAAGAAGGCCTGCATCATTTTGGTGATGAAGCCGAAGCCCACCAGCGCGCCGGCGAGGACGAGCCACTTCGTCTGCGCCCGCTCGAGGCCGCGCATGGTGGCGTACAGGGCGCCCGCCAGCAGCAGGGCGAGCATGGCGTCGGGATTGTTGTAGCGGAACATCAGCGCCGCCACCGGCGTGAGCGCCACCACGGCGCCGCCGAGGATCGCGGCTTGCGCGCTGAACCAGCGCCGGACGGACAGGTAGACCAGGCCGACGGTCGCCACGCCCTCGAGGGCCTGTGGCGCCAGCACGCTCCACGAGTTGAGCCCGAAGATGCGGGCCGAGATCTCCATCGGCCACAGGAAGGCCGGCGGCTTGTCGACGGTGATGAAGCTGGACGCGTCCGAGGACCCGAAGAAGAAGGCCTTCCAGCTCTTGGTGCCGGCCTGCACGGCGGCGGAGTAGAAGGAGTTGCCCCACCCGCTCGCCCCGAGGTCCCAGAGGTAGAGCACCGCGGTGGCGGCGAGCAGCGTGAGGAGGGCGGGCCGCACCCAGAGCGCGTCGCTCTCCTTGCCCCGCACGAAGCGCGCCACGCGCCCCGGCCGCGGGCCGGGCGGCCACTCACCGGCGGGCGGGGCCGCGCCGGCGCCCGTGTGGCCGCCGGCGTCGAAGTCCACGGGCCGGTCGAGCACCCCGACCGGCGCATCGGGGGCGGGTGTGAGATCCGTCATCGCGACAACTCCATGAGTCCGGCGCCCGGGCGGGCGGAGGGGCGGAAGATCCAGGCCCGCAGCACGGCGAACCGGAAGACGGCGGCCGCCAGGTTGGCGAGGGTGATCGCCACCAGCTCGGGGAGCAGTGCCCCCGGGGCCAGCGTCTGGGCCACGACGAGGCCTAGCGTCGTGAAGGCGAGGCTCACGGCGTAGAGGCCACCGGCGACGGCGTAGAGGCGGCCGCGGCGGGCCTGGCCGTCGGTGGTGCGGGAGAGCTCGCGGTGCACCGCGGTGTTGAACAAGGTGGCGATCGCCATCGCGACCGCGTTGGCGGCGAGCGCCCCGACGAGCGGGCGCCAGGCGATGAACAGGAAGAGGTAGCCGAGCGTCGAGATCACCCCGACCCCGGCGAAGCGCAGCAGCTGGTCGGCCGCCACCTCGTTCGAGCGCATGTTGCGCACGCCCTTCGGGCGCCGGACGAGCATCCGCCACACGCCGCGCAGGTCGTCGGCCGCGGTGGACACGATGCGCACCCGCGAGTCGGGGTCGTCGACCCAGTCCACCGGGACCTCGCCGATGCGCAGGCCCAGCCGCTCCGCCGTGACCAGGAGCTCGGTGTCGAAGAACCACTCGTTGTCCTCGACGAGGGGCAGCAGCTTCTCCGCCGCGTCCCGCCGGAGCGCCTTGAACCCGCACTGGGCGTCGCTGAACCGGCCGCGCAGGGTGAGCTTGAGGAGGAGGTTGTAGGCCCGCGAGATGAGCTCGCGCTTCGGGGCCCCGGACCACGTGGGCACCGCGGGCGAGGCGCGACCCGATGGTCACGTCACGGTGCCCGGACAACAGCGGCGCCACGAGGGGGAGCAGCGCGGAGAGAGAGGTGGAGAGGTCCACGTCCATGTAGGCGACGACGGGGGCCTGGCTGGTCGACCAGGCCGAGCGCAGCGCATAGCCCCGCCCCTTGCGGGCCAGATGGACGGCGGCGACGCCGGTCAAGGTGGAGGCCAGCTTGCTCGCCACCGCGAAGGTGTCGTCGGTGCTTGCGTTGTCGACGATCGTGACGAGCGCCCGGAAGGGGAACGACTGGTCGAGGAAGGTGCGCAGCGCCGTGATCCGGTCGGCCAACTGGGCCGCCTCGTTGTAGACCGGGACGACGATCTCGACGTCCACCGCGACCCGGCGGGGGTCGGCGTCGGCCTCCACGGGAGCCAGGACTGTCATGGGTCGCATGGTGCCGGATCGGCTTCCGGATTCGGTCAAGACCGGCTGTGGGCCCGGTGTGAATCCCGGCCGGGTCCCGGCGGGGTGGGATCAGGCGGCGGGCTCGGGCTCCTCGTCCGGCGCAACCCGCCCCACCACCGGCTCAGCCTCCTGCTCCTGCGCCTGCGCCTGCTCCTGCTCCTGCGCCTGCTCCTGCTCCTGCGCCTGCTCCTGCGCCTGCGCCTGATCGACCATCGGCTCCTGAGCGGCCTCCGGCGGACTCAGCGGGATGCGGACGATCACCGCCATGCCGTGCCCCGGCGAGGACACCGCGGCGACGGTGCCGCCGTGCGCGGACACGATGGCGGAGACGATGGAGAGGCCGAGTCCGCTGCCGCCGCTGGTGCGGGCACGGGCCGGATCGGACCGGTAGAAGCGCTCGAAGATGCGGCGGGCCTCCTCGTCAGGCATGCCGGGGCCCGTGTCGCGCACCTCCAGCTCGGCCTCGTCGCCGGCCTGATCCACCCGCACCGTCGCCGTGGTCCCGGGCGGTGTGTGCGCGCGCACGTTCGCCAGCAGGTTGTCGATCACCTGGCGGAGGCGATCCTTGTCCCCGACAACCTCGACGGGGTGGGCGGCCCAGAAACGAACCGGCCACTCGGGCCCGACGGCGGTGGCCGTGCGAACGGCGTCCGACGCCAGGGCGACCAGTTCCACCGGGGCTTGCTCCATCGGCACGCCCTCGTCGAGCCGGGCCAGGATGAGCAGGTCGCTGACGAGGCGGTCCATGCGAGCCGTCTCGGTCCGGATACCCGACATGACCCTGGGAAGGTCGTCGGAGCGTTCGGCGGCGCCGCGCTCGAACAGCTCGGCATAGGCCGAGACGGCGGCGATGGGTGTGCGGAGCTCGTGCGACGCGTCGGCGACGAACTGGCGCAGGTGCCGCTCGGACTCCTTCAGGCGCGCCTCGGAGGCGATCCGGGCCGCAAACGCCGCCTGGATCCGCTCCAGCATCACGTTGAGCGCCCGGGCCAGCCGGCCGACCTCGGTCGACCGCTCGGCACCCGGAACCCGTTGCTCGAGGTTGCCCGCCGCGATGGAGTCGGCGGTGCGCTCCACGTCCTCGAGGGGGCGCAGGCCGAGGCGGACCAGCCACCAGCCCGCCCCCAGCGCGAACACCGAGCGCGCCGGCGGTGACCGCCAGCTCAATCAGGAAGAGCGTGTGCAGGGTGCTTGCCTGGTCGACGAGCGTCTGTGCCTGCACCAGGACGTCTCCGTTGAAGGACCCACCTTGGACCTTCTGGGCCCGGACCCGGAAGGACGGCCCGCCCGGGGCGACGGAGCCGGTGGTGAAGTAGGACACCTGTGAGCCATCGGGCTGGGCCGAGAACCCGCCGATCTGTGCCGGCAGCTGGGGCCGGTAGGCGTGGTCACCCACGTACGCCGGGCATTCGAGGCCGGCCACGACGCCACCGCTCTGTTTGAGCACGGAGATGTAGCTGATACCGAAGACGTTGGCGAAGTCACCGCCCGTGGCGCTCCCGACGCCACCCCCCGGCCCTGCGCCGTTGCCCACCGGGCCGCCGCCGTTGTCGCTCTGCGGCGAGGGGCACACGACGTTGCCCGTCACCGGATCGACGTTGAGGTGGACGGGGCGCTGCAGTTGCTGGTCGACCTGGTTGTAGAGCGACGACCGCAGTGCCGAGTAGGTGGCGAAGTCCGCCACCACGAGCGCGAGGATGGAGATCGCTCCGACCGCAAGCAGGAGCCGGAGCCGCAGCGACACTCAGCCGGCCCCGTTGGCGGACTCGGACTCGCGCAGCGTGTAGCCGACCAGTCGGATGGTGTGGATGAGCGGTGGCCCGAACTTCTCGAGCTTCTTGCGGAGGTAGCTGACGTAGGTCTCCACGACGTTGCCGTCGCCGCCGAAGTCGTAGTGCCAGACGTGGTCGAGGATCTGCGCCTTCGACAGCACGTGGCGCGGGTTCAGCATGAAGTAGCGCAGCAGGTTGAACTCGGTCGCCGTGAGGTTGATCGTGTTGCCCGCGCGCCGCACCTCGTGCGCGCTCTCGTCGAGCTCGACGTCGGAGAAGCGGAGGATGCCGTCGTCCTCGGGCTCGTAGCCGGTGCGCCGCAGGATGGCGTGCACCCGCGCGATCACCTCGGCCAGCGCGAACGGCTTGGTGACGTAGTCGTCACCCCCGACGGTGAGGCCGGCCAGCTTGTCCGACAGCGTGTCGCGGGCCGTCAGGAAGAGGACGGGCACCCGCAGGCCGTCGGCGCGCAGGCGCCGGGTCACCTCGAGGCCGTCGAGGTCGGGCAGCATCACGTCGAGGATCACCAGGTCCGGCGGGTCCTCCTGCGCCTGGGCCAGGGCCTTGCGCCCCGTCATCGCCTCGTCGACGGTGAACCCCTCGTAGCGCAGCGACGTCGCCACGGCGTCGACGATCGAGGGCTCGTCGTCCACCACCAGGACCCGCGGTCCGTTCTCGGTCTTCACTGGTCGTACCTCCCTGTGCCACAGCGTCGCGCCCGGGACTCGCCATCCAGTGTGACCCCGCTGTGGGCCCCCTGTGAGCGCGGGCGCTCAGGTCAGGGGTGCGTCGAGAGCGCGTCGGAGCAGGTCGAGGGCCGAAATGGCCCCGTACTGGCGGACGCGTTCCCGGTCGCCCGGCACCCGCAACTGACGGGTCTGGGTGGGCTCGCCGGGGAGGGCCAGGCCCACGAAGATGGTGCCCGGCGCCACGCCCTCCTGCTCGTCGGGCCCGGCCACCCCGGTGATGCCGAGACCCACGTCGGCGCCGGTCACCCGGGCGGCGCCCTCGGCCATGGCCGCCGCGGCCGGCTCGGTGACCACCGGCCCGACGGGCACGCCCGAGGACGTCGAACTTGACCTGCGAGTCGTACGCGACGACCCCGCCGCGGAACCAGGCCGAGGCGCCCGGGACGTTGACGAGGCGGGAGGCGATGAGGCCACCGGTGAGCGACTCGGCCACGCCGAAGGTCAGGCCGCGCCCGACCAGTCGCAGCGCCACCGCCACCTCCATGGACTCGTCGTCGACGCCGAACACGATGTCGCCCAGGCGCTCGTTGATGGCGCGGCGCACCTCGGCCTCCTCCTTGTCCAGCAGCGCCGTGACGTCCTCGGCCGTGCGCGCCCGGGCCGTGATGCGCACCTTGATCCCCTCGATCCCCGACGCCAGGAAGGCGAGGGTGACGTCGCCGCCCGCATCGAGCGCGTCGATGCGGTCCTGCAGGGCCTCGGCGAGCGCGGACTCGCTCGCCCCCCAGGTGCGCAGGACACGGCTGGCGATGACGCCCTCCTCGCCGGTCTCTGCCATGCGGGCGCGCAGGTCGGGCAGGATGGCGCGGTCGAACATCTCGGCCATCTCGTAGGGGACGCCTGGCACCGCGTAGACGACCTTGTTCCCGAGCGGGCAGATGAGGCCGGGGGCGGTGCCGCCCTGCTGCGCGATGACGCTGGCGCCGCGCGGGACGTCGGCCTGACGTGCGTTGTTGGCCGACATGGGCCGGCCCCGGTCGGCGAAGAAGGCCTCGATGCGCTCGACGATCCCTGCGTCCCGGACGAGCTCGACGCCCATGACCTCGGCGATGGCCTCCCGCGTGATGTCGTCCTGGGTGGGCCCGAGGCCGCCGCAGACGATCACACCGTCGCTGCGGGCCAGCGCGGTGCGCAGCGCCAGGGTGATGCGGTCGTGGTTGTCGCCCACGGCCTGGTGGAAGTGGGAGGCCACGCCGTTGGCGGCGAGCGGTCGCCCAGCCAGGCCGAATTGGTGTCGGCGATCTGCCCGAGCAGCAGCTCGGTGCCCACCGCCACGATCTCGATCCTCATGGGCGTGACCTCATGATGCGGCCGGCCGGTGCAGCGCCCGCCGGCCGTCGAGCAAGTACTCGGCTCCGGTGTAGAGGGTGAGGGCGCAGGCGAACCAGATCATGGCCACCTGCAGCGTGTGCTGGTGCGCGAGCGGCGGGATGATGACGGTGCCGATCGCGAAGTCCTGCACCAGCGTCTTGAACTTGGCCGAGTTGCGCGCCGGGATCGACACGCCCCGGCGGCCGACCCAGGAGCGGTACAGCTGCATGCCGACCTCGCGGATCGCGATGAGGATGACGGGCAGCCAGGGCAGGTGGCCCTGGGCCGCCAGGGTGAACATGGCGCCCAGGACGCACGGCCTTGTCGGCCAGGGGGTCGAGGAAGGCGCCCGAGCGGGTGGTGCCGTGGCGGCGGGCCATGTAGCCGTCGAGCCCGTCGCTGCCGGCCAGCACGATGCCGACCACGACGTTGACCCAGGACGCGCCCCACGCCACGAGCATCACGACGTAGACCGGCGCGGCGAGGAGGCGGGCGACGGTGACGGCGTTGGCCGGCGTGACCAGCGCGCTGGGACCGAAGGTGAAGCCGGGGTGGCCCGGGGGGCCGGGGTGGGCCGGGTGCTCGTGGGTGGCGTCGCTCATACGAGCTCGCGATCGTGCACCGGGAGGCCGTGGAGGTCGGGCCCCTCCGCGCCGGTGATGAGCACGTCGACGAGGCCGCCGACCGGGAGGTCGGCCGGGACGTGCACGATGCCGTCGATCTCGGGCGCCTCGTGCACGGTGCGACCCCGGCCTGGCGCGTCGACGAGCACCGCGGCGCACTTCGCCGATCAGGCGGTCCCGCTTTGCCGCGGTGATGGCGTCCTGCAGCTCGGCGCACTCGCGCAGCCGCTCGAGGGCCAGCTCGGGCGCGACCTGGCCGTCGAGCCCGGCGGCGTGCGTGCCCTCCTCGTCGGAGAAGGGGAAGAACCCGGCCCAGTCGAGCTGGGCCTCGTGCAGGAATTGCAGCAGCAGGTCGTGGTCGCGCTCGGTCTCGCCGGGATAGCCGAGGATGAACGAGGAGCGGAAGGTGGCGTCCGCGTCGGCGGCCCGGATGTCGGCGATGCGGCGCAGGAAGCGCTCGCCGTCGCCCCAGCGGCGCATGCGCGCGAGCAGCGGGCGCGACACGTGCTGCAGCGAGAGGTCGAAGTAGGGCACGCCGGTACCGAGGACGGCCTCGATGAGCTCGTCGGTCAGGCCGGAGGGGTAGAGGTAGAGCAACCGGGTGCGCTCGACCCGGGCCGAGACGGCGCGGGTGAGGGTCGCGATGGGCGACGGGCCGTTGGCGGTGCGGGTGCGCCGCCCGGGACCGGACCGGTCGCGGCCGTAGGAGGCGAGGTCCTGCGCGACGAGGACGATCTCGCGCAGCGGCGGCGCGCCGGGCGCCGGGGTGAGGAGGGCGTCGACCTCGGCCAGCACCTCGTCGTTCGTACGCGAGCGCTGCTTGCCCCGGAAGGACGGGATGGCGCAGAAGCCGCAGATGCGGTCACACCCCTCGGCGACCTTGACGTAGGCCCAGGGTGCGCGCGCAGAGGGACGGGGCAGCTCGAGGAGGTCGAAGGCGTGGGATGCGCCCGCTTCGGACACGGTGCGGGCGGCGCCGAGAGTGACGGGGACGGCGCGGGCCGGTACGCCCGGCGCGCCGGTCAGGTCCCGGCCGAACCCGGCCACCAGGTCCACCTCGGGGAGGGCGTCGCGCAGCTCGTCGCCGTAACGCTCGGCCATGCAGCCGGTCACGACGAGGCGCGCCCCGTCCCGCCGCACCTCGGCCAGGCCCAGGACGGTGTCGATCGACTCCTGGCGGGCGGCGTCGATGAAGGCGCAGGTGTTGACGACGACGAGGTCGGCGGTCGTCGGGGTCGAGGGCGCGGCCGTATCCCTGCGCCTCGAGGTAGCCCTCCAGCTTGTCGGAGTCCACCTGGTTCTTGGGGCACCCCAGGGTCTGCAGCCAGTAGCGGCCCACGCGTCTTGCACTCACTCCTCGCACCAGGCCGGTCCGCCGGGTGACGGTGCACGGCAGGCCCGACGGGGCGGGCCGATTGTTCCGGGCTGTCCGGCACCACGTGCCCGACCCCCGAGCGGAGAGGGAGGGATTTGAACCCTCGGACCCGGTTACCCAGGTCAACTCATTAGCAGTGAGTCCGATTCGGCCGCTCTCGCACCTCTCCAGCAGGACTTTTGCATTTCGACCGTGGACTCTGTCCATAACTTGTCCATAATCGCCACGCTGAACCCCGTGAAAGGAAGCCTACGTGAACGCTCGCCGGGCGTTTGGCAGGTCAGGGTGTCCCTCGGACGCGACCCGGCGACCGGGCGGTATCGGTACACGACGACCACCGTCCACGGCGGCCGTCGACAGGCGCAGCGGGCGGCGGCCCAACTGGTCAACGACGCGTCGAAGGGTCACATCCCGCTGTCCAAAGAGACCTTCGGCGGCCTTTTGGCCCGCTGGCTGGACCACATCGAGGCGCGCGGCCGGGCTCCCAAGACGCTCGTCGAGAACCGCCGCATGGCGACGGCGATCGCCGAGGAGCTCGGCGACAAGGACCTGCAGAAGGTCAGGGGACGCGACCTCGACGCCTACTACGACCGACTCGGCCGGTGGGGGCTCTCGGCCACCAGCGTCCGGCGCTACCACGCGGTCTGCTCGGCCGCCCTGAACCAGGGCGTCCGATGGGGGTTGCTCGAGCACTCGCCGGCCGCCCAGGCGACGCCACCGAGCATGGAGCGCAACGAGCCCGAGGCGCCGACGCCCGACGAGATCAAGCAGCTCATCGAACGGGCGCAATCGAAGGATCCCGACCTCGCCACGCTCCTCTTCGTGGCGGCGACGACCGGATGCCGGCGGGGAGAGCTCTGTGGGCTGCAGTGGTCGAACGTGGACCTCGAGGGGGATCTCCTCCTGGTTCGGCGCTCCGTCTCCGACCTCCCTGGGCGGGTCGAGCTCCGCTCGACCAAGACCGGCCACATCCGGAAGATGGCGCTCGACCCGGCGACGGTCGCCGTCCTGGAACTGCAGAAGGAGCGGGACGCTGAGCGCTGCGAGGCGGTAGGAGTACGGCTCGTCCCGGATGCGTTCGTCTGGTCCCCTGCGCCGGATTGCTCGGATCCCCTCCGGGCCGGCGGCGTCACCTCCCGCTTCATCGCCCTCCGCAACGAGCTCGGGTTGAAGCACATCAGGCTCCACCACCTCCGCCATTTCGCCGCCACGGTCATGTTGGCCGGGGGCGTCGACGTGCGGACGGTAGCGGGGCGGCTGGGGCACTCTCGTCCGACGCTGACGCTCCAGACCTACGCGCACGTGATGGGGGTCACCGACCGCCGGGCCGCCGAGGTGGTCGGTGGGAGCATCTCTCCGGCCAAAACCGTCGACGGGTCATCAAAAGGCGAGGGGGATACAGGGTTCGAGTCCCGATGCGCCCACCATCGCGTTCCGGGATAGGTGATACGGCGGCTCCAAACGTCCGCCCTGGCTTTTCCAGGCCAGCTCTGGGTCTTGGGTGTCGGCATTGGCTCCAGAGGCCATGAGCAACGAAACCCACGAATGTTGTGGATACATGCCCCGAGTCTCAGACCGGGCAGCTCGTTAGAGTCGGTTCGGCGTGAAGATTCTCGACCCACGGCCGCAACGACCCGTCCGATCAGGCTGCAGTTCCATGCGAGCATTGGGGTGGCAACGGTCACGCAAACTTTCTACCTGCTTGTGAGTTAGCCGCTCGGCACACACGCATATAGCTCGCGCACAAGTAAATTTCATTCACACCTGCAAGATATGAGAAGGTGCCGTGCTCGTCACGGAGTCCGTGCGGATGTCCAAAGGGGGGAGGGGTCGTCGTGGGCGGGGCGTTTGAACGCATGAGCGTCACCGAGCGCTACATGTCTTCTGGAGACGAAGGCGGTACGGCTCCTGGGGATCGAAAGTTCCGCCCCGATATCCAAGGCCTTCGAGCTATCGCCATCCTTCTGGTTGTCCTCTTCCACGTTGGTTTTCCGGGCTTCACTGGCGGTTACGTCGGCGTAGATGTGTTCTTCGTGATCTCGGGCTTTGTCATCACTGGGGTCCTGCTGCGAGAGAGGGCATCCAGAAGCGCCACTTCACTGCTTCACTTCTACGGACGTCGCATTCGACGTATCCTGCCCGCCGCCACCCTCGTCATCGTGACGACGGTCATAGGTGCAGCCATTCTTCTGACGTCGGTCGCCGCGACATCGACTGCTGTGGATGGTCAGTGGACGTCCCTGTTTCTGGCGAACTTCCATTTCGCCGCGAACTCGACAAATTACCCTGGCTTCCCAACTTCCGCCCTCTCCGTTGCAGAACTTCTGGTCGTTAGGGGTAGAGGAGCAGTTCTACATCGTGTATCCCACGATCTTTCTGATCGTTGCCGCGATCTTCACCCAGTACTCGCTTCGGCTGCGCCTCGGGATCGCTCTCGCCGTTGTCATCGTCGGCTCATACGTCCTTTCCATCACCATGACCGCCACCGATCCATCTGGCGCGTTCTTTTCCCCATTCACCCGTGCCTGGGAGTTGGCACTGGGCGGACTGGTAGCGGTGGGAAGTCAGCAGCTGAGCCGTCTGCATAAGAGAACAGCTGCGACTATGACGTGGCTGGGTTTGGCGTTGATCCTTCTCGCTGCCTTTTTGTACACCTCGACCACGAAGTATCCGGGATATCCGGTCGCGGTACCGGTCGGGGGCTCGGCACTGATCGTTGCTGGGGGTTCAGCTCAGCCGAAATGGGGAGCAGAATCGGTTCTGTCACTCAGGCCGTTTCAACTCCTCGGTCTGCTCTCCTACTCCTGGTACTTGTGGCATTGGCCGATCCTCACGCTGGCAGCGCAGTCTCAAGGAAAGACGAATCTCCCATGGCCCCAAGGTCTGCTGTGGGTCCTTCTCGCTTTGCTACCCGCCATCGCCACCTACCGGCTGATCGAGAATCCTGTCCGTCACTCCAGCTGGTTGATGGGGCGACGCGGCATAACGTTCGGAATCGGGGCCTGTCTGGTGGTCTCAGGACTGGGCGTGAGCACTCTGACGCGATGGCACGAGGATCGTGTCTCTGCGACGGTGGATATCCTGGGAGGCGCACAGGGAGCCCCCTGTCCTCTCCCTTCGGGGAACGTCGTCGAGGCATTGCGGTCGCTCTATGCCTCTCGGAGTGGCCACGTCACAGCGCGGCCCTCGCGATCTCCCCAGCTCCGAATGCTCGTCATCGGCGACTCGACCGGTTGCAGTCTCCTACCGGGGCTCCAAGCTGTCTCGCCATCCTTCGGGGTCCACGTCTTCGACGCCTCGATCCTTGGGTGTGGCGTCGTCAGCGATCAGTTCAGTCCCGTCTACTACTACGGAGTCAATCTCAACGAATATTCGAAGAAGTGTCAGCGAGATTCGGAACTCGCTGAGGCCCGGGCCATGAAAGCAGACAAGCCCAACGTCATCTTGTGGGCGAGCCAAGTCGAGGCCGGTACGCTCGAAACTGATTCTGGAGCGAATCCATTGGAAGCTCCTGCCGGATCACCTAAGTGGACATCGACTCTGTCCCAACGAATGGAGGGCCGGATCAGGCAGCTCGTCTCCGATGGAGCGACTCTCGTCTTCCTACTCCAACCTGCTCCGGTGGACAAGGGATTGGCAAGCGAGCACGCGGCGGAGAAGCTGGTGGCCTTAGAACGCAGTGTCGCCAGCTCGACGCATGCCCGAACAGTGAATATCAGTGACAGAGTCTGCCCTGGGGGGCCACCGTGTCCGTCGACCGTCGATGGGACCGCTCTCCGTCCAGACGGGAGCCACTACTCCGCCATCGGCTCGCTTTGGGTCGCTGAGTGGATGATGCCACGCATTCTTACTGCGATCGCCCGGTAGCCACCGCTCCGGCACGAGTGGGGCAGGCGAGGAGGATTCAGGGTTCGAGTCCTGATGCGAGGAGAGCCTGACCGGGGTGCCCCCTACCGCCGGGACGGTGGGGCAATTCGGCACAACGGTGGCAGGGCGCTCACCGCTCAGCCATGATCTGAAGATGGACCCGGCTGAAAGAGAAGACTGGACCATGGCAGAAGTAAGCAAGCCGGTCGAAGTGTCACGCAGAATCGAAGCACCGGCGGCCCTCATCTTCAAGATCCTGGCGAATCCGCAACGTCACGTGGATTTCGATGGGTCCGGCATGCTCCGGGGAGCCGTCCTCGACCGTCCCATCTCCAACGTGGGCGACACCTTCACCATGAAGATGCATCGGCTCGGTGACGACTACCCCATGCTCAACCATGTGGTGGAGTTCGAGCCAGATCGCCGCATCTTTTGGGAACCGGCTCCCGGAGACCCATCTCGGGCTGAGGATAACGATCCATCCAAGGTCGGCATTCCTGCGGGCTACCGCTGGGGCTACATCCTCACTCCAGACGGTGACGCTGCCACCGTGGTCACCGAGGTCTTTGACTCCGGCCCCTTGCCGGAGGACCTCCTACGTGATGGCGGGGCGTGGATCAACGGGACCAATCCGGTGCTTGAGTCCATGGCGGCCAGCCTGGAGAGACTCGAGAACATCAGTACCGAGTAGGACCGCTGCGTGAGCGTCTCTATGGATCGGCCTTCAGGGCGTTCGAGCATGCAGACCCCTGTCCCGTACGCCGGCATGAGGATGCCTGGAACGGTACGCATAGATAGCGTTAGGACCATGGCCCGCAAAGCTGGCCCTGCCGACGAGGACTACGTCAGCGCCGCCCGCCTCGGACTGCTGGGCCTAATGGCCGGCCAGCACTCCGACACGATCATGGAGCAGTTGGAAGCCCTGCATCCTCGCAATAGCACGTTCCCAGCTGAGGTCCTGCTCGAGCTGGCCGCAGAGGCCATCGAGGAGTCCGGGGCGTCGCCGGCCGAGCCGATTCAGTACGAGGGGATGCGCGATCGCTATCTGCCCGAGTACCACTTCCGCGGCAAGTCCCAGCAGCACAACAGCCACTACGCACTCATGGCTGCGGCCATGATCAGGGCCGGCGTCTATCCCGACCTCCTAGACGAGGCGTACGGGTGGGGTATTGACAACATGTGGGAGTACGCCTTCTACGCCGTGGTGCTCTACGGCCGAGTCGCGGCCGAGCGGACCGGACGAACACCCGAGGACATCGCATCTGCACTGGCCGAGCGGCGGGGCATCGACCTGGGGGACTCCTAACCGCCCGCCACGAAAGCCACCACGACATAGGCGGCGTGGCGGTCGAAGTTCTCGCGCCGACGGTCATAGATGGTGGTCGTCCTCGGATCGGCGTGGCGGGGGGCGATCTGGACGTCACGCAGGGGTACTCCCGCATCGAGCGCCGCCATGATGAACGCGGCTCGCAGCATGTGGGGATGGACGATGCCGAGGCCGGCCCGCCGACCGATGGAGCGGACCCAGCGGTGTGCCGTCCGTCGGTCGAGTCGCTGGCCGTCGTGGCGGTGCAGGATCGGGCCCTCGCATCGCTCTCCGAGGGCGAGGTCGATGGTCCGGGCCACCGGGGCACCAGAGGAATCACCGCGGGCTTGTTCCCCTTCCCGATGATGCGCAATGTCCGATGGCCCCTGTCGAAGCCGAGATCCTCGGCGTCGGTTGCACAGGCCTCGCTCACCCGCAGTCCGTTCAGGCCAAGCAAGCCGGCCAGGGCCGCATGGTCAGGGTCGTAGCGCTCGGCCGTGAAGAGAAATCGGCCGAGCTCGCCTCGGTCGAGCCCACGCCCTTCGCTCGGGTAGACCTTGGGCCGGCGGGCGTACTGCGCTGGGTTCGAGGCGATCCGGCCGTCAATGTGGGCGAAGCGATAGAAGCCGCAGATAGTGGACAGGCGCCGGTCGATGGTCGAGGCAGCCAGACCCCGCTCCTCCATGGCGCTGCGCCACAGCTCGATGTGGGCCCGCTTGGCCTCGAGGACGTCGAGACCGACGTCAGTGCACCACTGAAAGAAGGTGCGCAGGTCGTAGCGATAGGTCTCGAGGGTTCGGCCGCGGTAGCGGGCCAGATACCCAGCCGCAGCCGTCTGGGCCCGGACGAATGGATCTGCGTCACGAGGGCTCACCAGCGCTACTGAACTTGGGATTGGGGTGGGTATGATTCCTCCTTGGGTCGAGGAGGACAGCGAACACCTATGCGGCCGTCAGTGCCCCGGGGCGCCCGTAGCCGGCGTATGGGGATAGTTGGGCGGTATCCCCATACGCCCGAGGTGTCACGAAGAGTTTGCTTGAACGATTGCTGGAGATTGGTCCATTCTGGATAGCGGCGCAGCCCCAGGGAACTCGATACAACACATCGGAGGTAGGAATAATGGGGAGTGTGCGACGAGTTGGAGCTCTTATGGGCTTGGTGGTTCTCGCCGGGTCGGTCATGGTGCTCCCGGCCGGGGCGACCGTCAGAGTCGGGCCAAATCAGTATTTCACGGGAGTCATCAACGGGCACGACGGGAACACGACAAGTCCAATAACGATCCGCATGGCTTGTTTCGGCCCGGTAACTCCCGGAGAAACCGGCCACCCCATGGCGGGTCAGACCTTGGCCGTGCACCAGCTCTTCCCGCCCACCGCGACGGTGGGTTCACTCGGCTTTACCGGCAACGATGCTGAGGTTGGCGTTTTCTTCAACGTGCTTCCCCCGGTTACGCCGAGTGGCTCAGTCACCACGACGCCGGTCTTCAAACGATACGACGTGGTCAAGGCGTTGCCAACTTCGCTCACCCTCCCTTGCGGAGGAACTGGCACCGTGTATTTCACCCCGATCCCGGTGGTCCCGCCATCTCGGACGGCCAGTGTTCCCGTTGCGTTTGTCGGTCAGCCCTGAACCGATCACCGTGTGACGTTGCTCCGGTGCGCGTTGACAGGGGCCACCCGAGCGGCGACCCGGACCCGGCGAACTGGGGCCTGTGACCGCTCGCTAGCACCACGCGTCTCACGGAGGTCCGCTTCCTTCGGAACTCGACGCTCAGGCGGGCCGTACACTGACCGCGTGTGAACCGGGTTCTGGCGCCGATCGACTTCATCCTGCTGATGCTGGCCCTTTTCGGAATCGGCCTGCTCATCGGGATCTACTGGCGATGGGCGTGGTGACCGCCTCAGGCCCGGCGTTCGGGGACACCCCTGGGCGATGTGCTGCTCGCTGATCGGAGAGACCTATGTCCCGATTGAATCTAATGGTGCAGCAGCGCCTTCTTGATTCGAGACACTGACTGCATTGCCCGTACTCACCGAGCAAGTCATTTACAGCTCGATGTCCGAATAGAGGCGGTGGCGGTCGAGCAATCTGGAACACCGGTCTTCGCAGCCTTGGGCGATGTGGGGATCGATCTCGTACTTCGCTTTGGCTACGGATGTCGCCGGTGTCGTGGCTCTCAGGGCAGTGACTATGACGTCGGCGACTTCGTCAACCTCGTCTGGCCTAAATCCCAGCGTGGTCAGCGCCGGTGTGCCAAGTCGAATTCCCGAGGTGTACCAGGCGCCGTTGGCGTCACGTGGCACTGAGTTGCGATTGGTGACGACCCCTGCGTCAAGCAGGGCAGCCTCAGCCTGACGGCCGGTGAGTCCGAAGCTGGAAGCCACGTCCAAGAGCACAAGGTGGTTGTCAGTTCCACCAGTGATGAGCTGCGCACCCCGCCGCATAAGACCTTCCGCCAGAGCGCGTGCATTCTCTACGATGTGGACGGCATAGGCAGCGAACGAGGGCTGGCGAGCTTCAGACAAGGCAACGGCCTTGGCGGCCATCATGTGGGGCAGCGGTCCACCGAGGACCATCGGGCATCCTTTGTCGACGTAGGGTGCATATTCCTCGGTGCAGAGGACTAGTCCACCTCGAGGTCCGCGCAGTGACTTGTGGGTGGTGGAGGTCACGACATCGGCGTGGGGCACCGGATCGAGGTCACCGACCAGCACTTTCCCGGCCACCAGCCCAGCGAAGTGGGCCATGTCGACCATGAAAGTAGCCCCGACGTCGTGGGCGATCTCAGCCAAGATGGCGAAATTGGGGTTCCGGGGGTAGGCCGAGTACCCCGCCACGAGCACCAGCGGACGGAACTCTCTCACCTGGGCCGCTATGGCGCCGTAGTCGAGGAGTCCGGAAGCGGAATCGACCCCGTAGCTAGCCTGGTCAAAGAGCTTCCCGGAAATATTGGGTCGGAACCCATGGGTGAGGTGCCCCCCGGCGTCGAGAGCCATGCCCATCATGCGCTGGGAGTGCAGTTCGTTGCGCAGTTGCTCCCAGCTCACGGTGTCAAGCTCGTTCACGTGAGCCGCCTCAGCCTCGTTGAGGAATGGTTGCTCGACTCGGTGGGCAAGGATGGCCCAGTAGGCAACCAGGTTGGCGTCGATCCCCGAATGAGGCTGGACATAGGCGTGATCAGCGCCGAACAGTGCTTTGGCGTGGTCGGTAGCCAATGTCTCGATCCGGTCAACCATCTCGCATCCGGCATAGAAGCGATGGCCCGGAGTGCCCTCGGCATACTTGTCCGACAGCCAGTTGCCCATGGCCAGCAACACGGCCGGTGAGGCGTAGTTCTCTGAAGCGACGAGCTTCAGTTGACGCCGTTGGGACTCCAGCTCACCAGCGATGGCCGCCGCCACATCTGGTTCGGCGGCAGAAATCACCTCCAACGCCGATCGATAGGCACTCGCTACGACTGGTTCGGGCACCACGCGCTCCTTTGGACGACATCGAGTCTTCGCCCAGGCGCACGGCTATGTCCGGCAGGCTGCCGGCTGGTCGGTCCCCGGTGGTATTCCACCCAGACGCCAGTAACGACCCACTCGAACGATAGCCCCAACGAGCCGCCCTGAGAGGTAAGGACCCCGTCGAAGGTTGACTCGGAAGCGCCCGCGGAAGGATCGGCCTGCAGGCCTCCATTCGGGGCTCTGGAATTGACCCCTACCGAGTGGCCCATTTCCAAGCGAGGCATGTCTCCGATGTGCCGCAGGGTGGCACCCCGTCCCGGCGAAGTGGGGCATTGCCTTTGTAGCTTAGGGAACCATGGTCTCCCCGCCCCATTGCTCTGGAGCCATATCGGCGATGGTTTCAGAGAAGATCCAGTGGTGACCACCAAGGTCCTCGGCGGAGTACTGACACTCACCGAAGGGCATGTCGGTTGGTTCCGTAAGAATCCGTGCTCCAGCGGCACGAGCCCGCGCGCAATGAGAACGAACGTCATCGACTCTTACTATGACTGAGTGCGTCACTTCGCCGGATCGTTGAGGCGTGCGAGCGCCATCCACATCGCCAAGAATAATCGCGCCGTCGCCGAACTGAAGCTGGGATCGGTGGTCCCCACCAATCTTTACGCGTTCGACGAACCCGAAAGCATTGGACAGCCATGCCACGGCCGCCCGCACATCTGGGTATGTGAGGACCGGGATGATTGTCACATCTGGAACGGAACGGTTCTTCTTCACCAGGGCCTCCCGATAGAGGCACGCTAGCGCCCACATTGGCTGCTTGGCCCTGTTGAGTACCAGGCCACCGTGCCGCACGTCCGATGCCCGGACTCTCGTCGAAGTACAGGGGGTGTCACCCATTCCCGGCGTAGTGGGACATTCTGTCAAAGAGAGTTAGCCGCACCACGCGTGGATCACGGTCATTGGTATGCGCTCAGGCTCCGGAGGCAACTGGTCGCCGAAGATCTCGCCTAACAGGGGGTGTACAACGGGGTGGAGTCGCTCATCCGCGAAGGTGTTCCAGTCCTCCTCCGTCTCCCAAACGTCGACATAGCGCAGCCCGCCCTCGGGGCGTTCGATCGCGATGTGAACGATCAAGCCTTTCGGGACTTGGTCACCGAGACCCTCTGTGATCCGCCGGTAGAAGGCGGCATCGATGAGCACATCCTGGGTGAAGGCATAGGGCATCGTGGGTTCCTCCAATATTTGCACCGAAGCTCATTCGGATGAATAATGAGGGCTATGGCTAAGGAAGTCAAGAGGCGTCGCTACGACGCCGCCAAACGCCAGGCACGCTCGGCCGAGACTCGACAGCGGATCCTCGACGCCGCCCGTGAACAATTTCTCGAAGGGGGGTATCGGGCGACGACGATTGCGACCATCGCCGCCCAGGCCGAGGTCAATGTCGACACCGTCTACCAGCTCGTTGGACGCAAGCCGGTCCTCCTGCGTGAGTTGATCGAACAGGCGATCTCCGGAAGCGATCGGGCCGTCGTAGCGGAGGAGCGGGATTACGTGAAGGCGATTCTCGCTGCGGCAGACCCCGTCGAGAAACTGACCATCTATGCACGCGCCATGCGGGAAATCCAACAGCGCATGGCGCCGCTATATTTGGCACTGCGAGACGCCTCTTCCACCGAACCCGAAGCCCACGAGGTTTGGAACCAGATCGGCGAGCGTCGGGCGGCGAATATGCGCAAGTTAGTGCAGGACCTGAAAAGTGCGGGTGGCCTGCGGCCGGAGTTGACGGTCGGCGAGGCATCAGATGTCGTATGGGCTACGAACAGTGCCGAGGTGTATGTCCTCCTGACTGGCGATCGAGGTTGGTCCCCACGACGCTATGAGCGCTGGTTGGCCGATGCCTGGTGTCGGCTGCTGCTCCCGTGACGTCCGCCCAGGCCCGGCGGACTGTACTGGGGCAAGCGGGACCCGTCAGGAGGCCACGTCGTAGAAAGTCTGTATTACGCCCTCGTCGAGGGTCTCAAGCACCTTCTCCAAGTGACCGCTCGCCATGATCAACTCGCCGAAAGCGGCGTCGTGTGCTTCTCGCGATGACCAAACTTGGAGGAAGGCAGAAGATCGTGGATCCGAATGATCGCGGAGGATCTCGAAGGACTCGCAGCCCTCTGCAGCCAGCATGCGCCGTCGCCCTTCGGACTGCAGCTCGAGAAGTTTCGCTTCTTGGCCTTCTGCGGCATGAAACCGAGTAATGGACGTGATGCTCATGGGTGCACCTGGATTCTGGGACTGGCCGACCAAATCGGTTCGGGAGGTTTGGGAAAGACTGGCAAACGGGCGCTGACCGTTCGGGTCACAATCGGCAGGTTCCCTCTAGATGTGATAAAGGCTGGCTGCAGCGATACGAGCATCGTACCCATCAGCGAGCTCGAGCAGCGCCTTGGCCCCGTCGCCGGTGAAGCATGAGCCGTGCATCACCGCCAATGTGGTGGGAGCGAGGTCAGCGAGACTCCGGATGGTGGGCCCCGTCTTCGGACTCAGAGTGGAATAGCCGAATATGTCCTCGGCTTGCACGGCAGATCCGACGATGTCCTCGGTCGAGATGGCGGGCGGATCACCAAGTTGAGTGAACAGATCGCCACAGAACAGCGTATTGGTGGTCTCTTCGAACAGCAGTCTCGCCTCCCAGCCATGGGGAACATGTGGCGTGTCGATATGGCGGACCCGGTGGACCCCCAACTCGATGACCTCGCCATGGGCAAGCGGCACCGGCAGACGATCGGCCAAGTCGTTGAGGGACACCATGCAACCGAGGGTCCCGTGGGCCACCTCGGCGTTGGGTGCCTCCGCAAGGAACTCGTTCATCGATCCGCACTCGTCGGCCTCGACGTGGCCGAACGTGATCCAGCGAAGTCGATCAAGGGAGGTCACGGTAGCGATGGCCCCGGACACGAGGGGGAACATGGCACGGGGCCCGGTGTGGAACAGCAACGGCTCTTCGTCATCAATGAGGTACTGGTTGAACGTGAAGCCCGTTGGTCCGATGTCGGGGACGAACGTCGAGAAGCGGAAGATGCGGTCGGCGACCTCGGTGATGCGGGTGTCCATGGCAGGAGTCTCCTCTGAGAAGCGATCGGGAATCTGGGTCAGAACGGGACAACGGTGGCCAGCAGGCCCGTTGCCTGCTCACGCCCGGCAAGCGTGCGGCAGAACTCGACGGTGTCCAGGGAAACGTGCTCGGCCCCAGGGGTATCCGGATCACTCACGTATGTCGCTCCCACTGAACCGGAGAGTTCGAGCACGAACGGCTGGCCGTGGCGGCGTGCCCATTCCGCCACGACGTCGGCCACGATGCGACCGTCATGGTCGGCACTGAGCTCCAGCGGCCGGCCGAGTGCATGGGCCGTATCGACGCGGTGCATCCAGAGGTCTCGCAGGTAGATGGTGTCGATAAGGTATCCAAGCTTCCAGGTCTCGTGCACCGGGCCGTCGACAGCCATCTTGGCGTGATTGCGCACGAGTGCCGGTGTGCGACTGCGTCCTCGGACCGTCTTCGGTGCGACCGCCGCCAGCCGCTCGACTACCTGGGCAGGGCTGAGGTTGGCGCGCTCGTTGACCTGAACTGATGAGAGGGCAGCTTCGAGAGGACCACCGTGCTGTTTCCGGTAGGCCCGGCCCAGGCGCAGTTGATGGACGTTCTCGCGCATCGACGCGCCGGCTTCACATGCGCCGAGCACGTGTTGGTACATCGCTCGAATGTCCCACGCCGGGCAATCGGTCGGGGTCGACCACGCTTCGCCCTCCAGCGACCGGAGCATTCGCAACGTGCATTCGAGCTCATGCCGTTGCAGGTTCATGGCTTCGTGATGGGTCAGTGGTTCGAGTGTCGCTACGTCGATGGTCGTCATGGTCATGATCGGGGTCCTCTAGTTTCGCGTCGTTCGGGATGAAGACTTCCGGACCACGCGGTTCGACCGGGAGTGGGCGAGCAACATGGTCACCGACTCGTCGACCAGCCCGGTCCAGCGATCCCCACCGGGATCATTCGAGATCTGCTGGTCAACCAGGCCTGTGATCAGCGCAGTCCACAGGTCGATGTGTCGCTCTTCGGTGATGCCCTGGGAGGCAAGCAGCTCCTGGGCATTGCCAAGGGCACGGATGGCAGGTGCAAACGACTCTGGTGACGGTTCGAATCCGGGGAGTGTCCGTTGAAAGAGCAACTGGTAGCGCGTGGGATTACCCGTGCAGAACTCCACGAAGCGCCGCGCATACGCGGCCAGGGTTTCGTGAGGCCCCTCGCCGTCGAGGGGTTCGGCCATCCTTGCGGCGAACTCGGTGGCGGCCTGGCCGAACATGGCGTCGTAGATGGCGTTCTTCGACTCGAAGTAGGTGTACACCGTTGGCGTCGTGATTCCTGCCCGGCGGGCCAAATCGCGAAGAGACAGGCCTGCAAGCCCCTCTTCGTTCACCAATGTCCAGGCGGCCCGGACAATCGCATCTCGCGCCGCCCGTCGCCGGCCTTCCCGCCAGTCAGCGGGCTCGGAAAGTGTACTCATCGGTCGCTATCCTTATACAGCGTATAAGGGATGTCAATGAGTGTTCAATGATGGCTCCTCAGTAGGCGAACCTCCGGAGTGGAGGGGTGCTCCACTCGTGCCCTACGGGGGCGGTGACAGCCCGACAAAGTGGGCGTCCATTTGCGTCGGCGCGATACGTCGCTACAACTGCAACACATCTGCGGTGAGTCCGATCCGGCATGCCTGACCAGGTTGGATTCGCGACGCGCGGAGATTATGGACAGAAATGTGCCGCTTCTTTGCTTGTCCATAATCCTGTCCATAAACGCGAACGGAATCAGTTTTACGTCGACGGACCGCCCGGATCGTGCGCCAGGTCAGAGAAGGTTCAGCGGATCCCCCAGTACGCGATAGACGGGCTTGCTCGGGTTAGCAGTGAGTCCGATTCGGCCGCTCTCGCACCTCTCCAGTAGGAGTTTTCGCCGTGCGACCTGGACCGTTGTCCATCATCTGGCCATGGTCGCCGGCTGGCTCCGTCCAGGAAGCCTACGTGAACGCTGGCCAGGCGTTTGTCACGCCGTGGGCACGCCAGCACGTGCCCGACCGCAGCGGCGACCTCATGCCAACTCGACTCTCTGGCACATCTGGGCGAGGCGCGCCTTACCGTGCCGTTACCGCCGCCGTGCATGGTCTGCCGTATGGTCTGCCGGCCCAGCAACTGGTGTCGGACCGGCTCTCTCTGAACCGAATCGAAGGGAGCAGAGCACGTGAACGGTGCGTCTCGGAAGCAACGACGGCCCGTCCTCTCAGGAAGGGGTCCGTTCCGGATCCAGGTTGCCGCGGTGGCGGTGCTCCTGGCCGGCGCTTTGGCCGCGCTCGGCGCCGGCGGCTCGGCCGGGGCGACCGGCAGCACCTTGTACGTATCCAGTACCGGAACCGACAGCGGAACGTGTACGACATCGGCCGCGCCTTGCGCGACCGTGACCTACGCCCTCACCCAGGCCGGCCTTGCCGACACCATCCTGGTCTCGGGGACGATCGACGACAACGTGGTGGTCAACAACCAGTCGGTGACCATTGCGCAGGACCCCGCCGGGAGCCCGGCCGAGCTCGACGGCACGGGCAAGGGCCCGGTGATCACGACAGAGGGCTCCGCTCTTCTGACGGTGAACCAGTTGACGATCACCGGCGGCAGCGCCCCGTTCGGCGGCGGTATCTTCATGCAGGGCGGAGATGCCACGATCACCGACTCCACCATCTCGGGCAATACGGCCACGAATTCGGGCGGGGGTGTCGGCAACGACAGCTACTTCAACCTCATCGATTCCACCGTTTCGGGGAACAGCGCTCCCGGCAGCGGATTCATCGGCGGCTCGGGCGCTGGCATCGCTACCGATGCCAGCGGCGCTGACACGATCGTCCGCTCCACGATCTCAGGCAACACCGCGGGCGGTGTCGGTTCGGGCGCTGAAGGAGGTGGGATCGTCAACGTCGGCGGCAGCCAGATCATTTCCAACTCGACCATTTCGGGCAATACGGCGACCGGAACCAATGGCGGCGGAGGGGGCGTCAGCAACGAGGCCGGTTCGGTCGCCCTCACCGATTCGACGATCTCGGGCAACTCGGCCACAAGTTATGGGGCGGCAATCGAGAGCGTGAACGGAGTCAGTCTGGCGGCTGACATCCTGGCTGATTCCGGTGGTCCACCGGCGGTGTCCGAGTGCCAGGGAGTCGCGCCCATCGACCTGGATTACAACGTGGACGATGACGGCACCTGCGGGCTGTCGGCCACGAACCACAGCGTCAGCGACTCCGCGACGATCGGCAGTTTCCTTAGGCCGCTGCAGAACAACGGAGGGCCGACCGAGACCATCGCCCTGAGCAACGGAGCGCACAATCCGGCTCAGGCGGTCATTCCACACGCCTTTGCCGCTTTCGGGGAAGCCGATGCCTCTTGTCGCCAGCCGGACCAGCGCGGTGTCCCCCGGGGTGCTCCGTGCGACATGGGTGCCTACACGCTGACCGTGGGGGTGGCTCCCGTGATCACCAGTGGCACGAGCACGACCTTCACGGAGGGTGCTCACGGCACCTTCTCGTTCACGGCGACCGGGTCGCCGCCTCCCACGTTCTCCGAGACCGGTCCGCTGCCGGCTGGGACCTCGCTGAGCTCGAGCGGGGTGCTCTCGGGTACTCCCGCCGCAGGGGCGGCAGGCGTCTATTCGATCGCCGTGACGGCCACGAATGGCATTGCGCCGGACTCCCATCAGGCCTTCACCATCGATGTCGCGGCTGCACCACCGCCACCACCGGTACCCACCCACGGTTACTGGCTGGTGGGTTCCGACGGGGGCATCTTCTCCTTCGGCTCGGCCGGCTTCCACGGCTCGATGGGCGGCATCCCCCTGCAGCGCCCGGTCGTGGGCATCGTGCCGACCGCGAACCGCGGTGGGTACTGGCTCGACGCGTCCGACGGCGGAGTATTCAGTTTCGGCGACACCCAGTTCTACGGTTCGATCCCGGGGCTCGGCCTCCACCCCGCCGGCTCGGGACTGCCCTACTCGCTCAACGCGCCGATTGTCGGCATGGTGCCCAGCCACGACCAAGCGGGCTACTTCATGGTCGCCTCCGACGGTGGCGTCTTCGCCTTCGGCGACGCCCGCTTCGCCGGCTCGTGCCCGGGCATCGGCGGCTGTTCGGGCGCGGCGGTGGCCGTCATGCCCGATGCCAGCGGCAACGGCTACTGGCTGGTCACCGCCACCGGCAGTGTCTACACGTTCGGCGACGCGCCCTACTTCGGCGCTCCTGGAGCCCAAGCCTCGCCCATCACCTCGGCGGCGGCGACCCCGGACGGCAGGGGTTACTGGATCCTCGATGGCAACGGACAGGTCTTCGCCTACGGCGACGCCGCCCCGTTGGGCAGCGTGGCGGCGGGTGCGACGGGGGGATTCAACCCCGCCACGGCCATCTTCGCAACGTCCGACGGGGGTGGCTACTGGGTGACCGACGCGCTCGGCAAGGTCTTCACCTTCGGCGACGCCCCCAATGACGGCGACATGTCCGCCACGCACCTCAATGGGCCGATCATCGCGGCGAGCGGATCGTAGCGGGTGTCGTCGTAGAGCCTTGTCAGCCGAGCGTACGCACGGTCGAGGGATCATGTGCAGTCGTGGTATCCCAGTTGTCCCCGAATGACAGATAGCTCTCCTCTTCCTGAAGCGTGTGAAGACGGAGGATCGCATGCAGGCCGTAGAGCAGGCGTCGGATCTCATCGATGTCCTCCACATCGGGTTCCCCCCCACCAATCTCGTCGAGGAGCTCCCCCATCCGTCTGATCTGATGCAGGATCTCGACGTGGGCCCGACTCATGGGAGCCGTCGGCTCCCGCCCACCAAGGACGTGCTCGAGTACGGGATAGAGGAGCTCTTGCTCGGCCTCCTCATGCGGTGCGACCTCATCGACGAGAAATTGGTGCACCGCACGTGCGTGCGTCATGACCTCCGCGGGCGGCATCGACCCCATGGCATTGGCGGCGGCGAGAAGTCGATCGAGGTCCGCTCGGATCATGCGATGTTCGGAACGAAATCGCCGAGCGAGCGCCGATTCATCGGCGTCGAAGCTCATCTCAGATCGGGGAGGACGCAGCGCCCGCAGCGCATTGAGGATGACGATGACGTCGATTCCCTCCTGCAGCAAGGCCCCCCAGACTGCGGGAAGCAGACCGACGGCAGCGAAACCCATTGCCACCAGCGACATCGCCATGCCGACCACGACGCTCTCGAGGGCGATTCGTCGGCTTCGAACAGCCACCGACCGGGCCTCGCCCAATCGGTCCAAATTGTCAGCGGTCAGGACGATGTCGGCTGCTTCGGATGATGCCGAGGCCCCCTGAGCGGCCATCGCGACGCCGACATCGGCCAGTGCAAGGGCGGGGGCATCGTTGATGCCGTCCCCGACCATCATCGTCGGCGCACGGAGACGCTCGGCTTTCACGACGTCCAACTTGTCCGCCGGCGAGCGCTCGGCCAGCACCTCGTCGACGCCGATGACAGCACCGATGGCTTCGGCCACCTCTGGCCGGTCGCCCGTGACCATGACGATCCGATCGATACCGCTACGGCGAAGGGAGCGGATCGTCCTTGGGGCGTCGCGGCGCACCGGATCGTCCAACACCAACACCCCCGCGGGTTGACCGTCCACGCCGACGAACACGGTCAAGGACCCATCGAGGCGGGCGCGCCGCCGTGCCGTCTTGGCCCAGGGCGGCGATCCCTCGACTCCGACCCATGACGCCTTGCCGAGCACGACGTCATGGCCGCCGACGATCCCTCGAATGCCTGCACCCGCGACTTCTTCGACCCGTTCGGGGAGCTCGAGGACACATCCGCGCTCCTGGGCCGCTCCGACCACCGAATGGGCGAGTACGTGCGGCGAGACCTGGTCGAGGGATGCCGCCATGCGGAGGACGTCGTCAGGGGTCAACGTGCCCGATGGCACGATGGTCGTGAGCGACGGATGGCCAGTCGTCAAGGTCCCCGTCTTGTCGATGAGCAGTGTCGTGCACTGCGCCAAGCGTTCGAGCACGGCGCCACCCTTGACCACGACCCCCCGTCTCGCCGCATGCGACAGCCCCCCGACGAGGGCCACCGGTGCGGCCAGGATGAGCGGGCACGGTGTGGCCACCACGAGGACGGCGACGGCACGCGCGGGGCCGGCAGCGACCCAAGCGCCGGCCGCCACGACCAGGCTCAAGACGAGGAACCAGATTGCGTAGCGATCGGCCAAGCGGACGAACGGGGCCTGCGAGGACTCCGCCTGCGCGACGAGCCGGACGATACCGGCGTACACGCTCTCCGAAGCGCGGGCCGTCACGCGCAGGTCGAACGGCGACCCGGCGTTGACCACACCGCTGCGCACAGGCTCTCCAGATTCACGGGTGACGGGCAACGCCTCCCCCGTCAGCGCGGACTCGTCCAGCACGGCGCTCGTCAGCAGGAGGCCGTCGCACGGCACCAGTTCGCCCGATTGCACCAGGAGGCGGTCACCCGGTTCCACGCCGTCCGCAGCAACGGTGCGGAGCTCCTCTCCCTGGTAGCGATGGGCCGTGGTGGGTGCACGTTCGAGGAGCCGGCGGAGGTCCCGATTCGCCCGACCGGCTGCCCATGCTTCGAGCGCCCGCCCGCTGGCCATCATCACGCTGATCACCGCCGCCGCGAGATACTCGCCGACGGCGAGTGCGCCGACTGAAGCCAGGACGGCGATGAGGTCCACCCCGACCCGTCCTCGGCGCAGGCCGTCCACCATTGTCCAGAGCGAGTAGGCGGCCCCGATGACACCGCACACGCCCCAGATCGCGTCTCCCGCGCCGGCGGCACCGGCCAGGTGGAGTACTCCGCCGACAACGAGGCCGGCGCCGGTGACATCCAGGAGGATGACGGCCAGGTGTCGGCCGACCCATGACGGTGGGTTCGATTGCGCGTTCACCACCCCAGTCATCGTGAGCCGGGAAACTCGACGTCACCAGGGCCGAACGTCCTGCTCAACCTGCGGACCAGGTCATTTGGCCCTAGGAGCGCACGGGAGAGGAGGGGAAGATAGGCCAATGAGAGGCAGCCAGGAGGGCGCCGTGCCGTGCCGCACTCACCGGAGGGATCGTTCATCGGAGACCTCCCTCCAGTTCGAGCGTTGATGAGCTCGCCCGAGGCCGCGGCGCCGTCGGCCTCGACGTCCGCAGCAGCAGGCGAGCGGGAGCCACCGCTCGACCCCTCCGTCGGGCTTTCCGAGGAGCAGGTCGAAGAGCGCGTTCGCGCCGGCAAGGCCAACGGGGTGCAGCCGACCACCGGACGCACCCCGGGCCAGATCGTGCGGGCCAACGTGCTCACCCGTTTCAACGCCATCTTGGGATCACTCTTCGTCGTGGCCATCGTGGTCGGGCCGCCCCAGGATGCGCTCTTCGGCATCGTGCTCGTGGCGAACACGGCGATCGGGATCTTCCAGGAGATCCGGTCGAAGCGGAAGCTCGATCGTCTGGCCGTACTGGCCGCCCCGAGGTGTCGGGTCGTCCGCGCCGGTCGGGCGTTCGACATCCCTTACGAGGAGATCGTGTTGGACGATGTGATCGAGGCTCGTCGAGGCGATCAGATCGCCGTCGACGGCCGCGTGTTGACGTCACGGGGTCTCGAAGTCGACGAGTCCCTCCTGACCGGCGAGGCGGAGGCGGTGCCGAAGCCCGAAGGCGAGCCGGTGCTGTCGGGGACTTTCGTGGTCGCCGGCTCGGCCAGGATCACGGCGACCGGGGTCGGGGAGATGTCGTACGCACGGGGACTCGAGGCCGAGGCCCGGAGGTTCAGGTTGATCCGCTCCGAGCTGCAGCAAGGGACCAATCAGATCCTCCGCATTGTCACCTGGGTCATGATTCCGATCGGCATCGCGCTGTTCCTCACCCAGCTTCTCCGGAGCCACCAGTCGTCAGCGGACGCCCTGAGGGGATCGGTCGCCGGGGTCGCCGCCATGGTGCCCCAGGGGCTGGTGTTGCTGACATCGATGGCCTTCGCCGTCGGGGCTCTCCGCCTGGCGCGCCATCGCGTGTTGGTCCAGGAGTTGGCCGCCGTGGAGGGTCTGGCGCGGGTCGACGTGCTGTGCATCGACAAGACCGGGACGCTCACCGAACCAGGACTACGGCTCGCGGCCATCGAGATCCTCTCCGATGTCCCACGACCTGAGGTCGATCACGTCCTGGCCGCCGTCGCTGCCGCCGATCCGGCGCCCAATGCGACGATCGGCGCCCTGGCGCTGCTCGGGGCGGGCGAGTCGACGGGTTGGCGGGTCCGGTCGCAGGTGCCGTTCTCGTCCTCGCGCCAGTGGAGCGCAGTCAGCTTCGTCGACCGTGGGTCGTGGGTTCTCGGCGCTCCCCAGGTGGTTCTTGCCGAGGATGAGTCGGATGTCATGGCTCGATCCCGGAACTACGAACGCTCCGCCCGGCGGGTCCTGGTCCTCGCACGCGCGCCTGAACCCGTCGAAGGGGGCTCATTGCCACCCACCCTCGAACCCGTCGCGCTGATCGTCCTGGCCGAGCAGGTGCGTCCGGACGCAGCGGCAACGGTGCGGTACCTCCTCGAGCAGGGCATGACGATCAAGGTTCTCTCGGGTGATGCGCCTGAGACGGTCGCCCAGGTCGCGGATCGCCTCGGTATCGAGTCGCCGGGCGCTGCGCAGGACGCCGGTTCGATCGACGACGATTCGGCTCTGCGATCAGCGCTCGATGCGACCAACCTGCTCGGCCGGATCCGACCGGAGCAGAAGCTCGCCGTCGTGAACATTCTCCAGGCCCAGGGGCACGTGGTGGCGATGGTCGGGGACGGTGTCAACGACGTGCAAGCGCTCAAACAGGCGGACATCGGGATCGCCATGGGGTCGGGGAGCCAATCGAGCCGATCCGTTGCCCGCGTGGTGCTCCTCGACAGTGCGTTCTCGGCCGTGCCTCGGATCCTCGCAGAGGGTCGGAAGGTGATCGCCAACATCGAGCGGGTTGCCAACCTCTTCATCACCAAGACGGTGTACGCCGCCCTCCTGGCCGCGGCCATCGTCGTCGGGGCAGAGCCCTATCCCTTCTTCCCACGCCACCTGACCATCATCGACACGCTGACCATCGGTGTCCCGGGTTTCTTCCTCGCCTTCGAGTCGGCGTCGCCGCGCGCCAGGCCTGGCTTCACCCGCCGTGTACTGCGTTTCACCATCCCAGCGGGTACCGTCACCGCTGCCGCCACATTCGTCAGCTACATGGTGGCGCGTGCGTGGCCCGACACCAGCCTCGCCCAGGCCAGGACGGCGGCGTTGTTGGCCGTGTTCGCCATGGCCACGTGGGTCTTGATCCTGATCTCCCGTCCGTTCAACCCCGCACGGGTGACCCTCGTGGCCTCCATGGCGGCGGCCTTCGTGGTGTTGTTCTGCGTCTCGTTGTCCCGCCGGGTGTTTGCTCTCGACCTACCCCCGAGCGCGGTGGTCGTCGTGACCGGCTTCATCGTGGTGGCCGCGATCGGCGCTCTCACGCTCTGGCGCCGCATCGAGGTCCACCGTGGGAGCCAGGATGGACGCGACCTGCAACCCGGCGGCAAGGATGGTGCACATGAGTGAAGCGAATCCCGCCGAGGGCGGCGACACGCCGATCCGGCGCATCGTGGTCGGGGTCGACGGTTCGGATCCCTCCATCCGGGCCCTGCGGTGGGCTGCCCGTCAGGCCGAATGGTCGGGTGCCACGCTCGCGGTGGTGACGGCCTGGAACTTCCCCGAACACCCCGTACCGCTCGGGATCGTCGTCGATGTGCCCTGGCCCGATGAGCTGATCGCCGAAGCCCGCCTCAAGCTCGACGAGGTGATCAGCGATTCCCTCCCGGCCATCGACCCTGACCGGATCCACGCACAGGTGATCAGAGGCAGTGCGGTCCCGGTGTTGCTCGAGGCCGCCAGTGACGCCGACCTTCTCGTCGTGGGCAGTCACGGTGGAGGCGTGATGGCGGAGCTACTCCTGGGGTCCGTGAGCGATCGATGCGTCCGCCACGCCGGCTGCTCGGTGGTCGTGGTTCGTTAGAGGACGACGGGGATCCATGTTCGCCCGCAATCGCGGGCCCGCTCGCACACTCGGTCCAGGCCGCTCGGTGCTCTGCGTAGCCGGTTCGGAGACAGGTCGGCCACCACCTCGCGCGGAGCCGTCCGGATCAGCCGGTGATCTGAACCTCGCCTGAGCGCAGATGTTGGATCTTGAGGACGAAGCTCCCTTTGCCCGAGGGCTGGAGGGTGTAACCCTCACCGTTCAGCTCGTGCAGTTTACGGAGGGTCTGACCGCCCGCAGTCACCGAGAGCGGACGGAAGGCAACGCGGAGGACCTCGCTCGCGTCGGCGTCGAACGTGCGATATGTCATCCGGTTTTGGCCATAGGTCACGCGCTGTACCACGGATGTCGAGCCCAACAGGTGGCTCTGGCCCCCGGGTGCGAGACCGGGGATTGCAGCCATGGCCCAGTTGAAGCTCCGGAGGTAGTCCGAGTACCCGTCGCTGAACCAGTACTGGAAGGTGCCCAGACTCTGGCCACAGCACGAGATGCGGCCATCCGAGTCGGCGAAGTAGGTCGCGTAGTTGAGCGAGCGGAACGCGGTCTCCCGGGCCGCGACATCGCCCGTCCTTTCGTAATAGAGAGCATTCACCGCGGCCCACCGAGCGGTGTCGCTGCCCAGACCCGCCGACGAACAACACAGGGGGGCTCCACCACTCCTCGGGCCCTGCTCGTTGATGGCCATCGCACCGTCGAACGGACCGACACCGAAGTGTTGCTCGACCCAGACGATCAGGTGCGCCACCTGGGTCTTCCAGCTCGGATCCCCCGCACCGGGATCCCGAAGATTCAGGAGGTACAGGGCGGTGTAGGTGGGCGCGGCCTGGTTGACGTTGTTCTGGTCCTTCGGGACGTCCTCGAAGTACCCGCTCCAGTCGTCATAGGTGGGGCTACCGGGATTGAGTTGATGGTGGTCGAGCCATGTCCACGCCACTCGGCGCGCCTGCTCGTAGGCGCGAACGTCGCCCGCGTGAAGGCGGATCAGCTCGTCGAAGAGCCGCAGTGGCGAGACCACGATCCCCCCGAACGTCTCGCCATCGAGGGTCGCGCCGCTCTTCCCGTCCACGCGGAACGCCCACGGCGTGTGCGTGTCGTCGCCCGGACGGACGTGCGTCGCCAGAGCATTCGCGCAGTCGATCGCGGCGCGGAGATACTTCTGACTGCCCGTCGATTCATAGAAGAGGGCATACCCGATGCCCATCTCGCCGACCTTGTCCGGCTCGATCCCGCCGTAAAAGCTCTTGGGCATATCCGACAGGCATCCTCCGTACCGGGGTTGATTGCCACATCCCGTGGGGAACGGCACGCTCGACCAGCTCCAGCTGGCCGGTGTCGTGCCATGTGCCAACTCGTAGTTCAACATGGTGCGCACCATCCGGATCGCGCCCCGGTCTCCTGAGTACGGGTACCACGCAAGGGCCGAGTCGACGAATGACCCGAATGTCATGGCGGGGTTGCTCTGCCAATACGCTCCCTGGAGCGTCGCGCCATTGAACACCGAGTTGACGAGATACGTCTTGAGATTCGTCCCCGATTCATCGGGAACCTTGTGCTCGAGAAAGTTCCACCCGACGCGGAGAACCTCGTCGTAGCCGAGGTTCTGTTGCGGCTCGTACCAGGGGAGCAGCTTCCCCTGCGAATCCACGACAGCGGGGTGCCACGGAAGCTCCGAATTGACGTCTGTGGTTGCTCCCGTGGTGCCCGCACCGGCGGTTCCGGGACACACGCCCACCAGCGCCTGGACCCCCAGCACGAGAACGGTGAGCACGACCAGTCGGTGTCGCATCGAGGCGCACGCTAGCGCCGAGCAGAGCCGATCCCGGCCCTATTCACACCACCTCGCGGCTCGCCCTTTCCCGTGTGGCCGTGAATGTCATCACTTCATCGCCACCTCGACGATCTTGACGATCACGAGCACGAAGGCGACGGCCAGGTACACCCGCAGCGCGAAGAGGCCCACCTTGCGCTGCATCGACATCGTCGGCCGCTCCAGGCGCTGGAGAGCGGGCATTCGCCACGTCTCACGGTTCGGGACTTCGGCCAGGGCGTCCGTCACGGTGACGACGTCCCGGCGGCGCCGCATCTGGACGAGGAGGAACGTCCCGACGCAGACCCCGACCGCCATGCCGCCGACGAGCACGCTGACGATCTGGGCGCCCGTGATGTCCGGGAACAGGACACTCGCCGTCAGGATGACCGAGAGGAGCACCAGTACCCACACGATCGTCCCGGTCAACATATTCAGCTTGCGCCCGTTGACCCACGGACCGAGCACGGCCTTGTCGTTGCACAGGAGCAGCAGGAAGACGCTCGCGCTCGGGAGCAGTACCCCGGCGAGGACCTGCACACCCTCGGTGAGGATGCCGAGTGGCGCGTGCGGGGTGAGCACCAACACGGCCGCGACGGCCATCAAGCCGGCGTAGCAGACGTAGAAACCCTTGGCCTGCGAGACGGGTCGGTGCAGCGAGTGCCTGATGCCGAACATGTCACTCGTGGCGTAGGCGGTGGAAAGCCCGATGGCGGCGGCGCCGATGATGCTGGCGTCGATGAGCGCGATGGCGAACAGGTCACCGGCCGTCCGTGACACGTTGTGCGCCAGCCCGGCGGCCGTGCCGCCGGCATCGGTGAAACCCCCGAACCCATGATGACCGGCGAAGGTGGCGGCGCCGACCGCCATCAGCGCCACCCCACCGACGACGACGATGGCGATCCCGATCCCGAGATCGACCCGCTCGTAATTGATCCAGCGGGGCGTGATGCGCTTGTCGATGACGTAGGACTGCTGGAAGAACAGCTGCCAGGGGGCGACGGTGGTGCCGACGATGGCGATGATGAGCAGCATCACCGTCGGGAGCTGCCCGTGGGGCAGGCTGGGCACGGCGAAGCTGTGGGCCACCTGACCGACCGGCGGGTGGACGAGGAGGAAGAGCGGGATCACGAGCAGCGAGAACGCCACCAATGTGAGGCAGAGCCGCTCGAAGCGCCGGAAGCTTCCTGTGCTCACGGCCCCGATGACCACGACCGTGGCGAGGATGACCGTCGGCACCTTGGGAAGACCGAGGTAATTGACCGCGAGCGAGATTCCGATGAACTCGGTGACGATGGTCAAGGCGTTGAGGATGAGGAGGTCGATGACACTGAATGCCCCCCAGAACCTTCCGAAGCGCTCGAAGATCAGGCGTGCGTGGCCGACCCCCGAGACGGCTCCGAGTCGCAGCACCATCTCCTGGTTGACGTAGAGAACGGGGACGAGCAGGAGGAGGGTCCACATGAGGTGGGTCCCGTAGTTCTGCCCCGCCTGGGCGTAGGTGCTGAAAGCGCCGGCGTCGTTGTCGCCGGCCATGACGATGAGTCCCGGGCCCACGATGGCGAGGAGTGTCTTGGTCTTGAGCGAGAGCCCACGGCGCGGCGCCGTGTCCCCGTGGTCGATCGTGCCCAGGGCACCGTTGATGTGCCCGACGTGGGCCTCGTCGAGGACGGCGGCCTCGTCGCCCGCCGTCCGGTCCGTGCCGGGTGGTGCGAGATGCAGCTTCATTGGGGTGTCTCCTTGACTCTGCTGGACTGCGGTGCCGACGACCCAGGTGAGGTCCCACGCCAGAAGAGGCGCGGCCTGTCGGTACACGGAGCCCGCGGGTTTGCGTGCCTGGGGATCGGGCAGATCCCGAGCATCGGCCGCGTGGGCGCGGCCGTCATGGCCCGCCCGAAGGCGGAAGGAAAGTCAGCTCCCCGACGTCGCTACGTCGCTGGATGCTGCGTCAGGAACCCGGTACGCAGATCAGATCGACGGACAAAGGACGCCGGGGCACGGCTGGGGAGGTTGGGAACTATGAGGTTCAGCCTTCATGTGCTCCCACCTCCTTTCGGCCACTCGAACGTCTCCTCTACTCTAACCGCCGCGCTCAGAGATCGGCAACGGGAACGGTGACGACGGGGAACCGCCGGCGACCCGCCTGTACGCCGGACGGCCGAGGGTGCAGCATGTGCCTCCCACCGAGGCGACGAGGAGAAGCGATGAGCGACCCGACAGCAGGCGACCCCACCGAGCACCTCGACAGCGCCGGAGTGGACCCCGTCACCGGGGCAACACGCGCGCCCGCGGCCAACCGGGAGCCCGCGTTCGTGGTACCCGGCCGCGACGAGGCGGCGGCCACCAAGTTGGCCGAGTTCGTCTCGCGCACGGGACGGCGGCCGAACGTCGTCGTCATCTTGATGGACGATGTCGGCTGGGGGGACTTCGGGTGTTACGGCGGCGGCGTGGCGGTGGGTGCGCCGACCCCGAACATCGACCACATTGCGCGCGAGGGGCTACTGCTCACGTCCTGTTACAGCGAGCCGTCGTGCACGCCGACCCGGGCCTCCATCATGACGGGCAGGCTCCCGATGCGCCACGGCCTCCTGGTCCCTCCGATGTACGGCATGCCGGGCGGGCTCAGCGGGGAGATCACCCTCCCCCAGCTCCTCTCGGACGCCGGCTATGTGACGCAGGCCGTCGGGAAATGGCACATGGGCGAGAACGAGGAGAGCCAGCCGCAGAACGTCGGGTTCGACGACTTCTACGGTTTCTTGTCCGTGTCGGACATGTACACCGAGTGGCGAGACCCCTACTTCTTTCCCGAGGTCGTCTACAGCGGGGACCGCACGGAATGGGTCCGCAACATGCCGTTCAACAAGTGCTTCGTCCATGCCACCCGCGACGGCGCGTTGGAAGAGGTCGAAGAGGTGACCGTCCCGGTGCTCTCCCTCTTGGACGACAAGTGGTGCACTTACTCCGAGCAGTTCATCGAGCGGATGGCGCCGTCACCCGACCCATGGTTCCTCTACCACTGCACCCGGGGCGCCCACTTCGACAACTACCCACATCCCGACTTCCTCGGGCGTTCGCCGGCCCGGCATCCCTACAAGGACGCCGTCGTCGAACTGGACGACATCTGCGGCCGACTGGTCGCTGCACTCGAGCGGACCGGACAGCTCGAGACGACGATGGTGGTCATCTCGTCGGACAACGGTCCCGAGATGGAGACCTGGCCGGATTCGGCGTTCACGCCCTTTCGCTGTGCGAAGGGGTCGACCTGGGAGGGCGGCGTCCGGGTGCCTGCCGTCGTCTCGTGGCCCGGCATGGTCGAACCGGGACGCTCGAGCGACGGCCTCGTGCATCTCCTCGACCTCTTCGCCACCTGCCTGTCCATGGCGGGAGCGTGGGAACGGATGCCGGCGGACCGCTACATCGACGCGGTCGATCAATTGTCGTTCTTCCTGGCAGCCGACGACCAACAGGTGGTGTCCAACCGCAAGCACCAGCACTACTGGCTCACCTCGCAGTACTCGGCGCTCCGGGTCGGCGAGTACAAGTACCTGGTGTCGTCCATCTCGGACGACGACACCGACGTCCTGAACCCCGGCGGGTTCACGGGGGTGGTGCAGCGCTACGGCTACGGCCGCCTCTACAACCTGTACCTCGACCCGAAGGAGACGCGTTCGTACATGATCCGCAAGCTCGTCTACATCGACGCCATCATCGGCGAGATCGGTCGGCATCACGGCACCTTCCGCGAGTGGCCGAACAAACCGGCCCCTTCAGCGGCCGGCTGAGACGAGCTCAGCCCCGGCCGAGCTCATCGGCCTGCTTGCGCAGCTCGTCCCGGAAGTCGGGGTGAGCGATCTCGACGAGAAGGTGGGCGCGCTCGCTCACCGTCAGCCCGGTCAGCTCGGCTGAGCCGTACTCGGTGACGACGACGCCGGTGTGATGTCGCGGCGTCGACACGATGGAGCCCTCGGGCAGGAGCCCGACGACGCGGGAGACCAGCTCGCCCCTGTGCACGGCCGTCGAGTGGAGGCAGATCAGCGAGTGCGCGTCGAGATGCAGCTCCGCGGCCGCCACGAAGTCCTCGTGCCCGCCGACACCCGAGATCTGCCGGCCGCCGATGTTGTCGGCCACCACCTGCCCGTACAGGTCGACGGAGAGCGCCCCGTTGATGGAAACAAGGTTGGCGTTGCTGGCGATCACGGTCGGATTGTTGATCGTCTCCACGGGGAGGAAGGCGACTTCTTCGTTGTTGTCGAGCCAGCCGTAGAGCTCCGGCGTCCCGAGGGCGAACGTGGTCACCGAGACCCCGTCGAACATTCCCTTGGCGTTATTGGCGACCTTGCCCGCCTGATGCAGGCGCATCAGCCCGTTGGTGAACATCTCGGAGTGGACCCCGAACCCGCCGAGAGGCCCTTTGGCCAGCTCCGTAGCCACGATGTTCGGAATGGCGCCGATACCCGTCTGCAGCGTGGACCCGTTCTTCACGTAGGCGAGCGCGTTGCGGGCGATCGCCTCGTCCACCTCGTCGGTCGGGGGCTCGGTGAGGGCGAACGGGGCCGCGTTCGTCTCGACCAGGACGTCGACGACGTCGAGCGGAATGGTGTTGTCGTACTCGGGCGGCAGGCTCTTGGTGCGCGGCAGGTTCGGGTTCACCTCGACGATCAGCAGCCGGTCGGGATCTTGGCCGGCACGGATGAGCTCGGGGCGGGTCGCGCCCATGTGGAGCGAGAGGTTCACGTTGCCAGCGTCGTCTGGCGGTGCCGCCTGCACGGTCATGACCCGCGGGGCGAACTTGGCCAGGATCGGTGCCATCTGCCGGAAGCCACCCGGCACCAGCTCGACGTGGTGTCCCATGGAGTGCAGGAGCCGTTCGGCCGGCCCGAAGAAACCACAGCGGTACGTCACGCCGGGCTTGGTGAAAACTTCGTAGAAGTTGAGACACAGCGCCCCGCCCAGCTGCAGGTCCTGCCAGTCGTCGCGGGCACCCAGGGCGGTCAGGAAGGTGTCCGGGTTGGCCGGACCGAGTCCGAACCCGATCGTGTCGACCGGCCGGATCAGGGATACGGCCTCTTCAGCGGAGCACACAGTGGGCATAGCTCCTACTCTCGCACCGAGCCACCGTCCTGACCATGGCCATTGGTCCTGGTCACGTGGGGGCCGGTGGGCCGGAATCCGTTACTTTCGGCCCTACCCCCGCTGCAGACCCGGTTGCAAAATGACTGGGACACCCTCCTCTTCCCAGACAACGGTGCTTGGAGAATGGCGGCCACCCCCCTCGGTCGCCATTTTCCAATTCCGGATCGGCGCGAGGGTCCGCCCATGACCGCTCCCGGTACTGTCGATCGGGACGACGGCGTCCCCGCTGCCGGCCGGCAGCCCCAGCCCGAGGGTGTGACCATGAGCAACCGTTCTTTCGAAGGCCTCGATGCGACGCTCGGAGGCATGCACCTGCGACCACCGACGGTCGTGTCCGCCACGGACACGCTGACCGAGGTGGCGACGGCGATGGTGAGGGACGGCGTCTCGTGCGCCATCCTGGAGGAGCAGCCCCTGCGCGTCGTCACCGAGTTCGACCTCGTCGGTGCGCTCGCGCGAGGCCTGCGTCCCGAGGACGAGGTGGCGATCGTCGCCTCGGATCACCCGAACTGGGCACCGCCGTCGGCCAGTGTCGCCGAGGCGGCCGCATTGATGGTGAGCCTCGGCATCCGGCATCTCGTCGTGCTCGACATCTCAGAGCGACCGAGCGGCGTCGTCTCCATGGCGGAGCTGTTCGACGTCCTTGTGCGCTCGCAGGAGCCGATGGCCCTCTATGCCAAGTTCGCCGACATCATGCTGCGCAGCGGGAGCGAGGCAGCGCAGCCCCTCTCCCACCAGGCTCCGCCGGGCCAGGCCTGAACGGCAGGCGGTCAGGCGCGCCGCGGACGAAGCTCGTTCTCGCCGGGTGGCAGACCGTCGCCGGTCAGGACCTTGCCGTCGACCATGTGCACGATGCGGTCGGCGGCGCCCGCCACGGCCTCGTCGTGGGTGACCAGGAGAATGGTCGTGTGACGCTCCCGACGCAGTCGTCGGAACAGCGCCAGCACGACGTCGACCGATGCGGTGTCGAGGCTGCCGGTCGGCTCGTCGGCCAGCAACAACGGCGGGTCGTTGGCCAGGGCCCGTGCGATGGCGACCCTCTGGCGCTCGCCCCCGGAGAGCTGTGTCGGAAGGCGGTCGCTCAGGCCACGGAGACCGACGTCGTCGAGGAGCTCGTCGGCATAAACCGGACGCTGGCGGTGCGGGCGCCGCGATCCCGACATGGCGATCTCGACGTTCTCGCGGACCGAGAGCCGCGGCAGCAGGTTGTGGAGCTGGAACACGAGGCCGACCTCCTCGCGCCGGAACCTGCTGGCGTGACGGAGGTGGACCACGTCCTGCCCGCTGACGGTGATCGTCCCCTTCGACGGCGTGTCCAGGGCGGCGATGAGGTGGAGCAACGTCGACTTCCCGCACCCCGAATGGCCCGTGATGGCGGCGAACTCCTGCGCCGCCACGACGAGGTCGACGCCGTCGAGTGCACGGATCAGCCCGTCGTCGTACGTCTTCTCCAACCCGTGCACCTCGACGGCGGGCAACGGGGTGGCAGCGGCGTCACTCACGGCTCAACGCCTTGAGCGGCTTGAGGTTGGCAGCGCGCAACGCCGGGTAGAGCGCGCCGATGATCGCCATCCCGAGGCCGGTGTAGAGCCCCCGCCAGAACGCCTCCTGGGTGTAATTGGCCTGGAGGACGCCTCTGAGCTGCGGCAGACGTTCCAGCACGTCCGTGGCAGCGAACGAGAGCCCGACCCCGAGGGCGGCTCCGATCAGGGCCAGGACGATGCCCTCGCCGACCACCAGCGACACGACGCGGGACCGGGTCCAGCCGATGGCCCGCAGGAGTCCGAACTCCCTGGTGCGCTCGAACAGCGACAGCAGCATGGTGTTCCCAACTATGACGGCACCGATCAGGATGGCCAGGATGGTGCTCCCGGTCACCGCTGCCTGCAGGAACACGAGGTTGCGATCGGCCCGACCGAATTGGGCTGCGGTCCGGATCGTCGTCATCTCGGGGTGCTCCGTCGTGATCGTCTTCTCGATCTTCGCGACGGAGGTGCCCGGCGCCACCTTGACGAAGATCAGGGTGACGGTCCCCGGGACCCGGTTGTAGGTCTGGAGCGCGGTGAGCGGGAACATGCCCCCCAGGTCGCCGTATGCAATCCCCGTCGAGTAGATCCCGACGATGGTGTTCCAGGTGCCGTTCGCGGTGAAGCGGTCACCGACGTGGAGCCCGAAGTCCTGAGCGGCGCGCCAGCCCATCATCATCTCGTGGGTCGCCCCGCCCGTGTACGACCGGCCGGCGACCACGTGCACGCCAAACTGGCCCTGCTGGTCGGGAGGAATGCCGATCTCAATGAACAGCGGGTTGGCAGCGTTGATGCGCTCGGTCGCGAGCAACACGCCGACGGCGCTCTGTACGCCCGGCGTCGCCTTCACGGCCGCCAGCTGACCCCGGTCGAGGTTGGAGAACAGGACCTCCGAGACGCCGTTCTGTGCCACGGTGAAGTCGGCCTTCCCGAGGGTCAGGACCGCCGCCGCGGACGCCTCCAGTCCGCTGCTGACCACCGTCAGTGTGACAACCGTCATGACCGCGATGCTGATGGCGAAGGCGATGCCGATGGACCGGGCCTTCTTGGACCACAGGTTCTTGAGGATCAGAGCGGCGAGCGACATCCCGCCTCCCCCGCGATCATCGTCCGCCGGTCCGCCGGCGGGACCTTCAACCCTGTTGTCTCACGGTGCACGACGTAATCGATACTGACGGAGAACCAGGGAAGGTGCGCTGGGACGCCCGTCAGCCCCGGTTGATGACGGCCTGCGCCGCCTCGAAAGCCGCCTTGATGTCCTGCAGCAGCTTCTCGACGCCGTCACGGAGCGTGTCGGCGTTGGTCACGACGTCCTTGCCTGCGTCGCGCAGTTTCGAATAGGCGGCCAGGCAGGCATTCTGCGCCATGTCGAGCTGCTTGGTCGCCCGGTCGCGAGTGTCGAGCTTGGCCAGGTCCACTTGGACCTTCAGCTCGTCGATCCGGGCCTTCCATTGATCCACGGTTCCGGTCATGGACTTGACGAACTCCGATGTCTCCGGCTCCTTGACCGTCTTGGTCTTGGCGTGCGCCGTGGTCTTGGCGTGCGCCGTGGTCTTGGCCGGTGCCTTGGTCTTGGCTGAGGTCTTCGGCATGGCGATCTCTCCTCCTTCATCAGCGCGATCTGCGGCTGGGTCCGTATCCAGCGTGCAACGGGCGCGGGTGCCGAGATAGGGCCGAACGTCCCCACTCCTGCGATCGCCCGCACGCAGGGTCAGCGGGCGGTGGGCACGTCGCTCCCCGCCCGGGCCCGCCGGATGTCCGAGAGCGTGAAGGCCACCTCGTCGAGGACGTAGGGATTGAGCGATGACTTCTGGGTGCGATGAGTCGTCCGTGTGACCTGGCGGTTCGTGGGATGGTGCATGGCGTCCTCCTGCCCGTCCTGGCGACCATGTGCCGCCTCCCCCATTTGACCGCGCCGGGGCCGCTGCACCTAGGGTCCAACGCCCCTTCGCTGCGGGACCTAGGTCCCTGGCCTCATGTCGTCCCGCTCATGGCGCGATCTCCCGCAGGGCCCACGACACGCACTCGGCAGGACTGCGGCGTGAGGTGTCGATCGTGACGGCCGACGGCCAGGGGTCCATCCTCGCTGCCATGACGGACCGGGCGTGCGGCGTTGCCTCGGAGACGTCGTCACGCCCCTTCGACCGCTCGTTGATCCGTGCCGTGGCCACCGGCTCCTCACAGGTGCAGCGCAGTTCCACGAGCTCGCTGCCGGTCTCGGCGGCAGCCCGCACCGCCGCCGCACGTCGCCCCGCATCGATCCACGAGGCGTCGAGGATCACCGGCTCCCCCGCGTCGAGGTGCCGGCGGGCCCGGACGAGCAGCTCGTCGTACACGGCGCCGACGGCGGCCGGCTCGTAGCGGCCGGTGTCGGTCGCCGGTATGCCGCCCCCCACGGAGGGCTGCAACTCCCGCCGGAGCTCGTCCGAGCGCAGCAGGACCCACCCGGTCTCGGCCACCAGGCCGGCGGCGAGCGTGCTCTTGCCGGTCCCCGGGAGGCCCCCCACCAGCGCCAGCACCTGCCGGCTCCGGCGGGCATGCCGAAGGGCCAGCGCGTGCAGTTCCCGGGCGTCGCGACGGGCATCCTCTCTTCCCTGCTCGACCAGCAGGCAGGTCACCTTGGCCCGCACGTAGGCCCGCTGCGCGGTGTAGTGGTGCAGGAGAGGTCGTGGCAGGCGTTCTCCCGCCTGCGCCTCGTACTGGAGCACGAAGCGTTCGGCTGCGTCGGGCCGGCCGAGCCGCTCGAGATCCATGGCGAGGAAGGCCACGTCGGCGCAGACGTCGCCATAGCGGAGATCGTCGGAGAACTCGATGCAGTCGAGGATGCGGATGCCGTCATCGAGGCAGAAGATGTCCTCGGCCTGGAGGTCGCCGTGCCCGTCGCAGACCCGCCCCGAGCGCGGCGGACCTCGAGCAGCGCCCGGTGGGACACCAACCAGCGGGAGACCGTGTGGCGGATCTCCTCGTCCTGCATCGGGTCCAGGATGGTGCCGACGAAGCGGCGGGTCTCGTCGAAGTTGGCGTCCCATGCGGCCTGGAGCGCGTGCCCTGTCCCCGCTTCGGAGATCGCGTCGGATCGCCGGGCCCCCGCATGGAACTCGGCGAGAGTCGTCGCCACTCCCGCCAACCACGTATCGACGCCTGCCCCCTCGCGCACCAGAGTGGCCAAGCGCCGCTCCGCGGGGAGGGCACGCATGACCACCATGTGGTCGATCGCCTGACCCTCCATCACGACGTCGGCCACACCCAGGTAGACGTCTGGCGCCAGGCGGCGGTTGAGCTCGACCTCTCGCTGGCAGTCGGCCTCGCGGACGGCCCGGTCGGTGAAGTCGAGGAAGTCGAAATGCACGGGCTTGCGGAGCTTGTACACCCTGTCCCCCATGAAGACGAGGACGGAGATGTGCGTCTCGACGACTCGTACGCGAGGAGTCGTGCGATCCTCAGTCATGTGACACCTCGAGGCAGCGTAGGCGTGCCCGCCCTGGTCCCGAGGTGCGAGCTAGGCGTGGGCGCCGCGCAGCCGCCCACCCGAGTCGTGGATCCGCGCTCGGAGCCGGTCGATGACCTGCACACCCGAGCTGTCGATACGCACCGCGCTGGTGTCGAGGTCGAAGTCCAACTGCCCCTGGGCCACACAGTCCTCGACGACGCCGAGCAGGTTCGCGCCCGTGGACTCGTCGAGCACTCCGGCAAGCCGTATCGCCACCGGATCCGACGTCGCGTCGATCCACATCTCGAGGGCCACGTCGTTCCGCCAGACCCGGTCCACGTCGAGGTCAACCTCACTGACCGCCACGTTCAGGGAACCGAACCCGCCTCCCGACTCCGACAGCGTCTCGTCGATGAGGATCACGCGTCACTCCCGTCTTCTCCCGGGGCCGACACCTGGCCGGCGCCCTCGCCACGAATTGTCAGACGCGGTGCTGTGCCACGAGTAGGGCCGAAGGTCACACCGGGAGGTGCCGGGCGCGTTCCATGTGACCTCCGGCCCTGCCGAACCTCTGGTCATTGGGCGCATGCTTTTCACACCGAGAGCGCCGGACCGAAGGAGGGATTCCATGAAGAGAACGAGGTACCTGCTGCGGAGCCGGCCGCACTACCCGGCGCTGCTCCCGTACTACCTGCAGCCACCGGTCACGCGAGAGGTCGTGTTCCACCCGACGTTGCGTCGGGCCGGCGACTCCCTCCGTGACGCCTGATCGGGCGGCAGGGACCACACTGGAGTCACCATGGCGATGTACACCCAACTCCTCGCCGCAGCCTTCGTGCAGCACCAGGCTTCCTTCGACGGGGCCGGGGAGCCGCAGGCCCTCGACGAGGTGCACCGGTGCCGGCGCGAGCTGGAAGAGGGGATCCCGCCGGACGAGGACGCCGATGCGGTGCCGGTCGTCCTCGCGCTGCAGATCGCCTACGACGTGGCTCTCCTCGAGCTGGCCCGGGTGGTGGGCGTCGACACTGATCCGAGCCGCTTCGAGCAGCCCCAAACGGAGCGGGAGCGCCTGGAACGTGCCTTCGGTGCCCTGGGAATGAGGCTGGAGGCGGCTGCCGACGGCGATCGCCCCGTGTCCGAGCGTTTCTGAGAGCGTGTAGCCCTCAGGTGCCGGAGGCGTCGGTGCGGGCGTCGTGTGCCGAGCGCTCGTCGAGGCGCGCCGCGAACGTGGCGGCCTGGGTCCGGCGCTCCATGCCGAGCTTGGACAGCAGGTTCGACACGTAGTTCTTCACCGTCTTCTCGGCCAGGAACATCGTCTCGGCGATCTGCCGGTTGGTGTACCCCTCGGCGATGAGATCGAGGATGCGACGCTCCTGCGGCGTCAGGCTGGCGATGCGGGGGTCCACCCTGGGCCCGTCGCGGAGGCGCTCGAGGACCCGCTCCGTCAGCGCGGGATCGAGCAGCGACTGCCCCGCCCCGGCGCGCCGGATCGTGTCGAGGAGGTCGAGGCTGCCCACCTGCTTGAGGACGTAGCCGGCCGCCCCCGCCATGATGGAAGCGATCAGCGCCTCGTCGTCGGCGTAGGACGTGAGCATGACGCACGCGATCTCCGGGTTGCTCGACCTGATCTCCCGGCAGACCTCGACGCCACTGCCGTCCGGCAGGCGCACATCGAGGATGGCCACGTTGGGCTTGGTCGGCGGGATCCGGCTCAGCGCCTCCGCCACCGTGCCCGCCTCGCCGACCACCTCGATGTCGTCGGCTGCCTCGAGGAGCGCCCGCAGGCCGGTCCGTACCACCTCGTGGTCGTCGAGCAGGAAGACACTCAGCTTCACGGGTCGCATCTTCCCACCTGGGACGCGGACCGGCTACTCGCACGGATAGGAGCGGCCCTGGGCATGGGTAGGCTCAGGCCTGTGCCATTCCGTGGGATCGAGGATCCGACCATTCTCCGGAGGGTGCTCGAGGCGACGCTCCTGATCGAGGCGAACCTCGAATTGCCCGAGGTCCTGCGGCACGTCGTCGAGGAGGCATGCTCCATGACGGGGCGCGCTACGGGGCGCTCGGCGTCCTCGACGAGGAGAAGCAGGCCCTGGCGGAATTCATCACCGTCGGGCTCTCGGCGGAGGATGAGGTCCGGATCGGTCCCCGCCCGACCGGCCGCGGGGTCCTGGGACTGCTCATCGCCGACCCGCGGCCGCTGCGCATCACCGAGATCGGCCGCCATCCCGACGGTCACGGCTTCCCGCCCAACCACCCGCCGATGACCTCCTTCCTCGGCGTACCGATCAAGGTGCGCGACGAGGTGTACGGGAACCTCTACCTGGCCGACAAGGTGGGGTGGTCCGAGTTCACCCTCGACGACGAGGCACTGGTGGGGGCGCTCTCACTGGCGGCCGGCATCGCGATCGAGAACGCCCGCCTCCATGACCGGGTGCGCCGGTCGGCGGTCTACGAGGACCGCGATCGGATGGCGCGCGATCTCCACGACACCGTGATCCAGCGTCTCTTCGCGCTGGGTCTCACCCTCCAGGGGCTGGCGGCCCGCCTGCCCGAGACCACGGCGACCCAGCTCGGCGGCGCAGTGGCGGAGATCGACCACGTGATCACCCAGGTGCGCTCCACCATCTACGAGCTCGGGATGGGTGAGGAGAGCCGCGGCATCCGCGACGACATCGCCAACCTCGTGCACCAGCTCCACGACGTCGTGGGCTTCGAGGTGGCATTGACGTTCACGGGCCCGCTCGACGCCGCCGTCGACGATCTCGTGCTCGAGCATGTGCTCGCCACCATCCGGGAGGCGCTCACCAATGTGGGCAAGCACGCGCACGCGACGCGGGCCTCCGTCAGCGTGGAGGCCGACGGCGCCTGGTGCATCCTCACGATCGCCGACAACGGCATCGGCCTCAGCGGAACGTCGGCCGCCGCTGGGGGAGGTCTCGGGCTGCCGAACCTGCGCCGGCGGGCGGAGAAGTTGCACGGCACCCTTTCATTCGACAGCCCACCTGACGGTGGGACGGTCCTCACGTGGAAGGTGCCGACCGACACCTAGCCCAGCGGAACCGGGCGAAGGGCCGCACGCGGGAACCGAGGAAGGAGCGCCATGACCGCCGCACAGCCATCGGGCACGGGAAGGATCGTCGTCGGCATCGACGGATCACCCTCGTCGCTCGACGCCCTGGCCTGGGCGGCGCGCCAGGCCGACCTGACCCGGAGCGGCCTCGAGATCGTGATGACCTGGCAGTTGCCGTCGAGCTACGGCTGGGCGGTGCCGGTCCCCGACGAGTTCGATCCCGAGGAGGACGTCCGGCAGGCACTCGAGACCGCCGCCGCCGCGGTGCACGCCGAGCATCCGGACGTGAACATCGACTCGCGCGTCGTCAGCGGCCACCCGGCGCCCATTCTGGTCGAGGCCTCGAAGGGCGCGGATCTGCTGGTGGTCGGGAGCCGTGGCCACGGCGAGTTCGTCGGGATGCTCATCGGCTCGGTCAGCGAGTACTGCGCCACGAACGCGCACTGCCCCGTCCTCGTCCATCGGGCCACCGCGTAGTCGATGACCGGCGCGGCGCGGCGCATCGTGGTCGGCGTCGACGGATCGGAGTCCTCCGGGCGCGCCCTCACCTGGGCCATCGGCGAGGCGCAGCGCACGGGCGGCACCCTGCGGCTCGTCAACGCCTGGATGTTCCCGATGGCGCTCGGTTACGCCTTCACCACCACGGTGCCCACGGTGCACGAGGCCGCCCAGAAGGTTGTCGACCGGGCTGCGGCCCATGTCGCCGAGGTGGCGCCCGAGGTCCCCGTCAGCGGGGAGACGGTCGAGCAGGCGGCGGGCCCGGCCCTGGTCGAGGCGGCGAAGGACGCCGAGATGCTCGTCGTCGGCTCGCGGGGCCGCGGCGGATTCGAAGGGCTCCTCCTGGGTTCGGTGAGCCAGTACTGCACCCGCCACGCCACCTGTTCGGTCGTCGTCGTCCGCTGAGGACCGGTCAGCCGGCTGCCCCTGAGGGGGGCACGATCGTCACGGGGATCGACGAATGCTCGGCCAGCTCCAGGCTCGTGCTGCCGAGCAGCGTCCCGGCGTGGGCGCCCGATCCTCGGGAGCCGACGACGAGCAGGATCGTCGAGTCGGGTGGCTCAGCCGTACGCAACAGGGCACCGCACGGGTCACCGTCCACGACGCGCCACTCCACGTCGTCGCGGTCCATCCCGGCGTCGACCGCGACCCGGCACGCGACGTCGCCGTCCACCTGGCCGTGCCCGGACAGGCCGGCGTGCTCCAGCAGCCCGACCGCATGCACCACCCGCAGCCGGGCCCCGAAGGCGAGCGCGGTCTCGGCGGCCCAGGTGACAGCGCACTGCGCGTCGGCAGAGCCGTCGTAGCCGACCACCACGAACCGCTCCGCCGTCACGGTCCCACCTCCAGGTGGACCCGGTCGATGGCGCGCAGCCGTTCGGAGCGGTCGGCCTGCAGCTGCGCCAGGCCGGGGCCACCCGAGGTCGGAGGCGGTGGGCGTTCCCCGGCGCCGAGGAGCGCGCCGAGGGTCGCCTCGACCGAGGAGGCGATCGAGACCGGGTTGTATCCCCCCTCCAGGAAGAGGGCCAGCCGGCCGGGCCGCGGAGCGAATTCGGCGACCACCCGGGCCAGCTCCGCGAAGTCCCCGCTCGAGAGCTCGAGCTCGCCCAGCGGGTCCGCCTGGTGGGCGTCGAAGCCGCACGAGACCAGCACCCAGTCGGGGGCGAACTCCTCAATGGTCTGCCGGGCCATCCCGTCGATGGCGGTGCGGACGACGTCGCCGGTGGCCCCGGGCGGCAGCGGCAGGTTGAGCGTCAGGCCGGCTGCCGCCGGCCCGCCGACCTCGCCCGGCCTGCCCGTCCCGGGGAACAACGGGTGCTGGTGTGTCGAGACGTAGAGCACGTCGGGGTCGTCCCAGAAGATGGCCTGGGTGCCGTTCCCGTGGTGCACGTCCCAGTCGACGACCAGGACCCGTTCACCGAGTGCGGTGCGCGACGCCGCCGCCACGGCGACGTTGTTGACCAGGCAGAAACCCATGGCCCGGTCGGCGGTGGCGTGGTGGCCGGGTGGGCGGACCGGCACGAACGCGACGCCCTCCCCCCGGCGATCGAGCTCGGCCAGCGCCGCCAGGCCGGCGCCGGCCGCGCGGCGGGCGGCGGTCCACGAATCCGGCCGGGCGTAGGTGTCCGGGTCGATGTCCCCGCCGCCCACGGCGCAGAAAGCCTCGAGCTCGGCCAGGTAGGACGGCGCGTGCACCCGGGACAGTTCCGCCACCGAAGCCTCTGCGATGGGGGGGTAGACGACGTCGTCCTCCAGACCGAGCGCGCGCACGCCGTCCATGGCCGCGAAGAGGCGTGAGGGTTGCTCGGGGTGGTACGTGCCACCGTCGTGCTCGGCCAAGCCGGTCGGGCCGGCGACGACCAGCGTCGTCACACCGTTGCGTCCGGGGGGAGCTGACGGGTGGCCTCGCGTGCCGCCAGTGCGGCCCGGTAGTCGTCGGTCGGCGCGATCGAAAAGCGCAGCGTGACCGTCCCGTACTCGATGCCCGATGTCACGGGGAACCCGGCGTGCCGGAACACGTCGAGCATGGCGCTGTTCTCGGCCAGCGTGTCGGCCCGGAACGTCTCGATCCCCCGCTGCTGGCCGGCGCGGACGAGCTCGTCCAGGAGGAGCGACCCCATGCCGTGGTGCTGGTACGCGTCGGCCACCACGAACGCGACCTCCGCCTCGGTCTCCCCCGCGGCGCGGTCGAAGCGGCCCACGGCGACGAGGTGGTCACCGACCGTGGCCACGAGGGCGAGGCGGTCGACGTAGTCGACGGTCGTGAAGCGCCGCACCTCGTCCTCGGTCAGGGTCGGGTGGAACGTGAAGAAGCGCATGTAGACCGAATGGGGCGACAGCTGCCGGTGGAACGCCACGAGCCGTGCCGCGTCGTCCGGCCGTATCGGCCTGACGTGGTAGCGCAGGCCTTCGTCACCGGCGACGTCGCGCTCGAGGTCGTGGGGGTACCCGGCCGGAACGGCGCTCGCATCGGTCGCGGCGGTCGATGACAGGGCGGGCATGGGTCTCTCCTCGGTCACGTCCATGCTACGGGAGGGCGGTGCGGTCGCCCTCAGGCGTCGGTCAGGAGCCGGGAGCGGGTGACGAAGTGGCGGTCGTCGAATGCCGCGAGCGAGAACCCCTCCGGGGTGCCGGCGGCGACGTCCAGGATGAGCTGGGTGTGCTTCCAGACCTCGTACTGCCGGGGGTCCATGTAGAACGGGCAGCCGCCGACCGTGCCGAGCAGGACGTCACGGTCGCCGATCAGGAGCTCGCCGTCGTCGAAGCAGAGCGGGAGGCTCCCGTCGCAGCAGCCGCCCGACTGGAAGAAGAGCACCGGCCCGCGCTCGGCCACCAGCCGGGCGATCGCCTCGAGCGCCTCTGGCGTAGCGATCACGGCCGGTGTCTGTGTCGCTCCCATCGTGGTCGGCTAGAAGAACCCGAGCGGCTTCGTGCTGTAGCTGACCAGAAGGTTCTTCGTCTGGGAGTAGTGCTCGAGCATCATCGCGTGGTTCTCCCGGCCCACACCCGAGATCTTGTACCCGCCGAACGCCGCCCCCGCCGGGTAAAGGTGGTAGCAGTTGGTCCATACCCGGCCGGCCTTGATGGCCCGTCCCATCCGGTAGGCGAGGTTCCCGTTGCGCGTCCAGACGCCTGCGCCGAGCCCGTACAGCGTGTCGTTGGCGATCGCCACCGCATCGGCCTCGTCCGTGAACGTCGTCACGGCCAGGACGGGGCCGAAGATCTCCTCTTGGAACACCCGCATCTTGTTATGGCCCCTCAGGACGGTCGGCTGGTAGTAGTAGCCGTCCTCGAGGTCCCCGGCGACCGTAGCGGGGGCGCCTCCGGTGAGGCACTCCGCACCCTCCTGGAGCCCGATGTCCACGTAGGAGGCGATCTTCTCCATCTGCTGCATGGAGTTCTGCGCGCCGACCATCGTGGCGGGGTCGAGGGGATCGCCCTGACGAATGCGTCCGATCCGCTCGAGGCAACGCTCCATGAATCGGTCGTAGATCGACTCTTGGATGAGGGCGCGTGAGGGGCAGGTGCACACCTCTCCCTTGTTGAAGGCGTAGAGCACGAGACCCTCGATGGCCTTGTCCAGGAATTCGTCGTCCTCGTCCATGACGTCGGCGAAGAAGATGTTCGGAGACTTGCCGCCGAGCTCCACCGTCGAGGGGATCAGGTTCTCCGCGGCGTACTGCATGATCAGGCGCCCGGTGGTTGTCTCCCCGGTGAAGCCGATCTTGGCGATCCGGGGGGAGCTGGCCAGGGCCTTGCCGATCTCCCCGCCCGGACCGGTCACGATGTTGATCACGCCGGGAGGGACCAGGTCGCCGATGACCTCGGCCAGCTTCAGGATCGACCACGGGGTCGGGCTCGCCGGCTTGACGACCGTGCAATTCCCCGCCGCCAGGGCGGGGGCGATCTTCCAGGCCGCCATGAGGATCGGGAAGTTGAACGGGATGATCTGTCCGACCACACCGAGTGGTTCGTGGAAGTGGTACGCCACGGTGTCCTTGTCGATCTCGGTGGTGCGGCCCTCGAGGGATCGCGTCTCGCTGGCGAAGTACCGGAAGTGGTCGGCCGCCAGCGGGATGTCCGCGGCCAGGGTCTCGCGGACCGGCTTGCCGTTCTCCCAGGTCTCGGCGACCGCCAGCAACTCACGGTTGGCGTCGATGGCGTCGGCGATCCGGTTCAGCACGGCCGCCCGTTCGGTCAACGACGTCTCCCCCCAGGCCTCCCTCGCGGCATGCGCCGCGTCGAGTGCGAGCTCCACGTCCTCGGCGGTGGACTTGGCCACCTCGCAGAACGGCTTGCCGTTTACCGGGCTGATGTTGGCCATGTAGCCGCCCTTGGCCGGCGGCACCCAGTGGCCGCCGATGAAGTTCTCGTAGCGCGGCTTGACGTCGACCAGGCTGCCGGCACGACCGGGTGCCACGTACGGTGCCGCCGTCGCCTCTTCGGCGGGACGCGATTCGGTTGCGCTGGCATGGCGGTCTGAGGTCAGTGTCATGGCGTGTCTCCTTGCTGGGTGCGCCGCTCGGGCGCATGAACGGTCAACCTGCTGTCGGGGTCGTCCCCAACCCGACAGCCCGCCACTGCACCGTCCACGCTACGAGTGCCGCGTCGTGATCAGTAGGGCCGAAGGTCCATTGGCACCGGCGCGGCCGCGTCCTACGCTGGCGCCGATGCCGGATCTGATGGAGGCGTGGGTGGTCGATCGCGCCGGACCGATGGAGCGCACTCCGCTGATTCGGGTCGAGAAGGCCGTGCCGGAGCCCGGGCCCGGACAGGTGCCGCGTGCGCGTCCGCGTGTGCGGCGTGTGCCGGACGGACCTCCACCTCGCGGAGGGGGATCTCGCGCCACACCACCGGCGCGTGACGCCGGGGCACGAGGTCGTCGGCGTCGTCGACCGGCTCGGGCCCGGGGCCGGCCGCTGGCGCGAGGGCGACCGGATCGGCGTGCCCTGGCTGGCCCACACCTGCGGCACGTGCCGGTTCTGCGTGTCGGGCCACGAGAACCTGTGCCTCTCCCCGCGCTTCACCGGCTGGGACGTCGACGGCGGGTACGCGGAGTTCGCGGTCGTCGACGAGGCGTACGCCTACGCCTTGCCCGAGGAGTTCGGCGACCAGGAGGTCGCACCGCTCTTGTGCGCGGGGATCATCGGCTACCGGGCCCTGCGGAGAGCCAACCTCCCCGAGGGTGGCCGGCTCGGGATCTACGGCTTCGGCGGCTCGGCGCACATCACGGCGCAGGTCGCCTTGGCCCATGGCGCCCGCGTCCATGTCATGACCCGGTCGGCGGAGGCACAGGCGCTCGCGCTCGAGCTCGGGGCGACGAGTGCGGGGGGCGCCGACGCGGCGCCGCCGGAGCCACTCGACTCGGCGATCCTCTTCGCACCGGTCGGCACCCTGGTTCCACCCGCATTGGCCGCGCTCGACCGTGGCGGGACGTTGGCCATCGCCGGCATCCATCTCAGCGACATCCCGGTCCTCAACTACGGGGCCCACCTCTTCGAGGAGCGGACCCTGCAAAGTGTCACGGCCAACACCCGGGGAGACGGGGAGGAGTTCCTGGCCGAGGCGGCCCGCATCCACCTGCGCGTCACGGCGACGCCCTATCCCATGGACGCCGCGGACACGGCCCTGCGCGACCTCAGCGCCGACCGGGTCAATGGCGCCGCGGTGCTCGTCGCCTGAGCCGGGACCATCGGCCCTGTCCGGCACACCCGGTGGCGGGCAGAATGTGCCGGTGACCACATCATCGGCCCCTTCCCCGCACGCCTCCGATCTGGCGCGGCGGATCGCGACACGGCGCGAGGAGCTCGGCCTCCGCGTCGAGGAGCTCGCCTCGAAGGCCGGGATCGACCCCGGCTACCTCGCCTACTTCGAGTCGAATCCCGACGCCAACCTGAGCGGCGGGTCGCTGCTGCTCCTGGCGCTCGCGCTCGACACCACCCCGCTCGAGCTGCTCGGTGCCGACGCCGACCGCCCGCCGGGACAGGCGTCGGCCGTCCCCCACGCTGCGCTCGACGAGCTCACGCCCGACCAGTGCCGCACCCACCTCTCGGTCGGGGGGGTGGGGCGCATCCTGTTCGCCACGGCACGCGGACCGGTCGCGTTGCCCGTCAACTACGAGTTCACCGAGGATCAGATCGTCTTCAGCACCGACGACCGGAAGGCGTCGGTGCTCCGTTCCGAGGAGACGGTCGGTTTCGAGATCGACCGCGTCGACGAGGCACTGAGCGAGGGGTGGAGCGTGCTCGTCACCGGGACCTGCCGGCGCATCGAGGACCCCGCGGAGGTGCAGCGACTCGCCTCACTCGACCTCGAGGCCTGGGCGGGGGGTGACCGTCACACCCTGATCGCCATCCGCCCGGAGGAGATCACGGGCCGCGTCATCGTGCACGAGACCCCGCCCGAGGAGGGTTGACGACGACGTCGTTCAGAAACGCCGACGGTGCCCCAGTCGATTGACGTCGAAACGCTGTCACAGGGCCCTTGGCGATAGGTCCTGGAGCTCTCGACTGGGGCACGCACGCCGGCAGTGCGATCAGGCGGTAGATCGCTACAGCCCATTATTCCCGATCCCGAAGCCACTAAACACAAAATTTCAGGAAATTTTGAAAGGGTTTAGATGAGGGGTTCCACCTGGTCAGCAGCCATGATGACCGCGATCAGCTCACGATCACGCGGGTAGGAGAGGACTCCGGCCGCAGCCTCGAGAGTCAGCCAGCGCAATTCGTCGACCTCTTCATTGGGGGTGAAGAAACCCGACTCCGCCGCCATCACCCAGTACGCCACCGCCTTGGGCCGCCCCTTGCGATCCGCGTACTCGGTGTGCCCGATGAAGCGCAGGAGGCGGCACGCCATGCCCGTCTCCTCGCGTACCTCGCGCAGGGCGGCCATCTCGAAGGTCTCCCGCGGGTCGAGCTTCCCCTTGGGGAAGGACCAGTCCAGATGCACCGGGCGGTGCACGACGACGATCTCCAGGATCCCGTGGTGGCGCCGGACGACGAGTCCCCCGGCTGCCTGGACGACCTCTGTCGGTGTGGGGAGCTCCGCTGTCATCGTTCGTCGCGCCACTGCCGGCAGGTTACCGCCGCACACCGGCCGATCCGCGGCAATCGGCCGCCCGGTGGTGACGGCGGCGGCGGGCAGTAGCCTGACCGGCGTGTCCGACTCCAGGGGTGCTGGACAGGGGGTCCAACCCGACCCTGTCGAGATCGAATGGCAGTTCGACGCCTTCGACCTGCGACCGGTCGAGCGCTGGCTCGCCGCGCTGCCGACACTCGCGGTCGAGACGGGCGACGGCGGGACGGTCACGGCACTGGCCCAGACGCCACGGCGGCTGGTCGACTCCTACCTCGACACCGATGACTGGCGCATCGCTCGCGCCGGGTTCGTCGTCCGCACCCGGCGGCGCGGCCGGCACGACGAGATCACCTTGAAGGACACCCGCCCGGCCGAGGGCAGCGGCTTGCGCCAGCGCGTCGAGGTGACCGAGGTCCTGCCGCCGGCCGGCGTCGCCGCGCTCGGGCCGGACGGGCCCGTCGGCCGCCGGCTGCGCGCCATTGTCGGCGCACGCCGCTTGCGCGAGGTCCTACAGGTCCGGACCCGGCGGCGTCCCTTCGCCCTGCGGGTGGGCGGCATCGACGCCGCCGAGGTCGCGCTCGACGACACGATGATCGTCGTCGGGGGCGGGCATCGACCGACGCAGCTGCGCCGGGTCGAGGTCGAGGTGCGGGCGGAGTGGCTCGATGCGCTGGACCCGATCGTCGAGCAGTTGCGGACGTCCTGCGGGCTGCAGCCGGCACGGCTGTCGAAGTTCGAGGCGGGCCTCCTCGCCATGGGCCAGGAGATCCCGGGTCCGCCCGACCTCGGCCCCACCGGCATCACCGAGGAGTCGACGATGGGTGATCTCGCCTTCGCCGTCCTGCGCCGGCAGCTCGCGGTGGTGCGCACCAAGGAGCCGGGGACACGCCTCGGCGAGGACCCCGAGGAGCTCCACGACATGCGGGTGGCGACCCGTCGCCTGCGCGCCGCGCTCGGCGTTGTTCGCCGGCGTCCTCCCGGTGCGGGCCCAGGTGTTCCGCCAGGAGCTCGGCTGGCTGGGCGGCGTGCTCGGTGCCGTGCGCGATCTCGATGTCCAGCGCGAGGGGTTGGCGGACATGGCCGCCGCCACGGTGGGCTGGAGCGCCGGCGCGCGCCCCGAGGACCACGACCCCCTGGCCGAGCTGTCCGCACTCCTCGACCGCGACCGCGACGCCGCCCGTGCCGACATGCTCGGCGCCCTCGACTCGGTGCGCTGGGAGCGATTGGCCAGGGGCCTGTCCGCCATGGTCCAGCAGGGGCCGGCGCGCCGCTCGGTGGCCACGCGGGAGCCGGCCGTCATCGGCATTCCGGACCTGGTGGTGGCGCGCCACGACAAGGTGGCCAAGGCCGGCAAGCGGGCCAAACGGTCGGGCGTCGTCTCGGACTTCCACCGGCTGCGCATCGCCTGCAAGCGGTTGCGCTACACCCTGGAGTTCAGCGCCGAGGTGTACGGGGGCCGTGCGGCACGCTTCGTCCGCCAGCTGACCGCGCTCCAAGACGAACTCGGGCTCATGCAGGACGCCGAAGTGGCGTCCACCCGCCTGGCCGAGCTCGCAACCGGTGAAGCCCATCTTCCCGCGGCGACCGTCTTCGTGATGGGCGGCGTCGCGGAGCGCCACCGGAGGGATGTCGAGCGGCTCCTGCGGCGCCTCCCGAAGGAGGTCCACCGCATCGACGGGCGCGACTGGCGGGACCTGGCCGAGCTGATGGAGCTGCGGCGCGCCGAGGCGGAGGCGGCTCGGCCGCCCGTGCGCACCACGTTGCGCGCCGTCCCGGAGCCGGTCGCCGAGCCGGCGCCGGCGCCGGCGCACGGTGCGGCCGAGGAGGGGCCGGAGCATCCCGCCGCGGTGCGGGGGCTCACCGCGCTTCCGCCACCGACCCAGTCAGGCCAGGGGGAATGAGGCTGCGTCGTCGCCCATGACGAGGCGCGGGTGCTCGGTCACGACGAACTGGAGCCGGTCGGTGTCGAGGAAGCGCTCAATGTCGGCCCAGATCTCGGAGAAGTCCGGCTCCACCATGTGGGCCCGGTACGAGTCCATGCTCTCGAACCACTGCACCGTCACGCCGTCGAAGCCGGGGTCTCCGTCTCCCGCGTAGTCGTCGAGCGGTCGGGGGTGCTGTTCGTAGCGCAGGACGTGGCCGCCGCTCTTGCTTGCCGCGATCAGTGGGCCGTGGACCTCGCGCCAGTGCGCGTGGAAATCGGCGGGGGTGAGACCCTCTTTGCGACGGAGCAGGCACGTGAGCCTGACCATGGGACCTCCTCTGTCGGCCCGGACCCGACGCGCTGCTCGCGCCGGCGGCGGACCCGCACGCTACGCGAACGGAGGCCTACGGGAGGGAGAGGGTGAGGCCGGAGTTCGACCCGCCCGTGCTGACGCCGACGGAGATCCCACCGATGTTGATCGTGGGCGGGTTCACCGGCACCGGGAGCGGGGGGAGCGGGACGTTGATGTTGGTCCCGCCTCCGGCCGACGGCGCAGCGGGCGTGCCGACCGCCGGGGGCGCCGGCAGCGAGCCACCCGGCGTCGTGATGGGCAGGCTGGGCAGCGCGGGCGCCGTGCCGCCGGCCGACGGCAACGGCAGCGACGGGAGGGAGGGCGTGGTCGGCCCCGATGACCCGCCCACGGCGGCGGCGATGCCGTTCAGGACCGGGTTCAGTGCACTCACGCCCGGCCCGGGCACCTGGGTCCGCCCGCCGTTCGATGACGCGACCGACCCCGTCACGGTCCCCGCCGTCGGGAGCCCGGCGGTGGGGAGCGGCAGCGAAGAGGTCGGGAGCAGCGAACTCAGGTCCGACAGCGTGCCGGTCACGTCGGCGACCACGCTGCTGAGCGTGGGCATGAGCCCGTTCAGCGCACCCGTCGGGTCGCCCTGGAGGGACCCGAGGTTGCTCAGCAGGCCGGTCAGGGTTTCGAGGATGCAGCTGAGGCCGAGGTCGCTCTGGTTCGCGGTGCAGCCCGAGCCCGTCCCGGTCCCCGTGCCGCCACCTGTGCCGCCGGTGCCGGTGCCGCCCGTGCCGGTGCCGCCCGTGCCGGTGCCGCCGGTCGACCCCCCGGCGCCCAACGGGAGCGAGGAGACGGGCAGGTTCACCGGCGAGCGGTACGAGAGCGTCTGGAACGGCGCGATGCCCTTGGTCAGCGAGCCCGAGAGCGACGAGAACGACGCGGCCGCGACGGCGGCCGACCCGCTCTGCTGCGACGCCACGCGGTAGGCCTGGTTGACGGCGGCCGCCAGCGGCTGGTCGGTGGTGCTCGACGAGGCGACCGAGTGGGCCGCCGCCGGGTTGACGGTGAAGTAGCCGCCGAGGCCGCCGAGGAAGGCGCCCACGGCCGCGCAGGCCAGCCCGCCGGCACCCACCATGGCGGCACTGCGGTAGCGCGAGATCCCTCTCGGCCCCTCGTGCCCTTCCCCCGCCGTCTCCGGTGCTGCGTGCTTGCCACGGGAGACGCCACGCGAGCGGAACTCGTCGTGGAGCATCTCGTCGTACATCTCGTCGAAGCTCATCTGTCCGTCCCTCCTCCGAAACCACTCACCCCGGTTTCCAGAGGGAAAACGTGCCCGGCCTGCCACCCTTACGGGTCCCGCCCGGGTTCTGCGCACAACGCACGCTCAACTGAAGGTCCAGCTCCCGATGGTGACGACAGCCCCGTGAACAGGGAGAACGACCGTCATGGCGCGCTCACCGGGGCTGGAGCCCCCCTGCAGGGTCACGGTGGTGCGCAGCACCACCTGGGTCGGGTTCCCGCCGGCCGAGTCGATCTCCACGTCGAGCGGGGCGTCGTGCCCGGTCACGACCGCCCCGGCGAGCTGCGGCGGCATGGCCAGCCCGGGCGCAATGGCCGACCACCAGCCCGCCTGGCGCTGGGCGCCGGCGTGGAGGCCACCGAAGTAGGTCTCGAGCGCGGCGGCCTCGAGCGAGAGCGGCGCCGGCGACTGGGAGAAGGCCACCGACGCATTGACGAGGCTCATGGTGCCCATCGGCGCCTCGTTCTGCTCGAGGGTGATGCCCTGCGCCTGCAGCGCCGGCGGGGCCGACGTCGTGTAGTCGGTGGACTTGACGGTCTTGATGAACTGGTCCCCGGCGTTGAGGTTGGCGCCCTTGGTGGCCGCCCCCACCTCCGTCGCCCGGACGAGCAGGCGGTCGGGGGTGAAGAAGAGCGCGTTGGGCGGCCAACAGGTGTCGAGCACCATGCTCGGCCCGGTCGTGTTGGCGACCGGCGACCCGGCCGCCACCACCTGCTGGCCGCTGACGGCGAACTTCACCGTGTTGCAGGCGGTCCGGTAGGTGATCACGTCGCCGGGCTTGAGCTGGTTGAGGTGCACGAAGTAGCTGACGTCGTGGGCGAGGAACACGGCGGCGCCGCTGAGGCCGGGCCACACCGACTGCGGGTCGTGCCCGACGGCCACGTTGAGCTCCTGGTCGTCGGTTCCCTCCTCGACCGGAGCCGTCATGTGGAGCGAGGGGATGCTCAAGATCCCCGAGAGCTGGCCCGGCTGGACCCCGGCCACCTGGCAGGACGCCCCGTGGCTCTGCTTGGCGATCTTGGCCATCGCCGCCCGCTCGCTCTCGATGAGCACTGCCGCGGCGTGGTGCTGGTGCTCCTGGTGGGCGACGGCGTAGCTGGCGGCGAAGACGGCCCCGAAGAGGAGCACCACGCCGACGAGCGTGACGCCCATCCGCTTCACATCGCGGAGTGACGTCATCGGCCCGACTCCACACTGATGCGCTGCTCCTGCCCGGAACGGGAGTCCGCCCCCCCGTTCCGGGCAGTGTGCAGCACCGGTTCCCGCTGCATCTGCTTCTCCCTCCAGATCCTCCGAAGATCTTTCGTCCGTGTCCTGCCCCGGGCCAGGGCGGGCGGAGCACCTCCGGCCCGGTCCTCTATCCCTCCGTGTATCGGCTCTCCGTCGTCACTCCTTGTGGCTGCCGCCGGGCCGGCCCCCGAGACCGGAGGGGGAACGGAGGAGGTCCCGAAGGCCGGGCCCGGTGGCGGTCCGCCGTCCGACCCGGAAGGGTGGGTCGGCGGGGGCGGCTCAATGGCCACCCCGACGGCGGGCGATTGGAGAGAGCGAACGGGCCACCGAGGCGATCCGGCGGCGGCCGATCAGCATGAGGCCGCCCAGGCCCATCCCGACCATCAGGATGATGGGCAGCGGGCCGGCCCAGAACTCGCCGGTGTGCACGCTGGTCACGTTGGGGACGGCCGCGGGAGCGGCAGCCGCGGCAGGGGTGGCCGCGGGAGCAGCCGCGACCGGGGTCGCCGTGGTGGCCGCGGTGGCCACGGCCGGCGTCGCCACCGTGGAGCTCCCCGACACGCTCACGTCGCCGACGTTGAGGCCGACGCCGCCCATCAGGCCGGTCAGGAGCCCGAGGTTGAGGACGCCCACCTTGGCGCTGGCGGTCGTGCCCGGTGCCGAGGTGTCACAGGTCAGCAGGTTGCCGTCCGGGTTGTAGCTGATGATGCCCGTGAGGAGAGCCCCGAGCGCCGAGCTGAGGGCGCTGCCGCTGCTGCCCAGCGCGGTGAGGATCTGGCTCACGAGGGCGTTGAGCTGCGTGATGTTGACGAAGGTCGGCAGGGACCCGTTGGTCGAGTAGGACACGAGGCCGGCGTTGCAGCTCGGCGTCACCGTGCCGCTGCTGCGGTCGAGCGCCACCGCGGCGGTCGTCGGGGCCACCTGCAGGTCGGCCAGGCCGAAGAGGTTGACGTCCACTGCGTGCTGGGTCACCGAGTCGGTGACGACGTTGCCGCTCGTGCTGACCGCCGTGGTCGACCCGCCCAGGTCGATGGACAGCGGCTGCACGCTGACCGCGTTGCCGCCCGTCAGGCCGAGCACCTGGTCGAGGATCCCGGTCACGATGCCCGACACCGGCGACGGGCCACCGGCGGCGCCGACCTGGGTGAGCAGGCCGCCGAGCACGGAGCACCCGCCGGCGAGGTCGCTCCCGCCGGCGACGCTGGTCGGGTTGAGGTTCTGGCCCGCCGGCAGGATGCCGTTGACGGTGTTGAGCAGGCCCTGCACCGTCGAGGAGAGTTGGCTCGTGTTGCTGCCCGCCGTCGTGGTGGCGGCGGGCACGCCGCCGCAGATCGACGACGCCGCCGGCAGCGAGCCGCCGAGCAGCTGCTGCAGCACGCTCGTCAGGCTCAGGCTGATGGACACGTTGGCCAGGCTCCCGGTGCCCGCGGCGGTCGGGTTCCCGTTGGCGTCCTCGGAGGCCGAGGCGGAGCCGCAGGACACGTCGACGTTGATGAGGCCCGTGTTGATCGGGAGGGTGCAGTTCTGCGGCGTCGACGGCGTCCCGGTCTTGCCGGCCCCGTTCGCGACCGCGTCCTGCGTGCTGTCGAGTGCGAACCCGCTCAGCGAGCTCGTGGCGCTCGTCGGGCACGGGTTGCTCGAGGCCGCCGTCGAGAGGCACGCACCGGTGCCCGAGGCCTCGGCGAGCGGCGTGTTGCCGGCGTCGGCCTCAGAGCCGCCACCGGAGAGTTGGAGCGTGTTGAGCAGGTCGAGCGACACGAAGCCCCCGTTGCCCTGCACGTTCCACTTGGAGACCGTGGCGCCCGCCGTCGACGACAGCGCGCCCACCACCGTCAGGGCCAGCAGGCCCACAGCGGCGATTCGGATGCGACCCCTCATTCTGTTACCCCTTGCCCGTCCGTCCGTCCCCGCCCATGCGCCATGGCGGACTCCTCTGCTGTTGGGTTTGAAACGGGAGAGATCGGCGAACCTTGCGCTGCCCTGTGAAATATTTCCGGCCCCGACACCCCTGTTGTCGCCGCTATACGGTGCACGGCACCCCCGTGGCGGAGCGTGGGGAAACGCGGCGGTCCCGTACTGTTGCGCTGCATGCCCGCCTCCCACGTCGTGCTGCTCGTCCTGGCCGGGGTGGGGGCCGGCATCTTCAACGGGGTGGCGGGCGGCGGCAGCCTGATCTCGTTCCCGATCCTGCTGGCGCTCGGCTATCCCGCCCTGACGGCGAACATCACCAACACCGTGGGGATCTGGCCCGGCTACCTCGCCTCAGCCGCCGGCTTCCGCCGCGAGATCGGTGACCAGTCCCGGCGGCTCGCCCGCCTGACCCCCGTTGCGCTCGCCGGCGGGATCGCCGGCGCCCTGCTGCTGCTCACCACGTCACCGGCGGCCTTCGACGAGGTCGTCCCCTGGCTCGTCCTCGGGGCCGCCGCGCTCTTCGCCCTGCAGCCCGCGCTGCGGCGTGCCCTCGACCGCGGCTCGGCCCATCCCCGCACGCGGCCGGTGCTCCTGGTGGCGGGCGTGTTCGCCGCCTCGGTCTACGGCGGCTACTTCGGGGCCGCCATGGGCGTCATGTTCCTGGCCGTGCTCGGTCTCGCCCTGCCGGTGTCCCTCGCCCACACGAGCGGCCTGCGCGCCGTGCTGTCCATGGTCGTGAACGGCATCGCGGCCGTGGTCTTCATCGTCCACGGCGGCCTGGCGTGGGAGGCGGTCGGGCTGCTGGCCGCCGGCAGCCTCGCCGGGGGCTACGCCGGGGCCCGGCTGGCGCTCGCCCTCCCGGCGCCGGTGCTGCGCGCCGTGGTCGTGGTCATCGGGGTCGGCACCGCCGTCAAGCTGCTCCTCTGAGGCGGCGGTTCAGCCGGCGGACAGGGGGTAGTGGCCGATCACGGCGCCCCCGAGGGCACGCCGGCTCGCCCGCCAGGCCGCGTCCGCCTCGTCGTGGCAGATCGGGACGAGGCGGACCCGGGTGCCCGGTGCGCACTGGCCCAGCCGCCCGTGGTCCGCCGACGCCACCACGGCCAGCACGGGGTAGCCCCCGAGCGTGGCGTGATCGGGCATGAGGATCACGGGGTCCCCGCTCGGCGGCAGCTGCACCGCGCCGGTCACCACAGCCTGGGAGTCGATCTCGCCGGCCCGCTCGGAGCGGGCGGGCGCCGCGGCGCCGCCCGTGGCGCGCAGGCGGAGGCCGACCCGGTTGCTGTCCCCCTCGACGCGGAACTCGACGCCGGCGAGCCGCTCGACCCCGCCCGCCTCGAACCACTCGGGGTGCGGACCCGGCACGACGCGCAGCTCGACGACGCCCCCGGGCGCCACCTCGCTCGCCGCGCCCGCGCCGAGGTGGTCGCCGAGCGGCGGCGCCCACGGCCCCGCCGACAGGAGGTGCCCCGGGGCGAGGGGTCCGGCCCCCAGCCCGCACAGCTCGTCGCTGGCCGAGCTGCCGAACACCTCGGGCCCGAGGACTCCGCCCGCCACCGCCAGGTAGGTGCGGCACCCCCGGCGCAGCCTTCCGACCTCGAGGACCCGGCCGGGCTCGAGGGGCAGGACCTGGGCATCGGGGACCGCGGCCCCGTCGAGCCGCACCTCGGGGGCGCCCCCCACCACGGCGACGTGGCACGCGCCCCGGCAGCGCAGCCGGGTCCCGCCCCCGGTGAGCTCCAGCGTCCCGACGGAGGCGGCGTTGCCGACCAGGCGGTTGGCCAGCGCGAACGACACCGGATCGGCCGGTCCCGCGGCGGGGACCCCGGCTGCGGCCATGCCGCGGCGGCCGCCGTCCTGCACGACGGCGCGCAGCCCGGGCGCGACCACCTCGAGGACGCTGCGCGCGCCGGCCGGCGGCACCCACGGCGGGGCGGTCTGCGGCTCGGGATCGCCGGCGCCCGTCGCCGTGAACCGCACCCGGTCACCGGGGGACAGCAGGGCATAGGGAGGGCGGGCCACCGAGAAGAGCGCGACGCCGGTGCGACCGACGAGCTGCCAGCCCCCCGGCGACGCCGTCGGGTACACGGCGGCGTACCCGTTGGCGAGCGCGACCGATCCGGCCGCCACCTGCGGCCGCGGGCGGGCGCGCCGCGGGACGGCGTGCAGCGCGGCGGGCAGGCCCTCGAGGTAGGCGAAGCCGGGCGAGAAGCCCACCACCGCCACGCGCAGGGGACGTTCGGTGAGGTACGCCACCAGCGCGTCGGGCTGGCAGCCCGCCAGCGCCGCCACCTCGGCGAGGTCGGGCCCGTCGAACGTGCAGGCGATGGTCACGAGCCGGCCGGCCGACGCCTCCTCAGGCGCGCCCGCCGGCACGCGGCGGCCACCCCGGCCGCGCACCGCCCGGACGGCCTCGACGTCGGTGTCGGGCCCGGGCAGGAGCACGGCGACGGAGGCGAAGCCGCACACCACCTCGACCTCCCCCGCGTCGCGCAGCGCCGCCTGGAGGGCGCCGGCCAGCGCCCGGCCCGCGGCGGGGTCCGCGGCCCCGATCAGGAGGGCGCGGTCACCGAGGCGGCGCACCTCCCCGACGGGGACGGAGCGCATCATGCATGCGAGGGCGCGACCACGTCGATGCCCGCGTCCGCCATCGCCCGGCGGACCGCCGTGGCGATGGCCACGGCACCCTGGGAGTCGGAGTGGACGCACAGCGTGTCCACCCACCGCGTCAGCACGCTGCCGTCGCCGGCCACCACGGCGCCGCGGGCCAGGCTCAGGGCCTGCGCGGCCGCCGCCGCCGGGTCGGTCAGCACGGCGCCGGCCGTGGCGCGATCGGCCAGGCTCCCGTCGGAGCGGTAGGCCCGGTCGCAGAAACCCTCCTCGCAGGCCGGCACCCCGTCGCGCAGGGCCATGGCCGTGGCGCGGCACCCCGAGGGCAGCACGAGCATCGGACCGTCGCCCCAGCCGTCGCGCACCACGTCGCGCAGCGTCTCGTAGATGGCTCCCCCCTTGGCCACCTCCGCGTAGAGCGCGCCGTGCGCCTTCACGGACGCGATGGCGGTGCCGGCGGACGCGGCAGACACGGTCGAGGGACCGCAGCTGCTCGTGCAGCGACGCCGCGCAGCTCGTCGCGGTCGATCTCCATCGGCCGGCGGCCGAACCCTTCGCCGTCGGGATAGGAGGGGTGGGCCCCCACCCGGACCGCATGCTCCAGCGCGCCGTCCACGGTCGCGGCCATGGACGAGTCGTCGCCGGTGTGGCCGCCGCAGGCAATGTGGACGGTGGTGACGAGGCCGAGCAGCACACGCTCGACCTCGGCCCCGGCCGCGTCGGTGGCCTCGCCCACGTCGGCGTTGAGGTCGATGGTCCTCTTCGGCGCCACGCGCTACCCGGCCTCGAGATGGTCCACCACGATGCCGTCGCGGTAGACGACGCGCTGGTTGCGCCGCGTCGGCACCCGGGCGCCGGCGATGATGGAGCCGGTCATGTTGAGCGGGTCCGCCCCTGCCACGACCACCTGCTCGCCGTCCGCACCGCGGCGGTGCACGGCCAACAGCGCCTCGCAGGCCTCGGGGAGCGCGTACTGCTCGCCCGAGAGACCGGCGACGAACCGGCCCCCGAGCGCCGACACCGCGCGCCTCCAGGCGGCGCAGCGCCCACACCACCTCGCGCCAGGGGACCTTGAAGGACTCGCGGCCCCACAACTCCCAGGACACCACGCCCCAGCGCACCAGCATCTGCTGGGCCACCCACTCGGCCAGCTCCTCGTTGCCCGGCAGGAGCACGCCGTCGTCGACGGTGGGCGAGCCGAGCACCTCCGCCCCGGGCAGGAGCGACCAACGTCCCTCGCCGATGCCCGACCCGGCCGGCGCCCGGCGCCGGGACAGGCGCCCCGAGGGCCGGCGCACGGTGCGGGTCCGCCAGCGGTCGCGCGCCGAGAGCAGCGAGCGCACGGCCGAGAAGGCGTCGGCCGTGACGAGGCCGCGGGCGACCAGGTCCCACAGGCCCTCGTCCACCTCGGCCGGCAGGCGCCCGGTCAGGGGCGCCAGCTCGGGACGGAAGCAGGCGCCCCGCGTGCGCAGCGCCGCCAGCACGTCGGCGGCCGCGCCGACCTCGGGCTCGGGGGCGGGCGTCCCGGCCCGCACGGCGCGCAGGACCGTCACCAGGTCGTCGCGCACGGCGAAGGCGAGCGGCGTGGCCGGCGAGGGCGTGCCGCTTCGCCCCGGCCGCTCGGTGCGCGGGGTGAGCCGTCCCCACACCACCTCTCCGGAGAGGCACAGCTCGTCGAGCCAGCGGTGGTCGTAGCCGGTGACCCGGGCCGGGAGGATCTGCGCCTCCCACTCCGCTGCCGGCGCCTCGATCCCGGCCAGCTGCTCGAGCACGAGGAGCAACCCCGCCCGTCCCTCGACGCGGCTGTCCGGCGTCGCATGCTGCCAGTGCGTCAGGAAACGGACGTAGTCGGCGATCGGCACCGCCTCCACCAGGCCCCGGCGCCGGCTGCGGCTGGCGCCGTGCAGGCGCACGAGGAGGTTGCGGGCGCACCAGCGCCCGTCGGGCAGCTGAATGGCCGACCCCTTGGCCTCGAGCCGGGCCAGCGCCGTGCGCGCCCGGCCCTCGCTCAGCGGCGCGCCCAGCGGCGCCCCGGCCGGCAACGGCGCGTCGGCGACCAGCTGCTCGCACCGTGACCGGCCCCGCCAGTTGGAGGTGGCCGGCCGACGCAGGCGGCCGCGGCGTCGTCGTCGGAGGCGAGTGACGCCGCCTCGGCGCGGCGCTCGGTGGCCACCCAGCAGCCGTCGAGCTCGCCCGCCCTGCCGGCGGCGGCCAGCGCCGCGTACCAGGCGGACCACTCGGGGACGGGCCGGGCCGCCACGAGCGAGAGCAGGAGGTCGTGGAGCTCGTCGGGGTCGCGGGGCCGCGGGCAGACCTGGTCGAGCACCGCGGCGACGGCGTCGGGATGGAGCGCCGCCAGCTCCGCCGCCGGCACCGGGAGGCCGTCGGGGCCGAGCTGACCCAGGCCGCGGCGCAACGACAGGGCGCGGGTGCGCCGCTCCTCGAGGGGGGCGTCGTCGAGATAGGTGTAGGGGCGGCCGCTCAGGATGGCGTGCGACAGGGGCGAGGGCTCCGACGACTCGACCGTGTGCACCTCGATCGCGCCCGACTCGATCTGCGACCACACCTCGACCAGGCCCTCCACCGAGAGACCCTCGTGCAGGCAGTCGTGGACCGTCTGGCGGGCCAGCACGTGGTCGGGCACGCCGACCGGTCCCGGTGGCGCGTTCTCCTGGCAGGCCGCCAGCCCCGGCCACACCGCAGCCAACAGGTCGTCGGCCTCCATCCGCTGCAGGTGGATGGGGCGGCGCTTGCCGCCGTTCATGCGGGGCAGCACGAGCGCCCGGTTCAGGTTCCAGCGCCAGCGCGCGCCGAGCATCGGGTGGGGCAGCACGGCCTGGGTCAGGACCTCTGAGGCCTTCGCGCTGGAGAGCATCGACTGCACGCGCGTGAGCGGGAAGCTGTGCTGGGGCCCGAGCGAGAGCACGACGGTGTCGTCGTCGGCCGCCGCCTGCAGCTCGAAGTCGAAGGAGACGCAGAACCGCTTGCGCAACGCCAGCCCGAGCGCGCGGTTGATGCGCCCGCCGAAGGGGGCGTGGATGATCAGCTGCGAGCCCTCGCTGTCGTCGAAGCAGCGCTCCACCACGATGCGCTCGCGGGTCGGCAGGTGCCCGAGCGCCTGGAGCCCGGCCGCGCAGTAGGCCACCACCTGCTGGGCCACCTCGGCCGAGGTGCCGGCGCGGCTGCGCACCAGCGCCCGGGCGCCGTCGCCGTCCCCGGCCGCCAGGAGCGGCTCGAGCGCGGCGCGCAGGTCGCTGACCGCCTCGGAGAGCTCGGCGGTGCGGGCCGGCGCCTCACCGAGCCAGAACGGGATCGTGGGGGGCAGGTCCCCGGCGTCGTGCACGCGCACGGTGCCGACCTCGACCTTGGCCACGCGCCACGAGTGCGTGCCGAGCAGGAAGATGTCGCCCGCCGTCGCCTCGACCGCGAAGTCCTCGTGGACCGACCCGACCGTCACGCCGTCGGGGTCGAGGACGACCCGGTAGTCGCCCGTCTCGGGGATGGCGCCGCCGCCGGTGAGCGCGGCCAGCCGGGCGCCCCGGCGGGCGCGCAGTCGCCCGTTCACGGCGTCGTGGTGCAGGTGGGCGCCGCGGCGTCCCCGTCCCGTCTCGATCCCCCAGCTCGCCAGCGCGACCACGTCGTCGAAGTCCCGGCGCGCCAGCTCGGCGTAGGGAGCCGCCCGCCGCGTCAACGCCCACATGGCCTCGACGTCGCGCTCCTCGGTGGCGGCCACCTCGGCGACCAGCTGCTGGGTGAGCACGTCGAGCGGGGCGACCGGCGGGTCCAGCAGGTCGAGGCGACCGTCGCGCACCGCGGCCAGCAGGGCGGTGCACTCCACCAGCTCGTCGCGCGTGGTCGGGTAGAGGCGACCCGCCGGCGTCCCGTCCCGGTGGTGGTTGGCCCGCCCGACGCGCTGGAGGAAGGTCCCGATGGCGCGGGGCGAGCCGATCTGGCACACGAGCTCGACCGGGCCCACGTCGATCCCCAGCTCGAGCGACGCCGTGGCGACCAGGGCGCGGAGGTCGCCGGCGCGCAGGCGCGTCTCGACGATGCGCCGCCGTGCCGCCGAGAGGCTGCCGTGGTGGGCCGCGACGAGGAGCGAGGCGTCGACGTCGCTGCCGCCGCGCCCGGGCTCCTCGTCGGCGAGGCGCTCGGCCAGCTGGTGGGCGACCCGCTCGGCCATCTTGCGGGTGTTGACGAACACGAGGGTGGTGCGGTGGTGCCGGGTGTGCTCCGCGATGCGGTCGAGGATGTCGGACATCTGTCCGCCGCTCATCACCGCCTCGAGCTCGGTCGTGGGCAGCTCGATCGCCACCTCGAGGTCCCGGGCGTGGCCACAATCGACGATGACGGTCGGCGGGCGGCCCTCGTGCACGCCCGAGAGCAGCCGTGCCACGAGGTCGAGGGGGCGCTGCGTCGCCGAGAGCCCGATGCGCTGCAGGTGGCCGCCGCCCTCGGTCACGAGCGCATCGAGCCGCTCGAGGCTCAGCGAGAGGTGGCTGCCGCGCTTGTCGCGGGCCAGCGTGTGCACCTCGTCGACGATCACGGTGCGCACACCGCGCAGCAGGGCGCGCGACGACGGCGCGGTGAGGAGGAGGTAGAGCGACTCGGGCGTGGTCACCAGCAGGTCGGGTGACTGCTTCTTCATGGCGGCCCGCTCGGCCGGCGGCGTGTCGCCCGTGCGCACCGCGACGCGGAGCCCGGGGTCGGGGTAGCCGAGGCGGGCGGCCTCCTCCCGGATCTCGCCCAGGGGGACGTGGAGGTTCTCGTGCACGTCGACGGCGAGGGCCCGCAGCGGCGAGATGTACAGCACCTCCGGGGCGCCTCCCGCCCGGGCGCCCGCCTGGGCGGCCCGGTAGGCGGCGTCGATGGCGACGAGGAACCCCGTCAGCGTCTTGCCCGAGCCGGTCGGCGAGGCGACCAGCACGTCGTGGCCCTCGGCGATGTGCGGCCAGGCCGCCGACTGCGGGGGGGTCGGGCCGGCCGGGAAGCGGCGGGCGAACCAGCTGGCCACCGCCGGGTGGAAGAGCGACTGGGGCCCGGGGGAATCAGGGAGGGCGTCGGGCACGCCCCCTATTCCACCAGGATCCTGTGACGGCGGCGCAGTCGGGTCCCCGCCGGTACCGCTCAGGCGGTCGGCCGGCGGCCCCAACAGGAGATCATCGGCGGCTGGGCCAGGTCGAGCCTGCCGGCGGCCACCGCGTCGAGATGCTGCTCGATCTCGGCCTCGGTGGCGACGCCGTGGTCCAACAGCTGGTCCCGGACGAGGTTGATCGTCGCCGCCTCGAGGTGGTTGCAGGCCGGGTCGCTGACCGGGAAGGCGGCGTCGGCCGCCACGCCGACGAGGCCGGCCGCCCGGAGGCGGCGCGGGAGCGACCGCCCGTAGGCCAGGTCGACGCCGCGTTCGGCGAGCAGCGACCGGAAGCCGCGCCGCAGGCGGTTCGCCAGCACCTGCTCGGGGCCCGTCTCCTCCAGGCAGCTGAGGGGCTGCAGTGCCGGGTCGGCGTCCTCCACCAGCAGGACCCCGCCCGGGCGGAGGGCGGCGACCATGCTGGCCAGCGCGGCGTCGCGCGCCGGCACGTGGACGAGGACGAGCCGGGCGTGGACGAGGTCGAACGGCCCTCCGGGTGGAGGGTCGGCGGCGACGTCGTGCTCGAGGATCTCGACATTGGACGCCGCCGCGCCCGCGGCCCACGACAGGTTGATGTCGGTGGCCAGGACGTGCCCCCCGGGGCCTACGCGGGCCGCGAGGTGCGAGATGACGGTCGTGCCGCCCGCGCCGACCTCCCAGCAGCGCCAGCCGGGCGCCAGGCCGAGCGCGTCGAGGTGCCGGAACGTCGAGGGGTCGAAGAGGGTCGCGAAGGCGGTGAAGCGGTCCATCGCCTCGGGGGCGGCGTTGGTGAGGAGGTAGCGGTCGGCGCTCACGGCGTCACGGAGGGCGCGGGCAGGGGCGCCAGCTGGTGCGAGGTCCCGGCGTAACGGTCGAGGACGTCGGCCACCTCGGCGCGGCCCTCGTCGATGAGGGTCGCCGTGGCGGAGAAGTCGCGGTACTGGCCCGAGGGATCCCCGCCGCCGCTGAAGACGACGACTTCGACGCCGGGCGGCAGCGACGCCAGCTCGCGGACGAAGCGCGCGTGGATCGCCACGAAGAACGCGGTGAGCGCCGCCTCGGCGGGGCGCCGCGGCGGGCGGGGGTGGTAGTGCAACGGCCCGCACAGCAGCACGTAGATGCGGTCGCACTCCGCGCCGAGGGCGCGGCTGATGGGCACGTTGTTGACCACGCCGCCGTCGACCAGCATGTCGTCGTCGATCGTCACCGGCGGGAAGATCGAGGGGATGGCCGAGGAGGCCAGGATCGCCTCGACGGCGGGCCCGTGGGCGATCCAGCGCTCCCGCCCGTCGGTGAGCGACGTCGTCACCACCTCGACCGGGATGGCGGCGTCCTCGAGGTTCTCGTAGTCGACGCCCGCCTCGATGATCTTGCGCAGCCCCGTGTTGGCGTGCACCGCGGCGCGCTTCTGCAGGAAGGCCCAGGGCCCGTCGAACGTGCCGCGGGGGAAGATGTCGGCCCCCTTCAGGTCGCGCCAGATGGTCTCCATGCGCGCGATCCCCTCGACGGTCGGGTTGCCGGCGTAGGACGCGCCGTTGATGGCGCCGACGGAGGCGCCGAAGACCCGGTCGGCGCGGATGCCGCGCCGGATGAGCTCGTCGAGCATCCCGACCTGGACCGCGCCGCGGCTGCCGCCACCCGCCAGGACGAAGGCCGTCCGCCGCGGCGCGGGGCCGTGCCGGCCGTCGGTGGCGTGCCGCCGCCGATCCCAGCGCGCCCGCAGCCGCGCCGACCACGTGGGCGGGGCCTGTCCGTCGGTGGCCGGTCCGTCGATGGCCGGTCCGTCGGTGGCCGCCGCGTCTGTCACCGTTCGACCCGTGGCGGCGGTGGGCGTCCCTCCGCCGCGGCCTCCTGGCGCTGGCGCCAGGCCGCCCGTCCCGCCACGTCGTGGCGCACCGCCCACACGATGACGATCACGACCAGCACGACCATGGCGACGACGAAGAGGCCGAAGATGGCGAGGAAGGCGGCGTCCGTGGCGGGCGCCGTCGGGACGAGGGCCGGTGCCATGCATTGCCAGGGTAGGTGAATGTCACACCCCGTGGGCACACTGCGCCGATGGTCCTCGTCGCACCACGTCCGCTGCTCCGGCCCGCCCCTCGCGGGACGGCCGGGCCGCATCGAGGCAGCGGGAGAGACGTCCTCGCCCTGCTCGCGCGGCGACACCGTGGCGCGGCCGCGCTTCGACCCCGACCTGGCCGGCGGGCTGCGCGCCTGGCTCGAGGACGCGGCCTACGGGGTCGTGGCCGCCCGGGGCGACGACGCCCCCGCGGTCTTCCTCGGACCGCGCCAGGTGCTCGGGCCGCCCGAGGGACGGCGCGACGCCGAGGGACCCGGTGACGAGCTCGTCCTCTCGCGTCTGGTGCACGCGGTGTTCCGCCAACTCGTCGGAGGCGGGGAAGTGGGCGACCCGTTGGCCGACGCGCTCTGTGCGCTGCGCGCCTGCGGGGACGACATCGTGGTGCGCCACGTCGAGGCGATGCCCGCCGCCGGGCGCGACGCGCTGTCGGACGCGGTGGCGCTCCACGCGGGGAACCTCGAGGACCTCGTCCCGCGCTTCGCACCGGGGTGGATGCCCCGCACCGACGACCGCGTCGCCATCCCGCTGGCCGGCGGCCGGGTCGTGCTCCACGGGACCTTCGACCTCCTGGTCGGCCTGCCGCAGCCCGGCACGGCGTCGCTGTGCGCGCTCGGGCTCTCGGCCAGCGGGCCGTGGGCGCGCGAGCGCCGGTCCCTCCACTTCCTCGCGCTGCTCGAGACGCTGCGCAGCGGGGCACCTCCGTTCCGGCTGGCGCTGCTCGAATCGGCCACCGGCCGCTATGGCGTCGAGGACGTGCGCGAGGAGCATCTCCGGGCCATCGCCTCGCATCTCTCCGCGTGGTTGAGCCGCGGCGCGCTCGACCATGGCTGACCGTCTCACCGACCTGCTGACGGCACCGGTCTCCCCCGTCGACACCTCCGCGTGGCGTGCCGCGCTGGCCGACGCCACTGCGATGCTGGCCCGGCTGGCCGTGCGCCGCGCCGGGGCGGGCCCGTTCCGCGTCACGGACCACGAGGTGCGGGCGGCCCTGCACGGGGACTCGGCCGACCGCTTCGCCCCGTCGGCCTTCGCGTGGTCGACTCGCACGGCGCAGGCGCGCCCTCGGCCTGGCGGCGGTGCGCCTGCTGGTCGCCGGCCGGGCCCGGTCCCCGCTCGAAGCGGTGCAGGCCCGGCTGGACGAGTCGGTGCGGTGGGTGCACGAGGGCAACCCGTGCGCCGCCCAGCTCGACCGCTGGGTGGCCGGGCTCTCGCCGGCGGGCCGAGCCGCCGTGGGCGCGGACGCGGTCACCTGGGCCACCCGCCTGTGGTGCGCCGTGGACTGGGCCGCGTTGGGCCCGGCACCGGCCATCGGGCGCGACCGCTGGTGGGACAGCCCGCACTCGGCGCTGCTCGCGCTCCGGGGCCGGGCCGAGGTGCGCACCGACGGCGCCAACCTCGTCGTGCTGTCCGGTCCGCGCCGCGACTCGGTGCGCGCCGAGCTGGCCCTGGTGACGCTCGTCGACTCGCTGCGCGGCCGCGGCGGCGCCACCGCGGGCCGTGTCGTCGGGTGGTGGCCCGACTCCGGGCACCTCGTCCGGGTCGAACCGGAGCCGGCGGTGCTCACCCTCGGCGCCGAGGCGGTCGCCCTCGTGCTGAGCGAGGCCGGGGCGGGGGTGCGCCCCGCCGCCTGAGCCCCGCCCCGGGTCCTCTATCGTTGGCACCCCCATGGGAACGCGCGAGGACATCAGGAACGTGGCGATCGTCGCCCACGTCGACCACGGCAAGACGACGCTCGTCGACGCCCTGCTGCGCCAGACCGGGGCGTTCGGGGCCCACCAGGAGCTGACCGACCGGGTCATGGACTCGGGCGACCTCGAGCGGGAGAAGGGCATCACCATCCTGGCCAAGAACACGGCGGTGCGCTGGGGCGGGGTGAAGCTCAACATCGTCGACACGCCGGGCCACGCCGACTTCGGAGGCGAGGTCGAGCGGGGGCTCACCATGGTCGACGGCGTGCTGCTGCTGGTCGACGCGTCGGAGGGTCCGCTGCCCCAGACCCGCTTCGTGCTGCGCAAGGCGCTCGAGGCCCGGCTCCCGGTGGTCGTCGTGGTCAACAAGGTCGATCGCCCGGACGCCCGGATCACCGAGGTGATCCACCAGATCGAGGAGCTCTTCTTGGACCTCGACGCCGACGAGGACCAGATCGGCTTTCCCATCCTCTACGCCAACGCCAGGGCCGGCTGGGTGAGCGCCGAGCCGGACGTCGAGGGGGTGGACGTCGAGCCGCTGTTCCGCACCATCATCGAGCACGTCCCGGCGCCCGCGTTCGACGACGGGGCGCCGACACAGGCGCTCGTCTGCAACCTGTCGGCCTCGCCCTACGTCGGGCGGTTGGCCGTGTGCCGGGTGCACAATGGGACGCTGGTCAAGGGCGCCACCGTGGGCTGGTGCCGGCTCGACGGCACGGTGGAGAAGGCCAAGATCACCGAGCTCTACGTGACCGAGGCGCTCGACCAGGTGCCGGCCGAGGAGGCGGGCCCCGGCGAGATCGTGTCCGTGGCGGGCCTCGCCGAGGTCACGATCGGCGAGACGCTGGCCGACCCCGACCGGCCGATCGCGCTGCCCGCCATCACGGTCGACGAGCCCAGCCTGGCCATGACCATCGGCATCAACACCTCGCCACTGTCGGGGGCGGACGGGACGAAGCTGACGGCCCGGCTGCTCAAGTCCCGCCTCGACGCCGAGCTCGTGGGCAACGTCGCCATCAGGGTCGGCCCCACCGAACGGCCCGACATGTGGGAGGTGCTCGGGCGCGGCGAGCTGCAGCTGGCGGTGCTGGTCGAGACCATGCGACGCGAGGGTTTCGAGCTGACCGTCGGCAAGCCTCAGGTGGTCACCCGCGAGGTGGGCGGGAAGGTGCACGAGCCGGTGGAGCGGGTGTCGGTGGACGTGCCCGACGAGTATCTCGGCGTCGTGACCCAGCTGCTCGCGCTGCGCAAGGGGACCATGCTCGAGATGGTCAACCACGGGACGGGTTGGGTCCGACTCGACTACCGCGTCCCGGCCCGGGGCCTCATCGGCTTCCGCACCGAGTTCCTCACCGAGACCCGGGGCACCGGCATCCTGCACCACGTCTTCGACGGGTGGGAGCCCTGGCACGGCGAGCTGCGCACCCGGCGTAACGGCTCCATGGTGGCGGACCGCCGCGGCGTGACCACAACCTTCGCGTTGATGAACCTGCAGGAGCGCGGCACGCTCATCGTCGGCCCGGCCGAAGAAGTCTACGAGGGGATGATCGTCGGGGAGAACACGCGGGCGGAGGAGATGGACGTGAACCCGACCAAGGAGAAGAAGCTCACCAACATGCGCTCCTCGACGGCCGAGGAGTTCGCTCGCCTGACGCCGGCCATGTTCTTCTCCTTGGAGCACGCGCTGGAGTTCATCGCTGAGGACGAGTGCGTCGAGGTCACGCCGAAGGTGGTGCGGCTGCGCAAGGTGATCCTGGACCAGGCGACGCGGGGGCGGCTGCACAGCCGGGCCCGCGACGCCCGCGAGCGGGCGGCGGCGAAGGGGTAGCCGGACCGAGGAGACGGAGGACGCCGTGGGTGTGGCGCACAACGAGGGCTTCGACCACATGACCGTGGTCGTCACGGACCTGGACGAGGCGCGACGCTTCTTCGGGCTGCTCGGCTTCGTCGAGCGCGTCGCCGTGGTGGCGTCGGGCGAGACCATCGGGCGTTACATGGGGATCGAGGGCTGGGAGGCGGACCACGTGACGCTGGTGCTGGAGGGCGCGGCGGAGCACCAGGAGGTCCAGCTGCTCCGGTTCCACCAGCCCGCAGCGGCCGCCGACGCCGGAGCCGGGTCGCTGGGGCGCCTCGGCTTCAACCACGTGTGCTTCCGGGTCAACGACCTCGACGCCATGCTGGCGCACCTCTCCGAGCACGGGGTCACGCCGCGCAACGAGGTGTTCGAGTTCCACGACCGGCGCCTCGTGTTCCTGGACGGGCCGGGTGTCGTCGTCGAGCTGGCCGAATGGGTAGGCCGCTGAACCGGCGCCGCCCCGTCACTCCGCCCGGAGCAGCCGGGCCGGCCGCGCCCGTGCCGCCGCCAACGCCGGTCCGATGGCCAGGACGAACGCTCCCGCCAGGACCGCCGCCGTGATGCCGGCGATGAGCCCGACCTCGACGACCGGTTCGGGCACGACGCCGATGTTGAGCGCGAAGTCCCGCCAGATCACCCGACCGAGCACCACGCCCATTGGGACGCCGACGACGAGGCCCACCAGGGTGACCGCCGTAGCCTGCCAGTACACGGTGGCTCCCACCTGGCGGCTCACGAAACCGAGTGCCTTCAGCAGTCCCATCTCCCGGCGGCGGCGACCCACGCTCACGATGAGCAGGTGGGTGAGGGTGGCGGCCCCGAAGATGGCCAGGATGACGCCGAGGATGAGCGGGAAGTCGACCGCTTCGCCGAGGTTCACGAGCGTCGTCGGCGTGATCGGGGTCCCGTCGTAGTTCTGATCGGCGGAGATGACGCGCCCGATCGCTGCGTGCCCCGGACCGCCCTGGGTGGCACTGGCCATCACGGCGGTGTTGCCCAGAATCGAACCGACGCACTTCGTGTTGGCCCCGCCCTGCGGGCACGCCGCGTGCGCGTACCCGCCGAGGGTCAGCGCTGCACCCGTGCCCAACCCGAGCTCACCGTCGCCGACGCCGGTCGGCAGCGCCACCGTCCCCACGACCCGGAACGGCACGGTGCGCACGTGGCCTGTCGGGCGAGGCGAAGCGCACCGGGACGACTGCGCCCGCATGGGTGCCGACCAGGCCGCGTGGTGGACGCAGCCCAGCGCGATCTCGCCCCCACGGGCCGGGAGCCGACCACTGACCGGCGACGACGAGGGGCGGGCCGCGGACGGCGGCGAACGCGGCCGCCTGCACGCTGACACCGTCGATGGAGATGGGCGCGCCCGTGGCCACGGTGATGCGATCGATTGCCGTGGTGACGTTCGAGCTGTTGGATCACCTGGCGCTGGTCGGTCTGCGGGCTCGCCGTGCTCGACGTGCCCGGCGTTCCGTAGATGATCACCTGGTAGGCGTCGCCGAAGAGTGACGGCGTGGCGTCGAGATGCGCCAGGCTCGATCCGAAGACGGCGGTGCCGCAGCAGCGCGGCGACGGCGAGCGCCGCGCCCAGGAGCGCGGTGGCCACCGGTGCGGAGGTGGCACCGCTCCCACGCTCGATCGCGTTGCGCACACCGACGACCATGGTTGGCGGCGCACCGGAGGCGGCCACGAACCGGACCACGACTGACGAGCGGGGGTGCCGGGCCACGTCCCGTCGACCGTGCCCGGGCGAAGCGGATACGACGGCCAGACCCCCAGGGCGAGGACGACCGACCACGGTGGCCAACGTTCCCAACAGGAGGACCGGGACGTCGAAACGGAGACCGGACGACGGCTCGGCGAGACGAGCATCACCGACCGGGGCGAGCGGGCGAGAGCGCGATAGGCGAGCGCCAGGGCTCCCGCCGCACCGACCAGGCCGACCAGCAGGGTCGACGCCATGCCCAGCGCCACCAGGCTGCGCCGTCCCAAGCCCAGGGCCACGAAGACCGGGAACTCGTCGCTCTCGACCCGGCGGGTCCGGCTCAGGGCCTGCCCGACGACGGCCGCCCCGGCCAGGGCAACCAGCGCGGCCAGCAACCACCAGCCGACCGCCTGCAGGTGGATGGAGCCGGCCACCAGCGCCGCGGGGGTGCTCACGCTCGCGAAGGCGCCGATGCCGAGCGACTTGACGTAGTTCTTGAAGGCGTCGACGTCGGCGGCGCCGTGACGCAGCTTCACGAGGTACATGGACTCCCGACGTCGTCTTCGGCAGCACGGAACTGGCAAAGGCCGGTGTCGTGTGGACGTCGTACAACGGAGTGGTCCCGGCCTTGAACTCGTAGACGGCCGCCTCCATGCCGACGACATGGAGCGTGACGGACGGGCCCGTCGGAGGGGGACCCGCACCGGTGGCGTTGTTGACGGCTTCCGACTGGGAGGCTGCGTACATCCTCATCCGCAGCACGGTCCCGACGTGCACGCCCGACGACTGCGATGAGGATGGCCAGTGCCAACCACGAGCGCCAGCGGCGGCGCAGCTCGGCGCGGAAGATCAGCCCGAGCGCATCCATGCCGCTGACACCTCACATTGCCGACACCCGCGCCCGGATTGGCCGACGTGCCCTTCACCAGATCCACCCACCGCTGTCAACCGCCGTCGATTGATTTCGCAGTTGACCTGTGTGGCCCATGGATCGCCTACCACGAGACTAAGGAGGCGCAGCGCGTGCCACAAAGGTGGCACCACCCCGTGTCCCCGGTGATATTCCCCCTACCATGGTGACCCTGCCGGGAGGGATGGCAGAGCGGACGAATGCACAGCTCTTGAAAAGCTGCGAGGTGCAAGCCTCCGTGGGTTCGAATCCCACTCCCTCCGCTCTTAAGGGTTTCCCACGTCAGGGTGGGGTGGTCGAGGACACCGCCGCCTACGACATCAATCGACGCTCACCCTTCGGACGTCAGGAGAACCAACCGACGGCTTCGCCACCCGCCGAGAGGTCCAACTCCGTCAGCGTGTTGTCTCCGGGGCTCACGATCCAGGCATCAGACCCTGTCACCACAAGACCCGTTGGATTGTTGAAAAGAGGATCCGGTGTGTTGGTGTTGCACTCGAACCAGTCCCCCTCTGCCGTAGCCGAGTTGACTTCAGTGATCATCGGACTCGATCCGGGTGGGCTGTCCACGTAGACGTCACCGGCCGTGGCGACAATCGCCGTGGGGTGATCGAATCCATAGTTCGCGTCGTTGCTGGAGTTGGTGATGACCTGCACGAGAGATCCGCTTGGCGTGAGTTCCGTCACCTGGTAGCTGGCGCTGTCGGTGATCCAGACGTTTCCGCCGCTGTACGCGACGCCGGCAGGGCTCTCGAACCCGTCTCCCGGGCCGCTCACCTGTTGAACGAACGATCCCGTCGTTCCGTCGATGACGGTGGCCGAGCCCGCAAGCGGATCACTGGTCGATGCGCCAGTGCCGTTCACCACCCAGATGTCAGATCCGACGGCTCCGAGCGCCACGGGATCGTCGAATGAATAGCGAGGGTCGCCCTGGTTCGTCAGTACCCGGACCGGAGCGCCGGTTGCAGTGTCGAACTCCGTAACGCTGTTGTCACCGCTGTTGGTCACCCACGCGTCCTGACCGTCTATGAGAATCGCGTTCGGACGACTCAGGGCGTACGCCGTACCTTGGAGGACTCGAACCAGGGCGCCGCTGGCTTCGTTGATCTCGGTGACAGACCCGCTGTTGTTGACAACGAACAAGTCAGTGCCGTTGCCGCCCACCGCCACGGGGTCGTTGAACCCATACGACGGTCCAGACAATGTCGACACGAGGGAGCCGCTCAGATTGAGCTGGGTCAGCGTGTTGTTTCCAGTATTGGTGATCCACATGAACCCCCGGTCCACGGTGATCGCGGTTGGCTGATTGAGTCCGAGTGAGCCCCCCACGGTCAGCGTGAATGGCTGACTCGTCGTCCCGGCTGCGCTCTTGGCCGTGATCGTCACCGGAAATGTCCCGGAAGCCTTGGGGGTTCCTTGGATTACCCCGGAGACAAGCGACACTCCGGAGGGCAGTCCGGTTGCACGCAGGGCCGGCGCGGGGTACCCGGTGTCCGTCACGGGAAAGGGCGTCAAGCTCTGACCGGCGACCCCCGAGGTCTGTGGCGCGCTGGTGATCATCGGAGCTTGGTAGACGGTCAGGGCGAAGGATTGCGTGGCGGAGAAGGACCCATTGGCCGCGACCAGCGACACGTGGTAGACGCCTCCAGCGTTCGGACCGGGAGTTCCTCCGAGGCTGGCGGCGCCACCGCCGGTGCCGGTGAGGCTCACTCCCGCAGGGAGACCCGACGATGTCGAAATTGCCGGAAGGGGATACCCGTACCGTGTCGTGATCGCGCACGTGAACGAGGTTCCGGTATGAGCTGTATACGTCGCCCTCGAGGAGAACCGAGGAGCATTGTCGACAGTGACGACATAGGTTTGCGCTGCCGCTGGAAGACCCTTGACGGCAGCGGTAATTCTGGCGTTGTAGATCCCGCTGTCAGTGGCGCGAGGCGACCCGGCAATCGTTGCTGTCCCGTCCTCGTTATTCGTCAGGATGAGGCCGCCGGGCAGACGGGACGCTTTGAAAACCGGCACCGAGGTGGAACACGTTGTCACGGTGAAGCTGAACGGGACCCCCGCGGTGGCAGTGGCCGAACTTGCGCTGGTGATGGTCGGCGGGCTGCAACCCCCCAATGTCGATACCTGCGCGCCAGCGGGGGCCCCCGCCGGCGCGGCAACCGTGAGGCCAGCAAGAGACCCGAGCATCACCGTCAGGACGGTGAGATGCGCGACCATTCTTCGGGGGTGGTTCCAGTCGACATCGTGCCCGAACGGTCTTCCGGTCATCTTGCCTCCCGCCCGCACGGTGATTTTTCGATTGTTCCGGCCGATGTTACGCCGCCAAGGGTGCCGCGTTCAGAGAGCGCCGAAGCGTCTCGTGGCTTCGGAGCATCACCCCGTCGAGCCCGACTTCCCGGAACGGCGCCGGGGGGCACGAATCGATTCTCGGGCAGGGGCGACCGTGGGCATCGACGACTATAGGAGCACGTTCGAGTTGTCTGGAGAAATAGTGCCGTTGAACAGGACTTTTACTGCCTGAGGTGGGATCGGACGCAGTCTCATGCTCTCCGCCCGCGGTTCGCCGTAGAGTCGTCGCAGGTACGGAAGACGGGGCAATGACGGATCCCAGGCAGGTCGAGAACTCTCAGCCCATTCAGGGAGCACCGGCTCCCGTTGCCCCGGCCCCCGCACCTGCCCCCGCTGCGGCGGCTCCCCGCTCCCGCTCCCCCTCCCGCTCCGGTCCCCCCGGCCGAGACCAACCAGGGCGGTTTCGTCGCACCACAGGATCCCGAGCAAGACCTCCGACGGAAGTGGCTGCTGGCAACGGTGCTCGGGATGACGGCGGTCGGGTTCTGCGTCTGGCGGCGCTCCTCACGACGTACACGATCGGCACCCGTGCGGTCGCCGCGACGGCTGCACTGCTCACCACGTTCGCCCTGGCGGCCATCGCCCACGCCGTGCTCCTCGTGTACCAGAAGCAAAATCGGGGCGGAGCATCCGTGTCGAACAACCTGGACTTTCGCCAGCAGGGCCTCAAGGCCGCGTTCATCGGCGACGACGGCCGGGCGTCGACCAGCAAGACCGGCATCGTCGTCTGGACGGCGAGCCGCCACCGCTACGATCCCGCCGACTTCGGGTGGACCTACGCCGGCCTCGACTCGGAGTTCAGGGACTACATCGAGCGCTACCGCATTGAGACCGCCGACGCCGCGTAGGAGCTCGCCGGCACCGTTGCGGACAGCCGCGGCCCCTGGGGTGCCGGATTACGGGCCGCTGCTGGGAATTCGGGTCGCCAGGTTGCTAGTGTGCCCCGGCAAACAGGAACCTGTTCTACGGTTCCAGACGGTGTCCGGAGCAGGGCTTGCAGACGCCCGACTCCGCAGACAGGGGGTTCGGTCATGAAGAGGATCACCGGCATGCGGGCGGTGGGGGTGCTGTTGCTGCTCAGCACGCTCACCGCAACCGGGGTGGTGGTCGCCCCGACGGCGTCCGGCGCATCGACGGCGGCATCCTCCGCGGCCAAGTTCGGCACGCTCTCCTCTCCGTGCGGAAAGGGAAAGGCCACCGGCGCCACGGACCAGGGCGTCACCAACTCGACGATCAGCATCGCCTACGGCGACGACCGCGGCTTCTCCGGTCTGCCCGGACTCGATCAGGAGATGGGCGACGCCGTCAAGGCGATGGTCGCCTGGTGCAACGCCCTGGGGGGGATCAACGGGCGCCAGATCGTCGGTGACTACTACGACGCCGCCGTCACCAACGTCGGCAACGTGATGACCCAGGCCTGCAAGAAGGACTTCATGCTCGTCGGCGAGGGCTTCGCCCTCGACGGTCTGGCCGAGCAGACCCGCCTCGGCTGCAACCTCGCCGCCGTGCCCGGCTTCACCGTCTCCCCGGTCGTGGCCAATGCATACGAGATGTACCAGGCATCGCCGAACCCCGCCAACGCCAGCCCGGTGTCGTCGGCCTACGAAGCGACGAAGCTCTTCGGCAAGGCCAAGACCCAGGCCGCAGGCGAGTACAACTCCACCCTCTCCACCCAGCAGGCGTCGATGGCCAAGGCCGTGCAGGCCTACACGGCGACCGGCTGGAAGTTCGCCAATTGCCCGTTCCAGGTCAATTACAACGGAGAGGCCAACTACACCCCGTTCGTGCAGAAGCTCCAGGGCTGCGGGGTCAAGGTCGTCTACAACGACTCCACGCCGGGCCAGACCCTCTACGGCGCCCTGCAGGCGGAGAACCAGATCGGGTACAACCCGATCTGGGTCGAGGACTCCGGCGCCTATACGGCGGCCTTCGCCAAGTGGAACACGGCCGGCCTCGGCAACAACGTCTACGTCCGCCTGTCCTACGAGCCGCTGGAGTCGGCCAAGGTCGTCCCCGCCGTCGCCCAGTACCTCGCCATCCTGAAGAAGTACGGCGGACTCACCTCGCAGCTGGGAGAGCAGTCGACCTCCTCGTTCCTCCTCTGGGCCACCGCGGCCAAGGCGTGCGGCTCGACGCTCACCCGCCAGTGCATGATCAACCACCTCGCCAAGGTGACCAACTGGACCGGCGGTGGCCTCAACGCCTCGGGGAACCCAGCCAAGAACATCCCGCCCAACTGCGGCCTCCTGATGAAGCTCAGCGGTACGAAGTGGGTGCAGGCGTACCCGACGAAGCTCGGGACCTTCGACTGCTCATCGAAGTACGTCGTTCCCAACACTGGCTCGGTGATCGGCACCCCGCTCAACGCGCAGGGCTATGCGACCCAGTACGCGACCGCTTCGGTGATCAAGCCGCAGGGGTGCAGCGCGCCGCGCATCGGATCGTCCGCCTGAGCGACGGGAGCTCCGGCCATGCACCTGTTCCTCACCTATACCATTCTCGGCCTCGTCACCGGCGCGGTCTACGGGATCGCGGCATCGGGACTCGTCCTCACCTACACGACCTCGGGTATCTTCAATTTCGCCCAGGGCGCCATGGCCATGCTGGCGGCGTTCACCTACTGGCAGTTCCGCTACGGCTGGAACTGGCCCGCGCCGCTCGCCCTGTTCGCGGTGCTCTTCGTGCTGGCGCCGCTCCTGGGCGGGGTTCTCTACCTCGGCATCATGCGCGGGCTGCGGGCCACGGCGGACGTGACCAAGATCGTGGTGACGATCGGCATCATGCTCGGGCTGATCGCCTTGGCCCAGTGGATCTGGAACCCCGGCGTGCCGCGGACCGACGACCTGTTCTTCGGCGAGGCGGCGAAGTTCCGGGTCCTCGGCGTCTTCGTCACGGATCACGAAGCGATCGCCCTCGCATGTGGCGTGCTCATCGCGGTGGGGATCCGCCTGCTGTTCACCAGCACGCGCACCGGCGTGGCCATGCGGGCAGTCGTCGACAACCCCGAGCTGCTCCAGCTCAACGGCGGGCGGCCGCAGCGCCTGGCGGCGTTCTCGTGGGCCCTCGGCGGCGCATTGGCTGCCCTCGCCGGCATCCTCATCACCCCGATCAGCGGCGGCACCCTCGACGTCCACGTGCTGACCCTGCTCGTGCTCGACTCCATCGCCGCCGCCATGTTCGGTCGGCTGCGCAGCATCTGGCGCACCTTCGGTGGCGCGCTCGTCCTCGGCCTGGCGGGGACCTACGTGCTGGGCTACTTCCCGTCGTCGTGGTCGTGGGCGTCGAACTTCCGCATCGCCCTGCCGATGATCGTGCTCTTCGTCGTCCTGATCGTCCTACCCCAGGACCGGCTGCGGGGCGCCGTCCTGCTACGCACGAGGGAACGCTTCACCGTCCCCACGCTCCGCTCGGCCGTGACCTGGGGCGTGATCCTGCTGCTGGTGGTGCTCGCCCTCGAGCAGATCATGGGCACCAACGACATGAGCGCCCTGACCGTCGGCATCACCTACGCCATCATCGCCCTGTCGCTCACGCTGCTCACCGGCTATGGCGGTGAGATCAACCTCGCCCCGGTCTCCTTCGGGGCCATCGCCACCATCATCGTCTTCCACCTCGGGCTCTCCGGCACCGGGACCGCCCAGCGGATCACCGTCTGGGGACTGCTCCTCGGCATCGTCGTCACGGCGCTCGTCGGCGGCCTGATCGCGCTGCCCGCGCTGCGCCTGCGCGGCCTCTACCTGGCGCTGGCCACGCTTGCTTTCGGCGTCTTCGTCTCCGACATGCTCATCGCGGACATCGCGCCGCACGTGCTGCCCATCCTCCACGTGCACTTCTCGATCTTCCCCAACGGCACGCTCCAGATCCCGCCGCTCAAAGTCGGCCCGATCGATCTCACCTCGACCAAGACGTTCCTCACGACCTCGGTCTGCATCTTCGTGCTCCTCGGGATCGGGCTCGTCGCCCTGCGCCGCAGCAACTACGGGCGCCGCCTCACCGCCATGAAGGACAGCCCGGCCGCCGCGGCCACGCTCGGGCAGAACCTGGTCCGGCTCAAGCTGTCGGTCTTCATGCTCTCGGCCGCCATCGCCGGCCTCGGTGGTGTGCTGCTCTCCGCCGCCACGGGCAGCGTCAACGACACGACGTTCCTCATCTTCATCAGCCTGGCCCTCGTGATGTTGACGGTGGTCGGCGGAATCGGGAGCGTGGCGGGCGCGCTCATGGGCGGGGTCCTGGCGGGGACGGCGTTCCAGGCGCTGACCGCGACGTTCACGAACTTGAGCACGGACGCCGGGGGCGGAGGCTTCTGGAGCGTGATGGCGAATCTGTCCCTGGTGGCCCCGGCGCTGGTCGGCGTCAGCCTCGGCCGCAACCCCAGCGGGGCCGTGCCCCAGATCGTCGCCAACTACGCCCCGCTGTGGCGGGTCAAGAGCGTCCTGGCGCTCGGGGTGCTGGCGGAGGTCGTGGCCTACCTGCTCGTCGTGACCAAGGTCATGGGCAACTGGTGGTTCGTGCTGGCGACGGCGGGCATCGCGGTGGCGCTGCCGGCGCTGGGCCGGGTGGTGCGACCGGAGGCCTTCGGTGCCGGTCCCGTGGCAGCGCCGGGGGCCCCGGGTCGTCCGGCGACGGTGCCGGGAGTGGTGAGCCGCATGCCCGCGGTCGGGGGGGTGGCCGATGCCCGCCCTTGAGGTCTCGAACGTCTCCATGGCCTTCGGGGGCGCCCAGGTCCTGAGCGACGTGTCCCTCTCGGTGCCCGCGGGGGCCGTCACCGGGCTCATCGGGCCCAACGGGGCCGGCAAGACCACCCTGTTCAACATCGTCAGTGGCCTGCTCGAGCCCCGGTCCGGACGGGTGAGGATCGACGGCCACGACGTGACCCGGGCCGGGCCGGCGGCGCGGGCGCGCCGCGGCCTCGCACGCACCTACCAGCGACTCGAGCTCTTCACCTCGCTGACCGTGCGGGACAACATCCGGGTCGCCGGTGAGATCCGCAACACGTGGGGCCGGCGGGGGAGGATCGCCGTCGGCACCGAGACCGACCGGATCATCGAGCTCGTGGGCCTGGGCGATGTGGCCGAACGCGAGGTGAGCGAGCTCCCGACCGCGCGGGCCCGGATCGTGGAGGTGGGCCGGGCGCTGATGACCCAGCCCAAGGTGCTCCTCCTCGACGAGCCCGCCTCGGGTCAGACCGAACAGGAGACGGAGGCCTTCGGGCATCTCCTCCACGGTCTCGTCGAGGAGCGCGGCCTGGCCATCTGCCTGGTCGAGCACGACGTCGGGCTGGTCATGGGGACCTGCGGGCTGATCCACGTGCTCGACTACGGCGAGATCATCGCCAGCGGGCCGCCCGAGCAGGTCAAGAACGACCCGGTCGTCGTGAACGCCTACCTGGGTGCCCCGTGAGCGGGACACAGGCGATCCTCGAGCTGGACGAGATCCGGGCCGGGTACGGGCCCATCGAGGTCGTGCACGGCATCAGCCTCGCCATCGGCGAGGGGTCGGTCATGGCCCTGCTCGGGCCCAACGGCGGAGGCAAGACCACGCTCTTGAACGTCTGCGCCGGCATCATCGTCCCGAGCGGCGGCAGGGTGCGCTACGACGGCCAGGACGTCACCCAGCTGTCGGCGGACGGCCGGGCCCGCCGCGGCATCTGCACCGTGCCCGAGGGCCGCGGCATCTTCCCCAACCTGAGCGTGCGCGAGAACCTGCTCATGGCGACCCAGGTCGGGGTGCCCATGGACCGCATCGAGGAGGTGGCGTTCGCCCAGTTCCCCCAACTGAGCGTCCGCCGCAAGCAGCTGGCCGGCACGCTCTCGGGCGGAGAGCAGCAGATGCTGGCCCTGGCCCGTGCCTTCGCCACCCATCCCAAGCTCCTCCTGCTCGACGAGCTCTCGCTGGGCCTGGCCCCGATCGTCGTCGCCGAGCTCTACGACAAGGTCCGCGAGCTGGCGGCGGGAGGCCTGTCCATCCTGTTGGTCGAGCAGTTCGCCCGCACCGCGCTGCCCATCGCCGACGCCGCCGCGGTGGTGCTGCAGGGCGTGATCGCCCATCAGGGGTCGCCGGCGGAGATGGAGGAGGCGCTGTCGGCGAGCTATCTCGGCGGATGACGGTGGGGTGAGCGCCCGGCGGGGACGGTGGATCGTGGGCGTCCTGGCCGGAGTCCTCTTCGCTGCCGCGCTCGGCTACCTCATCGACGACCAGGTGCAGGCACACGGCCGGTTCGAACGGGCCCAGACCTCTCTCGGCGTGACCCGGCACCGGACGAGCACCGCCGCGGCCCAACTGGCGTCGCTGCGCCGCGACCTCGACCTCCTGACCGCGCAGGTCGGCAGCGACACCACGGCGCTCAACCAGGACGCCTCGCAGCTGCAGGGGGCGCTGGGCGCCCTGGCCGCCGCGCAGGCCCATGTGTCACAGCAGTCATCGCAGATCACGTCCCTCAAAACCTGCCTGGGCGGTGTCGAGCGCGCGCTCAACGCGCTCTCCGTCGCCAAGTTGGTCCGCGCCATCGCGGCCCTGCAATCGGTGTCGGCCTCCTGCAAGAGCGCGGCGTCCTCGAGTGGCTGACCCGCCTCGACGCCGACGGGGCTGGCTCCTCGCCGCCATCGTGGCGCTGGGCGCCGCCCTTGTGGTCGCAGCGGTGTGGACCGACGTCGCGGCCCGGACCGGGGCCCGCAGCGAGGAGGCGGCCCTCGCCGCCGCGAACGCGCACCTGGCGACGTTGCGGCACGACGCGGCGCTGACTCGCTCTGCCAACGCGGTCACCGCCGCCAAGCGCGAGGCCCTGCAGGCGTCGATCGCCACCACACTCGCCCAGCTGGCCACGACCAACGCCGCACTCTCGAGCACCACGGTGCACGCGTTCCTGCAGGGCGCCAACATCACCACGCTGCAGACCTGCCTGGGCGGTGTCCAGAACGCGCTGGGCCAGATCACGGCCGGCAACAACGACCAGGCGGCCAAGGACATCTCGGCGGTCTCGGGGCCCTGCACCCAGCTCGACGGGGGGGCGAGCGCCGGGCTCGTGTACCCCTTCGACTTCCCCGATCCGGCTGTCATCCTGGTCGGGCAGACCTACTACGCCTACGCGACCAATTCGGTGGCCGGGAACATCCAGATCATCGAGTCCACCGACCGGACGAACTGGACCGTTGTCGGCAGCGCGCTGCCGAGCCTTCCGGCCTGGGCCCAGTCCCACTACACCTGGGCTCCCTCGGTGGCCATGATCGGCGGGAGCTTCGTCCTCTACTACGCGGCCAACGTGGCCGGCAGCGGGAAGGAGTGCATCTCGGTCGCCACCGCCACCCGGCCCCAGGGGCCGTTCGTCGACCGGTCCACCGCGCCGCTCGAGTGCCAGCCCGCGCTCGGGGGGTCCATCGACCCGGCGTCGTTCATCGACCCCAACGGAGGCCTGTACCTGCTCTGGAAGTCCGGCGGCCCGGGCTCCTCCAGGATCTGGTCCGAGCAGCTCAACGGGACCGGGACCGCGTTCGCGCCGGGCGCCACCCCCACCGTCCTGCTCACGCCGGGGCAGCCCTGGGAGGCCGGGACGGTCGAGGCCCCCGACCTCGTCGCCGCGGGGGGGCGCTACCTCCTCTTCTTCTCGGGCAACAACTGGAACGGTGCGAACTACGCCGTGGGCGTGGCCACCTGCAGCGGGCCGAGCGGGACCTGCGCCGACTCGTCCACCAGCCCGATCCTCTCGAGCGGTCCCGGCGTGGCGGGCCCGGGGGGCGAGTCGGTGTTCACCGACCCGTCGGGGGCGTACTGGATCGCCTTCCACGGCTGGGTGCCCGGGGCCGTCGGATTCCCCAACAGCCGCGACCTCTACGTCCTCCCGCTCAACGTCGCGGGCCCCGCGCCGGTGGTCGGCGCCGCGCCGTAGAGCTGGCGTCGCACGACGTCCTCAGCGCGCCGCGCCGAGGGAATCGGCGCGGCGGCCCAGACCGGGCGCGTCGAGCTCCTCGCAGATCCGGGAGAACTCGCTCGTCGGCCCGCGCCACCGGAGGTCCTCGGCCCGGGCCAGCAGCGAGCGATCGATCCGCAGCGTGGCCAGCTCCTTGAACAGCGCCGCCTCCACCCGGCTCTCCTGCAGCGTCGCCGCCAACTTGGCCGCGCCCCGCACGGTGACGTCCCAGTCGGCCGGATCGCCGGGGATCTCCTCGATGTGGTGCCACCGCGCCAACACGGCGGCGGCGGACTTGGCGCCCCAGCCGGCCAGGCCCGGGAACCCGTCCGCGCTGTCACCCACCAGCGCCAGGTAGTCGGGGATGGAGGTCGGACCGACGCCGAACTTGGCCACCACGCCGTCCTCGTCGATCAGCTGGTCCTTACGCCGGTCGAGCTGGACGACGCGGGTGCCACGCACGCACTGGCCGAGATCCTTGTCCGGCGTGCAGATGATGACCTGCTCGATCCCGCCGTCGTCGCCGGCCACGGCCGCCCCACTGGCGAGGGCGTCGTCGGCCTCGAGGTCCACCATGGGCCACACCACGACCCCGAGCGCGTGCAGGGCCTCCTCGAGCGGCCACGCCTGCGACCACAGATCCGGGTCGACCCCGTCCCCGGTCTTGTAGCCCGGCCACAGGTCGTTGCGGAACGACTCGATCACGTGGTCGGTGGCCACGCCCACGTGCGTCGCGCCCTCGCTCAACAGCTGCAGCACGGAGCCGACCACTCCCCTGACGGCGGCCACCTCCTGGCCGGCCGCATTGCGGTGCGGGGGCGCCCCGTAGAAGTGGCGGAACAGCTCGTAGGTCCCGTCGACGAGGTGCACCTTCATGGCGGGCCCGAGTCTGTCATCGACCGGGCGCCCCGGCCGCGTCACGGGCGCGCTCGAGGAATGCCTGCTCGGCCTCGTTGTCGGTCAAGGCACGGGCGGCCTCGTACTCGGCGGCGGCCTCGACGGGACGTCCCAGCCGCCGCAGCAGGTCGGCCCGCACGGCGTGGAACAGGTGGTACCCCTCGAGGGGCAGCCCGTCGAGGGCGGCCAGCCCCGGCTCGGCACCCCGGACCTCGGCCAGGGCGACGGCGCGGTTCAGGGCCACGACCGGCGACGGGTCCAGGACGAGCAGCTGGTCGTAGAGGGCCAGGATCTGGGGCCAGTCGGTCTGCGCCGCGTGCGACGCGTCGCTGTGCACCGCGTTGATGGCCGCCTGGACCTGGTAGGGACCCGGGACGTTGCGGCGCAGACAGGCCCGGACGAGCGCCTGCCCCTCGGCGATCTGTGCGCGGTCCCACGAGCGTCCGGTCCTGCTCGGGGAGGGGGAGCAGCGAACCGTCCGGGGCGGTGCGTGCCGGCCGGCGGGCGTCGATCAAGAGGAGCAACGCCAACAGGCCGATCACCTCGGGCTCGTCCGGCATGAGCGACGCCAGCACGCGGCCGAGGCGGATCGCCTCGCGGCACAGGTCCTCGCGCGCCAGCTGGTCGCCCGCGGTGACGGCGTATCCCTCGTTGAACACGAGATAGATCACCGCCAGCACCGGACGGAGCCGGTCGGGGAGCTCGGCGCTGCTCGGCACCCGGTAGGGGATGCGGGCGTCGCGGATCTTGGCCTTGGCGCGCACGATGCGCTGGGCCATGGTCGCCTCGGGCACCACGAAGGCCCTCGCGATCTCGGGTGTCGACAGCCCACCGAGCAGGCGGAGGGTCGAGCGCGACCTGGGCTGGCGGCGCCAGGGCCGGGTGGCAACAGGTGAACATCAGTCGGAGACGATCGTCGTGCACTGCCAGCTCCTCGTCGGATTCGTCGCGCTGCTGGAGGAGCAGCGGCCTGCGCCTGGCGGTCCTCCCGGGAGGCTTCCCGCCGCAGCCGGTCGACGACGCGGTTGCGCGCCGTCGTGATGATCCACCCGGCCGGGCTGGGCGGCAGTCCGCTCTCGGGCCACCGCGTCGCGGCGATGGTGAAGGCTTCCTGCACGCCCTCCTCGGCCAGGTCGATGTCGCCGAAGGTCCGGACCAGGACCGAGACGGCCCGCCCGTACTCCTCGCGGAAGACCCGCGCGATCTCCTCCCTTGGCTCCCCGGCGGCCGGGCCTGGCATCAGGCTTCGGGATTCCTCCTGGAACGGACGGACCTCGACCGGCTTCTCGCAGGCCCGGGAGGCCTTGGCCGCCCACGCCAGCGCCGCGTCGAGGTCGGGCGCCTCAATCACCCAGAACCCGCCGATGTGCTCCTTGGACTCGGTGAACGGGCCGTCCGTCACCAGGACCTCGCCGCCGTCGGCCCGGACGACCGTTGCCGACGGACGCCGGCATGAGGCCGCCGGCGAAGACCCAGGCCCCGGCCGTCTGCACCTCTGCGTTGAAGCGGTCGACCTGCTGGAAAGCTCGCTGCATGTCCTCCTCCGGTGGCATCGGCTCGCCGTCGATCATCGCCACGCTCATCAGGTACTGGGTCATGTGGACACTCTCCTTCTCCCGGGACCGCCGATCCGGCACCGGTGGTCGCCCTCTACACGAACGGCACGCGGCCCAATCGACAGCACCGCCGAAATTCCTCGCCGTAACTGCGGTCGGCCGCCACCTCCATCTCGGCGGCCCGTTGCGACATTCCACGCACGATCCAACCGGGGTGGCGTCCCGGTCATCGGGCGCGAGCCTGTCACACCCGGCCGCCAGACTCGGTGGTCCAACCGAGACATCCGTGTTCGACCCGGATCGTGCCGTGTGACACGCACGTGCGGGAATAGCGGGGCGCAGCCCGACGTTGCGCGCTGTTGGGGATTGAGCATCCGGACGCTCTAGCCCAAGGAGACCCATGCGCGGAGACACCCATGACGGCGGCAGCGCCATCGAGATCGCACCGGGGCGCTACGTGGCGCCCTGGCTCGTTCTCAGCCTGGTCCTGGTCGGCCAGTTCATGGTCGTCCTCGACGCGTCCATCGTCAACGTGGCGCTGCCGTCCATCCAACGCGATCTGCACTTCAGCTCGTCGAACCTCCAGTGGGTGATCAACGCCTACACGCTGACCTTCGCCGGCTTCCTCCTCCTCGGCGGCCGGGCCGCCGACCTCTTCGGTCGCCGGCGGATCTTCCTGGTCGGTCTGGCCGTGTTCACTCTGTCCAGCCTCCTCGGTGGTTTGGCGCAGAGTGAGGCCCTGCTCATCGGCGCGCGGGCCCTGCAGGGACTGGGAGCCGCCATCCTCGCTCCCGCCACGCTCACGATCCTGACGGCGACCTTCGCCGAGGGTCCCGCCCGCGCCAGGGCACTCGGCGCCTGGAGCGCGGTGTCCGCCGCGGGAGCATCCGCCGGCGCGCTGCTCGGTGGCATCCTGACCGATTTCCTCAGCTGGCGTTGGATCCTCTTCGTCAACGTGCCGGTCGGGATCGTGGGTCTTGTCGCGGCGCGGCGGTACCTCCCGGAGTCAAGAGCGCAGATGGTGCACCGCCATCTCGATCTGGCCGGGGCCATCACGGTGACCGGAGGGCTCGTCGCGCTGGTGTTCGCCCTCGTGCGCACCGAGACCTATTCGTGGGGATCGACGCAGGTCCTCCTCCCGCTCCTTCTGGGCGTCCTGCTCATCGCCGTGTTCCTCGTGCTGCAGGCCCGGTTCTCGAGAGCACCGCTCGTGCCGCTGCACATCTTCCGTTCACGCTCGGTCGCCGGCGGCAACGCCGTGATGCTGATGATGTTCGGTGCGCTGTTCGGGTCCTGGTACTTCGAGACGCTCTACATGCAGCACGTGCTGGGCTACAGCCCCCTCCAGGCCGGGCTCGCCTTCCTTCCGCAGACACTGCTGATCGCCGCCGGCGCGCAGGTCACGGCTCGCCTCGTACCCCGTTTCGGCCCCCGGCTGCTCATCCTCGCCGGCACACTCGTCGCCGGCGGCGGGTTGGCCTGGTTGGCCCAGATCTCGCCGGGCAGCACGTTCCTCGCCGATCTCTTCGGCCCGTTCGTACTCATCGGGTTGGGCATGGGACTGGCCGTCACGCCCATCGCCGTCGCGGGGACGGCGGGGGTGCCGCGAGAAGAAGCCGGCCTGGCGTCGGGCCTGTTGAACACGTCGCGTACCGTCGGGGCATCCATCGGTCTCGCCCTCCTCGCAACGGTAGCGGCCAACCGAACGTCAGGCGCGCTCGGCCGGAGTGGCCACCACGCCGGCGCACACGGCGGCGGCGCTCACCGACGGCTATGCGCTCGCCTTCTCGTTGGCAGCCGGGCTGCTCGCCGCCACCGCCGCCGTGGCCATGGCGACGCTGCCCTCGAGGCGCGAGGTGACCGCTGCTCTGAGCACAGGAGCCGCGTCCACGGCACCGCGACCCCGCCAGCTCGACGAGGTCTTCGAGGGCTCCTGATCGCCGGTCACGTCGCGGCGGCGCCGGGCGGCGTCTTCGCGTTGATGGCATCGACGATCATGGCCACGGCGTCGTGCAAACCGCCCTCGGTGTGGACGTCGAGCAGGTCGATGGCGTGCTCGATCTTCTTGCGAGCGTCCTCGACGTCCTCGAAGGTCTTGGCTGCCCGGGCATCGGCCGCCCTCGACTGGATGTTCTGCCCCACGATGATGATCGGGAGGAGCACGAGCTGGATGAATTCGGACGACAACCACAGGACGAGCACCGTCGGACTGTGGGTCTTGATCGTTGACGGCAGGCTCACGAACGCAATGGCGGCAAAGAGATAGGCGGCCCACATCGTCCCCACGAGCAACGTGATCTTGAGGCCGAACTTCGCGTTGAAGCGCTGCGCTGCGGTGTCCATCTTCGCGTAGCGATGCGTGCGCGCGTAGACCGGAGTCCCGTCCTTGGTGAAGCCGTGCTTGGGTATCGGGGGGGTCGCCGCGCTCGTACTCGTCGTCATCCCAGTCCTCCTCTGCCGTCGGGGCGGGGCGAATTCTCACATGAAGGGCTCGCCGGGAGCGGGATGTCACTCCCCGACGAACCCGGGCGCGCGGCACGGGCCGGGCGGCGTGTCAGCCCGGTGGTTCCTCGACCTGCTCCATGAACTCGAGGCGGATGCCGCCCGGCGCCTCGACGAACGCGATGCGGCGCGTGCCGAAGGTCCCGCTCACCGTCCGCGGTCCCCACAGGACCTCGTGGCGCGCCAGCTCCGCATCGAGATCGTCCACGAAGAGAGCCGGATGCAGGAACCCCTCGGCCGGCAACACGCACGCGTCCTCGTAGATCGCCTGTGTGAAGAGGGTCAGGGACAGGGTGCCCAGCTGCACGTCGGCCCGGCGCCCGTTCTCCCACTCGACCGGTGTCGGTGACCGTTGCACCGGCCGCCGCGTACCAGGCGCAGGCGGACTCGAGATCGGCGACCTTCACGGCCAGGTTGGCCAGCCCGGTGACGGCCATCAGTGCAGAGGGGTGCCGTACAGCGATCCGAGATCCTCGGCGATGAGCTCGAGTCGCACGCCGTCGGGGTCGGAGAAGTACAGCGAGATCTCGCTCTCGATCTGCGTCGGGATGCCCGCAGCCTCGAGGCGCACCCGGGCTGCGTCCCACTGCTTCTGGTCCACCGAGATGGCGAGATGGTGGAAGCCGCCGAGCACCTCCCGTATAGGCGCCGAGACCGAGATCCGGAAAGTCGAAGAAGGCCAAGGTGTTGTCGTGCCCGAGGTCGAAGAACAGATGGGTCGACCCCTTGTAGTCGCGGTTCTCGAAGAGCTCGACGAGGGGGAAGCCGAGCAGCTCCTGGTAGAAGCGGATGGTTTGCTCGACGTCGGAGCACAGCAGCGCCAGGTGGTGCACTCCCCGCGCGGTCGATGGCGGACGGCGCACCGGTTCGCTGCAGATACAGGTTGCGCAGCCGTTCGCGCTCCGCTGCCGCCGCTTCGAGGTCGATGGTCACAGGCCCAGAAGCCAAGCTGCGTTGGCCCCGAGGATGTTGCCACGGGCCGGCATCGGCCAGCCCCGCGACGGCTCGCTGCGCCGCGGCCATCGGGTCGGCGACGCCCTCGGCGTGGGGCCAGTCACTGCCGATCATGAACGTGTCGTCGCCGACCTTGGGCACGAGGCGGTTCGGCATCTCGTAGGGCAGCGCGGCCACCCGGACCTGGCGGAGGAAGTACTGCGAGGGGCGCTCGGCCAGCTGGCGGAACGGCTCACCGTGGCGTTGGGTGTAGAAGTCCGATGCGCCGTCGATGTGCAACAGGAAGCTCGGCACCCAGCTCGCGGTCAGCTCGACGACGCCGATGCGCAGGTCCGGGAAACGCTCGAGCACCCCGTGGAGGATCAGGTTCGCCAGGGCGACCGCCGGTGCCAGGTACAAGAAGATGGAGTCGAAGAGCTGCTCGCCGTCTTCCTGCTCGCCCTCGCGCCAGGCTGGATGGAGGGGGCTCTCGAACTCGGAGACGTGGAACACCGGGGCGACTCCCTCGCGACTGAAGGCGGCCCACACCGGGTCGAAATCCGGGTGCGAGAGGGGCTTGCCGTCCACCGGCGCCGGGGCGATCATGGCCAGCCGCACGCCTTCGGCGCGCACCCGCCGGATCTCCTCCACCGCCCATGCGGGGTCGTGCAGCAGCACGTGGGCCACGCCGAAGAGCCGCCCGTCGCCCTCGGCGCAGACGTCGGCGGCAAAGCGGTTGTAGGCCCGCGCGTTGGCCCGCTGTGCCTCCCGGTCCGACGCCAACCGCTGCTCCCACAGGAGGCCGTAGTTGGGGAACATGACGGCCGCATCGAGCCCGAAGGCGTCGAGTGACGCCAGACGTGCATCGGGGAGGCGGTAGGCGTCGGGCACGAGTTCGTCGAACGACGCCGGCGCGCGCTCGCCTCGCAGGCGCCGGAGCCGGTCGTCGCCGATCAGGGTGGAACGCTCGGGGATCGGCACCTCCAGCGGGGTGAGGCGGCTGCCCCGCCACGTCAACCAGGGCCACCCCGCCTCGTCGTCGGTGATGGAGAGCGCGTCGGCACGGTGCCCGGGGTCGATGTACTCGGACCAGGTCGTCCTCGATTCGAAGAGATGTTGGTCGACGTCGATGGTCTGCAGCGCCATGGGCCCTCCCGGCCGCAGAGTACCAGCGGCTCCTGGCCGTAGTCTCGCCCTCGTGAACGGGGGCGCAGCGGGAGACGGGCTGTGGGCTCCGCAGCAGCGGGCCCTCACGACCGGACTGGTGCTCAGCGTCACCTTCATCGCGTCCGAAGCGCTGGCGGTGATCACGGTGATGCCGGTCGTGGCTCGTGACCTGCATGGCCTGGCGCTTTACGGATGGGTCTTCTCGAGCTTCGAGCTGGCCAGCCTCGTCGGCATCGTCGTGGCCGGCCGTGACGCGGACCGGCACGGGCCGGCACGGCCCTTCGTGGCGGGGCTCGTGCTGTTCTCGGCCGGCCTCCTGGTGGCCGGGCTGGCACCGGCGATGTGGGTGCTCGTCGTCGGGCGTATCCTGCAGGGGCTCGGTGCAGGGGCAGTGCCGGCCGTCGCCTACGTCGCCATCGGTCGCAGCCTGCACGAGGCGCAGCGGGCGCGCGATGATGGCGGTCCTCTCGACCGCCTGGGTCGTGCCCGGTGTCGTCGGCCCGGGCGTCGCCGCAGTGGTCGCGCACCTCTTCGGGTGGCGCTGGGTGTTCCTCGGCCTGATCCCGCTCGTGGCCGTGACGGGGCCCATCGCCGTGCCCGCGCTGGCCCGCCTCGGCCGGCCCGGCACCACGTCGCTCGACGAGCACAAGGTCACCGACGCGGTACGCACGGCGGCCGGCACCGCCTTCGTGCTGGGGGCGTTCGGCGCCCACACCGTGCTCATCGCGGTGGGCCTCGCCTCGGTGGGGGTGCTCGTGGGTTTCGCGCCCTTGCGCCGCCTGCTGCCCGTCGGCACGTTGCGCGCCGCTCGCGGACTCCCGGCCACCATCCTCAGCCGCGGGCTCCTCACCTTCGCCTTCTTCGGCGCCGACGCGTACGTCACGTTGACCATCACCACGGTGCGTCACCACGGCATCGTCATGGCGGGCGCCGTGGTCACCGCATGCACGCTGGCCTGGACCGCCGGCTCGTGGATCCAGGCCCGGCTGAACCAGCAGTGGGAGGGGACGCGACTGGTGCGCACCGGGCTGCTCCTCATCCTGGCCGGGACGGTCGGCATGGCGTGGCAGCTCCATCCCGGCGTGCCCGTGTGGGAAGCGTTCGTCGCCTGGTCCGCCGCCGGGCTGGGCATGGGTCTCAGCTACGCGCCGATCACGCTCATGATGATGCGGGCGGCGCCCCCGGGCCGGGAGGGATGGGCCTCGGCCTCGCTGAACCTCGCCGACGTCCTCGGGATCGCCCTCGGCGTCGGCATCGGCGGCGCTGCCGTCGCCGCCGTGTCCAGGGGTTCACGCGCCGATCGCAGGCGGCGTGGTCATCGCCTTCGCCGTGGCGGCGCTGGCCGCCGTCGTGGCCCTTCTGCTGGCGGGCCGCCTACCGGGATCGCTCGAGCGCAGCCCGGCGGAGCCCGCTACTCGATAGCGCCGCGCAACCCGCGCAACCACTCGTCGGCGGCCTGCCAGGCGGCGTCCGCCTGGCGTCGCTGCTCGGGCCCGTGCTCGCCCGCCGCCGGGTACGAGCCGAGGAACTTGACCCCCGCCAGCCCGGCATGCAGGTCGCGCAGGCAGTCGGCCACCACCTCGTCGCCGACGTGCCCTGAGAGATCGATCACGAAGCAGTAGTCGCCCAGCCCCTGCTTGGTCGGGCGGGACTCGAGCTTCGTCAGGTTGATGTTGCGCGCCGCGAACTGGCCGAGGATCCCGTGCAGGCTGCCCGGGTGGTCGGCCCGCTGGAAGCAGACGATGCTCGTCTTGTCGTGGCCGGTCGGCTTCGGGACGCGGGTGCGGGCGACGAGGACGAAGCGTGTCTGGTTGTCCGGGTGGTCCTCGACGTCCTCCGCGACGACGACCAGGCCGTAGCGCTCGGCCGCCAGCCGCGGCGCGATCGCCGCCCCGTCCTTGCCGTCGGGTGACTCCCCGAGGAGCCGCGCCGCGTCGGCGGTGGAGTTGGCGGCGCGCTGCTCGACGTCGGGCAGTGCGTCGGCCAGGAACTTCTGGCACTGGGCCAGGGCATGGGGATAGGAGTCCACGTGGCGGATGTCGTCCAGGCCGGTGCCGGGGCGGGCCATGAGGTGGAGGTGGATGTCCATCACGACCTCCCGCACGATGTGGAGGTCGACGTCGTGGATCAGCCCGTCGATGGTGGCGCTGACGGTCCCCTCGATCGCGTTCTCCATGGGCACGAAGCCCAGGTCGACGTCACCCCGGGCGACGGCTTCGAGCACGGCCGTGATCGATCCGAGCGGCCGCAGATCCGCCGGTGCCAGGTCCGGTTGGGTGAGGAGCGCCTCCTGGGTGAAGGTCGCCGCCGGGCCGAAGTAGGCGACCGTGGTCGCAGGGGGGTTCACAGTTGGGCAGGATAGAGCAGGTCATGGACGCTTCTACGCTGCGCACGCTCATCGAACAGGTCGCCGCGGGCGAGTGCACGCCCGACGACGCCGTCCGCCGGCTGCGCCGCCTGCCCTATTCGGACCTGGGGTTCGCCCGCGTGGACCATCACCGTGACCTGCGCCTCGGCATGCCCGAGGCGGTCTACGGGCCCGGCAAGACGCCACAGCACGCGGCCGCGGTCGTCGAGGAGCTGCTCACCGCCACCGACGGGCCCGTCCTGCTCACCCGGGCCACCGAGGCCCAGGTCAAAGCGGTGGCCGCGGTGGCCACCGGACTCGGGGTCGGACCCGGCGCCGTGGCGGAGAGCGGTTCCTTTTCGACCGTGGTCTTCCGTCCGGCGCCTCGGCGGGCCGGCTCCGTCGTCGTGGTCACGGCGGGGACCGCTGACCTCCCCGTCGCCACCGAGTGCACGGCCGTCCTGGGCGCACTCGGGTTCGACCCGACGCTGCTCGCCGACTGCGGCGTCGCCGGGCTGCATCGGCTCCTGGCCGAGGTCGACACCATCGCGATGGCCGATGCCGTCGTGGTGATCGCCGGCATGGAGGGTGCGCTGGCCAGCGTCGTGGGCGGCCTCACCCCGGCCCCCGTCGTCGCGGTGCCGACGAGCACCGGCTACGGCGCCGCCTTCGAGGGCGTGACGGCGCTGCTCACCATGCTCTCCGCCTGCTCGTCCGGCCTCACGGTCGTGGGCATCGACAACGGCTACGGGGCGGCCTGCGCGATCGCCCGGCTCCTGCCGTGACGGATCCCCTCGACCGCGCCACCACCGTGGCCTGGTTCCACTGCTTCGCCGGCATCGCCGGCGACATGGCGCTCGGCTCGCTGATCGACGCCGGAGCGGACGTCGACGAGGTGCGCGGCCTCCTGGGGAGGCTCGAGCTGCCGGGGTGGCAGCTCCGCGTGGAGGAGGGCATGCGGGGAGGCATCGCCTGCACCCGCGTCCATCGTCGGCGGCGATGACGTCGTCGTCCGCACCTATGCGGCGATCGTCGCGCTCATCGATGAGGCAGCGCTGCCGGCACGCGTGGCCCGCAGGGCGCTCGACGTCTTCCGATCGCTGGCCTCGGTCGAATCGGCCCTGCACCGGCGACCCGTCGACCAGGTGCACTTCCACGAGGTCGGCGGCCACGACGCCGTCGTCGACATCGTGGGCACGGCGGCCGCACTCGAGGTGCTGGGTGTCGACGAGGTGCAGGCGTCCGCGGTTGCCACCGGTCGCGGGACGGTGCGCAGCGCCCACGGCCGCCTGCCCAATCCGGCCCCGGCGACGGTTCGCCTGCTCGAGGGCATCCCGACCTACGGGCGGGAGGTCGACCTCGAGCTCACGACGCCGACCGGCGCCGCCCTCCTGGCGGCCCTGTGCTCGTCGTTCGGGCCGCTGCCCGACATGACGATCAGCGCTTCGGGCTTCGGCGCGGGCGCAGGCGAGATGGAGGACCTGCCGAACTGCACCCAGGTCGTGATCGGGCGCCGGACCGATCAGCCGTCCGTCGGCCCCGGCCAAGCCGCGCTGGTGCTCGAGACCAACCTCGACGACGTGACGGGCGAGCAACTCGGCTACGCCGTGGCGGCCGCGCTCGACGCCGGAGCACTCGACGCGTGGGTCAGCCCGGTCACCATGAAGAAGGGCCGGCCGGGCCACGTCCTGCACGTGCTGGCCGACGTCACGCGCGGCGCCGCCCTGCGCGCCGAGATCCAGCGGGTCACCGGGACGATGGGGATCCGCGCCACCGCGATCGAGCGGTGGCCGGTCGCCCGCCAGCTCGACCAGGTCACCGTGGACGGGATCACCATCCGCATGAAGGTGACCGGCGGGCGGGCCAAGGCGGAGTTCGACGACGTCGCGCTCGCCGCCGCCAAGACCGGCGCCACCCTGCACGAGGTCGCCAGCCGGGCCGAGGAGGCATGGCGCGCCGGCCGGCGCGCCACCCCGGTCCCGGAGAGCCGCACGCCCGATGACGAGCGCGATGTTCCACTACGACGAGTCGATGGCGGACCTGATCTTCGCGGCCTGCCGGGAGCGCCTGTCGATGGACCCGGTGGCCCTCGACTTCGGTGGCCTCGTCTCCTCGCTCGACGCCGAGCTCGCCGGCCTCATGACGGCGGAGGGCACCGACGCCGCCCAGGTGCTCAAGCTCTTCGTCGACGAGCTCTCGACCGCGGTCGTGTCGTGCGACAGCCCTCGCTTCCTGTCGTTCATCCCGGCCGCACCCACCAAGGCCTCCCTCCTCTTCGACATGTTCGTCTCGTGCTCCTCGCTGCACGGGACCTCGTGGCTCGAGGCGGCAGGGGTGGTCGTGGCCGAGAACCAGGCACTCGCCGTCCTCGCGGCGCAGGCGGGGCTCCCGCAGGAGGCGGGCGGCTGCTTCGTGGCGGGCGGCTCCGCCGGCAACCTGTCGGCGCTGATGGTCGCCCGCGACACCGCGGCGCACCGGCGCCATGGCGTCGCGCCGCTGCGGCCGCTCGTCGCCATCAGCGAGGACGCCCACTCCTCGGTCGGCAAGGCCCTCCATGTCCTCGGGGTCGGCTCGTTCACGGTGCCGACGAGGGATCATCGGCTCACCGGTCCGGCGTTGCGAGCGGCGCTGCAGGACGATCCCCGCCGCGGGGACGTGGTCGCCGTCGTGGGCACGGCCGGGACGACCAATGCCGGGATCGTGGACGACCTCGCCGGCATCGCCGACGTGGCGGCCGAGCACTCGCTGTGGTTCCACATCGACGGCGCCTACGGCGGGGCCGCCGCGCTGTTCGCGCCGTCGGCCGGGGCCCTGTTCGCCGGGTTCGAGCGCGCCGACTCCTTCATCGTCGACCCCCACAAGTGGCTGTTCGCTCCGTTCGACTGTGCCGCGCTGGTCTACCGCCAGCCCAACCTGGCCAAGGCGGTGCACACCCAGGACGCCCAGTACCTCGAGGTGCTGCACAGCGAGAATCCCGAGGAGTGGAACCCGAGCGACTACGCCTTCCACCTGACCCGGCGGGCCCGGGGCCTGCCGTTGTGGTTCTCCATGGCCGTCAACGGCCTCGACGCCTACCGCGATGCCGTGGAGGCCGGCCTGGCCATCGCCCAGCGGGCGGCCGAGCGGATCGCCGAGGCGGCCCACGTCGAACTGGTCCGCGACCCCGGGCTGTCCATCGTGCTGTTCCGCCGGACGGGGTGGGTCAAGGCGGACTACGACGACTGGTCCGCCCGCCTCCTGCACGACCAGATCGGCTTCGTCACCCCGACCAGTTGGGAGGGTGAGACGGTGGCCCGCTTCGCCTTCTTGCACCCCAACACCACCGTCGAGATGGTCGACGAGATCCTGGCCTCAATGGCCTAAGCGGCTCCAGGCGCGGCGGAGCAGGATCAGCATCGTCTCGATGTCCTGGGCCCCGGGCACCGGCCAGACGCCGCCGATCAGGAAGAAGGGCACGCCCGTCACCCCGTGGTCCTCTGCCGCGGCCTCGTCGGCCCGCACCACGTCGGCGTAGGCATCGGTCGCGAGGACCTCCTCGGCGACGTGCTCGGGCAGGCCGGACGAGCGGGCCACGTCGCGCAGGACCTCGTGGTCCGAGAGCTGGCGGCCCTCGGTGAAGTGCGCCGCGAAGAGATCCTTCACCACACGGTCCTCGCCACTCGGTGCCCCGCGCCGCCTGCGCCAGGCGGTGGGCGTCGAACGTGCTGCCCAGCCGCACCCGCCCGAAGTCGAACGTCAGTCCGACCTCCTGGCCCAGCGCGGTGAGCTGGTCATGGCCCGCCCGGACCCGCTCGGCACTCAACCCGTACTTCGCCGCCACCGCCGCCTCCATCGACCGCTCCCGGCGCGCCGGGGCGCGGGGGTCGAGCTCGAAGGACCGGTGCACCACCGTGACCCGGTCGCCGTGCTCGAAGGCGCGGCGCGCCGCCTCGAGGCGGTAGAGCCCGAGCGCGCACCACGGACACGCGAAGTCCGACCAGACGTCGATCTGCATCCACCGAGCAGGCTACGTCCAGTCCTGCTCGGGCCAGCCCTCTGCCGCCGCCATCACGGTCCAGCAGGTGGCACCGTCGATCGACTCCCGGATGATGTCCGCGTGCCCGGCGTGGCGGGCCGTCTCCTCAATCAGGTGGAGCAGGACCCAGCGCGGCGTCCAGACGATCCCGCCCGGGATCCACGGGACCAGGTCGATCGTCGGAGGCAGCGGGCCGCCGAGGTCGTCGATGGCGGCGACGATCTTCTCGGTGATCCGGGCCTGCTCCTCGGAGAGGGCGATCACGTCGGCGAGGGTCTCGCCGTCGACCAGGCGGAACCCGTCGGCCCAGTCGTCCCGGGGGACGAAGACGCTGGTGTCACCGGCGGTGAGGAACGACGTCCACGCCCGCTCGACCAGGGTGGCGTGCTTGATGAGGCCCGCCAGCGTCAGCTCCGAGACGGTCGGGTGAGTCGGACGCCTGCTGGTCGGTCAGCCCGTGGGCGGCGTACCGCAGGGCGTCTCGCTGCTGCCCGAGGAAGGCGAGGAGGGCCTCACGCTCGTCGGTCAGCGGGGGTACGAGTCCTGGCATGGTGTCGTCTCCGTTTCTGCCGTCCTCAGCCGGCGCCGTTCGAGGGATGAGGCCATGCTGCGCCCTAAACTGGCCATCTTCTGGCCACTTTTTGAGCGAAACTGGGCCCATGCGCGCCGATCGCCTCGTCGCCGCCCTCCTCGTCCTCCAGGCGAAGGGGCGGGTGACCGCGGCCGAGCTGGCCGAGGAGCTCGAGGTGAGCGAGCGCACGGCCCGCCGGGACCTCGAAGGGCCTCGCCATGGCAGGCGTCCCCGTGTACTCCCAGCCCGGCCGTGGCGGAGGGTGGGAGCTCGTCGGCGGGGCCCGGACGGACCTGAGCGGGCTCACCGCGGACGAGGCCCGGGCGCTCTTCCTCATCGCCGGGCCCGGTGCCGCCACCCCCGAGGTGCGGGCCGCTCTGCGCAAGCTGGTCCGCGCCCTCCCGGCCACCTTCCGTGCCCACGCCGAGGCGGCGGCCGGGGCCGTGGTCCGGGACCCGGCGGGATGGGACCACGCGGAGCCCGCGCCCCCGGCGCATCTCGAGACGCTCCAGCGCGCCGTCATCGACGGGGTCCAGGTCGACCTGGGCTACCGCGGACGCGACGGACGCGCCTCGACGAGGACGGTGCATCCGCTCGGGCTCGTCGTCAAGAACAACACCTGGTACCTGGTGGGCGACACGGACGCGGGGCAGCGCACCTTCCGCGTGAGCCGCGTGCAGTCGGTGGTGATCACCGAGCGGCCGGCCGTGCGGCCCGACGACTTCGACCTGGCGGACGCCTGGAGCTCCATCGTCATCGACGTGGACGCGCAGCGGGCGCCGGTCGTCGTGCGGCTCCGGACCGACGCGGACCGTCTGGACGTCTTGCGCTATCTGTTCGGGAACCGCGTCGAGGCCGCCGACGAGGGAGCGCGACGGGCGGATCGACGTGGAGCTGCGGGCGCAGTCGGAGGTCATGGTCGCCCGGCAGCTGGCTGGTTTCGCCGACACCGTCGAGATCGTCTCACCCGACAGCGTGCGGCAGCACCTGGCGGACATCGGCCGCGGTCTCCTCCGCCGTCATGGATGACCGGCCGGTCAGGAACCCGACATCGCCACGCCGCCCTCCTTGCCCACCAGCCGGTTGCCGCCGGTGGCCGCAGCGGAGAGGCGCTGCGAGTGGGAGCCGCCAGGCCGGCGAGGACCTTCAGACTCCGGCGAGGTGGCGCTTCGGATCGCTGGCGCATGGAACCTCCTTCTCAGGCCGGGAACACCGATCCTCGGCCGGCCTTACGGAGAGCCCGTCGTCCCTGCTCAGCCCGCTGCCATGGCCGCTTCGAGCAGGGCGCCGGCGGCGAGCAGCCGCTCCTCGCCGTGCGCGGGCCCGATCAGCTGGATGCTGGCCGGCAGCGGCCCGGACGTCGGCACCGGCAACGAGAGCGCGGGCACGCCGGCGAGGTTGACCGGGAGCGTGCAGCGTGACACCAGGAGGTCCTCGCCGGCCTCGAGGCGCGGCGGGAAGATGGTCAGGGTCGGCGTGACGAGGATGTCGACCTCGGCGAAGACCCGCTCGAGCGTCGCCTTCCAGTCGCGCTGGGCCAGCCAGGCCGCCCGCACGGCGGCGTCATCGAAGGTCGACCCGAGCCGTAGCCGCGCCCGCACGTCGTCGCCGATGCCCCCGGGGTCGGCCTCCACCAGCGTCGCGTCGGAATTCCACGCCTCGACGACCAGGAGGAGTCCCGCCTGCATGCGTGGCGTCGTCCCACCCCGGCAGCGGCAGCGCGCTGCACTCCCAGCCGACCAGGTTCAGCGCCCGGTCGATGGCGTCGCTGATGCGCGGGATCGGCATCGATGGGCATGCGCCGCGACGGAGAGGTCGCCCACGGGCACGTCACCCACGGTGAATCCCGGCTCGAGCAGTTGCATGCCCGTGACGAGACCGGCGACGTCGCGGGCCATCGGCCCCACCGTGTCGAAGCTCGGTGCGAGCGGCCACACGCCGGCGAGCGGGATGCGGCCCCACGTGGTCTTCAGGCCGGCCGTGCCACAGCACGCGGAGGGGATGCGCACGGACCCACCGGTGTCGCTGCCGTAGGCCACGTCCGCCTCCTCCGTGGCGACGGCGACGGCCGAGCCGCTGGACGAGCCACCGGGGACGAGGGCGGGGTCGAGCGGGTTCCGTGGCGTGCCGAACCACGGGTTCACGCCGGTGACCCCGAGGGCCAGCTCGTGCAGATTGGTGCGCCCGACGATGCGGGCTCCCGCCGCTCGCGCCCCGGCCAGGCACGCGGCGTCCCTCTCCGCCGGCGTCGCCCTCGCCGCCACGGCCCGGCAGCCGGCCGTCGTCGGCTCCCCCTCCATGTCGATGAGGTCCTTCACGGCCAGGCGGACACCGGGGCCGGAGGTGTCGTAGCGGGTGATGAAGGGTCGTCAGCGGCTCTTGTCCTCGAGCTCCCAGGCGTGGGCGAGCGCGTGCCACGCGGTCCGGCGGGTCATGAGGGCGGCGGCGAGACCGTGGTGGCGCTGGTCCCCGGGTCAGGGAGGGTAGCGGCGATCGGGGCCGCTGACCGCCAGGGCAGGCGGGGCGGCACGCCGGCACCGACGCTCACGTGGTGGGGGTGGTGAGCGGTGTGACGGTGGCCCCCGGCGGCAGCTGGAAGAGGGAGGCCGCAGGCGAGGAGGAGAAGTTCGTGATCTGGAAGCTGGTGGAGTCGGACGCCACCTTGACGTACCCGAGGATGCCCTGCGACGTGCTGCAGATGGTGCTCGTCCCCGGCACTCCATGGGCGACCAGGTCGACGCAGTTCATGGAGAAGCCGTTCAGCGACATGGTCGAGGACGTCACCTTGTCGCCGGCCAGCCCGGCCACCAGGGAGACCCCCTTGAGGAAGGAGATCCAGTGCGACGGCGTGTAGATGTCGAAGATCTTGTTCTGAGCGGCGGCGTCGGCCTTGCCGAGCGTCTGGCACGACCACGCTCCACCCGAGCCGCTCTGGTTGCAGGCGTACTCGCCCGAGGAGTTCACGATCAGCTGGACGTTGGACGCGCTGGCGCCGGTCTGGGTCTCGTGGAAGGCCAGCCCGCCCTTCGAAGGGTCGACGGCGTAGACGATGGTGGCGGGCGAGCTGCCCGACGTCGTGTAGGTCGCCTCGAACGGCACGCTCTGGTTCGACTGCAGGTTCTGCGTGAACGAGTCGATGGTCGCCTTGTTGCCCTCGACGTTGTGCACGGTCTGGCGCACCTTGCTCACGACGCTGCACCCGGTGGCGAGCAGACCCGCCGTGGCCACGATCGCCACGACGGTGCCGATGCGTCTGCTGACATTCGCCATTTCTGCCTCCTTGACGTCAGACCGCCGGTCAGGAGACGAGCCGTCGGGCGCGAGGTTACGTCGGGTCGCGGTCCGAGGTCCGTCTCCCTGTAACTGTCGGCAGGACGCGCCGTCTTCATGAGGAACGACAACAGGAGCATTCATGGCCCCGGACCCCTTCACCATGAGCGATGTCGAGCGTCTCACTGGACGCCGGTCGAGGTGAGGCCGAGCTCGCGCTGGATGTCGGGGACGGCGATGGAGACGATCGTCTGGTCGATGAACGTCATCGCCACCGCGAAGATCATCGCGGCAAGTACCCAGTTGCGGCCCTGCAGGCCGTTCTTGCCCATCGCTTCCTCCCGCTACGAGGTCTGCGATGGGCAGGCTATGCGTCGGTCCCGGGACCAGTCATCTGTGCCAGCATCTGCTCCAGCGCCGGCTGGTCGGGCCCGACGAACGATGGTGCGTCCGGCACCGACTCGAGGGTGGCCAGGAGCCGGTCCAGCGAGGCACCTTCGGCCGCCGGGAGGTGGCTGCTGAGGACGAGGGCGGGACTGAGCGCGCGCAACCCGTCCAGCTCCTTGGCGAAGAGGCCACGGTCGACCTTGTGCAGCCACGGCGAGTCGACGGTCGCCCAGAAGACCTGGCCCTGATGCAGGTCCTCGTCCGAGAGGTCCTCGGCGCGCTGGGGGACGTCGGCCAGGAGGGCGCCGAAGCAGTCGGCGCTGAAGAGGGCACCGGACCGGTCGTCGTGGAAACCGGTCGTGACCGGGTTGTCGAACGCCGGCGGCTTGACGGCGGTGAGGGTGCGGTCGCCCACGGTGATCGTCTGCCCCGGGTTGAGCAGGTGCACCCGTTCCATCGGCAGCGGCGCCGACAGGCCCATGATGCCGACTCCCAGGAAGGTGGTGATGACGCGCAGCTGCGGGTTCTCGGCCAGCAGGCGGTGCAACGAGCCGATGTGGTCGAAGTCCGTGTGCGTGAGCCAGATCCAACGGAGGTCGGAGGGATCGATGACGGACCTGAGGGCGTCCATGAAGTCGTCGCTCTCGACCACGGTGCCGGTGTCGACCAGCACGGGTTCGGCGGCATGGAGGACGAACGCATTGATCGGGATGAGCCCGAACCCCGGCACGGGGAAGCTCGACGTCAACACGTCGATATCGGGTGCGGCCTTGTAGGTGGTGATCATGGTGTGACTCCTGTCGCTGGTGTTGGGTCGGGAACGATGTGGATCTGGTGACGGTGGGCCGCGTCCTGGAGCAGGGCCGATCGTCCCGTTCGGGCAGGTCGGCCGGGGGCATCGTCAACGCGGTCGCCGGCCACCCGCAGGCCCGGGTGAACTCCTCGAAGCCGGACGGTGTGAGCAGGAGGAGGAAGTGTGCCTCTTCCGAATCGACACGAAAACGGTGGTCGACATCCCGCGGCCCGAAGACGAAGTCGCCCGCGCCGACGGTTCGCTGCTCGTCGCCGAGCCAGAACGTCAACTCCCCCTCCATGACGTACCAGGCCTCGTCCTCGTTGGCGTGCCGGTGACGCGGCGACCCGGCACCCCGCGGTGCCCGAACCTCCGCCACGGTCAGGCCACCACCGGTCTGGCTGCCCGTCGCCTTGTAGGTGACGAGGGCATCCGCGAACCAGAGCGCCTCGCCCTGGTCGGCCCCGAGCACGTAGGCGTCCGACGCCAGGTCGAGGCTCATCGCGTGTCGGCTTCGCTCTTTGACTCGGCGGTCGTCTTGAGCTGTCCGAGCGTGTGGCGCATCGCCTCGCGCAGTTCGCGGCAGCGGTTGGTCGGGACGTCCACGATCCGGGCCCAGGTCGGGATCCACCTGACCTCGTAGGCCTCACTGACCCGGGTGCCGCCGTCGACCGGCTCGAACCGGTAGTGCCACTCGGTCGACTCGCGGCCACCCTCCTCGGTCACGAACACGAATTCGCGGCCCCGGTCGGCGACGAGCACACGCCCGTGACGGGACCACTTGAAGAGCCCGCGGGGACCGCCCCGGTTGTGGCCGACGAATCTGGCCCCGACGGCGGGACCCGTCGCGCCGTCCACCCATTCGACGCTCTGACACTCCGGGCTCCACTCGCCCATCCGGGGCAGCTCGGCCACGAGGTCGTAGAGGCGGTCGGGAGTGCTGTCGATCACGAGGTCGCAGCTGTCATGGGTCAACCACCACCGTCCGCTCTTGCTCGCCATGTTCTCCTCCTCTGCTCGGACCACTCGCAAGCTAATACCATTAGCTATTGCTGTCAAGCAGTTCTTTAGATATACTCAGAGTCATGGCCCGGACGGTCGACGACACCCTCGAGCAGGAGGGCGGAGGAGACCGTGCAACGCCCCGACCGCCGGGCGCGGCGCCGCCAGGAGACGATCGAGGAGATCCTGGACATCGCCGTCGAGGTGATGACGGAGGAGGGGGTGAACGGCCTCAGCCTCGCCGAGGTGGCCCGGCGTCTCGGCGTCCAGCCCCCCTCGCTCTACAAGTACTTCCCGTCCCTGATGGCGGTGTACGACGCGCTCTTCCTCCGGGGCCAGCTCGAGCACCTCGACGTCCTGCGCGACGCCATGGCACGGGCCGAGCCGGGGCTGCCGGCGTTGCGGGCCGGGCTCGAGGCCAGCGGGCGCTGGGCGCTGACCCACCGCGCCGTGGCCGAGTTGCTCTTCTGGCGGCCGGTGCCGAGTTTCGAGCCCTCGCCGGAGGCGTTCGCACCCAGCAGGGAGATGGTCGAGCTTCAGCGCGGCGCGCTGGCCGACGCGGTGTCGGCGGGACAGCTGGGTCCCGATGCCGACTCCGAAGAGGCGGTGTTCCTCGTGTCGACCATGATCGTCGGCGTGCTCAGCCAGGCCTTCGCGAACGAACCGGGCCTGCGGTGGGGTGAGGGGCGGTTCACACCGATGTTCCCGCGGCTCATGGACCTTCTGCCGGCGGCGTTTCCTCCACCGGCGGTGGCGCCGACCGTGACGATGGCCGAGCCGCTGATACGGAGCGAGGCAGAGCGCCCACGACGCCACGACCGTGACGATGGGGTGACCGGGCGCGAGGAGCCGTTGGCGCGCATGCCGGATTGTTGATCCGGAATTGGGTGCCGACGATCGCCCCATGTCGTGTGCCGGTGCGACGACGCGAAGACCCGTCCGCGTCACAATTCCTCCTTCGGGCGAGCGTGGGTGTCGGTGGGCCGCCCCGCGGGCGCGTGGCAGATCGCGGTCACGGCCCCTGCCCCGCGTCGGGTACCGTCGACGGGGGAGGGACGCCCGTGGCACGACGCACGAGGGGGGCGCTGGCCGCAGTCGCAGCCGGCGCGGTGACATGCCTTGGCCTGACGATCGGCGTGGCGCCGGGTATGGCGTCCGCCGGTTCGCCCGTGCCCGGCGCGCCCGACTGCGCCATGTTCCCGGCCGACAACGTCTGGAACACCGACATCTCGGGCCTCCCGGTCGACCCGCACAGCGCGGCCTGGTTGGCCTCCATGCACAGCGCGACCACGAACCTCCATCCCGACTTCGGGCCTTCGGGCGACCCATCCAACCCCTACGGCATGCCCTACACCGTGGTGCCCCCCTCCCATCCGCTCGTGCCGGTCTCGTTCCAGTACGCTGACGAGAGCGATCCCGGGCCCTACCCCTTCGGTGCGGACACGCCGATCGAGGGCGGTCAGTCGGCCGGCGGCGACCGGCACGCCATCATGGTGAACCCCGCCACGTGCACCCTCTACGAGCTCTACGACGCGCGCTACAGCCCGTCGGGCTCGACCGCCGGCTCGGGGGCGATCTGGAACCTCAATTCCGACGCCCTGCGCCCGGCGGGATGGACGTCGGCGGACGCGGCCGGTCTGCCGATCCTGCCCGGGCTGCTCCGCTACGACGAGGTGCAGGCGGGCGTCATCACCCACGCCATCCGCATGACGGCCCAGGCGACGGACACGTCGTACCTGTGGCCGGCTCGCCACGAAGCGGGGGCGGCGTCCGACCCGAACCTCCCTCCGATGGGGGCTCGCTTCCGGCTCAGGGCCGACTACGACATCTCGGGCTACTCGCCCCAGGCGCAGGTGGTGCTGCGCGCCATGCAGCACTACGGACTGATCCTGGCCGACAACGGCTCCAACTGGTACTTCGGGGGCACGGCCGACCCGGGCTGGCCGATCGGCCTCGTCGACGAGCTCAAGCAGGTACCGGCGAGCGCGTTCGAAGCGGTCGACGAGTCGGGGCTCATGGTCGACCCCAACTCGGGGCAGGCGCGCCAGCTCGGCGCCGCGGTGAACTGCTCGTCCCAACCGGGGTACCGCCTGGTGGCCACCGACGGCGGCGTGTTCTCGTTCTGCGAACCGTTCTACGGCTCAATGGGAGGCCGGCACCTGAACGCCCCCATCGTGGGCATGGCCGCCACCCCGGACGGGCGCGGCTACTGGCACGTCGCCTCCGACGGGGGCATCTTCGACTACGGCGACGCCGGCTTCTACGGCTCGACCGGGATCCTGCAGCTCAACAAGCCCGTCGTCGGCATGGCGGCCACCCCGGACGGCGCGCGGCTACTGGCTCGTCGCCTCCGACGGGGGCATCTTCGACTACGGCGACGCCGGCTTCTACGGCTCGACGGGATCACTGGCGCTCAACAAGCCGGTCGTCGGCATGGCGGCCACCCCGGACGGCCGCGGCTACTGGCTCGTCGCCTCCGACGGCGGGCATCTTCGACTACGGCGACGCCGGCTTCTACGGGTCGACGGGATCCATCCGGCTCAACAAGCCGGTCGTCGGCATGGCCGCCACCGCCGGACGGCCGCGGCTACTGGCTCGTCGCCTCCGACGGCGGGCATCTTCGACTACGGCGACGCCGGGTTCGAGGGCTCGGCCGGGTCGATCGCCCTCAACCGGCCGGTCGTCGGCATGACCCCGAGCCCGTCGGGACGCGGCTACTGGCTGGTCGCCTCCGACGGCGGCATCTTCACCTACGGGGACGCCGTCTTCCATGGTTCGACCGGCGGGCTTTCGCTGGCCGCGCCGATCGTCGCCATGGGATGAGCGCTCAGTCCGCCAGCGACCGGCGGTACACGTTCGTCTGTCGGACCTCGAAGCCCAGGCGGGCGTAGAGACGGTTGGCGGCCTCCCGGTCGGGGCGCGACGTCAGGTCCACGGTGCGTGCCCCGAGCTCGGACGAGCGGTCCAGCGCGGCCTGCACCAGGGCACCGGCGACCCCGTTGCCACGGGCGGCGTCGTCGACGACCACGTCTTCGATCCAGGCCCGCACGCCGGTCGGGATCTCGAAGACGGCGAGGGTCAGCATGCCGACGATGCGCCCCCCGTCACGCGCCACGAACAGCGTCGTGGCGGGGGCGGCGACGATACGCTCCAGCCGCCGTCGGTCCGGCGGAGCTGACGTCCTCGAGAGCTGGGGGACGAGCGTGGAGGCCGCGGCGGCGAGCTCGTCGTCGACCGACGCCGCCGTCTCGACGGAGATCACGACGTGGCGGCGTCGCCCCGCCACATCGGCTGGCGCACGGCGTCGTAGAGGACGTCGCGTCGCTCGCCGTTGATCGCCGCGAAGACATGCTCGCCCCAGCGGTCGGATCCGACCAGAGGGTGCGGCAGCGTCTCGCGGGTGAACCACCCGACGTCGCGGGTCTCGAGCGGGTGCGGGGCGAGCTCGCCGCCCACGGCGTGGCAGTGGAAGAGCAGCGAGTACAGCGGCACCCTGGTGAAGCCCAGCCGCAGGCCGTCGAGCACGGCGATGAGGCGCACCGGCTCCACGATGATGCCGGTCTCCTCCTCGACCTCCTTGACCACCACCTCGGCCGCCGAGTACCCCACGTCGCACCAGCCGGTCGGGTACAGCCAGATGCCCGAGTCCGCCCGTTGGATCAGCAGCAGCTCACCCTTGTCGTTGCCCACGGCGGCCCCGACCGCGACCTTGGGCGTGACGTAGCCGGGGACGCCCTTGCCCACCGTGTCCATCCACTCCTGCACGAGGCCCGCCGCGTGGTCGGGGTCGCCCCCTGCCCCGTCGGCCTCGGCCCTGATGTCGCCGGCCACCTTGAGGATCTCCTCGAAGCGCTCCCGCTCGTAGAGGCTCTCGGTGAACCCCAGGCCGGTGCGCGCGATGGCGGCCAGCGCCTCGCTCCAGCGCAGCAGCGTCTTGAGGGGGACGTCGCGGTCGTCGGTGGGCTCCACGAGCGGTGACGCTACCGCGGCCCGCCGTCTGCGCCAGAATGGGGCGTGCCCGTCAACGAGGATTGCCGTCACTACGTGATGCGGACGACACCACGCGGGGAGCGCCTCGAGCGCTGCAAGGTGGACGCCAACGAGCCCCTCCCCTTCGCGTGCCCCGAGGGCTGCGTCTTCTACGAGCCGCGCAAGGTCTCCTCGGCCGGGTGGCACGTGCCCCGGAGCCCCGAGCAGCCCTGACCCGGCGCGGCGGCGGCCCTGCGGGATCAGCCCTCGAGCACGTCCCCCAGCAGGTCCACCGTGATCCCTTCGCTGCGCAGCCAGTCGAGGGCCGCGTCGACCTGGCCGGCCTCGCCGTCCACCTCGCAGACGATCCAGCCGCGGTGCTCCTCGACGTCGGCCCGGCGGATGTTGGGCTCCACGTCGAACCGGCGCACCATGGTGGCGAGGACGGCGCGCCGCACCTCGGACTCGGGGAACGTCAGCTTCACCTTCACGCGGACCTGGCTCATGACTCCTCCTCCGCCCCGCCCACGCGCCCGAGCGCGCGGTTGAGGCTGCCGGACCGGAAGCCTTCCAGGTCCAGTGCGACGAACGTGAACCCGGCGGCGCGCACGGCGGCGACGACCTCGGCCCGGCGGGCCACCACCCCGCCCAGCGCGTCGGGCTCGACCTCCAGGCGGGCGGCGTCGCCGTGGTGGCGCACGCGCAGCTGCCCCAGGCCGAGGGCGTGCAGGGCGGCCTCGGCCGCCTCCACCGCGGCGAGCCGGCCGAGCGTGACCGGCGTGCCGTAGGGCAGCCGGGAGGCCAGGCAGGCGGCGGCCGGCTTGTCCCAGGTGCGCAGGCCGAGCAGGCGCGACCAGTGCCGGATGTCGTCCTTGGTGAAGCCGGCGTCCACGAGCGGGAACCGGGCACCCGCCTCGGCGGCGGCGGCCTGGCCCGGGCGGTGGTCGCCGAGGTCGCTCACGTTCACGCCGAGGACCACCGTCGCACCCTCGTGCGCCGCGAGCGGCCCGAGCGCCGTCATCAGGGCCGATTTGCAGCGGGCGCAGCGGTCGGGGCCGTTGGCGACGTAGGCGGCGTCCTGCATCTCGGTCGTCGGCACCCCCGTCCAGCGCAGGTCCCACTCGTCGGCGAGGGCGCGGCACTCGCGCTCCTCGGCACCGGCCAGCGAGGGCGAGAGCGCGGTGGCGCACAGCACCGCCGGGCGGCCGAGGGTGTCCTGCGCCACCTTGGCCAGCAGCGACGAGTCGGCTCCTCCGCTGAACGCGACCACGACGCGCTCGAGCCGGCGCAGCTCCTCGCGGAGGTCGTCGAGTGCGGCGGTCACACGGTCAGGGCCGTCAGCACCTCGTCGAGCGTGCCCACCACCCCCGCGTAGAAGGGGCCGAACTCGGCGTAGCGCGCGGAGGCCTCGTCGAAGCGCATCTGGTAGACGCAGTCCTTGAGGTCGTCGGGATGCGTGCCGAAGAGGGTCACGCCCCACTCGTAGTCGTCGAGGCCGGTCGAGCCGGTGATGACCTGGAGCACCCGGCCGTGGAAGGTCCGGCCCACCTTGCCGTGGCCCAGCATGAGCTCCTTGCGGGCCTCGTAGTCGAGTGCGTACCAGTTGTGGGACTCACCCCGCCGCTTGCTCATCGGGTAGAAGCAGAAGGCCGCCTTGCCCTCCGGCGGCAGCCGGGGGAACAGGCGGGCCTGGCGCAGGTCGTCGGGGACCCCGGCGGCGTACTCGGAGATCTCGGTCAGCGAGACGTAGGACTGTGCCAGCACCAGGCCGGCGGCGCAGACCTCGGTCTGGAACTGGCGCAGCCGCCACACGTCGGGGCCGAGCGCCATGAGCCCGAGGTCGGCCTTGTGGCCCAGCAGGGCCACCGGGACCACCTGGTAGCCGTCCGCCTCGGCAGCGCCCACTGCCTTGCGCAGGGCGTTGGCGTCGAAGTCGGCCACCGCCCGGCAGAAGAGGTGGAGGACCCCCCAGCCGGTCGTCGGGGTCAGGGCCACGTCGCCAGTGTAGGGAAGGCCCAAGGCAGGCGGCACCGGGCCCCGGAACGCACTGCGCCCGGCCGCAAGGCCGGGCGCAGTGTTCAGCCTCGGTTGGGGGTGAGGCGCTCCCAGTGTCACACCGTGCTGTTGCAGCGCTGTGGCATCCGGGTGACACGAGCCCCCCAGAGGGCCTCTCGGGGAACCTTTAGTAGTCGTCCATGCCACCGCCGGGCATGGCAGGCGCGTCCTCCTCGGGCTTGTCCACGATGACGGCCTCGGTGGTCAGGAACAGCGCCGCGATGGAGGCCGCGTTCTGCAGGGCCGAGCGGGTCACCTTGGCGGCGTCGATGACGCCGGCCTTGAAGAGGTCCTCGTACTCGCCGGTGGCGGCGTTGAGGCCGTGGGCCCCCTTGAGGTTGCGCACCTTCTCGACGACGACCCCGCCCTCGAGGCCGGCGTTGACCGCGATCTGCTTGAGCGGCTCCTCGACGGCCCGGGCCACGATGCGGGCCCCGGTGGCCTCGTCGCTGTCGAGCTTCTCGGCGGCCTCGAGGATGGCGCTCTGGGCCCGCAGCAGGGCGACGCCGCCGCCGGGGACCACGCCCTCCTCGATGGCGGCCTTGGTCGTCGAGACGGCGTCCTCGATGCGGTGCTTCTTCTCCTTGAGCTCCACCTCGGTGGCGGCGCCGACCTTGATCACGGCCACGCCGCCGGACAGCTTGGCCAGGCGCTCCTGGAGCTTCTCCCGGTCGTAGTCCGAGTCGGTGTTGTCGATCTCGGTCTTGATCTGGTTGATCCGGCCCTTGATGTCGGACTCGGTGCCGGCGCCCTCGACGATCGTGGTCTCGTCCTTGGTGACGACGATCTTGCGGGCGGTGCCCAGCAGGTCGAGGGTCACGTTCTCCAGCTTGAGGCCGACCTCCTCGGTGACGACCTGGCCGCCGGTGAGGATGGCGATGTCCTGGAGCATGGCCTTGCGGCGCTCGCCGAAGCCGGGGGCCTTGACGGCCACGGAGCGGAACGTGCCGCGGATCTTGTTGACCACCAGGGTGGCCAGGGCCTCGCCCTCGACGTCCTCGGCGATGATCAGCAGCGGCTTGCCGCTCTGCATGACCTTCTCGAGCACCGGGAGCAGGTCGCGCACGGCGGTGATCTTGGAGCCGACGAGCAGCACGTAGGCGTCCTCGAGCACGGCCTCCATGCGCTCGGGGTCGGTCACGAAGTAGGGGGCGATGTAGCCCTTGTCGAAGCGCATGCCCTCGACGAGGTCCATGTCCATGCCGAAGGTCTGCGACTCCTCGACGGTGATGACGCCGTCGCGGCCGACCTTGTCGATCGCCTCGGAGATCATCTCGCCGATCTCGGTGTCGGCGGCCGAGATGGACGCCACCTGGGCGATCTGGGCCTTGGACTCGGTCTCCTTGGCGATGCCGTGGAGGGAGCCGACCGCGGTCTCGACGGCGGCCTCGATGCCCCGCTTGAGCGACATCGGGTTGGCCCCGGCGGCCACGTTGCGCAGGCCCTCGCGGACCATGGCCCAGGCCAGGACGGTGGCCGTGGTGGTGCCGTCACCGGCGACGTCGTCGGTCTTCTTGGCCACCTCCTTGACCAGCTCGGCGCCGATCTTCTCGAAGGGGTCCTCGAGGTCGATCTCCTTGGCGATCGACACGCCGTCGTTGGTGATGGTGGGGGCGCCCCACTTCTTGTCGAGGACCACGTTGCGGCCCTTGGGGCCGAGGGTCACGCGGACGGCGTCCGCCAGCTTGTTCATGCCGGTCTCGAGGCCGCGGCGGGCGTCCTCCTCGAAGGCGATGATCTTGGCCATCTGGGTCAAACCTCCGTTAGCACTCTCGTCATGTGAGTGCTAATAGGAAACCACCTCCCGGGCCCGGGCGCAAGGGCGGGCCCGGGCCGGCCGGGGTCCCCGCCCCTCGGTGTCCCTAGCCGCCGGCGACGGCGGGGACGATGGAGAGCGTCTGGCCCGCTGTCACGGGGGTCGCCAGGCCGTCGAGGAAGCGGACGTCCTCGTCGGCCAGGAAGACGTTGACGAAGCGGCGCAGGTCGCCGGCGTCGTCGAAGAGGCGGTCGGCCAGGCCGGGGTGGGCGGCGTCGAGGGCCTTGAGGGCCTCGCCCACCGTGGCCCCCTCCACCTCGACCTCGCCGGCACCGCCGGTGAGGGTGCGCAGCTGGGTCGGGATGCGGACGGTGAGGCTCATCGGGAGGGCTCCTCTGCCACGACGGCGTCGAACGCGGCCAGGGTGGGGGCGATGGTCGCCGTGGGGGCGGCGCCGGGGGTGCCGGCCAGGGCCTCGACCGTCTTGAGGCCGTGCCCGGTCACGAGGGCCACCACCCGCTCGTCGGGGCGGATGGCGCCCGAGGCGGCCAGCTTGCCCAGGGTGGCGATCGTCACCCCGCCGGCGGTCTCGGCGAAGATGCCCTCGGTGCGGGCCAGCAGGCCGATGGCGTCGACCATCTCGTCGTCGGTCACGGCCGCGCACGAGCCGCCGGTGCGCCGCATCACCTCGAGGGCGTACCAGCCGTCGGCCGGGTTGCCGATGGCGAGCGACTTGGCGATCGTCTTGGGCTTGACCGGCCGGATGGCGTCCGTGCCCTCCGCGAAGGCGGTGGCGACCGGCGCGCAGCCCTCGGCCTGGGCCCCCGAGACCCGGACGGCGGGTTCGGTCGGGCAGGAGGCCCACCTTGCCGAGCTCGGCGAAGCCCTTGGCCACCTTGGTGAGCTGGCTCCCCGACCCGATCGGGACCACGACGTGGTCGGGTGCGGACCAGCCGAGCTGCTCGGCGATCTCGAAGGCCAGCGTCTTGGAGCCCTCGGCGTAGTAGGTGCGCACGTTGACGTTGACGAAGGCCCAGCTCGGGCGCTCGCTCGTCAGCTCGGCGCACAGGCGGTTCACGTCGTCGTAGGTGCCCTCCACGGCGATCACCGTCCCGCCGTAGACGGTCGTCATGGTGACCTTGGCCGACTCGAGGTCGTGGGGGATGAGGACGACCGAGTCCATGCCGGCCCGCGCCGCGTGCGCCGCCACCGAGTTGGCCAGGTTGCCCGTCGAGGCGCAGGCCGCCACCTTGAAGCCGAGCTGGCGCGCCTTGGTCAGGGCCACCGAGACGACGCGGTCCTTGAACGAGCCGGTCGGGTTGGCGGTGTCGTCCTTGATCCACAGCTCGCCCAGCCCCAGCTCGGCGGCCAGGCGGTCCGCCCGCACGAGCGGGGTGAAGCCCGCCCCGAGGTCGACGGGCGTCTCGTCGTCGACGGGGAGCAGGTCGCGGTAGCGCCAGATGGAGCGGGGCCCGGCCTCGATGCGCTCCCGGCTGACCGCCGCCGCGATGCGCTCGTAGTCGTAGGCCACCTCGAGCGGCCCGAAGCAGTAGTCGCAGACGTGCAGCGCTTCGGCGGGGAAGGCGCGCTGGCATTCACGACAACGCAACCCAGTGACGAAATCGACCATCGGTCCTCCTCATCGATCGGGCATTGGCACCAGGTGCTCCGCACTGGTTGCCGCGACGTCAACGGGCCCGTCCCTCAGTCGCTCTGGATGATGTCCACCATGGTAGCCCGCCGGGCCCGGCCGCCTCAACGCACCGCGGCTGCTTGAATCGGAGGCGTGGCGCAGACCTTTGGGCACGGTGACTTCCCCGGCGACCTGGTCCTCGAGGCCAAGACCCGCACCGGGCGGACCGTCTCGGTGTGCATCCCGGCCCGGGACGAGGGGTCGACGGTGGGCTCGGTCGTGCGGGCCGTCGTCCAGCCCTTCCTGGCCGCCCACGGCGGGAGCGGGCTGGTGGACGAGGTCATCGTGCTCGACGACGGGTCGACCGACGACACGGCCGAGCAGGCCCGCGGCGCCGGGGCCGGCGTCGTGGCCGGTCCGGGCGGCACCGGCGGCAAGGGCCAGGCCATGGCGGCAGCGCTGGCCGCCTCGACCGGCGACATCGTGGTCTTCCTCGACGCCGACGTGGCCAACACGAACCCGGCCTTCGTCACCGGCCTGCTCGGGCCGCTGCTGACGACGGACCACGTCGCGCTGGTCAAGGGCTTCTACACCCGCCCGCTGCACGACGACCCCACCGGCGGCGGCCGGGTCACCGAGCTCGTCGCCCGGCCGGTGCTCGAGCTGCTCTTCCCCGAGCTGTCCTGGGTGCGCCAGCCGCTGGCCGGCGAGACGGCGGCGCACCGCTGGGTCTTCGAGAAGCTCGGCTTCGCGCCCGGCTACGGCGTCGAGCTCGGACTGCTCATCGACGTCGCGCGGAGCTTCGGGCCGGACCGTCTGGCCCAGGTCGACCTCGGGGAGCGCATCCACCGCAACCGGCCGCTGCACGAGCTGCGGCCCCAGGCCGTCGACGTGCTGCGGGCCGCGCTCGAGCGCGCCACCCCCTCGTCCATCCCGCGACGCCCGTGAGCGGCGTGTGAGCCGGATCGTCGTCGTCTCCAACCGCGGGCCGCTCACGTTCCGCTCCGGGAGCGACGGCGCCCTGGTGCCCGTGCCCGCAGGCGGGGGTCTGGCCTCGTCCCTGCACCGGCTCCTCGCGGGCAGCGGCACGACGTGGGCCTCGGTGACGATGGGCGCGGCCGACCGCGAGGCCGTCGCCCGGGGGCTCATGGCCGAGGACGGGCTCGACCTCGTCCCCGTCGTCGTCGACGACGACACCTACCGGCAGGCCTACGACGTCGTCGCCAACACGACGCTGTGGTATGTCCACCACCACCTCTTCGACCTGCCGCACCGGCCACGCTTCGACCGCCACTGGCGGGCCGCCTGGGAGGGCTACCGGACCTACAACCGGGCCGTGGCCGACGTGGTGGCGGCGCGGGCCGGCGAGGGCGACACCGTGCTGGTGCAGGACTACCACTTCTCGCTCCTCGGGCGGATGCTGGCCGAGGAGCGGCCCGACCTGCGCTCGGTGCACTTCTTGCACACGCCCTTCGCCGAACCCGCCCTGTTCGGCGTGCTGCCCGACGACGTGGCGGCCGAGCTGCTCGACGGCATGGCCGGCTACGGCGCCTGCGGGTTCCACTGCCACCAGTGGGAGGCGGGCTTCCGCGCCTGCTACGCCGCGGCCGGGCGGTCCGCGCCCGCGACCTTCGTGGCCCCGCTCGGGCCCGACGCGGGGGTCCTCGAGGAGGAGGCCGCGTCGCCCGCGTGCGCCGCCGCCGCCGCCGCACTGCGCGCCGAGGTGGGCGGGCGCCGCATCATCGCCCGGGCCGACCGCATGGAGCCGTCGAAGAACATCGTGCGCGGCATGCTGGCCTTCGAGGAGCTGCTCGAGACCCGCCCCGAGTGGCGCGGCGAGGTGGTGCACGTGGCCTTCGCGTATCCGAGCCGCCAGGGCCTGGCCGAGTATCTCGCCTACGGGGCCGACGTCGTGCACACGGCCGAGCGCATCAACCACGCCTTCGGCACCGGCGGGCCCGGCGGCTGGACGCCGATCCTGTTGTCCGTCGAGGACGACCGGGCTCGCTCGCTCGCCGCGCTCACGCTGTCCGACGTCCTGCTGATCAACCCGGTGCGCGACGGGCTCAACCTCGTGGCCAAGGAGGGCCCGCTGCTCAACACGGCCGACGGCGTGCTCGTGCTCTCGCACGAGGCGGGCGCCTGGGAGGAGCTCGCGCTGGGGGGTGGAGGGGCGCTCGGCGTCAACCCCTTCGACGTGTCGGGGACCGCCGACGCGCTCCATGCGGCGCTGTCCATGGCGCCGGCGGAACGGGCGCAGCGGGCGGGCGCCCTGCGCGGCGTCCGTGCGCGGGCGCACGTCGGCCGACTGGTGGACGGACCAGCTGGCGGCGGCCTCGTCGTAGCGGCTCAGGACCGGGGCGGCGGCGCCGACGCGGCGTCCGCCAGCACCCGCAACAGCGCGACGGCGCCGGTGGCGCCCTGCACCGTGAAGTCGGCGCGGGCGGCCACCTCGGGCGGGCTCTCGGCGTCGACGGCGGCCACCCGGAAGGCGGCGAGCGGCCGGCCCTCGGGGGTGGTGAGCTCCCCCACCGCGTCGAAAGCGGGCAGGTCGCCGATGTCGTCGCCGAAGACGGCCACGGCCCGGAGCTGCCCGGCGTGCTCGGCCGCCAGGGCCCGCACCACCGTCCCCTTGTCGACCGGCAGCGGTGGTCGCAGCTCGCGCTCGGTGCGGCCGTCGTGCACATCGAGCCCACGCCGCGCGTGCTGGCGCTCGGCGAAGGCGAGGACCCAGTCCCGGTGCTGGGGGGCGCGGCGCCAGTGCAGCGTGACCGTCAGCCCCTTGGGCTCGACGTAGACGCCCGCGGGCGCCTCTGCGAGCGCCTCGGCCACGATCTCGTCGACGACCGCCGACCACGCCGCGTGCTCCGGGCCGGCCAGCGCGCGCTCGAGGCCGTAGAGGCCGGCCAGGACGACGCCGGCGGGCGCGCCGAGCACGTCGGCCAGGAACGCCGTCGGGCGGCCCGACACCACCGCGACCAGCGCGAACGGCCGGGCAAGGTCGGCCAGCAGGGCCGGGACCCCGGGGAGCGGCCGGGCGCCCGTCGGGTCCTCGACGATGGCGGCGAGCGTGCCGTCGAAGTCGAGGAACAGCGCACCGTGCGCCGGCGCCGCCGCCATGCGCCACAGGGGTGCAGGGAGCTCCGCCGCGGCCTCGCCCGCTCCGGGCAAGGTCAGGTGCTCGACGTCGACGCGAGGTCCTGCCCGATGACCACGATGACGTCGTAGCCGCTCGTCCCGCTGACCGGCGTGGCCGACGAGACCGGCAGCACCTCGGCCGACTTGACCCCGATGGTGGTGGCGATGGCGGCCGCCTCGGGCTGGAACCCCGGCGCGTAGTAGACGGCGGAGGACGGGACCTTCGTGGCGGCGTCGATGGGCGTCTTCATGGCCCAGCCGCCGGCGCCGATGACCGTCGAGTAGTGCGCGGCCAGCCCGTTGGTGCTCGTCCCGTTGGCCACCACGACGCTCACGCTGCTGGGTGCGACCGTGGTGGTGGTGCCGAGCCCTTCTTGCCGTGATGGGTGGTCGTGGTGGCGGCCGCGGCGGTGGTTGTGGTCGCGCCGGCCGCGGTCGTCGTCGTCGAGCCGCCCGCGGGCACGGTGGTGGGCACCGTGGTCGGGCCGGTGCTCGGGACCCCGCTCACGCTGGGGCGTGTCCCGACTGCGACCAGGATCACGACGGCGGCAGCGAAGAGGGCCAGGACGACCACCGCCCGCACGACGGTGAGCGAACCGGACATGCCTGTCGGCGGTTGCTCGTCGTCCATGAGGCGTCCAGCCTGCCCCGCCCCCGCGCCCGAAGCAAGCCTTTGCGCTGGTGGGGCCGGGGATCGGTGCCCCGGCGCTGTAGCCTGGGCCGCGCGCCCGAGTAGCTCAGTCGGTAGAGCGCTTCACTTGTAATGAAGATGTCGCGGGTTCGATTCCTGCCTCGGGCTCGGTTCGCGTGCTGCCCGTGCGGGTCTCCGGCGGGCGCCGGCGTGGTGCGGGAAATGCGACGAGAGCGAACCGGGAGGCGTCCATGCTGTCGGATTTCAAGAAGTTCATCCTGCGGGGCAACGTCGTCGACCTGGCGGTGGCCGTGGTCGTCGGCGTCGCGTTCACGGCGATGGTCACGGCGTTCGTGGCCGACCTCATCACGCCGCTGATCGCCGCCATCTTCGGCAAGCAGGACTTCAGCAACCTGTACTTCACCTTCCACAACTCCAGGTTCAAGTACGGCTCGTTCCTCAACGCGGTGGTCTCGTTCCTCATCGTGGCGACGGTCGTCTTCTTCGCCGTCGTGGTGCCGCTGACCGCGCTGATGCGGCGGTTGAACCTGGTGCCCAAGGAGGAGCCGGCGCCCGAGACGCGGCCGTGCCCCGAGTGCCTGAGCGACATCCCGGTCGGGGCGCGCCGCTGCGCGTTCTGCACCTCGGAGGTGGCGGCGGCCTAGGCGCGCGCCGTGGCGGCGGTCGCCCGCTGGCGGGCCACCTCGAAGCAGGCCACCGCGCCGGCCACGCCCACGTTGAGCGACGGCAGCGCGCCGTGCTGGGGGATGGCGGCCACCGCATCGCAGCGGCGGCGCACCAGCGGCGCCAGCCCCTTCTCCTCGCTGCCCACCACCAGGGCCACCGGGCCCCTCGCCGAGCGGCAGCTCGTAGAGCGACTGCGCCGCCTCGCCGGCCAGGCCGATCGACCACACCCCGAGGTCGCGCAGCTCGCTCAGCGCGGCGGGCACGCCGCCCACCACGGCGAAGGGCAGGTGCTCGATCGCCCCGGCGGCCGTCTTGGCCACGGTCGGCGACAGCCGGGCGGAGCGGTGCCGGGGCAGCACGACGCCCGTGACGCCGGCGCACTCGGCGCTGCGCAGGAGCGCGCCCAGGTTGCGCGGGTCGGTGATGCCGGCCGCCACCAGGAGGAACGCCGCCGTGCCGTGCCGGTCGGGCCGGGACAGGTCCTCGAGGGGGACGGGCTCGAGCGGCCGGGCCAGGGCGAGCACGCCCTGCGGCGCCTCGGTGCGGGCCTGGGAGTCGAGCCGGGCCCGCGGCACCGTCTCGACGGGGACCCGCAGGCGCCCGGCCAGCTCCTCGATCCGGTCCAGCTGCGGCGAGGGGTCCTGGTCCTCGGCCAGCATGATCCGGCGCACGGTGCGGCGCCCGACGGTCAGCAGCTCGAGCACGGCGCGGCGGCCCTCGACCTGGTCGCCCCCGAGCTCGCTCAGGGCCTCGGGGCGTGGGCGGCCACGCGGGCGCTGGTCGCGGCGCCGGTCCGGCGTGCGCTGGTCGCGGCGCGGCGGCCGGCGCTTCGGGCTCACCGGGGCTCCATCAGCACGACGGCGAGGCAGGCGATCCCCTCGGCCCGGCCCAGCGCGCCCAGACCTTCGGCCCGCGTCGCCTTCACCGACACCGGCGCGCCCGAGCACCGCCGCTGAGGCGCTCCACCATGGCGTCCGTGTGCGGCGCCAGGCGCGGCGCGTCGGCGACGATCGTGCAGTCCGCGTTGGCGCACGCGTACCCCTGCGCGCGCCGCCATGGCGACCACCTCGGTGAGGAGCGCCGACGCTGTCGGCCCCCTCCCACACCGGGTCGGTGTCGGGGAAGTGGCGGCCGAGGTCGCCGAGGCCGACCGCGCCCAGCACGGCGTCGGCCAGCGCGTGGCAGACGGCGTCGGCGTCGCTGTGGCCGCCCAGCCCGCGCGCGCCCTCGATCTCCACGCCGCCGAGGACGAGCGGGCGGTGGGGGTCCTCGGAGAAGCGGTGGACGTCGATGCCCTGCCCGATGCGCACGCTCACCCCTCCCGCGCCGCCAGCAGGCGCTCGGCCGCGGCGAGGTCGTCGGGGCCGGTGATCTTGAGGTTGGCAGGCTCGCCCGGCACGACCCGCACCGTGCCGCCGAGCGCCTCGACGAGCATGGCGTCGTCGGTGGCCGCGGCGTCCGCCCGTGCGTGGGCCCGGCGCAGGACTGTCGGCCCGGAACGCCTGCGGCGTCTGGACGGCGACCAGCGTGGCTGCGGTCCAGCGTGCTCGTGACGTTGCCGGCGCCGTCCACCGCCTTGATCGTGTCACTCGGCGGGACGCCGGGCACGGCTCCGTCCACGCCCGTCGGCGCCCACGGCGGCGAGCACGGCGGCGAAGAGCGCGGGCGAGGCCAGCGGCCGGGCCGCGTCGTGCACCACGATCACCTCGGCGTCGTCCGGGACCGCGGCCAGCCCGCAGCGCACCGAGTCGGCCCGGGTGGCGCCACCGGCGACGACGACGTCGGCACCGTGGTGGTCCGCGTCGCGCCGGTCGGCGGGGACCACGAGGACCACGCCGGCGGACGAGCGGCCGGCAGGCCTCGACGGCCCACTCGAGCACCGGGCGGCCGCCGAGCGAGGGCGAACTGCTTGCGGTCGCCGAAGCGCGTGCCCGCGCCACCGGCCACGACGATCGACCACACCGTCGCCACGGTGCGACCGGGCCGGTCGATCAGGTCAGCGCGCTCGTTCAGACGCTCTTCGGCCGTCTCCTCGTCCACGTTGAGGGCGAAGGTCAGCTCGGACACCAGGATCTGGCGGGCCCGCTGCAGCATGCGCTTCTCGCCGGCCGAGAGACCCTTGTCCTTGTCGCGGATGGAGAGGTTCCGCACCACCTCGGCGACCTGGTAGATGTCGCCGGAGCGCAGCTTCTCCGAGTGGTTCTTGTAGCGCCGGGACCAGTTCGTCGGCATGCGCGCCTCCTTCTTGCGCAGCACGGCGAAGACCTCCTCGACCTCCTCGTCGTTGATCACCTCGCGCAGGCCGACGCCCTCGGTGTTGTCGGCGGGGACGTTGAGGATCAGGTCGCCGTAGGCCAGACGCAGGACCAGGTACTCCCGCTTCTCGCCGAACGCGACCTTGGTCTCGCGCTTCTCGATGACGGCGGCCCCGTGGTGGGGGTAGACGACTTTGTCTCCGACCTTGAAGGACACAGGACTCACGACTCCTTGGGTGGACCGGGTCCGCCCGCACGGGCACACGGACGTGCGGGCGCTGCTGATGAGGGGTTGCCAGGACGGGCCCGATCCGTCCGACGATGGCCAACCATTTTACCAGGTCCCCGACGTCACTCGTAGCGCTCGAAGATGCTCGCCTCGACCAGGCGGGCCAGGCCGTCGCGGATGTGGCGGGCCGTGGCGGCGCCGATGCCGTCGACCGACTCGAGCTCGGCGGCGGAGGCGGAGAGGATCTCGGGCAGCGAGCCGAAGCGTTGCGACCAGGCGCTCGATCAGCGTCTCGGAGAGCGGCTGGGGCAGGCGGTGCAGCAGGCGGTAGCCGTGGGGAGCGAGCTGCGCGTGCAGCTGGTCGTCCGAGGCGGCAGGTTGAGGGCGGCCACGACCTTGGGCAGGTCCATCAGGGCGTCGGGCGAGAGCGAGCGCAGGTGCGCCATGCCCTTCTCGTCGGTGTAGTCGCGCAGGACCAAGCGTGAGGCTCTCCTCCACGCCGGCGCTGCAGCTCCTCGGTCTGGAGGTGGATCAGCCGGCCGTCGGAGCCGAGCTCGACCAGGTGACCCTCGATCTCCTCGGCGATGCGGCGGACCATCTCGCCGGGTTGCAGCACGGACACGACGTCGCGGACCGAGACCGAGTCCTCCATTTCGAGGCGGGTCAGCGTCGAGAGCGCGTCGTCGTAGCGGGCCCGGAACCGCTGCAGGGTGGACAGCGCCTGGCTCGAGCGGTCGATGAGCCAGCCCGCCGACTGCGTGGTGTGCTTGCGGTCGTTGCGGTAGACGGCGATCGTCGCCATGGCCTCGGAGACGGCGATCACCGGCACGTCGATGGAGCGGGCCACCCGCTCGGCCGTGCGGTGGCGGGTGCCGGTCTCGGCGGTGGGGATGGTGGCCTTGGGCACGAGGTGCACGTTGGCCCGGGCGATGCGCGAGGCGTCGGCGGCCAGGATGATGGCGCCGTCCATCTTGGCCAGCTCGGAGAGGCGTTGCGGCGTGTACTCGGCGTCGAGCAGGAACCCGCCGGTGCACACCGAGAGGACGGCCGGGTCGTCGCCCACGATGATCAGCGCCCCGTGCTTGGCCTGCAGAATCCGGTCGAGGCCCTCCCGCAGCGCCGATCCCCGGCGCGATCATCGCCAGCGCGTCGTTCAGCGGCTGGCTGCCGCCGGCACCGTCGACCACCCGGGCATCGTACCCGGCGCCGTCTCCGGCGCCGGCCTCCGAACCGACCACGGCCAGCGCCTCGGCCAGCGTGCGCACGCCGTGCACCTCCATGCCGGGTGGCGCGGCGACGGCGGCGGCCGCGGCGTCGCCCAGCGTCGAGGCCGGCACGAGCGCCCTCGTGAAGCCGGCGCGGCGCGCCTCGGCCAGGCGGCGGTCCGCGCCGGGGACCGTGCGCACCTCGCCGGCCAGGCCGAGCTCGCCGAAGACGACGAGGTCGGGCGGCACCGGCCGCCGGCGGACGACCGAGGCCATGGCGAGCGCGACGGCCAGGTCGGCCGCCGGCTCGGTGACGGTGATGCCGCCCACGGCGGCGACGAAGAACTCGGCCGGCACCGGCACGGCGACCCCGGTGCGGCAGGACAGGACGGCCAGGAGGAGGTCGGCCCGGGCGGCGTCGACGCCCAGCGTGTGGGGGCGCGCCCGGCCGGCGGCACCGCCGGTGCCGGGGCCGAGCAGCGCCTGCACCTCGACGAGCAGGGGGCGCCGGCCCTGCAGGACCGGCACGACCACGCTGCCGGGGACGCCCGCCATGCGGTCCCCCAGCATCAGCGGGCCGGGGTCGGGCACGGCACGCAGGCCGTCGTCGCGCATCTCGAAGATGCCGACCTCACCGGTCGGCCCGAAGCGGTGCTTGACCGAGGTGAGCACGCGCAGCGCGTGGTGGCGGTCGCCGTCGAAGGAGAGCACCGTGTCGACGAGGTGCTCGACGGCGCGCGGGCCGGCCAGGTCGCCGTCCTTGGTCACGTGGCCGACCAGGAGGAGCGGGACGCCGCTCGACTTGGCCAGGCGCGTCAGGCGCTCGACGCAGGCGCGCACCTGGGCCAGGCTGCCGGCGGGCTGGGCCAGCTCGGGGTCGGAGACGGACTGCAGCGAGTCGACCACCACGAGGGCGGGACGGTGGCGCTCGACGGCCGCCTCGATCGCCTCGACGTCGGGACCCTCGAGCGCGAGCAGGTGGCGCGGCACCGGGCCGATGCGCGCCGCCCGTCCGCTCACCTGGGTGAGCGACTCCTCGGCCGAGGCGAGCATGACGTCGACGCCGCGGGCGGCCACCGACGCCAGCACCTGGAACAGCAGGGTGGACTTGCCGATGCCCGGCGGCCCGAAGAGGAGCGTGACCGACCCGCCGACGACGCCGCCGCCCAGGACGCGGTCGAGCTCGCTGACGCCGGTCGGCAAGGGGTGGGCCGCGTCGCTCGAGACGTCGCGCAGCGCCACGGCGGCCGCGACGACACCGCCCGCCGCGCCGCCGCGCCGTCCGGACTGACGCGGACGGGCGCCGGGCCGAACGTGTTCCACTCGGCGCACTGCGCGGCAGCGCCCGACCCAGCGCAGGGAGGTGGTGCCGCAGACGGCACAGACATAGGAGACGCCGGAGCGGGCGTGGTGGGTCGTGGCCATGGGGGCACGCTACGGAACGGGTGTCACACGCAGCCCGCCGCCGGGTGCCGGCCGGTGCAAGGCTCGGGTCCCATGGACGACCCGACCACGCCCGGCGGCGCCCGCCACGGTGACGGCGCGGCATCCGGCCGTTCGCCCCCGCCGACGCGGACGCGGTGCTCGCCGTCGTGTTCGACGCCTTCAGCAGCCCCGGGCGCGACGGGAGCGAGGAGGTGCAGATCGTGCGCGGCACCTGGAGCCGCTGCGCCCGGCCCGACCGGGTGGAGCTCGTGGCCGACGACGGACGGGGCGGTCGTGGGGCACGTGCTGGCCGCCCCCGGCCGCCTCGACGGGCGCGCCAGCGCCGTCGCCGGGGTCGCCCCGGTGTGCGTCGCGCCCGCGCACCAGGGCCACGGCACGGGGTCCGCGCTCGTGCGGGAGCTGATCGGCGAGGCCGAGGCGCGCGCCTGGCCGCTGCTGGTGCTCCTCGGGGACCCCGCGTTCTACGGCCGGTTCGGCTTCGAGCCCGCCGGCGCCGCTCGGTCTCAGCTACGCGCCCGTCGGCGCGGGCAACCCGCACTTCCAGGCGCGGCCGGCTCCCCGGCGGGGCCGCGACGGCGCGCGGGGTGTTCGGCTACTGCTGGGAGTGACGACTACTCGGCGTCGGCGCCGGCGCCGGCCAGCTCGAGCGGCGGGGGCTGGATGCCCTCGATCGCCGTGAAGCTGAGCTGCGGCCCCTCGCCGTCGATGGGCGACTCCTCCACGTCGACGACGATCGTCTCGCCGACCCGGAACTCCTTCCACAGGATGCGCTCCGACAGCGGGTCCTCGACCAGCTGCTGGATCGCCCGGCGCAGCGGCCGGGCCCCGAGCTGGGGGTCGTAGCCCTTCTCGGCCAGCAGCGTCCGGGCGGCCGGCGTCAGCTCCAGGCCGATGCCCTGGTCCGACAGCTGCTTGACGGTGCGCGACATGAGGAGGTCGACGATCTCGGTGACCTCGGCCCGCGAGAGCTCGTGGAAGACGATGACCTCGTCGATCCGGTTCAGGAACTCGGGCCGGAAGTGCGCCTTGAGCGCCTCGTCCACCTTGGCCTTCATGCGCTCGTAGGTCACCGCCTCCGAGGTCTTGGCGAAGCCCATGTTCGACTTGCGCAGGTCGGCCGTGCCGAGGTTCGACGTCATGATCAGCACCGTGTTCTTGAAGTCCACCGAGCGGCCCTGGGCGTCGGTCAGGCGGCCGTCCTCGAGGATCTGCAGCAGCGTGTTGAACACGTCGGGGTGCGCCTTCTCGACCTCGTCGAAGAGCACGACGGAGAACGGCTTGCGCCGCACGGCCTCGGTCAGCTGGCCGCCCTCCTCGTACCCGACGTAGCCCGGGGGCGAGCCGACGAGCCGGCTGACGGTGTGCTTCTCCATGTACTCGGACATGTCGAGCTGGATCAGCGCGTCCTCGTCGTCGAAGAGGAACTCGGCCAGCGTCTTGGCGAGCTCGGTCTTCCCGACGCCGGTGGGGCCGAGGAAGATGAACGAGCCGCTCGGGCGCTTCGGGTCCTTCAGGCCGGCCCGCGTGCGCCGGATGGCACGCGACAGCGCCTTGAGCGCCTCCTCCTGCCCGATGACCCGCTTGTGCAGCTCCTCCTCCATGCGCAGGAGCTTGGCCGTCTCCTCCTCGGTGAGCCGGTAGACCGGGATGCCGGTCCAGGCGGCCAGCACCTCGGCGATGACCTCCTCGTCCACGACGTCGAAGAGGTCGACGCCCTCGGCCCGCAGCTCGGCCTCCTGGTTCTCCTTGAGGTCGAGGCGCTCCTTCTCCTGCTCGGCCAGCTTCTTGGCCTGCTCGAAGGCGCCCTTCTCGATGGCGGCCTCCTTGTCGGCCCGCAGCCGCGCGATCTCCTCGTCGAGCTTCTTCGCGCCCGGCGGGGTGCTCATGCGGCGGATGCGCAGGCGGCTGCCGGCCTCGTCGATGAGGTCGATCGCCTTGTCCGGGAGGTAGCGGTCGGCCAGGTAGCGGTCGGCCAGGTTGGCCGCGGCGACCAGCGCCTGGTCGGTGATGCTCACCGCGTGGTGCGACTCGTAGCGGTCGCGCAGGCCCTTGAGGATGTCGATGGTGAGCGCCACCGTGGGCTGGTCCACCTTGACGGGCTGGAAGCGCCGCTCGAGCGCGGCGTCCTTCTCGAGGTGCTTGCGGTACTCGTCGATGGTCGTGGCGCCGACGGTCTGCAGCTCGCCGCGGGCGAGCATCGGCTTGAGGATGGAGGCGGCGTCGATCGCGCCCTCGGCCGCACCGGCGCCGACGAGCGTGTGGATCTCGTCGATGAACAGGACGATGTCGCCGCGTGTCCGGATCTCCTTGAGGACCTTCTTCAACCGCTCCTCGAAGTCGCCGCGGTAGCGGCTGCCCGCCACCAGCGCGCCGAGGTCGAGCGTGTAGAGCTGCTTGCCCGTCAGGGTCTCGGGCACCTCGTTGGCGACGATGCGCTGGGCCAGGCCCTCGACGATGGCCGTCTTGCCGACGCCGGGCTCGCCGATCAGGACGGGGTTGTTCTTGGTGCGGCGCGACAGGACCTGCATGACGCGTTCGATCTCTTTGGCACGTCCGATGACCGGGTCGAGCTTGCCGTCCCGGGCGAGCTGGGTCAGGTTGCGCCCGAACTGGTCGAGCACCGGCGAGCCCGAGGGGCTGTCGCCCGAGCTGGCGCCCTGGCTCGCGCCGACGGACTCCTTGCCCTGGTTCCCGGACATGAGCTGGATGACCTGCTGGCGCACGCGCCCGAGGTCGGCGCCGAGGCTGACCAGGACGGTGGCGGCCACGCCCTCGCCCTCGCGGACGAGGCCGAGGAGCATGTGCTCGGTGCCGATGTAGCTGTGGCCGAGCTGCAGCGCCTCACGCAGGGAGAGCTCGAGGACCTTCTTCGCCCGCGGGGTGAACGGCGGGGATCCGCTCGGCGCGGTGCCGGCCATCCCGATCGTCTCCTCGACCTTCTCGCGCACGGCCTCGAGGGAGATCCCGAGGGACTCGAGCGCCTTGGCGGCCACGCCCTCGCCTTCGTGGATCAGCCCGAGAAGGATGTGCTCGGTGCCGATGAAGCTGTGATTCAGCAGGCGCGCTTCCTCCTGCGCCAGCACCAACACCCTCCGTGCCCGGTCGGTGAAACGTTCGAACACCCTGACCGCCTCTCCCTTTGTTCCTCTTGCTTCTCGGTCCAGTGTACCTGTGGCCTTAGTGGAACACGCCGCAACCCGGCGGGACGCCCACCTGGGAGGAAAACCCTCTCAGGTGGGTTTTCCTGCGCCCCCGCGACCAGGCGGTTGTCGCATTTCCACAGCCGTGACCTAACGTTTGGGGGAGTGAACCCGACCGAGGCCCTCGGCCTGCCCCGCCTGCAAGAGGGACTGCGGCGTCTGGAGCCCCTGCTCACCGCCTCGGTGGTGACAGGCGACGGCTTCCTCGACGAGGTGACGACGCACCTCATCGCCGCCGGCGGCAAGCGCCTGCGACCGCTGTTGGCCCTGGCCACGGCGACCGCGGGCGAGCGGGACGCCACCGACGACGACCTCATGGGCGCCGTCGCGGTGGAGCTGGTCCACCTGGCCTCGCTCTACCACGACGACGTGATCGACGAGGCGACCATCCGGCGCAACGTCGAGAGCGTCAACAGCCGCTTCGGGAACCTCGTGGCCATCGTGGCCGGCGACTACCTGCTGGCCCGGAGCGCGGCCATCGCCGCCAGCCTCGGGACCGAGATCGCCGCGCTGCTCGCCGACACGCTCGGGCGCCTCTGCCAGGGCCAGGTGACCGAGGTCCGCTCGGCCTTCCAGATCTCCCGCAGCCGCGAGGACTACATCGCGTCCATCAGCGGGAAGACGGCGGCGCTGACGGCGACGTCGTGCCGGATCGGCGCGCTGACCGGCGGCCTGCCCGCCACCGAGGTCGACGCGTGCACCGAGTTCGGGCGCTGCTTCGGCATGGTGTTCCAGATCCGCGACGACATCCTCGACATCACCGCCACCGACGGACAGCTCCAGAAGCCGGCCGGGCAGGACCTGGCCGAGGGCATCTACACGCTGCCGGCACTGGTCGCGCTCGGCGGACCCCGACGCCGGGCCGGACCTGCGCGCGCTGCTCGGACAGCCGCTGGCCCAGCCCGAACGCGACAAGGCGCGCGCCATCGTGATGTCGTCCCGCGGGATCGCCGACTCGGTCGACGCGGCGCGTGACTACGTCGCGGACGCGAAGAAGGCCACCGCCGGGATCACCCGACCCGATCTGCGGGCGGGGCTCTCCCGGCTGGTGGCCGAGCTTCTCAGCGACCTGCCGGACTAGCCGACGGCCGAGCCGGTCGCACCGGTCGCACCGGTGGTGCCGCACTTGGCCTCGATCTTGGCCAGCCGTGCGTTGAGCTTGGTCTCACGGTTCTGCACCTTGGTGATGCGGCCGGCGATGCAGTCCGCCACCTTGGTGTGGCCGGCGGCCCTCGCCTTGGCCTCGCGGGCCTCGGCCTTGGGGATGCGGGCGTTGACCTTGGCCTCGATGCCTCTGCGACGCGGGCCTCGACCGTGGCCGCCCTGGCGCACAGGGCCGCCGACGGCGTGCCGCCGCGACCGGTGTTCCGCTGGTCGGTCGCCGCGCCGGCGATGCCGGCCATGCCGAAGGTCAGAGCCCCCGCGACGGCCGTCCCAGCGATGATCTTGCGAAACATGGTGTCCTCCTTGGACTTCGGTGCGCTCCGTTGCGCCCCTGCCGCCGCTCGACGGCACTCCCTACTCTGCGGCGCAGATGTGAGGAACCTGTAAGGACGGTGTGAGCGATGCAACGGAAGTGTAAGAACGGCCGAAGAATGCGGCCGTTCCAGCGGCGGCGGAGGGGTCCGGGCTCAGCCGCGGTCGGGCCGCAGGGTCGGGAAGGCGATGACCTCGCGGATGTTCGGCACGTCGCCCAGGAGCATGAGCAGCCGGTCGACGCCGAGCCCGAAGCCCGACGTCGGGGGCAACCCGTACTCGAGGGCGCGGAGATACTCCTCGTCGATCTCGACGGACTCCTCCTCGTCGCCGGCGCGGGCCTTCGCCGCCTGCTCCTCGAAGCGGGCGCGCTGCTCGTCGGGGTCGATGAGCTCGGTGAAGCCGTTGCCGAGCTCGCGGCCGGCCACGACGGGCTCGTAGCGCTCGACGAGCTCGGGGCCGTCGCGGTGGCGCCGCGCCAGCGGCGACACCTCGGCGGGGTAGTCGATCACGAAGACCGGTCCCCACAGCTCGGGCTCGGTCGTCTTCTCGTAGATCTCGAGCAGGATCTTGCCCGGTCCCCACGCGTCCTCGACGTCGATGCCGACCTCCGCGGCGACCTTGGCCAGCTCGGCCCGCGGCGCGCGCACGTCGAGCGTGAACCCGGTGGCCTCGGCGACGAGCTCGGTCATCGGGCGCCCGCCGCCACGGCGTGCGTCAGGTCGAGGTCCCGCCCGCCGTAGGTCAGCTGCGTCGTGCCGAGCACGTCGGGGGCCAGGCCGGCGACGAGCTCCTCGAAGACGACCATGGTGTCGGTGTAGTCGGCGTAGGCCTGGTAGAGCTCGAGCGTCGTGAACTCGGGGTTGTGGCGCGGCGAGATGCCCTCGTTGCGGAAGCTGCGGCCGATCTCGAACACCTTGTCGAAGCCGCCGACGACGAGGCGCTTGAGGTAGAGCTCGGGCGCCACCCGCAGGTAGAAGTCGGTGTCGAACGTGTTGTGGTGCGTCACGAAGGGGCGCGCCGTGGCGCCGCCGGCGATCGGGTGCAGCAGCGGCGTCTCGACCTCCACGAAGCCCTGGTCCCACAGCCGCTGGCGCATGTGGCGCACGACGTCGCTGCGCAGCTGCAGCAGCTGGCGGCTGCGCTCGTTGGCCCACAGGTCGACCTCGCGCTGGCGGTAGCGCGTCTCGACGTCGCTCACGCCGCGCCACTTGTCGCCGAAGTTGCGCCGCGCCTCGGCCAGCAGCTCCCACTCCTCCACCTTCACCGAGAGCTCGCCGCGCCTGGTCCGCACCACCTCGCCCGGTCGCCCCGACCCAGTCGCCGAGGTTGAGCTTGATGAACTCGTCGAAGCCGTCGGTCACGTCCGCCAGGGCGAACAGCTGCACCGCGCCGGACGCGTCGCGCAGCTCGGCGAAGGAGAGCTTCCCGCCCGGGCCGCGAGAGCATGACCCGGCCGGCCACCCCGACGGTGACGCCGGACTCCTCGCCGGGGGCGAGCGACGACCAGGCGCTCGACCACCGCGGCCGCGTCGTGGGTGCGCGCGAAGCGGTACGGGACGGGCCTCGGCTCGGTCATGACCGCCGCCCGGTCATGAATTGACGTTGCGCTCGTAGACGATGCGCAGGCCGTGCAGGGTCAGCCAGGGCTCCACGTGCTCAATGGTGTCCGAATACGGGGCGATGAGCGAACTGAACCCGCCGGTGGCCACGACGGTCGACGGCCCGAGCTCCTCCATGAAGCGCCGGGCCAGCGCGTCGACCAGTCCGGCGAAGCCGTAGAGCGTCCCGGACTCGATCGACTCGACCGTCGAGCGCCCGATCACGCTGCGCGGCTCGACCAGCTCGACCCGCCGCAGCGCGGCGGCCTGCTGGTACAGGGCGTCGAGGCTGATGGCCACGCCGGGCGTGATGGCGCCGCCGAGGTACTCCCCCTTGGCGCTGATCGCCTCCACCGTCGTCGCCGTCCCCATGTCGACCACCACGCACGGCCCGCCGTAGAGGTCGTAGGCCCCGACGGCGTCGGCGATGCGGTCGGCGCCCGACCTCCTTGGGGTTGTCGTAGAGGATCGGCATCCCGCTCTTGGTGCCCGGGCCGAGCACGACGCACGGCACGTCGGAGAACCAGCGGGTCGCCATCTGGCGCAGCTCGGCCGTCACGTGCGGGACCGACGAGCTGACCGCGATCCCGCTGACCGACGCCGCGATGTCGAGGCCCTCGAGGTCGAGCAGCTGGGTCAGGAGGACGGCGTGCTCGTCGGGGGTGCGGGTGGGCACGGTGGAGAGGCGCCAGTGGTGGGTGAGGCCGCGGGGCGCGGTGGGGTCGTGCTCGGTCCCGATGCCGACGCCGACGCCCTCCTCCGGCGCCGGCACGTCAGCTTCGTCGCGCGCGTAGAGGCCGATCACCGTCTCGGTGTTGCCGACGTCAATGACGAGGAGCATCCCTCAGCCTTCCCCTTTCCTCTCCGTCCAGATCAGGTCCAGCCCGAGGTCGAGCACCGGCGCCGAGTGGGTCAGCGCACCGACCGAGATCCGGTCCGGGCCCGCCGCCGCGTAGGCCCCGATGGTGTCGAGCGTCACGCCGCCCGACACCTCGGTCAGGACGGGTCGCGTCGCGTCCAGGTGCGCCACCGCGATCGCCTCGACGACCGTCCCGGGATCCATGTTGTCGAGCAGCACCGCGTCGGCCCCGGCGCGGGCCGCCTCGGCCACCTGGTCGACGGTGTCGCACTCGATCTCGACCATCCGCCCGGGCCACAGCGCGCGGGCCCGGCCCACGGCCTCGGCGATGCTCGTGCCGGCCAGGTGGTTGTCCTTGACCAGGACGGCGTCGGACAGCCCGGCCCGGTGGTTGGTGCCGCCGCCGGCGCGCACCGCCGCCTTCTCGAGGACGCGCAGCCCCGGCGTCGTCTTGCGGGTGTCGAGGACCTGGACCGACGGGTTGCTCTCGTGCGCCGCCGCGACGTACTGCGCCGTCAGCGTGGCCACGCCCGACAGCCGGCCGAGGAAGTTCAGCGCCGTGCGCTCGGCGGTCAGGATCGGGCGCAGCGCGCCCGTCACCTCCATGACCGTGTCGCCGGCCGACACCTCGGTGCCGTCGACCACGTGCCACACGAGCTCGAGCGCGGGGTCGACCTGCCGGAACGCCTCGCTGGCGCAGTCCCGCCCCGCCAGGACGCCGTTCTGCCGGGCCCGCACGGCGAAGTGGGCGGTGACGTCCGCCGGCACGAGGGCCGCCGTCAGGTCGCCGTCGGGGCCGAGGTCCTCGGCCAGCGCCCGCGCCACGGCGTCGGCCACCGCCCGGTCGTAGGACGCGTCGTCCGCGTCGGACGCGCTCCGCCGTCACGCCCCGCTCCGGGTCCCCACGTGCCCGTGGACGATGCGGCGGCGCCAGGCCGGGTCGGTGTCGGGGTACTCGCGCCGCGCGTGGGCGCCGCGGCTCTCGGTGCGCGCCAGCGCGGCGTCGAGCAGCGCGTCGGCCAGGCGGAGCAGGTTCGCCAGCTCGCCGCGCGCCCGCCGACGTGGTGGCCGCGCCGAGTGCCGACGCGATCTCGTCGACGACGTCACGGGCGGCGCGCAGCGACTCGGCGCTGCGCACGACCCCGGCGCCGCGCGTCATGGCCCGCTGCAGCGTGTCGCGCAGCTTGGTGACGTCGACCGCCGCCATCCCGGTCGGCGCCCGCGCCCGGCCGGGGCGGCGGGCTCGGGCAGGAACGCGCACCCGATGCCGTCGATCGGCCCCTCCCCGAGGACGGCACGCAGCGCGCCGCTCGGCTCGGGCCCTCCGGCGCCGGCCGCGATGCGCTCGGCCAGGCGGGCCCCGAAGACCATGCCCTCGAGCAGCGAGTTGGACGCCAGCCGGTTGGCGCCGTGCACGCCCGGTGCAGGCCACCTCGCCCACGGCCCACAGGCCGGGCAGCGCCGTGGCTCCCCACAGGTCGGTCACCACGCCGCCCGAGAGGTGGTGCGCCGCCGGGGCGATGGGGAGCCAGTCGTGCTCGGGGTCGAGCCCGATGGACGACAGGGAGGCGGCGATGGTCGGGAAGCGCTGGGAGAACCGCTCGAGGCCGGTGGCGTCGAGCCACAGGTGGTCCACGCCCTGCTCGGACATGCGGGCCGCCATGGCGCGGCTCACCACGTCGCGCGACGCCAGCTCGTCGACGAAGCGCTCCCCGTCGCGGTCGCGCAGCAGCGCGCCGTGGCCGCGCAGCGCCTCGGAGAGCAGGGGGCGGGGCATGGCCGGGTGGTGCAGCGCCGTCGGGTGGAACTGGACGAACTCCACGTCGGCCGTCGGCACGCCGCGCCCGCAGCGCCATGGCCACGCCGTCGCCGGTCGACTCGGGGGGGTTGGTGGTGACGGAGAACAGCTGGCCCGGCCCCGCCCGTGGCCAGCACGACGTGGTCGGCCCGCACCGCCACCGGGTCGCCGCCCGCCGGCGGCAGCGCCGTCACGCCGACGCAGCGCCCGCCCTCGACCAGCAGGTCGAGGGCGAACCAGCCCTCGAGCACCGCGCTGGCCGAGGGGTAGGTGGCGTCGACCAGCGCCCGCTCGACCTCGGCCCCCGTGGCGGCGCCGCCGGCGTGCACCACGCGGGGCCGCGAGTGGCCGCCCTCGCGGGCGAGCGCCAGCGACCCGGTCGCCTCGCGGTCGAACTCGACGCCGAGCGCGATCAGCTCGTGGACGCGCCCGGGCCCCTCGCCGACCAGGATGCGCACGGCCTCCTCGTCGCAGAGGCCGGCGCCGGCGGCCAGCGTGTCGGCGAGATGCAGGTCGGTGGAGTCCTCGTCGCCGCCGAGCACGGCGGCCACGCCGCCCTGGGCCCAGCGCGTCGCCGACTGGGACAGCGCGCCCTTGGTCAGCACGCCGAGCGACAGGCTCGGCGACGGCGGGCGCGCCCGACCCCGCCAGCCGCACCGCGGCCGACAGCCCGGCCACCCCGCTGCCCAGGACCAGGACGTCGAAGGGTCCCGGCCGGGCCTCGCCGGTCACGCCGGTTCGGTCAGCGTGAGCTCGGCGTCGAGGCGGGCCGAGGCCTCGTCGATCACCCGGTTGCGCCCGTCGACGTGCACGACCCGCGGCACGTAGGCCTCGAGCTCGGCGCGCTCGTAGTCGGCGTAGGTGATGATGATCACCTTGTCGCCCGGCGCCACCAGCCGCGCCGCCGCGCCGTTCAGGCAGATCTGGCCGCGCTCACCCTCGATGGCGTAGGTCTCGAAGCGGGCGCCGTTGTCGATGTCGAGCACGGCCACCTGCTCGTAGGGGAGGATGTCGGCCAGCGCCATCAGCTCGGTGTCGATGGAGACGGAGCCCACGTAGTTCAGGTTGGCCCCGGTCACGGTGGCCCGGTGGATCTTGGACTTCATCATGCGGCGGCGCATCGGCTCACCCGATCCTTTCGAGTTGGCGGACCTCTTCGGGTCGCGGTCGCCGCCGGCGGCGGCGGCGTCGGCCCCCAGGAGGGCGGCACAGTTGTCGATCAACCGGACCGGGCCCACCTGGGCCGCGATCAGCAGGCGGAGCGACGAGAGGTCGCAGAGGTCGCCCGGCTCCTCGAGCGAGGCGGCGTCGACCGCGACGGCGTAGTCGAGCCGCACCAGGGGCTCGCCGGCCGCGACGGCCCGCATCGCCCCGCGCCACGGCGTCGCCCGAGCGCGCCCCGGCGGCGAGGGCGGCCCGGCCGGCGGCCAGGGCACGCGAGAGGGCGGTCGCGGCCTCGCGCTCGGCGCCCGACAGGCGGGCGTTGCGGCTGGAGAGGGCCAGCCCGTCGGCCTCCCGGACGATCGGGCACCCCACCACCTCGACCGGCAGGCACAGGTCGGACACCAGGCGCCGCACCACGGCCAGCTGCTGGAAGTCCTTCAACCCGAAGTAGGCCCGGCAGGGGCCCGCGATGGCGAACAGCTTCGAGACGACGGTGGCCACGCCGTCGAAGTGGCCCGGGCGCGACCGCCCCCTCCCAGCGGTCGCTCACCCCGCGCACCGACACCGTCGTCGCCGGGGGCGCGGGCCAGGACGGGTACATCTCCGCGACGGTCGGGACGAACACGACGTCGGCGCCGGCCTCGGCGCACACGAGGAGGTCACGCTCGAGCGTCCTCGGGTAGCGCGCCATGTCCTCGGGGTCGCCGAACTGCAGCGGGTTGACGAAGATGCTGACGGCGACCAGGTCGCACTCGGCGCGGGCACGGGCGATCAGGGAGACGTGCCCGTCGTGCAGCGCGCCCATGGTCGGCACCAGCCCGACCGTGCGCCCGGCCGCACGCGCCCGGTCCAGCGCGTCGCGGCAGCCGCCGGCGGACTCCATGACGTCCATCGCCGTGGTCGCCCTACACCGCCGCCGGCACGACCGGCTCGGGGACGTCGGATCGCGCCAGCCGTGTCGCCAGGGCCGCCCCGGCCTGGTAGCCCGGGCCGCTCCCCCTCGGGCAGCGCGTCGAGATGGCGGCTGAGCGTGGCCCAGTCGCCCCGGCGTGCCGGCCCGGTCAGCGCGGCACCCGCCCCCAGCGCGGCCACGTCGTCGACCGCCGCCCTCGTGAGCGGCAGGAACGACTCCAGGTCGAGCCCGACCTAGGCGGCGACCCGCTCGACCTGTCCCAGGAGGGCCACCACGTGGTTCGCCGCGATGCAGGCGGCGGCGTGATAGGCCGCCCGGTCGCCGTCGGCCACCTCGACCACCCGCCCACCGAGGCACTCGACGATCCGGCGCGCCACCGGCGCGCCGGCCACGGCGAAGGTCACGCCCGACGCCAGGCGGGATGCGCCGACCTCGCCGTTGGGCAGCGGGACGAGCGGGTGGACCGCCCCCCGCTCGGGGTGCGGCGCCAGCGCGTCGAGCCCGAGCGAGCCCGAGAGGTGGAGCACCGTGGTCCCCTCCACGGGGACGACCGCGGCTGCGACCTCGGCGATGGCGTCGTCGGGGGTGGCGATGACGAGCACGTCGACGCCGCGCGCGGCGCGCGGACACGTCGTCGTGGCGCCCGAGGAAACCGGCGAACTCCCAGCCGCGCGCCGACAGCGCGGCGGCGAGGGACGTGCCGGCCCGACCGGGACCGATGATCCGGATGGAGTGCATCTGACCTCCTTCGGCGTTCCAGCCCCTCTCGGGTGCCGTTCGCCTACAGACGATCTGAGAAACAGCCCCTACAGCCTACCCATACGGGCGACCTCGCCACCAGAGGCCCTGAGCTGCCCGGACGTGACCAGGTCGGGCGCCAGGTCGGCCAGGGGTTGCACCACGAACCGCCGCTCCCACAGGCGCGGGTGCGGGACGGTGAGGTCGGCCTCGTCCACCCGCCACCCGTCGACCAGGAGGACGTCGGCGTCGAGGGTCCGCGGGCCCCAGCGCACGGTCCGCACGCGGCCGGCCGCCGCCTCGAGGGCACGGCAGCGCTCGAGGAGCCGGCGCGGGCCGTCCGCCGTCGAGAGCTCGACCACCACGTTGAGATACGGGCCCTGGTCCTCGGGGCCGCCGACCGGCTCGGTCTCGTAGACCGGCGAGACGCCGACGACGTCGCCGCCGGCGCGCAGCCCCTCGACGGCGGCCCGCAGGTGCGCCCGGCGGTCACCGAGATTCGAGCCCAGCCCGATGAAGGCGCGCCACGGTGGCCGTGCGGGCCCGGCCCCGGGCCCGGGCATCAGCGGGCGCGCCGCACCCGCACCCCGGTCGAGCCGACGTCGAGCGCCAGCGGCGGGCGCAGCTTGCGCACGGTGACCTCGACCGCCTCGAGGCGGGCGTCGGTGATCAGCAGCGCGCTGGCCAGCCGGCCGGCGAGGGCCTCGAGCAGCCGGTAGGAGCGCCCGCCCACGACGTCGGCCGCCGCGGCCGCCAGGGCGCCGTAGTCGACCGTGTCGGCCAGGTCGTCGCTCTGCTGCGCCGCCTCCATGTCGAGCCAGGCCACGATGTCGAGCGAGAAGGGCTGCGCCCGCTCCCGCTCCTCGGGGAGCACGCCGTGGACGCCGGTCAGGCGGAGGTCACGGATCTCGATCCGGTCGTTCACTGGGCCTGGCCGCGTGACGGCATGCCCTCCAGCTCGGCCAACAGCTCGCGTCCGGGCTCGCCCATGGCGTGCCCGACCACGTGCTCGACCAGCGCCACCGCCTGGGGCTGGTTGGCGATGCGGTCCGACCAGACCAGGTAGCCGGCGAGGACCCCCATGACCCGGTCCCCGAGCTCGTCCTGGTGCACCAGGATGCGCAGACCGGCCGCCAGCGAGTCGTCGATGTCCCGGTAGCAGCCCGCCAGCACGGGCCGCGGGTCCCCGGAGCGCTCGAGGGGGTAGTGGGCCCAGGCCAGGCCCTCCTCGTCGTAGGCGGCCAGGTTGTGCGGGGAGGGGAGCAGCGAGATGACGCGGCCGAACCCCTGGACCCGCAGCCAGATGATCTCCTCCTGGCGCCGCACCCGGCGGTGGTTGACCGAGAACCCGCCGGGCCGCTCGCTGACGGCCAGGTGGTCCTTGATCACCCAGGTGAAGTTGCGCGGCGGGATGCCGGCCGCCCACTTGCCCTTCATGCGGCAGGACCATACAGCCGCGCCACCTGCACCGTCGCCGCCACGTCGTGGACCCGGACCATGCCGGCCCCCGCCACCATGGCGGCCGCCGCCGTGGCCAGCGAGCCCTCGGCCCGCTCCTCCACGGCCGCCGCCTGGTGCGCCCGGCGCGCCTCCGGCGGGCTCGCCAGCACACCCAGGAAGCGCTTGCGGCTCGACCCCACCAGCACGCCGGCGCATCCCGCGTCCTGCCGCGGCCGCCACCAGCCCGGGCAGGTGGCGCAGCAGCGAGAGGTTGTGGCCGATCGTCTTGCCGAAGCCGATCCCGGGGTCGACCCAGACCTCGCCCACCCCGGCCGCCCGGGCCCGGGCGGCCCGCTCGAGCACGAACGCCCCCACCTCGGCCACCACGTCGTCGTAGCTGCGGGTCGTCCTGCATCGTGCCCGGCCGCCCTGCATGTGCATGGCCACCCAGCCCGCGCCGGAGGCGGCGGCCACCTCCCAGAGCGACGCCGAGATGTCGTTGACCAGGCTCGCCCCGGCCGACAGCGCGGCCTGCGCCACCTCCGGCTTGACGGTGTCGACCGACACCCGCACGCCGGCCCGCCGCGGCGGGGCGGGCCAGGGCCTCCACGCACCGGGACCACGCGGGCCAGCTCGACCTCGACCGGGACGGGCTCGGCGCCGGGCCGCGACGACTCCCCTCCCACGTCGATCACGTCGGCGCCCTCGGCCATCATGTCGATCCCGCGGGCCACGGCGCGCTCGAGGGTGTCGTAGAGCCCTCCGTCGGAGAAGGAGTCGGGCGTGACGTTGAGCACGCCCATGACGAGCGGTCGCCGGGCGGCCGGCACCACCGGCGTCAGCGGCCCCGGATGAATTGCATGGCCTCGGCCCGGGTGGCCACGTCGGAGCGGAACAGCCCGCGCACCGACGACGTCACCGTGACGGTGCCCGGCTTCTTGACGCCGCGCATCGACATGCAGAGGTGCTCGGCCTCGATCACGACGAGCACGCCCCGCGGCGAGAGGACGTCGGCGATGGCGTCGGCGATCTGCGTCGTCATGCGCTCCTGCACCTGCAGGCGCCGGGCGTAGCCGTCGACCAGGCGGGCCAGCTTGGAGAGGCCCGGTGATGCGGCCGTCCTCGGCCGGGATGTAGGCGACGTGCGCCTTGCCCAGGAACGGCACCAGGTGGTGCTCGCACAGGGACGCGAACGGGATGTCGCGCACCATCACCATCTCGTCGTGCTCGGCGGCGAAGGTGACCTCGAGGTGGCGGGCCGGGTCGTCGTGCAGCCCCGAGAAGAGCTCCTCGTACATGGCGGCCACCCGGTCGGGCGTGGCGACGAGCCCGTCACGGGTGGGGTCCTCGCCGATCGCGCTGAGCAGCTCGCTCACCGCCGCCCGGACCCGCTCGACGTCGACGCTCATCGGCCCGTCCCCGGTCGCACGCCTCATTGATGCGCCCCTTGTAGCGGTGCACGCCGGTCAGGTTGCGGTAGCGCTCGTCCACGTCGAGGCCGTAGCCCACCACGAACTCGGGCGGGATCACGAAGCCGACGTAGCGCAGGTCGAGGTCGACCCGCTGCTCGCCCTCCTTCACCAGCAGCGCGCAGATCTCCAGGCTCTTGGGCTGGCGGGCCTTGAGGTAGCGCCGCAGGTAGTTGAGGGTGAGGCCGCTGTCGATGATGTCCTCCACCACGAGGACGTGGCGGCCCTCGAGCTCGGAGTCGAGGTCCTTGACGATGCGCACCACCCCCGAGGTCTTGGTGGCGCTGCCGTAGGAGGACACGGCCATGAAGTCGACGTCGACGGGCAGCGCGATGGCGCGGCAGAGGTCGCTCATGAACAGCATGGCGCCCTTGAGCACCGCCACGAGGAGGGGGGGCTCCCCGGCGTAGTCCTCGGTGATCTGCGCGCCGAGCTCCGCCACCCGCGCCGCCAGGCGCTCGGCTTCGACCAGCACCGGCCCCACGTCGGACTCGGCCCACGCAGGGACCCCCGCACCGGCCGTCTCGTGGGTCACCGGCGTGACACTACCGGAGCCGCTCGGCTCCACCCGGAGCCGGCCGCCGGTGCGGCGCACCCGCCGGCCTCCGGTCAGCTCGGTCCCGACCGCACTGCCGGCGGCGACGGCCAGGGTGCGGTCGACCTCGGCCAGCGACGGCGGGTGCTCGCCGCCGTCCTCCGCGCGCAGCCAGCGCCGCAGGGCACGCCGGGCCAGCGGGCGGGGTGCCCGGGCCACCGCCTTGGCGTCGGCGGCGTCGGGCAGCGCATCGAGCGCCAACGTCTCCATCAGCGCCGACCTCGTCGCGCAGCACCGCCGCCTGGCGGGCCAGCAGCGGCACGGGGTCGCGGCCGGCCACGTCCGCGCAGAGCGGCAACAGCTCGTGGCGGACGCGGTTGCGCACGAAGGAAGGGTCGTCGTTGCTCGGGTCGCACACCGGTACCAGCCCGGCGGCGGCGCACAACGCATGGGTCTCGCTGCCGGCGCAGCCCGAGCAATGGGTGCCGGACGCCGGGCTCCATCCCGGCCAGCCCGTCGGCGCCCGCACCGCGCAGCAGGTTGACCAGGATCGTCTCGGCCTGGTCGTCCATGGTGTGCCCGGTCGCCACCTCCGCCGGCAGCGCCGCGAAGCGGGCCGCCCGGGCCCGGGCCTCGAGGTTGGGCCCCGCGGCGACCGACACGGCGAGGCTCTCGAAGCGCGCCCCCACGCCGGGCGGCTGCGCCGGCCACCACGTCCGCCTCGGCGCCCGACCCGGGCCGCAGGCCGTGGTCGACGTGGATGGCCGTGACGTCGCACCCGGCGGCGGCGGCCAGGACCAGCAGGGCGAGGGAATCGGCGCCGCCCGACACGGCGCAGGCGAGCGCGGTGCCCGCGGGCGGGAAGGTGCACCGGGCCAGGAGGTCGGTGACGAGGGGGGTGGGTGCGGTGCCTGCCCCCTCACCCACCGGCCCGGGCCACCCACACGGCGGGGTCGCGGATCTCCTCGAGGGTGGGCAGCCACTCGGGGCCCTCCCACACGCGGGCCAGCAACACCGGGCCGCCCGCCTCCTCCACCGATTCGACGAAGCGCTCACCCTCGGCGTACTGGCGCATCTTGGCCTCGAGGCCGAGCAGCTTCGACATCAGCTTGGCCAGGCCGCGGGCCTGGGTGCGCCGCTCGTGCAGCACCCGGGAGAAGTGGGCCGCGCCCGGGACCTCGCCGGCCCCGGCCCGGTCCATGGTCACGTCACCGTGGCCCTCGAGCAGGCTCATCATCCCCGAGATCTTCGACAGCGCCAGCCGCTGCTCGGGCGTGGCCAGCATGCCGACGACGCCGGCCTCGCGGGCGGGGTTGCGCCCGGCCCGCACCTCGGTGGCCACGCGCGCCAGCACCTCGGCGAAGCCGGCGGGGTCGCCCGACAGCGGGCCGAGCAGCTCGGTGACGAGCCCGACGAAGTGGTCGCGCAGCCACGGGACGGCGGTGAACTGCAGGCGGTGCGTCACCTCGTGCAGCGCCAGCCAGAGGCGGAACTGGCTCGGCGCGAAGCCGTACTGCTCCTCGACCGCCACGATGTTGGGCCCCACGTAGGAGACGAGGTCCTGGTCCTCGGGCGACTCGTCGTTGATCAGCAGGTCGTACTGGCCGAGCACGCGGGTGGCCATGTAGGCGAGCATCAGCCCGAGCTGCGTCCCCGCCACGGCCCGACCGACGACGAGCGACGGACCTCCGAGCTTGCGCGCCGCGCTTGGCCTGCAGCTCCGTCAGGGCCGGGCCGACCAGGCGCTCGATGGAGCGCACGTTGGCCGCCGCCCAACCGGGCCGGTCGGTCACCTTGGCCCGGGCCGTCCCGTGGGCCGAGTGGAGCCCGGTCGCCTCGCTGACGAGCGACTCGGCGTGCGCCGTGAGCTCGTCGAACTGGCCCTGCAGGTCGGCGGAGCGGTAGGAGGCGGGCGCCGGTTTGAGGATCAGGGCACCGGCGGCGACGCGCCGGGCCAGGGCCCAGTCCACCATGGGCGGACCGCCCAGCGGCAGGTCCGGGACCGCCGGCGAGATGTCAGTGCTCGCCGTGGTGCTGCCGGCTTTCTTCGTCGATGGCCTCGGCCACGCGGCGGATCAGGCTGTCGGGGACCCGGTCCTTGCACCGGTTGGCGATGACCCGGCGCAGCTCGGCCTCGAACTCGGCCGCGCCGCCGCAGGGCCCGCAGAAGTCGAGATGGACGCGGATGACCTCACGGCGTTCCTCCGTGAGCTCGCCGTCGAGGTAGTGGTACAGCTCGTGCACCGCCTCGGTGCAGTCGACCGACGGGCCGAACAGCCCGGCCGCGTCGACCGGGGTGCCGCTCTCGCCTTCCTTGCGCTTGCCCACGTTCTCGCTCATTCCCTCGACCCCCCGGGCACGCTCCCGACGAGTCCTCTCGCCTCTGCCACATCGTGCAACGCCTTCTGCAGCGCCCTTCTTCCCCGGTGGATCCGGCTCATGACCGTCCCGATGGGCACGTCGGTGATCTCGGAGATCTCCTTGTAGCTGAAGCCCTCGACGTCGGCCAGCATCACGGCCATCCGGAAGGCCTCGGGCAGGGCCTCGAGCGCCGCCTTCACGTCCTCGTCGGTGAAGCGCTCGAGCGCCTCGTCCTCGGCCGAGCGGCCGGGGTCGCTGCCGCCCGAGCCGGCCAGGCGCTTGTAGAGGTAGAGGTCCTCGACGTCCTCGACGTCGGCCATCTCGGGCCGGCGCTGGGCGGCCCGGTAGGAGTTGATGTAGGTGTTGGTGAGGATCCGGTACAGCCAGGCGCGCAGGTTGGTGCCCTCGGTGAAGGACCCGAAGGAGCGGTACGCCTTGAGGTAGGTCTCCTGCACGAGGTCCTCGGCGTCGGCCCGGTTGCGGGTCATCCGCAGCGCGGCCGAGTACAGCCCGGGCATGAACTCCATGGCGACGTCGGTGAAGGTCGCCTGGTCTGCCATGGACCCACCCTACCCACCCGGCGATATCGTCTCCGCCGTGACCACCGCCCCCGAGGGTCTCGCCATCGACCTGATGAGCGGCACGTTCTTCGGGCGGGAGCCCCACGACGCCTACGCCTGGATGCGGGCCCACGCCCCCGTCTACTACGACGAGCCCAACGACCTGTGGGCGGTGGCCAGCTACGCCGCCGTCAAGCAGGCCTCGGTCGACACCGAGTCGTTCTCCAACGCGGGCGGCATCCGGCCCAAGTTCCCGCCCCTGCCGATGATGATCGACTTCGACGCGCCCGAGCACGTGCGCCGGCGCCGGCTCGTCTCGGAGGGCTTCACCCCCAAGCGGGTGCGCGCCCTCGAGGACAAGCTGCGGCTGGTCTGCGACTCCATCCTCGACCAGGTCTGCGAGAAGGGCAGCTGCGACTTCGTCAAGGACATCGCGGCCCCGCTGCCGATCATCATGATCGGCGACATGCTCGGCGTCGCACCCGAGGACCGCGACGACCTGTTGCGGTGGTCCGACGACATGCTCAAGGGGCAGGGCGCACCCGACCCGGCGCTGATGGAGAGCGCGATGACCGCGTTCGTCGAGTACTCCGAGTACATCCATCCCGTCTTCGACGACCGCCGGGCCACGCGCAACACCGACGACCTCGTCGGGGTGCTGTGCCAGGCCCGGATCGACGGTGACTCGCTCGACGACGACTCGCTGGTGCACGAGACGCTCCTCATCCTGATCGGCGGCGACGAGACGACCCGCCACGTCATCAGCGGCGGCGTCGAGGAGCTCCTCGCCCACCCCGACCAGCTGGCCCGGCTCGCCGCCGACCCGGCCGCGCTCATGCCGAACGCCGTCGAGGAGATGCTGCGCTGGGTGTCGCCGATCAAGAACATGGCGCGGGTCGCCACCCGCGACGTCGAGCTCGCCGGCGCGCGGATCCGCGCCGGCCAGGAGCTCATCCTCCTGTACCCCTCGGCCAACCGCGACGAGGCGGTGTTCGAGGATCCCGAGACGTTCGACATCACGCGCAGCCCCAACCCGCACGTGGCCTTCGGCTTCGGAGCCCACTTCTGCCTGGGCAACCAGCTCGCCCGCCTGGAGCTCCGCGTGATGGTCGAGCGCGTGCTGGCCCGGCTCCCCGACCTGCGCCTGGCGGTCGACCGGGCGGCGCTGCCGCGCCGGGCCGCCAACTTCATCTCCGGGATCGAGGAGATGCCGGTGGAGTTCACGCCGACCGCGCCGCTGGGCGTCGGGCCGGTCTGATGGCGGCGCCGGGCGAGGGGGCCATCGCCGGCTGGTCGATCCTGGTCACCGGCGGCGGGAGCGGCATCGGCCTGGCCACGGCCGAACGCCTGGTCGCCGACGGCGCGCACGTCACCATCTGCGGGCGCACCGAGCAGAAGCTCGTCGACGCCACGGCGCGCCTCGGCCGCGGCCGCGGCCGGCGGCGCCAGCGCCCGCTACGTCGTGGCCGACGTCACCGTCGAGGACCAGGTCGCCGCGGCGGTCGCCGCCACGACCGAGGCGACCGGGCGCATCGACGGGCTCTTCGCCTGTGCCGGCGGGTCGCTGCACCTCGGCTCGGTGCTGACCGCCGACGTCGCCGCGGTCCGCGCCACCATCGACCTCAACCTCATGGGCTCGGTCATCTGCGTGAAGCAGGCGGGCGCCGCCATGGAGGCCCAGGGCGGCCCGGGGTCCATCGTCTTGATGTCCTCGGGCGCCGGCCGCTTCCCCCACCCGCACCTGTGGGCCTACGGCGTGTCCAAGGCCGGCATCTGCTTCCTGACCGAGACGGCCGCCGAGGAGCTCGGCCCGCTCGGCATCCGCGTCAACGCGGTGGCGCCCGGGATCATCGACGACGAGCTGATGTCCTTCATCACCGCGGGCGGCCCCCTCCTCGACGACTACCTGGCCCAGATGCCCCTCGGCCGGGTCGGCACCGTCGACGACGTGGCGGCGGCCGTCCGCTATCTGATCGGGCCCGAGTCCTCCTTCGTCACCGGGGAGACGCTCGGCGTCGACGGGGGCCACCACCTCCGCCGGGGCGCCGACTACTCCCTGCTGTTCGGCTGACCACGGCGCCGGCCCGTTCTCCCCGCCGCGGCCCGAGCGGCCAACTTGCACTCCGCGTTATCCGAAATGATTACCGTTATGGTTATGAAGATCTTCCGTCGCACCCGTTTCGTCTCCCTGGCCGGCGCCCTGGGCCTGGCCCTGGCCGGCCTGTCGGGCAGCCCGGGTGCCGTCGCGGGCGCATCGGCGGCGGCCACGGCAGCGCCGGTCGTCCACGTGGTGGCGGCCGAGAACTTCTGGGGCAACATCACCAGCCAGCTCGGCGGGCGCGACGTCCGCGTGACCTCGCTGATCACCAACCCCAACGCCGATCCCCACCTCTTCGAGACGAGCGCCGCCGACGCCGCGACGCTGGCCCAGGCCCAGGTCGTCGTCGAGAACGGCGCCGGCTACGACACCTGGATGCAGTCGCTCCTCAGCGCCGATGCCGGGCACCCGAGGATCGTGGTCGCCGCCTCGGTGCTCCACGTCACCGGCAGCGACCCCAACCCCCACCTCTGGTACGACATCCCGCGGGTGCCCGCCGTGGCCGCCGCCATCACCGCCGCGCTGGTCAAGGCGGCGCCACGGGACGCGCCGACGTTCCGGGCCAACCTCGCCCGCTTCGATGCGTCGCTCCTCCCGCTCGAGGCCACCCTGGCCACGATCAAGAAGGGCTTCCACAACGTCTCGGTCGCCTACACCGAGCGGGTGCCGGGCTACGCGCTGGCCCTGGCCGACCTCGACGTCAAGACGCCGCCCGGCTTCGCCCGGTCGATCGAGGACGGCACTGACCCCGGGGCCGCGGACACCCTCGCCATGCAGCAACTGATCACCAACCACGACATCAACGTGCTCCTCTACAACGTGCAGACCGTGACACCGGTCACGTCACAGATGCGCACCCTGGCGCAAGCAGCACCACATCCCCGTGGTCGGCGTGTCCGAGACGATGCCGGCCGGCGTGCGCACCTACCAGCAATGGCAGCAGTCCCAGCTGACCCGGCTGCTCCACGCCCTCGCAGTCGAGCCGGAGCCCGTGACGACGCCACCGGTCGAGCTGACGGCGGCCTCGGTCCGCCTGGGCCAGCGGACCTTGTGGTCCGGCCTGACTCTGACCGTGCCGGCGGGCGAGTTCCTCGCCGTGCTCGGCCCCAACGGCACCGGCAAGACCACGCTGCTCAAGGTGCTGCTCGGTCTCGTCCCCCTCTCCGCGGGCACGGTGCGCGTCAACGGCGCCCCACCGCAGCCGCGGCAACCCCGAGCTGGGCTACGTGCCCCAGCAGCAGGCCTTCGACCGCACGTTGCCCGTCCGCGGCCGCGACCTCGTGCGCTTCGGCGTCGACGGCCACCGCTGGGGACCGCCCCGCCACGCCCGCGCCACCAGGCGGCGGGTGGACGAGGCCCTCCATGCGGTCGGCGCCACCCACTACGCCGACGCCCCGGTCGGCCTGCTCTCGGGCGGCGAGCAGCAACGGCTGCGCATCGCCCAGGCCCTGCTCGGCGACCCCACGGTCCTCCTGTGCGACGAGCCCCTGCTGGCACTCGACCTGGCCAGCCAACGCGCCGTCACCCGGCTCATCGACGAACGCCGCCGCACGGCCGGCACGCCCGTCGTCTTCGTCACCCACGAGGTCAACCCGGTGCTGCCCTACGTGGACCGCATCCTGTACCTCGTGCGCGGGCGCTTGGCCATCGGCACCCCCGCCGAGATCCTGACCAGCGAGCGGCTCAGCGACCTCTACGGGATCGAGGTCGACGTGGTCAAGGTGCGCGACCGCTACCTGGTCGTCAGCGCCGAGGACGAGCTGCCCACCGAGCCCGGAGCCCATGCCCACCACGGCCACGACCACGGGCACGGGCACTGATGGGCATCGGCTTCTACCTCCAGTTCCGCTTCGCCCAGCACGCGCTCGAGGCGGCGTTCCTGGTCGCGATCAGCTGCGGTCTCATCGGGCCCTTCGTCATCACGCGCACCATGTCCTTCGCCGTCCACGGCACGAGCGAGCTCGCCTTCACCGGCGCGGTCGCCGGGCTCCTCGTGGCCGACAACCCACTCGCCGGCGCGCTGGTCGGCGCGCTCGTCGTGGCCTCGCTCATCGGGCTCCTCGGCCAGCGCGCCTCGGAGCGCGACTCGACCATCGGCGTGATCCTGGCCGCGGGCCTCGGCCTCGGCGTCTTCCTCCTCGGCTACTACCACGGCTACGCCAGCGAGGCGCTGAACATCCTCTTCGGCAACATCTTCGGCATCAGCTCGAGCCAGATCCTGCTGCTCGGCGTCATCGCGATCGCCGTCGCGCTCGTCCTCACCGCCATCTGGCGCCCGCTGCTCTTCGCCTCCGTCGACCCCGACGTGGCCCAAGCCCGGGGTGTGCGCACCGGGCTCCTCGGCATCGTCTTCCTCTTCGTGCTCGCGGTGACGGTGACCGAGGCGGCGCAGATCGTGGGCACCCTCCTCGTGCTCAGCCTGGCCATCACGCCGGCGGCGGCGGCGCAGCGCCTCAGCGCCAACCCGTTCGTCGTGACGGCGCTGTCCATCGCCATGGCGGTGGTGGCGGCGGACGGGGGGCTGCTGCTCAGCTTCCAGTTCCCCACCGTCAAGCCCAGCGTGCTGATCGTCGCCCTGAGCTTCGCCTTCTACCTGGTGGCCCGCCTCGCCGGGCCCGCCGTGACCGGCGCGGCGGCGGCAGCGGTCGGTCGCCCCGGACCTGGCAGAGTTGAGCCGTGGCTGATCTGAGCGACCACCCGGCCCGCACCGCCCGCCGGACCCGCCAGGGGGACGCGGTGCTGAACGTCGTGCTGAGCTCGGACAACTTCCGCAGCGCCCAGGACATCCACGCCGAGCTCCGGGCCGCCGGCGAGACCGTCGGGCTGACGACCGTCTACCGGCACCTGGCGCTGCTCACCGACGAGGGCCGGCTCGATGCGCTGCAGACGGCCGACGGCGAGCTCGTCTACCGCCGCTGCCACAGCGACTCCCACCATCACCACGTCGTGTGCCGGGTGTGCGGCCGCGGCTCGGAGGTGGAGCTCCCGGACCTCGAGCGCTGGGCCGACGCGACGGCGTCGGCGCTCGGCTACACCGACGTCACCCACACCGTCGAGATCTTCGGCGTGTGCGCCGACTGCCGCGCCTGAAGAGGCCGGCGGAGACTCAGGCCAGCTGGAAGAGCCCGGCGTCGATCACCGTCTCGCCGCGCTGGGTCTCGGTGCGGAACCGGTAGGCGCCCTTCACGCGGTCGCCGATGTCCCACACCGAGACGGTCAGTGCGTCACCGGGCATCGTCGGCTTGGAGAAGCGGGCCCGCATGGCGCCGAAGCGCGCCGGGTCGGACCCGCAGACCGTGTGGAGCAGTGCCCGCCCGGTGAAGCCGTAGGTGCAGAGGCCGTGCAGGATGGGGCGGTCGAACCCGGCCCGCTTGGCGAATGTCGGGTCGGAGTGCAGCGGGTTGCGGTCGCCGCTGAGCCGGTAGAGCAGCGCCTGGTCGTGACGGGTGGCGTAGGACACCACCTCGTCGGGCTCGCGGGTCGGCAGGGGCTCGGAGGCGAGCGCGCTCTCCGTCGTCACCCTCCGGGCTGCGCGGACCGCCGAAGCCGCCGGCGCCGCGGATGAAGAGGGTGGTGCGGTTCGTGAAGGCCAGCTCGCCCGCTGCCGGCGTGGCGTGACTCGCTCTCGAGCACGACGAGACCGGCCGACCCCTTGTCGTACATGCCGGCCACCTTGGTGACGATCGACACCGTCCCCTCGGTCGGGATCTCGCCGTGCAGGCGGATCGCCTGCTCGCCGTGGACCAGCATGGCGGGGTCGTAGTCGCCGATCGACTCCCGGGCCCCCCCGCCCTGCCCCACGATGGTGGTGAAGGTGGGGAGGACCCGCTGGGTGACCCCCACCGAGTTCTCGGTCGTCAGGTCGAGCTCGAACCCCGTCGGATCGAGCGCCCCGGCCCCGACGCCGAGGGCGTAGAGCAGCGCGTCCTTGTGCGTCCACGACCGCTCGAAGGGCTCGGAGGTGGATCCCACGGCATCGGGGTTCAGTCCCATGGCTCGTACCTCTCTCTCATGGCGTCCCGGTCCCCGGGGCTCTACTGACGGTATTTGATGTTACATGAATATATGTCATACTTGTCAAGTGCCGACGAGCGACCCGGCCGAGCTGCTGACCATCGACGAGCTGGCCTCCGCCGCGGGGACGACGACGCGCCGCATCCGCTCCCTCCAGACCCTCGGCCTGCTGCCCCACCCCGAACTGCGGGGGCGCACCGGCCTGTACGGACCGCTGCACCGGGCCCGCCTCGCCGCCATCCTGCGGCTCCAGGACCGGGGCTTCTCGCTCGAGTCGCAGGGCGTGCTCTTCGGCGCGCTCGAGGCGGGCCGGTCGCTGGCCGAGGTGCTCGGCGTGCCCGAGCCGGCCGCGCCGGGCGACCCGGCCGACCGCCGACACGGCCGAGCTGTACGGCTTCGCGGAGCTCCAACCCGCTGCGGCCGCGCCGCGCCGGGGCCGGGCCCGCACCCTCCTCTCGGTCGTCCCCACCACGGTGTGGGACGAGAGCGAGGCCTCCTGACCCGACGGGCCGCTCGATATGGTCGCGAGCCGTGCCCGCGCCCGCCGCCCCGCCCCTGCTGCACTGGGAGGAGGCGGCGTCGTTCGGGGCGCACGTCGCGATCACCACGCGGCACGGCGGGGTGTCGCGGCCGCCCTATGACACCTTGAACCTCGGGCTCCACGTGGGGGACCGACCCGAGGACGTCGCCACCAACCGCGACCGCGCCGCGCGGGCGTTCGGGGTCGACCCCGCGACGATGGTGTTCGCCCGGCAGGTGCACGGCACCGTCGCCACGCTCGTCGGTCCCGTGGACCGCGGCCGGGGCAGCGCGACGGAGGACGATGCCGTTCCCGCCACCGACATCCTGGTGACGACCGCGGCCGACGTGACGCTGGTGATCCTGGTGGCCGACTGCGTCCCCATCGCCCTCGTCGATCCGGCAGCCCGGGTCCTCTCCGTCGTGCACGCGGGATGGCGCGGCACCGCCGCCGGGGCCGTGCCCGCGGCCGTGCTCGCCATGGAGCGCCGAGGCGCGCGACCTGAGCGCCTGCGGGCCTTCCTCGGGCCGGCGGTCGCCCCGGACCGCTACCAGGTCGGGTCCGAGGTGCGCGACGGCGTGATGCGCGCCGTGCACCCCGACGCGCTCGACCCGGGTGTGCTGCGGCCCGACGGTCCCGGCCACTGGCTGGTCGACCTCGTGGCGGCCAACCGCCAGCAGCTGCTGCGCAGCGGCCTCCGGGCCGCGCACATCGTCGACTGCGGGGTGACCACGTCCGACGAGACCCTGTTCAGCGACCGGGCGGAGCGGCCCTGCGGGAGGTTCGGCCTGCTGGCACGCCTGCTCGACTGAGCCCTCGGAACGCGGCCCTCAGGCGCCTTCCTGCATGGCGCGCAGGCGATCGGCGAGGGTGGACATCACCTGGAGGGCGAAGGTCGGCGTCTCGTGCACCAGCCACAGGAACCGGCGCTTGTCGATCACCGCCAGCGTGGAGTCCTCGACCGCGGTTGCCGTCGCGCTCCGCGTCGCCGACTCGAGCAGCGCCATCTCACCGAACGTCTCGTCCGGACCGACCATGACGGACTTGCCGTTCGGCAGCCGCAGCTCGACCTTTCCGTCCACGACGCCGAACATCTCCTCCCCAGTGGACCCGGCGTCGAAGATGACCGTCCCGGCCGGGACCTGTCTGGTGTCGATGGCCGCCTTGAACACTCCGACAACTCTGTTGGTCATCGATCGTCCCCTTTGTCCCGTTCGGCCGCACCCGGCTCGAATCCTCTCGACGCCGGATCCTAACCTCAGTCCGACGCTGGCGGCCCTGGGCGCCCAGGCGGCGATTCCCCTGCCCTGAGGGCCGCCGCGGCGGCGGGAGCCCCGTAGCATGGGACCGCCTGCGACCGCCGGGCGACGCTCCCACTTGCGATGACTCCTTCCGACCATTTCCGCTACGACGAGGTCGTCGTCGACCCCGACAGGTCGGCCATCAGCTGCCGCTACACGACCGGCGGTCACACGTTCATGGAGCGCTTCACGTTCCCGATGGGCGGCAACTGGGACGCCCCTGCCGTCCGGGCCGCCGTGCGTGTCCTCTTCCTCCTGGCAGGCGTGTCGTACTACAAGACGACGGCCGCCCCGCTGATCGACCTCGGCGACCACCCCACCACGCAAGCCGAGCGGGCATTTCTCACCGGCTTCTACGTGCACGGCCTGGGCGAGTTCGCATATCGCAACGGCATCGATCTGCGCGGCACCGCCGTGACGGGTCCCGATGCCTCTCCGGCTCCGCCCGTCCCCTACGAGCCCGACCCGGGTCGGCCGCTGATCCCCTTCGGCGGGGGCATCGACTCCATCGTCACGGTCGAGTCGCTGCGCGGCGACCTACCCCGAGGCGGCGCTCTGCATCGTCCACCCTCCCGGCGACCGTTTCGCCGCCATAGAGGGCGCGGCCGACGTGACGGGGTTGCCCGTGATGCGCATCGAGCGCGAGATCGACCCCCTGGTCCGCCGTTCCGACGAGCTGGGTTTCCTCAACGGGCACGTGCCGGTCACGGCCGTGATCACCGCCGCCGCCACCGTGGCCGCTGTCCTCGAAGGCACGACGCAGTCGTCCTGTCAAACGAGTGGTCGGCCTCGGTGCCGACTCTGATGGACGACGGGCATCCGGTGAACCACCAATGGTCCAAGGGTGAGGACTTCGAACGTGGCTTACGGCGAACTCGTTGCGCACCTCGCTCGGCCCCGGCCTCTCCGTGTTCTCCTACCTGCGGCCGCGCTCGGAGCTGTGGGTCGCGCAGCGATTCGCACGGCTCGCCCGTTACCACTCGTCTTTCGCAGCTGCAACCGCGCCTTCCACCAGGACCCGGCCCAACGCCTCGACCACTGGTGCGGTCGGTGCGACAAGTGTTGCTTCATCGACCTCGTCCTCGCTCCCTACATGGCCCGGACCGACCTCGACGCAGTGTTCGGCGGCGCCGAGCCGCTCGAGAATCCCGCCAACGAAGCCATGCTCCGCGCGTTGGTCGGGGCTGGGATCCGACCCCCGGCCCTTCGAATGCGTGGGCGACCGCGACGAATGTGGAGCCGCCGCACTGCTCGCCGCGACTCGGGACGACCGGGCGGGCAGCGTGGTCCTCCGCCGGCTGGCCGGCGAACTGGCCGGTACCGGAGTCGACGCAGAGGCTGTCGCCGCAGGCCTGCTCGAGCCCCGCGGCACCCACCACATCCCGGATCGCTATGCACCAGCCGATCTCCTGGCCCGCGCTCGCTGACGCGTCCGTCGGCGTCTGGGGACTCGGCGTCGAGGGCCGGGCCAGCATCCGCCGCCTGTCGGCCATGGGATGCGTGCCGGTGCTCGTGGACGACCAGCCCGGCGACACCCTCCCTGGGCGGGCTCGAGGTGCTCACCACCCGGACGGGCGGTCTCGATGCGCTGCTCCACTGCGACGTCGTCATCAAGAGTCCTGGGATCAGCCGCTACCGCGCCGAGGTCGTACGACTCGAGTCGGCCGGGGTGGCCGTCCACGGAGGTCTCGGCCTGTACATGGCTGACGTCGACCCGACCCGGGTGGCGTGCATCACCGGGACCAAGGGCAAGAGCACGACGACCGCGCTGGCCGTGCATCTGCTCAACGGGCTCGGCTACCACGCCCGGGCGGGCGGGAACATCGGGCACCCGCCGTGGGATCCCTCGGCCGGGCCGGAGCCGGACTACTGGGTGATCGAGACGTCGAGCTTCCAGGTGCCCGACCTCTTCAGGGCGCCTCGGGTGGTCGCGGTGACGTCGTTGTCGCCCGATCACCTCGACTGGCACGGGACGGTCGAGCGCTACTACGCCGACAAGCTCTCGCTGTGCACCAAACCGGGTGTCACACTGGCGCTGGCCGACGGCTCGGACGAGCAACTGCGCGAGCAGGTCGATCTCCTCGGCCCGCATGTGCGCTGGGTCACGCCGTCCGAGGTCGAGTCCGACGCGCGATGGTCACGCGTACTCGGCCTGGCCGGACCGCACAACGCCCGGAACGCGTCCATCGCCCGCGCCGTGCTCGCCGGACTGGGTGTCCCGGACGCGAGCGACGTCGGCCGTCTGGCCCAGGCGGCGTCGGGCTTCGCGGGCCTGCCCAGCCGGTGCCATTCCGTGGGTCACGTGGGATCGGTCGAGTTCGTCGACGACAGCCTCTCGACGAACGTCCTCCCGGCGGAGGCGGCGCTGCGGGCCTTCGGGGAGCGCCCGGTCGCCCTGCTGGTCGGCGGACACGATCGCGGCGTCGACTACGCGCCGCTCGGCCGCACCATCGCGGGACGGACGGCACCCACACTCGTGGTCACCATGCCGGACAACGGTCCCCGCATCGGCGCAGCCGTGCGCGCCGCCAGCAGCGGCGCGGTGGAGGTGGTCGACGCCGCCAGCCTCGATGCCGCGGTAGAGGCGGCTTTCGGCTGGGCGGGCGCCGGGGCGGTCATCTTGTTGTCGCCCGCGGCGCCCAGCTTCGGCCGGTTCGCCGACTATCGGGAGAGGTCGGCCGCCTTCGCTGCCGCGGCGGCCCGCTGCGGCCCGCTCAGCTGAGCCGAGTCAGCACGGCGCGGTGGCCGGTGCCAACTCCTCGCGCTCGCTGAGGAACAACCACCACGAGTCCGCCGACACGAGCGCCGCGACCTGCACGACGTCGGAATCGGCTCCCATCTCGGCGAGCGCCTCCAGCGACCAGCCGGCGTGGTCCACCTCCTGGGTCCGGTGGACGTCCCAGAAGCGCGTCCCCTTCTCGTCGAACCCGTAGTGGCGGCGCAGGCCGTCCGACTTCGAGCCCGCGATGTCGGACGCCTGGACCTCGTAGGCGGCGACCATGGCCAGCGCGGCCGCTGGGTCGTTGGCCGCCGCCGTGCGCACGAGCGCGAGCAGCGCCGCCGTCGACGGCGTGGCGGGTGCATCGGGAGCCGCACCGGTCGCCAGTGCGAACGACTCGAAGAGCTCCGCGTGGGGCTCCGGCGAACCGAGCTCGTCGGCGAGGTTCGCCTCGACCAGTTCCCGTGCCCGCCCCGGGGGTAACGCGTCGGCGATGGCCGCCAGCGTGACCGGGAGCTCGCGCTCAATGTGCCGATATTGCTCCGCGTAGGCGGCCAACTCGCCCTCGGAGAGGGTGCCGGCCTCCCAGCGGCGGTAGAAGGGGTGCGTGAGCAAGTGACGCCCGACAATCGCCTCTGTCAGCACCTCGTGGATCCCTTGCGTGTGCATTGCGGCACCTTATCTTCTGCCGCGACCCCGCCACCGGGGCGACCCGGGGGGCGGGCGGCGGGGCACAATCAGGGTGTGCTCAGCCTGGTCTGCTTCCTGGTGGGTGGGCTTCTCGGCTGGGGTGCGGCACAGGGCGGGGAGCGCGTCCAGCGCGCCTGGCCCATCGCCTTGCGGGCCCAGATCCTGGTCACGTCCGCTTCCCTCTCCCTCGTGGCCGCCTGGCGTCTGTCCTCGGCCGGCGAGCTCGTCGGCCCCTTGGCCCTTTCCGCCGGGCTGTGGCTCCTGCTGGGTGCGGCGTTGGCGACGCGTGGAACACGCAGCGCCGGCATGGGCTCGCTCGAGGCCTGGGCCGTGAGCCCGAACAGCGGGTTCTGGGTCGTCCCCGCCGCCGCCGCCTTCGCCGGATCGACCGGGACCATGATCGCCGTGCTGGCCAACGTCATCACCACCGCCTGGCTGGCTGTCGCGGTCCACCTGATGCGCCGCGACGCCCCGTTCAAGCAGCGCCGTGCCACATCGTGGGTCGACCAGTCCCCCGTCCTGGCGTCGCTGGTCGGGCTCCTGCTCCACGGCGTCGGCCCGGCGCCGTCGTGGACGACGGACGTACTCCTGCTGGCGGGGCCGCTGCTGGCCTTCTCTGGGGCCGCCCTGTTCATGGGCTCGGTCATCCACCCTCACAATCTGGCGGTTCCCCGGACCGGGCACGCGTTCCGACGCTGGACCTGGCTGACGGTCGTCCGGGTTACCTACTACGCCCTGGTCGCCCTCGCGGCCGGCCTCGCCTCGTCGACGGCGCTGGCGGTCGTGGCGGTCCTCAGCGGCCTCAGCGCGCCGTCGTTCCAACCGGTCCAGTTGGCCGTCCTCTACGGCTATCGCTCGGAGGTCGTGGTGGCGGCGGTCCGCTGGGGGTGGCTGTTGGCGCCCGTCGGGCTGGCGCTCGCCGAGGTCGTCCGCTAGCGCCGTTGTGCCGGGCTGGATGCGATGGGGAACGCGACACCGGGGCTGGACTTGGCCCCTTCAGTCCCGTGCATGGGGCCCGAATCCCACAACCCGAGTTCCGCCGGCTCCATCGCCTCGGTCACCCACGCTCGGCTCCGTTGAGCTCCTCGACCTTGACGATCTTGGACGCACGGATCGGATAGGGGTCGGGGTACTCCACGACCCGGACGCGGCCCGTCGGCTGGAAGCGCCCGCTCTCAATCACCTCGCGCGGGACGTAGGGGTCACGTCCCATGCCTCGGAAGAGGCGCTCGGTCGGCTCCCAGATGGTGACCCTCTCGTGCCAGCGCAGCCGATCGAGCTTGCGCAACAGGATCATGAACGTGACGAGCGTCCCGGCCAGCACACCGACGACCACGGCACCGAGGGCGGTCCCACCCGGCAGGACCGCGATGAGGCAGACCAGGAGGAGCAGAAGGAGCAGGAGGCCGCTCCATTCGATCGGCGACAGCGCCTGCCCGGTCGCCGCCTCAATGAGGGACCGGTCCGCGGTCGTGGAGAGGCACAGCGCGACCAATTCCTTGTAGACGGCCTCTTGTTGGGGTCCTTGCGGGTCGAGGGCGTACACGGCGTTGGTGAGGACGAGGTACGAGGGCGTCGCCAAGTGGTAGTCGACCAGCCGGTAGTCGATCTGATCCGTGAGGTGGCCGTCGACGAGGTCGCGGACGCTGCCGCGTTTGTCTTCTCCGAAGACCGACATCAATTGGTGGACCGAGAAGAGGGAAGAGTTGCCCTTGGCCACCAGGTTCTGGACGAGCGCCAGACGTTCACGCGTGCGGACGATCGTGAAGGCCAGGAGCACACCGAAGAGGAAGGCCGCCATGCTGGCCATCGCCACGTCGACCCGGATGTCGCCCCGCTTCGAACCGACGAAGAACGAGGCGACCCCGACGGCGATCCCGGCCAGCACTGACGGCCAGATGACCGTCTCCCCGTCCGTCACCGAAGCAGCGAGACAGCGGAACCACCGCATCAGCGGCGCACCCGTCTCCTGGTCGACCGAGCCATCCGCACCTCCAACCCTCCGTGCTCGTTGTGGCGCAGAATCTACAGAACCCGACGCATCATCGGCTCGGAGGGCATGAACGTTTCGCGAACGAAGAGTGACGAATACGCAACGACGCGCGAGGCGAAGTCGGGCGGACGCTTCTCCCGGAAGGCGGCGATGCCCTCCGCGTAGTCATCACCCGAGTACACGTCGTGGCGCAACTGGTTGATCCACTGGGAGTCCTGAGCGGACAACGCGACGGCGTGCACGAAGGTAGTGGCTTGAAGCTTGTAGGCCCGGACGCGTCGCCCGAGCGACTCCTGACCTAGCGCGCCAGGCCGTACGCGACGTCGTGCAGCTCGTCGCGGCCGACCAGGCGGTTCATGATCCCGACGGCGTAGGCGACGCTCGGCCGGGATGAGATCTGCCGTCATGAACAGCTCGTTCACCACGTTGAGCGGAAGCCGGGCCAAGAAGTACTGAATCCCCGAGGCCGAGTAGGGCAGGCCAAGCCGCGCCGGGGTCACGGCGAAGGCCGCCGTCTCGTCACCGACGACAAGGTCGCAGTTCAGCACCAGGTCGCACGCCCGCCCCACACCGTCCCGTGGACCATGGCGATGACGGCGCCCGGGTACCCGCGCACTGAGCGCAAGAGCTCCTCGAGGGGGTCGGCGAAGGGGAGTGGGTCGACCCCGCGGACGGGGAGCTCGTCGATATCGTGGCCGGCCGACCAGACGTCCATCGGTTCGGCGGCGCGCAGGACGACCGCCCGCACGCCTTGCTCCTCGAACGCGCCGAGCGCCTCGGTCAGCTCGCGCACCGTCTCGGTGCCCAACGCGTTGCGCTTGGCGAAGTTGTGCAGCCCGAGCGTCCCCACCTTGTCGTCGACGTCGGCCCGGACCTTTGGGCTCATCGCGTTGCTGCCGCTTCCGCGACGGCGATCCGGCCGGCACCGGCCCGACGCGATCGGAGGTTGCGGTTCTTGATCCGGTTCCCGCAGACCGCCATGTCGCACCATGCACCACGGCCGGCGTGCGAGCGGTCGTAATAGGCCCACGTGCAGTCCGGGTTCCGGCAGGCCTTCAGCCGTTGCCACGTGCCGTCGCGCTGCGCGTCGTGAATGATCACGAGGAGCCGCGCCAAGGCGCCGCCGCCGCCCTCTTGGTCCGGCTGGAGTTCGACGCTCCCGTCGGCACGGACTTTCGGCCGCAGGAGGCTGCTCCGTGCCAGCGGGTCCAGCGCGCCGGGGTCGGGGGGCTCGCCGCCGGCGTTGTGGACAAGCAGGCCGCGGATGGCCTCCCTCGCCTCGCGGACGGGGGCGAGGTCCACGTCTGCGTTTTCGGGCCCATGGAGCAGGCCGGCGGCCCGCAGCCACTCCCGCGCCAGCGCCGGGTCGCCAAGCACGTCGGTGTCGGTATCGGCCTCCCAGGTGTTGACGAAGCACTGCAGCACCAGCAGTGGCATGGGGGCGGGCTTCGTCTCGTCATCGGGGACCCAGGACGGGAGCGCCATGACGGCAGTATATCGGATAGTGACCGGTAAAAGTCGGTTGACTGGTCTTGGCATGACGGTCATACTGGGTTTTGATGGTCACGGTTCGGCAGTCACAGGGGCGGCGATGATCGTGGTGGTCGAGCGCGGGGCCGGGCTCGGTCTCCGGCGGGTGCGGCTGCGGGACCGGCTGCTGACCCGCCTCCGTGCCTCCTCCCTCGACGCCGAGCTGGCCGCCGGCGCCTCTCCCGAGTCGAGCATCACGCTCGCCCTGCGCGCCGGCCAGCTGAGCCGGCCCTCCTACCGGCAGCTTCTCTCCCACGGCCTCATCCGGGTCGTGGCGGCCGCCGAGAGTCCGGCGACGTCACTGCGCAAGACGCCGGTGAACCGCGACGCCGTCCGGGCCGCGCTGGAACGAGCTCGAGGCCGCCGCCGAGCGCCTCGGCGCGGCCGGGCCCGTCGACGTGCGCGGCGTGGCCCGGATCAGCGGGCTCCTGACGGACGGGACCGGGCCGCTCTATCAGACCTCGCGGCGGGGCTGGCTGCGCGACGAGCTCCGTGCGGCGCTCGGTGCGATGAACGTGCTCGCCTGAGCGAGCACGGAGCGGGGCAGTTCAGACGGCCGCCATCCCGACGACGGGCTTGTTGAGCGGGAGCGCGCCGGCCGAGCCGTGGAACGACGCGTCCCCGTAGTCGAAGATGCCGCCGTCGCTGGCCACGAGCCAGTAGCCGCCGCCGTCACGGGTGGCTGCCATGCCCACCACTGGCTTGTTGAGCCGGAGCGCGCCGGCCGAGCCGTGGAACACGGCGTCGCCGTAATTGAAGATGCCCCCGTCGGATGCCACGAGCCAGTAGCCACCGCCGTCGGGGGTGGCGGCCATGCCCACCACGGGCTTGTTGAGCGGGAGCGAGCCCGCAGAGCCGTGGAAGGCGGCGTCGCCGTAGGTGAAGATCCCCCCGTCGGAGGCGACGAGCAAGTAGCCGCCGCCGTCGGCCGTCGGGGCCATGCCCACTATGGGCCGGTTGAGCGGAATGGCGCCCGCCGAGCCGAAGAAGCCGGCGTCGCCGTAATTGAAGATGCCCCCGTCGGACGCGACGAGCCAGTAGCCGCCGCCGTCGGGGGTGGCGGCCATGCCCACGATCGGCTTGTTGAGCGGGAGCGAGCCCGCAGAGCCGTGGAACGGCGCGTCCCCGTAATCGAAGATCCCTCCGTCGCTGGCCACCAGCCAGTAGCCGCCGCCGTCGTGGGTGGGCGCCATCCCGACCACCGGCTTGTTGAGGGGAAGCGAGCCGGCCGAGCCGCAGAAGGGGAGGTTCCCATAGTTGAAGATGCCGCCGTCCGACGCAGCCATGTAGTAGCCCGACGGCGCCGACGGCGCGGTGCACGGCACCTGCCCGGTGACGCTGGGCAGGGCGATCGGGGCCACGAAGAGCTGCCTCGCCGCGCCACAGGCGTAGCTCGTGCAGCCGGGTGCACCGCCCTGCCAGGCGGCGTAGTCGAGCCACCAGTTCCCGCCGGGGTCGGAGAAGAGCGAACCCCCGCCCGGACCGAGGACCGATCCGTAGGAGGTGAGGATCTGGCTCTGCCCGCCGCAGGGGCCGAGGGGGCCGCTGCAGCTGGTGATCCCCTCCGAGTACCCGGTGCTCGTGTACACACCCGCCGAGAAGGCCAGGTAGAAGGCACCGCCGGCCGCCTTCATCGACGGGTTCTCCACCGTGGCCTCCCAGGGATAGCTCACCGTGTTGTTGGTCATCAGGAGTGTGGGCGCGGACCCGGGGGCGAAGCCGGTGCCGCTGGCGTCGAGTTGCTCGGCCCAGATGTACGCCGGCGCCGACGAACCGCCGTCGTTCTGCTTCCAGACGAGATAGGCGGCGCCTGTCCCGGGGTCGACGTAGGGCTCGGGGTCGATGGAGCCCATGGGCTGGCACTCGAGTGGGCCGTTGGCCATGTCGGTGAATTGCACGTTGGTCGGCGAGATGGCGGCGGCGGTCGCGACGGTCAGGCAGTTGAAGCCGGTGTCCGACCCGTGCCCCGCTTGGGCGGCGTCGTAGAACATCACCCAGTGGCCGCCGTACTGGAAGACGCCGGGCGACGTCTGGGTGTTCGGCTGCTCCCACGGTGACGGGCTCGGCAACGCGGACGAGCCGTAGCAGGTGTGCGCGGCCTGCGTGTAGGGCCCGTAGCCCGAGTTCGGCGACGACGAGACCAGCGCGGCGATGTGGTTCCCGAGTGCGTTGCCGGTCGTGAACGCGTAGTAAATGCCGCCCGAGTAGACGACTTGGGGATCGGCGGCGTCGCCGCTTCCCTCGAAGTTGTAGGCGGGGACGCCGGTGCCGCATGCCGGGGGAATGAAGGCCGGCCCGGCGCTCGGACTCACGACGACAGCGTGCGGCACCGTCACCGCCCCGACCGGCGCGGGAGCCAGCTGGACGACGAGCGACGAAGCTCCCACCAGGAGCGCCGTGCCGATCGACGCGCCCATCAGAGCCCTGGTGCCCCTCATCGTCCCCCTGGCCCGCATCTCGGACTACGAGACCTCACAACACCTAACTCGGCGCTCTCCATCGGCCGGTTAACCCAATTGTCGCCCATCGACCCGAACCCGACCAAGCCGCCCTCTTCATAGCGCCGCATCCACCGATAGATGGTCTGGCGACTCACCCCATAAGTGATCGCCGCCTCGCTGATGGTCAGACCGTCTCGCATGACGGCCAGGACCGCGTCATAACACTGATCCACTTTGCTGAGCTCCATGAGCACTCGGCCCACCTCCTTGCGCAGCATCAGCGCAAGCCGGTGGGGGCCAGGTGTCAAGGATCGTTATGGATCTGAGACGGATCAGGCGTGGCAACACACGCCGTCTGGAGCCTGAGAGGAGATTCGAACTCCTGACCTGCGCATTACGAGTGCGCTGCTCTACCGACTGAGCTACCCAGGCGAATCAGGTCGTCGGGCGCAGACCAGAACCTGATCCCGGCGACCGGCGGACCGGATGGCAATCGTAGGCGCTGGCGAGGAGCCGGGAAACAGTGGCGCCGGAGCCGGAGCCGTCAGACGGTCCGCCAGATCCCAGGTGGGCTCGCCCGCCAGTCTCCACCGCGAGGGGCTTCGGCGGTTCAGTTGGTTCGTACCAGGTCCCAGTGCCGGGGGGTGACGACGCCCAGGGAGGCAGAGAGGTTGTCGGCCTGCTGGGCGTCTCGGGCTTCGACGGGCCGTCCGTAGGCTTCCGCCAGGTCACGCCGGAGCGAGTAGGCCTCAGCCAGGTCCCCCCGAGCGCCGAGCTCACCGGCGCGACGAATCGCCCGGTCCACCTCTGCTCGAGCCATGTCGTACTTGCCGCACCTCGCGTACGCCACGCACGACATGCGCAGGAGCGGGAGTTCGAAACGCTCGTCCCCCTCTTGTTCTGCGAAGTCGTGGCGCAGCGCGTCGATCTGCTCGCGAAGGTCAGCTCCCGGTTCCGCCATCATGCGAAGCTCTAGCGCGAGTAGATCGCACTCGGACGCCGCCGACCTCGTTCCGATCTCCGTGAACTGGTCCCTGGCCACGGCGATCAACGGCTCCGCTTCGAGCAGTGACCCCTTCCGGAGGGCCGCACGAGCCTTGAGCAGATTGCCGTAGGCCAAGCCCCAGCTGTACCCGGAGGTTTCGAAGGGGGCGAGGCCGCTGCGCAGGATGTCCAGCGCCGAGTCGGCATGTCCTTGCTCGACCAGCACCTCCGCGATGTTGAAGTTCGAGAAGGAGATCCCGATGGCGTCCCCAGAACGCTGGTTGATCGACTTGCTGCGTTCGTAGTACTCGAGGGCTTCTCGCCAGCGGCCCCCCTCCCAGGCGGCGGCACCGAGATTGTTGAGGACGTCCGCCTGGCCCCGCAGGTCGCCGATCTCCTCGTAGATGCTGAGCGCACGGAGGGCATAGGCGCCGTGATTGATCCCGAGCGAGGCCGCGCTCAGGTCGATGAGTGAGAGCGAGTGGGCGAGGCAGGAGTGGTTGGCCGACGCTTCCGCTTCTCTTCGCGCGCGCTCCGCCCACTCGAGACAATCCGAATAACGACATTGCCGGAAGCGTACGCCGGCGTAGGCGGCCGCCAGCTCGGCCAGTTCGCCCTCGACCTCGTCTCCGGCCGTGCCCAGCCTGGCGCGTGCCCGCGTGTAGAGCCGCAAGGCTGAGGAATAGCGGCTCTGGTGGAGATGCAGCACGCCGGTCTTGCGCCACAGACGTGCGATCGAAGACTCGGAGTTCGAGAGTTGGCGGGCGAGGGCGTAGGCGGCTGCGGCCTCGTCGAGCGCCCCCAGCCGCTCGCGGACGTCGGCCAGCGACTCGGCCACGAGGGAATGTTCCCCATCCGGCAGCTCGCTCAGCCGTTGGGCGTGCGCGAGGGCGAGCTCGTAGAAGTGGGTGGCCTCGACGTTGGCATACAGCCGGTTGGCGCGGTCACCGGCAATTACGGCGTACGTCCATGCCTTGTCGTGTGCGTCGGCCAGATCGAAGTGGGTGGCCAGCAGTCCCGAACGCTCGTCCCCCTCGGCGAATGTCTCGAGGAGCCCGCCGATCCGACCGTGGATCTCACGCCGACGTCGGTACGAGACGGCCTCGTAGATCGTCTGACGGAACAGGTCGTGGCCAAAGCGCCACACTCCCGGTGCCACCGGTCGGACCAGGGTGGACAGGCCGTTCCAGCGATCTTCATCGGCCGCGTCCGGTCCGAGGACGGCGGCGAGGATCTCGAGATCGAGGTCCATGCCGAAGACCGATGCCTCTTGGATGAGCACCCGGTCACGGGCGCTGAACTGGTCCAGCCGGGCCGTGATCAACGCCTCGACGGAGTCGGGGACCGTCTCCATGACGCCGGACTCACTGGAGTGCATCAGCTCGACGACAAAGAGCGCGTTGCCACTCGCCCTGTCCAGGAGCGCGTCCAGGTTCTCCAACCCCATGGCCTTCCCCGCCGGGGTCGAGCGTGCCAGGACTCGGGCGTCGGACTCGTTCAGCGGCTTGAGTCGGAGGGCCTCGACCCCCGGAACGCTGACGTCCGGACCGTGGCTGGTGGTGCACAGGAGCCACGGACGTTCCACAGCCACCCGGACCAGCTCCGCCATCAGTGAAAGCGAGTCGGCGTCCGCCCATTGCGTGTCCTCGAAGATGATCAGAGTTGGTTCGACGATCAGAGCGGAGAGGAACGCGCCGACAACCTCTTGGGTCCGCGCCCTTCGGTACTCGGGCAGGAGCTCATCGCTCTGTCGGGTGGACGCCACGTCCGCGGCGAACGGGACCGCAATGAGGGGAAGCCAGGGCGACAATTCGGGCGACACCTCGGCAACCAGCTGACCGAGCCGGGCACCGGCGTCGGCTCGGCTGTCGTCGTAGTCGATCCCCACGGCGCGTCGGAACAACGACTCCACGGCACGGTAGGGCGAGGTTTTGTAGAAGGGTTCGCAGGACCAGCGAGTGACCTTGAGTCCCATGCCGGTCGCTATCAGTTGGAGCTCGGCCGCCAGCCGCGTCTTGCCGGTCCCCACTGAACCCACGATCTCAACGGCCTCGCCCCGGCCACTGAACGCGTTGCGAGTCGCTGCAAGGAGGTGGGCCAGCTCGGCATCCCGCCCGACGAGGGGGAACGGGCGCTCTACGTCATCGAACGCTTCGTGGTCGACGGCATGGACGACCGCTGCATCGATCGGCGCCTCCTTGCCCTTGACGAAGAACGGTTCCAATCGTGTCAGGTCCAACCGTGATCGGCAGCGGGCCACGATGGCCTCGCTGGCCACTACTTCCCCCGCGCCCGATTTCTGCATCAGGCGGGCCGCCAGGTTCACTGCGTCGCCCATGACGGTGTACGTCCTGCGGGTCGATGCCCCGAGGTTACCGGCGAAGACAACGCCCCGGTTGATCCCACAGTGCAATTCGAGCTCCCCGCCGACATCGTCGACGATGTCGCGCACGGCGCGCAGAAGATGCTCTTCGTCGTGGACACCCGCCGCCGGAACCCCGCCAGCCAATATCAGCTTCCCGCCGTCCGCATAGGCATCACTGGCCAGCCAGTGCACCGCATGGCGCGCCACCGCGTCGGCGGTGGAGTCCGCGAGGCGCTGCAACGGACCGTTGAGCGCCCCGATGCCGTCCTCGGCGAGTCGATGATCGGTGTGCTTGAAGCAGATGAAGGCCACAGCCGCCTGACGGTGTTCGCCGATGGCGTCCCCTTCGATCGCTGCTCGCTGCTCGTAAGGAATCAGCGGCGCCAGGTCCGCGTCCGGCCAGGGCTGCGGCGCCGTGTCGTCGGCTAACGGCGGTATGCGCCGCAGGAGGTTGCCGCCTTCCACCGGCCGGCCGAGCACGCCGCCAGGTAGGCGATCCGCTGTCGCCCGGCTGACGTGGATCTCCCCGGCGTTGGCCACCGACTCGCGATCGAGCGTCGTACTGACGTCGGGGCCGGTGATGAGCAACTCACGGTGGGCAGCCAGGGGGAGGTAGAAGGCGAATGAACCGGAGTGCACGCCAATCGAGATCCCGAGTCGCACGGTGCCCTGGTCACGGAGCCGGATGGGCTTGGCGATGACGTTTCGCATGCCGTGACTCGCTCGACACGCCTGCGCCGCACTGTCGCTCCCTCGAAAGAGGACCAGCAGGGCGTCACCACCGAACTTGATGATGTCGCCCCCCGCGGTCAGGCAGACAGCGATCATGTCGTCGAAGCACGTATTGAGCAGGTCGGTGAGTTCCTCGGCGCCGCGCCGGCCCATAGTGGACAACTGCTCCGTGAGTCGGGTGAAGCCCGAGATGTCCGCCGAGACGAGCGTCCCGTCGACGAGGCGCGCCGTCTCGTTAGGGGCGTCGGCCAACCACTCGGCACTGAGTCGAGGCACGTACGGTCGCAGCGGGTCCGGCCTCATTGCTCCTCTCCCGATCAGGCCCGTTCGCGGTCCACACTACCGGTGGCTTCCGGACCCGAGCTGCGGACCCCCGAGGGTGGAATCACCGGCATGCTCGGACCCTTCGTCCCTCGATCGCGCCATGTTGCGCGACGAAGGCTCGCTCGCTCCTCCGCGACCGCCGATGTTCGGACGGCACCATCAGACTTCCTACTTCAGAGCCGTGTCGTGTGACCGCCCGGAATCCGGCGACCCCTGGCGGTCACACCTTAAAGGCCACCGAGTGAACGAGCGGATCACCTGACACGCTCACGTAGAGCGTGTGAGAGCCCTCGGCGAGACCCTTCGTGGACATCACGAAGGTGTACTGCTTGAATGCAGAGAACCAGGCGAACTTGTTTCCGCCGATCCCCTTTGGCGTCGTGGTGCCGTCCACGCTCGTGGCGGTGACGGTCACACTGGCGCTGCCGACGTTGACCGCCTGGTAAGTGCAGATACTCAGCGCGAAACCCACCTCGTTCTGGGCTGGAACAGTCACCGTGGCACCCTTGCAGAAGCGATAAGTCACGTCGTAGGTCACAGACTTGCTCGTGGTCACGCCCGCGGCCGAGGTCGCGGTTACCGTCAGGGTGTCGACACCTACTGCTGCAGTAGGCAGCGAACCTCCGCTAGTGACGGTTGTGGAGCCCACCTTGGCGGTGCAGGACTTGATGCTGGAACCGCCCGTGCTGGCGCACGAGAACGAGGCGGTCACCGGCTGACCGAGCACGAACACTTGGCCGTTGGACGGGGTGCTGATGCTGATGGAGACGTTCGGCGAAGTCAGATCCACCTCGATGCCCGTGATGGGCCCCGCGGTGGTGCAGTTGCCCACGTTGTCACAGACCTGGACCGAGTTCGTCTGGGCGCTGGCGTTGGACGTCCCCGCCGGCACCGACGTGGTCAGCGTGATCGGGTTCGTGCCGGCCGGCACGCCCGACTGGCCGTCGTTTGCGGTGCAGGTGATGCTCACGTTGGACGATTGCCACCCCGTGGGTGCGGTGCCACAGGTCACCGTCGGGGCCGTGAGGTCCATCGACAGGGTCACCGAGGCGGTCTTGACGGCACCGGACACGGATGTCGCCGTGAACGTGTAGGTGAAGGTCCCGGCCGAGGTCACCGCGATAATCCCGCTGGCGGGGACCGGCGTCGAAGACCCGGGACTGCCGCCTTGGGGCGTCACCGTGTAGGTGAACGAGGCCAGGCCAGAACCCCCGCCCGACGCGCTGGCCTGGACGACGGTCCCGGGACTGTCGTAGCCGTTGGCGCTTTCAGGAGCGACGACCGTGGCGCTGACGTTCGGCGAAGTCAGATCCACCTCGATGCCCGTGATGGGCCCCGCGGTGGTGCAGTTGCCCACGTTGTCACAGACCTGGACCGAGTTCGTCTGGGCGCTGGCGTTGGACGTCCCCGCCGGCACCGACGTGGTCAGCGTGATCGGGTTCGTGCCGGCCGGCACGCCCGACTGGCCGTCGTTTGCGGTGCAGGTGATGCTCACGTTGGACGATTGCCACCCCGTGGGTGCGGTGCCACAGGTCACCGTCGGGGCCGTGAGGTCCACGTTCGTGGTTACCGTCTTGGTCGCCGTGTGTCCCGCGAAACTGGTCGCGGTCACCGAGTAGGTCGTCGTACCGGCGGGTGGCGTGATGGTGGCCGAGCCGTTGGTGATGGCTACGGGCTGGCCGACCGATCCGCCCTGCGGTGTGACCGTATAGCTCAGCGACTGAATCCCTGATGGCGCAGAGGCGCTGATGGTCAACGTGGTTCCGGTGGCGGTCCAGCCGTTGCTTTCCAGCGGCGCGGCGATCTGCGTGTTGATCGTCGGATTTCCGGTTTCGATGCCTACGGTCTGCGTCGTGGTGGCACCCTCGGAATCACTGCCGGTGATGATGTGCGTTCCATCGCTGTTCAGGCTGATCGAGACCGGGCTGGGCGAAGTGCTCGTAGAACCACCGTCGACGCTGTAGGTGATCGGCGTGCCCGGGGCTGGACCAGTGAGCGTCTCCGCCACTGGCGCGGTGGTGTAGTAGCCGCTCGTCTCGGGGTTGGCGGACGTCACCTGACCCGTGAGCCCGGTGCCGCTGTTCTGTGTTCCCAGGACCTGGGTGAAGTCGACTCCCTTGTTGGAGGTCATGCTGACGTTGCCGTCGCTGTCGACCGCTTGGACGATGAAGGACACCTGCCCACTCGAAGGAGCAGGTGCACCGCCGCTCCAGGTGCCGCTGGCGCCCTGCGTCAACCAGACGGGCGTCCAGGTCACCGACGTGTCCGTCGTCGGGTCGCCGCCTTGGGTGGCGTCCTTGAAGAGGACCAGGACCTCCTTCACGCTGGTTCCGTGAACCGGCGAGGAGGCCACGACCGAGAAGTTGACCTGACCGTTCGTGATCAGGCCCGCCGCCTGGTCGATGGTGGGCGCGACGAACTGGGTGTCGGTCGGCGACGTGTACTCGACCTGCCCGTTGACGCCGGTGAACAGGCGCTGGTTGCCCTGCTCGGGCTTGCTGGGGTTCGGGATGTACTGGCCGGTGATCACGTTGACCGCCTGATGGGACACCGGGTTGCTCGTCGTCGGATCGAAGAGGTCGTAGCTCGAGATCTGTTGGAGCGTGGCCGGGAAGGCCGTCTCGAGGGACGAGATCTGGTTGGCATCGGCGCCCGTATCGCTGTCGGACTGCGCGATCGACGGCGTGAACCCGTCTTCGTCGAGCGAACTCAGCCCGGTGATCAGCGCTCCGTGGGCCGCTGACCCGGGATCGGTGACGTCGACGCTGTCGAGCGGCTCGATCGGGTAGTTGACGGCGGTCTCCTCGAGGGTCGAGTTGTTGACCTCGTAGTAGGCGCCACCTTCGGGCGGGGTGACCACTCCGAGTTGCGAGGGACCGCTGCCTGGCGTCTGACCGCTGATGGAGAAGGAATCGGTGGTCAGATTCGTGTTCGGGTCGATCCCCAGCTGCAACTGCGGAAGCGAACCCGTTGTGGTCGGGGGTGGCTTCGGCGTGTTGAGCGTGTAGTTGGGGATCCCATAGAAGGTGGACTCCATCATGGACTTGAGGTCGTAGGGGTCCAGGGTGCCTGACTGTCCCACGTAGAGTTGCTTGGCCTGCGCCAGCGCCTCACCGACGTCGAGCGAGCCGTTGAGGTTGGACGCGAAGAGCCCCATCAATTTGGCAGAGTACGAGATGTACTGGTCGTTGGCGTACCCGTAGCCCGTGTTGCCGATCCACAGAGCGCCTTCGTCCGCGAATGTCTTCGCCCACGTGTCGAGGCCGCCCGGGACGTCGTTCTCGATCTGGTTGTCCGGGATGTTGAGGCCCGAGTGGCACCCCATGGAGAACAAGATTGTGCCCAGGAGCGCGTCGTTGGGATTGGTCGACGTCGGCTGGGTCGCCACGCGCGCGTCTGTGGTCTGGACCAACTGGGTCGGATCGTTGTTGTTGGGCTGATTGCCCTTCGCCGTGAGGAGGCGACCGAAGTCGAAGTGGGCATTGATCGACTGGGTGTTCGGTACAGCGTTTTCGCCGGTCGCCGTGCCGTTCATGGCGTTCAGCAGGTCGGTGTTGTTCCAGGTGTCGGAGATCACCTTCGTGACCTGCTCACCGTTCGATTTGAGGGCGTTGGAGATCGCGTTAGCGCCCTGCGACAGGAAGTCGTATCCGGTCGAAAGTGCGCTGTTGGAGTTGAGCACTCCACCCGAGTTGACGTACCGGTTCAGCGCGTTCACGATCTCGTTCGGCGTCTCCACGAGGCGTCCGAGTGCCAGAGACGGCGAGTAGAGCTCGTGGCCACCCACGAGGAGGGGCGACGGGGCGGCGTACGGGTCGTCGCTCAGGAGGTAGCCCTGTGCCAGCGCCGACGACAGTTGATCGTTGATTCCGGCGAACTCGGACTGGCCGTAGCCGCTCTCGTTGTCCGACACGGTCTGGTCCGGGATGCGTGCCATGGGTATCTGGTCGTCGGCGCCCACGATGACGACATTGCGGATAGTGGGGTGGGCCGCCTCGATGCTGCGAACGGTTTGGTTGATGTCGGACTCGACGGTGTTCGCCGCCGAAACGGAGCAGGGATTGGCGTCCCACGCCTGGAAGTCGGACGCCGTCTGCACCGATGCTTCGACCGGGACTACGGCCCCGATCATGCCGTTCACATCCTGGGACGTGATGTTCTGCAGCGCGCTCATGACATCCTGTTCACCGGGCGTCTGGGCGCCCGGACCACCGGCTCCGTAAGCCTCGAGCAGCCGGTCGGGGTTGACAAGGAAGAGCGTGTTTACGTTCTTCGGGTACGACGTCGGAAGCGTCTCACTCAGTGTCGGCGTGTCGTTGGCGTAAGTAGGTGGCACGGAGCAGGCTGGGGTGGGAGTGGTTGGCGTCACTTCGTCGCGTAGGACGTACGGCTGCGTCGTGTCGTAGGCACCGTTGTAGCCCGTCACCTCGACCGTGTAGAGGCCAGCCGCCAACGGCGGTGTGGTGATCTGCTGGTCGCCCGTCCCGGGGGTGGCCGAGATGGCCTCGATGGAACGATTCGGTAGGAGCGGTATCGACCCCTCGTTGGGGACCGTCTGCGGGTTGACGATGGACTGGTTGGCCGGTGGCGTCTCGGTGATTTGGGCCTGGTCTCCCGTGGACGGGCCCGAGAGTGAGGTCGTCGTGGGGCCGTAGAGCACGAGGTCATAGTCGGCCGGGAGATTCCCCAGGTCCAAGGACAGTTCGTTGCCCGAACCCGTCAGGTCGATGTTCCAATAGGCAGGCGTGTTGGGAGAAGCTAGGAACGAGACGTTCATGGTGTCGGGGGTGAGGGTGGCCGGCGACGCCGATGTGCCCGTCGCGAAGGGGTCGGTGACGTTCACCGCGGTGGAAGCCGACCCGGACGACCCGTCGGTGAGCGCCGCGGTGACAGACGGGTTCTCCGCACCCAATACCTCACCTGGTGCCACCGTGATCGCGTAGGTGTCCGTGCCGCCACTGCTCACCGAGAAGTCCGGCGACGTGACGGAGTCACCGGTCGCCGAGATGGTGACCTGCGGGTCGCCCACTGACGCGCCGTCGTACGTGGCGGCGCCTGGCATGTACGAGAAACCCGCGGGCAGGGTGAAGGTGTAGGCGACCTGGCCACCCGTTCCGGTCGCGGTGGAGGTCGCGGTCAACGTGACCTCGCCGCCGCCGGTGGAGGTTGCGGCCAGGCCCGGGGTGTGGAGGTTGACCTCCTGCCACGGGTACGAGGATTGCGGTAAGAGGCCAGCCACCAGGTCGCCCAGGAAGACGCCGGTCAGCGCACTGGGATCGTTCACCGCCAGGTCGTCGATGAGTTGCCCGAGTGTCGTGGAGTCGTCACTGGGGTTAATGGCGCCGTACAAGTCCGCCAGGGTTGTGGAATCGGAGGCCAGGCCGGCAGTGGTGAGGGCGGCGTACACGTCGCCCAGCATCGTCGTGTCAGCAGTTTGGCCGGCGGTGGTGAGGGCGGCATAGAGGTCGGACAGTGTCATTTGGGTGAAGGTTGGGTCGCTGCCGGCGTCCTGCTGCAGCAACGCCAGCGTTGCACCGGCTGCCAGGGCGTTTCCGTCGTAGGCACTCCCGACCGTGGCGGTGCTGGAGGCGCCGCAGTCCACCGTTTGGCAGTTGACGATGTCACTCGGCGTGGAGATGTCCTTGACCGCGATGTTCTTCACGGGCAGTTCGTCAACGTTGAAGTCCGTGAGGGGCAGGTTACCCAAGGCAATGTTCTTGGTAACGACGTCGCTGACCACGATGCCGCCCAGGCCGACTCGCTTGAGCGCGACACGTTTGAGCGCGATGCCGCCCAGGCCGACTCGCTTGAGCGCGACGCGTTGAGCGCGATGTCGCCCAGGGCGACTCGCTTGAGCGCGACGGCGTTGAGCGCGATGGAGTCGAGTGTCGAGTTGTCGACATCGCTCTGGTCGACCGGGATGGACGTCAGCGAGAGCGAGCTCAGGGGCAGGCCCAGGATCCCGAGAGCGAGCGGCGTGACGTTCTGGTACGTGCTGGAGTTCGAGGGGTCGATGCCCAGGGCTGAGCAGGTGAGCCGCGGGAGGTTGAGACCGGCCATCTGGCTGCACCAGTCGGTGACGGTGTTATAGGCGGCTGTGTTTCCGTTGCTCGTGCTCTCGTCGGAGGGGCTCAAAGGCACGTTCGCGATGGACGCTGACCCGAGCACGTAGGCGGTGACCGGGATGGAGCCGAGCGAGGACCCGCTTAGGTCCAGATCGCCGAGGTTCAACGAGTCCAGGCGCTTCTCCGGGTTGAGTCCATCCGGCGAGTCCGAGCCCGTCGTGTTCAAAACCTCGCCGAGGGTAACGGTCTGAATCGGCCACGTCGCGTACTGCGAGCCGGCGAGGATGCCTTCCCAACCGGTGCAGGCGTTGGTCGTGTTCACGGCGGCCGTGGCGTCGCAGCCGTCTGGATAGGTGACGTTGACGTTGGCCAGGCTGATGTTGGCCAGAGGGTCTTGTCCTGGGATTGCCACTTCGGTGGCGACGGCCTGGAGCGCGACGCGTTTGAGCGCGATGCCGCCCAGGCCGGCTTGATTGAGCGCGACGCGTTCGAGCGCGATGCCACCAATGGCGAGCCCGGCGACCTGGTTGTTCGTCGTGGTGTTGGTCGAACCGCTGGAGGTTCCGGGGACCTGTGACTGCTGGGTCTCGGTCGGCAGGGCGCCGTTGTTGTCCAGAGGGATCGTCCCGATACCGGCCGCCGCGGCCGGGGCGCCGGCCGACAGGGTGAGTGAGGTCAATTTGGGAGGCGCTGCCACCACGGCGTTGTCAGTGGCGGACGCTGGGTCGCCGTCGTCGGAGGACACGGTGACGGACGCGTTCTCTGCGCTCGAGGGCGCCAGGCCGGTCGCGACGGACGCGGGCAACGAGACCGAAGGCAAGGTGGTGCCCGCCGGCACCGGATAAGGGCCCGAATAGACGCAGGTCACGACCTGTCCGGTTGTCGTGCAGCCCCACCCGCCAGTCGCTGCCGCGGTGCCCGGCGTCACCCCGGAGGGGAGTGTGGCAGTCATGGTGATGGAGTCGTTCTCGGCGTCGGACGACGTCAGGCCCGCCTGGAGCGTGTAGTCCACCGTGCCGCCTGCGGGAAGTTGCCCGCTGTCGTTGTCGCTGATCCCCGCGGTGAACACGGGCACGGGTTTGAGGGTGGTGACCGAGACGTTCGAGATCTGGTGGTAGTCCTCCTTGACCGCTGCGGTCGAACCCACCCAGCCGAAGCCGAGCTGGTATGGGATCCCGGTCGATGGGTTGATCCAGCTCGGCGGGTACAGGCCGCTCGGAACGCCGCCGTTCGATGTGCTGGGTAGCGGGCCGATCTCGTACGAGGCTGAGGGGGCGCCGATCCCTTCCCATGCAACCCCATAGTCCCCACTGGGAACCTGGAAGCCCGAGAACGCTGCGCCGCTCAGGTTGACCGGTTGCGACGTGGTGTTGAGCACCACTTCGACAGGAACCATCGATGCGGACCGGCTCGAGCCCTCTAGTTTCTGCGCGGACGTCGTGTCCAGCACAGCCGAGCTGTTGAGGAGGCAGTAACCGACTTTGCCGTTGCCCGGACCCCGCACGACCACCTGCCCGGGCATCAGCCCGGTGGACCACGAAGGGACGGTGCAGCCAGTACCGTCGCTCCACGACGAGTCGGAGTTGTAGCCCCGGACGTCGAGCCCCACGCCCAGATAGCCGTTCGACAGTCCTTGGGCGCCCGGGAAGTGGCCACCTTGCGATCCTGCCGAATAGCCCAGGTCGCCCCCGGGCTCGCCGATCTGGGACGGCGCCGCGGGGTCGCTCGGGTTCTGGGCGGCGATCACGAAGCCGATCCCGTCTGCACCGTTTCCACCCCACTGATAGCTGTCGAAGCTGGCATCCAGGCCATTGGTCGCCGGGACACTCAGGCTGGTCAGGACTCCGCCCTCGTGGGTGTACTGCTTATTGGTCAGTTGCAGCACGCCGTTACCGGGTGCATCGCCATTGGAAGCGAAACAGTCGGGAATCGGTGTTTGCGTCGTGTTGGATCCCGCCGTCAGGCAGGCGGAGTTCGTGTAGCCCGCGGCGGCGCTGGGCACCACCCACGAACTGGGCGACGACACGTTCGCGTTCGCGAAGGTCTCGGCGACGACGGCCTTCTGGGTCGCGCCTGCCGGCGAGCCGGTGGAGACCTCGGCCAAGCTGGCGATCAAGGGGGTGAGCGCCATGGCGCCGACCAGCGCCACGCGCCGGGCGTGCCTGCCTTTGGCGGCTCGTGCGCGATGCGCCGCCGCCAGGATCACCCCGAGGATGTCGTGCGATGAGGATGAGCTCCGGTCCCAGGGCCGCAACATACGGCCCACCTTCCCCAGCTGGTCCTGCGTCGCGGTCATTGCGGTCACCGGCGTGAGAGCCAGTGCTCCGACCACCACCACGCGCCTCACACGACTGGCGGCCGCCCGGCTCGCTCGTGCCGCTCCACCTCGGGTACTCAACATGATGTCCTGTTCCTTCGTGTCCCCTGGCGTGCCGGAACGGGTACCACGGCCGGGCGCTTCCCGGCTCGAGGACTCCATACCGTTGTCAGACCGTTGTTGCGGCACCCTTTCTACATGGTGCGAACCGCCGTTGCACGGGCCTCTCGGACCGGGCCTGCGACGGAGTGGGCACGTTGGCTCCCCGTTCCGCACCAGGCGGACGATTCAAGCAGGTCAAACGGTGGATTCTTGCGATCCTGCCACCCCACGGGCCGGACGCCACAGCGATGCAACGCTGGTGCAAACCGCACCGTGCACACTGGTCGCTCGAGGTGCACCGCCAGCAGTCGGCGTGGCGGGATCGAAAGGAGAGGCGCGTGGTTGCGACTCTTGGACGACAGGCCACCGTCGACCGCCTGCGGTCGGTCGATCAATTCGACAGCTGCACCAGTGAGCAGCTCCAAGAGGTGGCGCGCCTGTCCGAGCGCTTGCACGTCGGCGAGGGTGAGATCCTGGCCAGGGAGGGCCGGATCGGTCGAGAATTCTTCCTCATACTCTCCGGCACGGTGGGGGTCACCCAGGGGGGCCGTCGGGTGAACACCCTCGGGCCCGGAGACTTCTTCGGCGAGCTGGCTGCCCTGAACCCCGGCCCGCGCAACGCCACCGTGACCGCCCTCTCCGACGTCGACGTACTCATCATCGGGCCGCGGGAGTTCGCCACCATGGCAGACATTCCGGGGTTCCGGGACGCCTTGATGAAGAGCATGGCCGGTCGGCTCCGCACCGTCGACGCGCGCCTTGCCGCGGCGCTCGACGATCGGGACCCGTCGACATCCCCATCAGACTCGCTTGACCGCTCCTGACTTTCGGCATTTTCGTGGGTTCGGCGGGCTGACCTCCCCGCCCCTCGCCTACGGTGGCGGGACGCACACGGGACTGGAGCGAGGGGTTGGGGATCGGGACGGAAGTCGATGGGAAAGGACCGCACGAGCGCGGCCCCTTGCACGGCGTGCCCTGGTTCGCCGCCTGCACCGAGGAGCAGTTGCGCCAGGTGGAACAGCTCGCAGAGTGCCTCGAGGTCCACGCCGGCGAAGTGATCCTGCGGGAGGGCCGTCTCGGCCGGGAGCTCTTCGTCATCCTCTCCGGCACGGCGACGGTGACCCGGGCGGGGCGGGGCGTCAACCTCCTCGGCCCCGGCGATTACTTCGGCGAACTGGCCGCGATCGAGGCCGCACCCCGGAGCGCCACCGTGACCGCGACGAGCGATCTCGAGGTCCTGATCATCGGACCACGTGAGTTCGAGTCGATCATGGCGATCCCCGGATTTCGCAACGCGCTCTTCGCCGGCATGAGCCGCCGCATCCGGGAAGCCGACGACCGGCTCGCCGCCTACGCCGAGCGGGAGGACGGGGCGCGCGACGAGGGGACGCGCGACGCCACGATCTGACGCCGGGCGTCAGCCCGGGTCGGCCGCCATCCGGGCCAGGCGTGGCAGCCCGAGCCGGAGTGCCGACTCCTCTGCGCTCCGCAGGAGGACGGCCACGCGCTCCCCTTCGTCCCCTCGGTGGCGCCGCCGCAGCGCGCGGGCCAGTTCCACCTCCGCCGCCGCGACGAACGGCGCCGAGCGCATCCGGAAGCCCAGCCGCAAGGCCGCTTCGAAATGCACCTGCGACAGCGCCAGATCGCCGGAGGTCATGGCCAGAAGGCCGAGGTAGTAGTCGGCCGGACCGAAGCAGGCGACGGCGGGCGGGCGGATCACCACGGCGGTGCCCGCATACGGACGCATCTCCTCGTAAATTCGCATTGCGGTGTCGCGGGCCCGGATCCCCAGCCCGCCGCACGCGGCGGCGGCCAACGCCAGCGTGACGCTCTCGCTGCGATCGCCCACGTTCTCCCAGCCGATGTCCTCGAGGAAGTGCAGCCGGGCGAGTGCCTCCTCCGTCGCACCCGCCTCGGCATGCACCAGTGCGATCGCAGCGTGCGCGCTGGGAGAGTCTGACGGGCTCTGGCTGATGACGGCACGGATGTCGGAGTCCAGGGGGGCGAGCTCCTCGCGCTGCCACCACGTCCACATCATCTGGGCGGCGAAGAAGCCGAGCGCCAGCTCGTTGTGCGGCTGCGCCACCTCGAGGGCCTTCCGGCCGAGAGACTCCTGCTCCGCGATGTCGCCGGCGATCAGCGCCATCATGGCGGCGACGTTGTACCCGTATGCGGCGTCGAGAGGATGGATCGGGCCGGCGGCGCGGGTCACGTAGCGTCCGATCTCGTTGTTGACGGCGTCGAGGTCGCCCTGCGCCAGGAGCTCGCGGATGCGCCACATGTACCCCTGCAGCGCCACGAAGTCGTCTCCGACGTCGGCGGCGATCTCCCCGAGCTCGTTCGCCGTCGCCAGCCGTTCGGGCGCCGGCTCAATACCCCAGAGCTCGTGGAGCCGTGCATGGAGCGCATAGCCGAGCGCGCTGCGGTCGGCGAGACGACGGGCCATGGCGACGGCCTCGGTGTTGAGGTCGAGTGAGCGCTCGCGCAGACCCGGCGCCGGCACTCCGGTGGTGTAGACGCCGACAAGTCCGAGCCGCGCCGTCACCATGGCCCGCAGGTGGCTGTCTTCTTCGGGCAGCTTGGCCCGTGCCTCCTCGAGCAGCTGCTGTTGCTGCTCGTTGGGGCCCCCGACGCCGACCTCGCTCAGCGGTCCGGACCGCAGCGCGGCGGTGGCCAGGCGCTCGGCGTCGCCCAGGTCGCGGGCCAGCGAGGCCGCTCGCTCCGAGGTCACGTCGGCCTGCGCCGACTCCCCCGCCCTGGTCTGGGCCTCCGCGAGCGCGATCAGGGCGTCGCACCGCACCGCCCGGTCGTGGGAGCCGGACTGCTCGGCGACCTCGAGGCTGCGGGTGAAGTGCCCGACCGCCTCCTCGAAGGCCAGGAGGCGCAGTGCCCGCTCGCCCGCTGCCATGCAGAAGTGGATCGCCTTGTCGGCGTCGGCCAGCGCTGCGCCCATGAAGTAGTGGTGCGCCAGCTCGTTGACGTAGGTGTCGAGCGCGTCGGCATGGGCCCGTTCGGTGGCGACGGCGATCTTGTGGTGATAGCGCACCCGTCGCCCACGCAGGAGCTCGCCGTAAATGGCGTCGCGCACCAGCGCATGTGTGAACGCATAGCGGTCACGGACGCCTTCGCCCACCCGGCGCAGCAGGCGGGACTCCTCGGCGCGGTCGAAGGCATCGAGTCGCTGGCCCGGCGTGAGCTCTGCCGCGTCCGCCACGATGCCCGCGTCACACTCCTGTCCCGCCACCGCCGCCGCCTGCAGCAGGTAGATCACGTCCTCGGGCAGGCGCGAGACGCGCCGGGCCACCAGCTCGCGGATGGCCTCGGACGGGTCGAGGTCGGGTGGCACGGGAGCCTCGCTCTCGGGCGGCTCGTCGTCGCGGTAGCGCAACTGCCGCAACATCTCGTCGAGGAAGAGTGGGTTGCCATCGGTCAGTCGGCACAACTCGGGGACCAGGTCCGGCGGAGCCTTCTCCCAAGGGCTGGCCAGCTCGGCGACGGCTTCCGGGCTCAATCCCTGCAGGTGGACGTTCTCCATGGGCACGACCGCCCTGAGGTCCGCCAACATGGAGCGCAGCGGATGATCGGGTGGGGCCTCCGTGTCGTTGTACATCCCGATGATCCCGAGCCTGACCGCATCGATGCTCCGCAGCACGTGGCGTAGCAGCAACAGCGTCGGCTGGTCGGCCCAGTGCAGGTCGTCGACAACGAGGAGCACGGCGCCGCCCGACGACAGTTCGTGCAATGTGGCCGCCACGGCCTCGAAGAAGCGGTACCGCTCGGTCTCGGGATCGCCGGTCTCCTCCTCGAGATCCGGTGCGTGCTCGCGCAGGCGCAGCACGAGACGGGACAGCTCGGTGAGCTGCCAGTCCGGCATGTGGGAGATCCGGTCGGCCGAGAGCGACTGGAAATACCGGCCGAGCGCCTCGGCGAAGGCCTGGAAGGGCGTGACTGGCCCCTCGTCACAGCGACCCCACAGCACCAGCGCGCCGTCCTCCTCGACGGCACGTGCCAACTCCGCCACCAGGCGGGTCTTCCCGATGCCGGATTCGCCGTCGACGAGCACGAGCCGACCGTGGCCGTCACGCACCGACCCCCACCAGTCGCGCAGGAGCGTCGACTCTTGCCCGCGGCCGACGAACGGTCCCTCGCTCGTCGACGCCGGCACGCGGACCCGGTAGGCGGAGGCCGACTTGACCACGGGGGCGCCAGGATCCCGTTCGGGCGGCGCGGGGAAGTCGAGGCTCGGGTCCTGGGTGAGGATGGCGTGCTCCAGCCAGGCGACGTCGTGCCCCGGATCGATTCCCAGCTCGGCCACGAGGATCGTCCGCAGGTCCTGGAAGACCCGCAACGCCTCGGCCTGGCGCCCGGAGCGGTACAACGCCAGCATGCGCTGCGACCACAGCCGCTCCCGCATGGGATGCGCGCTCGTGAGCGTGGCGAGCTCGCCGATGAGTCCCTGATGGCGGCCCACCGTCAGCTCGGCGTCGATGCGCGACTCCGTGGCGGCCAAGCGGAGCTCTTCCAGCCGCCGGGCTTCCGCGCGGGCGAACGGCTCGTCCCGCACCTCACTGTAGGCGGGACCCCGCCAGATCTCCAGCGACTCGGCCAACCGGCAGGCCCCCTCACGAGGTCGGTGCCGGGCGAGGTGCTGGCGCCCCTCGCCGACCAGCTCTTCGAATCGGTGGGCGTCGGTCACCTGCGCCGGGACGTCGAGGAGGTACCCCGGCGCGCGCGTCACGATGAGGTTCTCGGGTGCGCCGGCGTCGCGCAGCCGCTTGCGCACACGCGAGATCGTCGAGCGCAGGGCGATCTCGGCGCCCGCCCCGTCGTGGGTTCCCCACAGCGAGTCCACCAGCCGATCCACCGAGACGACGAGGCCGCGGTCGATGAGGAGGCGGGCGACGAGTGCTCTGGCCTTCACGCCCCCGATGTCGGCGATCCGGCCGTCCCACGCCAGCTCCAGCGGACCGAGGACACGGATCTCGAGCCGCCCCGCGTCGGGCGATGCGTGTCCCGCGGAATCAGTCCCCGGCATGTCGGCTCTCCCGATCTCTTCCGTCACCCACGATGCTAGGCACCGACGGGAACCTTCGTTGAAATGCCGTGATGCCGTCGAGCCGACGGGACGCTACGTCGCCGCCTGCTCGACCACGTGGTGGGGATGGTCCTTGCGGAAGGCCCGGACGGTGTAGCCGATCAGGACCGCTGGCTCCACGGCCCGCACCGAAGCGCTGCGGGGCAGGTTCAGAATCGGGCCGAGCTCCCCCACGTAGTTGCCCGGTTCCACCCGGGCCAGCACCTCGGTGCTGCCGTCCGCCAGCTCGCGGTACACCTCCAGCAGTCCAGTCTCGATGTGGTAGATGAGCTCGCCCCGCTCACCTTGCCGGAACAAGATCTCGCCGGCACCCAGCTTGACCTCCTCGGGCTGGCGGTCCGCATCGGAGAAGTGGGGGGCCATCTCGACGACCCGGTCGGCCAGCTCCGTGACGCGATCGTCGTGCGTGGACACCACGACGATCCTGCCCGGGCTGGCCAGCTCGCGCAGGAGACGAAGGATCCCCTCGACCTGGATGTGGTCGAGGTGGGCCGTGGGCTCGTCGGCCACGATCAGCGGGGGGTCGTGCACCAGCGCACGCGCGATGGCCACCCGCTGCTGTTGGCCACCCGACAACTGAGCCGGGCGGTGGTGGCCGCGCTCACCGAGGTCGACCCGCTCGAGCAGCTCGTCGGCCCGTGCCTTTGCCTGCGCGCGCGGCATGCCGGAGAACCGCATGGGGACCAACACGTTGCCGCGCGCCGTCAGGCTGGGGATGAGGTTGAATGCCTGGAACACGACACCAACCGTGGTGCGCCGGTAATCCGAGAGCGCCGGCCCTCGCATGTCGTTGACGACCAGGGAGCCGTACCGGATGTTCCCCGAAGTGGGCGTCAGCAACCCGGCGATGCACGACAGCAGCGTGGTCTTGCCGCAGCCGGACGGTCCCAGCAGGACGACCAGCTCGCCGTCCTCGGCCATGAAACTCAGCTTGTCCAGCGGCCTGATGACATAGCCCCCGGAATCGAAGGCCACGGTGAGGTCGTCGACGACCAGGTTCGCGCTCATCCGAATGCCGTCGCCGGGTCGGCGCCGGTGACACGTCGCAGTGCCGTCGTGCTGGCGATGACGCCGACGAGCACTGCGATGAGTGGGAGCGCCAGGCGAGTCCCGGGCGTGATGTCAATCGGCTGGGCGAAGAGCGGCGTGAGCAGGCTGGCCAGGATCTCGGCCAGGACGGCAGCGAACAGGGTCACCACCACGGCCTCGAGGAGCAGGCTCATGAACAGCGCTCCCGAGGAGGAGCCCAGTGCCTTGAGCACGGCGAAGTCGCGCTTCCGCTCCAGCGCGGCCACGTAGAGCATGGAGCCGACGATTGCGGCCGCCACCAGCCACATGAGCCAGCGCGTGTTGTCGATGGACGTCACGGCTGTGCGCAACTGGCCCACCGTGTCGGTGACGACCGTGGCGGGCGAGAGCACGACGAGACCGGCTGGCACCATGGCGGGCGTTCCGGTGGTGGCGACGGCCGTGATCAGCGGCTTGCCCCCGGTCACTGCCTTCTGCACTGTCGCCAGTGGCATGTACACGAGGGGAACCCCTCCGGTCATGGTGCGACCGTCGACGATGCCGACGACGGGATAGCCGTGTCCACCGAGGTACAGGCGGCTTCCGACGTGGGCATCCAGCTTCGAGTCGACGACTGCTCCCCCGGCAGCCAAGAGTCCACGGCCCGAGACCACCTCGGGATCGCCCAGTCCGCCGGGCTGGACACCCACGATGTTGACCGTCTGCGGCGCCGTCGTGCCAGAGACGAGGACCACTTGCGCAGGCGCGAAGAGGAGCGGGGACGCTCGGTGCACCCCTGGTTCGCGCGCCACTGCGGACACCTCGGCGTTCGGGAAGGCGGCGAAGGCGGTGACGCGGCCCTGCGCGCCACGCGACATCACCCAGGACGTGGCCCCGACCGCGTCGATCGACCCGGCCGCCTCGGCGTGGAAGCCGTCGGCCAGCCCGCTCAGGGACATGGCGAGCGCCAGCACCAGTCCGACCCCGATCACGGCGATCAGGAATTGCCGGGCTCGGAACCACAGGTCGGCAAACGTGACTGCCAGCAATCGTCCACCCCTCTCGCTCACACAAGGAGATCCGGCGTGACTCTAACGGTGCAACGGGCGTGCGCGCTCGGGAGCCCGCTCCCCGTTCCAATCGGGTGCTACGCCGCCAGCGCCGCCAGCCGGACGAAGAGGGACTGCAGCAGGAGGGCCTCGTTCGGGTTGCGCGGCAGGGCCTCGGCCGTCTCGGTGATGAGCCCGACCGCGGCGACGGCGCTGCGCACCTCCTCGTCGCCCACCGCCGACGGCGCCGCCGGCCGCCGATGCCGCCACCTTCCCGCGGTAGGTCCGGGCCAGGACGCCCAGGCCCGCCCGCAGCGCATCGGTGCGGAAGCGCCGCTCTTCGCGCTGGTACTGCTCTTGCATCTCCTTGCGCCCGGGCAGCGCCCGCTCGCCCATCTCCTTGGCCGCCGCGGTGAGTGTCTCCATCTCCCGCTCGTGCGCCGCCCGCAGGGGCTCGACGGAACGGTCGGCCGACTCGAGCACACGCCGCGCCAACCCGGCGGCCGTCATGCCCGACGCGGCCAGCTCGTCGGGCACCGATGCCCACAGCGCCACCCGCGCCGCCACGTCGGGGTCGTCGACGGTGATGCGCGCCCGCTCGGGGTTCCCACCGCTGCTGTCCGCCACCACGGCGGCGGTGTCGGCCGGCACCCCCGAGTCGGTGAGCCAGCGCACCAGGACAGCGCGCGGCACCGGCGGGAACTCGACCTCGACGCGAGCGGCTGGCGACCGTCACCAGCTCGGGCGGCACCTCGTCGGTGAGCAGGATGAAGACGGTGTCCCCCGGCGGCTCTTCGAGGGTCTTCAACAGCGCGGGCGCCCGCAGGGCGGCCAGGTGCACGTCGAGCATGACGATCACCTGGCGCGCCGCGTGCAGCGGGCGGCGCTGCGCCAGCGAGACCACCTGGCGGATCTCCCCGATGGAGATGGACGCGCCACTGCGGCGGATCGACGTGCAGGTCGGGATCCGTCCCGGCCAGTGCCGCCCGGCAGGTGGCGCACGTCCCGCACCCGCCGTCGGGGCACAGCAGGGCGGCCGCGAACCCGTAGGCGGCGGCCAGCCCGCCGTTGCCGGCGGCGCCGCGGAAGAGGTAGGCGTGCACCGGGTTGACGCGCCGCCGCCCGCAGGGCGGCCACGGCGTCCTCCTGGCCGACCACGCCGGCGAAGAGCTCGGGGGCCGGGCGCTCCTCGCTCACCGGCCGGCGCCCGCGGCCGGCGCGTCACCCAGCCGCTCGCGCACGGACGCCACGATATGCGCCGTCAACGTCCCGACCTCTGCGTTGCCGTCGACGACGAGCCAGTGCTCGGGGTCGCCGGCGGCCTGGGCGAGGAACCCTCGCCGGACGCGGGACGCGAACTCGGGACCGAGCTGCTCCATCCGGTCGGCGCCGCGCCCCCCGGCGGCGGCGAGGCGGGCGGCAGCCACGTCGACGTCGACGTCGACCAGGATCGACAGGTCGGCGGCCAGGCCGGCGGTGGCCCAGCTCACCAGCTCGGCGAGTCCGGCGGGGTCGAGGCCGCGGCCGTAGCCCTGGTAGGCGATGGTCGACGCCGCGTAGCGGTCGGTGACGACCCACTCGCCCGCCGCCAGCGCCGGCTCGAGCACGAGCGTCACGTGCTCGGCCCGGTCGGCCGACATCAACAGGGCCTCGGCCCGCGGCGTCGGCGGCGGCGAATCGGGCGCCAGGAGCAGCCGACGCAGCTGTGCCCCGACGTCGCGTCGCCCCGGGCTCGTGGGTCAGCCGGGCCCCGAGCGCGCCGGCCAGCGCCCGGGCCTGGGTCGTCTTGCCGCAGCCGTCGATGCCCTCGAGCGCGATCAGGCGACCCCGGGGCGCCACCTCAGAAGGGGTCGGTCGGGGCGGCTCTCATCGCCCCCGTGGCCTTCTTGGCGACGGCCGCGTTCGTGGCGGCGCCCGCCTTCTTGGCGGCGGCCTTCTTCGCCGTGCCCGGCCTTCTTCGGCGCCGCCTTCTTCTTGGCGGGCGCCGACTTCTTGGCGGCCTTCTTCTTCTTCTTCGAGGGCCCGGCGGCGCGGCGCTCGGCCAGCAGCTCGGAGGCCCGGTCGATCTCGATGGACTCGACCGCGTCGCCCTTGCGCAGGCTGGCGTTGGTGGTGCCGTCGGTGACGTAGGGGCCGAAGCGACCCTCCTTCACGACGACGGGCAGGTTCGTGACGGGGTCGGTGCCGAGCTCGCGCAGCGGCGGGGCCGCCGCCCGGCCCCGGCGCTGCTTGGGCTGTGCGAAGAGCGCCCGCGCCTCGTCGAGCGTGACGGTGAGGAGCTGGTCCTCGCTCGTCAGGCTGCGCGTGTCGGACCCGCGCTTGAGATACGGACCGAACCGTCCGTTGTGGGCCACGACCTCCTCGCTGGTGTCGGGATCCGTCCCGACCGTGCGAGGGATGCGCAGGAGCTCGAGCGCCTGCTCGAGCGTGAGCGTCGCCGGCTCCATGGAGGAGAACAGCGAGGCCGTGCGCGGCTTCTCGCCCACCGTCGACCACCTCGCCCACCTGGACGTAGGGGCCGAAGCGGCCCGCCTTGACCATGACGTCGAGCCCGCTCTCGGGGTCGGTGCCCGAGCACCCGGTCGTTGGAGGGCGCGGCCAGGATCTCCTCGGCGCGCTCGATGGTCAGCTCGTCGGGCGCCAGGTCGTCGGGGATGGAGGCGCGGTCGTCGCCCCGCTGCAGGTAGGGCCCGTAGCGGCCGACCCGGGCCACGATGTCCTGGCCGTCGCTCCCGGTGCCGAGCGGGATGGAGTTGATCTCGCGGGCGTCGATCTCGCTCAGGTGCGACGCCACCGTCGCCTTGAGCCCGAGCGTGTCGACCTCGGTGCCGTCGCTCGGCCATGGCGCCCGGCGCCGTCGCTCCCGAAGTAGAAGCGGGTGAGCCACGGCAGCGACTCCTCGGTCCCCGGCCGCGATCTCGTCGAGGTCGTCCTCCATGGAGGCGGTGAAGCCGTAGTCGACCAGGTCGGCGAAGTAGCGCTCGAGCAGGCCGACCACGGCGAAGGCGGTGAAGCTCGGCACGAGCGCCGTCCCCTTCTTCCACACGTAGCCGCGGTCGAGGATGGTCGCGATGACGCTGGCGTAGGTCGAGCGGCCGCCCGACGCCGAGCTCCTCCATCGCCTTGACGAGCGAGGCCTCGGTGTAGCGGGCGGGCGGCTGGGTGGCGTGCGAGCCCGGCTCGAAGGCACTGCCCGTCGACGACGTCGCCCTCGGCCAGCGGCCGGGCAGCACCACCTCGCGGTCGGCCAGCTCGGCCTCGGGGTCGTCCTCGCGCGCCTCGACGTAGGCCCGCAGGAACCCCGGGAACGTGATGACGCGCCCGCTGGCCGAGAACTCGGCCTCCTGTCCCGTGCGCGACGCCCTCGGGGACCGCGGCGGTGAGGCGGATCTGGGCGGACGTCCCCGTGGCGTCGTTCATCTGGGAGGCCACCGTGCGCTTCCAGATCAGCTCGTACAGGCGGAGCTCGTCCCCTGACAGCTCACGGGACGCCTGCTCGGGCGTGCGGAAGGTCTCGCCCGGCCGGGCGGATCGCCTCGTGGGCCTCCTGCGCGTTCTTGACCTTGCGCTCGTAGCGGCGCGGCGCGTCGGGCACGTAGGCGTCGCCGTACATCTCGCGGGCCTGGGTGCGGGCCGCCGTCAGCGCCTCGTCCGACAGCGTCGTCGAGTCGGTGCGCATGTAGGTGATGTAGCCCTGCTCGTAGAGGCGCTGCGCCACCTGCATGGCGCGCTGCGCGCTGAAGCGGAGCTTGCGACCGGCCTCCTGCTGCAGGGTCGAGGTCATGAACGGCGCCGCCGGGGAGCGGCGGAACGGCCTCTCGGTGACGGCTGCTGACCGTGAAGGGCCGGCCGGCCAGGCGGTCGGCGACCGAGGTCGCCTCCTCCTCGCCCAGGACGCGCGACGTCTCCTTGCCCGTCTGCTGCCCGTGCTCGTCGAAGTCCTTGCCGGTGGCGACGCGGCGCCGCCCAGGGCGACCAGCGTCGCGCCGAAGCCGGCCGGCGCCGCGGCGTGGGTGAAGGTGCCCTCGACGCCCCACCAGGTGGCGGAGCGGAAGCGCATGCGCGCCCGCTCGCGCTCGACCACCATGCGGGTGGCGACGCTCTGGACCCGGCCCGCCGAGAGCCTCGGCATGACCTTGCGCCACAGCACCGGCGACACCTCGTAGCCGTAGAGGCGGTCGAGGATGCGCCGGGCCTCCTGGGCGTCGACCAGCCGCCGGTCGAGGTCGCGCCACTCGTCGACGGCGCGGGCGATCGCCGCGGGCGTGATCTCGTGGAACACCATGCGCTTGACCGGCACCGTCGGCGACAGCACCTCGGAGAGGTGCCACGCGATCGACTCGCCCTCGCGGTCCTCGTCGGTCGCGAGGTAGAGCTCGTCGGCGCCCTTCAGCAGCTTCTTGAGGTTGGCCACCACCGACTTCTTGCGGCGACGAGACGACGTAGAGCGGCTTGAAGCCGTTGTCGACGTCGACCCCGAGGCGCGCCCACGACTCGCCCTTGTAGGCGGCCGGCACCTCGTCGGCGCCGCGGGGCAGGTCGCGGATGTGGCCGACGGACGACTCGACGATGAAGTCGGGCCCGAGCATGCCGCTGATGGTGCGCGGCCTTGGCGGGCGACTCGACGATGACGAGCGCCTTACCCATGGCGCACCCCGCGGGGCCGCGATCGATCAGGGGAAACGGAGGGCATGGTCACGTCAGAGTGGGGGTCCGCCCCCCCGCCTGTCAAGGGCGGGGGCCTGCGACGTGGCCGCCGGTGAACGGTCTCCTAGGCCGGTGAGCAGGTCAATCGACCGATGCGACCGTGGCTTCGGCCCGGGCCGTTTCTTGCGCTTCGGCGTCCATCGGCTCGGGCGCCCGCTTGGAGAAGGCGAGGGCGGCGAGCAGGACCACCAGCGACACGCCGGCGATGGCGAGGCGGGCGCCGGTGTCGTGCCGCAGCGTGATCACGGCCGGCAGGATGAGCAGCGAGACCAGGTTCATGACCTTGATCATGGGGTTCAGCGCCGGGCCCGGCCGTGTCCTTGAACGGGTCGCCGACCGTGTCGCCGATGACGGCGGCCTTGTGGGCCTCCGAGCCCTTGCCGCCCTCGTTCCCGTCCTCGATGTACTTCTTGGCGTTGTCCCATGCGCCACCGGAGTTCGACAACGTGTTGGCCAGCAGCTGCCCGGTGAGGATGGTGCCGGCCAGGAAGGCGCCGAGCGCGAAGTAGTTGATGCCGAAGCCGATGATGACCGGCGAGAGGATGGCCAGGAGCGCCGGCGTGGCCAGCTCGCGCTGGGCCGCCGAGGTGCAGATGCCGATGACGCGGCCGTACTCGGGCTTCTCGGTGTAGTCCATGATGCCCGGGTGCTCGCGGAACTGGCGCCGCACCTCGAGCACGACGGTGCCCGCCGAGCGGCCGACGGCGCGGATGGCCAGCGACGAGAAGAGGAAGCCGATCGACCCGCCGATGAGCAGGCCGATGAAGGTCTTCGGGTTGGACACGTTGATCTGGGTGAACGGCGACACCAGCAGCTGGTTGGCGTGCAGGTGCAGGTTCAGCTGCGAGTTGATCGTCTCGATGAAGGCGGAGAAGAGCGCCACGGCGGCGATCACGGCCGAGCCGATGGCCACGCCCTTGGTGATGGCCTTGGTCGTGTTGCCGACCGCGTCGAGGCTCACCATGACCCGCTCGGCCTCGCCGGTGAACTCGCCCGACATCTCGGCGATGCCCGCCGCGTTGTCCGACACCGGCCCGAAGCTGTCCTCGGACACGACCATGCCGGCCGTGGCCAGCAGGCCGATGCCGATGAGGGCGATCAGGTAGAAGGTCAGCTCGATGTTGCCGTCCCCCAGCCCGATGGCCACGCCGAGGGCGATGGCGATGGCGATGATCGCCCAGACGGACGACTCCAGCCCGATGGAGAAGCCCGGAGAGCACGGTGGTGGCCGGCCCGGTGCGGGCCGACGCCGCGATCTCCTTGACCGGGCCCCGCTCGGTCGAGGTGAACTGCTCGGTGATCTGGCTGGCCACCAGCGAGAGGATGACGCCGGTCAGCACGGCCCAGAACACCTTGAGGTCGTGCACGTAGTACTGCGCCACCAGGAAGGCGCCGACCACGGTCAGGAGCGCGGCGAGCCAGAAGCCCCGGTTGATCGGGGCCATGGCGTTGCGGTCGGCCTTGCGGGCGCGTACCACGAGGACGCCGATGACCGAGGCGAAGATCCCGATGGCGGGGACGATGAGCGGGAAGAGGACGGCCGGGCGTCGGGTTCTTGTGGATGGAGGTGAAGGCCGAGTAGCCGAGGATGAGCGACGAGATGATGGTGATCTCGTAGGACTCGAAGAGGTCGGCCGCCATGCCGGCGCAGTCGCCCACGTTGTCGCCCACGTTGTCGGCGATGGTGGCCGCGTTGCGCGGGTCGTCCTCGGGGATGCCGGCCTCCACCTTGCCCACCAGGTCGGCGCCGACGTCGGCCGCCTTGGTGAAGATGCCGCCGCCGACACGCATGAAGAGGGCGATCAGCGAGGCGCCGAAGGCGAAGCCGATCAGCACCGCCGTGGCCGAGTTCTGGAAGATGAGGACGATGGCGGTGGCCCCGACCAGCCCGAGGCCGACGCAGAGCATGCCGGTCACGGCGCCGGTGCGGAAGGCCACCCGCAGGGCCGCGGCCATGCCGCCGCCCTTGGAGGCCGCGGCGGCGGTGCGGACGTTGCCCCGCACGGCGATGCTCATGCCGATGAAGCCGGTGAGGCCGGAGAAGGCGGCCCCGAAGAGGAAGCAGATCACGCGGTAGAGGCCGTCCTGCTGGAAGGTCAGCGCGACGCCCGCCGTCGGGCTTCACCACCTTGGTGGCGGTGAAGAAGATCAGGATGGCCAGCGGGATGATGATCATGGCGATGGCCCGGAACTGTCGGCCCAGGAACGCCTGGGCCCCCTCCTGGACCGCCTGGGCGATCTCCTTCATCTTCGCCGTGCCCTGGTCGAAGGACAGCACGTTGCGGGCGAGCAGGAGGCCGGCGGCGATGCCGACGATGCCGGCGACCAGGCAGATGTAGAGCCAGGTCTTGTCCGTCCCGCTGAGGTGGAAGGCCTGGTAGCCGCCCTCAGCTGCGAGGAGTCTGATCATTCCCGGTGTGCCCTTTCTGTTCCTGAAGTCCTGTGGAGAGGGGCAGCGGCGCCCTCGTCCGTGCGGGTGCGGCAGCGCTCAGCACCACGGCGTCGATGTCGTTCACCCCGGGCCGAGGGCGCGCCGCGGAGGTCGCACCCGACTCCGGGCCGGGGGGGACGTTAGCGACTGGCACGGCAACGGGCAATTTCGGACCCGCCGCGATCGCTGGCCCGGCCACGGCCGGCTCGGGCTCGTGCCGATCGACCGAGGCCCGGATGGCCGATGTCACGGCCGGGATGCGACGTCGCTCAGTGCGCCAATGGGTTCAGTCGGGCTGGGCATTCGCCTCGGAGCTGGCCTGCACCAGTTCGTAGGCGGGGTTGAGGATGGCTTGCCGGCGGGCCCAGTCGCCGACCATGCCTTCGACGACGAGGCGTGCCCCAGGCTCGATCCCCGCGATCTGACGGCCGACCTTGGAACACCAACAGAATCCTGCCGGTGCCGTCGGCCAGGACGCACTCGAGGTTCGAGGTGCCGGCCCGGGGCTGGGTCCGCACCGACTTGACCCGGCCCGCGATCCGAACGCGCTGACGCCACTCCGCCCGGCCGATGGGCGTGGTCTCCCCGACATGGGTCCCGAAGGCCGCCTTTTCGAAGGAAGAAACCGTTGCCCGTCGGTCTGCGGCCCGTCGTGCCGCCCTCTCGAGCGAGCGATCGGAACGGGCGCCCGTCACGGCCTGTCCGGGTTCCGTCGGTCTTCCCACGATCAGGTGCGCGTCGCTTCGAGAACCACCCACCGGTGAGCTGATAGGGCACGACGGTGGCACTCACGTGCTGGAGTTGCGCGACCCCAGCGGCGATGCGGTCCGCCGTGCCGTCGTGGAGCAGGCGATGCCAGCCTGTGGCGAACCCCCGTCTCGGGAGCAGGATGGTCAGCTCGGTCTCGTGGTCGGCCACCGTCTCGGCCGCAAGTTCGAGAACGGCCCGGCCCAGCCGCCGGTCTTCGCATTCCTCGACGTCGAGCGGCAGGCGAGCCAGTCCGAGCCGGCTCCACTCGGCCACGAGCTCTGCGGAGACCCTGCTGTCCAATGTGAAGTGCACCGCACGGAGCTCGTCAGGGTTGAGCGTCCGGGCGTACTGAAGGGCCCGTGCCGTGGCCATGTCCAAGCGGTCGACGAGCACCACGACGACGTGCCGGTTGAGCACCCGCGCCGCCGCTGCCTCGGCCGCGCCCTCCTCGAGCTGGTGCTCCTCGTCCGCGTACTGGCGGTGGAGCCGCAGGAGAACGAATACGCCGAGCGGCAGGATGATCGAGGATGACCCAGGCCCCTTGCTGAACTTCGCTACCGCGATGATCACCAGCACGATGGCCGACAGCACCGAGGCGGTGCCGTTGATGGCCAGGCGCCGCCTCCAATGGTCCTCGCGGTGCTTCAGGTGATACTTCGCCATCCCCGCCCCGGCCATGGTGAAGCCGGTGAACACGCCGATGGCGTAGAGCGGAATCAGGCTGTCCACCCGCGCCCGGGTGATGAGGAGCAGGAGAACGGAGACGACCGGTCAGCACGATGATGCCGGTCGAGAACACCAGGCGATGCCCGCGCCTGGTCAGCTGGCGGGGGAGATAGGAGTCCTCGGCCGCGAAGCTGGCGAGGAAGGGAAACCCGGTGAAGCTCGTGTTGGCCGCCAGGATGAGGATCAGGGTGGTCCCGATCTGGAGCATGGCATAGAGCACCCCGCCGAGCCCCTGGGTCCCGTAGACGTACTTGGCAACCTGGGAGATCACCGTCGGGGTGCCCGACACGTAGGGCACGGGATGGGTGACCGAGGCCAGCGCGGAGACCCCGAGGACGAGTGACCCGAGGATCGTGGCCATCAAGACCATGGTGATCCGGGCGTTGCGAGACTCCGGCTTGCGGAAGACGCTCACGCCGTTGGAGATGGCCTCGGTTCCGGTCAGGGCCGAGCCCCCCGAGGCGAACGCCTTGAGCAGCAACGAAGACGGTCGCTCCGTAGAGCAGCCCGCTTGCCGGCGACCCGACGGGGACCGACCCCGGGTGCCCGGTGATCGGGTGGGCATGCAGGGTTCCCGTCGCCACCTTGTAGATGCCCCAGGCGATCAGCAACACCATGTTGGCGATGAAGAAGTAGGTCGGGACGGCGAATGTGCGGCCGGCCTCGCGAATGCCACGCAGGTTCCCAAAGGCAAGGAGGATGACCAGGCCGATGGCGATCCAGGTCGTATAGGGGACGAGGCTCGGCACCACGGAGGTGATCGCCGCCACGCCGGCCGCCACCGACACCGCGACCGTCAACGTGTAGTCGATGAGCAGGGACATGGCGGCCACCTGGGCGACGTTGAGACCGAAGTTCTCGCGGGCCACCACGTAGGCGCCTCCGGCCTTGGTGTACACCTTGACCACCTCGAGGTACGAGAGGGTCACGAAGAGGAGGACGAAGATCACCGCGAGGCTGATGGGGATGACCAACGAGAAGGCCGCGACGCCGATGATCGGGATCAGGGGAAGGAGCATCTGCTCGGTGGCGTAGGCCGATGACGAGATGCACGTCGGAGGACAAGCACGGCCAAGGCGGTGGGCTTGCCCAGGCGCTCGGTCGACTGGCGCTCGGTGGCGATGGGGGGCCCGAGCAGCCGGTTCTTGATGCGGTAGCGGAGCGTCTCGGGGAGATCGAGCTGGGCCAGCGTGGACGCTGCGGTTTCATGCGCGCTGCCGCGTCACGAGTCATCGTCGGCGCCGGGACGCCTCCCTCTGCCCCTGGCGATTCCACCACGTCTTCACCTCGGGTCCGCGCTTCCGGCACCCGCTCAGTAAATCATGGGGTGCGGTACCTCCCCGGGAGGTCGCGAGCCCGCCAGCGGCTTGAGGCCGGAGACGGGCACAGGTTCGCCTCAGACCAACTTTTGCAAGCCGCGACCCGGCGTGTTGCACTGTGGCGTGCATGTGATCGTCGTCGGCTGCGGGCGGGTGGGCTCGGGCCTCGCCCTCTCGCTCAGCGCCGAGGGCCATTCCGTCGCCGTCGTGGACCGCAAGTCGTCCCGGGCCTTCCGCCGCCTCAAGGACTGGGACGGCCCCCGCATCGTGGGGTCGGGGTTCGACCGCGACGACCTCGAGAAGGCGGGCGCGCTGCAGGCCGACGCGCTGGCCGCCGTGACCAGCGGCGACAACACCAACATCCTCACGGTGCGCATCGCCCGGGAGACCTACAAGATCCCCAACGTGGTGGCCCGGATCTACGACCCCCGGCGTGCGGAGATCTACCAGCGCCTCGGCATCCCCACCGTGGCCACGGTCACGTGGACCATCGACCAGGTCCGGCGGCGCCTGCTGACCGACGTGGACGCGCGCGACTGGTCCGACCCGACGGGACGCCTCACCCTCATCGACCGCTCGCTCCCCGAGGCCTGGGCGGGCCGGTCGCTGCGCGACCTCGAGGAGCCGGGACGCCTCAGCGTGGTCGCGGTCACCCGCGCCGGGGTGCCCCGGCTCGATGCCCGCGAGCTCGTCGGCCAGGAGGGCGACGTCCTGCACCTCGCCGTGCTCGACGACGCTTGGCGCGAGCTCGACCGGACCCTCGCCGCCCGGACGGGTGGAGACCGGGGACGGGGCGTCGTGAAGGTCGCCATCGCCGGCGCCGGGAGCGTCGGCACCGCCATCGCCTCGGACCTGCATGCCAACGGGCACGAGGTGCTCGTCTTCGAGCAGGACCCCGAGCTGGTCGAGCGGCTGCGCCCCACCCTCGACGTCACCTGGGTGGCGGCGGACGCCTGCGAGGTCTCCTCGCTCGACGCCGCCGGGCTGGCCACCGTCGACGTCGTCGTCGCCGCCACCGGTGACGACGAGGACAACCTCGTGATCTCGCTGCTGGCCAAGCAGGAGTTCGCCGTGCCGCGCGTCGTGGCGCGGGTCAACCACCCCAAGAACCAGTGGCTCTTCAACGAGAGCTGGGGGGTCGACGTCTCGGTCTCCACGCCCCAGCTCCTCACCGCGCTGGTCGAGGAGGCGGTCTCGGTCGGCTCGCTCGTGCGCCTGCTGCAGTTCCAGGGCGGTGCGGCGCACCTGGTGGAGATCACGCTGGCCGAGGACTCGCCGGCCAACGACACCGCCATCGCCGATCTCGACTTCCCCCGCGACGCGGTCGTGGTCGCGGTGGTGCGCGCCGACCGCCTCATCGTGCCCCGGGGCGACACCACGCTGCAGTCGGGCGACGAGGTGCTCGTGCTCGTGACGGCCGACGCCGAGGACGCGGTGCACACGCTGTTCATCGCGGAGAGCCCGGCCTGACCGCAACCGCGTTGCAACCCCTGCGACATCCCAGGTCGCACGCACCGATCGTTCACGTGCGCTTCCACCAATCGTCACGATTGCTAAAGCGAGGGGTCCCGGCACCCGTAGCATTAGAGATATGGAGGCGGCCTTCTTCGACCTGGACAAGACGGTCATCGATCGGGCGTCGATCGCCGCCTTCGGGCGACCGTTCCTCAAGGGTGGGCTCATCAACCGCCGGCTCGTGGCGCGGGCCGCCATCTCCCAGCTGATCTACCTCTACTTCGGCGCCGACGAGGAGCGTCTCGTCCGGGTGCGCGAGTCGATGCTGGCCGTGACCAAGGGGTGGGACCGCGCCCAGGTCCGCCAGATCGTGCGCGAGACGATGCTCCAGACGATGGAGCCGATCATGTACGCCGAGGCGCTCGAGCTCATGGAGCTGCACCGGGCGGCCGGCCATCGCGTCTACCTCGTGTCCGCCTCACCGGAGGAGATCGTGCTGCCGCTGGCCGACCTGCTCGGCGTCGACGGCGCCATCTGCTCGCGGGGCGAGGTCGACGAGCAGGGGCGCTACACGGGCACGATGGCGTTCTACGCCTACGGCGACTCGAAGGCGACCGCCATGCGCGAGTTGGCGGAGCGCACCGGCCTCGACCTGTCGGCGAGCAGCGCCTACTCCGATTCGGCCACCGATCTCCCCATGCTCGAAGCGGTGGGGCGCCCGGTGGCGGTCAACCCCGACCGGGCGCTGGCCAAGGTGGCGCGCGAACGGGGCTGGGAGGTCCGCAACTTCACGAAGCCGATCCGCTTGCGCGACCGCGTCGGGCGCACGACGCCCGTGGTGACGACGAGCCTCGCCGTGGCGGGGGCGGCACTGATCCTGTGGCGGCGCGGCCTGCGGCACCGGCACGCCGCCGCGGCGCTGACCGCCCGGCGCGCCGCCTAGCCCCGGCCCGTCGCCGGGCCCGTGGCGCTAGCTGTTCTGCAGGCGCTTGGCGGCGATGACGCCGAGGGCAACCAGGATGGCGAGAATGAGCAGCTTCTTCATGGGTGCAGAGCCTAGGCGGCGCTAGACGGTCAGCAGATCACGCGCCCCGGTGTCCGAGGACGGGTGGCGCAGCTTGGACATGGCCCGGGCCTCGATCTGGCGGATGCGCTCCCGGGTCAGGTTGAAGTGCTCGCCGACCTCCTCGAGGGTGCGGGGCTCGCCGCGGTCGAGACCGAAGCGCAGGCGCAGGATCTCACGCTCGCGCTCGTCGAGCGGCGAGAGCAGCCGGCCGATCTCGTCGGGCAGCAGCGACACGGCGGCCACCTCGAAGGGCGACTCGGCCGAGCGGTCCTCGACGACGTCACCCAGCTCGGCGTCCCCGTCCTCACGCAGCGGCTCGGACAGCGACAGCGGCTCGGCCCGGAAGCGCAGCGCCTCGACGAGCTTGTCCTCGGGCATCTCGACCTCGACGCCGAGCTCGGCCAGCGTGGCCGGACGGCCGAGCTTCAGCTCGAGCCGCGCCTGCGCCTTCTGCACCCGGGCCAGCGTGTCACCGGCGTGGACGGGGAGGCGGATGGTGCGTCCGGTGTTGGCGATGCCACGGGTGATGGCCTGGCGGATCCACCAGGTGGCGTAGGTGGAGAACTTGAAGCCCTTGCGCCAGTCGAACTTCTCGACGGCGTGCATGAGGCCGAGGTTGCCCTCCTGGATGAGGTCCAGCAGGGGCAGGCCCGACGCCTGATACTTCTTGGCGATCGACACCACCAGCCGCAGGTTCGACTGCACGAAGGTCTGCTGGGCCTGCTCGCCCTCCATGACGGCGCGGCGGAGCTCACGCTTCTTCGCGGTCGTGATGCCCTTGGGCGCCTTGGCGACCTCGGCCTCGGCGGCCCGGCCGGCCTCGATGGCCTGGGCCAGCCGCACCTCGTCGTCCTTGGTCAGCAGCGGGTACTGACCGATGTCCGTCAGGTAGAGCCGGACGAGGTCCTCGTCGTCGCGCTCGATTCGTTCCTTCGCCAAGATCGTCGCCCTAACCTTCCGTCCCAGGGCCTCGGCAAGGGGGACCCGGCCGGGCTGTCGCGCTCGTGAATGCAGTCGGCACCCGTTCCTGGCGCACGTGGGCTGCGGAGACAGTGTAATGGCGCTGTCAAGATGCCGGTACAGCAGGGAAAACACGTGTGGCATCAAACGCCCGTTCGATTCCCTCCCCGAGCCGGGCACCCTGTTCGGCAACCCCGGGGAGGCCCTCGAGGAGGGCCCTGCCGCCCCGGATCTCCCCGGCCAGCACCCGGCGTGCCTCCACGAGGACCTCCAGGACGGACCCCTCGCTGACGGGCGACGCCGACCCGAGATGGGCCCCGTAGACCCCACCCACCCGAGGGAGAACGGTCGTCACGAGGGCGCCGACGTGGCCCAGGCCCCCGGACCCGCCCGCCAGCGCCTCGAGCGCCCCCGCCAGGGGACCGGCCGGCGCCCGGACCAGCTCGGCCGGGTCGACCCCGGCCCGCACCGGGAGGCGCTCGGCCCAGCGCGCCGCCAGGGCCCCGTGGCGCCGCGAGGCCGCGGCGCACCAGACCCGCAGCTCGGCCGCCTGCTCCACGTCGCCGTCGCGGCCCGCGACCCCGGTCGCCCAGGCACCCGCCAGCTCGAAGATCCGGTGCTCGACCCAGCAGTAGGCCCCGACCAGCTCGGCCAGCTCGTCGATGCTCCGCCACGCCGGGGCGCCGGGCTCCCCCTCAGCCACCCCCCGACTCCTCGAGGGCCGAGGAGCGGTAGCGGTTCGTGATGGGCATGCGCCGGTCCTTGCCGAAGGCCTTGGTCGTGATGCGCACGCCCGGCGGCATCTGGCGCCGCTTGTACTCGGCGCCGTCGACGAGGCGCACCACCCGGTCCACCACCGCCGGGTCGAAGCCCTCCGCCACGAGCTCGGCCGCGGTGCGGTCGCGCTCGACGTAGCCCTGCAGCACCGGGTCGAGCTCCTCGTAGGGCGGGAGCGACTGGTCGTCGCGCTGATCGGGACGCAGCTCGGCCGACGGCGGCTTGTCGAGCACGCTGTCGGGGATCGGTCCGGGCAGGCCCTCGAGCACCGCCTGCGTGTTGCGGTAGCGGCACAGCTCGTAGACGAGCGTCTTGGGCACGTCCTTGATCACGGCGAACCCGCCGGCCGAGTCGCCGTAGAGCGTCGAGTAGCCCGTCGCCATCTCGCTCTTGTTGCCCGTCGTGAGCACGATCCATCCCTTGGCGTTCGACACGGCCATGAGCAAGCACGCCGCGCAGGCGCGACTGCAGGTTCTCGTCGGTCAGGCCGAAGGGCTCGCGCCCGAGCACCGGGGCGAGCATGGACGCGAAGGCGACGTGCGCCTCCTCAATCGGGACGACCTTGAGGTCGATGCCCAGCCGCTCGGCCAGCACGCCGGCGTCGTGGCGCGACCCCTCGCTCGAGTAGCGCGACGGCATGGAGAGGCCGTGCACGCGGTCGGCCCCGAGCGCGTCGACCGCGACCGTCGCCACGAGCGAGGAGTCGATCCCGCCCGACAGGCCGATCACGGCCTCGCGTGAAGCCGTTCTTGGCGAGATAGTCCCGGGTGCCGAGGACGAGCGCGGCGTAGACCTCGGCGTGGTCGCTCAGCGCCGGTCGCAGCGGCGCCGGGTCGAGCGCGGGTCGCTCGCCCGGGCGCGGCTCGCTGACCACGATCCTCGGCAGCAGCTCGGTGACGGCGTGGGGGCGGTGGGGCCCGACCGGGAGGTCGACGACGACCAGGTCGGCGCCGAACTGCGCGCCCGACGCCACCAGCGTCCCGTCGGCCGCCACGACGAGCGAGTCCCCGTCGAAGACCAGCTCGTCCTGACCGCCCACCTGGTTCACGTAGGCGATGGCGCAGCCCGCCTCGGCGACGCGGCCGCGCAGCATGGCGAGGCGCTCGGCGCGCCGGCCCCGGTTGTAGGGCGAGGCGTTGATGTTCACCACGACGTCGGCGCCGGCGCGGCCGGCGTGGGCCACCGGCCCGTCGTCGAACCAGACGTCCTCGCAGATGGAGACGCCGACCCAGGCGCCGGCGACGCCGAAGAGCGGCGGCGGCTCGTCGCCCGGGCACGAACCAGCGCTGCTCGTCGAACACGCCGTAGTTGGGGAGGAAGCGCTTGCGGTACACGCCCTGGCACGCGGCCCCCGGCGCACACCGCCGCCGCGTTGGCCAGCCCGGCTCCGCCCGGAGCGGCGCCGACGAAGCCGACGACGACCGCGCACCGCCCGGTGGTGGCGGCGGCGACCTTCTCGAGCGCGGCCACGTTGTCGGCCACGAAGCCCGGCTTGAGGAGGAGGTCCTCGGGCGGGTACCCCGTGATGGCGAGCTCGGGCGTGACGCAGATGTCCGCCCCGGCCGCCTCGGCGGCGGCCAGCGCGCCGAGCACCCGCTCGACGTTGCCCGACAGGTCACCGACGACGGTGTTGAGCTGCGCGGCGGCGAGGCGCAGGTGGGGCATCGTCCCAGATTACCGGCGGTGCCGGGGATCCCGATGGGGCCCCCGGGAACGGGGCCGGCGGAGGAGGGGGGTCGGCCGGCATGCGAAGCTTGTGCGGTGCAAAGCCAGCGGGACTACGTGCTCCGGACCGTGGAGGAGCGGGGCATCCGCTTCGTCCAGTTGTGGTTCACCGACGTGCTCGGGACCCCCAAGGGGTTCAACATCACCTCGGCGGAGCTGGAGAACGCCCTCGACGAGGGGATGACCTTCGACGGCTCGGCCATCGACGGGTTCAGCCGCGTCCAGGAGGCCGACGTGCTGGCCCGCCCCGACCCCAAGACCTTCCAGCTGCTGCCCTGGCATCACGACGACGCGCAGGTGGCCCGCGTCTTCTGCGACATCGCCAACCTCGACGGCACGCCGTTCGAGGGCGACCCCCGCCACGCCCTGCGGCGCACGCTCGAGCGGGCCCGGGCGGCGGGCTACACCTTCTTCGCCTCGCCCGAGGTGGAGTTCTTCTACTTCGCCGACGCCGACCCGGCCACGGGTCCGGTGACCCTCGACTCGGGCTCGTACTTCGACCTCTCGGTGGCCGACCTGACCAGCGACCTGCGCCGGCGCTCCGTGCTCATGCTCGAGGAGATGGGCATCCCCGTCGAGCACACCCAGCACGAGGACGCGCGCAGCCAGCACGAGATCGACCTGCGCTACACCGACGCGCTCACCATGGCCGACACCGTCATGACGACGCGGATGGTGATCAAGGAGATGGCGCGCCAGGAGGGCGTGTTCGCCTCCTTCATGCCCAAGCCGCTCGGGGGCGTCCAGGGCTCGGGCATGCACACCCACATCTCGCTGTGGGAGGGCGAGCGCAACGCGTTCGTCGACGACCAGGACCGCTACGGGCTCTCCGAGGTGGCGCGCCGCTTCATCGCCGGCCTGCTGCACCACGCCCGCGAGATCACGGCGGTGACCAACCAGTGGGTCAACTCCTACAAGCGCCTCATCGGCGGCTACGAGGCGCCCGTGCACGTCAGCTGGGCGCGCAACAACCGCTCGGCGCTGGTCCGCGTCCCCGTGGTCAAGATGGGCAAGACGGAGTCGACCCGCCTCGAGTACCGGGCGCCCGACAGCGCCTGCAACCCGTACCTCGCCTTCGCGGTGATCCTCGCCGCCGGCCTGCGCGGCATCGCCGAGGACTACCCGCTGCCGCCCGAGGCGGACGACAACCTGTTCACGCTGACCCCCAAGGAGCTGGCCAAGAAGGGGATCGAGCCGCTGCCCTCGAGCCTGCACGACGCCGTCAACGAGATGGAGGGCTCCGAGCTGCTGGCCGACACCCTGGGCGACCACGTCTTCGAGTGGTTCATCCGCAACAAGCGCGAGGAGTGGGACGACTACCAGGCCCAGGTGACCCAGTTCGAGCTGGACCGCTACCTGCCCCTCCTCTGACGCCGAGCCGACCATGGACCCCCTCCTCTGCTTCCCCGCCGACCTGCCCGCCGAGGTGACCCTGGCGCTGCAGAGCGCGGGACTCGGGCACCACGGCGTGTCCGGGCGCCGACGAGGTCGCGGCGCCCGAACCCGACGGGCGCACCGTGGGGTACTCGGGCGCGCTCGTCGTCGCCGGCGACGACATGACCGCCGCCGTCGCCTTCTGCCGCCACCTCCGCCTGCGCGAGGTGCCCATGACGCCGCTGCTCCTCGCCATCGGCCCCGAGCAGGTGGGCGAGCTGCTTGCTGCGCGACGACCTCTACGACGACTTCTGCGTGCTGCCGGCCCGGCCCGAGGAGCTCGTGGCGCGCCTGCAGCACCTGTTCTGGCGCACCGGGCAGAGCATGCGGCCCGACATCATCGAGTACGGGCCGCTCATGCTCAACCTCGAGACCTACCAGGCCGCCGTGTCGGGGCGCGTGCTCGACCTGACCTACATGGAGTACGAGCTCCTGCGCTTCCTGGCCGGCCACCCGGCCAAGGTCTTCACCCGCGAGACGCTGCTCAGCCGGGTGTGGGGCTACGAGTACTACGGCGGCGCCCGGACGGTCGACGTCCACATCCGGCGCCTGCGGGCCAAGCTCGGCGAGGAGCACGCCCACCTGATCCAGACGGTGCGCTCGGTCGGCTACCGCTTCGGGCAGGTGGCGTGGCACCCCGGCGTCGCGCCGCGCAACGGCCAGAGTGGCGGGCCGGGCCCGGGCGGTGGCGCGGCGGCCGCACCCGCGCCGGGGCCGTCGTCCGCCCCGGCGCCTCAGACCACGGGCGCGTAGGCCCAGGCCTCCACCTCGACGCGCGCGCCGACGGGCAGCGCGGCCACGGCGACGGCCGAGCGGGTGGGCCGGTTCTCGGGGAAGTACTCCACCCACACCTCGTTCACCGCGGCGAACTCGCCCATGTCGACGAGGTACAGGGTGGTCTTGACCACGTCGGGCAGCGTCGCGCCCTCGATCGCGAGCACCTCGGCCACGTTCTGGAGCGCCTGGCGCAGCTCGGCGACGGTGCCGCCGGGGACCAGGGCCGCCGCGCCGGCGTCGTCGGTGGCGAGGCCGACCTGACCGGAGGTGATGACCCAGTCGCCCACACGGCGGACGGGGGAGTACGGACCGACGGCAGGGCTCATGGGTGCTCCTCTCGAACGCCAGATGGTGGCACGTCGCGGAACGGCGCGCGCACGGCGGCGCGTCGGGTGGGCCAGCGCGCCGGGAGGCCGTCGGCGATCCAGGCCGCGGCCAGGGTGGCGACGAACACGGCGTCGGAGCCGTTGACCGGCCAGCGATCCTCCTCGTGCAGGCGCACGACGACGTCGGGCATGTCGCGCGCGGCCAGGATGCCGAAGGAGCGGATGGTGAGGTCGACCGGCTCGCCGGCGCCGTCGACCGCGATGCCCTCGCTCCACACCAGCCCGAGCGCCTGGTGCACGGCGCCGAGCGCGTAGGAGCGCAGCGTCACCGGGCACAGGATCTCGCCGGCCCACACGTCGACCTCGAGGCGGCCACGGCCGCCGCGGCCGTCGTCGCGATCGTCGTCGCCGAGTCGGAGCGCGACCTCGGCGCTGCCCGCCCCCGGCAGCGCCACCCGGGCCCGGCCCGTTCCCGCCGGTCCCGGCTCCGCCGCCACGGCACAGAGCGCTGCCGCCACCTCCGCCCAGCCGGCGCCGCGCAGCTCGGCCGCCACGGGCGGCCCCGCCACCTCGACCTCCTCGACGTCGAGTCCGGGGTACAGCGCGCGCAGCCGCGCCAGCAGCGGACCGAGCTCCGCCGAACCCGGCGTCCGGCCGACGCGGACGACGCCGCTGCCGTCGGGCCGCAGGCCGATGGCGAGCGGCGGCCGCTTGGGGCCGCGCCGCACCACGTCCTCGCGCCGCCACAGCACCCGGACGGCCCGGCCCGACTCGTCGGCCAGCTCCCGGGCGCGGGCGGGCACGGGGCTGCGCCGCTTGCCCCCGAAGGCACCGCCGTTGGCCAGCGGCGAGGCCGGGCGCCCGCCGGGCCGGCACCAGCTGGCGTCCGGCTCGACGTAGGCGGGCTCGACCCAGGTCGTCTGCAGCGTGAGCGCCCACTCTCCCGGGGGCAGCTCGACGGGGTGCGACAGGGGCACCGTGCTGTTGCGGCCCTGGATGCGGGCCGCGCCGCGCCGCGGCCGCGCGCACGGACGGGGCCAGAGCGGCGTCGGCGCCGAGCTGGACCAGCGCGCCGGGCGGCGCGGTGTCGTCGGCGAAGCCGCCGCCGCCGAGGACCACGTCGGGCCCCGAGGACTGGAAGGCCGGACCCTCGATCTGGGCCCGCCAGGACGCCAGGAGCGGGTCGCGCCCGGGGCGGTCACCGCCGCCGGCACCGCATCATCCCGGGGGGCGGATCGCCGGCGCCGAGCGCGTCGCACGCCGCCTCGACGATCGACTGCCAGCCGGTGCAGCGGCACAGGTGGGCGCGCAGGGCCGCCTCGACGTCGCGCGCGCGACGGCTCGGCCGCACCGCCGCCGAGCGCGGCGAGGCGCATCACGATCCCCGGCGTGCAGAAGCCGCACTGGCTGGCGCCGTGCGCGACGAAGGCGTCGGCCCAGCGGTCGCGCTGCATCGGACGCCAGGCCCTCGAGCGTCGTCACGCTCCGGCCGGCGACGCGGCGCACGGGCGTGACGCACGCGACGCGCGGCGCCCCGTCGACCCACACCGTGCAGCACCCGCACTGCCCCTGCGGGCTGCAGCCGTCCTTGAGCGAGCGACAGCCGAGCTCCTCGCGGAGCGCGTCGAGCAGGGTGACGCCCGTCACCGACGGCGACCGGGTCGCCGTTCAGGATGAAGGAGACGGGTGTGGTGCCGGTGCCGCTCAGGGGGTCGGGCGGGCCGGCGGGCGCGGGCTCAGCTGAACGAGGAGCCGCAGCCGCAGGTGCGGGTGGCGTTCGGGTTGGTGATGTGGAACCCGGCGCCCTGCAGCCCGTCGCTGTAGTCGAGGGTCGAGCCGGTCAGCAGCTCGGCGCTGGCGGCGTCCACGACGACCTTGACGGCGCCGAACTCACGGACGACGTCGTCGGCCATGACCTCGGAGTCGAAGAACATCTCGTAGCTGTAGCCCGAGCAGCCACCCGGCTTGACCGCGACGCGCAGCGCGAGCTCCTCGCCCTCCTCCTCGGCCAGCAGCTCGGCCACCTTGGCGGTGGCGGCGTCGCTGAGGGTGACCGGTGCCGGCTTCTTCCCGATGTTGACGGTCGTCGAGATGGTCGTCACGTGGTCCTCCTCGTTGGGCCGGCCCCTGGGCACGGCCGTTCGCGGCGCACCCTGCCCGCGCAGTGCCTCCATGTTACCGGCGCCGTCCGGGTGTCGTCACCCAGGGGCCACCGGGCCGGAATTCGCCGCCACGCAGGTAGAATCGCCACTCATGGCCCCAGAATCCGACGCTCCGACCCCGCCGGGATCCGCCCCGGCGCCCGGCCATCGCGCCGACGAGGTCCGCGACCGCCTGCGGGCGGTGGTCGACCCGGAGCTCGGCGACACCATCGTCGACCTCGGGATGGTCCGCGACGTGCACATCGACGGCGGAGCGGTGGTGGTCGACGTGGCCCTGACCATCGCCGCCTGCCCGCTGCGGGCCCAGATCGAGAACGACGTCGTGGGCCACGTGCAGTCCCTCGACTGGGTGCGCTCCGTCGAGGTGCGCACCGCCGCCATGGACGCCGACGAGCGGGCCGCCGTCATGGCCCGGGCGCGCTGGAAGGCGCGGGAGGACGCCCCCGAGACCGCCGTGCCCGCCAGCACGCGGGTGCTGGCCATCGCCTCGGGCAAGGGCGGGGTCGGCAAGTCCTCGGTCACCGTCAACCTGGCCGTGGCACTGGCGGCCCGCGGCCTCGTCGTCGGCGTCCTCGACGCCGACATCTGGGGCTTCTCGGTCCCCCGGCTCCTCGGCATGGACGGTGACGTCGAGGCCAGGGCGGGGAAGATGGTCCCGCTCGAGCGCAGGGTCGGCGCCGGGACGCTGCGGGTGCTGTCCATGGGGTTCCTGGCCGACGAGGAGCAGGCGATCATGTGGCGCGGGCTGGTCCTCAACCGCGCCGTCCAGCAATTCCTCCAGGACGCCCACTGGGGCGATCTCGACTACCTCCTGATCGATCTCCCGCCGGGGACGGGCGACATCCAGATGGGCCTGGCCCGGCTCCTGCCGCGCACCGAGCTCCTCGTCGTCACCACGCCGCCGGTGGCGGCCCAGAAGGTGGCGGCGCGGGCGGCGGACATGGCCCGGCGCGGCTACCTCCGGGTGGCCGGGGTGATCGAGAACATGAGCGACTTCACCTGCGAGCACGGCACCACCTACGCGCTCTTCGGCGCCGGCGGCGGCGAGCGCCTGGCCCACAGCCTGGGCGTCCCCCTGGTCGGCTCCATCCCGCTGCACCCGGACCTGGCCGCCGGCGGCGATGCCGGGGTGCCCGTGGCCATGGACGCCGACGGCGGCGAGCTGGCGGCCGTCTTCGCGGAGCTGGCGCGGGTGGTGGCCGAGGAGGTGGCCCCGATCGTCGACGTGCAGGGGTGCTCGGCCCGCCTCATGGAGCGGGTCGAGGCGGCGGTGGCCCACGGGGACGCCGAAACGAGCTGAGCCCGCCACGGCGTCGACCCTCAGGCGGCGGCCCAGCGGGTCTCGATGACGTCCCCGCCGGCGGGCGCATCGACCGCGCCGGCCCGGTCCTCCTGGCCGAGAGCGCGCAGGTGCGCCCACAGTGAGAAGCGGGCGACGGGCAGCTGGCGCTCGGTGACGTCGCCGTAGACCTCGGGCAGCAGCTCGTCGACGGTCCCGTCGCCGCGCCGGGCCAACGCCGATGCGACCCGCTCGTGGCGCCCGAGCCGGTGGGCGACGAGCGCATCGACCACGTCGGGCACGTGGTCCATCAGGCGGCCGTGGCCGGGGGCCAGCGTGCGGATCGCGGGGTCGGCGTCACCGAGCCGGCGCAGGCTGGCCAGGTACTGGTGGAGGTCGCCGTCGGGCGGCCGGATGACGACGGTCGAGCCGTGCATGACGTGGTCGCCCGTGAGCAGCAGCGCGTGCTCCTCCACGAGCCAGCACAGGTGGTCCGACGCATGGCCCGGGGTGTGCAGCGCCCGCAGGGTGAGGGCCTCGCCGTGCCCGTGCCCCGGGCATTGCAGCGACCACCCCTCGCCGGCGCACTCGTCGGGCTCGAACCCCTCGGCCGGGCCGAAGCCGACGACCGGTGCCCCGGTCACTCGGGCCAGGGCGGCGGCACCCGGCGCATGGTCGACGTGGGTGTGGGTCACGACGATGGCCCGGACGGCGCCGAGGGGCGCCACCGCGGCCACGATGGCCTCCGTGTGCGCGTCGTCGACCGGTCCGGGGTCGACCACGACAGGGCCGGACCGCCCGACGAGATACGTGTTGGTGCCCGGCCCGGTCATGAGGCCCGGGTTGGGTGCGGTGAGGCGCAGCAGGCCCGGTGCCACTTCGTCGACGCGGCCCGGCTCGGGGGCGGGACCGATGCCGAAGTCCGGCACCGCCGGGATCACGGCTCGCCGGGGCGGGGACCGGGCGCAGCGTCGGGACCTTCCTCGTTCGCCCGCATCGACACGGCGCGCACCGCCTCGTTGAAGTCCCCCCGGGCGCCGCCGTCGCCCGGATCAGGGACGGCGGACCGCTCGTAGGCCGGGTCGCCCGGGAGCACGATGCGCATGCCGTTGCCGTCCGGGACCACGCGCGGCTCGATGGTCGGCACCGCGCTCGACGCCCGCGCCGCGGCCGCCAGCAGCTCGACGCTGGTGGCGAAGCGACCGATGGCCTGCAGGTTGCGGATGGTGGGGAAGATGATCTCGATCTCGCCGGCCCGGTGGCGCTCCAGCGCGTCGTGGGGCGAGATCCACACGTCGGCGATCGTCTCGCCGGCGTCGTGGGCGGCGATCTGGCCTGGCGGCGCGGCGGCCACGAAGAAGCGGGTGTCGTAGCGCCGCGGGGCGCCGCGAGGGGTGATCCAGTGCGCGAAGTAGTGGATGTCGCCCACGCCGAGCTGCAGGTGCTCCTCCCGGCACAGGTCGAGGAAGCGCAGGGTGCCGGCGTTGACCGCGACCCGGGCGGCGGCGAAACGCGCCTCCTCGGCGGAGTCGCCGGCCAGAAGGTCGGGGCCGCCCTCGCGGTCGGCCAGCAGGAGCCCGGCCTCCTCGAAGGTCTCGCGCACGACGGCCACCCAGTAGGCCAGGCCGCCCGAGGCGACGCCCAGGAGCGTGCTGGCCTCGGCGTCGCTGCGGCCGGCGCAGAACACCTCCGCCTCGGCTCCGCCGTCGAGCGGGTCGACGGCCCCGCCGGGGAAGACGTAGGCGCCACCGACGAAGTCCGAGCGCAGGTTCCGCCGCACCATGAGCACCTCGAGCGAGGTCCCCCCCGCCGGCGTCGGCGCGTCACGCACCACCATGACCGTGGCGGCCGGACGGATGGCGAGGGGAGCCGATGGAGGCACGCCGGAGAGGGTACCGGCAGCACGGGGCGGCGCCCCCGGGACGGGGGCACCCCTTGAGTAACCTGACCCACCTCATGAGCCAGCCCGCTCCCGAGCCCGCGCTCGGTGCGCCGGCGCCGCCCGGCCTCCGCCAGCTGCCGCGTCGTTACCTGGCGTTGGGGCTGATCATCGTGGCCATCGTCCTGCTCGGCGCGCTGGTGCTCGTGCGGGACAACTCGGGGCCCGGGGACCTCGTCGACGGTGGAGACCTTCAGCCCCGCGTCGTCGTCGCTCCTCTCCACGCTGGCGTCGGTGCCGGCGTCGGTCTACGACACCGTGGGGGTGAACTCGCCGACCATCCCCGTCACGCCGCCGCGGCCGGTGGGCGGGACGACGCCGCTGTGGCAGGCCACGGCGAACGGGGGGCCGCCGCTGCCGGTCGTCTTCTTCTACGGCGCCGAGTTCGCCCCCTACGCCGCCGTCGAGCGCTGGCCGCTGATCCTGGCGCTGTCGCGTTTCGGCACCTTCCACCAGCTCGGGCTCATGCAGTCGAGCCCGACGACCGCCTTCGCCAACCTCTCGACGTTCACCTTCTGGAACGTCTCGTACTCGAGCCGCTACCTGATCCTCGAGTCGGTGGAGCGCTACAGCTCGCTGAACCCCACGGGGGCGCGGTATCTCGGCCTCCAGACACCCGACGCGCGGCAGGCCGCGGCGATCGCCAGCTCCGGGACGAGCGCCACCACCTTCTCCCTGCTCGACGTCGCCAACCGCTACGCCCTGAGCGGCGCCGGCTTCTCCCCCGCCGTCCTGGCCGGCGTCACCCAGGACCAGATCGCGGGCTACCTGACCAGCCCGGCGTCGCCGATGACCCAGGCCGTCGTGACCGCGGCGAACGAGATCACCGCGGCCATCTGCTCGGTCGACGGGAACAACCCCGACGGCGTGTGCGAGAGCAAGGCCGTGCTGGCGGCGGAGCAGACCCTCAAGGTGCCGGCGCACTGACGCCGGAGCGGGCCGCGACACTCGGCGCAGGTCCACGCCGGGGTCGCGGGCGCGAGGCGGGAGGTGCGGCGGCCGGGTCAGCTGGCCCGGCGGTCGAGCATCAGCTTGCGCTCCACCTCGTTCATGCCGCCCCAGATCCCGTGGGGCTCGCGGATCCTGATGGCGTAGTCGAGGCATTCACCCCGGACGCGGCACTGGTCGCAGATGGCCTTCGCCCGGATCTCGCGGGAGGCCTTCTCCTCCTTGCGTTCGGCATGGGACGGGGGGAAGAACACCGCAGCCTGCGGTCCCCGACACGCTGCCTTCATCTGCCACATCTCTTGTCCCTGGCGCATGAAACCCCCCGATAGGGCACCTCAGAACCCCTCCGTCGCTCAAGCTATCGCCGGGGTTGGCCGCCTTCAAGGGTCTTGACCAGGATCTTTGGCGGGCGATCGATCTGTGCCGCGAGCACGGGAACTACGCTCGGCCCAGCATGGACGTGGGGACCTTCTGCGCACAGAGCCACGTTCTCGTCGTCGCCGGCAAGGGCGGCGTGGGCAAGACGACCATGACCGCGGCGCTGGCCCGGATGGCCGCCGACGCGGGGAAATCGGTCCTCATCGTCGAGCTCGAGGGGAAGTCGGGTATCACCGCCGCCTTCGGCCGGCGCGAGGACCTGGGTTACGAGGAGGTCCTGCTGGCCCCAGCGGCGGTCGGGGCCGGCGGCGCCGTGACCGGACCGGTGCGGGCCCGGCGGCTGACGCCCGACGACGCGCTCATGGAGTATCTCGAGGACCACGGCCTGCGGCGGGTGTCCAAGCGGCTGGCGCACTCGGGGGTCCTCGACGTGGTCTCGACCGCCATCCCCGGCATCCGCGACGTGCTGGTGCTGGGCAAGGTCAAGCAGCTGGAACGCGAGGCGCTGGCCGACCTGATCCTGGTCGACGCACCGGCGACCGGCCACGCCATCACGTTCCTGACCTCGGCCAGCGGCCTGGTGAGCGCGGCCCGCGGCGGGCCCCTGCGCACCCAGGCCCAGGACGTCGTCGACCTGCTGAGCGACCCGGCCCGGTGCCGGGTGATCCTGGTCACCCTGCCCGAGGAGCTGCCGGTCTCGGAGACGATCGAGTCGGCCTACACCCTCGAGGACAGGGCGGGCGTGCAGCTCGGGCCGGTCATCGTCAACGCCTGCGACCCCGAGCCGGTGGGGCTCGACCGCCCGGCCGCCGAGATGGCCGCCGCGGCGGCGGCGCGGACCGCGTGCCGCCCGGCCACCTGGCCGCGCTCGAGGAGGCCCGCCGCTTCCGCCTGGCCCGCCATGCCGTCTCGAGCGAGCAGGTCGAGCGACTCGGCCGCGAGCTGCCGCTCCCCCGCCTCCTCGTCCCGGCGCTCGACGCCGCGACGATCGGGTCGGCCGAGACCGTGCTGCTGGCCGACGCGCTGGCGGGCGCCGTGACCGGGCTGGTGGCCGAGGGCGCGCGGTGAGCGTGGCGGGGGCGGAGCGCCGGCGGGCGCGGGTCGACGCGCGGCGACGACCCTGCCCGAGCTGGTGGCCGAGCGCTCGGTCATCGTCTGCTGCGGATCGGGCGGCGTCGGCAAGACCACGGTGTCGGCGACCTTCGCGCTGGCGGCGGCCCGGGCCGGACGGCGCTCGTGCGTGGTCACGGTGGACCCGGCGCGGCGCCTGGCCGACGCCCTGGGCGTGCAGTCGCTGCCCAACACGCCCTCGGAGGTCCGCGGTGACTGGCCCGGCCACCTCCACGCGCTCATGCTCGACTCGAAGGGGACCTTCGACGACCTCGTCGAGCGCTACGCCCGCACGCCGGAGCAGGCCGAGGCCATCCTGTCCAACCGGCTCTACCAGAACCTCGCCGGCAGCCTGTCGGGCACGCAGGAGTACATGGCGATGGAGAAGCTCTACGAGCTCGTCCAGTCCAAGGAGTTCGACGTGGTGGTCGTCGACACGCCGCCGACGCGCAACGCGCTCGACCTGCTCGACGCACCGCGCCGCCTCACCCGGTTCCTCGAGAACCGGTTGTTCCGGGCGCTGCTGGTGCCGACCCGCATGGGGTTGCGGGCCGTGGGCGTCGCGACACAGGCGCTGCTGCGCACCATCGCCAAGGTGGCCGGCGCCGAGATCGTGCAGGACGCCGTGTCCTTCTTCCAGGCCTTCGAGGGGATGGAGGACGGGTTCCGCAGCCGGGCCAGCGCGGTGCACGAGCTGCTCGCCGACCCCGCCACCGCCTACGTCCTGGTCACCTCGGCGCGGCCCGACGCCATCACCGAGGCGGGCTTCTTCGCGGAGAAGCTGGCCGAACGCGACGTGGCCGTGGCGGCGCTGGTGGTCAACCGGATCGCGCCCTCGTTCGGCGAGGGCGAGGACGGCGCCGCCCGGGACGTGCCGGGGCTGGAGCCACTCGAGGCCAACCTGGCCGAGCTGAACACCGTGGCGGCGCGCGAGGAGCAGGCCTTCGCCGGGCTGGCGGCGCAGGTCTCGCCGGCTCCGGTCGGGAAGATCCCCCTCTTCGGCCAGGACGTGCACGAGCTCGACGGCCTGCGCCGGACGGCGGACCATCTCTTCGCCTGAACCGCCGGCGGCGCATTACCGACGCCGCACGCGGGTCCGATAGTGTCCCGTCGGTGCAGACCATTCTGGTCGCCAGCGACGCACCCACCCTCCGGCGGGAGATCGAGGCCGTGATCAGCGGGCCCGACATCGAGGTGCAGGCCGTGACCTCGGGACCCGAAGTCGTGTCCTTCGTCGTCGAGGAGTCGCCCGACCTCGTGATCGTCGACATGCAGATGGGCAACATGGGCGGCATGGCGGTGACGCTCGAGCTGCGGCTCCAGGAGTCCTACGACGCGGTGGACCACATCCCGGTGCTCATGCTGCTGGACCGGCGGCCCGACGTCTTCCTGGCCCGCCGCTCGGGTGCCGAGGGCTGGCTGGTGAAGCCGCTCGACCCGCTGCGCCTGCGGCGTGCCGTCGCCGCACTGCTGGACGACGGGACGTTCCACGACGACTCGTTCACACCCGTGCCCGTGCTGGTGGGCGCCGGACCCGAGCTGCAGGCGGGACCCGGGCCCAGACCCTGACCCGGCGCCGTGCCGCACCCGCCGGGAGACACCCGATCCACAGCCGACGCAGGCGATCCCGTCGGCCGTGGCGCCGCTCGGCTGACGACGACGGTCGCGACCCGACAGCCACTCGACGCCGAGGCGTCGGAGCAGGAGCGGATCATCACGGAGGCGCTCGCCGACCTCAGGGACATGGACGTCCGTGAGGTGATGACCCCTCGGGTCGACGTCACGTACCTGACCATCCCCGTCCACGCCGACGACATCGCCCGGGCGGTGCGGACCTCGGGCCACAGCTGCTTCCCGGTCGTCCACGACGACCTCGACGACCTGATCGGCATCCTCTTCGTCAACGACATCTTCCGGACCGGCAGCAGGGCCGAGGCCCGGGCGGACGGCAACGGGGACGAGGCGCGCGACCGGGACGCGACCGACCCCAGCCCGCTGGAGATCTCGCGCAAGGTGCGCCAGCCCTACCTGCTGCCCGAGTCACTCGGGGTCCTCGAGGCGCTTGGCCGACATGCGCAAGCACCGCCGGGCCGTCGCCGTGGTGGTCGACGAGTACGGCGGCGTCGCCGGCATGCTGACCGTCAAGGATCTCCTGGAGCCGCTCGTCGGCGACCTCCACGACGAGTTCGACGAGGAGGAGGAGGCGCTCATCGTCCGGGTCGACAACACCCGCTGGCTGATCGACGGGCAGACCAACGTCGACGACGTGCGGGAGCGCCTGGGCATCGAGATCCCCGACGGCGAGTACGTCACCCTGGGCGGGCTCCTCTTCGAGCGCTTCGGCCACATCCCCACCGAGGGCGAGGACGTGCGGGTCGGCGACTGGGACCTCAGGGTGGTGGAGATGGACAAGCGCCGGGTGGCACAGGTCGTGGCCACCTACGCCGGCGGCGACGCCGGCGCCGGGCCGGGCGGGCGCGACGACGAGGGCGGCGGCGATCCGTCGGCCAACGGGAGCGGGGAAGCGGCGCGCTGACGCCGGGGTAATGTGGCTGGCTGCTCCCCCCGGGGGGCGGACGGGCTGTGGCGCAGCTTGGTTAGCGCGCTGCGTTCGGGACGCAGAGGTCCCCGGTTCAAATCCGGGCAGCCCGACTCAAAACCCCTGGTCAGGGCCTCAGGATTCCGGGGCGCCCGGCTCGTCGGAAGGATTGGCGCGGAAGTGGCGCGGAGATTTCGTGCCTGAGGCCGTTTTGGCCTTCTTCGCCGAAGAAACGCTCGCCGATGACGTCCGCCGCGGCCCGGTCGACTGACGCCGGAGCCGAGGCGTAGACGGCCAGCGTCGTCCTCGGGTCGGCGTGGCCGAGTCGGGTCTGCGCCGTCTTCACGTCGATCCCCTCGACGACGAGCGTGGTGGCGTTCAGCCGCCGCAGGTCGTGGAAGCCGGCGCTGGCACAACCGGCCGCTGCGACCGCCGGGAGCCATACCCGGCGGCGCCAGTTCGAGTAGCGCAACGGCCCACCCTCCTCGTCGGTGAAGACGAGCTCGTCGCTGTCGTCGTCGGTGAGCCCGGCCCGCTCGAGGTGGGCCGACAGCATGCCGACGATGACCTTGGGCATGAACATGGTCCGGGTGCCCGCCTTCGACTTGGGCGGGCCGAAGACATTGCGGCCACCGGTCCCCCGGACGAGCGCCTCGGCCACCGCGAGCCGCCCGGCGTCGAGATCGAGCCGGCCGACCCGGAGGGCGGCCACCTCGGACCAGCGCAGGCCGAGTGCCGCACCGATCCAGATCATCGGGCGGTACTCATCGGACACGTGGGCGGCGATGCCGGCGACGTCCTCGGGGGTCAGGTCGAAGCGGCGGGTTCCCTCGACCGGCGGCAGGTTGACGTTGCGACAGGGGTTCCGGGCCAACCAGTCGTTGCGCACGGCGTAGCCGAACATGGCTCGCACCACCTCGTAGTTGCGCTTGACCGTCCGCGGGGCGTGCTCGGCCCGCCAGGAGTTGACCAGCCGCTGGATGTCGCGGGGCCCGACCCGCTCGATGCGGAGCTCGCGGATCGCCGGCAGCACGTGGAGGCGGAGGGTGAGCTCCTCCCGGGCCGTGGTCGACTCCCGCTTGTTCGGGTTGGAGGCGGCCCACTCCTCGGCGAGCTCGGACACCCGGAGGCGGCCGGCCCACGGGTCGATCCACACGCCCCGACGGATGTCGGTCTCGACGGCGGACAGGAAGGCCCGGGCGTCGCCTTTGGTCGTGAAGCTCGTCGGTGCGGCGTGCCGGAGGCCGTTGTGCCAATAGCTGGCCTCGTAGAGCCTCCCCCGCTGCCGCACGCTTCCGAACGGGCGCATCGACGGCACGACTACGCCGTCCTCCGACGCTGCGTCCGGTTCGCGCACGACGGTACGGACCCGTCGAGCGACGTCCGGCGGTGACGGGCGGTGCGCAACACGGCGGCCGGATCCACCGCGGCAATGCGGTGGTCGTCGACCCAGTGCTCCAGCTCGTGCGCGTCGAAACGGACGAACCGACCGACCTTCACGATGGGGATGCGTCGCTCGTCGGCCAGCCGGCGCACGTGGCGCAGACTCGTACCCAACCGGAGCGCCACGTCCTCCAGGGTCAGGAGAGCATTGGGCGGGCGCGGCTCCCCGCAGTCGGGACAGCGGGTGAGACCGTTGCGGGGCGGACGGACCGCCTCGGAACCGAAGCGCCGCTCGCCGCTCACCGGTACCCCCTTTCCGCTCGGCGTCGCTGGACCCGCTCGGAAAAGGTCGTCCTGCGGACGATCTCGTCGTGACCCACGCTGAGAGAGAGTGCCTCGAGGGTGTGCTGCAGGTCGGTCGTGCCGGCCCAGAGGGCGTAGGCCACCAGGTAGCCGACGAGCACGGGCATGAGCCGGCGGATCGACGACGCCCGCTTGCGTTGACGGATGAACCGCAGCTCGCTCCCGCCGTGAGCCAGCGTCGCCGACTGCACGGCTTCCCAGCGCGGGTCGAGCGGCCAACGGGACCGGTTGGAGTCCGCCGTCGGCGAGCGCAGCGTGAGCCAGTCGCCGGTGCAGTACGCGCCACAGCGACGGAGCAGCCGCCAGCACGGCGTCGGGCCGGTACAGCTCGAGGTCACTGAGCGCAGCCCGTCCGATCTCGAACTCGATGCGCCAGACCTGCGCTCCCGGGGCGTGCCGCTCCCCCCAGATCAGCTCCCACCAGTCGGTTCCCTTCGCCGTCACCTCGGCCGTCTTGTCGTAGAGACGGGCGCTGATGCGCTGCTTCTGTCTCGAGCCGAAGCTGAACCCGGTGACCGCCTGCCCGGTCTCATAGGTCCGACATTCGTCGGCCCGGCACACGAAGGCGCTCCGGTCCGCGGCACACAACTCGACGCCTTCCATGTCTAAGAACAGGTCGAGGCGCGCGACGCTGAGTACCAGCCCCTCGACTAACGGTCGCAAGATGTCGGCGAAATGGCGCACCGTTCCCTCCGGGCCCGCCGCATGGAGGAACTCGGCCGGGGCTGGATGCGTACCGGGGGCAGCCGGCGGCTGGCCGAGAAGCCGATGCGCCCCGTCTCGTGGTCGAGACAGAAGCGGTACTTGCCCCAGCCGTGGGGGGCGAGACCAAGGACCAGGTCCCCGAGCTCGAAGGGAACGGGTCTCGACGCCCGGTCGGCGAACATGCGCTCCTCGTCCAGGCGGGCCAGGAAGCCCTTCGACAAGTAGCCGTTCCCTGAGAGGTAGAGGGCGTCGACTCCCGAGGCGAGCTCTCTGGGCACGGGCGCATCCCCTAGCGAGCGGGACACCCGCAGATTTGCGACTATGGGGACAGAGGCCGGCTCGGGAGAACGCATCGGGGTCTCTCAGGCGGGGTCCGGAGGGCCAGAGGGGTGCAAGAAGTCCTCGAGCTCGTCGCTCCAGGCCCGCTTGAGGTCGAGCTTGATCCATTCGAAGCGGTGCTCGTCGGGATGGGACCAGAAGCGGGCCCGGAAGCGGCGGATCTTGCGGTAGATCGTCGCCCGGTGCCACCCGGCTGCTTCGAGGCCGCCGAAGCCGCCGGCCTTGTGCCAGGCCACCCAGAATCCGATGAGCTCGGCGTCCTCGACGACCGAGCTGGTGACGGCATCACGGATAAAAGCGGGGTAGTCCTCGATCGAGCTGACGGTGAGGGTCGACTCGTCGGACACCTCGGCGCGCACGCGCTCGGGCAGCGCACTCCAGAAGGCCCTGGAGCGACCGTAGGCGATGCCCCTGCCCTCGGGGCTCTCGCTGCGGTCTGATCGGTAGTCGGGGCTTTCACTCATACAGGGTCGCAAGTATGCGACTGTCTGAGAAGGCTGTCAAGACCTCTCCGCCAAAAAAGTTCTCCCAGGACCTGAGCTGATCCCACGAAGGAAGTGGTACGATATCTCGTACGTGTGAAAGGAGCGGTCCCGATGGCGATGACGGCAAGCGAGGCCAGGAAGAACCTGTTCCCCCTGATCGAGCAGGTGAACAACGACCGCCGGCCGATCGAGATCACCTCCAAGCGTGGGGACGCCGTGCTGATGTCGCGGGCGGACTACGAGGCCCTCGAGGAGACCGCTTACCTGCTTCGGTCGCCGGCAAACGCGCGGCGTCTGCTCGAAAGCCTCGGGCAGGCTCGCAGCGGTGAGCTCGAGGCCCACGAACTCTCGGAGTGAGGCTGGTCTTCACGCCACACGGTTGGTCCGACTATCTCCATTGGCAATCAGTCGACAAGAAGATGCTGAAACGGATCAACGGGCTCATCGAAGACGCCCTGCGTGAGCCCTTCGCCGGCATCGGCAAACCCGAGCCACTGCGCCATGTCCTCCGGGGCTGCTGGTCGAGACGAATCGACGGAGAGCACCGCTTGGTCTACATGGTCGAGGGCGACGACATCGTCGTATTGCAGGCCCGGTACCACTACGAGCCCTGATCTCGGGGATCGTGTTCGGACGGGATTTGCGGGCGACTACAACATGGCATGACGACTCCTGTGTCGGTCCATTTCCGACGGCCCGAAGTCCTCGAGCGGCTGAAGGCTGAGGCCCGGTCACGCAACGTCTCGACATCGGCTCTGGTCGAAGAGCTCATCGAAGAAGGGCTCCGCATCCGGCGGCACCCCTTGATCGTCTTCCGGGACGGACCCTCCGGACGCCGAGCCGGGGTCGCCGGCGGCCCGGACGTGTGGGAGGTCATCGGCGGACTGGTGGGCGGGGACGTCCCGGCCGAAGATCGCATCGGGCGGGCAGTCGACATCTTTGGGCTGACCCCGGGGCAGATCCAAACGGCACTCGACTATTACGCCGACTTCACCGACGAAATCGACGACGAACTGACCGCCAATGTGGCTGCCGCCGACGAGGCTGAAGCGGCCTGGCAACGACGACAAGACCTTCTGGCACCGTAGAGCCGCTCCGTGATGTCCTCACTCCCCGACTTGCTGCCACGGGAGCAGCCAGGACTGCATGCGCTGGCTCCAATGACGATCTTGTCCTGAGATGTATTTTGCGGGTGCTGTGTTACAGGGCACGCACCCGCAAGGTGCAATAGCGATCGACGTAACGTTCGAAACCCTAGGTACTGAATGTGCTCCGGAATGGTGTGGAGAGACCGGACAGAACCCACTTTTCCCCATCAGTTCCAGGCCGCCCCGCCCTCGGCCGGCGGCTCCGCCGCCGCCTCGGCGGGCGGAAGAAATCGCATTTCCGATGCGAATCTTGGACTTCATGACCAGCGAGGTTGCCCGATATTGAGGTCGCCCCGTACAAGCAGGCACCATGGGGGCAGGGAGCCAACCCTGAGGTTCATTACTCTGCGCACGTGGAAACTGCAACAGAGTGGACGGTCGAAAGGCATCTGGCCGACAAACCCAAAGCCGTCGTTGACCTCTATAAGCGCTTCGTTAGGTTGATGACGGCCTGTGGGCCATACACGGTGAGTGTCACCAAGACTGCGATTGCCTTCAAGGGAACACACCGGGGCTTCGCTGGGGCAAAACCCCGCACAGCCTCCCTGGACGGGTTTCTCGACCTACAGCGAGAAGTGCAGGACGAAAGGTTCCTACGGGTGTCGCCCTACACGAAGAGCCTCTACGTCCATCAGTTTCGAATAGTTAGTGCGGCGCAGCTCGACGATTCCTTTGCAGCCTTGGTGGAAGAGGCATATCAAGTCGGATGTGGCGCTCACCGACCACCTCGGAAGACGGCTGACCCATAACGATGCCGGCTCGCGGGCGGTCGTGGGCGTAGCGTGAAGCGACATGCCCAGGTCGGTCGGCGTTGTGCGCAACTGGCGTCTCGATCGGGTCGAGGGCGATGCGGCGGTGATGAACGCGGCGTCGCTCGTGAAACAGGTCATCGCACACTTGGCGCTGGAGCTCATCGAGGATCTCAATGAGCCCATCCTTGGCGACATCACGGTACGCCACGTGCTCACGCACACCACTGGGCTTCCGAATTGGCGCCCAGAAGGACACCCGCTCGAGCCATTGCGCCCACCTGGCGAGCGCTGGGGCTACTCCGGCGAAGGCTTCGTCCTGCTCCAAGGGCATCTCCAACGACGGACAGGTGTGTCGATCGCCATGCTTGCCAGAGACCGGGTCTTCGGACCCCTCCGCATGGATCAAAGCCGTCTCGCTGATCCTGAGCCCGGCTATCACGGCTACCGGCCGCTTTTGACCACCGCTGCCGATTACGGGCATTTCTTAGCCCACGTTCTCCGGCTCGATGATGCGCGCTGGCAGCCGCTCTGGCGCATTGATGACGAGCTCGCCTGGGGCGCAGGTTGGGGTATCGAACTCGGTCCACCAACGTACGGGTGGCAATGGGGGCTGAACGATGATGCGAACAACTTCGTCATTGGTTGCCCGTCGACCGGCGACGGCGTCGTAGTTCTGACAGACGACTCAGATGGCCGGGCCTACTACCGAGCCGTGGTTCAGCGCGAACTTCCCGGTGATCACGCGAGCCTCCGCGTCGAGCAGAATCAAACGTGGCTCGAACTAAACGCCTGAGCGGAGTCGTGCCCCCATACGCCGGCTATGTGGGACAACGCAGACGGTGACCAACCATTGCTCGCTCGTTCAGCGAGTGGTCATCTTCGCGAGTGCCACGGGCCGACCATCTGGGTCAGCTACAACCACGAAACGCCCCCATGTCGCCTCCTGAGTGGGCCACAGGACGGGCACACCAGTCCGCCTGGCCTCTTTCTCCCACTCGTCGGGGTCCTCCACCTTGAAGCGTACGGATGCCGCCCCAGCAGTTGTCCCCGCTGGAAAGATTCCTCGCTCATCGTGGCCTCGGTCGTTCCGATGCAAGACGATCTGTCCCGAAGGGCCGCCAACAACGACGACGATCTCATCCTCAAAACGAACGGGAAGCCCGAGCGTGTCGACGTAGAACGCTCTCGCCTGGCTGAGATCTCCGACGTACAAAATGAGACTGTCGTAGTCGTCAACTTCCATGTTCGTGATGCTAACGAGAGCCATGGACTCCCTGCCCCCGATCGCCGGGACTGGGATTGTCACTCCTCGGATGCCAAGTGCTCTCGCCACGGCGTGAGATCGAGACCGGGGTAGCGAGTTGCGACACCCTCGATGGTCTCTGAGGTCCAGTAGGGATGGCCCGGCGGAGGAAACCCAAAAAGCAGTAGCTGCCGCACGGTCGCCTGTTCCACAAAGGCCTGCCAATCAGGGTGGAACGACTGGTCACCCCAGGAGTGGCGAGTGGTCCAGGTGTTCTCAGCATGGCGGTAGCTGGCGTGGATGCTGAATCGGTCGGACCCCGGTGCTGTCAGTTCAGTTGCCCGATGAAAGGTGTCGGTGCTGTAAACGACAATCGTGCCAGGTGGACCCGCCCCCGAAACCTCTTGCTCGTAGAGCGCTGGGCGATCGCTTCGCCGTTGGACATGTGGCAGGGCGGGTAGACCGCTGGTGCCCGCGAGCGGTACGAGATGAGTCGGGCCCAGTTCCTCCGTCACATCGCTCAGCCAGATGAATATTTCGAGACCACGCCACCTGATATCGCTCGACGGTGCGAGGGCGTGTGGTTCAGGAAATCGCGGTGATGCTCCTGCTCATAAGTCGTGGCACCGGAGTACTTCGCCCACAGTTCCGAGGCGTAGATCCGAATATCCTTCGTCCAGAACGCTGCCTCAACGAGGGCGATGACTTTGTCGTGCACGGCGAGGTTGCAGAGGGCAACCGTCGGGTACGGGAAGGGGATGATGCCGCCGTACTCGTCTCCGGTGTAGACGTGGTTGCGCTCGCTCAAAGGATCAGCGTGATAGTCCTCGGCGGTCGGGTAGATCGAGGTCAGGCCAGCCTTGGCCAACTCCAGATCAGGACCGGCGAGGTAGCCGGGCAGGACTACAACACCGTCTCGCCGCCATGTGTCGGCAGCAGCAAGAAGATCCATGATCGGAGAATGCCACACTGCCCCCGAACGCCGGGATGCAAATAGATCATACCTCCGACAAGATTGGGCGGTGCCCACTTCAGACCCGCTCTACGTGGTGGTCTCGGGTCCCCCTGGAAGTGGCAAGACGACACTTGCAGCGGCAGTAGCCCAGCATATGCGGCTGCCACTGGTTGCGAAGGATCTGATCAAGGAAACCTTGATGTCCGTGCTGGCGGTCCCCGACGTCGAGACATCGAGGTTGATCGGACGGGCCGCAGTGGAGGTCATGTATTTGGTCGCCGCGTCGGCTCCAAGCGGAGCAGTTCTCGAGGCGAACTTTCACCGCTCCATCTCACGTGCCGGCATCCAGGCGCTTCCCGGCCAGATCATCGAGGTCTTCTGCCGCTGTAATCGTGAGGTCGCACTGGCTCGATACCGGGAGCGTACAGAGCAGCGCCACCCGGGTCACTTCGACCAACGCCGCACGGACGATGAGCTCTGGAACGAAGAAGTGACCAGCCCAGTGGCGGGTGACTGGACCGTGATTGAGGTCAACACAGGCCATCCAGTCGACATCTCAGTAGTCGTAAAGGACATTGAGAGACTCGCCGGGTAGCCATAGGGGGGCCTGCCCCCGAACGCCGGGAAGGGGCGAGCTCCGGCGCCAAAGGTCACCTCAGCCATTGCGATGATCGGAAAGGAACCGGTCGACGGCTTCGTTCGCTGACCCTTTGATCTCGCGGTACAAGAAATCCTCGTCCCAGTGCTCGGGCGACAGTGAATCCAGATCGTCGTGATAGCTCGTGAAGGTGTGCCTGATATATGCCCGGACGCTGAGGGCGGCCCGCTCCTCGAGGGTGAGTTTGCGGGTCCGACCGACTCGGCCGCTGCCGACGACCGCTGCGTGGGCCGCGGTCTCCTGAGCGATGCGCCCTTCGAGTTCCTTGTGTGCCGGGGTGAAGGCGAGGAACCTCACGATGGCGTCTTCCAACTCGTGTCGGTAACGATCTTCCTGACGCTGGCGGGACTGAGCTCCCTGGACACGCCTGGCCGCCCGGTGCTTGGCCGACTCCTCGGCGTGCATCTGAGCTGATGCAATGGCCTCGCTCGGCGCCCAAAGTCCGAGCAGTCGACGGTGCTGGCGATTCCGGCTTCGCGGTTGCCACGACAGCCAATAGACATCGCCGGCCTTGACCGTCCGAGTCAAGAAGGCATCGCCAGAGGGCAAGAACTCCCAGCCAGCAGGGATCTCAATATCTCCCTGCTCGGGGTTCCACTGACCATTCTTGGTGGCGTACACGTCGAGGTGCTGCCTTGCGAGAGCTTCGGAATCGGCTGGGGCCTTCGCCTCGTCCACACTTAGAGCCTTGGCCGATGTGATCCGCTTCGCAAGTGGTGCCGGAACACTGATCCGTGGGTTCTCATCCCAGTAACCAAGTGCGCACTGTGCCGGCGCATGGGGGCACGTTGTCAAAAGGGCTCGACTGCGCCAGGACGCGAAAACGGCCCCCCGAAGGGGACCGTTTCCTAGCGGGCGTCTTTCGCTTCCCTTCTACAAAGGCGCTACCACCTATAGAAGCGGTGAGCACCAGCACCCTCACCTCGGCCGAGGGCGAATCCGACGAGCCACAGCACAAGAAAGACAGCCGCCGCTATCCACAAAAGGTGCACTGCAAATCCGGCTCCGAAAAGGATCAAGACGAGTAGCAACGCCAGAATCAATACCACTGAACAACCTCCCTGTTCACGAAGCCTCCTACGGTTCGGAGGCTTGCCTGCCTAGTAGGTCGAATCGACCCGACGTACAACGTTCCCCTGGCCATCGTCCACGACGGTCCGGCGCCGCCGAGTGTTTGCCGCCACCATGACAACGATTGAAACCACAGCGCCGACAACGCCGACAATCATCAATATCCAGCCCACTTTGTTGACGTTGAAGCCGTGCTGATAGGGCTCGGTGACTGCCCAATCCAGAACTGCTCCCACTGCAAAAGCGATGATGCTGACAACAAGTCCTCCAGCCCCAACCATGGATCCTCCTTTCGTCTTGGCAATGGCTGTACCCGTGGTACATGGAGCTAAAACAGTCCCCAGCGACGTACTGATTGACTTGGGATTTTTCGCGGCGAACAGGGATGGCGAGGGTGACTCGGGTCGCCCCGTCGTGCCGTACGGGGCGACCCCTGATGCATCCAGGCCGGGCGCAGCAGCGCCCGGCCCATTCCATTGTGGGACCTCAGGCGAAGTCACTACGCGGCCGTCAAGGGTCCGCTGCGCCGGCCTCTGGCCGCCCTTGACTGCCGCTTCTCGAGGGGTGGACGCGCCAAGAAGTTCGCTGACACGAAGGCCGACATTGACCGCTTGACGCGATGGATGTCGCTGGGCTGTGACGCACCTCGCACTGACAAAAACGTTGTACAAAAAGTCGATTCAGACTCGCGCGAAATTGGCGCGGAAATGGCGCGGAACGAAGCCAAACGGCGGTATTCGGCGGTAGTGAGTCGTCATTTACGAATAGTGAATTTCTGATTTATGACCTGCGCTACACTAAGTCACAGCCATGTGACTTGCCGGCCTGAAATTCGCTCAGGCTCTGTTCGGGACGCAGAGGGTCCCCGGTTCAAATCCGGGCAGCCCGACTCAAAGTCCCTATTCAAGCTGCCTTAGCAGCCGAGCGCTTCGACGCCGCAACTTCGTTTGGCGCGAATTTGGCGCGAAGCAAGCAGGCCCAGTGCGGTTGAAGCGCTCATTGTTCGGTAGAGGTGCCGAAGAACGTGGCACCGAGAACATCGGCGGCGGCCCGATCGGCGGACGCCGGAGCGGATGCGTAGATCGCCAGTGTCATCCGAGGATCCGAGTGACCGAGTCGCACCTGCGCCGTCTTCACGTCGACACCGCCGACGACGAGCGAGGACCTGCTAAACCGAAGGAGGCTTCCGTGACAGGGGGGTGAATGCCCCCTACCAATGCCGGGAGTGGGGCGACCGGATTATGTCCGTTGCCACCCGTGCTCCGTGGGGGCTTGATCAGCCTGCAGCCGCAGGGTCATGCTCTCCGGAACGTCGCCGGGCGACCGGTGCGGTCGACCGCGCTGGCAGTCTCGGTCTGGGCGGTGAGCCCACCCTCGCTGTCAGTCCGTTCAGTCATTTTTCGAAATCCTTCCGCTCTTTATACGTGTGGTTTGGTCGGCACGTGGTTGCTCTCGCGCGTCAGGCCGCTGCAAGCGAGGCTTCGAGCGAATCCTCCAGCAGGCGGGTGGCGTCGGCAAAGAGGTCGTAGTCGGGGTCAAGCGAGCGGCCGATGCCGTCGAGGAACATCAGCTGCTTCAGGAAGGCGACCACGGCCTGGGGAAGCACCAAGTGGTGCGTCCGTGCGATGCGGAGCATCTCGCCGAGCCCGGCCGCAACGTCGATCTCGTTGATTGACTTGGACATCAGTTCGGCGATGAGGCCCTGGACGTCTGCGGCAACGGCACCGAGGTCGATCGATGCCGTGTCAGCGAGCTGGAGCATGGCGATCGCCGCAGCGTCGAAGCGCAGCACGGCGAGTGCGCCCATCAACTCAGTGACGACCCGGCGAGCGTCGGCGTCGAGGCGGCCGACGACACCGAAGTCGAGCAGCACGAGACGGCCGTCCTGCGGACCAACATGTTGCCGGCGTGCAGATCGCCGTGGAAGGCCCCCGAGCCGAGGGCCGACACGAGCAGGCTCCCCACGAGCGACTCCAAGACGTTGCGACGGTCGACGTTCATAGCGTCGAGTGTCTGTGGCTCGTCGACGCCTGCCCCGAACACCCTCTCCATGACGAGCACGTGGTCGGTGGAGAGCTCAGGCCACACCCGGGGGACGACCACCGAGGGGCATCCCCGGAGCGCCCGGCGCATCGTGGTCATGTTGTCGATCTCCGTGTGGAACGAGAGCTGTTGACCGATGGACTCCGCGAAGTCCTCCACCAGGCCGATCGGGTTGACCACTTGGATGCGAGGGCCGGATCCGGACGAGGAGCCGAGCACCGGCACGGAGCAGGTGCAGGTCCTGGCGCAGCACCTTCTCGAGCCCTGGCCGCTGGACCTTGACGACGATCTCGGTGCCATCGGCCAGACGAGCCGCGTGCACCTGGGACATGGAACCGGCGGCCAGCGGCTGGCGGTCGATGTCGACCAGGGCGGCCGCCTTGGCGCCGAGCTCCTGGTCGATGACCGCCTTGACGGCCGCCCAGGAGACCGGCGGCACCTCGTCGCGGCACGACGACAGCTCATCGATCCACCCGGCTGAGACCGTGCCCGGGGACGAGGATATGAGCTGCCCGAGCTTCACGAAAGTCGGGCCCAGCCGCTCGAAAGCGCGGCAGGTGCGCCGGGCCGCCAGCGTGTCGGCGCCCTCGCAGCGGACGGTGAGGCGGTCCCAGGCGATACCGGCGACGGCGCGGCAGGCGGTGACGAACAGGACGAGCAGGCGCCACACCGGAAGATGTGGCGACCTCTCGGCGAGTGAGTCGTGGGCTTCGCCGATGGACGCTTTAGACGTGCCCTCGTGCTCTACGCTGTGCAGGTGACCTTGGTTCTGGAACATGCAGTCAGTATCCGGATGCAACGTCCCTGGTAGCAGGGGCCGAGCTGGGGGTTCGCGGCCTGCGGGCGTGGGTCGGAATGCCCACACGGCGACTCGGCCGGCCCAACACCGCTCCGTCCATGAGCTGGTCAAAATCCGAAAGGATGAGGGCCGCCCCAGCACCGCATGCAATGGGGAGGACAATGGAGGAGCGCGGTGGCCGAGTGGGAGGGCTTCGAGAAGCTGGGCCGCCTTGGCGTGGGTGCTACCGGAACGGTGTGGCTGGCCCGCCAACTCTCAGTGGGCCGGGCCGTCGCCCTCAAGGAGCCTGCTGCTCCTGAAATCGCAGGCGATGTCGGCGTGTGCGAGCGCCTGCGCCGGGAGGCCCAGCTGCTCGCCCGGCTCGACGACCCCAACTGCGTGGCGGTCTACAGCTTCCTCGAGTCGGGCACGGCCGCGGCCCTGGTGATGGAGTACGTCGACGGGGTCTCACTCAGCACCCTCTCAGCGGCGGGTCCGCTGAGCGTCGAGCAGGCGCTTGCGGTCCTCGAGGGCGCCCTGAGCGGGCTCGCCCATGCCCACGGCCGGGGCATCGTCCACGGCGATCTGAAACCGGAGAACATCCTTCTGGCCTCCAGCGGGCAGTCCAAACTGGTTGACTTCGGACTGGCCGCAGCCGTGGGCACGGAGCGGGCGCCGGGAATCGGCAGCCCGACGTACTTGAGCCCTGAGGCCGCCGCGGGCGGGCCCCTCGGGGTGACCTCTGACCTCTATTCGATGGCCCTCGTCCTCTCCGAGCTGGTGGCAGGCACCCTCCTCCCAGGCACCGACCCCGCCACGGCTGCGGCAGCGGTCCCGAGTCCCATCGCAGGCTTGGTGCGACATGCCCTCGATCCCGACCCTGCAGCGCGCCCCCAGAGCGCTGGCGACTTCTTGGCCACACTGCGCGGCGCGGCGGAGGAGGGCTATGGCAGCGACTGGCGCCGCCGGGCCGTCCTTGCCCCCCTCGGCGTGGCCGCAGCCGCCGGCGCGGCCAGTGCGCTCGGGGCAGCCAAGGCAGGGGCGACGACGCCGGGGGCGGCCCACACCGTTGCCGCCGTACGAACCGGATCCAGAGCGGCCCGCATCATCCACGCCCATCCCTTGGCCACGGTGGTCACAGCCGCCACGGTCGTGGTTGCTGGCGTCAGTGTCGGCCTGGCCGCAGATGGGGGAAGCTCAGGCCCCGCCGCGAGTGACCTCAGTGGGTTGCCGACGACAGTGCGGACGCCGATGGAGGGACTCGATTGGAGGGGCTTCGTGATTAGGCCGTCCTCGTGCGATTTCACGGAACACGAGGCGGCCGACGGCTTGGTCGACGGTGTAGCCGGCGCACACGGTTCGGTCGTGATTCCCGATGCGGCATCGCGTGGGGAGGAAGTGGTCGGGCACCTCGAGGCGTGGGTCGTCGACGGGAGCGGTCGCTACGTCGCGCACAGCCAAAGCTGGGCGCTGCCAAAATCCGCGGGCACGTACCGGTTCTCGCTCAGGATGCCCGTGGTTCACACCATCGCGCCCGACCGCTGCATTGTGCAGGGAGTCGACCCTGGTGCCGCCTACACGACCCCTCCGTCCTGAGAGCCGGCCGGAGGAACCGGTGCAGGTCCGTTCGCAACGTCCGGTGCGACCGCCAGCGGATGTTGAAAGAATACGCACTGTGGAAGTCCGCGATCCCGCACGGGAGGATTCGGCAGCGGGTGACTTCACCCGAGTCCGAGAGCTCGGCCGCGGCGCATCCAGCGTCGTCCACCTGGCTTGGCAGCGCAGCCTCGACCGCTACGTCGCGCTCAAACGGCTGCTCCGGACCCTGAGTGCCGATGCGTCCGCCACCGAGCGTCTACGTCGTGAAGGGCAGGTTGTGTCCCGTCTCGACCATCCGAGGATCGTCCGGCTCTACGACCTCATCACCGACGGGGCCGATCTCGTGCTGGTGATGGAGTACGTCCAAGGGCCAAGCGTCCAGTCGATGGCGGCGACGACACGCCCCACGGCCAGCCAAGCTCTGGCGGTCGTCTCGGACGTCGCCGACGCGCTCGAGTACGCAACAAGTCGCGACGTGGTCCATCGGGACGTCAAGCCCGCCAACGTGTTCATCACCGCAACGGGTCGCTGCAAGCTCGGTGATTTTGGCCTGGCCCGCATCAGCGGTGAGCGCGCGATGTTCCTTTCGAATGACGGGACAGTCCGCGGCACGCCGCTCTACATGGCACCCGAGCAGTTGCGAGGCGAGGCACCGACATCCGCATGGGATGTCTATGCGCTCGCGCTGATGGCGACGGAGCTGTTGGCGGGCCGTCACCCGTTTGCCGGAATGTCCGTACGCGGTGCGCTAGAGGCACATCTCGACGGGGGCGCCGCATCCGCCGCCACGGCCTCGGCGCTGCCTCCCCCCGTTGTTGCAGTCCTCCGCACTGGACTGGCGTCCTTGCCGGCGGACCGGCCGACCGCACGGCAACTGGCCGACCGCCTCGTGGAGGCCGCACCGACAGCGTGGTTCGAGACGACGACGGATGCCGCGCCGCTCATCGCACCGTCACCTGCGATTGCCGTTGCTCCGGGTACCCAGGTGGCCGCCGATGGCCTCTGGGCCGACGGGAACCGTGGCGGCTGGACCATGGAGCTGGTCGACGATTCGACGTGGCTCGGGTCGTCCGAACGAGCGCACGATGGATCCTCACTGGTCGGAACACCACGGGACCCAGTCGCGCGTCCCGGCCCTCCCCCCACCACACCCGGCCCCGGGAGCAGGTCACCGAAAGCGACCATCGACGACGAATGGATCAGAAACCCCATACCTCGCGTCGGTGTGCCATCGGCGAGGAAAGGGGGGGTCCGCACACGAGCGAAGCGTCGGTGGGTCGTCCTCATTGCGGCATTCGTCGTTGGCTTTGGCGTTGGCCTGGTCGCGCTCGTACTGAGCACCCACTGAGACCGACAGCGTAGAACGGGACGCCATGGCCTACATCCATCTGGACAACGAGCCCAGCCATCAACATGAGCTCGTGCAACCCTCCACAACCGTTGGCAGGGCGGAGTCCAACGACATCGTGCTGGACGCGGACATGCGCGTCTCCCGTCACCATGCCCGCTTCGACCTCGAAGAGGGTCAATGGGTGCTCACCGACTCCAACAGTGCCAACGGCACGCTGGTGAACGGCGGGCGTGTCACCTCCCACTCGCTCCGCCACGGCGACCGGATCCGGTTTGGCGATGCGACGTTCGTCTTCGTTCCAGTGGCCGACCCCTTAGCCACGATCACCGAGGTCAAGGACGAAAGCAAAGAGCCCGCCGGCGCCGGCGGATCAAGCCTGTCGGAGCGGGAGCGGGAGATTTTGACCCTTGTCGGTGCAGGACGTACCGACAAGCAGATCGCCGAGGACCTTTTCATCAGCGTAGCGACGGTTCGGTCGCACCTCGACCGCATACGCGACAAGACCGGTGCCCGCAGACGCCCAGAGCTCACCCGCCTGGCCATGGAGCTCGATCGGAGCTGAGCCCGCGGCGCCGGTTTCGCGCCCGTCTGTGGGTCATTCGGCCCACTCCCCTCGCTCAGGTTGGTCATCGTTGCCCCTCCTTGCTGGGGGTGCTCCTCGCTCACACTGCTCAGCACACGACAGCAGCGGGGGCGAATCGGACAAAGCGCCGTCGCCACCTCTACAACCTGAGGAGGAATCATGAACACCGACACACCTTTCACCCAGCCTGAGGGCAGCCAGCCGCAGCAGACGGGGGACTCCATGACCCCGACCCAGACGCCTGGCTTCGTACGGGCCGAGGGTCGCACCCGCAAGGCGGGCTACTGGATCTGTGGCGCAGGCGTCGCCGTGGTCCTCTCGTCCTTCCTGCCCTGGGTCAGCATCGAGGGCGTCGAGACCACCCACCAGTCCGGGGGTGCTGTCGTGATGTTGCTGGTCATCGGCGGGCTCCTCGCCTACTTCGGCGCCCGCGTCCTCCAGGGCCGCGTCACCAAGGTGATCAACGTGGCACTGTGGGTGATCGCCGCCGTAGACGTCGTCTTGAGCATCGGCCTCTTCGCTGCGGCCGACCAACTGCAGCAAGAGGGCGGCGGCATCGTCTCGGCCTCGCCGACGATCGGCTTCTACCTGGCCGTGGGCGGCTTCATTGCCAGCGTGGTCGGCACCATCCTTGTCACGACCGTTCGGCGCAAGAAGGCCGCCACGACGGTCGCGGATCGAGCAGAGCCACTGAACGGCTCGACGTCCTACCCGAGCACATTCAATAGGAGTTGCCTACAATGAGCGGACCGAATCCATTTGACGGAGGATTTGTTCGAGGCCAGCAGGTCGAGAGCGAGCAAGGAAGACTGACGGTGGCCAACTGGGAGGGATTCGACATCGAGGGCCGCCTCGGGGTGGGCGCCACCGGGACCGTGTGGCTGGCCCGCCAGCACTCGGTGGGCCGGCTCGTCGCCCTGAAGGATCTCGCCCCAGAGCTCGCCGACAATCAGGCGGTGCGCGAGCACCTGCGTCACGAGGCGCAGGTGCTCGCCCGGCTAGACCACCCCAACTGCGTGGCGGTCTATAGCTACCTCGAGTCGCCCTCCGCGGCGGCCATCGTCATGGAGTACGTCGAGGGCGTCTCATTGCGGACACTGATGGAGCGGGGCCCGCTCAGCGTCGAACAGGCCCTCTCGGTGCTCGAAGGAGCGCTCAGCGGGCTCGCCGCCGCCCACCAACAGGGCATCGTTCACGGCGACATCAAGCCCGAGAACATCCTCCTCTCCACCAGCGGCGAGTCCAAGTTGGTCGACTTCGGACTGGCCGCCGCCGTGGGCACCCGACGCGCCGCCGGCACTGGGAGCCCGACCTACTCGAGCCCCGAGGCGGCCGCCGGCGAGCCACTCGGGGTGACGTCGGACCTCTATTCGGCGGGACTCGTGCTCTCCGAGCTGCTCGCCGGCGTGAACCCTGTCAGCGCGGACCCGGCGTCCACCGCCGCCTCGCTCCCCGCGCCGGCCGTCTCCTTGGTCGCCCGCGCCCTCGACCCAGACCCTTCGGCACGCCAGGCCAGCGCCCGTGCATTCCTCGACGAACTCGCGCGCCGCGGCTGAGGAGGGGTGCGGCGAGGACTGGCGCCGCCGTGCAGTGCTCGTTCCAATCGTTATCGCCGCCGCCACCGGTGCGGTTAGCGCACTCGGAGTCGCCAAGGCCGGCGCCGCTACGCCACTTGCCGCGAGCTCGACCGCAGCAGGTGCAGCGAGTGCAGCGAGTGCAGCGCGACGTACCTCGAAACTCGGGCACATCCTGCACACGCACCCGTGGGCGGCCACCGCCCTGGCGGGCGCAGTGGTCGTCGCCGGCGTGGGCGTCGGGGTGGCCGAGGCCAGTGGAGGAGGGAAGACATCGCCTCCTCCCACGCCGACCGCCGTTGTCAAGCCCGCAACGTCCGCCGCGGCGTCACCCCCGATCAAGCCGACGTTTGCCGCAGTCGAAGAGGCTCTGTGCCTAGGGGCCCTTGCCGCGCACGACGACCAAGGGGACCGCTGTGCGATCCTCTCCATGCACGTTTCCACTGTGTCCCCGGAGTGGGTGTATGTCCAGGGGCTCGGCTACTACGCGGGCACGGACCAGCCGCCCACCGTCCAGGAGGCCCGCAGTGATCTAGACGAAGCGATCCTCAACCTGCGGACGCACCAACTTATCGGGCCCACCAACATTGGATTCTGTGCCGTCCCCGGGGCGAACGTGTCCGGTCCGGATCTCTCGGCGGTACCGAACGCCGTAATCGTCGCTTGGGGGCTGCACTCCTGCATCGGCACGACGTCCACCACTGTGGCCCCTCCCACCACGACCACCGTCGCTCAGTCCACCCAGCCGACCCAGCCGACAACGGCAGCCTCCGGATACACACAATGGTCGGGGGCATGGGGCGCACACGAACAGCAACTAGAAATCAGCGCGGCGGGAGATGGGACCTTGAGGTATCAGGATCTCACCGCGTGTCCCAATTGCTCGTTCGCGAGCGCACCAACCGCCACGATGCAATTCGTGCTGAGCTCGGTCAACGGCGGCACGGCAAGCGGAACTGTCACAGCAACCTCAGACGCAACGAACTACGCCATCGGTCAGGCCGTGACAGTGAGCCTCGCTGCCGGTTCACCCGGTCAACTCTTAGAGCTCTCGGTCGCCGGACAGGGGCCCGGGGACTTCTGCAACAGCACATCTGCCGGTCAGTGCGGTGCCCTGACCAGGCGAATTTCCGTTCTCTAAAGGAGGCTGGATCTTCTTTGGGGCCGTGAGTCCCCGAGCGCCCGCCGAGAGCCACCCTCGGCATGGGCTGCGTATCAAGACTGGTGCCGCTCCAACGGGGTCAAGCAGTTGAGCGAGCGGACCTAACTGAGAAGGTCACAACCCGGCGAACAAACCGCCGACCCGGATCCTGAGCCAGGTATCTCGATGGTCCCAATGTTCAACTCTGCTGGTCCATCGGCGTTCTGCGTCGGGCCGAGCGTGGTCGACGCGGAGAATCAGGATCAGATGGTCCGTTCGGTGGAGGCTGCAGGGCTGATACGTGGTCCTGAAATACGGGTAGACGCTGACCTGGTTGGCCAAATGACCCCGATGACGAAGGTTCGCAGGCTCTCGGCCATCTTCGCGTGACGAACGCGCCCATGAACCCGATGTCCTAACCGACGTAGACGGCGACGAAGCTGAGGAGGGGCACGATGTGATGGGGATTGGCCAGTTCCCTCCTGGAAAGGCCACGTCGTGGCGGACAAGGTTCAGAGCGTATGCACCTGCCAGTGCATTCCCACGCACAACCTCGGCATGCCACCAGTGCCCGAGGTGGAGCTCCGCGTCAGAGCGCGGCAGCACTAAGAGGTCGTAGGCGCGCTGGGTGGGGCAGCCGCACCGTCGTGTCCTTGCCCGCGCACCTCGACGCGGGGGTGAGGCAGAAGACGGTTTACTGGCTGGTCGAGCGGCTGCTCACCTAGAAGCGCCCGCAGCTGGCCGACGACGAGGCGCTGATGGCTCGGGCGGCGAGCTGAACGACTGCTATTTTGTGGGTGCCCGCTCTGTCTCCGTGCCATGGGTGACGAACCGGACGGCTCACTGGGGATCGTGCTCGTACTACTCAGGCGAGTTCGCATCTCGCACCTGCTGCGCGCCGCGCTTCGAATGGGTCCTCGATTCGGTGCTCGTCCATGAGGTCGCGCACCTGACCTAGTCGGACCACTCCCGCGCCTTCCACCGGCTGGCCGGCACCTACCCACGCCACGAGTGCGCCGGTCTGTTCCCCGCCGGCTGCAGCCTCGGGCGGTTGTCCCCCATGCTCTAGGCAGGGAGCAAGAGGGGACACATCGGCGCAGGTCTTGGCGCACCACACTCAAGAGCTGGGCGGTGGACCTGGCGACCTCGGTGCTTGTGGCGGACGAGCTCCGTCAACATGAACGCCGCCTGTCTCGCTCAGACCGGTTCGCGCTCGAAAGCTCTCTTAACAAACTCAATCGGAGTTGCAGACTGCACTTTCCCCTAGTAAGACCACTGGGAACTCACGAATCTAGGGAACCAAATGTTCTGCTCAAAGTGCGCTGCCGCGATAACTCCGGGTGACAAGTTCTGCGCCTCCTGCGGAACGGCCGCAGTGCCAGCCGCAACAAGGGCAGACCCAACCGCTGCAGGCCCAAGTCGTGCACCCCCAGCTCCCGCACCCCCAAGTCCCGCACCCCCAAGTCCCGCACCCCCAAGTCCCGCACCCCCAAGTCCCGCACCCCCAAGTCCCGCACCCCCAGCCCCGGCGAGCTCAAGCCTCGCCAGTCCGATCCCGGCAATCCAAGCCCAGGCGGCGGCAGGACCGACCGTCCCGCCGGCAGTGCCCAGCGGGATACCCGACGCAGTTCCTGGGCCCGCTCCAGGGCAACCTCCCCTGCTCAAGAAGCCAGCTTTCTTGATCGCCGCAGCGATCATCCTCGTGGCAGTCGTCGGAGGTGGCCTTTACCTGATCCTGGGCGGCGGTTCATCGGGCTACCCCGCAGCCAATCAGGCGAAATTTCTCGAGGGATGTGAAAGCGGTTCTGGAACGGATGCCCTCACGCATTCCGATTGCAACTGCCTTCTGAATTGGTTTCAAGCCAACAGAACTCTCCAGCAATTCGAAGCGGAAAGTAACAACAGCTCGGAATTCCTTCGCGACGTTACGACGGCGTCTGAATCATCCTGCCCGACGGTCTCCGTCACCGGAGGCCTCGGCAACTCTGGGATCCAGGGTTTGTTCGGCAACTCTGGGAACTCAGGCCGGTCCGGCAACTTTGGCAATTCCGGCAACGCGGGCAGTTTGGGCAACTCGGGGAACTCGGGTCTCCCCGGCAACTCGGGGAACTCGTGAATGTTCGGGACCTCACAGCCGTGCCTGAGTCCAGCGAAGCGTCGATGGCCCAAAGGTCAAAGGATCGTAGAGAACCTGATGAGTGGGGTTGCGGACCCAGAGGTGGGACAGTGACCGAGCGCCTCCGCGGGAGTCCCCTCGCTCCCCCAATCTCCGGACGCAGTTAGGAAGCCGCATGCCACTCCTCGACGTCTTCTGTCCCAACGGACATCCGGTTCCGGCGGATGCGCCCAATGCCCGGTTCTGCCGCGTTTGCGGCGAGCCACTTCTCAGCCACTGCCCCGAAGGCCACACTTCGAAAGCAAGCGGCAATTTCTGCACGACGTGTGGAACCAGCATGGAGTCGGGGGCCGTCGAACCTCCTGCCCCCGTACAAGCCGTTATTCCAGTCCCAGCGAGCGTCGTACCAGAGTCTCCGATCCTTGATCGCGGAGAGGATGCAGCAACCGTTCAGGTGGAGACTCCGACTGCCGTCCCAGACGAGCCGACCTATATGGCTCCGCTGCCGATGGAGCCCGCGCCGACGCAGTCCGGCTACGCCGTCGGGCAACCCTACGACGATCCACACAAGACGATCCCCGCTTTCGCGCCGGTCGCCCCGCTGCCGGCGCAGACCTCCACAAGCCGCGGATGGGTGGCGGCGGTCGTCATTGCTGCCATTCTCGTGCTCGCCTTGGCCGGCGGCCTGGTCTATGTCTTGAAGTCAAAGAGCAACACCCCTGCCAACTCCGCCACCGTGACGACGTTCCACTCGACCACCTTCCACTCGACCACGCCGACGACCACGCACGGTGCGACCAGGCGCCGTGCGACCACGACGACAACGCCTCAGAACGAACAGGTTGCGGCAGGGGCTCTGGCGGCACTGCTCACCCAAAGCGTCGCCGATCGAAGCGACATCAACGCGGCCAGTAATGACGTCACGTCGTGTGGTCCGAGCCTTGCGCAGGATGGGCAGGTCTTCGAAAATGCCGCCGGCTCCCGCCGGCAGCTCATCACGCAGCTGTCGACTCTTCCGGGAGCGTCGACGTTGCCGTCAACGATGATCCAGGATCTGACCAATGCGTGGCAGGCGTCGGCGCAAGTGGACGACGACTACGCCCGCTGGGCGAACATCGAGTCCTCGAGCGGCTGCACGCCGAATGACACCGCCGACTTGAACTACCAGGCCGCGACAACGCCCAACCAACAGGCAACCCAAAACAAGATGGCGTTCGCTGCCCTGTGGGATTCCATCGCGACGCAGTACAACCTGACCAGCTATCAGTGGAACCAGCTCTAGCCGCTGCTTCTGAATTGAGAGCGGCCCAGACCATGCTCGACAGCTCGTCGATCGTGTCGATGCCGTACTGTTCGCTGGGATCGCCCGTTGTAAGGACGGCGAGCAGGTAGTTCCGACCGTCCCCGGACACCCATCCGATGCTGTTGATCTGCCAATCGGTATCCGATGCGTTGAGCGGCAACCACCCGTTCTTCAAGGCAACGGTCACGCCGGAGGGCACGCCGCCACTGACGCCCCATGCTTCCGATGTCGAGACGTTCTCCATCAGATTCAGCGCGTACAGGCGCTCTTGACTGGTCAGTACGTGGTTGGGCTTGACGAGAAGGCGGAGGAGCGTCAGTTGGTCCTCGGGTGTGGTGGTGCTGAGCCCCCATCCGGGCCATGGGAACCCCGGGCACTCCACGCACATCGAAGGCGTTGTCTGCGTCAGGCCGACCGAGGAATCGAAGGCCTGGACGCCGGAGCCGCCGCCGACCATGTCCCAGAGCGAGGAGGCGGCGTCGTTGTCGCTCATCTCTATCATGTTCTGTGCCAAAGTCTTTTCCGAGCCAGACAGCTCCTGCCCACCTGACCTGGCCAGCAACGCCTCGACGATAGCGACCTTCACGATGCTGGCCTCGTCTTGAGGACTGGACCCTCCGAACGTCCAGGTCTGTCCGGTCGCCATGTCATAAGCCGCAGCGGTGACGGTGCCCTCTCGGCCGGCAACGTAGGACCCGGATGTGGGGCCGAACGGGTCTGCGACGGGAGCAGGCGTCGGCAAGACCTTGGTTCCGACGTGGACGCCCGACTCGGTCGGGCGCGACGCGTGGGCGGCAGGTGACTGGTCCGGGCTCGCGCCACGAGTGACCCACACCAAGGAGATCACCAGAATGGCTGCCAGGGCGAGCAGGAGGTAGGTCGTCCGACGCATCGGGACCCTGCGGCCATGCTTGGGCGTCGTCACGGCGCGAGCCTTACACCCGGCCGGGCGTCAATGAGGTACGACGCTGCCCTTAGGCCCGGGCGAGACTGCTCGCGCTCCACCCTCCCGTCCGTGTGTGCTCTCAACGCTCCCGGGTTCACGACCCCGAAGTTGATCACAGGTGAGACGAAATGGAGGGGCGATGCTCAGCCTCGACGCGCGTGCCGCGCCGCCAGGGTGGGTGGCTCAGACGGGTTCGTCGGCCAGGATCCGACCGAGCCGTCGCAGGCTCTCGTTGGCGCCACCGGTCGTGAATTCGATCTGCTCGGTCAACAAGAAGAAGCGGCGTAAATGGTAGTCGCAGGTCCCACAGAACCTAGAGTGGACAGCCGTGAGATGCCCTCAGGGACACCCCTCACCAGTTCCGCGCCACAGCTGCAGAAGTTGGTTGATCGGTCACCGCGTGAGGCGGGGTGACCGTTTGAACAGACGATCTCGCCTGGTTCCACGTCCGATTACCCCCCAGTCGCGTCCTTTATGACCCGCGCCGACCGCCAGACACGGATGACGCTGACCCAGATCACGATTACGCCGGCCCAGCACAGAACGACTCCAAACGCGATGGTCGCGTTGCCCGCACCCTGCGACTTCGCGCTGTCGGGGGCCCCGACGCTGAGCAGGACGACGAGCAGCGTCAGGACTGCGACGGTCACCATGAGGCCGATCTTGCGCTTGCGGGTGAAACCCATCTGGACGAACGCCGGCCACGCCAGCGTGACCACGGCGACCGCGAAGGCTATGGCGAAAAACCGCCCTCCACCGGTGAGCGATCCGGATTCAGTCGTCGTGATCCCAAGCGTCGAATCGGTCGCCATCCACCACGGAAAGAACGCCGAGATCACGACCAGTCCGGAGCCAATGAGCGCCAGCCACGAGGTGGCCGTGAGCCTTATATGTTGCGCGCTCAATTGCTCCTTGAAGGAATTCAGGCTCTGACCTATCGTCGGCGCGCTTTGGAGCGGTGCTCCCGGCGGCATGGCGGACTGAGGTCCAGCCGACGGCGGTGGAGCAGGCCAACCGGGCGCGGTCTCAGCCGGTGCCACCACACTCGGCGGCGCCACGCTTGATGCCGGAGCCGGAGCTGGTGCCGGAGCTGGTGCCGGAGCTGGTGCCGGAGCTGGAGCTGGAGCTGGAGCTGGAGCTGGAGCTGGAGCTTGCGCTGGAGCCGGAGCTGGCGCTTGTGCAGGTGCTGGAGTGGGTGCTGGTGCCGGAGCTGGAGCTGGAGCTGGAGCGGCGTGCATCGCTGCCCCGCAAGCGGTGCAGAACTGGAAGGCCGCATCGCCCTCGGCTCCACACTGCGAGCAGAAACGAACTTGACCCTTCGGACTCGCACTTGGCGAGGTGTCGGTCATGATCCTCCCTTTCGCGTCTCCCGCAGACGACACCCTGACCCCTTGATCAGCTGTTGCCGGAGTCCCCCGAGGCACCTCTTCAAGCATGCCGGTCGCCTGAACAGCCGACCGTTCGTTAAAGCGGTCGATATCGCACGCGGTTGCTCTGTCTGCAAGCCATGTTGCACTGACTTCAGGGGAACGTACCACGGGGTCACGGAGCTCCCAGTGACCGGGACTGGCGTCGATCCGAAGATCCTACGCTTTGGTCCTCGTCTGAGACGAGGACAGCCCTGACCGTTGGTGTCAACGTTGCGCGCAGCTGCAGCCCAATCGACCGGTGGTCGGGGAGTCTGTTTGTCAGGTGGGCGAGAAGGTAAGCGTCGGCTGCGTTCAGCGGTTCTTAGCAGTAACTAACGGGATGGATGTTTCTTCCGAAGGTGGTGATCGACCAGGGAATTTGACCTGCTCAGGGCCTCAGGCAGTTTCCAGCTTTTGGGCCAATCTTCTGTTCGGGACGCAGAGGCCCCCGGTTCAAATCCGGGCAGCCCGACTCCCACGATGCGCGCTCGGGCCACCGTGCCGTGCCAGCGCGTTCCGCCCGGACCGTCGATCCGGTCCCGGTGAGGGGACCCGGCACACACGCTGCAGTTGCGCCTACCGTGGGCGCAGCGGTCAGGCGCCCAGTGTGGGAACGTGGCCGTCCAGCGCGATCGGAGGGCACAGTGGGCGCGGGGACAGACCGATGACCGACGCCGCCGCCACGGGCGCCGCGCCGCCGCCCGATGCCACCGCGCTCCTGCGCACCAAGAACTACCGCGTGTTGCTCGTCCTCGCCGCCGTCATCGGCGTGCTGGTCTCCTTGGCCTCGTGGGGCTATCTCGAGCTCATCCACTATCTGCAGGTGTGGGTCTACAAGGACCTGCCGAGCGCATTGAGCCTGACGCCGGTCCCCACCTGGTGGCCGCTCCCGGTGCTGGCCGTCTCGGCCGTCCCGATCGCCTTCACCATCGCGCGGCTCCCGGGCGGCGGCGGCCACAAGCCCGCCCAAGGGCTGAAGGCGGGACCGCCGACCCAGCCCGTCGAACTGCCGGGCGTGCTCCTCGCCTCCATCGCCACCATCGGCCTCGGCATCGTGCTCGGCCCCGAGGCCCCGCTCATCGCACTCGGGGCGGGTCTGGGCATCCTCGCGGTCAAGCTCTCCCGGAGGGAGGCTCCCGATCAGGTCCTGGCGCTGGTGGCCGCGGCGGCGAGCTTCGCGGCCGTCTCCTCACTGTTCGGTTCCCCGATCGTCGGGGCGGTGATCATCATCGAGGCCGCCGGACTCGGGGGCGCCACCCTTCCCATCGTCCTCCTGCCGGGACTGCTGGCCGCGGGGATCGGCTCGCTGGTGTTCATCGGCATGGGATCGGTCACGGGTCTCAGCTCGAGCGCCTACGCCATCGCCCCGCTCGCGCTCCCCAAGTACCACTCGCCCACGCTGGCGGCATTCGGCTGGACGATCGTGCTGGCCGCCGTCGTGGGGGTCGCCGTCTTCGTGATCGTGCGAATCGGGCGAGCGGTGACCGCGGCGACGACGGCACGGCCTTTCGTGGTCGTCCCCGTGGTCGCGCTCGCCGTGGGCGGACTGGCCATCGCCTTCGCGCACGTGACGGGGAAACCGGACAACCTCGTGCTCTTTTCCGGGCAAGAGGCCATGGGCCCACTGGTCCAGCAGGCCGGTTCGTTCTCGCTCTCTGCGTTCGCCTTCCTCATCCTCTTCAAGGGCGCGGCCTACAGCATCTCATTGGGCAGCGGGGCGCGGCGGGCCCACCTTCCCGGCCATGTTCCTCGGCATCGTCGCCGGCCTCCTGTGCGGGCACCTGCCGGGGTTCTCCGAGACCCCCGCCGTCGCGGCGCTGATGGGGGCGGCGACGGTGTCGATGCTCAGGCTCCCGCTCGCCTCCATCATCATCGCCCTGGTCGTGTCCCAGGCCGGCCTGGCCACGACCCCGCTGATCATCGTCGCCGTGGTGGTCGCCTACCTCGTCGTCCTCGCCCTGCCCACGCCGCCCAAGCCCGACGGGCCGGAGCACACGCCCCATCAGGGCGAATCGCCCACCGGCGCGCTCGTCACGCCGGCACCGGCCCCGCCCGGCCCCTAGGGAGACGATCGGGGCCCGGCGGGACGACCGCTGGCGACCGCTGGCGGCCTCTGCCAACATGCGGCGCACGCATTCGACGGAGACGGGCCGACAACCGTCTGCGGCCCGGGTGTGCAAGCGTGACAGGACTCGGCTGGTGGTCCAGCCGGATTTCCCGAACAAAGGGGTGGGAGATGCGTCGAGGTTGGGGGAAGCACCTGAGCACGTTGGGGGTCGCCGTGCTCGTGATGGCGCCGGTGGTCGGCGTGACCGGCGCGCTCGGTGGCGCAGCCGGCGCGGCAACGTCGGGCTCGCCGATCACCATCGCCATGATCAGCTCGCTGACCGGGCAGGGGGCCTCGGAGTTCAGCCAGGCCGCTGCCGGGTTCAATGCACGCATCGCGCTGCAGAACGCGCAGGGAGGCGTGAACGGCCACAAGCTCAATGGGATCGTCATCGACGACCAGACCAGCCCGTCGGGTGTGTCCACCGCGGTCCAGGACGCCCTCTCCAAGGGAGCGCTCGGCATCGTGTCGACGAGCCCGCTGTTCTTCCTGGCCGACAAGGTCCCGAACCAGCAGGGCGTGCCCGTCACCGGCGGGTTCTTCGACGGCCCCGAATGGGGGACGCAGCCCTTCACGAACATGTTCGCGGCGGACGTCGGCAGCGTCGACCCGAAGTACCCGGTCAACACGAACATCGGATCGTTCATGAAGGCCCATGGTGGGACCGTGGTCTGCTCGTACGGCTACAGCATCTCGCCCTCCTCGACCCGGTCGGCGGTGGGCACGGTGGACTCCTTCGTGCACGCCGGCGGCAAGGCGGGGATCCTCGACACCTCGGTCCCCTTCGGTGGCGTCGAGTTCACGGCGGCGGCGCTGCTGGCCAAGCAGAAGGGATGCAACGCCTTCTACGCCGGGCTCGATGACAACTCGAACGTCGCGCTGGCGACCGCGCTCAAAGCTGCGGGCGTCAAGCCCAAGGTGGTGGTCTTCCCGACCGGCTACGAGCCGAGCATCATCGGCTCGCCGGCCTGGCACGCGGTGCAGGGTGGCTACTTCGACACCACCTTCCGTCCGTTCCAGCTCCCGAACGCGGGCACGCAGCAGATGAAGTCGGCCCTCATGAAGTACGCGCACTTCTCGAGCTCCGAGTTCCCCTCGTTCAGCCAGTACGAGTCGTGGCTCGGCGCCGACCTCATGATCAAGGGCATGCAGCTGGCGGGGAAGAACCCGACGCAGGCCGGCATCATCCATGCCCTGCGTGGCATCAAGAGCTACAACGGCAACGGGATCCTGCCCGTCACGACCAACTTCACGAACAACTTCGGCCACGATCTGGCCAAGTCGTGCGGGTGGTACATGATCGCCCAGAAGAACGGGTTCGTGCCCTCCTCGAGCCAGCCCTGGTGCGGCACCGACCTTCCGGGCACGACCACCGTACAGGGCTGAGCCATTCGCGCGAGCTGTAACCGCTCGCTCAGCCCCGGGCGACGCCGGCCAGGATCGGGTGCTGACCGAACCAGTCGGGTATCCGGCGCGTCAGGTCGCGGGGGCCGTGCATGGTGATGCGGCCGTCAGCCAGGGCGTCGGTGAAGCACGCGTCGCCCATCCATACCTCGGTCAGCGCGCGCAGGTCGGCGTCGATCCCCACGTCGACGTCGAAGCCGGGATCGGTGAGGCAGATATCGACGTCATCGCGCTCGACGACGATCCAGTAGTAGCGCTGCCCGGGCGGCATCGACGCGAAGGTCAGCGAGATGACGACGCGCCGGTCGCCGAAGGCCCCGGCGGACAGGAAACGCCGGACGTCCCAGAGCAACAGGCCGGGGTCGAGGTCATCTGGCCCATAGTCGCTGCGCACCCAGCGCTGCCCCCACTCGCCCAACGCCTGGATGAGCGGGAACAACTCGCGTCCCGCCTCGGTCAGCGTGTAGCACGGACCCGAGTCGGAAGATGTTCGGTCGACGACCCCGGCCGTCTCGAGCTCTTTCAAGCGCTTGGACAGGAGGGCCGGTGAGCAGGTCGGGACGCCCCGGCGGATCTCGTTGAACCGCGTGCTGCCCACGAGGAGCTCGCGCAGGATGAGTGGCGTCCAGCGCTGGCACAGCACTTCGGCCGCCTTGGACACGGGGCAGAACTGGCCGTAGCCGCTCATGGCGCCACAGGCTACCGCTGCTGCGTCTCCGTGCTTCATTCTTTGTACTAGGCGGCGCGACGTTGGTCCGTGATCATGATGGGAAGCCGGCACGAGGAGAGAACGAACATCATGAATCCGAACAGGGCATCTGTGGGAAAAGGGAGACTTCACCCGCATCGCGGCCAGCATGCGCGACAGCGGCGAGGCGCTGGTCAAGGAGCTGTCGATCACCAACGGCCTCGAGGTCCTGGACCTCGGCTGCGGCGACGGGACGACGGCCATTCCGGCCGCCGCGCTCGGCGCCAACGTGCTCGGGAGTCGACATCGCGGCCAACCTCGTCGCGGCGGGGAATGCCCGGGCATCAGAGCTGGGCCTTCGCAACTGCTCGTTCCAGCAGGGCGACGCAACCGACCTGTCGCACCTCGAGGACGACCGCTTCGATCTCGTGCTCTCCGTCTTCGGGGCGATGTTCGCGCCGAAGCCACACGACGTGGCCAAGGAGACGGTCCGGGTGACCCGGCCCGGAGGGCGCATCGTGATGGGCAACTGGATCCCCGGTGACCCGACCCTGGTGGCCCAGATCCTCAAGATCTGCTCGGCCTACTCGCCCCCGCCCCCCGAGGGGTTCGTCAGCCCGATGACCTGGGGGGTCGAGGAGCACGTGGTCGAGCGCTTCGAAGGCGCCGGTGTCGAAGGCCGCGCAGCATCTCCTGTCGAGCGCGACACGTACACCTTCGACTACGACGGCTCGCCGTCGGACCTGCTCACCGAGTTCAGGACCTACTACGGGCCGACGATGAACGCCTTCGAGGCGGCATCGGCCGACGGCCGGGAGTCCGAGCTGCAGGCCGAGCTCGACGCGCTCTTCAACGCCCAGAACGCGAGCCCGGACGCGGGTCACACGTCGATCCCGGCCACCTTCCTCCGGGTCACGGTCGCCGTCTGACGGGCTCCCACCGCCGGTCGATGCTCCTCATCACCGGGTATCGCCGGGTGGCTCCGCCGGCAGGCGGCATGGGCCAGGCCGATCATGGCGACCGTCGTGGCCATCATGGCCGGCCACCACAGGACGACGTCGTGGGCGCGCCGGTTCCCGAGGGCGACGCAGAGGACCGAGACCACCGCGCACGCCGGCGAACGGTGACCAGCTCCGGGCCCGCAACGTGAGCAGCAGGCACAGCGCGATGACCGGGTAGAAGTAGAAGCCGAGCAGTTCGCTCTCGAGGACCACGCGCAGGGAGAACGCCAGCGCCATCACGAACAGCACGGTCGGGAGATCGTGGCGACGCCGGCACAGGACGTAGCCCAACGCCACGGCGGCGATGGTGGCCACGAGCCGGAGGGTCCCGCCGCTGTACATGCCGTGGCCGAGGGACCGGGCGAAGTGACCGAAGGGCGTGCTCGACTCACCCGGGGGGAAATAGGGCTGGTCGACCACGGCGTGCAGCGTCCTCGCCCGCGCCACGATGAGCTCGGGGAGGATGACGACGACGGTCGGGCAGCGCGAGCCTCCAGGCCGCGCCGCGCCAGCTCACGCCACCCGAAGCGCGCCATCGACGGGTGCGACCGCCAGCAGCGCCAGGGGCTGGCAGGCGACGGCGAGGCCGAGCAACCAGGCCGCTCGGTGCAGACCGCCGACGCCGGCGCGATCGACCGCCAACGCCGCCCACAGCACGAGCGCCAGGGCGATGCAGTCCTCGGGGTGGCCCCAGAAGACCGCTGCGCTGACGACACCGATCCCGGCCACCAGCGAGAGCGCGAAGCGGCGAGCTTCGGAGTAGCCCCAGCGCCGGGCCACCGCGTCGAGGGCGAACAGCACGCTGGCGGCCATGACGGTGGCGACCGGCGCCAGGATGAGGCCGAACGCCTCGTAGCTGGTGCCCTCCGCACGTGGTGGTCGCGAGGCCCAGGGCGTGGCCGGCCACCATCACCGGCGCCAGCAGGACCTCGAAGCCCGGTGGCGCGTCGAGCTGCGACGGCGGGGCGTAGACCGCGGACCAGTGGCCGTGCCCGATGGCGAGGGAGAGCCCCGCGCTGTTCCACAGGTCGCTGTAGGAGTGCCACCCGCGGTGCGCCAGGGTCGCCCAGAGCAGCGCGTAGCCCAGCCCGGCGATCGCGTAGAGCACGGTCGCCACGACGGGCGCCGACCTCGCGTCGAGCCACGCTGAGACCCTGTGCATCTCCCCCTCTGCTCTCCGGCGCCGACCGTCCCGACGGCACCCGGGACACGGGCGGACGGCCCACGTCTCCCCGTCATCCATTGTGGCACCGGGACCCCGTAGCGGCCAAGGCCGGCGGCGCCCGCGCGTGCAGCGACGCCGCCGCGGTGTTCCCAGCTCAGCGCTCGTCGCGGCGCGCCCGGCGTCACACGCAACGCAACCGCAACCCGCGGCCCGGGCCGGGCGGGGCCGGTAGTGGTCAGTTGCCCCGGATCACCAGGTCGCGCTCGCCGGGCGGTTGGGGGTGCCGGCCGTGCCGGCGCCGGTTGACGCGCTTGGCCTCGTACATCGCCTCGTCCGCCAGCCGCCGGGTGCGGTCGACGTCGCCGTTCTTCCCGCAGCAGGCGTGGCCGATGCTGACGCTGGCCCGCACCCCCTGCGCGTTGATGCGGGACACGGCATCCTCGATGCGCCCGACCACCCGGCGGGCGTCCGCGTCGTCGGCTCCCGCGACGACGGCCACGAACTCGTCCCCGCCGGTGCGAGCCAAGCAGGTCGCCACCGCGCAGGACTCCCGACACGGCGCGGGCCACGCCGACGAGGATCTTGTCGCCCACGTCGTGCCCCTGGGCGTCGTTGATGGCCTTCAGGTTGTCGATGTCCATCACGAGGATGCCCATCGCATCGAGGCTCCGGTCCCCTTCGAGGAAAAGGGCGAGGCCCCGTCGGTTGGCGACCCCGGTCAGCGGATCGGAGTTGGCCTGTATCTCGAGCTCGTGGTGGGCCAGCGCGTTGGCCAGCGCCAGCTCGACGACGTTGCCCAGCGCGCGACAGCGGGCCACCACTTCGTCGGGGAACGGCAGTGCCCCGGCTCTCGATGGCGATGATGCCGTGGAGCTGGCCGGTCGGGGCGATCGGCACGAACGACCGCGTGCGTGAGGCCGACCTCGTCGACGATGGATCGCAGCGTCGGCCCCATGGCGACGCGGTCGAGCTTCGCGACCAAGGGCTTCTTCGTCGCGAGGACCTCGCTCACGTACGGGTCGTCCTTGAGCAGGCGGGAGGCGGGAGCGGAAGCGCTGCTCGTCGGCCAGCGCCTCCTGCACGACCACGTCGTCGCGCACCCGCAGGTAGGACACGCGGTCGAACCCGGGCCCGGCCAGCTCGGCCATCACCAGCGTGCCCTCGCTGATGACCTCCTTCGGATCGCGCAGTGAGGTCAGCGACTGGGTGGCGCCGTTCATCAGACGCCCCAGGCGGGCGAGCTCCGCGGAGTCGCGGACCTGGCCCTCGAGGGTGCCACGCAGCCGGTGGATGGTCACCGACACCACGACGGACACCGCCGTCCACAAGATCAGGCGACGGAAGTTGTTCGCTTCGCTGCTGTGCACCGCGACGCCCACCACCGTCAGTGTCACCATGGAGGCCGCGATGACGACCACCGCGTACGAGCCGGGGTAGTAGAGCGAGATGGCCAGGACGGGGAGCAGCACCAGCACCACCAGGCCACCGGCAGTGCTCTGCACGGTCGGATTGGTCCCGCCGGAGATGATCAGCAGGCAGACCGAGACGAGGTAGACGAGGACCGGGACGAGGATGGCCCAGCGGGGGAAGCGCTGCCAGGGCAAGAGGATGGAGAGCACGCACGCACCGAAGACGGCCAGGCTGGCCCAGTAGTAGGCGAGATTGCTGGGCCCCGGAGGAAGGGCGGCGCTCGCCTGGGCCACCACCGCCAGCGAGGCGAAGATGGAAGCCCGCACGAAGAACTGGCGTCGCCGCTGCCTGGTCCGCGCCTCGTCGTCGTCCTCAGGCATGTCGCCTCCGGTGTGCACTCTGTCCCTGTCAATCCAGCCAGAATTTCGGTCCGCCCCAGTCGCCTTTATAGAGCCGAAAGTACTCAACGGTGAAATGGCCGGAGCAACTGGGTCGTCCCGGTCCTGCCCGCACCGCCTGACCTGGGGAACCTCGCGGTGGCGCCCCGGGGTACATCCCGTCCCGGGCGGGCCCCCCGGGTGGCAGCGCCCTTCGTCACAGCGCGTCGAGCAGCCGGTCGAGGAACGGCACCTGGCCGGAGAGGAGCTTGGCCCGGGCCCGGTCGATGCCGGCCCACTCGAGGCGGTCGACCTCGGGGAACGCCTGCAGCTTCCCCGACCGCGGCGGCCATTCGATCTCGAAGGTGTTGCTCGACGCCTGCGCCACGTCGAGGTCACCCTCGAGCGCCCAGATGGTCACCCGCTTCCCGCCGGGCTGGCGCAGCTCCCCGAGGCTGATGGCGACCCCGCTCGGCAGCGTCGAAGCCCGTCTCCTCCCGGAACTCCCGGTACGCCGCGGCCAGGCGGTCGGCGCCCGGGCCGTACTCCCCCTTGGGCACGCTCCAGGCTCCCTCGTCCTTGCCCGCCCAGAACGGGCCGCCGGGGTGCGCGATCAGCACTTCGACCTCACCGTGATCCGTCGTCCGGTACAGCAGGAGCCCAGCACTCTTCGCAGCCATGGAAGGAGGCCATCATCGCATCGGGCCGCTCCCGGACCGCCCCGGACGCGACGGCTCGGCCGATGGTGTCAGCCCTTGCCGTGGAGCCCGAGCTGGATGGCCTTGACCAGCAGCAGGATGACCGCAAGCACCAGGTAGCCGCGCAGCGCCCACATGCCGACGACCCGACCACGCGACCACTTGGGGCGGCTGAGCAGGTTGAGCGGCGGCATGCGCCAGTTGGCGCGGCGCTCCTTGGAGACGGGCGGCTCGGTGGGCCGGCGTTTCCGGGCGCGCACGAGGACGGCGACCATGACCACGTAGCTCACGAGGAGCACGCCGCCCAGGATCAACGCCAGCGCCGTTGACGTCGATGGAGGAGAAGAGGGTCGTGGCCATGAGGACGAGCGACAGCATCAACAGGATGGAGACGATGACGCCCGACACGACGTTGAGCCAGGGCCGGTTGACCCAGGGACCGAGCACCTCCTTGTCGTTGCACAGCAGCAGCAGGAAGACGGTGGCGCTGGGGAGCAACACGCCGGCCAGCGCCTGCACACCCGTCGTGATCACCCCGAGCGGCGCACCCGGGATGAGCACGATGCCGGCGGCCACGAGCACCATGGCGCTGAAGACGCTGTAGAAGAACTTGGCGTCGCGGAAGCTCCGGTGCAGTGAGTGGCGGGCGCCGAAGACGTCGCCGAAGGCGTAGGAGGTGGAGAGCGTGACCGCCGCCGCCCCGATGATCGACGCGTTCAGCAGGATGATGGCGAACATCGCCCCGGCGGCGCGCCCGACGTCGTGCTGCAGTCCCCGGGCGACGCCCTCGGCGTTGGTGAAGTGCCCCGCCTGCGGGGTGCCGGCGAAGGCCGCCGCCACGATGGCGATCAGCAGGGCGGCGGCCACGACCACGACGATCGAGCCGATGACCGTGTCGGCACGCTCGTAGTTGATCCACCGGGGCGTGATGCGCTTGTCGACGATGTTCGACTGCTGGAAGAAGAGCTGCCAGGGGGCGACGGTGGTGCCCACGATGGCGATGATGAGGAGCACCGAGGTGGAGGTGAACCCGCCCTGCACACCCGGGGTGGTGAGGCCCTCGAAGAAGGCCCCGGCGGACGGATGGCTCATGACGGCGAGGGGGATGACCAGGAAGTTGGCGAAGACGAAGACGAACATGAAGCGTTCCCAGCGCCGGAAGCTGCCCGTGGCCGTCATGGCGACGAGCGTGACCGCCGCGATGGGCACGGAGACGTACTCGCTCACCCCGAAGTAGCCGAGGGCGAGGCTGATGCCGATGAACTCGGTGGCGATCGTGAGGAAGTTGAGGATGAAGAGGTCGCCGACGGAGAACATCCCCCAGAACTTGCCGAACCGCTCGTTGATCAGCCGGGCGTGGCCGACGCCGGTGACCGCACCCAGGCGCACCACCATCTCCTGGTTCACGATGAGCACCGGGATGAGCAGCGGGAGGGTCCACAGCAACGTGAGGCCGTAGTTCTGACCAGCCTGCGAGTAGGTGGCAACGCCGCCCGCGTCGTTGTCGCCGACCATCACGATCAGCCCCGGGCCCATGATGGCGAGCAGGGTCAGCAGGCGCGCACCCCACGACCGGCGCGCACCGGTGTCGTGCTGGCGGATCGTGCCGAAGGCACCTTGAATGTCGCCGACGTGCGCCTCGTCGAGGACGGCCGTCGCGCCCTCGGTCTCCTCCGGCTCGGGCATGTGTCACCTCCTCTGTGCTCTCTCGCTGCGGTGCACGCGTGTTCGCGTCGTGGTCATTCGCGTCGTTCGCGCCAGCGGTGCGGGCACGGCGGTCGCCGACCGGCACGCGCACTCGGCACGGCTGCCGTCAGGAGGGGCTGGGCCCCGTGGTGAGACGTGCGGCGCCGGCTCGGCCGGTCGGGCTACGGGTGTGCCCTCCACGCGGGTCTTCGTCGCCAGAACACGCTCACTCCTCCGCCGCCGTCACGCCGAAGTCCCGGCGGAAGCCAGACGGGAGGAGGAGCTCGAGCACGTCGTCGACGGTGATGACGCCCAGGATCCGTGCGTGATCGGAGTCGAGCACGGGCGCCACGGTCAGGTTGTAGTCCGACATCTTGCGGACGGTCCCACCGAGATCCCAGTCGGGATGGACGTGCCCCACCTCGGTGGTGGCGACGCCGGACAAGGCTGCATCGGGCGGGCTCTGGATCAGGTGGACCGCCGAGACCGTGCCGGCGACCCGCCCGTCGGGGTCGCTGACGAACACGACCGACAGCGCCTCGCGCGGCACGGTGCTGACCCTGATGGCATCGAGCGCGTCGCGCACGGTCGCGGTGCCCGGCAATTCGAGGAAGTCGGGGCTCATGAGCCCGCCCGCCGTCTCGGGGTGGTAGCTCAGCAGCGACCGCACCTTCTTGCGCTGGGGCTCGGGGAGCAGCTCGAGGATCGGTGCCCGCCGCTCCTGGTCGATCTCGGAGATCAGGTCCGCTGCGTCGTCGGGCGCCATGGAGCCGAGGATCTGGGCGGCGTCCGCGTCGGACCGGGCCTCGACGAACTCGACCTGGTGCTCGGGGTCGAGCTCCTCGAAGACGTCCGCCTCGAGGGCGGGGTCCTGGCCGACCGCCTCGATGATCTCCTCGCCCTCCTCGTGGGAGACCGCCTCGACCAGGTCGGCGATCCGGGCCGGGTGCAGGCGGGCCAGCTTGCGGTAGGGGATCCGCAGGCGCGCCGACGGCACGTGCGACACGAACGGCTCGATGCTGCCCCAGTCCACGATGGCGCCGGGCGAGGAGCGCTGCCCCAGCCGGCCGGGAAGGAGGCGGCGCAGCGTCCCCTTCGCGGTCGGGTCGACCCCGACGACCTCCCAGCCGGTGTCGGTGCGCGCCAGCTCGATCTCGTTGGCCCGGATGATCCGGCCGCCGACCAGGTTGATCAGGTGCCGTGCCATGAGGTCCTTGGCCAAGAGGAGCTCGCCGGGACGCCGCTCGAAGCGGCGGAGGTCGACCTTGGCGCCGTTGAAGGTCACCCGCCCCGGCTCGATGGCTGAGATCTTGCGGGCGGGCACGAACAGCTCGCGCCCGCCGATCTTCACGACGAGGCCGGTGACGGGCGGGTGCGGGCTGTCGCCGATCCGCGCGATGAGGTCCTGCACGCGCCCGAGACGGTCACCCGTCCGGGCGTCGACGAGCGGGCGCTTGAGGATGCCCGAGAGGTGGATGAGCTCAGTGGCCATGGCGATGGGGGGTGGTCGCGGTGTCGTGGGCGCAGCGTGGGGCGGTCCGCCGGGTGGCCGGACGGGGCCGCCTGCCGCACAGTACCGGGCGAACGCGCCCTCCCGCCGCACCCCGACCGGGACGGCCCGGCACCGCCGGGTCCCCGGCCGAAAAGCGCCTCTGGGCTGGGCCGACGTGTGCCGCCGGGACGACGGGGGGCGGCGGTGGGGCGGCCAACCGCGGCGGCGGGCTCCCCACGGTGGTGCGCCATCGGGCGGCACGCCGTGACTGCCACGGCGGGGTCCCGGTCGCTAGGCTGATCCCTCGTTCCGGGCGCCCAATCCGGAGCCGTCTCGGGGGCACGGGCGTCGGCCACAGCCTGCGGTCGCACGTCGAACACACCACTGCGCCATGAGCCCTCCCAACCCCGAGAACGACCCCGTCGAGAAGGGCCTGCACACGCTCGGGCGCCAGATCGACGGCGCCGGCGACGGGCGGCGACGGGGGCGACCGGCGCCGCGGACGATGCCGCGCCGCCGGCCGACCCCGCCGACAACCCGGTCGAGAAGGGCCTCCACGAGCTCGGGCGCCAGATCGACGAGGCCCACCGGACCGGACGGGGCAAGAAGGAGAAGTCCGACGCCCCGGCACGGCCAAGGGGGGCGACGCGGCACGCAAGGGCCCGGCCCACGCCGCGCCCAAGAAGCGCTCGGCCCGGCGCACCGCGGTCTGGGTGACCGGGACCCTCCTGCTCGTGCTGGTGCTGATCGCCGGCGCGGCCGCGGGGTACGGCTGGTACCTCAACCACGAGATCCACCGCATCGACCTGCGCAACCTCACGTCGGCACCCGTCAAGGGCGCGGACGCGGGCACGGAGAACATCCTCATGATCGGCTCGACCGATCGCTGCGCCCTCAAGGTGCAGAACCCGGCCTACGGGCTGTGCTCCCAGGGCGTCAACGGGGTGAACAGCGACGTCGTGATGATCCTGCACCTCAACCCGTCCACCAACTCGCTGTCGATCCTCTCGGTCCCCCGCGACCTCTTCGTGCCCAACGCCCGCTCCGACGGGGCCAACAAGATCGACGCCGGTCTCTACCAGGGCCCGGACCAGCTCATCAAGGCCATCGAGGAGGACTTCGGGATCCCGATCCAGCACTTCGTGGAGCTGAACTTCGACAGCTTCATCAACGTGGTGAACGCGCTGGGCGGGATCAAGATGTACTTCCCCGAGCCGGTGTTCGACGCGTACTCGGGACTCAACATCCAGACGACCGGCTGCATCTCGCTCGACGGCGTCCACGCGCTGCAGGTCGTGCGGGCGCGCCACCTCCAGTACAAGGGGTCCGGCGTCACGACGACGGACCCGAACTACTGGCCCTTCGAGAACCAGAGCGACCTGGCGCGGATCCGCCGGGACCACGAGTTCCTGCCGCGTCCTCGCCGCCGCGGTGAAGGCCAAGGGGCTGGGCAACCCCATCACCGACGAGCAGCTGGTGGCGGGCGTGGTCGGGCAGCTGACGGTCGACTCGGGCTTCTCGGCCAGCGACATGATCAGCCTCGTCCTCGGCTTCCACAACGTGAACGTGAACGCGGCGCCGCAGCTGACGCTGCCGGTGGTCGTGGACCAGTTCGGCAGCTACATCTACCAGGGGGGCAACTACGGGGACATCGAGTTCCCGGCCCAGCCGCAGGACCACACCACCATCGACCAGTTCCTCGGCCTCACCTCGGGCAACGACGACACCTATTCGGGGGGCAAGCTGCCCGCCCCCTCGACGGTGACGGTCTCCGTGCTGAACGGCTCGGGCGCCGCCAACCAGGCGACCGACACCGCCACCAGCCTGCAGGCGCTCGGGTTCAAGATCGGGACGATCGGCGACACCGCGGCGGTCGGCCGGGAGGCCGAGACGGTCGTCTACTACGCGGCGAAGACCCCGGCCCAGCTGGCGGCGGCCCAGGCGGTCGCCAACTCCATGTCGGGCGCGGTGATCATGGCCCAGGACCCCACCCAGGTGAAGCCGGGCTCGCAGGTCACCGTCGTGACGGGGACCCAGTTCAGCGTGAACGCGCCGCCGGCCACCACGACCCCGACCTCCGTCGGCGGCGCCGCGGCCACCCCGGTCTCGCCCACCACGACGACCACGACCTCGCCGTCGGCGTCGGCGTCGACGGGCAACGGCGCCTTCGCGCCCCCGACGGCGACGGTGGAGCCGCTCCAGCCCTGGGACCCGCGCTCGTGCACGCCGAGCGGCGGCGAGGGGGCCTGACCGCTCAGAGGTACTGGCCGACTCGCCGGGCGACGGCCCGCGCCTGCACCGGCTCGGTCCCGTCCCGGATGGCGACCAGCTGGGCCAGCGAGTAGCCGCGCTGGGGACGTGCCGGCAGATCCCGCCCGAGCCACGCCCGCGCCTCCGCCTCGCCGAGGAGGCCCACCTCGATTTCGGCGATGCAGCGACCGGGCCGGGCGATCGCGGCGTGCAGCGAGGTCAGCGGCTCGTTGGTCGTGATGGCCACGAGCAGCGACAGGCCCTGGCCGAGCAGGCCGTCGGTGAGGTTGAGCAGGCGAGCCAGACCCTGGCCCGAGCGTTCCTTGGCCGTGGAGGCGATCAGCTCGTCGCAGTCCTCGAGCACGAGGAGCCGAGCCCGGGCGGCCTCGTGCTCGTCCCCCTCACCGAGCGCGATGTTGAGCAGGTAGTCGGAGCTGTCGAAGAGCCGCTCGGGGTCGAGCACGTAGTCGAACTGGCACCAGGAGCGCCAGGCGTCGGCCAGCGCGCGCAGTGCGGTCGTCTTGCCGGTGCCCGGTGGCCCGTGCAGCAGCAGCAGCTTGCCCGGGAGCGCGTCGCGCTGCATCGACATCACGTCGTCGAGCGCAGCGGCGCTCCCGCCGGCGTAGTTCCGGCGGATGGCGGCCCACTCCTGGACCCGCAGCGAACGCTCGGTGCGGGTCGGGCCGCGCTGACCCAGGTGCCAGAACCCCACGTCGGCCTTGTCACGGTCGATCGTCTGGGCGACCTGGGCGTCGCGGGTGGCCCGGTCGAAGACGTCCTGGGCCAGTTCCTGCGACTCGGCCACCACCGAGACGCGGGCGTTGCCGTGCTGCCACCGGGTGGCGCACAGGATCCAGCCCGGTCCTGCGGCGAGGACCGACCGGTTGCCGTCGCCCAGCGCCACCCGGGTCGGCGTGGTGCCCGGCGGCATCAGGGGCGCGTCCTCCCGGACCCGCGCCAGAAAGCCGCTCTGCGCGAACGGGTGGGACCCTGAGATGTGCTGCTCGATGAACAGCAGGTCGATGGCGTCGTTGACACTGTCACTGTCGTTGATCGCCAGCAACCGCCGCGAAGAGCCGTTGATGTCGTTCATTGCTCTGTCTCTACGTGCGCCTGCGCACGGTCGGGGCGACCCGAACGGTTCGGGTTCGCCTGCTTCTCGTCGGTACTGCGTCGTGTGATGTCGTCGGGTGGCGCTCAGCGCCACCAACGGCTCACCTTCCGACGAGGCGCGTTGGCAGGCACGGAGCACACCCGGCTTGGTCCCGTCGAACGGGCATGGGTGCGGTCGCAATGCTCATAGCCCGGCAACTCTGAACGACCGCACGCCCGTTGTCAATGCGCACGTGCGACGACGCAACGCCATTGCGCCGTCGGCGCCGGGAGGACGAGGCGGGCGCGGCGACTCAGGCGAAGATCTCGCCGCCGTTCGTGTCGAGTGCCTGCCCGGTCATGGCCCGCGACAGGTCGGAGGCGAGGTACACGATGGCCCCGGCCACGTCCTCGTCGCTCGGGATGCGGCCCAGCGGGACCCGCGCGTTGAGCTCGTCGACCACCACCTGGGCGGGCACGCCCCGGCCGGTCGACGTCATCTCGATGTAGATGTCGACGGAGGGGCCCGACATCCAGCCGGGGACGACGGCGTTGACGCGGACGTTGGACGGACCGAGCTCGTCGGCGAGGACCCGGGTCGCGGTCAGGAGCGCCCCTTTCGAGATCGCGTAGCCGCCCTGCCCCGGCTGGGGCTGGCGGGCCACCATGGACGCCACCATGACCACGGAGCCGCCCCGCGCCGGCGCATGAAGGGCAGCGCCGCCCGGGTCATCTGCAGCGACCCGAAGACGTTCACGTCCATGATCTTGCGCCACACGGTGAGATCGACGTCCTCGAAGCTCCGGAAGACGTCGGGCCGGAACGCGTTGTTCACCAACACGTCGATGCCGCCGAACTCCTCCGCCGCCGTCGCCATGAGACGGGCACAGGCGTCGGGGTCCACGATGTTGGTCGGCACGGTGATGGCGCGGGCCCCGATGTCCGACACCTCGGCCAGGACCTCGTCGAGGGTCGACTGGCGCCGCGCCGCCAGCACCAGGTCCGCTCCGTGGGCCGCGAGGGCCCGGGCCGCCTGGCGCCCCAGTCCGGGGCCCACACCCGACACGACGCACACCTTCCCCGCCAGGAGCCCGGCCGCCGCCCGGTCCCTGCTCTCCTCCTCGGACTCCGCAGTCGTCATGGGCGCAGCGTAGGGCAGCGGGCTCCGACGGGCCGAAGCCATCCGCGCCGGTGTGACACGGGCCTGAGATGATCGGCGACAGGGTTGAGCAAAGGAGGGTCATGGCCATTTGTTCGCACTGCGGCGGCGAGATGACCGACGGGATCAGTTGCCTGACCGACCCCGTCGTCATCGACGGGAAGCCCTACGCCCCGATCCGCTGGGGCCAGGAACCCCGGCCCCGGCACCGCTACGAGCCCGAGGACTGCCGTGACTGCGGGACCCCGCTCGGCGGGGTGCACCATCCGGGTTGCTGCATGGAGCGCTGCCCGGCGTGCCACGGTCAGGCGATCGGCTGCGGCTGCGTGAGCGAGCCGTTCTGCGCCTTCGAAAGCTCGCGCAGCGGCCGTTGCCGCTCCCACGTGCTGCGCCGGGTGGGCTGGCGCTGAGCGTCAGTCGTCCGGCCCCGGCGCGCGCCCGGAACGCCTGAGCAGCGCCTCCCACGGGCGGAGGCGGGCCCCGAGCGGGACCAGCGCCGCCGTCAGCCTTCCCCTTCATCCCGCCCTCGGCGGCGGCCAGGCACGACCCGGCGGCGGCGTACAGCGCGGCCGGGTCGGAGGGCCGATGGGCCCGGCCCGAGACGTGCGCCAGGTCCCAGGCGTGCAGGTGCCACTCGCAGGCCGCCGTGCCCGCGTGGAGCCCGGCCGTGACGGTGCCCCGGGGGTACCCGTAGGGCAGGTCCCACTGCTCCGGCAGACGGGCGCGGTAGCGGCCGGCGACCGACACGAACCGGCTGACCGCCGTCGGGTCCGTCGAGCCCGGACAGCTCCCCGAGCGCGGCGGCGTTCCGAGGCGGCCAGCTCGGAGACGGCGAAGGGGGGTGTCGCATCGCCGCGCTCCGCCCGGTCCAGCCAGCCCTCGTACCACTGCGCCACGGCGAGCACGTGGCGGGCCAGGTCGCTCGCCGCCCAGGCGCCGCAGGCGGGGCGGTCCCACTCGTCGGGCCCCAGCGCGCCTGCCGCGGCGACGAAGGCGTCGACGCCCTCGTCGTAGAGGCGCAGGACGGTGGCTGGTGGCGACGCCCGGCATGGCGCGGGACGTTAATCCCCGGGTTGCCCATGCCGTGACCGAGTCCGGCGACGGGGTGGCGACGCTGCGGGAACGGCCGTTGGGGCCAGCGGCTGGCACGCGAGTCCGCCTCGACGTCGTTGTTGAGGCCGCTGAACGACGCGTCGTCGTGCGTTTGGTTCTAAGACCGAGCCGGCTGTCCGACAACCACGACGAGGTGAACTGAAGATCAAAGATCCGCGGGTGCGGTGACCACGGAGCGACACGTCGCGCCGGCGTCACGCAGTGTCCCCGTCAGAGCACGCCGGCCGCGACGGTGACACCGACGGCGATGAGCAGGATGCCACCGGCACGCTCCCCCCAGGCACCCAGGCGCGGGCCGAGCCGCCGGCCCAGCTCGAGCCCGGCCAACGTCAGCCGCGACACTCACGACGCCGATGACGGCCGCGGCCAGGAGGACATTGACATGGGCGGCGCCGAGGGCGAACCCGATGGCCAGGTTGTCGATGCTGAGTGCAACGGCGAGAACGACCAGGCGGCGCATGCTCGGGGCTGACGGTTCCGCCGGGCCGTCCGCAGCAGAGCTCCCGGCGCGGAGGTCCTGGACAAGGGCATAGACCCCGGCGAGACACAGCACCAGGCCGGCGACCAGATTCGCGTGACGGCCCAGGCTGCCGGCCACCGAGTCGCCGAGCAGAATCCCGACCACGGGCATGGCAGCCTCAAACACTCCGAAGATCGCCGCCACCCGAAGGCGCAGATGGCCCCCGGTCCCAGCCACGCCCAGCGCGGCCGCGGCGCCGAAATTGTCAAGGCCAACCGAGAGCGCGACCAGCAGCAGTGCGAGCACGCGCGGATGCTAGATGTACGCCTCCCCCGTTTCGGGTCTTCCGATGCGGCGTGGTCCCCGACGCGAGGCGCACACAACTTCCCCCATCCCCTCGTAGTACGAGCACTCGATGTCTGCCGGCGCATCGGCCTGGACGGTGCGGAGCACGGCCGCATTGGTCGACCGGGCGCGCAGGCTGCCGCAGACGAGGAGGACGCGGCGCGTCCGCACTTGGTCCGGCTCCGTTGGCATCGGTGGAGGTGAAGGGACTCGAACCCTCGACCTACGGCTTGCAAAGCCGCCGCTCTTCCAGCTGAGCTACACCCCCGAGGGAAGTGCAATTGTAGGCAACGAGTTGGCGGACGCCGACGACGGGCGGGCGCGGCACGGCGGCCCACCGCTCGACCCAGGCTTTTCCCGGAGTTCACGCACCCCGGTAGGGTGCGGCCCCGTGGATGCACGGACCTTCCTCGGCATGGAGCCCGATGGCGACGACCTGCATTGGCACATGCCCGTCGTGCCGCAACTGACGACGCCCGGGAATTTCCTGTTCGGGGGGTGCGGGCTCGGGGCCGCACTGGTCGCCCTCGAAGCGGCATCCGGTCGCCCGACGGTGTGGGCGACAGGCCAGTACCTGTCCTACGCACTCGTCGGCGCGGACCTGCAGTGGGAGGTCACGCTGGCCGCGGTGGGCGGGCACGTCACACAGGGCCGCGCCGTGGGCCGGGTCGAGGGTCGCGAGATCCTCACGGTCAACGCGGCACTGGGGCAGGACGAGCTTGCGGTCGGGGGGGTCTGGGCCGAACCACCCGATGTGCCCGGGCCCGACGAATGCCCGTCCCGGTTCCTGCCGGAGATCTTCCGCAACACCATCATGGACAGCATCGAGGTGCGGACGGCTGGAGGACGTTCCTTCGAGGAGATGGACGGCACACCGGGCAGCCCCGACTCCGCGCTCTGGGCGCGGGTGCCCGGTCATCTGACTCCCTCCGCCGCGACCCTGGCCATCGTCGGCGACTACGTCTCGGGGGCGGTATCGCAACCTCTCGGGCGGCGGGCCATGGGGCGCAGCCTCGACAACACCCTGCGGATGGTCCAGGTGAAGTCGACCGAGTGGGTGCTGTGCGACATCCGCATCCACGCGCTCGTCGGCGGATACGCCCAGGGGATCGCATTCTTGTGGTCCGAAACGGGGGATCTCCTGGCGACGGCCAGCCAGTCGATCGCCGTGAAGCTGTGGCCGGAGGACGCCGTCCTGCCCGGTCGCACAGGGGTGCGCTGACCCTTCCCCCGGCCGGTCAACGAAACTGGTCTCATGGCACGTCACGCCACAGCTCGCCGGAGACGCCCGTCCCGGCGGACGATGATCGTCGCCGGCACGGCCGCCGCCGCCATCCTCGGCGGTGCGCTCGCGTTCGCGGCACTGGACCGCCCGGCTCCCCCTCCATCGCCGCACCGCACCGGCGACCCGGCGCGGTCCACCACGACCGCCACGGCTGCCGTGGCAGCCGCGCCGACGACCACCTCGACGACGACCGACGTCCCCGGCCCGGCAGGTCCGGGGTTCGTTCCCGGGCAGGTGACGGCGGTCGGCGACTCGGTCATGCTCGACTACCAGGATCCGCTCAAGGCGTCGATCCCGGGCATTCAGGTGGATGCCGCCGTGAGCCGCCAGTGGGCGGACGGCGAGGGGATCCTGCAGGCGATGAAGGCGCAGGATCAGCTCGGCGGGCTGGTCATCGTCGGCCTCGGCACCAACGGACCGATCACGGACGCCGATTTCGACCACATGATGGCGATCCTCGGGGGCGCGTCGCGGGTGGTGTTCGTGAATGTCCATGTCGACCGTCCGTGGCAGGACCCCAACAACGCGGTCCTCGCCAACGGTGCGACCAGATACCCCCACGTGGTGGTCGCCGACTGGGCGTCGTTGGCGGCGAAGAACCCGCAGTGGTTCGGCGGGGACGGGGTCCACCTGGCCATCGACGGTCCCGGGGCGGCGGCGCTGGCGGGACTCGTCTCGACGACTCTCGCAAACGGGTGACCAGGGCGTCCGCGCTGGCGGGCCGCTGGGGACCGTGGTGTAGCTTTTATCTTCCGCCGAAGAGCCGTGCGGTCATCGGGGGCTATAGCTCAGTCGGTTAGAGCGCAGCACTGATAATGCTGAGGTCGCTGGTTCGATTCCAGCTAGCCCCACCACAACCTCCCAGTTCAGACGCCGGTGTGCGTGGGTCGTCGTCGGGGTTCTTCAGCTTCGTGCACCTCACGTGCGTCTTCGATGCTCACGCACGTGTGAAATTCCGGTTCATGCTTGACGGCGTGGCTCCGGTTCCTGCCTGACACTTTCGGACGCGGCTCCGGTACCTGGGCGACACTGGCTCCGGTACCTGCTTGACACTTCGTGCCTGGAGGGTCCACCGCGTGGCGGTTGCCACCTTCTTCGCTGTTGACGCAGCTGTCGACGGATGCGAAGGAGGCCGACCGTGTTGGTGGAGCTCAAGCTGGTGGAACAGCGCTATCGAGCGGTGATCGACGTCCTCGACGGGATGAGCGTGACCGACGTGGCCCAGCGCAACGGGCGAGCGCCAGAGCGTCCACACGTGGCTGCGCCGCTATGCCAACGGCGGCATGGCCGCCCTGGCCGACAAGAGCTCGAGGCCCGAGCGCTGTCCGCACCAGATGGCCCCGGTCATCGGCCCGCTGACGCCGCCAAGCGTGTAGACCCGACCGGCCCGAACCGCGACGGGGACGCCCTGGTCGAGCACGGGGATCGGTCTGTCACACTTGGCCGGTGCTGCGATGTGCCCGTGCCTTCGTCATCGCCGCGGTCATCGGCGGCTTGTGTGCGAGCGTCCCGGCAGCAGTGGCCGCCGCCGGGACCCTGGTTCGTCCCGTGGTCGGCATGGCGGCCACGCCCGACGGCAAGGGGTACTGGGAGGTGGCGTCCGACGGCGGCATCTTCAGCTTCGGCGACGCCACCTTCGCCGGCTCGGTGGGCGGCCAACACCTAACGCGCCGGTGGCGGGCCTGGCGGCCACGCCCGACGGCAAGGGGTACTGGGAGGTGGCGTCCGACGGCGGCATCTTCAGCTTCGGCGACGCCGCCTTCGCCGGGTCGGCTGGGCGCCATCGCGCTCAACGCAGCCCATCGTCGGCATGGCGGCCACGCCCGACGGCAGGGGCTACTGGCACGTCGCGTCCGACGGCGGCATCTTCGACTTCGGCGACGCCGGCTTCTTCGGCTCGGTGGGCGGCCAGCACCTGAACGCGCCGGTGGTCGGCATGGCGGCCACGCCCGACGGCAAGGGGTACTGGGAGGTGGCGTCCGACGGCGGCATCTTCAGCTTCGGCGACGCCGCGTTCGCCGGCTCGGCGGGTGGCCATCGCGCTCAACGAGCCGATCGTCGGTCTGGCGGCCACGCCCGACGGCAGGGGGTACTGGGAGGTGGCGTCCGACGGCGGCATCTTCAGCTTCGGCGACGCCGCGTTCGCCGGCTCGGCCGGGTCCATCGCGCTCAACGAACCCATCGTCGGCATGGCGGCCACGCCCGACGGCAGGGGGTACTGGGAGGTGGCGTCCGACGGCGGCATCTTCAGCTTCGGCGACGCCGCGTTCGCCGGCTCGGCCGCAGGTCTGCCGCAGTCGGGGCCGCGCCGGGTCGCCCTCTACGGGGACTCCCTGGGCATGGAGGCAGGCATGGACTTCATCTACCTCGCGCGTGCGGCCGGCGCCTCGGCCCTCGTGCGGACCTACGGGGGGCTTGCCGTCTGCGACTTCTTCGCGAGCATCGCATCGGACGCCGCCACCTGGCAGCCGACCGACGTCGTCCTCGAGTTCAGCGGCGACAACTTCACGCCGTGCATGGCGGGCGACCCGATCGGGTCGCCGCAGTACTACGCAAAGTATCGAGCCGACCTCCAGCAGGCGATCGACATCTTCCGCCCCTACGGCACGAGGGTCTTCCTCAGTGGCATTCCCTACAACGCGTGGGCGGGCGCGAACCAGAACATCGCCAACTTGACCAGCTCTACGCCTCGGTGGCGGCGGCCAACAGCGGCGTCACCTACGTCGACGCCGGCCAGGCCGTCATGGCCAACGGGGCCTACACGCAAACGCTTCCCTGCCTCCCTGGTGAACCGTGCACCGGTTCCTCGGGCACGAACGTGGTGCGAGCGCCGGACGTCGCGCGATTCGGCGTTCACCCACCCCACCAACCCGTCGCCGGCGGCCACCCGAGACCGGGCGTAGGCGGCCGCGACCTGGGTCTTGCCCACCCCGCGCAACCCGGTCAGCGCGCACACCACCGCCACTTCGGCCGCACCGAGCGCCTCGGCCACCCGCTGGGTGGTGTCGGCGACGAACCCCTGCGGCGGCCCGCGGAATCTCCCCGACCACCAACCCACCGGAGGCCACCGGCGCTGTCGGGTCTTGCCGGGTCTGCGCAGAGGGGGGCGCGGCCGGCGGTGCCTGGGTCGCACCCGTGTCAATGACTGTTGGCGGGGCGCCAGACCGTGATTCGGCGGTGGGTGGTGGTGTCCCCCGTCGTGGGATCGGCGACGGAGCCGCGTCACGGGCCGCGCGCGCCAACTCCACCGCGGTCGTATATCCGCCGGGCGGTCCTTGGCCAGGCCCTTGTCGGTGACCCGGTCGAACTCGGCTGGCACGTCGGGATTGGTGCTGGATGGTCGCGGGGGTGGGGTGAAGACGTGGCCGGCGTACTGCTGCTGAGACTGTCGCCGGGATAGGGCGTGTACCCGGTCAGGCATTGATACAACACACAGGCCACGTACACACGTCCGCGCGCGCATCGGTCTCTTCAGCGCCGAAACGCTCCCGGCGCCGGTGTAGGACGGTGAGCCAATGAAACCGCCGGTGCCGGTCAAACCGGTCTCACCGGCGGCACGCGCGATCCCGAAATCGATCAAATATGCGAAGTCGTCCTCATCCAGCAAAATATTGGACGGCTTGACATCGCGGTGCACCAGCCCGACCTTATGAGCCGCGTGCAGTGCCCTAGCCACCTGCTCGATGATGCGGACTGCCCGGCCCGGTTCCAGCGGGCCGGCCGTTAGGGCGGTGTGGCAGGTCGCGGCCTTCGATCAGCCGCATGTCCACATAGAGACGGCCATCAATTTCGCCGTGGTTATGGATCGGAATGACGTGGGGGCTATTGAGACCCGCCGCCGCACGCGCTTCGCGGCGGAACCGTTGCTGAAACACCTCGTCGTGGGACAAGTGCTCCGGAAGGACTTTCACCGCGACGACGCGGTCGGTGGCGGTGTCAAAGGCGCGCCATACCTCACCCATCCCGCCGCGGCCCAGCAATTCGATGAGCCGATAACGCCCGAACGGCGTCCCCTGCGCATCACCGTCCACTTGCTGACCCTTCTGACGGGGTGGAACAACCTTGTGACTCCGACCTTAGAGACTCCGCGGCTCAACCCTCACGTCATACCGCACCAGCGGCGCCGAACCTAAACCGCCATCGCGGGCGCGTCCTGCCGACAATGCTTGGTGCACAGCAGGTTTGGCGATGATCGGCAGGCAGCCGCGGTAGCCCTTGACGGCGCACGGGTCGACGCCATGACCCGGATCATCGCCGATGTAGCCAATACCGTGCAAAAACACCGTCCAGGTTGTTGACGGGCATCAACAACACGCGGTGGTCCTTGGATCAAGACCGAAGATCCGCACGGGGGCGGCGCCTTGACCCTGCACGGCTACGGCCACCACCACGAGAACTACGAGAAGATCGACGGCCGATGGCGAATCAAGACATCGAAACTGACCCGGCTTCGCGAGGACGTGGACGGTGCCAACATTCGTCCCGCGCATCGCCGCGCGATCGAGAGCCGCCGCAGCGAAGATGGCGCGCCGGTTTACCGACTAAAGCACCGAACCGTGTCCGTCGCGGTGAAATAGAAAGGCTCCCCGGCGTGAGGGGCGCATTCACCAAAGGTTTACCGGACCAGGGACCCGGCTACGCAGAAATAATTGCATGTGGCACCGCAGCCGCTGAACTTTGATTACGGGTCGCTGTGGAATCCACTGACCAACGCGTGCCTGCCCATTCTGCCGCCACCACAGTGACGCAGACCCGGCGAGCAAGAGCGACAATGAGTTGTTAGCGCTCCCAACTCCGGCCAGCACCGGTGAACGCCTCCTCCACTGCGGCAGCAACAGGCACGCGCCTTTGCGCGTCGGCGGAATTCGCTACCCGGCCGTGCCGGTTTGTAGGCTTTCGGGCATGCCGTTGAACAACGGTGAGGTCTTCGCTGGTTACGTCATCGAGCGCTTGCTCGGCACGGGCGGTATGGGTGAGGTTTACCTCGCCCAGCATCCTCGTCTGCCCCGCCACGACGCGCTGAAGATCTTGTCAGTGGCCTCGGCAGCCGACGACGAGTTCCGGGCGAGATTCATTCGCGAAGCCGAATTGGCCGCGACGCTGTGGCACCCGCACATCGTCGGCGTTCTCGACCGTGGTGAGTTCAACGGCCGGCTCTGGATCTCGATGGACTACGTGGATGGCACTGACGCGGGTCGATTGATTCGGCAGCGCGACGGGGGCGGCATGCCAGAACAAGACGTCTGGGAAATCGTGACGGCGGTCGCTGATGCGCTCGACTTCGGTCATGATCACCGTCTGCTCCATCGTGACGTCAAGCCGGAGAACATCCTGGTGACCGCGGCCGATGGCCACCGGCGCAGGGTGCTGTTAACGGACTTCGGCATCGCTCGCAGAATCGATGACGTCAGCAACCTCACTGAGGCCGGCGTCGCCGTGGGAAGTATCAGTTACGTGGCCCCCGAGCAACTCCTGGGTAAGCCGATTGACGGCCGAGCGGATCAATATGCGCTGGCTGCCACGACCTTTCATCTACTAACCGGCGCTCCACCTTTTCAAGACTCAAATCGCGCCGTCGTGCTAAGCCAGCATCTAAGTGCGCCACCACCGCGGATTTCGGAGCGCCGACCCGATCTCGCGTACCTCGACGCCGTCCTGGCGAGGGCGCTGGCCAAAGATCCGAACGACCGATATCCGAATTGCGCCGACTTTGCCCGGGCCCTCACGCAGCGGACGCGTCCCCTGACGCCGCTCCATGGCAACCGCAATCCGGCTCGCCGACGTCGGGCCCGGACCCCGCCGGCGGCTCAGGCGAACGTCCAGGCACGCAGCGTCTTGAGCGGGTGATCGTCCATGGGACCGCACGCGGCGTACAGCAAAGCCCGATCGGTGCTCAAGACCAGGTCGGCATCTTGTCGTTCCAGGTGGTCCCCAATGACCCGCTGGCGAACGGGCGCGCTCATTTTCCGGTCGAGATACAAACTGACCTCGTCGCGGGTCAGCTCGCAGACGGGGATGAGGTCGAGGTCAGCGGCTTCTGGGACGGCGACACCCTCGATGCCGACAAAATCATCAACCTTTCTGCCGGAGCGCGTCCGAAGCGACGCCGGTCGCAGGTCCGCGCCGAACGGCCGCCGGACAAGGCGCCGAAAGGAAGGAAGCTTCGGATCGCTGTGCTCGGCGCCGCCGTCATCGGTGTGATCGCGCTGACCGCGGCCGCGGTTTTGTACTTCACCCACGGGTTCGGCAGCTGGACTCGGCCAGGACCAATCGTCAAGCCGGTGAGCGCAACGGTGTTCTGACCCGACGGTGCCCCCGACAATCCGCAGCAGGCCAAGTTCGCGATCGACGGCAACTCGAACACGGCGTGGTCCACCGTCACCTACAAGGACGCCGACCCTTTCCCGAAATTCATCCAGGGAATGGGCCTGTTGCTGCACCTGTCCGAACCGACCGCGCTCAGCGCTGTGACGATCGACGTGTCCAGCACCGGAACCCAGGTCCAGATCCGCTCGTCGCCCACCGACGCCCCAGCCAAACTGGCCGACACCACCGAGCTGACCCCCACTACGTCACTGCAACCGGGGCACAACCGCATCGCGGTGCATAACGGGACCAAGACCTCCAATGTGCTGGTGTGGATCTCCACCTTGGGCACCACCAATGGCGAGAGTCGGACGGAAATCTCCGAGATCACCCTGCAGGCACCGCCGGTCGAACGTTTCTGAGACATTCGCAAAGCACCTGGCACCACCAGACTGAAACCTCAATTTGTCAGGACGGGGTGGCTTTGGTCCTTCGGCTTGCATATCTTCAGCCCTAACAATCACGGCTGCCCTGAGTGATGCTGCCTATGGGTACATGACCGATCAGAAGCGAACTGAAATGTTGCAATCAGCACGTCGCGGGATCTTGGTAGGGGTTGACGGCTCAGCAGCGGCGCTGGCGGCCGTCCGGTGGGCGGCCCATGATGCCGCGTTGCGGCATGTGCCGCTGACTCTGGTCCATGTCGTCAACGCCCCCGTACCGGGGTGGTCCCGGATCCCCGCGCCGACCGGCTTCAGGCAATGGCAGGAGGAGCAGGCACGCGAATCCATCAAGTCGGCGATCAAGGTCGCCGAAGAGAGCACTGGTGAGCGCGGTCCAGTGCAAATCGACAGCGAGGTGTTTTATTCGGCCACCGTCCCGACGCTCGTCGGCCTTTCCAAAGAGGTGGAGATGGTCGTGGTGGGCTATCGGGGGCATGGCGGTGTGTTGGTCCGCAACTTCCTTGGCTCGGTGAGTTCGGGACTGGCCTACCACGCGCATTGCCCGGTCGCCGTGATCCACGACGATGAACCGCTGATCAGCAATGTCGCACGGGCGCCGGTGCTGGTGGGCATCGACGGCTCGTCGGCGTCGGAAGCAGCGACTGCGATCGCATTCGGCGAAGCGTCACGACGAGGTGTCGATGTAGTGGCCCTGCACGCCTGGACTGATCTGCGGGTTTCCGACTTCAAAGAGGTGTTCCCGAACATTAATTGGGACGCTCAGCTATCCGACGAGGAGGAGACGCTTGCTGAACGGCTGGCGGGTTGGCAGGAACGTTATCCCGACGTGGGGATCGTTCGCAAAATCGAAATTGGTGAGCCGGCGCGTCCGCTGATCGAGGCGTCCAAACGGGCGCAACTGATTGTGGTCGGCAGCCACGGCCGCGGCGGGTTCGCTGGCATGTTGCTGGGCTCGGTGGGGGCGGCGGTGCTCAACAGGGCCAGGATCCCTGTGATCGTGGCGCGTCAGTCCTGATCGCGGCCCGCAATCCGGTCGAACGCGACCTCCAGATGAAGCGGCCCCCGGAAGACCTGGTTCACCCGATATGGGGGCGGATCCTGGACGAGACGCGGATTTTGGACGCGCCGCAGGAAATTCTCCAGCGCGAGGTTTACCTCGAGGCGCGCCAACGGGCCGCCGATGCAACTGTGCACGCCACGACCCCAGCCGACGTGTTCGTTGTCCGGCCGTTGGATATCGAACTTCCCGGGATCGGGGAACCGCTTCGGGTCGCGGTTCGCAGCGCCGTAGAGCAGGTGCACGGCTGATCCCTTGGGGATGACTGTCCCGCCGATCTCGATATCGGCAGTTGCGCTGCGGCTTGGGAAGAATTGCACGGCCGACTGCAGCCGCAGCACTTCCTCGATGGCCCTGGGAATCAATTCCGGACGATCCCGCAGCAGGTCGAGCGACTCGGGGTTGCGCAGCAGGGTCAACACACAATGGGCGATGGTGTTGACCGTCGAGTCGTGGCCGGCAATCAGCAACAACAACGCGTTGGCCGCCGCATCCTGAGGCGTCATCGGTCCGTCCGGCCCGTTGGTGTCATTCACCAGTTTGGACAGCAGACCGTCGCCGGGCTCCACCAGGAAACCCTGGATCAGGTCGGCCATGTACGCGGTCAGTGCCGCCGAACTTTCGCTACCCTTCTGCGCCCGAGCGCGCCCCGCTTCGGTGGCGGCATCCGGTCCCATGTCAGTGCCGACCATGAAATCGAAGATCCAACCGTGGAAGGTGGGCTCGTCCTTGAGCGGGACGCCGAGGATTTTGCAGATGACCGCAACCGGCACCGGGTAGGCGTAGTCGTCGACGACGTCGAATGTGTTCTCGCCCTTGGCTTTGATGCCGTCCAGTAGATCGTTGCAGAGCCGTTGGATGTCGGACTCCATGTTCGGAATGAGGTGCGGGGAGTGTGGCGGACCGAAGTGGCGGATCACCTGGCGGCGAGCCTTATCGTGCCGGGGCGGGTCGGTCACTATGAGGCTGGGTTCCCGGCCGTAGGCCTGCATGTGTTCGGCACCCGGCTCGGGCTCTTCGGAAGGAGCCGATATGGGACCCGAAATGGGGCTCTGGCTGATGTCGGAGCTGATGTGCGGGTGATGGGCCAGCGTCAACAGTTCACGGTATCCGGTGACGACGTAGACCCGGTCGGCCACCTGGACCACCGGTGTCTCACGTAGCTCGTCGAAGAACCGGTATGGGTCATGCCGATTCTCGTACTTCATCGCCTGGGTCCAGGCGGTTGCGGCCCTTCCCATGGTCGGGGTCATGGTTGACTCCTGGGACGGAACTCAGCGCCTCGCGACGTCGGGTCGTGACCCGTCAGAACCACGTCGGGAAACCCGGTCGGCTCACGTGGGTCAGGGAAGCGAGCCGGTATCGGCTCGCTGTTCCTGGGCAGGTCGTAGCCCGCCGGTGGGGGCGGGAACGGCGCGGATCGCTCGATCATCGCGCCGTAATACGGCAGCCATTTGCCGTGGTTGAAGGTGACAGCTCCGACGATGCGCCCCCGTTTGCCGAAGGCGGCCGCGAAGCGGAGGTCCTCGACCGACCCCTGGGTGAACACGATTTCGTCGCCGAACGAGCAGACGCCGCAGCCTTTGATGTTGACGCCGAACTGCGCGGACCAGAACTGGGGCAGTGGCAGGTGTGGGCGACGACCGGTCTCGAGGTTGACCATGTTGTTGGCCGCGGTCTGGGCACCCAGCACCGCAGCATCCACGTGCTCGATGGACATGAACTCGTAGTCGTAGAGCACATGCGGTGCTCTGGCAATGTCACCGGCGACGAAGATGTTGTCCGTCACCACGCCGTTGATGTCAAACGCCCGGCAGCCGGCATCGCAGGCCAGGCCCCAGAACCCGGTGGCAAGTTGGGCGCCTTCGAGCCACTCGACGTTGCGGATCGACCCGAGCGAGGCGACCACCACGTCGACGTCCAGCGTGGTCCCGTCGGACAGCTTGACCCGCCGCACGTGCCCGTCGGCATCACCTTCGAGCGCTTCGACCGCCACACCGGTACGCAAGTCCACTCCGGCGTCGCGTTGCATCGTGGCGGCGATATCGCCGATCACCCCGCCCAGCGCACCGACCAGCGGTGCGCTGGATCGCTCCGCAACCGTCACCGGTAGGCCCAAATCGCAACAGACCGAGGCCATTTCGGAGCCGATGAAACCGGCGCCGACAATCAGCACCCGGGCCGGCCGGGCCTTCAAAGCGGCCTGCAATCTGGCTGCGTCATCGCAGGTGCGCAGCGTGAACAAGCCCTTCAACTTCGCCTCCTCGGCGTTGAACCACGGTCGGGACCGGACACCGGTTGCGATCAACAGACGGTCGTAAGGCACCTTGTCACCGTTGGCCAACAACACCTCCCGGTTGGCGCGATCCAGGCCTGTGGCAGCCACCCCGAGACGCCAGTCGGCGTCGATGGCGCGCATCCGCGGCAGCTTGGTGTTGCCCGCGGGGACCCATCCTTTGAGTACCTGTTTCGAAAGCGGCGGACGGTCATAGGGCTCGTGCACCTCGTCGCCGATCAGCGTCAGCGATCCGGTAAACCCGTCGTCGCGCAGGGCTTCAGCGGCCCGCAACCCGGCGAGCGAGGCGCCCACGATCACGATCCGGCCTTCTGACTTGAAAGTGCTGACCAGGTCGGAGATCAGGGAGTCGGCAGTCATTTGGTCGTCCGGTCCGCGGGGGGATCGAGCTCCACGATGATTGCCTGCACCGGACAGGACGCCGCGGCGCGCGCGACCCGCTGACGTTGCGAGTCATCGGGATTCGGGTCGTAGGCGAGTGCTTCCTCGCCCTGCAGTTGCAGGACCTCCGGCGCGAGCGGGACGCATTGCGCGTATCCAAGGCAGCGATTCAGATCCACGACAATTCGCATGTTCCGCTTCCTCCCAACCGGCGCTGAGAGCTGGTCAGCGCTGCACCCGAAGTAACGGGGGAACCGCTGACGGTACGCCGCGCGCTTCCAACTGTCATTGCGCGTAGTTTCGCATGTCGGGAAATGACAAAAGTATGTCGGGGACTGTCAAGACCCGTGGCAGGGCCGTCGGCGATCCTGTTCTTGCGGGCGCATTTATCCGAATTCCCCGCGTTGAGCGAATTTCTGACGATTCCAAAACTCGCTTCACGAAAATTAACCGATCCGCCTCGCGGAGAAACCTGAGTACACCATGCTCCCGATCGCTATTGTCCTGTTCATCATCATGTTCCCGGTCCTCATCCCAGCAGGAGTGAGCACAGTCGGCGCGGTTGCCGACGCTCGCCAGCGCAGGCGTGAACGGATTGCGCAGTTGATCTCACACGAGCGCACTCCTCGGGCCGCATTCATCTGACCGAGGTGGCCCCAACGTGAACACTGTGCACCACGAATGATTCTGCGCCGCAGGCACGCTCGCTCAAGCCCTCGGGCGCTAGGCGAGCCTCGCATCGACCAACAGACGTGACAGCCCGAGTTCCGCACACTGCGCGGCTACCGGCCCCAGTTCGTCTCGGGCATCAGCTTCCCGGCCGGTGGCGGTGAGCGTCTCGATGCGGAGCACATGCGCCTGCAGCGCCGCCAGGGGTCTGCGCTCGCCATCGATCGCAGCGGCGAGATCAGTGGCCCGTCGGCACGCTTGCTCGTGGTCGTCCGGGGAATCGCTCGCGGATAACAGCCGAACCGCGGAGTCCTCGTCGAGTTCGGCTGTCATCGTGGCGATTCCATTGTCACGGGGAATAGTGCGGGGCGATCGCAAACCGGCGGCAACCGCCTGAGGTAGCTCGATGCCCAGCCTGATGCGTTCATTGTTGATCCGGGCAGTAAGGCGGGGCAGGTGCAGCTGGACCGCGGCCTTCGCGCTGCTGGCAAGAAGTTCAACCGCAGACCCACGATCCCCCTGCGCCGCCTTGATCCGCGCACCAATCACGTACCTGGCGATCAAATAGTCCACGATGCCACCCTCGGCTCCGAGCAGATCGCTCTCATCCAATAGTCGCGCGGCCTCGGCCAGGTCGCCAGTCTCATAGACCAATTCACCGAGAAACGCACCCGCCAGCCGGACCACGTGCGAGTGAGGTCCGACTGCCGTGGCGATCTCCAATGCCCCTCGGAAGCTCTTCAGGGCCGCGGGAATGTCGAGCTGATACCTGGCGGCCATGCCGTCGAGGCACCGTCCGTAAACGGCGCTGAACGGTCCCGTCATCTCCTGGTAGGGCGCGGCCCAGTCAAGCAATCGGTGCGCGCCGACGAAGTCGAAGCGGCAGATCGCGGCGAATGCCGCGGCGCTTCCGGCGGACCCGGGCACACGCGGATGCAGGGTATCCGGTCTCGACATTGCCTCGGCCACGAGATCGTCCACGCGCTCAACCCGATCGGCGAAGCTTTCGGCGACTGCTCGCACTACGTCCGCCTCAGCTCGCAGATCCACCTGTGCCGCATCGGAAAGGTCCGCGCGGCCCAGGGCCGCCTCGAAGCGGTTCAGTGCGCCCGCTGGGAGCGTCGAACGCTGCAACAGGATATTCGCCCAGGCGATGTCGAGTTGGAGCCTGGCCCGCGAAACCACCAATTGCGGTGGCAGCTTCTTCACGATTCCGAGCAGCGTCGTCATCTTCGAATGCTCCAGCAGGCTTGTCGCGTCCTGTTCGACAAGATCAACCGCGCGGGTGAGATCGCCCGCAGCAAGCGCATGGTCGACGGCCTCGTTGAGGTAACCGTTCTCGGCGAACCAGGCCGATGCGGTGCGGTGGAGTTGCTCGACCCGGTCAGGCCCGTCCTGTTCGAACCGACGACGCAGAAATTCGGCGAACATCTGGTGGAAGCGGAACCAATTCGGGGCGTCGTCGATCCGCTGCAGAAACAGGCCGCGCTGCTCGACCTCGCCCAGCATCGCCTGCCCGTTAGGCACCCGTGCAAGTACGGATGCCAGTCCGCCGCAGGTCCGTTCGCTGATCGATGTCGCTAGGAGGAATTCGCGCAGATCGGGTTCGAGCGTGTCCAGCACGTTCTCGCCCAGGAACTCGCGGATCATGTCGCTGGCACCGGAAAGCCTGCCCGCCAGGGTGCTCGCATCGCTGCCGCCGCGCAGCGACAGGGCAGCCAGCTGCAGCGCTGCCGCCCACCCGTCGGTCGATGTGGTCAACGCCTCCACGTCGCCGCGCGACAGCTCTAGGCCACTTACATCGTTGAGTAACAAGGCCGCCTCGTCGGCGTCGAAACGCAAAGCACCGGAATCGATCTCGATCAATTCGTCGCGAATCCGCAACCTGCCCAGCGGCAATCCGGCGCGGGACCAGCTGGTCACGACGACCTGCAAGTGGTGGCATCCGTTGTCTAACAGGAAACCGAGGGCGGCCCTGGTTTGGCTGTCGGACACGCGATGCCAGTCGTCGATCACTACCGCGATCCGGTCATCCTTCTGGTGAATTTCGTCGATGAGCGACATCAACACGTAGCGGCAGGCGTCATCGCCGTGCTCTTCGAGCACCTGCCCCAACGACTCGGCGAGCGCGGGACGCACCCGCCGAATGGACTCGAGTAGATGCGACAGGAACCACACCTCGTTGTTGTCGTCGTCGTCGACCGTCAGCCAGGCGACCGCGACGCCGTCGCTCGAGAGTTCAGCACGCCATTGCGCCGCCAGTGTGCTCTTGCCGAACCCCGAGGGTGCGTGGATCAGGATCAGCCGCCGCCGACCGCCGGCGCGAAGGACGTCGGTGAGCCTGCTGCGGGCGACCAATGACCTAGTGGGGACGGGAGGCCGGTACTTCGTCGGGGGGGTCGGGGGCGTATGGAACGTCGGCGTGCCGCCGGTGTTCCGATGAACCGAGCGCGCCACGGGCGACTTTCGGCCCTCCACGCCCAGCTCGACGGGACGGGGCATCTCGTCCACGGTGACGCCGTTGCGGCGCTGAACTTCACGAAGCTCGTCGCCGAATGCTGCCGCGGTCGCCGGACGATCCGCCGGATCGCGGGCCATGGCCCGTTCGATGATCGCGGCCACGTCGGCCGGCAGTCCCTGCGTCCGCAGGTCTGGTATGGGCTGCGAAGTCACCCGCAGGAACTGAGCGATTACCTGCTCGCCGCTGCGGCGCTCGAACGCGGCATGACCGGTCAACGCACAGAACAACGTCGCGCCCAGCGAGTACACGTCCGATGCCGGCGTCGGCGATGTGCCCTCGAGCACTTCTGGCGCGGTGTAAGCCGGCGAACCGGCAATCACCCCTGTCGCCGTCTCGAAGCCCCCGGCGATTCTGGCGATTCCGAAGTCGGTCAACTGCGGTTCCCCGTAATCGGTCAGCAGGATGTTCCCGGGCTTCACGTCCCGATGCAGTGTGCCCGCGCGATGCGCGGCTTCCAGCGCACCCGCGAGCTTCACGCCGATGCTGAGCGTCTCGCGCCAGTCGAGGGGTCCGTGTCGGCGGATCAGTACCTCCAGCGAATCCTTCGCGTGGTACGGCATCACGATGAAGGGCCGGCCACTCGCCAACACGCCCACCTGCAGAACATTCATTATGTGTGGGTGTCCGGAAAGGCGGCCCATCGCGCGCTGCTCACGCAGGAAGCGGTCGAGATTGTCCGGGTCGAGGTCGGTGATCGAGACCTTGACGGCAACGGCACGGTCCAGCATGGGCTGGGCGCAGCGGTAGACGACCCCGAATCCGCCGCGCCCGATCTCCTCGACGTCGTCAAATCCCGCCTGACGGAGTTCCGCGGGAATATCCGGGACCAGGCCCCGGCGTGTCGCAAGCGGATCGACGTCGGTCATCGACGCTCACTGCCGTGGGACACGCGTAGCCCGGCTCGGTACTGCCGGGGTGTCTTGCCGAACCAGCGTCGACATGAACGGTTGAGTGCGCTTTGTTCGGAATAGCCGAGCAGGACGGCGATCTGGCTCAAATACAGCCCCGGTTCGGCGAGGTACCTCGCCGCTTGATCTCGGCGTTCCCGCTCGATGAGGTCCTGACATCGCACGCCCTCGATGGCTAGGCGTCGTTGCAGCGCTCGCGGGTGCACGGCGAGTTGGTCGGCGATGACCTCAGCGCTGCATTGGCCGGTGGGCAGCAGGCGGCGGGCCAACTCGGTCACCTGTTCTGACAGTGCGGCGGTGCTTGGCAGGTAGTTGGCTTCCAGGTACTTCGTGGCGATGCGTCTGGTTTCCGGATCCGCGTTGTCGATGGGCCTGCGGGCCAGACGACGGGGTAGCTCGAATCCGCACCACGTCTGGCCGAACCGCACGGCACATCCGAGCGCTTCTTGGTATGCGGCATCCGACCCCCGTTGGTCGTGCAGGAATGAGACCACGCGGGCGCGCGCCTCAGGTCCGCCCAGAAGGTGGATCATGCGGACGGCGTTGGCCATGCTGAGCTCGTATCCCTGCAGCGGATAAGGCAGTGCCGGATCGGCCACCTCGTAGCTGAACTTGACGTTGGACCCTGCGGTGGTTGGTGACACCGTCAGCGTCAGGGCGGGCGAATGGACGTATAAGTACCGCGCGATCGCCTCCAACCCGGCGAGCAAGGTCTGCGCGTTGCGCGCGATCACCGCGATGGGGCCCAGGATGTCCATGCCCTGCCAGCGCGAGAGGCGAAGTCCGAAGTCTGGGCAATCAAGCTCGGCGGCGCTGGCGTCCAGCATGCGAACGAAAGCGTCCAACGACATGAACGCATCCTCCTGGTGTTCGATACCCGGCCGAATCCCGAAGCGCTTCAGAAAAGGCCCCGGGTCAGCGCCGAGCTCGCGCATCAGGTCGCCGTACCCCCACAGGTTGGTGGCGCGGATGAGGGTGCCCATTTCGATCACCTCCCTGTGTCGGGAAATGTTAAAAGACTGTCGGGAACTGTCAAGACCCACGACGGCAAGCTCAACCATCCTCTTTTTACGACCTCCTGTGAAGACAGCAGGCAACGTGGCGCCCTGGCGCCCACGGTCCCATCACACTGGAGGAGATCCACCATGACCGTTGACCGCGGTTCTCCGTTCATCAACGGTGGCCGGGTGGCGCCGTCGACGTCGTCACGCATGACCGTGCTGAACGCGGCGACCGAGGAGGTCCTCGGCACCGTTCCCCTAGCTGACATGGCGGACGTAGATCGGGCCGTGGCGGCCGCGCGAACCGCGGTCAGGAACTCCGAATGGTCGCAAGCCTCCCCGGCCGATCGGGGCGCCGCAATGATCCGGTTCGCAGACGAATTACAAACGCGCTCTGCAGAATTAGCGCGAACGGTGAGCCAGGAAAATGGGATGCCAATCGGACTGAGCGAGGCGTTTGAGGGCGGTTTCGCGATCGGGTTGCTCCGGTACTACGCGGACCTGGCAGCGACGATGTCGGTCAAGGAGGTGCGGCCATCGCAGCTGGGCAGCGAGACCGTGGTCCGGCGCGAGGCGATTGGTGTCATCGCCGCGATCGTGCCGTGGAATTACCCGGTAGTGCTCGCGATGAGCAAGATCGCTCCGGCGCTGGCGGCGGGGTGCTCCGTGGTCGTGAAACCGTCACCGCCGGCGACGGTGTTGGACTGGTTCATTGTTGCCGAAGCCGTTGAGGCAGCGGGAATCCCATCAGGCGTCATCAACTGGGTGCCGGGGTGAACCCGATGTCGGAGCTTATTTGATCTCGCACCCCAAAGTGGACAAAGTCGCCTTCACGGGTTCGACGGCAACGGGGCGCTCGATTGCCACAGTCTGTGCGGGACTGCTGCGTCCGGTCACGCTGGAACTCGGGGCAAGTCGGCCGCGATCCTGCTCGACGACGTCGACATGGACCAAATGATGCCTAACCTGCAGTTCATCACCTTCATGAATAACGGACAGACCTGCGTCACGTGCAGTCGAATCCTTGCGCCCGCAGGTCGCTACGACGAGATCGTTGACGCGCTGGCAACCCGGGTGTCCTCGTTGCGGGTCGGCGATCCCCTGGATCCGAACACCGAGATCGGGCCCATGGCGACCGCGGCCCATCGGGACCGTGTCGAGCGTTACATCGAAAAGGGCAGGGGTGAAGCACGATTGGTTGCCGGCGGTGGCCGACCGAAAGGTAATCGACAAAGGCTGGTTTGTCGAACCGACGGTATTCGCCCAAATGACCAACGACGCGACCATCGCACAACAGGAGATCTTCGGTCCCGTGCTCTCGGTGATCCCCTACGAGGACGAGGCGGACGCCGTGCGAATGCCAACGACTCCGTGTACGGGCTGGGCGGCATGGTGTTCAGCGCGGACACCGAGCGTGCGAAGACCATTGCGCGCCAGGTACACACCGGCACTATCGGCATCAACGGATATCCGATCGCCATCGGTTCGCCATTCGGCGGAGTGAAAGACAGCGGACTCGGCCGCGAGTTCGGTCCGGAGGCGCTGAACAGCTACCTGGACCTGAAGTCGATGTACATCGCCGGATGACGCGCCATAGCAGCGAACACGAGGGTGTCGCCTCGCTTCCATTGATCGCCCTCTGTGTCGGGAAATGATAAAAACTTGTCGTTAAGTGTCAATACTTGCCACGCGTATTCGATCATTCTAGGTACATCGTCCAGCGAGCACAGCAGCCGAAAATCGCGAGGGAATCCATGACCGCAGAACATTTCGACGTCCTGATCATCGGCGCCGGCCTGTCCGGTATCGGTACGGCCTGTCAGGTGCAGGCCGAGTTCCCGAACAAGACCATCGCCGTGCTGGAGCGACGCGAGCGGCTGGGCGGCACGTGGGACCTGTTCCGGCTATCCGGGAGTCCGTTCGGACTCCGACATGTACACCTTCGGTTACAATTTCCGCCCGTGGCAGGACTGCAAGGTCCTCGCCGACGGCCCGTCGATCCGCGCAGTACATCGCCGACACCGCGGCGGAGTTCGGCATCGACGACAAGATCCACTACGGCCTGAAAGTCGTCAGCGCGGACTGGTCGAGCCCGCAGAGCCGCTGGACGGTGACGACCCTTCACGAGGCAAGCGGCGAAACGCGCACCTACAGCTGCGAATTACCTCATCAGCTGCACCGGCTACTACAACTACGACGCGGGCTACCTCCCGACCTTCCCTGGTGTGGACCAGTTCACAGGGTCGGTGTGTCCACCCACAGCACTGGCCCGAAGACCTGGACTACACCGGCAAGAAGGTCGTCGTGATCGGCAGTGGCGCAACGGCGGTCACCCTGGTCCCGGCGATGGCCGGCGACGCCGAGCACGTGACCATGCTGCAGCGCTCACCGTCGTACATCTTCTCGTTGCCCGCCCTCGACAAGATCTCCGAAGTCCTGGGTCGTTTCCTGCCGGACAGGTGGGTGTATGCGTTCGCGCGCAAGCGCAACATCGCCATCCAGCGTCAGCTCTACCTGGCTTGCCGCCGCTGGCCCACACAGATGCGCCGACTTCTGCTCTGGCAGGTTCGACGACACGTCGGCCCGTCGGTCGACATGAGCCACTTCACCCCGAAGTACATGCCGTGGGACGAGCGGATGTGTGCTGTGCCGAATGGCGATCTCTTCAAGGTGCTGGCATCCGGTGAGGCGTCGGTGGTCACCGATCAGATCGACACCTTCACCGAGAAGGGCATCTTGCTGAAGTCCGGGCGGGAACTCGAGGCCGACATCATCGTCACCGCGACCGGACTGAACATTCAGATGCTCGGTGGCATGAAACTCTCCGTGGACGGTGAGGCGCATGAGCTGCGCGACCAGATGACCTACAAGGGTGTGCTGGTGGAGAACATTCCCAATCTGGCCTGGATCATCGGCTACACCAACGCGTCGTGGACCCTGAAGTCCGACATCGCCGGCGCCTACCTGTGCCGTCTGTTCAAGCACATGGACGGACAACGGCCACACGGTGGCAACGCCCCGCGATATCGAGAACTGCGCGCTGGACATCGGCATGTTCGACCAGCTGCAACTCCGGTTATGTGAAGCGCGGCCAGGACACTCTGCCGCGGCAGGGATCCAAGCACCCGTGGAAGGTGCTCATGCACTACGAGAAGGACTCCAAGATGCTGCTCGAAGACCCCGTCGACGACGGTGTGCTGCGGTTCGAACAGACATCGCATCGACGCAGCTGTGGCCTGAGCAAGCCTTCCCGCCAACATATCTCGCTATTCCCCAATGAGAGGTCATCGTGAAACTCAGTAAGAGTGTGATCCGCGCCGTGCTACGAGGCGCGCGACCAGCGTTCGGGTCCCGCCACCTGGGTGTCGGTGGGCGGCGCCTGATGCTCGAGACTGCTCACGGCTGCGGCCCGTCCTCCCAAGGGCACCCGCTTCCAGCGCGTCACGATCGCGGGCGTTCCCGTCGAGCGGGTGCAACCCCCACAATCCGGAACCCACGGCGACGCTGATCTACCTGCATGGCGGCGCCTACGCCCTGGGCAGCGCCAGGGGCTATCGCGGCATGGTCGCGCAGCTCGCCGCGGCGGCCGGCATGACAGCGCTGATCCCCGACTACTCACGCGCACCGGAAGCACGCTATCCGATTGCCCTCGAGGAAATGGTCACCGTCTACACCCGCCTGATCGAGGACGGACTCGACCCGAAAACTACTCGTCATTGCTGGTGATTCGGCCGGTGGCGGCCTGACACTGGCACTCGCCATGGCATTGCGCGACCGCCGGACTCCCCCTCCCGGCCGCGCTCGGCTTGATCTGCCCCTGGGCCGACCTCGCGCTCGACGTCGACGAGATGCGACCGGTACTGCGCGATCCGCTGATCCTTCCGTCCATGACGGCCGAGTGGGCGCCGCGCTATGCCGGGTCCTTCGATCCGCGGTTGCCCGGCATCTCTCCGGTGTACGGCGACATGACCGGCCTGCCGCCGATCGTCATGCAGACCGCCGGCGACGATCCGATCTCCGTCGACGCGGACAAGATCGAAACTGCCTGTGCCGCTTCGAAGACGGGCTCTCCTCGACCACCGCCGGTTCGACAACATGTGGCACGACTTCCACCTCCAGGTCAGTCTGCTCCCCGAAGCACGCGACGCGATCGCCGACCTCGGGGCAAAGCTGCGCAACCACATCCACCGAACCGATCCAACGAAAGGTCGCAGCCAAATGAGCTCATTCGAAGGCAAAGTCGCCGTCATCACCGGAGCCGGCTCCGGCATCGGCAGGGCGCTGGCCCTCAATCTCGCGAGCAAGGGCGCAAAGCTCGCGCTCTCCGACGTCGACACCGACGGACTTGCCGAAACCGTCCGCCAGGCGCAAGCACTCGGCGCGCAACGTGAAGTCCGACCGACTCGACGTCGCCGAACGCGAGGCCGTGCTGGCCTACGCCGACGCGGTCGTCGCACACTTCGGCACGGTCAACCAGGTCTACAACAACGCCGGCATCGCCTACAACGGTAACGTCGAGAAGTCCGAGTTCAAGGACATCGAGCGCATCATCGACGTCGACTTCTGGGGCGTCGTCAACGGGACGAAAGCCTTTCTGCCGCATGTGATCGCGTCCGGCGACGGGCACATCGTCAACATCTCGAGCCTGTTCGGGCTGATCGCAGTGCCCGGTCAGAGCGCCTACAACGCCGCCAAGTTCGCCGTGCGCGGCTTCACCGAGGCGCTGCGCCAGGAGATGCTGGTCGCCAAGCACCCGGTCAAGGTGACATGCGTGCATCCCGGCGGCATCAAGACCGCCGTCGCCCGCAACGCCACCGTCGCCGACGGCGAGGATCAGCAGACCCTTGCGGAGTTCTTCGACAAGTGGTTGTTCGTCCATTCGCCCGAAATGGCCGCAGAGACCATCGTCAACGGAGTCGCCAAGGGCCACGCCCGGGTCGTGATCGGCTTGGAGGCGAAGGCCGTCGATGTGCTCGCTCGAATCATGGGCTCGTCGTATCAGCGGATCGTTGCCGCGGGCGTGGCGAAATTCTTCCCGTGGGCGAAGTAGCGCATCGCGGTCCAGAAAGGGACATCACAATGAAAACCACTGCTGCAGTACTGCTTGAGGCGGGCAAGCCGTTCGAACTGATGGAGCTGGATCTCGACGGGCCAGGTCCTGGCGAGGTGCTGATCAAGTACACCGCCGCAGGACTGTGCCATTCGGACCTGCACCTCACCGACGGCGACCTGCCACCGCGGTATCCCGATCGTGGGTGGCCATGAGGGATCCGGGGTCATCGAGGAGGTGGGCCCCGGCGTCACCAAGGTCAAGCCTGGCGACCACGTGGTGTGCAGCTTCATCCCGAGCTGCGGGACCTGCCGCTACTGCTCGACCGGCCGGCAGAACCTCTGCGATATGGGTGCCACCATCCTGGACGGCTGCATGCCGGACGGCAGTTTCCGATTCCATTCCAAGGGAATGGATTTCGGTGCCATGTGCATGCTCGGCACATTCGCCGAGCGGGCCACCATCTCGCAACACTCGGTGGTGAAAGTGGACGAATGGCTGCCGCTGGAGACTGCGGTGCTGGTCGGCTGCGGTGTACCGTCCGGTTGGGGTACCGCGGTCAATGCCGGAAACCTCCGGGCGGGCGACACGGCCGTCATCTACGGCGTCGGAGGCCTGGGCATCAACGCGGTCCAGGGCGCGATCTCCGCCGGCTGTAAGTACGTCGTGGTCGTGGACCCGGTAGCACTCAAGCGCGAGACCGCGCTCAAGTTCGGCGCCACCCATGCCTTCGCCGATGCCGCCAGCGCCGCGACGAAGGTCGACGAGCTCACCTGGGGGCAGGGCGCCGACGCGGCGCTGATCCTGGTGGGCACCGTAGACGAAGAGGTTGTCTCGGCGGCGACCGCGGTGATCGGCAAGGGCGGCACCGTCGTCATCACCGGGTTGGCAGACCCAGCCAAGCTCACCGTGCACGTCTCCGGAACCGACCTGACGCTGCACGAGAAGACGATCAAAGGGTCGCTGTTCGGTTCATCCAATCCGCAGTACGACATCGTGCGGCTGCTGCGGCTCTACGACGCCGGTCAGCTGAAGCTGGACGAGCTCGTGACTCGCACCTACACCCTCGAGGAGGTGAACCAGGGCTACCAAGACCTGCGGGACGGTAAGAACATCCGCGGCGTGATCATTCACTGACGCAAGATTGGCCGGGAAAATAATTCGGCGAGGACGGGTAGGAGCAAAACCTCAGCGGATCATTGCAGCAGCGGTGGCGAAATTCCTCCCGTGGGCGAAGTAACCAGCAAAACCTCAGCGAATCATTGCCGTAGCGGTGGCGAAATTCCTCCGGTGCGGAAGAACCACGCGGCCGCAACGTCTAGCTAGACCTCCGTCGAACGTGGATTGAGCCGAGAACGAGGCGCTCAGGTCGCGTCTGGGTACAGCGTGGCAATCCAGATCTCTGCCAGCACGGACGCGACCGCTTCCGGGCGGGCGTGGTCCATCGTGACGCGCTCCGTCATGTAGTTGACGTTGAGGAGGATCAGCGCGCGTGCGACCTCGTTAGGATTGGCGACTTTCGTAAGGCCCTGGCGCTTTTCGCGGCGAAGGAGCGTTGCGATCTGATCGATGTACTCCTGAACGACTCCGCCGCGGTAGTACCGCTGCGCAGCCTCGTCGTGATAGGAAGCCTCGTTCATCGCCGCCAGCACGTCGGCGTGCCGGCTCCAGATCCGGACGACATCGCGCAACCCTTGCCGCAATGCGGCGACGCGATCGGGGTTCTCGCTTTCGAGCCAGCAGTCGCGTGGCGGCGAACATCTCGCCCCCGATCCGATCGACGAGTCGCATGACCAGCTCGTTGCGGTCCTTGAAGTAGTTGTAGAAATTCGACCTCCGCATGTTCGCCGCCGCCGCGACGGCATCGACCGTGAGATCGCGGAAGCGGATCTCCTTGAGCAACGCCTCCGCCGCGTCGAGTATCTCGCGCTCGGCGTCTTCGGGCTTGCGTCGTATGCGCCGCTTCGCGGTCATCGAAGTCAGCGTAGCGCCGGGAGCGGTAGTCGAACTTAATGACATGACGTCGACAATCATCGATGCGATCAGATGATCCCGGCGGCTTTTGCTCCTGCGATCGTCTCGCGCATGGTCTCCGCCGCATCGTGGCGCGGGCGCCAGCCGAGTTCGCGGCGCGCTTTTGTGGTGTCCATGATCACGGATCGCCGTGCGACGTTGACCCAAGCGAGCTCCTGCGGGAGGAGGCGCCCGAGCCGCGTCACCAATCCGACCAAGGCCTTGACCGCCAGACCCGGCAGTGGGACCGTCCGCCAGCCGAGCTCGCGCGCGATATCCGTCATCGTGACCACGCCGTCTCCGGCGAGGTTATAGATGCCGGGGGCTCCGCGGCCCTCGATCGCAGCGAGGAGGGCGTCGGCGCAGTCGTCGTGGTGCACGAGCTGAAACGACGTCCCAGCCTCTGGTATCACCGGAGATGCACCCGGGATGACCCGGATGAGATCTCGTTCCAGCGGCAGGCGCCCGCCGAGCTGGAAGCGCTTGACGACGTCGTTGATCAGCGCCGGCGCGTCGCGTCCCCCGACGATGCTCGGCCGGAAGATGTACTCCTCGATGCCGGAGCCGTCGACCAGCTCGTGGAACAGCGCCTCGAGCTCGGCCTTCTGCGCCGAGTAGTAGAACTCCTCCGTTCCCCGTGGTATGACGTCCTCCGTCACAACCTCGGGAGTGTCGGGGTGAAAGCCGTATGCCGCGATAGATGACGTGTAGACGAGCCGGCGCGTGCCCGCCGCGACGCACGCCTCGAACACGTTGCGGGTGCCCTGCAGGTTGACCGTTCGGGTCTCCTCGCGATCGCCGAAGATGATGAACGCGAGATGCACCACGACGTCCGCGTCGGCGACGAGCTCGTCGACGGTCGAACGGTCCAGCACGTCACCACGGCGATATTCGACCTTCTTCCAGCCGTATTCGGCCGGGTCGAACGGCCGTCGCGCCATGCCCAGCACACGCTTGACCTGATCTGAGCCTTCTAGTGCGGCAAGCAGCGAGCGCCCGACCTCCCCGGTGGGCCCGGTCACGGCCACCGTGAGACCTGTGTCGGGTGTCTGTGCGTTCGGTCGGCTTTTTCGTTGGTGTCATGGTGCCGACGGTAGGCCGTTAACGACATAGTGTCAATAACTAATGACGACTGTGTCGTTAGCATATTGACACTGTGTCATCAAGGGCTTAGGGTCCTGGTAGCGAGACGTGGAGGAGGCCCGAACGCGATGAGAAGACTCAACGGTGTCGATGCACTGATGCTGTACCTCGACGGAGGCAGCGCCTACAACCACACGCTCAAGATCAGCGTGCTCGACCCGTCGACGGACCCCGACGGCTGGTCGTGGCCAAAGGTGCGGCGGATGTTCGAGGAGCGCGCCCACCTGCTTCCGGTCTTCCGGCTGCGGTACCTGCCGACGCCGCTGGGCCTGCATCACCCGATCTGGGTCGAGGACCCCGAATTCGATCTCGACGCGCACGTGCGCCGGGTCGTATGTCCGGCTCCTGGCGGGATGGAGGAGTTCTGCGAGCTCGTCGAGCAGATTTACGCCCACCCGCTGGATCGCGACCGACCGCTGTGGCAGATCTGGGTCGTCGAGGGCCTCGAAGGCGGCCACGTCGCTCTTGTGACGCTGCTGCACCATGCCTACTCCGACGGCGTCGGTGTGCTGGACATGCTCGCCGCGTTCTACAACGACACGCCTGACGATGCCGCGGTAGTTCCGCCCCCGTGGACACCGCAACCGCTGCCGTCGACACGGCAGCGACTGGGTTGGGCGCTGCGAGACCTGCCCTCCAGGCTCCGCCGGGTCGCGCCGACCGCACGGGCCGTGCGCGATCGGGTGCGCATCGAGCGGGACTTCGCCAAAGATGGCGAGCGGCGCGTCCCGTCCGCGTTCGACCGCTCCACCCCGCCGGGCCCATTCCAGTGCGGGCTGTCGCGCAGCCGGCGGTTTTCCTGCGAGACGTTCCCGCTCGCCGACGTTCGCGAGGTGAACAAAACGCTCGGCGTCACGATCAATGATGTCTTCATGGCGTGTGTCGCGGGTAGCGTTCGCCGCTATCTCGAGCGTCTCGGCTCAACGCCTGACGAGGCGATGGTGGCCACGATGCCGCTCGCGGTCACTCCGGCGGCCGAGCGCGCCCACCCGGGCAACTACTCGTCGGTCGACTACGTCTGGCTGCACGCCCAGATCGCCGACCCGCTCGAGCGGTTGCGCGCGACCAGCGTCGCCGCCGAGGCGACCAAGCAGCACTTCGCCCAGACCAAGGACGCCGACGTCGGCGCGGTGATCGAGCTGCTGCCCGAACGCGTCATCTCGAGCCTTGCGCGCGCCAACGCGCGGACCAAGGGCCGCTTCGACACGTTCAAGAACGTGGTCGTGTCCAACGTGCCGGGGCCGCGTGAGCCGCGGTACCTCGGCCGGTGGCGCGTCGCTCAGTGGTTCTCCACCGGGCAGATCTCCCACGGCGCGACGCTCAACATGACCGTGTGGAGCTACTGCGACCAGTTCAACCTGTGCGTCCTTGCCGACGCCGTCGCAGTTCCCGACACGTGGGAGCTGGTCCGCGGCTTCCGGACCTCGCTCGACGAGCTGCTCGCGGTCGCCCGTGCGCAGGCCACATCAAACCTGAATACCCCCAAGGAGATGGCTACATGACCCGCATCAGCCCGACCGATCTGTCATTCCTGCTGCTGGAGAGAGCCAACCGGCCAAATCACATGGCTGCCTTCACCATCTTCCAAAAACCGAAGGGACAGGAATCTACTTTCGGGCCGCGCCTGTTCGATGCCTATCGGCACAGCCAGGCGGCCAAGCCCTTCAATCACAAGCTGAAATGGCTAGGCAGAGATGTCGCGGCGTGGGAAACGGTCGAGCCGGACATGCAGAATCACGTTCGGCACATCGACTTACCGGCACCGGGTTCCATGCAGCAGTTTCACGAGACGGTCTCGTTCCTGAACACCAGCCTGCTCGACCGGGGACACCCGCTCTGGGAGTGCTACATCATCGACGGCATCGAGAATGGCCGGATCGCTGTCATGATCAAAGTGCACCACGCGCTCATCGACGGTGAAGGCGGGTTGCGCGCGATGCGCAACTTCCTGAGCGATTCACCACGCAACAAGACGCTGGCCGGTCCCTGGATGGCTCTTGAGAGCGGCGACAAGCCACGCCGGTCACGCCCAAGCGTTTCGCAAATAGAGCGACTGCAAGGCATGCTCAGGGGACTGAGCAAGCTGCCGGGAGATGTTCTCGGCGTGGGTGCTGACGTGCTAGACCTTGGCGCGCAATCACTGAACCTGAAGGCGCGAAAGACGTCCCTGCCCTTCACGGCGCGACATACTCTCTTCAATAACACTGCGAAGTCAGCGGCGCGCGCCTACGCGAACGTCGAATTGCCGCTCGCCGACGTAAAGGCCGTCGCCAAGGCGACCGACACCTCCGTCAACGACGTGGTCATGACCATCATCGACGACGCACTACATCACTACCTCGGCGAACACCAGGCTCCCACCGACCGGCCGCTGGTGGCTTTCATGCCCATGTCGCTGCGTGACAAATCGGGCGGGGGAGGGGGTAACCAGGTGAGCGCCGAATTGATCCCCATGGGTGCACCCGAGGCGAGTCTCGTTGAGCGCCTTAGGGAAATAAACGCCTCGACAACGAGTGCAAAGGACAAAGGGCGCGGCATGCAAACGACGTCGCGCCAGGCCTATGCGCTGTTGCTGTTGGGCAGCCTGACCATGTCGGATACCGTGCCCTGGTTCGGAAAGGTGCCGAGCGCCAACCTGGTGATATCGAACATGAAGGGGCCGACCGAGCAACTCTACCTCGCCGGTGCGCCGTTGGTCGCGTTCCATGGCCTGCCGATCGTGCCGCCCGGCGCCGGACTCAACGTCAGCTTTGCCAGCTTCAACACCGAGCTGTGCATCGCCATCGGCGCGGCGCCGGAAGCCGTCCACGAGCCCTTCCGGCTTGCCGAACTCATTGAACAGGCATTCCGGAGCTCCAAATCGATTCTGGTGTAACCAGTCCCACATCGAAGTCGAGAACCCCATGAAGAACATTGGCTCCATGCTCAGACAACGCGCCACCGTTTCGCCGCGGCTCGAGGCCTACGTCGAGCCATCCACCAACGTGCGCATGAACTACGCAGAGATGAACGCACTGGCGAACCGGTGCGCCAACCTGCTCACCTCGCTCGGGATCGGCAAAGGCGACCGCGTGGGGTTACTGATGCCCAATAGTGTCGAGTTCTGCTGCCTGTTCTATGGCGCAGCCAAGATCGGGGCCGTGGCGGTCCCCCTCAACACCCGCCTTGCGGCGCCTGAGGTGGATTTCATTCTGTCCGACAGTGGCAGCAAAGTAGTGATCTACGGTGAAGCGTTGGCGACGGTAGTTGACGCCATCAAGGCGGATACCGACTCTTCCTGCACCGTCAGCGACTGGGTACCGGCAGGGGGCAGCGTTGACTCTCTCGGCGAACGCCTGAAGACCGCAGCTGCCAACGAACCGGCCGGCGAATCCGGCGGCGCCGACAACTTGTTCATCATGTACACGTCGGGCACCACCGGACATCCAAAGGGAGTGGTGCATACCCACGACTCGGTGCACTCGGCGGCGAGTTCATGGTGCTCGACGATCGATGTGCGCTACCAGGACCGCCTACTGCTACCCCTGCCGATGTTCCACGTGGCGGCATTGACGACGGTCATCTTCTGCGCCATGCGCGGCGCCAGCCTGATCTCGATGCCGCAATTCGATGCGATGAAGGTGTGGTCACTGATCGTCGATGAACGGGTTTCCATCGGTGGTGCCGTGCCGGCGATCCTCAACTTCATGCGCCAGGTGCCCCAGTTCGCCGAACTCAAGGCGCCCGACTTCCGCTACTTCATCACCGGCGGTGCGCCCATGCCGGAGGCCCTGATCAAGATGTATGCCGCCAAAAACATGGAGGTCGTACAGGGCTACGCGCTCACCGAATCGTGCGGTGGCGGCACCCTGCTGCTCAGCGAAGACGCACTGCGCAAGGCCGGCTCGGCTGGACGGGCCACCATGTTCACAGACGTTGGCGTGCGCAGTGACGATGGCGTGATCAGCGAACGCGGGGAAGGCGAAGTCGTGATCAAGTCCGACATCCTGCTCAAGGAATATTGGAATCGCCCGGATGCCACCCGTGGCGCTTTCGATAACGGTTGGTTCCGTACCGGCGACATCGGCGAAATCGATGATGAGGGTTATCTCTACATCAAGGATCGTCTGAAGGACATGATCATTTCCGGCGGCGAGAACATCTACCCGGCGGAGATCGAGAGCGTGATCATCGGCATTCCCGGCGTCAGCGAGGTGGCGGTCATCGGCTTGACCGACGAGAAGTGGGGCGAGATCGCCTGCGCCATCGTCGTTGCCGACCAGAGCGAGGTCAGCGAGCAACAAATCGTCGAGTTCTGCGGAACACGACTCGCGCGCTACAAGTTGCCGAAAAAGGTGATCTTCGCCGGGCCATTCCACACAACCCGACGGGCAAGATCCTCAAGCGGGTGCTGCGCGACCAGTATTCCGTGACAGTCCCGATGTGATGCATAGCTGGCCATAGCTCGAGCGTGTCCAAAGCGAACGACTATTCCGCCGGCCTCGCACCGAAATCTTTCCAGAATCAATCGATCTGGGGAACCACCTTATGACGCATCCCGCCGTCTCGCAGGCCGCTGTCAATGCCGTACCCGACGACCGCTGGGGTGGGCGCCCACTGGTGGGGCACGACGGCACGCGACACTCCGTTTCTCTCAGTTCCCTTTCCCCATGTGGGCCGAAATATCGCCTGGAATCCATAGATTCGGTTCAGGCGTCTTGTCGACCAGTTCGGCCAGGGTGAGTGCGACGCGCAGTTCAAGGGTGCGCTTGTCCACCGAGCGGCCTAGTACTGCAGCCGTAGTTCGTGGTCATTGGTTTTCGCGGCGTCGGTAGTGGGATAGTCGGGCTCGGTATTGGTGTCGTCGTCGCCATCGTGACCAGGCCATCAAGCTGGTGATGGTGTGGTGGGTGGCCAGCAGCAGGGCGTCGAAGAGACGTCGAAACTCGTTGACTGTCAGGGCGATCAGTCCTGTCGGTGTGGATGTGGTTTCGCGTTCGCTAGCGGTGGCCACCGCCAGGAAGGCGTGAGCGAGCATGGCCAGGGTGGTCCAGCGGTGCCAGGAGGTCCAGCGCCGCACCTGGTGCTGATCGATACCGGCCAGGCCTTTGGCCGCTTGGAAGGATTCCTCGATGCGCCAGCGCTGGCCAGCCACGGTGACCAGGCTGTGCAGCGTGACCGAGTGTGGCGAGTAGCAGCGCAGGTAGGCCAGCTCGCCGGTGGCGTCGTTGCGGCGGATCAGCAAACAGTGGCAGCCGGTGTCGGTGTCGTCCTCAGGTAGTAGGTCGACCCACGCCCAGGAGTAGTAGCGTTGCCCGTGGCTTCCCGCTCCGGCGGAGTGCTTCTGCCAGGCCCACGGGGGCAGCATCGCGGGCAGCCGATCGGCCCGGATCTTTCCCGCTGGGGTGGGCACGCACCGGTTGGCCGCGATAGCGAGCACGTAGCCCAGTCGGTGGCAGCGGATCGCCGCCCGCAATCTGGGGTCAGCACCGTAGACCTCATCGCCAGCTACCCATGCCGCGGGAACCTTGGCCTCGACGGCCCGGGAGATCAGCTGCTTGGCCAGTGTGGGTTTGGTCGCGAATCCCCTTTTGTCGGTGGGGATTCCAGCATCCTCGCACCGATCGCAATCCTCAGTCCAGCAGCGCGGCAGGTACAGGGCGCGGTCGATCAGGGCATGTCCGCGTGGTGCGGCATACGTCAGGTACACCGCGATCTGGGAGTTCTCGATGCGCCCGGCGGTGCCGCTGTACTGACGCTGGACCCCCACGGTCTGTGTGCCCTTTTTCACGTCGCCGGTCTCATCGACGACCAGGACCGCGCCGGGATCGCCGAAGGCGTCGACGACGTAGTCACGCAGATCGTCGCGGACGGCGTCGGCGTTCCATTTGGCCCGCGCCAGTAGGTGCTGCAGCCCGTCCGGGGTGTCGTTGCCGCGGTGCTCGGCGATGGTCCAGCAATTCTTGCGATCGAGGCCCGAGACCATCCCGGCCATCAACTCGCCGGCATGACGCAACGGTTCATAGCGGGTGAAACGCGGCGCGATCCGGTCGATCACCGCCGAGAACTCAGTCCACCACCGATCAGGGTCTACGCTGTTGACCGCGGCGGCCGCGGCATATTCAGGTGTGTTCACAAACTCCGAACAATGCCGCGGTCACCGCCCCTACCAGCGCAGACACGCCCAACCACACCAAACCCGAACTACGGCTGCAGTACTAGGAGCTCCTCGGCTTGCCGGAGCCGGTAGGAGACGGTGTTCTCGTGGATGCTGAAGTCGTTTCGCGGTCCTGGCACGGCTTCCGTTCTCGTCAAGGTAGGTGCGCACGGTCGCGGCGAGCCGCCGGGTGGTGTCATCGCCGGCCGCCAGAGCGCCCAGCTCGCACGCGGCGTGCAGAACATTCAGCGCGGCATGGTCCCCAGAATCGTCGGCCGCTCCTACGCCATCGAGGCGCACCTCAGCGTTCCCGACGGCGGCGCCCAAGGGGTGATCGTGGCCAACGCCGACTTCATCGGCGGCTTCGCGTTATGGGTCGACGAGCAACACCTGCTGCATCACACCTACTCCTTCCTGGGTATAGAGACCTACAAGCAGGTGTCCAACCAGCCGATCCCCACCGGCGACGTCACGGTGAAGATGCTGTTCGAGATCGACACGCCCACCCCCGGCGCCGGAGGCCACGTAACGCTATGGGCCGGAGACGAATTGATCGGCGAGGGCGACGTGGCCCGCACCGTGCCCGTCGCATTCTCGTCCTACGCCGGAATGGACATCGGCCGCGACAACGGGCTCGTCGTCGACCGTGACTACGAGCCCAAGGCCCCCTAGGCGTTCACCGGAATTACGCGGCAAAAATCGAAGATAATTCAATTACTTAAGGTCTCTCTGTGAAGTTTGACTGGCGCGAAAACCGGGAATTGTTTGGCGATATCCGGGAATATCAATCGCCGAACCGGGAATTAAACGGGATCCTCCTGACTGACGCACGAGATATTGTGTTATTGACAATTCATGTGATTTCAGCTACTCTCTGCGGTGAATTTGGGGGTGTGCCCCGGTTTGAAAAGAGGGGTCAGTGATGAGGCGGTCGTTTGCCGGTTGACGGACCTCCCGACTACGAATCGGCTATCGGAAACCGCCGATCGCGACCCGGTTCAAAAAGGCAACAGGGCCAATCCGCATGGCCGGCCGCGCGGTTCATCGAGCCTGGGGGCGCTGTTGCGGCGTGCGCTTGACGCGCCGGCCGCCAACCCCGACGGCAAGCGCCGCCGCCGGCTGACCAAGCGCGAGCTGATGATTTACAGCCTCGTCGAACGCTCCGCCGGGGCCGATCTCGCTGCGATCAAGCTGTTGTTCGAACTGCTGCGCAAGGTCGATCCACACGCGGTTGCCATCGACCCGGACGAGGCCGCCCCGCTCGGGCAGGATGCGCTGACCCTTCTCAAGGAGCGTCTCGCCCGCATCGCCCGCGCTCAAATGCCTGATGCGCCGTCCTATGTGCCCGGATGGGATCCGCCGCCCGGTCCCGCCGATCCGCCCGATCCCGTTGGCACGGCAGATTTTTCCGGGCAGGAGAGGGGCAAGTAACAGCCCGAATCCTCGGCTTTTGGCGGCCAACCCGGTCGGCCGCCATCACCCCGGCCGACCCGCGGTAGAAGGTGAACGGCGATGGCAGCATGCGGCCATAGCGCAGCGGAACCAGATCCTGCTGCCGGGTCAGATCGGCGGCGCGGGGAATGCCAATCGGATCCGCCCCGGTCCGAAGGCGCCCGCCATTCGTCATGTGCCCCGCGTGGCACGCGGTCGCGCAGCCGTTTGCCCTCCGCCCTGCGGTCTGTGGGAGAAATCGTCGGCAGATGCGCGTCCAGCCGCGCATTGGAGGCGGTCAATGTGCTCATGCTGTCGAACCCTCACAAGCGAGGCGAGCGGTGACGTTCGGATGCCAGATCGACGGTCGGACCCGTGTTCCGATCGAGCGGTGCGCGCTAGTGAGGCCAGGCGACGGTGTTGAAATCGTCGAGCAGGGCGGCGATGCGGCCGGAATCGGACTGGTCCATGATCGCGCGGGCGCGGCGGGTGGCGGCGACCATGTCGAGGCCGCGGATGCGCTGCTTGACCCGCGGGATGTTGCGCGGCGCCATCGACAGGTTGCGCAGGCCGAGCCCGAGCAGCAGCGCGGTAAAGCGCGGCTCGCCGGCCATCTCGCCGCAGATGCTGATCGGCATGCCGCGGCGCAGCGCCGCCTCGATCGCGAACTGGATCAGGCGCAGCACCGCCGGGTGCAGCGGGTTGTAGAGATGCGCCACCTGCTCGTCGCTGCGGTCGATCGCCAGGGTGTACTGGATCAGGTCGTTGGTGCCGATGGCGAAGAAATCGGCCTCGGCGGCGAGCGCGTCGGCGGCCAGCGCGGCGCCCGGCACCTCGATCATCGCGCCCAGCGGCGGCAGCGGCTTGGGCAGCTGCATGCCGCGCCGCCGCAGCCGGCGGGCGACCTGCTCCATCGCCTCGCGCACGCGGCGGATCTCGCTCGCCGTCGAGATCATCGGCAACAGGATGCGCAACGGCCCCTCGGCGGCGGCGCGCAGCATCGCCGCGAGCTGCGGGTCGAGCAGCCGGCGGTCCTGCAAGCGACAGCCGGATCGCGCGCAGGCCGAGCGCCGGGTTGTCGGCCTGGGACGTAATGGTCGGCCAGCGAGCGCGCGAGCTTTTCGCCGCCGAGATCGAAGGTGCGCACCGTGACCGGCTTGCCTTCCATGCCGCGGACCAGCGCCGAGAAGACGGCGTACTGCTCGTCCTCGTCCGGCAGATCGTCGCGGTTCATGTAGAGGAATTCGGAGCGGACGAGCCCCAGCCCCATCGCGCCGTTGGCCAGTCGCCTGTTCGAGCTCGACCGGCAGTTCGAGATTGGCTTCGAGGGTGATCTCGACCCCGTCGCGGGTCGCCGCCGGCAGCCGGCGCAGCCGCGCCAGATGGCGCCGCTCGACCGCCAAGGCGTCGCGCCGCGCCTCGTATTCGCGGATCGTCTGCCGGCGTCGGATCGATGACCACGGTCCCGGCGGTGCCGTCGATCACCACCGTCGCGTCGGCGCGCGCATGCTCGGTCAACGCCGGGACCGCGAGCACCGCCGGCAGGCCGAGCGCGCGGGCGACGATCGCGGTGTGGCTTTCGGCGCCGCCGAACTCGGTGGCAAAGCCGGCGACGCGCTGCGGGTCCATCAGCGCGGTGTCGGCCGGGGTCAGCTCGTCGGCCAGGATCACCGCCCCCTCGCTCACGCCCGAATAGGGGACGTAGGGTTTCTTGATCAGGTTGCGGATCAGCCGGGTGCCGACGACGCGGATGTCCTCGATCCGCGCCGCCAGGTAGGCATCGCGCATCGCCGCGAAGCTCTTGGCGATTTCGTCGATCTCGATCTCGACGGCGCGCTCGGCGTTGATCCGGGTGCGGCCGATGCGCTCGCCGACGCCGCGCACCAGCCGCGAGTTCGACAGCATCGCCAGATGGGCGTCGAGCAGGTAGCCGATCTCCTCGGCGGCGGATTCGGGCAGGCCGGCGGCCTTGGTCTTGAGCTTGCGCAGCTGCTGCAGCGAGACCGCCACCGCCTCGGCAAAGCGCGCGCGTTCGGCGTCGATCTCGGCTTCGGGGATGTGGCTCTCGTGGACCTGAAGATCGCCGCCCTCGCTGAGATAGGCGGGGCCGATGGCGATGCCCGGCGACACGCCGAGCCCGGACAAGTCGCTGTTCGGCGGCGGTGGCCTCCGCCGGTCAGGTCGGCCGCCTCGTCAATCCTCATTGAACTTGCATTCGATCAGGTCGGCCAGCGCGCTGACCGCCTCGGCCGCCTGCGGTCCGCTGGCGCTGAATTCGACGACCGTGCCCGGCGCCGCGGCCAGCATCATCAGCCCCATGATCGAGCGCCCGGAGACTTCGGTGCCGTTCTTGCGCACCCGCACATCGGCGTCGAACAGCGCAGCCGTCTTGACGAAGCGGGCCGAGGCGCGGGCGTGCAAGCCGCGCTGGTTGCAGATCGTCGCGATCCGGCGAACGGTCGCGGGCGCCGCGCTCGGCGCCGTCGGGTTGGCCATCGCTCATCGCCGGGCGTCGGTCAGCAATTGCGACGCGACGTTGATGTATTTGCGGCCGGCCTCCTGCGCGCCGAGCACGGTGCGCTCCAGGCTTTCGCTCTGCCGCAGGCTGGCGAGCTTGATCAGCATCGGCAGATTGACCCCGGCGATGACCTCGATCTTGGCGCGGTCCATCACCGAGATCGCCAGGTTGGACGGCGTGCCGCCGAACATGTCGGTCAGCAGCACGGCGCCGTCGCCGCTATCGACCTCGGCGATCCGGCGCAGGATTTCCTGACGGCGCTGCTCCATGTCGTCGTCGGGGCCGATGCAGACGGCGGCGATCTGGGTCTGCGCGACCGACGACGTGCTCGAGCGCGGCGACGAACTCCGCGGCGAGCCGTCCGTGGGTGACCAAGACCATGCCGATCATCGAATTCCCTTTGCTGAGACCGGCCGCCGCCGGTCAGACCCACGGCAGCGGACGCGCCCGCCGGGATCGGCGCATCGAGGTCCGACGACGGAAGATCGCGATGTGCGACCTCGACGCGCCATCCGGCCTCGCGCAGCCGCGCGGCCAGCCGTTCGGCGACATAGACCGAGCGGTGCCGGCCGCCGGTGCAGCCGATCGCGATCGTGAGATAGGTCTTGCCCCTGATTTCGTAGCGCGGCAGCAGAGGGCGCAGCAGGCGCCACAGCCGGTCGAAGAATGGTGCGAAATCGACGTCTCTCTGAATGTGCGCGGCCACCGCCGGGTCGTGCCCGGTCAGCGTCCTCAGTCCGTCAACATAATACGGATTGTCGAGAAAGCGCACATCGAAGATCAGGTCGGCGTCGCGCGGCATGCCGTTGCGATAGGCAAACGAGGTCACGAACGACGCGCAAGCCGCAGGCATCGAGCGCGAAATGCCCGGTCAGCACGCGCTTGAGATCGCGCAGCGGACAGGGCACGAGGTGTCGATCACCAGATCGGCGCGGTCGCGCAAGGCCGAAAGCACTTGGCGCTCGCGGCGGATGCCGTCCATGATCGAACGGTCTCCGGCCAGGGGGTGCGGCCGTCGCGTTTCGGTATAGCGCCGTTCGAGCCGTTCGTCATCACAGTCGATAAACAGCACCGCCAACTCGCGCCCGGTGCGGCCGATGATGTCGGCGAGCGTTTCGAACATGGTCTCGGCGGCAAAGCCGCGGGTGCGGCGTCGGCGCCGACCGCGATCGCCGGGCCGTCGGCTGCGGCGCTCTCGACCAGCGCCGGGACCAGAGAGGCCGGCAGATTGTCGAAGGCTTCGTAGCCGAGATCCTCGAGGGTCTTCAGAGCGGTGGACCGTCCTGCCCCGGACATTCCTGTCACGAGCAGGACGCGAGCGGGCCAGCGGTCGGCTTTTGGCCGCCTCTGGAGCCCCGTCGACCACCCTTGGTCCTCATCGGCCGATTATAGCGGGAAACGGTCCCGCGCCAACGCGCGCAGGATTAGGCGCAGCTTTGCCGCGGCGGAAGCTTCGAACGGAGCCAGCGCGATCAGCGGAACGGCGACCGTCCAGCACGGTCTCGACTCGCGATTCCGGCAGCCGCTCGATCTGACCCGAAGGGAGTAGATCGGCGATCAGCGGCCAGCGTCGCCTCGGCCACCAGCATCGACCCGCACGATGCCCACGCCGCGAACCTCGATCATTCCGGCGATCGCGATCGGGAGCGCTGTACCACCACCCGCTCGCCGCTGCGCCGCAGCATGCGTCTGGTCGTCGGCGACAAGGCGGCGCGCCGTCGTCGATCAGGCGCAAGCCCAGATCGGATTTCCCGGCGCCGGACGGGCCGCGCAGCAAGACCGCTTCGCCATCGATCGCCACCGCCGTTCCATGCACCAGCAGAGCGTCGGCTCACGACTGCGCCGGCAGGCGGATGACAAAAGCGGGCGCCGACACCGCGGCCATCGGGCGTCGCTGCGGTTCTCGCGCCCAGATCATGCCGCGATGCGCCTCGACGATCTGTTTGGAGATCGACAGCCCGAGCCCGGAATGCGTGCCGAATTTTTCGCCGGCGGGGCGCTCGGTGTAGAAGCGGTCGAAAATCGCGGTCGAGCTTGTCCTCGGGAATGCCCGGGCCGCCATCCTCGACGGTACGACGAGGACCGCCGCGGCCGCGCGCGCCGAGCGGTCAGGCGGATCTCACCCTGCGGCGGGCTGAACGACACGGCGTTGGCGATCACGTTGCGGAACACCTGCGACAGCCGGCGTTTCGATCCGCCGACCACGACCAGCGGGCGGCCGCGCTCGGCGAAGATCGAGCACGAGACGCGGGCTCGTCTGTCGGCGCGCGTTGCCTCGTGCACGTCGACCAGCGCGCGCAGCATCGCCGCTATGTCGACCGGCGCCAGTTCGTCGCGGCTCAGCTCGGCGTCGAGCCGCGAGGCGTCGGAGATGTCGGTGATCAGCCGGTCGAGCCGCTCGACGTCGTCGAGGATGATGGCCATCAGCCGCCGCTGGTTCCGGGTCGTCGATCCGGACCGCGGTCTCGACCGCGCTGCGCAGCGAGGTCAGCGGGTTCTTGATCTCGTGCGCGACGTCGGCGGCGAAGCGCTCGATGGCGCTCATGCGCTGCCACAGCGCGTCGGTCATCTCGCGCAGCGAGCCCGAGAGATCGCCGATCTCGTCGCCGCGCCGGCCGAGGTCGGGGATCTCGACCCGCGGCGCGGCGGCCGCCGCGCGCGCTCGGCCGCGGCGGCCAGCCGACGATCGGGCTGGCGATGGTGCCGGCGAGATAGATCGACAGCAGCACGGTGACCAGCAGCGCCACGCCGAAGATGCGCAGCAGGTCGAGCCGCACCTTGCGCAGCGCCGGCTCGATTTCGCCGCTCCCGGTCGTCAGCATCAGCGCGCCCAGCACCTGCTTGTAGCGCTGCACCGGGACGGCGACGCTCAGCACCAGGCCGCCAGCCGTCGGATCGCTGCGGATCGCACCGTCGCCGGCGTCTCGCCGCGCAGCGCGCGGCGACCTCGGGGAAGTCGCGAGGCTCGCGGTGATCGGCGCTTTCGCGATAGATGCGGATAGCGCTCGCGGCGCGACAGCGTGCCGACGATCCAGTCGTAGACGTCGTCGGCAAAGTCGGTGAGTCGGCCCGCGCTCGTCGGGCGGCGGCAGCTCGACGACCTGGACGGCGCCTCCAGGTCCGCCCAACACGCGGCTGTCGGCGACGAGCTCGCCGTTCTCGCCGAACAGGCGCGCCCGCGCCTGGTCGGCGCGACCAGGCGGCGCATCATCTGGCGGCGCCAGATCGGGGAGCAGCACCTCGCCCTCGTCGGCCGAGTCGAGGACCGCGCCCTCGCCGAGCGCGGCCGCGAAGATCTCGCCCTGCACTGCGCAGCGAGGCGAGCTCGGCGTCGATCAGCTGCGTCTGGTATTCGCTGAGGTAGAGCACCCCGCCGGCGAGCAGCGCCAAGCGCCAGCACGTTGACAGCAGGATGCGCCGGGTGAGCGGCGAGATCGGCCAGCGCCGCCGCGGCGTCGCGATCGCGGCAGCGGGGCGGCCGCGTCGGGCGAGGGCGGCAGGCGGCCGGTCGGCACCGTCGTCTTCGGCACCGTCGTCAACGGCGGCGCCGGGCCGGTTCAGGGGTCGCGGTATCGGTATCCGACGCCATAAAGCGTTTCGATCTGCGCGAAATCGCCGTCGACCTCGTGGAACTTCTTGCGCAGCCGCTTGATGTGGCTGTCGATGGTGCGGTCGTCGACGTAGATGTGCTCGCCGTAGGCCGCGTCCATCAGCTGGTCGCGGTTCTTGACGTGCCCGGGCCGGTCGGGCGAGCGACTTCAGGAGCAGGAACTCGGTGACCGTGAGATTCACCTCCTGGCCCTTCCAGGTGCACAGGTGGCGGCCGGGTCGAGCACCAGCTCGCCGCGCACGATCAGCGGCTCGCCTGGCGTCGTCGCGCTCGCCGCGCCGAGGCTCGCCGCGGCGCAGCACGGCGCGGATGCGCTCGACCAGCAGGCGCTGCGAGAACGGCTTGCTGATGTAGTCGTCGGCGCCCATGCGCAGGCCCAGCACCTCGTCGATCTCGTCGTCCTTGGAGGTGAGGAAGATCACCGGGATCGTGCTGTCTTGCGCAGCTGGCTCGAGCAGTTCCATGCCGTCCATGCGCGGCATCTTGATGTCGAGGATGGCGAGATCGACGGGCTGGCGTGTCAGCCCGTCCAGCGCCTCGGCGCCGTCGGTGTAGGGCGCACGCGGAAGCCCTCGGCCTCGAGCGCCATCGACACGGAGGTCAGGATGTTGCGGTCGTCGTCGACAAGGGCGATGGTGTCAGCCACTTGATGCACCCCCCGTTAATCTTTCGACAAGGCGTACCGGCTGCAGAGCGGATGCTGTCGCGTTTAAATATGGCCATTTCCTGGCGAAGACAAACCCGGACGGGCGGGTTTGTTACACGGCTTTGGCTGTGGCCCATTTGCTGCAGGCCGCTCCGCTTTACACATTGTCGTATTCCCCGCTCCGTTGCGGCATGAGTTAAACCGGTCAGGGCGGAAATCCTGCTGGATTTGCCCGGCAACTATTGCGTGGCCGCGACCGGGCTGCACTTGCCACCAGCCTGCGGGGTGCGCCCTACGCCTCGCTCGTGCTTGTTGCCGCCGACCTCGACGCGAGCCCGCTGCTGCTGCTCTCGGACCTTGCACAACACAGCCGTAACATCGCTTTTGAGCCGCGGGTCTCTCTGCTTCTCGATGGGACCGAAAGCCACCCCGATCCGCTCGCCGGGCCGCGTTTGACCTTGCTCGGACGGGCAGATGCCGTGGACGATCGGCGCTTGCTCGCGCGCTTTACAATGCGCCATCCATCGGCCTCGCTTTATGCCGGTTTTGCTGATTTCCGCCTTTATCGAGTGGAAATCGAGCGCGGGCATCTGGTCGCTGGGTTTGGCCGGATCGAATGGATCGAGGCCAGCGAATTGCTGTTCGCGTCCGACACGCGCGCACTCGCGGCAGCCGAGCCGGCGATCGTCGCGCAGATCAACGAGGTTCATAGTGCCGCGATCGCATTTTATGCACAGCGAGTGCTCGGGCTCGCCGGCGATGGCTGGCGGATGACCGGCATCGATCCAGAGGGCGCCGATCTGCGCTGCGCCGGCGACACCGCCCGGCTCGATTTTCCCAGCCCGGTTTTGACCCCCGAGGAGGCACGAGCTGCCCTCGCCCGGCTGGTTGCAGAGGAGCGCTGGTAGCGCTTGATTTGAGCGCTGGCAAAATTGGGCATCCAGCATTTGACTCTGTTCGCATTGTGTTCTATGTTGTGTTTTGCAACCCTAAGGCGTAGGGAACGGCCTTGATTCCTGTATCGCCCACCGCGTCGACATCAAGCAGGCGGCCCGAGAGCGCTTGGCCCGATAGTCGATTCGGATTTTCTCGGACGGCGTGGCTGCGAAATGGGCAATCGAGCGCGGGCAGACGCATTCTGTCCGCCCTGGAGAAACGGCAGAACGAAAGCGGCGAAGACAAGAACTCTCTCTGTCCCAGACCCAGAACGGACGCCTTCGCTAGACCGTCCAGATTTGTTCGCGCAGATTGCTCACGAGGATAGGTTCCGCTCGAGGGCAAAGCCAATGCCGACGTTCTATGAGTTCTTCGCCGGCGGCGGCATGGCGCATGCTGGTCTAGGCGCAGGCTGGTGCTGCACGTTCGCAAACGATTTCGATGGAATGAAGGCGGCAACGTACCGGGAGAACTGGGGCGGGGATCATTTTGTCTGCGACGATGTAGCAAGGGTGAAAGTGATCTGATCTGCCGGGCACCGCTGACCTTTCGTGGGCGTCCTTCCCGTGTCAGGACCTTTCACTCGCCGGCGATTATCGCGGCCTCGGGCGCGCGGATTCCGCGGCCATGACGCGATCAGGGACATTCTGGCCCTTCTGGGAAGCTCATGCGAGAGCTGATCCAAGAAGGACGTGCCCCGCGGCTCGTCGTTCTAGAAAACGTTTACGGGACATTGACTTCACGCGGCGGCAAAGATTTCGCCGCTATATCTTCGGCTTTGTCGGGTTCGGGGTACCGGTTCGGCACCGTCGTCGTTAATGCCCGGCTATTCGTCCCGCAATCACGGCCTCGCGTATTCTTTATCGCCGTGCGCCACGGTGAACGCATCCCGCAAGAATTGGTCAGCAATGGGCCGCAATCGCTGTGGCACCCGGCAACGCTAACAGCGGCTTACCAGGGTCTACCCATTGACGCTCGTGAGAAATGGGTGTGGTGGAACATCCAAGTTCCGGGGGCGCGGAACACCGTTTTTGCGGATCTAATCGAAGAGACCCCAACCGGTGTTGATTGGCACACCCCGACAGAGACAGAGCATATACTTGACTTGATGTCGCCGGCGAACAGGGCAAAGGTTGCGGCGGCCACAAAGGTCGGGCGGAAGATCGTTGGCGGTGTCTATAGGCCGGCACCAGACTGGACGAAAAGGGTATGAAGCATCAGCGCGCCGAGGTGCGGTTCGATGATATCGCCGGGTGCCTAAAGAACACCGGCGGGCGGATCCAGCCGCCAAACCATCCTTGTCATAGAGGGCGATAAGGTTCGCTCGCGGCTTCTGTCTCCCCGCGAGGGCGGCCCGGCTTATGGGGCTTGACGACAGCTATAAGTTGCCGCCGCGGTACAACGACGCCTATCATGTTGCCGGAGATGGCGTTTGCGTGCCAGTGGTTCGGCACCTCGCGCACAATCTCATTGAGCCGGTGATCGGAGCGACCGCCACGCTCGAAGCCGCCCAATAGGAGATTCGACAAGAGCTCCTGGGAGTGTTGCTTTGCAGCTTTTCTTCGGGGGGCTACTCTATTGGCGAAGAAGGTCACGAATCCCGACCAAATTAGAAGGCCGCCATTCGAGACGGATAGTCTGCGGAAGAACCTGACGACATTTCTCGACATGTCTTATCCGCACCCTGCCGGCAGTCCCCGAAAGATCGGCGACTTCCGCTGGGGCGTTTACGCGTTCTTCGACTATGACGGAGAGCCGATTTACGTCGGGCAGACGAACGAAAAGGTACGAACGCGCATCCGGCGGCATTTAACCAATCAGCGAACCGACGCGGTCGCGATGTCCGTTCTCGATCCTTTTGAGGTGTTCGCTATTAAGGTTTGGCCGCTTATGCAGTATCAGGACGTAACCAAAACCGGCTCAAAGAAATCGCAATTCAACGACGCTAAAGCCCATCTCAACGCGCTGGAACGAACGATCTATGACAAAGCGGTCCAGAATAGTGCTTTCGGGGCGATCCTTAACGAGAAGAACCCGCCGATCACAAATATGCAAATCCAAGTCCCGCCTGTGTGTGAGGGCCAAATCGTCTCGGAAGAAGTGCAAAAATTTCGATCACACCCGGATTTCCGGATTGCTCGTCGATCTTTGATCATTGCGCGACTGGCGCAGGTTATTTCTGAACGACAGGTTCAACCCGGACTTCGGCGGGTAATGCTAATTCAGGCGAGGCGCATAGAGTGGCTGGCGGAGCGCCGTTATGAGGCCCTCGGTGGAGCGGCCATCGTGCCGTCCAAAGCGGCGGACGAAGAAGAAGCAGATGGCAATGAGGTCGCCGACGAGCCTTGAGCGATCGCGCGTCATGCGGGCGGTCAAGTCGAGAGACACCACGCCCGAAATGATTGTCCGCCGGCTGGTCCATGGACTTGGGTATCGCTACCGGCTGCACCGGCCGGACCTGCCCGGCAAGCCCGATCTAACATTTCCCAGTCGTCGCAAGGTCGTGTTCGTCCACGGATGCTTTTGGCACGGCCACGATTGCGCACGCGGAGCGCGGGTCCCAAAGAACAACCGAGAATATTGGATAGCCAAAATCGCTCGCAACAAAGCCCGTGAGGCGAAGGATCGTGACCGGCTTCGCGAAATGGGGTGGTCGGTCCTTACGGTTTGGGAATGCGAGACTAAAAGCACGGTCTCTGAGCCGCGCCTGCGAGCGTTTTTAGAGCAAGAGTTAGCCCCCAAGCGCCAGGAACAGGCACCCTCCGCCGGTCAACGTTGAGGCGGCTTACTTTTCGCTCAGGGTGAATTAAGCTAGCACCCAGCGTTGCGCAGACTTTGACATGCTCGCCCGCCTATGGTACGGTGCCACGCAGAAGCCGGCGGCGGTTTCCCAGGTTTGTGGGCCGCGCCACAACCGGAGGACGCGTCTGATGAAAGGGACGATCCGATGACCGGAGCAAAGAGTTGGTTCGGGCTCGAGCGGCAGGGAATGCGTCATCTGGGAGCCGTGCATTGGAACCAGTCGATGCCGGTCCTCTTTCAGCATGCGGTTCGGCGGGGCGAGGGTGAGGTCGCCGCAGGTGGCAGCTTCTCGGTCAGTACCGGCGCATTTACCGGCCGCACGCCGCGTGACAAGTACATCGTCGAAGAGCCGGGAACCAAAGAAACAGTGTGGTGGGGGAATATCAACCAGCCGGTTGCGCCTGAACGCTTTGAGAGCCTCCGTCAGCGCATGCTCGCCTATCTGCAAGGGCGCGAGTTGTTCGTCCAGGATCTTTACGCCGGCGCCGAC